>NZ_CP060731.1:1110000-1112500 GCF_014397415.1 Pseudoxanthomonas mexicana | reverse complement strand
GGCGTGACAACCGGAACACCAGAGGTTCGTCCACTCCGGTCCTCTCGTACTAGGAGCAGCCCCTCTCAAACTTCCAACGCCCATGGCAGATAGGGACCGAACTGTCTCACGACGTTCTGAACCCAGCTCGCGTACCACTTTAAATGGCGAACAGCCATACCCTTGGGACCGACTACAGCCCCAGGATGTGATGAGCCGACATCGAGGTGCCAAACACCGCCGTCGATATGAACTCTTGGGCGGTATCAGCCTGTTATCCCCGGAGTACCTTTTATCCGTTGAGCGATGGCCCTTCCATACAGAACCACCGGATCACTAAGTCCTACTTTCGTACCTGCTTGATCCGTCGATCTCGCAGTCAAGCACGCTTATGCCTTTGCACACAGTGCGCGATGTCCGACCGCGCTGAGCGTACCTTCGAGCTCCTCCGTTACTCTTTGGGAGGAGACCGCCCCAGTCAAACTACCCACCATACATGGTCCCCGATCCGGATTACGGACCTAGGTTAGAACGTCAAGCACATCAGGGTGGTATTTCAAGGTTGGCTCCGCCGAAGCTAGCGCCTCGGTTTCATAGCCTCCCACCTATCCTACACAGACGAACTCAACGTTCAATGTAAAGCTATAGTAAAGGTTCACGGGGTCTTTCCGTCTTGCCACGGGAACGCTGCATCTTCACAGCGATTTCAATTTCACTGAGTCTCGGGTGGAGACAGCGCCGCTGTCGTTACGCCATTCGTGCAGGTCGGAACTTACCCGACAAGGAATTTCGCTACCTTAGGACCGTTATAGTTACGGCCGCCGTTTACTGGGGCTTCGATCAAGAGCTTCGCCTTGCGGCTGACCCCATCAATTAACCTTCCAGCACCGGGCAGGCGTCACACCCTATACGTCCACTTTCGTGTTTGCAGAGTGCTGTGTTTTTGATAAACAGTCGCAGCGGCCTGGTTTCTGCGACCCCCCTCAGCTATAGCCCGCATGGGCCACCAAAGAGGGTGCACCTTCTCCCGAAGTTACGGTGCCATGTTGCCTAGTTCCTTCACCCGAGTTCTCTCAAGCGCCTGAGAATTCTCATCCTACCCACCTGTGTCGGTTTACGGTACGGTCTGCGTGAGCTGAAGCTTAGGAGCTTTTCCTGGAAGCGTGGTATCAGTGACTTCGCCCTAAAGGGCTCGTCTCGGTGCTCGGTCTTAAAGGATCCCGGATTTGCCAAAGATCCAAACCTACCGCCTTTCCCCGGGACAACCAACGCCCGGTACACCTAACCTTCTCCGTCCCTCCATCGCACTCACGCGAGGTGCAGGAATATTAACCTGCTTCCCATCGACTACGGCTTTCGCCCTCGCCTTAGGGACCGACTAACCCTGCGTCGATTAACGTTGCGCAAGGAAACCTTGGGCTTTCGGCGTGCGGGCTTTTCACCCGCATTATCGTTACTCATGTCAGCATTCGCACTTCCGATACCTCCAGCAGCCTTCTCAAGCCACCTTCGCAGGCTTACGGAACGCTCCTCTACCGCGCATAACAAAGTTATGCACCCCAAGCTTCGGTTTCGTGCTTAGCCCCGTTAAATCTTCCGCGCAGACCGACTCGACCAGTGAGCTATTACGCTTTCTTTAAAGGGTGGCTGCTTCTAAGCCAACCTCCTGGCTGTCTGTGCCTTTCCACATCGTTTTCCACTTAGCACGAAATTTGGGACCTTAGCTGTGGGTCTGGGTTGTTTCCCTTTTCACGACGGACGTTAGCACCCGCCGTGTGTCTCCCGTACATTCTGTCTTGGTATTCGGAGTTTGCCATGGTTTGCTAAGACGCGATGTCCCGCTAGCCATAACAGTGCTCTACCCCCAAGAAGATTCATACGAGGCGCTACCTAAATAGCTTTCGAGGAGAACCAGCTATCTCCGGGTTCGATTAGCTTTTCACTCCTAATCACACCTCATCCCCTACCTTTGCAACGGGAGTGGGTTCGGGCCTCCAGTACCTGTTACGGCACCTTCACCCTGGGCATGACTAGATCACCCGGTTTCGGGTCTACTGCCCGCGACTATGCGCCCTTATCAGACTCGGTTTCCCTTCGCCTCCCCTATACGGTTAAGCTTGCCACGAACAGTAAGTCGCTGACCCATTATACAAAAGGTACGCAGTCACCCTTGCGGGCTCCTACTGCTTGTACGCACACGGTTTCAGGATCTATTTCACTCCCCTCTCCGGGGTTCTTTTCGCCTTTCCCTCACGGTACTGGTTCACTATCGGTCGGTCAGGAGTATTTAGCCTTGGAGGATGGTCCCCCCATGTTCAGACAGGGTTTCTCGTGCCCCGCCTTACTCGTCTTCACTGAAAAGGTCTTTTCGAATACCGGGCTGTCACCGTCTATGGCCAGTCTTTCCAGACTGTTCTTCTAAAACCAATCCAGCTTAAGGGCTGGTCCCCGTTCGCTCGTCACTACTCAGGGAATCTCGGTTGATTTCTTTTCCTCCGGTTACTTAGATATTTCAGTTCAC
>NZ_CP060731.1:0-1107500 GCF_014397415.1 Pseudoxanthomonas mexicana | reverse complement strand
TTGTTGGCGATTCGTTTCCCTTCTTCTGGCGCCCTGCCGGTCCGGCAAGGCCCCGTGCGTCGGGGGAGGGAAAGTATGGCGGGTTCTGTCAGCTTTGGGAAGGGGTGCGGACGGAATTTTTCACGTCCCGCTGACCGGCCTTCAGGCAGCGATGGCCTGCTCAGCCCGCTACCAGATGGACGCGCGCGAAATTGCGCTTGCCTACCTGCAGGACGCCCTCGAAACCCGGCATCAGCTGAAGGCCGGCGTCTTCGACCACTTCCCCTTCCACCTTGACCGCCCGCTCCTTGAGCTTGCGGTTGGCTTCGGAGTTGCTGGGCGTGATGCCGGCCATCGTCAGCAGCGCCGCGATGCGGATCCCCTCTGCCGGCACGCTCACCTCCTTCAGCTCCAGCAGCGAGGTGTCTCCCTGCCCCGTGACCACGGCATGCCAGCCGGCGATCGCCTTTTCGGCATCGGCGGCACCATGGAAGCGAACCGCCAGTTCGCGCGCCAGGCGCAGCTTGACGTCGCGCGGATTCAGCCCGCCGTCGGCGACCGACTGCCGGAGTGCGGCCGCTTCGGTCACGCCGATCTCGAAGCTCAACAGCTCGATCCAGCGCCACATCAGGTCGTCGCCGATCTTCATGGTCTTGGTGACGATGTCGATGGCCGGCTCGCTGACGCCGATGTAGTTGCCCAGCGACTTGGACATCTTGTTGACGCCATCCAGCCCTTCCAGCAGCGGCATGGTCAGCACGATCTGCGGCGCCTGGCCGTGGTGCTCCTGGAGTCCCCGGCCCATCAGCAGGTTGAACTTCTGGTCGGTGCCGCCGAGTTCGATATCCGCCTGCAGCGCCACGGAGTCGTACCCTTGCACCAGCGGGTACAGGAACTCATGGATGGCGATGGACTGCTGGGCGGCATAGCGCTTGGCGAAGTCGTCGCGCTCCAGCATGCGGGCCACGGTGTGCTGGCCGGCGAGGCGGATCATGTCCGCTGCGCCCATCCTGCCGAACCATTCGGAGTTGAAGCGGACCTCCGTCCTTTCGCGATCCAGCACCTTGAAGACCTGGTCCTCGTAGGTGCGGGCATTGGCCAGCACGTCCTCGCGGGTCAGCGGCTTGCGGGTGACGTTCTTGCCGGTGGGGTCGCCGATCATCCCGGTGAAATCGCCGATCAGGAAGATCACTTGGTGCCCCAGGTCCTGGAACTGCCGCATCTTGTTGAGCAGCACGGTATGGCCCAGATGAAGATCGGGCGCCGTCGGGTCGAACCCCGCCTTCACGCGCAACGGGCGACCGAGCTTCAGGCGCGCCTCCAGTTCTTCGGGCTTGAGGATTTCATCGGCACCGCGGCCGATCAGGGCAAGAGCTTCAGCGGAGGACACGGGGAACAGTTCCAGTCAGGGGCGCCCGTGAAGGGCAAGTCAGTGAGGTGAAGTTACCGTTAAAAGAAGGTAAATAGTGATACCAATCAAAAAAACCATTTGACTCAATGGTTTGACGCGAAGTCTTCGCGTGTCTATGGTACGCCGATTGGGGCTTTGCCTTGGCCCCGGGGTGCAACCTTGATGCAGAGTCATGGGGGCGGCAACAGCCGCAAGCAACAGTTCCGCGAGCGCCTTGGCGTGCTTCGGGAGACCGCCGTGAAGCGGCATCTGCCGGAAGGCCGCTGGACGCGCCGCCACTGGATCCACGCCAGTCTGTTCACCACCATCGGCGTGTTGATGGCCACCATCGTGCCGGGCTTCTCCAGCGCCATCCAGGCACCCGTCTCCCAGCCCCGCAACACCCTGCTGCTCGAACTACCCGAACTGTCCGCCGCGCGCCAGGCCGGTACCGCCGGCGACAGCTGGCAGGTGGTCCGCGTGAAGCCGGGCCAGACCATGGGGGCGATCTTCGAGGAGCTGGGCATTCCCGCCGCCACGCTGCACCGCATCCTGGAGAACAGCGATGCGAAGAAGGCGCTGACGCGCCTGAAGCCGGGCACCGAGATCGCCTTCGACCTGCCCGTCACCGGCAGCCTGCGCACGCTGCGCTACGACCGCGACCCCAGCCACCGCGTGGAACTGGTGGTGGGCACCGACAAGATCACCGAGCGGGTCATCGCGCGCGAAACCACCACCCGCACCGTCGTGCTGAGCGGCAAGGTGGGACGTTCGCTGAACCGGTCGGCGCGCAAGGCGGGGCTGACGTCGGCGAACATCAACTCGATGACCGACGAGATCTTCAAGTACGACATCGACTTCAACTCCGACCTGGGACCGGACGATCGCTTCAGCGTGGTGGTCGAGCAGACCTGGCGCGAGGGCGAACTGATCAGCACGGGACCGGTGCAGGCGGCCACCTTCACCGTCGACGGCAAGCTGTACTCCGGCTTCCGGTTCACCCGTCCTGGCGGCAAGCCGGAGTACTTCACCGCTGCCGGCCGGCCGCTGAAGAAGAACTTCATCCGCATGCCCATCGCCTATGCGCGCATGAGTTCCAAGTTCGGCGCGCGGCGTCATCCCGTGCTGGGCACCATGCGCATGCACAAGGGCGTGGACTACGCGGCGTCGACGGGCACGCCGATCATGGCGGCAGGCGACGGGCGCGTGCAGTTCGCCGGCTGGCAGGGCGGCTACGGCCGCACCGTGATCCTCGACCATGGCCGCGGCCACACCACGCTGTACGCGCACATGTCGCGGCTGGGCAAGATCAAGCAGGGCCAGCGCGTGGCGCAGGGCACCGTGATCGGCTACGTCGGCACGACGGGCCTGTCCACCGGCCCCCACCTGCACTACGAATTCCGCATCAACGGCGTGCACCGCAACCCGCTGTCGGTGACGATGCCGCCACCCGAGCCGCTGTCCGGGGCGCAGCTGGCGTCGTTCCGCACCTACACCTCGAATGCGCTGGCGCGCATCCGCACCGTCGAGGACATCATCTACGCCGATGTCGGCCCCGCCGAAGATGCGGCGAAGCCCGCCACGGCCGTGGCGTCCGCCAAGCCTGCCCCGGCCAAGAAGAACGGCAAGGGCTGACCCGGCCGCACATGGCGGGATATCCGAAAAGGCGGGACACTGTCCCGCCTTTTTCTTTGCCCGACCCTCCCGCATGACCGACGCCACCGACGCCCCCGCCTCCGCGCTCTACCTGGGCCTGATGTCCGGCACCAGCGCCGATGGCATCGATGCCGCGCTGGTCCGGTTCGAGGGCGAGGGGCGTGCGCTCCGCTGCCAGCTGGTGCATGGCCGCACGTTCGCGTGGGACGAGGCGACGCGTACCCGGCTGGTCGCCCTGGGCCAGGGCGCGGACACCGTGTCGCTGGATGCACTCGGTGCGCTGGATGCGACGGTGGCGCTGGCCTTCGCCGACACGGCCCTGGCGCTGCTGCAGGACGCCGGCATACCGCGGGGTCGCGTGCGGGCGATCGGCTCGCACGGCCAGACCATCCGCCACCGTCCGCAGGCCGATCCTCCCTTCACCTGGCAGCTGGGCGACGGCAATGTCATCGCCGAACGCAGCGGTATCGACACGGTGGCCGATTTCCGCCGCCGCGACGTGGCCGCCGGCGGCCAGGGCGCACCGCTGATGCCCGCCTTCCACGCCGCGCTGCTGGGCTCGCCGCAGGAAGACCGGGCGGTACTCAACCTGGGCGGCATCGCCAATTTCACCCTGCTGCCGGTCGGCGGGGAGGTCCGCGGGTTCGACACGGGCCCGGCGAATGCGCTGATGGATGCCTGGTGCGAGCGCCACACCGGTCGTGCGTACGATGCCGACGGCGCCTTCGCGGCCAGCGGACAGGTCGACGCGGCGCTGCTGGCGCGCCTGCTGGCGGACCCCTGGTTCGCGCAGCCGCCGCCCAAGAGCACCGGGCGCGAGCATTTCCACCTGGAGTGGCTGCAGGCACGCATGGGGGAGACGGCCCTGTCGCCCGCCGACGTGCAGGCGACCCTGCTGGACCTGACCGCACGCACGGTCGCCGACGCGCTGCAGATGACCCAGCCGGACACCCGCCGGGTGCTGGTCTGCGGGGGTGGCGTGCGGAATGCGGCGCTGATGGCGCGACTGGCCGCCTACCTGCCGCAGGCCATCGTGGAGTCGACCGCGATGCATGGCCTGGAACCGGACTACGTGGAAGCGATGGGCTTCGCGTGGCTGGCCCGCGAAACGCTGGCGGGCCGCCCCGGCAATCTGCCGGCCGTCACCGGCGCCTCGGGGCGCCGCATCCTGGGCACGGTGTTCCCCGCCTAGAAGCCCTTGCCGGGCGGCACGTCCTTCAGGGCGCTGATGGCTTCGGCCAGCACGTTGACTTCACGATCGTCGAAGCCGCCGCGCACTTCGGCTTCGCAGACGAACAGGCCCTGCTCCAGCAGGTTGAAGATGGTGTCGTGGATCGGCCATCCCCGCGCCTGAGAGACGCGGCGGATGCGCTCGGCGAGGATCGGATCCACGTCCTTCAGCACGATGTCGGTCATTGCCCCGTCCCCTGCATGCCCCTTGGTCGGACTTTAGCGCACGCGCTCAGTCCGGTGCGCCGCCCACCGACCGGTCGATGCCGCTTGCCGGCTCGTGGTCGCCGCCGAACCGGATGCGCGGTGCCAGCCAGAAGAACAGCGCGACCGCCGGGATCGCCACCAGGGCGGTGATCCAGAAGTACACCCCGTACCCCGTCTGCTCCACGATGCCGCCCGACACCGCGCCCAGCAGCTTGCCCGGCAGCATCACCAGCGACGAGAACAGCGCGTACTGGGTGGCGGTGAAGCGCTGGTTGACCAGCGCCGACAGGAACGCCACCAGCGTGGTGCCCTGGAAGCCCTGCGCGAGGTTCTCGCCGGAGATCACCAGCGTGAGCTTCCACACGTCGCCGTCGGCGCCGATCAGCCACACGTACAGCAGGTTGCTGATCGCCCCCAGCACGATGCCCGCCAGCAGCGGCCACTTGACGCCCCAGCGCGCGACGGCGATGCCGGCGATGAACACGCCGACCAGGCCCACCCAGACGCCCCAGATCTTCGAGACCGCGCCGATCTCGGTCTTGGTGAACCCCTGGCTGAGGTAGAACGGCGCCATGATGCCGCCGCCCAGCGACTGGTCGGAAATCTTCGCCAGCAGGATGAAGGCGAACAGGGCGATGGCCAGCGCGGCACCGAAGCGGCGGAAGAAATCGACGAAGGGCTCCACGACGCCTTCCCGCAAGCCCTCGCCCCACGTGGTCATCCGTATCCGCACCACATCCGGTTCGCGCGACAGCAGGACCGCCACCACCGGCACCAGCATGACGACTGCCATGGCTTGGTAGACCAGCGGCCATGACACCTGATCGGCCAGCATCAGCGCCAGCGCACCGGTGATGATCAGCGCGATGCGGTAGCCCAGCGAGTAAGTGGCCAGCAGCGCGCCCTGCGATTCCTGCGGCGCGATCTCGATGCGGTAGGCATCCACCGCGATGTCCAGGGTGGCGCCGGCGAACGCCGTCATCAGGGTGACCCAGACGAAAGGCGCCAGCCGGCCGGGGGTCAGATGCGCCATCAGCAGAAGACCCACGATGACCACGGCCAGCGCGAACAACAGCCAGCCGCGCCGCTGACCCAACCGCCCGATGAGCGGCAGACGCCAGCGATCCACCAGCGGCGCCCACAGGAACTTCAGCGTGTAGCTCAGGCCGGCACTCGCGATCAGGGTGATGTTCTTCAGTTCCAGCCCGTTCTCGGTCAACCAGTACGCCAGCGTGCCGGCCACCAGCAGGAACGGCATGCCCGAGGCGAAGCCGAAGAAGAACATCGTCCACGCCGACGGCTGCGCGAACGCGCGCCAGACCGAGGGTTTGGACGGGCGATCGCTGGAGATCGTCATCAGGCGTAGTCCACCGTGAAGGGTGCATGGTCGGAAAAGCGCTGCTCGCGGTAGATCGAACAGGCCTTCAGGCGATCACGCAGCGACGGGGTGACGAACTGGTAGTCGATCCGCCACCCCACGTTGTTGGCGCGCGCGGCACCGCGATTGCTCCACCAGGTGTAGTCCTGGCCCTCTGGGTGCAGCACGCGGTAGGCATCGACCCAGCCGCCGTCGTCCACGCACATCGCGTTCAACCAGTCGCGCTCGGGCGGCAGGCAGCCGGAGTTCTTCTGGTTGCTGGTCCAGTTTTTGATGTCCAGCCGGCTGCGCACGATGTTCCAGTCGCCGCACAGCACATAGTGACGGCCGCTGCGGCGCCACTCGTCCAGCACCGGTGCAAGCCACTCCATGACCTTGAACTTGAAGCCCTGGCGCTCCTCGCCCGACGAGCCGGACGGGATGTAGAACGAGACCACGCTCAGGTCGCCGAAGCGCGCTTCGATATAGCGCCCTTCCTCGTCGAAATCGGGCCAGCCCAGCGCGGTGCGGATCTCGTCCGGCTCGCGCTTGGCGTAGATCGCCACCCCGCTGTAACCCTTCTTGGTGCTCGCGTCGCGGAACCAGGCCTTGTAGCCGGCGGGCAGGAACTCGGGGCCGGCCAGCTGGTGTTCCTGCGCCTTGGTCTCCTGCACGCACAGCACGTCGGCGTCCTGCGCGGCGAACCAGTCGAAGAATCCCTTGGTGGCCGCCGAGCGCAGGCCGTTGGCGTTGAAGCTGATGATGCGCATGGATACGTCGTTCGTCGGAAACCGGGCAAGCGTACCCGAACCGGCGCCCGGACCGCGCGGCGCGCAGGCCGCGGCGGTTATCCTGTCCCCCGTCCTGTTCAGTCCCTGCCGCCATGACCGACCATCGCGCCCGTTTCCTCCAGCTCGCCCTGCACGCGCAGGCCCTGCGCTTCGGCCAGTTCACGCTGAAATCGGGCCGGCAGAGTCCCTACTTCTTCAACGCCGGCCGCTTCGACAGCGGCACGCTCCTGGCCGGCCTGGCCGCCTGCTATGCCGACGCGATCGAAGAGACCGGCCTGCAGTTCGACCTGCTGTTCGGCCCGGCCTACAAGGGCATCCCGCTGGCGACGGCACTGGCCTGCGAGTTCGCCCGCCGCGGGCGCGACCTGCCCGTGGCCTTCAACCGCAAGGAAGCCAAGGACCATGGCGAGGGCGGTCTGCTGATCGGCGCGCCACTGGAAGACCGGCGCGTGCTGGTCGTCGACGACGTGATCACCGCCGGTACCGCGATCCGCGAGGCGCTGGGCCTGATCCGCGCCGGTGGCGGCACCCCGGCCGGGATCGTCGTCGCGCTCGACCGCCAGGAAGTGCTGGGCGAACCGGGCGCGGCCGCGCCGCGCCGTTCGGCGGCGCAATCCGTCGCCGAGGAAACCGGCGTCCCCGTGGTGGCCGTGGCCAACCTGCACGACCTGCTTGCATTTGCCGGCGAAAGCGCCGACCTTGTCCGCCATCGCGACGACCTGCTGGCCTACCGGGCCCGCTACGGCAGCGCGACCCAGGACTGATGCAGCAGGGGGCTGCCATGACTGTCCGCACATCCATCCTGCTGGCCACCGCTGCGCTGGTGGCGATGCCCTGCGCGCTGGCGCAGGACAAGGGCGCCGCCGGCGCCAAGAAACTGTTCTGCTGGCAGGAGAAGGGCCAGCGCGTCTGCAGCGACGCCCTGCCCGCCGACGCCGTGAATGCCGCGCGCGACGAGATCAGCGCCAGCAGCGGCCTGCGCACGGGTGGCGTGGAGCGCGCCCTGACCGCCGAGGAGCGTGCCCAGGCCGCCGTCGAGGCACAGCAGCGGCAGATGGATGCGGCCGCCGCAGAGACGCGTCGACGCACCGATGCGGCCATGCTGCTTTCTTACCGCAGCGAGGACGACCTGCGCCGCGTGTTCAACGAACGCACCGCCATCGTCGACAACAACGTGCAGACCGCGCGCTACAACGCGGTCAGCCTGCGCGAAGGCCTGATCAGCCTGCTGCAGACCGCCGGGGACCGCGAGCTGGCCGGCAAGCCGGTCACCGCCGAGATGGCCGCCGCGATCCACCAGCGCCACGCCGAACTGGTGCGTACCCGCCGTCTGCAGCAGAGCTTCGAAAGCCAGCGTGCCGAGCTGGACGTGGAGATCGCCGACACCCTGCAGCGCTTCCGCGCGATGAAGGGCGTCACCGCGGAGCAGGCCGAAGCCGCCGCCACCGCCCCGGCCGATGCGTCCACCGACGCGCAGGCACCCGCCCGCCGCTGATCCACTTCCGGACCGGCGCGATGCCGGGTCCCTGGATACGACGACGCCGGGCATGCCCGGCGTCGTCGGCTTCCCGTTCCGGCGGTGGCCTCAGAACGTCATCGTCAGCTCCGGTGCCAGCGCCTGCAGGCGCGCGCGGAACTCGTCCTTGATGCGCTCCAGTGCCGCCGTGTTGTCCGCCTCGAAGCGCAGCACCAGGATCGGCGTGGTGTTGGAAGCGCGCACCAGGCCCCAGCCATCGTCCCAGTCCGCGCGCAGGCCATCGATCGTGGACAGGCGTGCGCCTTCGAAGCTGGCGCCCTCGACGAACCGCGCCACGATCTCGTGGGGCGTACCGTCCGGCACATCCACCTTGATCTCCGGCGTGGACACGCCGTCGGGCAGGGCCGCCAGCACCTCGGACGGCGTCTCGGCCCGGTTGGCGAGGATCTCCAGCAGGCGGGCGGCCGAATAGAGGCCGTCGTCGAACCCGTACCAGCGCTCCTGGAAGAAGAAGTGCCCGCTCATCTCGCCGGCCAGTTCGGCGCCGCTCTCGCGCATCTTCGCCTTGATCAGCGAGTGCCCGGTCTTCCACATCATCGGCGTGCCGCCGTGGCGCAGCACCCAGCCCTGCAGCTTTCCGGTGCACTTCACGTCGTAGATGATCAGCGCGCCGGGATTGCGCTCCAGCACGTCGGCCGCGAACAGCATCAGCAGGCGGTCGGGGAAGATCACCTCGCCTTCCCTGGTCACCACGCCCAGCCGGTCGCCGTCGCCGTCGAAGGCCAGGCCGATGTCGGCGTCGAAGCGCTTGACCGTCTGGATCAGGTCCTCGAGGTTGTGCGGCTCGCTGGGGTCGGGGTGGTGGTTGGGGAAGGTGCCATCGACTTCGCAGTACAGCGGGATGACGTCGGCGCCGATCGCCTCCAGCAGCTGCGGCGCGATGTCGCCGGCCACGCCGTTGCCGGCGTCCACCACCACCTTCAGCGGCCGCTCCAGCTGCACGTCGTCGGCGATGCGCTGGATGTAGTCGGCCGACACGTCGCGCTGCTGCAGGTCGCCGGGCACGTTGGCGACGTGCAGCCGGTTGTCGCGGATGCGTTCGTACAGGTCGGTGATCGCATCGCCGGACAGCGTCTGGCCGCCGACCACGATCTTGAACCCGTTGTAGTCCGGCGGGTTGTGGCTGCCGGTCACCGCCACGCTGCTGCCGGTACGCAGGTGGTAGGCGGCGAAGTACGCGACCGGCGTGGGCGCCAGGCCGATGTCGATGACGTTGCGACCGGCCTTGCGCAGGCCGCTGATCAGCCCGCCGACCAGATCGGGACCGGACAGACGCCCGTCGCGCCCGACCACGATGTCGGCCAGGTCCTCGTCGCGCATTACCGAGCCGATCGCCAGGCCGATCAGCTCGGCCACCTCGATGTTCAGCGTCTTTCCGACGATGCCGCGAATGTCGTAAGCGCGGAAGATGCCCGGGTCGACCTCGACCGCACTGCGGTCGGGAGGGCCTCCCTCTTCCTGCGCGCGCGCCTCGCGGGCGGCCGGCATCGGCGGTGGTTCGCGCAGCAGCGCTTCGCCCAGGGTGGGCCCGTCGGTTTCGTCCATGAGGGCGCCTTTCTTTCCGATGCGGGGCAGGCGGATGCCGCCCCGCGCCACCAGCAGCGCCAGTGCGGCCAGCGCCGCCAGCAGGCCGGCGGCCACCAGCGCGGGAATCGCACCCAGGCCCAGCGGGCCCGGTTCGCTGTCCGGCACGGCGGTGGCCACGCGCAGGCCGGTCTTGCCAACCGTGTGCGCCATGCGCTCGGCGCCGTCCTGCAGGCCGGCGTTGCCACGCTCGCGCACGCTGAACGCACCCTGCCGCAGCGCCAGGTAGCCGCCCGCGGGCATGGCCACGCCGTCGAATCCGCCGGTCAATTGCGCCAGCGGCAGGCGTACGTACACCACGCCCTGCGGAACGGCCGCCGCCAGGCCGAAGGCCGTGGTCTTGCCATCCTTGACCACCCGGGCCGCCACCGCCTCGCCCTGCATGCCCGCCTCGAGCAGCGCGAGCTTGCTGAAGCCGAAGGCCGCCGCGTCGGCATAGGCCGACTCCAGCGCGCCGTCATGGATCTCGACCTGCTCGACGCCCGTCCATCCCTCGCGCAGCGCCGCGACAGCGGCGGCGCTGTCGTTGCGGTCCAATGCGGCCTTCACCGGTGCCGACGCCAGGCGCTGGGCCAGCTGTCCGGTCTGGGCGCGGTAGGCGCTCTCCACCGCCGAAGCCGCCGCGTCGCGGGCGCGCTGCATGTCGTCGAGCAGGGCCGCATCGCGCCATTGCCGCACCCCGCTCCAGGCCAGCAGGCCGGCCAGCAGCAGCAACAGCACCGCCAGCAGCGGCAGCGCGCGCCGCGTATCGCCCACGGGCATCCGCGGACGCTTGTCGTTCGTCGTGTTCATCGGCTTGTCCCCTGTCACCGCACGCCGGTGTGGCCGAAACCACCCGTCCCCCGTGCGCTGTCGGCGAAAGTATCCACCACCTGCAGGCTCACGCGCACGACCGGCAGCACCATGACCTGGGCGATGCGGTCGCCCGGCTGGATGGTGAAGGCCTCGTGCCCGCGGTTCCAGACGCTGATCAGGAGCGGCCCCTGGTAGTCGGCGTCGATCAGGCCGGTGCCGTTGCCCAGCACGATGCCGTGCCGATGGCCCAGCCCCGAGCGGGGCAGCACCACGGCGCACAGCTGCGGATCGCCCAAGTGCAGGGCGATGCCGCTGGGCACCAGCGCGGCGTCACCCGGTTCCAGCACCAGCGGCGCATCCAGCGCCGCGCGCAGGTCCATGCCGGCGCTGGCTTCGGTGGCGTAGGCCGGCAGCGGCCATTCGTCGCCGAAGCGGGGGTCCAGCAGCTTCACTTCCACCGCGCGGGATGCGCTCATGCGTTCAGTCGCTCCACGATCAGGTCGATCAGTTCGTCCGCCAGCTGCGTCTTGGGCGCGGAGGCGAAGCTGCGCTCGCCTTCCTTCCAGTAGGCCGTCATCGCGTTCCGGTCGCTCTCGAACCCGCCATCGGCGATGCCCACGCGGTTGGCCACGATCATGTCCAGCCGCTTGGCTTCCAGCTTCTTGCGCGCGTACTCGGCCACGTTATTGGTCTCGGCGGCGAAGCCGACCACCAGCTTGAGCGCCTGCGTCTGCGCCGCGACCTCGGCCAGGATGTCCGGGGTGCGCACCAGGTCCAGCGCCAGCGATTCGCTGGATTTCTTGATCTTGTCGGCGGCCGGCACACGCGGGGTGTAGTCGGCCACGGCCGCGGCGCCGATGTAGACGTCGGCCGGCAGGGCGGCGAACACGGCCTGGTGCATCTGCGCGGCGGAACGCACATCCACGCGGGTCACGCCCGCCGGCGTGGGCAGGTGCACGGGGCCGGCGACCAGGGTGACCGCCGCGCCACGCTTTGCAGCGCTGGCGGCGACAGCGAAGCCCATCTTGCCGCTGCTGCGGTTGCCCAGGTAGCGGACCGGGTCCAGGTCCTCGTAGGTGGGGCCCGCGCTGACCACCACCTTCAATCCGGCGAGGTCCTGCGGCACCGACGGGGCATCGTCGGCGTGGTTGGCCAGTGCGGCCACGATCTCGCCTGGCTCGGCGAGCCGGCCGGGACCGGATTCGCCCTCGGCCAACGGCCCGTCGTTCGGCCCCACCACCCGCACGCCACGACCACGCAGCGTGGCCAGGTTGCCCTGGGTGGCGGGGTGTTCCCACATGCGGTGGTTCATCGCCGGCGCGATCATGACCGGCGCGGTGGTCGCCAGGCACAACGTGGTGACCAGGTCGTCGGCCAGCCCATGCGCCAGGCGCGCCATCAGGTCGGCGGTGGCGGGCGCGACGATCACCTGGTCCGCCCAGCGCGCCAGTTCGATATGGCCCATCGCCTGCTCGGCCGCGCTGTCCCACAGGGACGTGCGGGTGGGGTGTCCGGACAGCGCCTGGAAGCTCAGCGGCGTGACGAACTGCTGCGCCCCGGCGGTCATGGCGACCTGCACCTGCGCGCCCGCATCGCGCAGGCGGCGCACCAGTTCAAGCGCCTTGTAGGCGGCAATCCCGCCCCCCACGCACAGCAGCAGGCGACGCCCCGCCAGGCCCTGTGTCTTGTCCGATCCCGTCACGTCGGCCCATTCCTACGTCGATACAGGCGATTAGCTTACCCGAACGGCCGTTGCCGCCCGATGCGGTCCGACTCAAGCATTCGCGACAGTGCGCCCATGCACATCCGCGACTGGCCCCACGAAGAACGTCCCCGCGAAAAGCTGCTGGCGCGGGGTGCCGGCAGCCTCAGCGACGCCGAACTGCTGGCGATCTTCCTGGGCTCGGGCCTGCACGGGCGCGACGCCGTCGCCACGGCGCGCGAACTGCTCGCCCAGCATGGCCCGCTGCGTGCCCTGCTGGAACGCCCGCCGTCCGAACTGACCACGCTGCCCGGCCTGGGCCCGGCCCGCGCGTGCGCCCTGGCCGGGGCGCTGGAACTGGGCAACCGCCTGCTGCACGCCTCGCTGGAGCGCGGCGACGCCATCAGCGACCCGGAGGCCGCCGGCCGCTATTTCGCGCAGCGGCTGCGGGGACGGCGGCAGGAAGTGTTCGCCGCCCTGTTCCTCGACACCCGCCACCGCGTGCTGGGGTTCGAGGAACTGTTCCAAGGCTCGGTGGACAGCGCCGAAGTGCATCCGCGCGAGGTCGCGCGCCGCGCGTTGGCCATCAACGCCACGGCCCTGATCGTGGGGCACAACCATCCCTCCGGCTGCGCAGAACCGTCCGCTGCCGACCGCGCCGTCACCCAGCGCCTGAAGCAGGCGCTCGCGCTGGTCGATGTGCGCCTGCTGGACCACTTCGTCGTCGGCGACGGGCCGCCGCAGTCGATGGCCGCGCGCGGCTGGGTCTGAACGGGCAGGACCACCGCCCCACCTGAACCGCGACGAGCCCACTCGGGGGCCGGGAAAACCTAGAATAGGCGGTTCCCACGCAACACGACGGTCTCCCGTGAAAGCTTCCCTCCGCGCCTTGATCGCCCAGGGCATCGATGCCCTGCGCTCCGCCGGCACCCTGCCGGCCGACACCGCCACGCCGGATTTCGTGGTCGAGCGCCCCAAGACCCGCGAACACGGCGACTTCGCCACCAATGCCGCCATGCAGCTGGCCAAGGCCGCGCGCAGCAATCCGCGCGCCATCGCCACCGCGCTGGTCGCCGCACTGCCGGCCAGCGACGACGTGGCCAAGGTGGAGATCGCGGGCCCGGGCTTCATCAATTTCCACCTCAGCCCCGGCGCCTACCAGCGCGAAGTCGCCACCGCGCTGGCGCAGGGCACCGCCTACGGCCGCAACGAACGCGGCGCGGGCCGCACGGTGGGCGTGGAATACGTCTCCGCCAACCCGACCGGCCCGCTGCACGTGGGCCATGGCCGCGCCGGCGCGATCGGCGACTGCATCGCGCGCGTGCTGGCAGCCAACGGCTGGGATGCGAAGCGTGAGTTCTACTACAACGATGCCGGCGTGCAGATCGACAACCTGGCCAAGTCCACCCAGGCCCGCGCCCTGGGCCTGACACCGGACAGCGAGGGCTGGCCGGAAGACGGCTACCGCGGCGACTACATCGCCGACGTGGCGCAGGCTTACCTCAACGGCGACTCGGTCGAGGTCGAAGGCCACGTGGTCACCGGCGCGAAGGATCCACAGGACCTGGACGCCATCCGCCGTTTCGCCGTGGCCTATCTGCGCCGCGAGCAGAACCTGGACCTGGCCGCGTTCGGCGTGTCGTTCGACCGCTACTTCCTGGAAAGCTCGCTGTATGCCGACCACAAGGTCGAGGAAACCGTGCGCAAGCTGGTGGCTTCCGGCCACACCTACGAGGAAGGCGGCGCGCTGTGGCTGAAGTCCACCGACTTCGGCGACGACAAGGACCGCGTGATGCGCAAGTCCGACGGTACCTACACCTACTTCGTGCCGGATGTAGCCTATCACCTCAGCAAGTGGCAGCGCGGCTACGAGCGCGCGATCACCGAACTGGGCGCCGACCACCACGGTTCGCTGGCCCGCGTGAAGGCCGGCCTACAGGCGCTGGGCGAAGGCATTCCGGCCGGCTACCCGGAGTACGTGCTGCACCAGATGGTCACGGTGATGCGCGGCGGCGAGGAAGTGAAGCTGTCCAAGCGCGCCGGCAGCTACTTCACCCTGCGCGACCTGATCGAAGAGACCAGCGCCGATGCGACGCGCTGGTTCCTGATCGCGCGCAAACCCGACTCGCAGCTGACCTTCGACATCGACCTGGCCCGCCAGCAGAGCAACGACAACCCGGTGTTCTATGTGCAGTACGCGCATGCGCGCGTGTGCAGCCTGCTGCGGCAGGCCGGCGAGAAGGGTTACGCCTACGACCAGGCCAACGGTTTGGCGAACCTGGCGCGGCTGGACGACGACACCTCGCTGCAGCTGATGGTGGAACTGTCGCGCTATCCGGAAGTGGTGGAGGCCGCCGGCGACGCGCTGGAGCCGCACCTCGTGGCGCAATACCTGCGCGAGTTGGCCTATGCTTTCCACACGTGGTACGCGGGCACGCCCGTGCTGATCGACGATGCGGCCGCACGCGACGCGCGCCTGGCGCTGGCCCTGGCGGTCCGCCAGGCGCTGGCCAACGGACTGGACCTGTTGGGCGTCAGTGCGCCCGAGAAGATGTAAGCGGAGAAGCAGTACATGGCAGCAAGACGCGGTAAGAACCAGGCCACCCGCAATTCCGGTCACGCCACGCCCGCCTGGGTATGGCTGGTGCTGGGCCTGCTGATCGGCCTGGCGGTGTATTTCATCGTGCCGGGCCTGGGCAAGAAGGACGGCGACAGCTTCTTCCGCCCGCAGCCCAATCCGGACGCGCAGCCCGCGCCGATCGACAGCGCCGACGTGGAAGCGGTGGTGCCCGACGCGCCCGCCAGCGATGCACCGGCCACCGCCGCCATGCCCGACGAGGCCGGCACCAAGGAAACACAGTACGACTTCTACACCCTGCTGCCCGGCAAGGAAGTGCAGATGTCCGATGCCGAACTCGCCGCCAGCGCGCGCGAGGAAGAAGCCCGCAAGGCACGCGCCGCGCTGAGCGGCCAGTCGACGACCGTCGTGCCGACGCCTGCCGGCAACGACAGCGCACAGCCGGCACCGATCGACGAGACGCCGACGCCTCGCGCGGCCGCGGAAACGCCGCGCGTCCCCGACACGGCGCCGGCGCCCAAGCCCGCCGCCACGGTGGCCAGTGCCGACAGCGGCGCCCGCTACATCTTGCAAGCCGGCGCCTTCGGGGCATCCGGCGATGCCGAAGCCACCAAGGCCAAGATCGCCATGCTGGGCCTGAGCGCCCGCGTGGAATCGGCGCAGATCAACGGCAAGACCGTCTACCGCGTCCGCATGGGGCCGTACGGCACCGCCAGCGAACTGGCCGAAGCCAAGCAGAAGCTCGCCAGCGGCGGCCTGCCCGCGATGGCGGTGAAGGCGCAGTGAGCGCCCTTCGCCCCTGGCAGCGCATGACGCTCGCCACGGTGATGGTGCTCGTCGCCCTGCTGGCCGCGTCCTGGCTTGCATCGCGGTTCCTGCCGCCCGCCTGGCAACAGATGGTGCCCACGCCGCTGGGCTACCTCGCGCCGATCAGCTATCTGGTCACCGCCGCCTGCATGGCGCTCGGCGGGGTTATCGCCGGGCGGCGGTTCCTGGTGGTGGCGCTGGGGCTGACGTTGGCCCTTTGGATCGCCACGTTCGTGCTATTGGCGAACATCGCGCTGCCGGCCATCGATGGCGGGCGCCCGCTCCTGGCCATCTTCCGCATGAATGCCGCCAGCGCCGTGTTGTCACTCGCCGCGGCGGCGCTGGGCGCCCATCTGGGTGCCCAGTGGCAGGCGCAGCGCACGATGCGCGCGACCGCCTGACCCGACCCTTCCCCGTTTCCGCAGGATCGCCCATGACCCGCACCGCCCTCATCACCGGCGCCACGTCAGGCTTCGGTGCCGCTGCCGTCCGCCGCTTCGTGGCCGCCGGCTGGCGCGTCATCGCCACCGGTCGCCGCGCCGATCGCCTGCAGGCACTGGTGGACGAGCTCGGGGCGGACAAGGTGCACGCCGCCGCATTCGACATCCGCGACGAAGCGGCCCTGGACGCCGCCCTCGATGCGTTGCCCGCGGCCTTCCGCGACATCGACCTGCTGGTCAACAACGCCGGACTGGCGCTGGGCACGGCACCTGCGCAGCAGGCTTCACTGGACGATTGGCGCACGATGATCGAAACCAACGTGTTGGCGCTGGTCACCGTCACCCGCCGGTTGCTGCCGCTGCTGGTGGAGCGAAAGGGCGCCATCATCAACATCGGCTCGATCGCCGGCAGCTACCCGTATCCGGGCGGCAACACGTATGGCGGCACCAAGGCGTTCGTTCGCCAGTTCTCGCTGGGCCTGCGCAGCGACCTGCACGGCACCGGCGTGCGAGTGACCGACATCGAACCCGGCATGGCCGAAACCGAGTTCACCCTGGTCCGCACGCACGGCGACCAGGCCGCGTCGGACAAGCTCTACGCAGGGGCGCAGCCGATGACGGCCGACGACATCGCCGAACAGATCTTCTACGTCGCCACACTGCCGCCGCACCTCAACATCAACCGGCTGGAGATCATGCCGGTGACGCAGTCGTTCGCGGGATTCCAGGTCCATCGGGGCGTCTAGGGCGGACGTCAGCGCCGGTCGCTCGGCAATGTCTCCCCACCGGATTGAACCGTTTTCCTCGAATCCGGCACCTTGATTCCCGACAGACGGAGACGGGGGCAGGCGCGTGCAGCGGGACACGGAACGGATACTGGACGAGTACCTCGCCGCGGCGGCCCGCACCGGCGATCGCCCCGCGTGGGTGCGTCTGGTCGCGCGCTGGCAGCCGCGCCTGCTGCGGCACGCATGGCGGCTGACGGGTCATCCCGACCTTGCGCGCGACATGGTCCAGGAAGCCTGGGTCGAGATCCTGCGCGGACTCCGCCGGCTGGACGATGTGGCGGCGTTCCCGGCCTGGGCCTTTCGCATCGTCACCCGCAGTTGCACACGCGCGCTCCGCGGACGGCAATTCGAGCGCACCCACCTCGTCGAGATCGAGCCTGAGGCGGTGATGCCTGGCGAACAGGACGCGGTGGGCGAACGCACGGCGGAGCTGGCCATCGTCAGGGCGGAGATGCAGGCCCTGCCCGCGCCCCAGCGCGCGGCGCTGTCACTTTTCTACCTGGAAGACCTGAGCGTGGCGGAGATCGCCGTCGCGCTCGACGTGCCCCCGGGAACGGTCAAGACCCGGCTGATGCATGCGCGGCGCAAGATCCGCGCGCGACTGGAAGGAAGCACCGATGAACAAGACTGATGACCTGATCAAGCAGACCCTCTCGGCCGAGGATCGCGACCTGTTGGCGCGGCATGGCGAACCCGGCTATTTCTCCCAGGCGTTCGGGCTGTTCCGCGGAGCGCTGGGTTGGGTGGTGTGGGTGGCCTACCTCTGCGGCATCGCCGCCTTCGCGGGCTTCGGTGTTTCGCTATGGCGGAGCTGGCATGCCAACGAAGTCCTGGCAGCCGTGCAATGGGGCGTGCTGGCGATCGTGCTGTTCCAGTTCACGATGATCATGAAGTCGTTCCTGGGCAGCCACATGGAAGCCAACCGCATGCTGCGTGAGCTCAAGCGCGTGGAACTGCAATTGGCGCTTTTGCGGCACGACGCATCGAAGATGTCGTCATGAACAAGCCGAACCGCGGAGGACGCACCCGTGGCTGACGCATGCCCGTGTCTGCTGCTCAGGCTGATGATCGCGCTGCTGCAGGCCGCATTGGCCTGCTGCAGCATGCCTGTCGCCGGGTGACCGGCCTCAGCCCAGCGGTTCGTCCGACAGGTAGGTGTACCCGGTCAGGCCGGCTTCCAGCGCATCGGCCAGCGCCACGGCTTCATCCGCGGGCAACTTCGCCTCTTCCACGCGCGTACGGTAAGCGGACCGCAGGTCTTCCAGCTTGTAGCCCACGTAGTCCAGCATCACGTCGGTGGTGTCGCCGCGGCGCTGCTGGGTGAGCAGGTAGCCGGTGCCGGCATCGGCGCTGACTTCCACCGCGTCGGTGTCGCCGAACAGGTTGTGGATGTCGCCGAGGATTTCCTGGTAGGCGCCCACCAGGAAGATCCCGAGGCGATAGCTTTCGCCGGGCTTCATGGCATGCAGCGGCAGCGAGGAATCCAGGCCCTCGTTCTCGACATAGGTCTTCACCATGCCGTCCGAGTCGCAGGTCATGTCGGCGATGATGCCGCGCCGCGCCGGCGCTTCGTCGAGGCGTTCGATCGGCACGATCGGGAACACCTGGTCGATGGCCCACACGTCGGGAATCGACTCGAACACGCTGAAGTTGACGAAATACTTATCGACCAGCCGTTCGTTGAGTTCGTCGAGCAGGTCGCGGTGGCTACGCTCGTCGCTGCTCAGGCGCGCACGCACGGCATGCGCGATGGCGTAGAACAGGTCGTCGATGCGCGCACGGTGCACCAGGTCGATCTGGCCCAGCGCGTACAGCGACAGGCCCTCGCTGTGGTGGTGCTGCGCTTCGTGGAACAGTTCGACTGCCGGGCGCGTGTCGAGCTCGCCGTGGATCTCGCGCAGGTGGCGGATCACCGCCGGCTCGTCGTCGTGCGCGGGCGGCACGCGGCCTTCCGGCGCCTGCTCGACTTCCGACACGTTGACCACCAGCACCGCGTGGTGCGCGGTCATCGCGCGACCGCACTCGGTGACGATGCGCGGCGGCGTCAGGCTGTGCTGCTCGCAGGCCTCGGCCAGCGGCTGCACGATGTTGCTGGCGTACTGGCCGATGCCGTAGTTGATCGAGCAGTAACTGCGCGAGCGCGTGCCTTCGTAATCGATGCCCAGGCCGCCACCGACGTCGACATGGCTGATGCTCGCGCCCAGCTTCGACAGCTCGATGAAATAGCGCGTCGCCTCGCGCATACCGTTGGCGATGTCGCGCACGTTGCTGATCTGCGAGCCCATGTGGAAATGCAGCAGATTCAGCGTGTCCTGCAGGCCGGCTTCGCGCAGCTGCTTCCACAGGTCCAGCACCTGGCGCGGGGACAGGCCGAACTTAGCCTTGTCGCCGCCGCTGTTCTGCCACTTGCCCGCGCCCAGCGTGGCCAGGCGCATGCGCACCCCGAGACCGGGCTTCACGCCCAGCGCGCGCGACTCCTCGATCACCAGCGCCAGCTCGGACGGCTTCTCGATGACGATGAAGGTCTGCAGGCCCAGCTTGCGGCCGATCAGCGCCAGACGGATGTATTCGCGGTCCTTGTAGCCGTTGCAGACGATCAGCCCGCCCGGGCGCGACAGCGCCAGCACGGCCATCAGCTCGGGCTTGCTGCCGGCTTCCAGACCGAAGCCCTCGCCCGCGTGCGAGGCCAGCGTGCCGGCGACGCCGCGATGCTGGTTCACCTTGATGGGATAGACCGCCGTGTAGCCGCCCTTGTACTCCCAGTCGGCCTGCGCCTGCGCGAACGCGGCCTGCAGCTTGCCCAGGCGATCGCCCAGAATGTCCGGGAAGCGCACCAGCAGCGGCAGCTGGGCGCCCTGCGCGCGCGCTGCGTCCACCACCTCCGGCAGCGGGATCACCGGGCCCTGCGCGCCCTTGGGCGACACCACAATGCGGCCGGCGGCGTCCACGTCGAAATACCCTTCGGCCCAGTGCGGGACGGAGTAGGTCTTGCGGGCGTGGTCGGTGGACCAGGACATGGCGGTTTTCCAAGGGAGGCGAACGGAGGCGCATTCTACAGGCTGCGGTCACATGGGTCCGTTACAATGCGCCGCCGCAGCGGCAGGCCCCATCGCCGTTGCCATTCCCTTCATGCAGGACAGCCCATGACCGCCAACGACACCTGGTTCATCGAACACTTCTCGCACACCGGCTCCGCCATCGGTTTCCGTACGACCGGCAAGCTGGACGAGGTGCAGTCGCCGTTCCAGAAGATCGAGATCTACGACAGCACCGACTGGGGCAAGCTGATGGTGATCGATGGCGCGATGATGCTGACCACGCGCGACAACTTCTTCTACCACGAGATGATCAGCCACCCGGTACTGTTCACCCACGCGGCGCCCAAGCGCGTGGTGATCATCGGTGGCGGCGACTGCGGCACGCTGCGCGAGGTGCTGAAGCACCCCGGCGTGGAGAAGGCCACGCAGTGCGACATCGACGAGCAGGTCACACGCATGGCGGAGAAGTACTTCCCCGAGCTGTGCGAATCCAACCACGATCCGCGTGCCGAGCTGCTGTTCGACGACGGCGTGGCCTACATGGCCAACTGCGAGCCCGGCAGCGTGGACGTGGTCATCGTCGACTCCACCGATCCGGTAGGTCCGGCCGAAGGCCTGTTCAACAAGGCATTCTTCGAGAGCTGCTACCGCGCGCTCAAGCCCGACGGCCTGCTGGTGCAGCAGTCCGAATCGCCGCTGGCGCTGCTGGACCTGATCAAGGACATGCGCGCCGAGATGGGCAAGGCCGGCTTCCAGTCGTTCAAGACGCTGCCGTTCCCGCAGCCGTGCTACCCGACCGGCTGGTGGAGCGTGACCCTCGCCAGCAAGCAGGCCGGCTTCGACTTTGCGTTCCGCGAAGCGGATGCCGCCGCCAAGCCGTTCGACACGCTGTACTACACCGCGCACCTGCACACCGGCGTGTTGGTGGCGCCGCCGTTCGTGGCGAAGGCGCTGGGCGAGTAAGCGACCTGCCGCCAGAGAAGAAGAAAGCCCCGCGATGCGGGGCTTTTCTTTGACCTCTCCGGCTTCAGTCCGCAGTGAACGTCAACCAGCGAGGCACCTGGTAGTGGCGCGCCTGCGCGACCAGATAGGCCGCCATGATCAGGCCGAACAGTGCGCCGGCGCTCAGCGATGTGGCAACCACCGCGACGAAGGGCTTGCCCTGCCACGACCAGAGCGCCAGCCACATGATCAAGCCCCAGGCGGTGGCGAAGAACCCGCCCATCACGAAGGCATTCACGACGAATCCATTCATGTGGGGTGGCGGGATCCGGACGCCCGCCTTCCACAGCAGACGGAACATCGGCGGCGCATACGTGCTGCGTCGGATGCCGGACTCCTCCAGCCAGGCAAGCGCTTTTTCCAGGCGGCCGTCGAACCCGCGGAGCTGCGTCATCTCGGGGACTCCGTTTTCAGAGCGCATCCGCATCCAGTTCGCCCGTCCGGATGCGCACCACCCGCTCCAGGTCGTAGACGAACACCTTGCCGTCGCCGATCTTGCCGGTGCCGGCGGCCTTCACGATGGCTTCGACCACCTGTTCGGCCTGCTCCTCGGTCACCGCCACTTCCAGCTTCACCTTCGGCAGGAAGTCGACCACGTATTCGGCGCCGCGATAGAGTTCGGTATGGCCCTTCTGCCGGCCGAAACCCTTCACCTCGGTGACGGTGATGCCGGCGATCCCGGCTTCGGCCAGCGCTTCGCGCACGTCGTCCAGCTTGAACGGCTTGATGATGGCCATGACCATTTTCATGCAGGATCCTCCCGTGAATGCTGGGTGCAGGATAACGCGCCGCGATGGACCGCGGTTGCGGCCACGGGGCTTGTCGCGGTTCAATGGCCACCTCGCCGCCCGGACTTTTCCGACAGTGCTGCGCAGCGATCCCCGATGGCGCGCCCTCCTGCACGCCTCGCAAGCTCGATGCACTGCCGGAGACCAGACATGATCGACCTCAACCACATCGACGACCTCGCCCGCCGCCTCAGCCAGCTGGTGCCGCCCGGCCTGCGCGGCTCGCAGGAAGAATTGCAGCAGACCTTCAAGTCCGCGCTGCAGGCGGGCCTGGCGAAGCTGGACCTGGTGACGCGGGAGGAGTTCGACGTGCAGCAGGCCGTGCTGCTGCGCACGCGCGAGAAGCTGGACGCACTCGAACGCACCGTGGCCACGCTGGAAACCCAGCTGGCCGACAAGCCCGCGCAGTCCTGATCCCGCCGCCATGAGTCTGGCCCTGGTGAACAGCCGGGCACGGGCGGGCGTGTCCGCGCCCCCGGTCCGCGTGGAGGTGCATCTGTCCGGCGGCCTGCCGTCCACGCAGATCGTCGGCCTGCCGGAAGCCGCGGTGCGGGAGTCCCGCGACCGCGTGCGCGCCGCCATCCTGTGCGCGCAGTTCGAATTTCCCACGCGCCGCATCACCGTCAACCTGGCGCCGGCCGACCTGCCGAAGGATGGCGGGCGCTTCGACCTGCCCATCGCGCTGGGCATCCTGGCGGCCAGCGGACAGATCCGGCGGGAGAGCCTTGCGGACTACGAGTTCCTGGGCGAACTCAGCCTAACCGGCGAGCTGCGCGCGGTCGACGGCGTGCTGCCGGCCGCGCTGGCGGTGGCGGCCAGCGGACGCACGCTGGTCGTCCCCGAGCCCAGCGGCGCCGAGGCCGCCCTGGCGCGCCAGGGGCATGCGTTCACCGGCCGGACCCTGCTGGAAGTCTGCGCGCTGCTGGAAGGGCGCAAGGCGCTGCCCGCGGCCGTCGCACCACCGCCGCTGCCCTCCACCGTTCCCGACATGGCCGACGTGCGCGGCCAGGTGCATGCGCGGCGGGCGCTGGAAGTCGCCGCCGCCGGCGGGCACCACCTGCTGCTGATCGGCTCCCCCGGCTGCGGGAAGACGCTGCTGGCCTCGCGCCTGCCCGGCCTGCTGCCCGAAGCCAGCGACGCCGAGGCCATGGAGAGCGCCGCCATCGCTTCGGTCAGCGGACGTGGGCTGGACCCGGCCCGCTGGCGCCAGCGCCCGTATCGCGCGCCGCATCACACCGCCAGCGCGGTGGCGCTGGTGGGCGGTGGCGCACAGCCGCGTCCCGGCGAGATTTCCCTCGCGCACAACGGCGTGCTGTTCATGGACGAACTGCCGGAATGGTCGCGCGCCGCGCTGGAAGTCCTGCGCGAGCCGCTGGAGTCCGGCACGGTCACCGTCTCGCGCGCCGCGCGGACCGCAGAATTCCCGGCCCGCTTCCAACTCGTGGCCGCCATGAATCCGTGCCCATGCGGATGGGCGGGCGACCCGAGCGGTCGCTGCCGCTGCGGACCCGACCTGGTCCGGCGTTACCGCAGCCGACTGTCGGGCCCGCTGCTGGACCGTATCGACCTGCATGTGCACGTACCGCGACTGCCGCCGCATGAACTCCGGCCCGATGCGCCGGACGGCGAAGGCACGGCCGCCATCCAAGCCCGCGTCGTCGCCGCGCGCGCGCGCCAGCAGGCGCGCTGCGGCAAACCGAATGCGCGGATGGGCCAGTCGGAAACGATGGCCCATTGCCGGCTCCAGGCACGCGACCAGGCCCTGCTCGAGCGTGCCGTGGAGCGCCTGCAGCTCTCGGCGCGCAGCCTGCATCGCATCCTGCGCGTGGCCCGCACCATCGCCGACCTGGCCGGCAGCGAGGCCATCGCCACCGCGCACGTGACCGAAGCCCTGGGCTACCGCGGCCTGGATCGCGGCAACGCAGCATGACCTCCGGCCACGGCGGCGGAAGATGCGGTGTGGTCTACTCGGGTCACACCTCGTGCCGGCGGACGTCCTGTCCGCTGTTCCCACTTCGCCACCCTGGAGTCCGCCCATGCGCCACCCCGCATTCCGCCTCACGCTGCTGGCCTCGACTGTCGCGCTCGCCCTCGCCGCGCAGGCCGCGCCGTCCGCCGCCGACCGCATCGCCGGCACCGAACTGATCGCGCGCGACGCGCTGTTCGGCAACCCCGAACGCGCCAACGTGCAGATCAGCCCCGACGGCAAGTACCTGAGCTGGGTCGCCGCCGTCGATGGCGTGCTCAATGTCTGGGTCGCCCCGGCCGACAACCCGTCGCAGGCCAGGGCCGTCACCCAGGACAAGGCGCGCGGCATCCGCAGCTACTTCTGGTCCTACCACCCCGACACGCTGCTGTACCTGCGCGACAGCGGCGGCGACGAGGACTTCCATCTGTATGCCGTGGACCTGAAGACCGGTCAGGCGAAGGACCTGACACCGTTCCCGAAGACCACAGCCCAGGTCGCCGGCGTCAGCCCGAGACACCCCGGCACGATCCTGGTCGGCATGAACGACCGCGACGCGCAGTGGCACGACATCTACAAGGTCGATCTGGCCAGCGGCAACCGCACACTGCTGGAGAAGAACGACGCGCAGATCGCCGGCTACATCGCCGACGCCGACTACACCCTCAAGTACGCGCAGCGCTCGCGCCCGGACGGCGGCGCCGATGTGCTGCGGCGCGGCGCCAACGGGGCGTGGGAGAAGTTCGACGACATCCCGTTCGAGGACGTGCTGACCACCAGTCCCGGTGGCCTGACGCTGGACGGCAAGACGCTGTACTTCACCGATTCGCGCGGCCGCAACACGGCAGCGCTGTTCGCGATCGACGTGGCCAGCGGCAAGCGCACGCTGGTGCTGGAAGACGCACGCGCCGACGTCGGCGGCACGCTGGCCGACCCGGCAACGGGCAAGGTGCAGGCGGTGTCGGTGGATTACCTGCGCGATGAGTGGAAGGTGGTCGACCCCGCGATCCGGACCGACCTGGAGAAGCTGGAGGCGATCGGTCCTGGCGATGTCTCCGTCAACACGCGCACGCTGGACGACAAGACCTGGATCGTCGCGTACTCGGCGGCCGAGGCGCCGCTGGTCTACTACCGCTACGACCGCAGCGCCGGCACGCTGACCAAGCTCTTTTCCGCGCGCCCGAAGCTGGAGGGCAAGCCGCTGGTCCCGCAGTGGCCGGTGGAAATCGCTTCGCGCGACAACAAGACGCTGGTCAGCTACCTGACCCTGCCGCGCAGCGCCGACGCGAACAACGACGGCAAGGCCGATGCGCCGGTGCCGCTGGTGCTGCTGGTCCACGGCGGCCCATGGGCGCGCGATTCCTATGGCTACGGCGGCTACAACCAGTGGCTGGCCAACCGCGGCTACGCGGTCCTGTCGGTCAACTTCCGCGGCTCCACCGGCTTCGGCAAGGACTTCACCAACGCCGGCAACGGCGAGTGGGCCGGCAAGATGCACGACGACCTGATCGACGCCGTGCAGTGGGCGGTCAAGCAGGGCGTCACCACCCAGGACCAGGTGGCGATCATGGGCGGCAGCTATGGCGGCTATGCCACGCTGACCGGCCTGACCTTCACGCCGGACGCGTTCGCCTGCGGCGTGGACATCGTGGGCCCGTCCAACCTCAACACCCTGCTCAGCACGGTGCCGCC
This sequence comes from Pseudoxanthomonas mexicana, assembly GCF_014397415.1. Taxonomy (NCBI): domain Bacteria; kingdom Pseudomonadati; phylum Pseudomonadota; class Gammaproteobacteria; order Lysobacterales; family Lysobacteraceae; genus Pseudoxanthomonas; species Pseudoxanthomonas mexicana. Next base: position 1,082,173 of record NZ_CP060731.1, on the reverse strand, counting down.
GTACTGGGCCAGCTTCTTCGAGCAGCTGGCCAAGCGCATGGGCGATCCGCGCACCGACGCGGGCAAGAAATGGCTGACCGAACGCTCACCGCTGACCCGTGCCGACCAGATCAAGAAGCCACTGCTGATCGGCCAGGGCGCGAACGACCCGCGCGTGAAGCAGGCCGAGAGCGACCAGATCGTGAAGGCGATGCAGGCCAAGAACATCCCGGTGACCTACGTGCTGTTCCCCGACGAGGGCCACGGCTTCGCCCGGCCGGAGAACAACAAGGCGTTCAACGCGGTGACCGAGGGCTTCCTGGCCCAATGCCTGGGCGGTCGCGCCGAACCGATCGGCAAGGACTTCACCGGTTCGAGCATCAGCGTGCCGGTCGGCGCGGATGGCGTGCCCGGGCTGGCCGAGGCGCTGAAGGGGCATACGCAGGAAGTGAAGAAGTAAGCGCGCGCCTTCTTCCCGCAACGTTGAAAGCAGAAACGCCGGCGAAAGCCGGCGTTTCCTTTGCTGCATCCTTGCGGGCGGCGGTCAGGCCGCCTTTTCCTTTTCGTAGAACTGCTCTTCCTCGGTCGAGCCCTTCAGCGCGGTGACGCTGGAGCTGCCGCCCTGGATGACGGTGGTGACGTCGTCGAAGTAGCCCGCACCCACTTCCTGCTGGTGCGAGACGAAGGTGTAGCCCTTCTCGCGTGCCGCGAATTCCGGCTCCTGCACCTGTTCGACGTAGTGCTTCATGCCCTCGCCACGCGCGTAGTCGTGGGCGAACTTGAAGGTGTTGAACCAGTTGATGTGGATACCGGCCAGGGTGATGAACTGGTACTTGTAGCCCAGCGCGGACAGCTCGTCCTGGAAGCGGGCGATCTGCGCATCGTCCAGGTTCTTCTTCCAGTTGAAGCTGGGCGAGCAGTTGTACGACAGCAGCTTACCCGGGTGCTTGGCATGCACCGCCTGGGCGAACTCGCGGGCGAAGCCGATGTCCGGCGTGCCGGTCTCGCACCACACCAGGTCGGCGTACGGCGCATAGGCGACACCGCGGCTGATCGCCTGCTCCAGGCCGTTCTTGACCCGGTAGAAGCCTTCCGCCGTGCGCTGGCCGGTGACGAAGGGCTGGTCGTTGGCATCGAAGTCGGACGTCAGCAGGTTGGCCGCTTCGGCGTCGGTGCGGGCCAGCACGATGGTCGGCACGCCCAGCACGTCGGCGGCCAGGCGCGCAGCCTGCAGCTTCTGCACCGCCTCCTGGGTGGGCACCAGCACCTTGCCGCCCATGTGGCCGCACTTCTTCACCGCGGCCAGCTGGTCTTCGAAGTGCACGCCCGCCGCGCCGGCGATGATCATGTTCTTCATCAGCTCGTAGGCGTTCAGCACGCCACCGAACCCGGCCTCGCCGTCGGCGACGATGGGCAGGAAGAAGTCGATGGCATCGGCTTCGTTCGCCTTGCCGTCGCAGATGGCCTTCCACTGGATCTCGTCGGCGCGCTGGAAGGTATTGTTGATGCGGCGGACCATCGTCGGCACCGAGTCGTAGGCGTACAGCGACTGGTCGGGGTACATGGTCTCGGACGTGTTGCCGTCGGCGGCGACCTGCCAGCCGGACAGATACACGGCTTCCAGACCGGCCTTGGCCTGCTGCATCGCCTGGCCGGCGCTGATCGCGCCGAACGCGTTGACGTAGCCCTTCTTCGCCTCGCCGTTGACGAGCTTCCACAGCTTCTCCGCGCCACGGCGGGCCAGGGTGTACTCCGGCTGCAGGCTGCCGCGCAGGCGGACGACATCCGCGGCGGCGTAGTCGCGCTTGATGCCGGTCCAGCGCGGGTTGCTGTCCCAGTCCTTCTGGATGGCGTCGATCTGCTGTTGCTTGGTGCTCATGGCGGGCTCTCTTTCGTCGTGGGGCGTCGTGGTGGAGGTGATCGGTCGATGCGTCAGTCGATGCGGTCGTACGCGGGCAGGGTCAGGAAGTCGGCCAGCTCGTCGGCGCGGCTCAGGGCGTCGAGCAGGGCGATGGCTTCGGAGATGCGCTCCCCACCCGGCAGCCGGCTGTGGTCGCCCAGCTTCGCCGGCAACGCGGCCAGCGTGCGCTGCAGCAGGGCGTAGTCGATCTGGGTGCCGTCGCACAGGTGCACGTCGGGCGTGTGCAGCCACTGCCAGATCTGGGCGCGCGAGATCTCGGCGGTGGCGGCGTCCTCCATCAGCCAGTGGATCGGCACGCAGCCGTTGCCGTCCAGCCACGCGGCCAGGTAGCGCACGCAGACTTCCACGTTGCCCTCGAAGCCGGCGCGGGTGATGGTGCCGGTGGACGGACGGATCAGGTCGTCGCGGGTGACCGTCACGTCCTCGCGCAGCACCCCGCGCTGGTTGGGCTGCGGCATGTGCTCGTCGAAGATCGCCTTCGCCACCGGGATCAGCGCCGGATGCGCCACCCAGGTGCCGTCGTGGCCGGCGGTGACTTCACGCAGCTTGTCGGCGCGCACGCGGGCCAGCGCCTGTTCGTTGGCGGCTTCGTCGTTGTTGATCGGGATCTGCGCGGCCATGCCGCCCATCGCGTGCGCACCGCGGCGGTGACAGGTCTGGATCAGCAGCTCCGAATACGCTTTCAGGAACGGTTGCGTCATCGTCACCTGGCCGCGCTCGGGCAGCACCTTGTCGGCGTGGCGACGGAAGGTCTTCAGGTAGGAAAAGATGTAATCCCAGCGGCCGCAGTTCAGGCCCACGATGCGCTCGCGCAGCGCGTGCAGGATCTCGTGCATCTCGAACACTGCCGGCAGCGTCTCGATCAGCACGGTGACCTTCATCTGCCCGTGCGGCAGGCCCAGCGCCGCCTCGATGTGCGACAGCGCGGTTTCCCACAGCGCAGCCTCTTCCATGCTCTGCAGCTTGGGCAGGTAGAAGTACGGGCCGCGGTCGCGGGCCTGCAGCGCGCGGGCGTTGTGCCACGCGAACACCGCGATGTCGAACAGCCCGCCGGCGATCGGCGCGCCATCGATCAGCACGTGCTTCTCGTCCAGGTGCCAGCCGCGCGGGCGGACCAGCAGCACCGCCTGCTCGTCCTGCGGCTTCAGCGCGTACTGCTTGCCGTTCTCGGCGGTGAACGCCAAGTCACCCTGCACGGCGCCGATCAACGCACGCTGGCCGGTCAGCAGGTTCTGCCAGGTCGGCGAGGTGGAATCCTCGAAATCGGCCATGAACACCTTCGCGCCGGAGTTCAGTGCGTTGATGACCATCTTCGGGTCGACCGGTCCGGTGATCTCCACCCGGCGGTCCTGCAGGGCCGTCGGCACCGGGGCCACGGTCCAGTCGCCTTCGCGGATGGCGCGGGTGTCCTGGCGGAAGTCGGGCAGGCCGCCGGCGTCGAAGAAGGCCTGGCGCTCGCGGCGCGCGGCCAGCCGGGCCTGGCGCGCGGGCTCGATCGCACGATGCAGCGAGACCAGCAGCGCCAGCGCGCCGGGGGGCAGCAGGGCGTCCTGCCCCACCAGGTTGGTGGTCAGGGCGATGCCGGGGGTGGGCCGATCGGCACGGGCGTCGCGCGGCGGCAGGGCGAAAGCGGTAGCGGACATGGGGAACTCCTGGCGTCTTGCTGGACTGGCACAGTGCTCCCCGCTTCAATTATTTGACAAAACAGTTTTGTCAATGCATTAAATAAGCTCTGCTTATATCTTGTTAGAACGTGAGCTCTAAAGAAGCGCCAACTCCGCGATTTCCCTACAAATCCGATCGGCTCAAGCCCCTGCGGGCGTTCTGCCAGACGGTGCGCCTGGGGTCGGTGTCGCGCGCTGCGGAGGCGCTTTTCGTCAGCCAACCCGCCATCACCCTGCAGTTGCAGGCGCTGGAACGGGAGCTGGGGGTCAGCCTGTTCGAGCGCAGCGGGCGCCGGCTGGCACCCAGCCGGGAAGGCGAAGTGCTGTATGAACTGGCCCAGCCGCTGGTGGCGGGACTGGACGGGCTGGACGCGACCTTCCGCGAGAAGGTCAGCGGACTGGAGGCCGGCGAACTGAACGTGGCCGCCAACAGTTCCACCATCCTGTACCTGCTGCCGAAGATCGTGGAGCACTTCCGCCAGCAGCACCCCGAGGTGAAGCTGACCCTGCACAACGCCGCCAGCGCCGATGGCACGGATCTGCTGCGCTCGGATGCCGTGGACCTGGCAGTGGGCTCGGTGCTGGACGTGCCGGCCGACCTCAGCTACGCCCCGGTCTACCGTTTCGAGCCGATGCTGATCACGCCGCCGGACCATCCGCTGGCGACCAAGCGCGACCTGCGCCTGGAGGATCTCTCTCCTTACGGCCTGATCCTGCCGCCCAAGCGGCTGGTCACCTACCGGCTGGTGGACCTGGTGTTCCAGCAGGCGCGCGTGCCCTACACCGTCGCGCTGGAGGTGGGCGGCTGGGAAGTCATCAAGCAGTACGTCAGCATGGGCATGGGCATCTCCGTCATCGCCTCCATCTGCCTGACCGAGAGCGACCGCGACCGCCTGACCGCGCGTTCGCTGAGCCAGTGGTTCCCCTCGCGCAGCTACGGCGTGGTGGTGCGCAAGGGCAAGTTCCTGTCGCCGCAGGCGCGCGCCTTCATCGAACTGATCCAGCCCCACCTGTTCGAGCGCCGCGATTACGATGAGAGCGGACATTCCGAGCGCTGACGCCACGCCACGATGAGCGGCCGCTATCGACAACACGCCTACGCGCCCGGCCGCTCGCTGCTGTGTCGTTGGGAATACGTGCAGGGAGCGGAGGCAAGTCCCGCGCTCGTGCTGCCCGACGCTTGCGTCGACCTGCTGTGGGATGGCGAGCGCCTGCGCATCGCCGGGCCCGACACCCGCGCGCAGTACGCCCGGATCGCGCCGGGTCGCCGGATAAGCGGCCTACGGTTCGCGCCTGGCACGGCAACGCGCTGGCTGGGTGTTCCGTTGCATGTCCTTGCCGACCAGCGTGTGGACCTGCGCGATCTCGGCATCGCGCGCTTGGCGACGCTGGCCGACCGGATGACGGAGCGCGACGCCGACGCGATGGTATGGCTCGCCGATCGGATCCTGCTCGACGCGCCGGCACGTGACGCCGCGATGCAGGCGGTGCATGCGCGACTTTCATGCGTGCAGCCCGCCTCGGTCGCGCAGCTCGCGCGCGACCTCGGCATCACCGAGCGCACCTTGCTGCGCCGGTGCGACGAGGCGTTCGGCTACGGACCGAAACTGCTGGCACGCATCCTGCGGTTGCAACGCTTCCTGCACCGGCGACACGACGACACGACGCGGATGGAAGCGGCCCTGGACGCGGGCTATTACGACGCCGCCCAACTCGCTGGCGACACGCGACGCCTTACCGGCCTGACGCCGACGCAACTGGTGGCGCAGGTCGCGCGCTGACTGTCCGATTTCGCCAAGACACGCCGCTCGGACTTCGCCAGACTGGCGGCCTCTCTCACCGGGAACCCGCCATGAGCACCGCCGAACAACACCACCGCATCGACTACCTCGAATTCAACGTCGCCTCCATCGCCGCCTCGAAAGCCTTCTATGGCGCCGCGTTCGGCTGGACGTTCCAGGATTACGGCCCCGACTACTGCGAATTCCGCGACGGGCGTCTGACGGGAGGGTTCGCCTACGGCGCGCCGCAGCCGGGCGGCGCCCTGGTCGTGCTGTACTCGACAGCGCTGGAAGACAGCCAGGCACAGGTGGAGAAAGCCGGAGGCCGCATCACCAAGCCGATCTTCGCCTTTCCCGGCGGACGGCGCTTCCAGTTCACCGATCCCGACGGCTACGAACTGGCCGTGTGGTCGGCGACCTGAATCAGCGGATCTCGTAGCGCGCCAGCAGCGCGCGGTGGCCTGAGCGCCACTGCGCGAGTCCGGCAGGCGACCCCTCGAACGTGCTGTCGATGAAGGCCAGCGACAGCGATTCGGTGGCCCGCTTCACGGCCTCGCTGACTTCGCGCGAATCGAAATAGCGATGGTCGGTGAACACGTTGTGGGTGCCGTGCCGGTAGACCGCCAGCACCTTGCGCGTACCCCCCGTGGCGTCGAACACCTTCAGGCGATCGTCCACGCTCGAGCCGAAGCCGGGGATGCGGATGATGTCGTCGGCGGTGGTCACGTGCAGGGTGGGAATGGTGATGCCGGACAGGATGGGCCGGAAGTCCTCGTCGCCGTAGAACGGCGGCGCGGAAATCACAATCGCGGCGCGGATGCGCGGGTCGCGCAGCTGGATCGCACGGCCCTGTCGCACGACACGTGCGCCGGCCGACATCAGGGTGGTGTTGGCGCCGTAGGAATGGCCGGCGGCGACGATGCGCGCGCGGTCGATGCGCGCGCCCCAGTCGCCCGCCAGCACGCGATCCAGGGCGAAGCGCTGGTCGCGGACGCGATCGATGGCTTCGGCATCGCCCGCTGCGTGCTGGAAGCGGGATACCAGGGTGAAGGGATTGCCTTCCCACAGCGCGCGGTCGCTGCCGACATGCTGGACGTGGAGGCTGGCTATTCCATGGCGCGCCCAGTAGCGCCCCAGGTAGGTGTAGCCATCGCGTGCGCTGCCGATGCCGTGCGAGAACACCACCAGCGGCACGGTACGCGTACGCGTACGCGCTGCGTCCGGCCAGAACAGCTTGACCGGCACCGCGCGATCGCGCGCCGGGTCGAACCAGTCCAGGTCCTGCACGCGATAACCGGCGTGAAGGCCCGCATCCGCGTCGCCGCCGGCGGGCGCGTGCGAAGACGCCGCCAGCATCGGAGCCAGCAGCAACAGCGACAGCAGGGCCACCACGCGGTGGCGATGGAGGAAGGCGGCAACGTTCATCGGCAACACATCACGAAAGGAAGGCCGCGCGCCTGGGCGACGCACGGGACGACACGCGCGCGCGGATCGCGGCGCCTATTTTTTCTTCGGGCGTCCGGCCTTCACCGGCGCCAGGGCATCCAGCGCCCGGGCGAGCGCCTGCGGCGACAACCCGGCTAGCGCGTGCAGGCCCGCGCGCAGCAACTCGCTTTTCTTGGCCGGCCGCTGCACCTGCAGGGCTCGGCCCTTCAGTACACCGACCAGGGCGAAGTCATCGGCCGGCATGGTGAAACTGTCGCGCACGAGTTTCGCCGGTCGGTCATCGGCGCTGGCGGCCATGCCCGTTCCGGCCGCTTCACGCACTTTGCGGGACTTGGCCATGCCGACTCCAAAAATCGTATAAACGATTTATACCTTTTCCGACGTCCGCCGCCAAGTCCATGGCCGCCGACGAACGGCCGTCGTTCATACGCCCTCGTCCGGCGCCGGAGGCGTCCCGCAGTCGTAGACTGGAGCCCTGCCCCCCGTGGGTCCCGCCGATGAGCCACCGTGTTGCGTCCCTGCGCACGGGCGAGCGTGCCGCCCTGCTCGCCGCCGAGGAGGCGTGCGCACTGGCCACGGCGCTGGCCATCGCGCCGCACGACCCTACCGGCGTGCACGAAGCGCGCAAGAGCCTGCGCCGGCTGCGCTCGCTGCTCGCGCTGGTGCGCGACGCGCTGGGCAAGGAGGCGGTGGACGCGATCGACGACGAACTGCTAGCCATGACCCGCGACTTGTCCGCCCTGCGCGACGGGCAGGTGGTGCAGGATGTGGCACGCCTTCTGGCACGCGAAGCCACCGACCCCGGCGAACGGGAGAACTGGCAGGCCCTGCTGCCGGCACTGGCAGGGCGCCACGAGCAGGTGCTGGCCGCAGCCTTGTGCGAGGACCCCGGTTTCATGCGCCGCCAGGCCCAGGCCCACCGCCAGGCCGAGCACCTGCGACAACTGCCGTGGCAGCGGCTGAAAGCCGGCGACCTGCGCCACGCCTTGGCGCGTTCGGAGCGGCGCCAGGCACGCGCGCAGGCGAAGGCAATGGCCAGCGGCCAGGTGGACGACCTGCACGACTGGCGACGCAAGTCGCGCCGCCTGCGCATGCAGCTGTCGGCCTTGCGCAAGCTGCAGGTGGCGCCGCGTGGCAAGGCCGCGCGACTGCCACCGCGGTTCATCAGCCAACTGGTCGACCAGTTGGGCGCCCTGCAGGACCTGGTCCTGCTGCATCGGGCGCTGGAGGCGCTCGAACCCGCGCACGCGCGAGCGAAACGGATCGTGCCGCGATCGCGCGTGCGCACCGCATCACCGATCCAGCCACTGGCGTAATTGCGTTTACCGCGTCGTCGACGGCACGGTAACCCTCGTCAAGAACGACCCCCTGGGGCCGATACTGACGCATGAGGCCCTTCCAGCGGCGGTAAAACGCCTGGCGCACCACGACACCTCGATCCGACGGGCTTGGCACGAAGCCTGCATGCCTTCATTGGTCCACCCCACGGGGCGGATCGCCTCTCACGCAGGAGTACTCCCCGCAGGTGGACGCCACCTCCACGATCGCCGGCGACACGCCCTCACGGCGCCTGTCCTCTCCGCGCGCGCGCATGCCGCCGCTGGCGTGGGCGGCGGGCGTGCTGCTGCTGGGCCTGTCGAGCACCGCGGTGGTGGCCCATCGCGAGTGGCGCGACCTGCAGGAACGCGCCGAGGAAGCGCGGCGCGAACTGGCCGACGCGGGCGCCGCGCGCCTGCGGGTGCCGCTGGAGCAGGCGGCCCTGATGCTGCGCGCCATGCAGACCGTGTTCCTGGCCAACGACCAGATGGACCAGGCGCGCTTCAGCCAGTACCACGCCAGCCTGCGCAGCCCGCTGCCCCCGGCCGCCTACACCTCGGTGGCGTTCGCGCGCCGCTCGCCCGCGGGCGAGCCGCTGGCCGATCAGGTGTCCTACCGCTACGAATTCGTCGCTCCCTACAAAGCCAACACGTCGCTGATCGGCTTCAACATGGTGACGCAGAAGGCCAACCTGGCCGCCCTGCTGCGCGCGCGCGACACCGACACCGTGGTGATTTCCGCGCCGTTCGCGCTGCAGCAGTCGGTACCCAGCGGACAGAACCCGCTGGGCGTCACCCTGCGCCTGCCGGTGTATTCCGACGGCCCCACCCCGACCACGCCCAACCAGCGGCGCGCTCGCGAGATCGGCGCGCTGGCCATCGGCATCCGCCTGCAGCCGTTGGTGGAATCGGCCCTGTCGGGCCCGGTGCTGGACGGCTTCCGCGTGCGCATCTACGACGCCACCGCCGGCGCGCACCCCTTCTACGATTCCGCCGCGCCCGCAGCCGCCGGCATCCCCATGCAGCAGCGCCGCCTGGACATCGGCGGCCGGCAGTGGCGCATCGAGATGCTGCCGCGCCCGCAACCGCTGGAACTGGGCCGGCTGCAGGCCCTGCTGGCCGGGGGCGGCACCATCAGCCTGCTGCTGGCCGCGCTGGCGTGGTCGCTGGCCAGCACCCGGCGACGGGCCGAGTCGCTGGGCGAACAGATGAGCCAGCGCTACCGCGAAAGCGAACTGCGCTTCCGCGCCCTCAACGAACTGCTGCCCGCGCTGGTCCTGCTGGCCGATGCGCGCGACGGCCGCATCGTCTACGCCAACCAAGCGGCGCGCCTGCGCCTGGGCGACCCGACCGGACTGCCGCTGTCGGCACTGTTCTCCGATCCGCAGCTGCAGCACCGCGCCCGCGACGCCGACACCATCGGCAACGACTGGGGCAACCTGGAAGCCGTGCTGCTCAGCCCCGGCGGCGAAGCCTTCTGGGCCAGCGCCTCGATCGCGCACGTCGACATGGAGGGACGGGCGCACCTGCTGATGGTCGCCACGGACATCTCCGAACAGCGCGAGCTGACCGAACGCCTCAGCTACCAGGCGACCCACGACGCGCTGACCGAGCTGTGCAACCGCCGCGAGTTCGAGCGTCGCGTCGAGGAAGCCCTCAGCGAGCGCAAGGGCCGCGTGGCGTGCGATCCCTGCGCTCTGCTGTACATCGACCTGGACCAGTTCAAGCTGATCAACGACGTGTCCGGCCACATGGCCGGCGACCAGCTGCTGGCGCAGCTGGCGCTGGCCATGCGGCAGCAGCTGCGCGGTGGCGACGTGCTGGCGCGCCTGGGCGGCGACGAATTCGGCCTGATGGCCTTCCACGTGGATGCCGAGGGCGCGCGCGCGCTGGCCGAACGCCTGCGCGAGTGCATCGAGGCGCTGATGTTCGTCTGGCAGGACCGCACCTACACCGTCAGCGCCAGCATCGGCGTGGTGGTGGTGGACCAGCAGGAGCCCACGCTGAAGGACCTGCTGGCCTGGGCGGACACCGCCTGCTACCTGGCCAAGGAGAACGGCCGCAACCGCGTGCACGTGTACCGCCAGGACAACGAGACCACCCGGCGCCAGGGCGAGATGGAATGGGCCGGCCGGCTGCGCTGGGCCGTCGAGCAGGACCGACTGCTGCTGGACTACCAGGAGATCGTGCCACTGGATGGCAGCGACACCGCCACCAGCATCGAACTGCTGCTGCGGCTGCGCGACGAGGACGGTGGCGTGGTGCTGCCCGGCGCCTTCCTGCCTGCGGCCGAGCGCTACGGACTGATGCCCGCCATCGATCGCTGGGTGATCCGCAATGCACTGGCGCATTTCGGCCAGCTGCACGGTACCGGCCTGCGCCTGGGCACCTGCGCGATCAACCTGTCCGGCGCGAGCATCGAGGACGAGGGCCTGGCGGACTTCATCCTGGCGCGCATCACCGAGTACGCGGTGCCGGCGCACCGGCTGTGCTTCGAGATCACCGAGACGGTGGCCGTGCGCAACCTGCTGAAGGTGGTCGGCGTGATCGAGCGCCTGCGCCGCGCCGGCTGCCGCATCGCGCTGGACGACTTCGGCGCCGGCATGTCGTCCTTCGGCTACCTGAAGAACCTGCCGGTGGACCTGATCAAGATCGATGGCAGCTTCATCCGCGACCTGGAAACCGATCCGATGAGCCGCACCATCGTCAGCGCCATCGCCCAGATCGGCCACCAGCGCGGCCTGAAGGTGGTGGCCGAATGGGTCGCCAGTCCGAAGATCTGCGATGCGCTGCGTTCGCTGGGCGTGGACTACGGCCAGGGCTTCGCGCTGCATCGCCCGGAGCGGGTGCTGTTCCAGCGCGAACAGCCTCCCCCGCGCCGGCTGGCCGTGGTGCGCTGACGGTCGCGCGCGCCGCGCCGTTCAGCGCGCGGGCGTCTCCACGGCCCGCGGCCGCACGTGCTCCAGCAGGCTGACCAATGTCTTGCCCGGCTCCTCCCACGGAATCATGTGCGCGGAGTGCTCGAACCACACGCCCTGCTTGTAGGGCGCCCGCACCTTCGCCAGCCAGGCCGCAGTGGGTTCCGAGGGCGTGGTGTAGTCGTGCCGGCCCATGAACATCACCACCGGAATGGGGAACGCCTGCACCGCGTCGAAATTAACCTGCAGGAATTCGTCCAGCAGGCGCCCCAGCGTGAGCACATTGCCGGCATTGATGGCACAGCGCGCGGCATCGTCGTAGTCCGGCGACAGGCGCGGCCCCCGGTAGAAGTAGTCGGAACTGTCGCGGTAGGCGGTCAGGCCGCCATAGAACTGCGGCCACTTGCGCGCGATGACGATGCGCTCGCGGGTGATCGGCTGGTCGCCCGGGTACGGGGCGATCGCCTCCATCTCCCGCACCGCCTCCAGATTGCCCTGCTCGCGTGCGGTACGCAGGCCGTAGTCGAAGCTGACCCGCTCGTTGGTCCGCACGTTGATCACCTGGCCGATGCCCACGTAGGCATGGAACAGGTCCGGACGCTGCAGCGCCGCGTGCATCGCCACCACGGTGCCCCAGCTGTGCGCCATCAGCACCAGCTTGCGCTTGTGGTAGCGCGTGCGCAGGTGTTCGGCCAGCGCGATGGCGTCGTCGACATAGCGCTGGATGTGCAGGGTATCGGCGACCGCGTCGCGGTCGTTGAGCAGCAGCGTCCTGCCGGCGCCGCGCTGGTCGTAGTTGACGACCGTGAAGTACTCCTCCAGCGGACGCTGGAACTGCCACAGCGTGGGGATGATCGGCGAGGCCGGACCGCCGTGGACGAACAGCACCATCGGGTTGTCGCGGTCCTGCCCGCGCACGTTCACCCATTGGCGGATGCCGCCGATCTCCACCGCGTACGCCTCCTGCACACCGGTCGGCGCGGTGATGCGGCCAAGATCGGCAATGATCTCGCGTGCCGGCGCGTAGGCCGAACGGTCCGGGCAGCTCTCCTGCGCCTGCACGCCCAGCGGCAGCCAGGCGAGCAGGAAGGCGGCGAATGCGTGTTTCATCCTCATCTCCATCCGGGGTACGACGGCATTGTCGGCCAGGCCCGGCGGCGGCGACCGTGTCGTTCGTCCCTGTCGGCGATCAGAGGTGGGCCATCCACTGGCGCAACAGCGCCTGCAATGCCGTTTCGTGAACCTCCACGTCCCCGGAACAGCGGAAGGCCAGCGTCGCCCTATCGGCGCCCAGCCACGTCAGCAATCCCGTCGGATCGGCGATCGCGCCCGCCGGCAGCACGCGCCGGTCCGCGCCCAGGTGCAGCACCAGCAGCACGCTGTCCGGCCTCCTCAACTGCATCGTGGCGAAATGACGGCCGTCGAGGTGGAAGCTGGGTGCGTTCCACTTGATGTCCTCGCCGATGCGCGGATCCGTGGCGCGGATCGCGGCGCGCAGTCGCTGGAGCGTGGCGTCCTGCGGATGCGCCAGTGCGGCGAGGAAGGCGTCGACATCGGCGGGCGCGGCGGACTTCTTCGCAGGCATCGGCATTCCCTGGGCTAGGACGCCCGTGGATCGGCGCCGAGGCGACGGTACAGCGTGCTGCGACTGATGCCCAGCTGGCGTGCCGCCTGGGCGATGTTGCCGCCGCAGGCCTCCACCGCCGCACGCATGCTGGACAGCGTGATCGCATCCAGGTCGCCCGCCGCTGCCACCGTCTCTGGCCGCGATGGCATCGCGGCCGGCAGCCGCGCGCGCAGGTAGGCCGGCAAGGCGTCCACGCCGATCTCGCTGCCCGGTTCGCTCAACGCCACCAGCGTGCGCAGGCTGGCCACCAGCTGGCGCAGGTTGCCCGGCCAGTCGTAACGGACCAGGGCGTCGTGGGCCGCGTCGGACAGGCGACGTCCCTGTCCGATCCGCGCCCACAGCGTGCGCACCCGCTTATCGCGCCCGTCCGACGCCCGCAGCGGCGGCAGCGCGACGATGTGGTGGGAGATGCGGTAGTACAGGTCCGCGCGGAAGCGTCCCTCCGCCACCGCATCCTCCAGATGCCGGTGGGTGGCGCAGACCAGGGCGAAATCCAGCTTCACCGGCTTGCCGCCGCCCAGCGGCGACAGCTCGCGGTCCTGAAGTACCCGCAACAGGCGCGGCTGCAGCGCCATCGGCATGTCGCCGATCTCGTCGAGGAACAGCACGCCGCCCTCGGCCTGGCGCAACAGCCCGGTGCTGCCCTCCTTGCGTGCGCCGGTGAACGCCCCGCTCTCGTAACCGAACAGTTCCGCTTCGATCAGCCCCTCCGGCAGCGCCGCGCAGTTGACCGCGACGAAGGGCTTGCCCGCGCGTGCGCAGCGGCGATGCAACTCGCGCGAGAACACTTCCTTGCCCGTGCCGGTCTCGCCCAGCACCAGCACCGGGATGCCGGCATCGAGAACGCGACGCGCGCGTTCGAGATCCGCCACCTGCGCGTCGTCGAATAGCGGCGCATCCGCATCCAGGGCCGACGTCGCCGGGGACACGGTGATCGGCGTGGCCGCGCGTGCCCGCCGCGCGCGCGTGGGTTCGTCCACGTGGCCGTAGAGCACCCGCCCATTGCGGTCGTGCAGTGCTCCGTCGTCGCGCAGGCGCGAGACCGCGCCGTCGAACAGCGCGTCGTACGACGCGCGGCCCAGGTCGGTGCGTTCCAGGCCGAACAGCGCCAAGCCCACGCGGTTGGCGGCGATCAGGCGCCCGTTGCGGAACGCCAGCAGCCCCTCGCGCGCGGTACCCAGCAGCGCGCGTCGGCTATGGACGCGCAGCAGGTCCGCATCGGCGATGCCTTCGTCGAAGTAGCGGTGCTCTATGTGCGCCACCGCCAGCTGCGACAGCCCCAGCGCATGCACCTGCGCCACCGACGCGTCGCCGGAGATGTCCAGCACGCCGACCATGCGTCCGTAGGGATCGAAGATGGGCGAGGCCGCGCAGTTGAGGATGCGGTGCGGGGCCGCGTAATGCTCGCCGCCACGCACTTCCACCGCGCGGGCGTCGGCGATGGCGGTACCGATGGCGTTGGTGCCCACGCGGGCCTCGCTCCAGCAGGCGCCCGGCATCAACGCCACGCGACCGGCCTTGTCCAGAAAAGCCGCGCTGCCCTCGGCATCCAGGATCCAGCCCTCGGCATCGGTGAGGATCGCGATGCTGCCGGTGTTGGCCGCATCGGCGGCCAGCATCTCCACCTCCGCCCGCGCCAGCCGCCACAGTCGCTCGTGCTGCTCGCGCATGGCGCGCAGGCGGGGCGCATCGATGGGTTCGATCGCGGGCCGGGCATTCGCGGCCAGGCCCAGGCCGCGGCAGCGCCGCCACGACTGCAGGATCGCACCGGGGACCTGGCCCACCGGCGTGCGCCCGCCCTCGAAGAATGCGCGCCGCGCCTCGACGATCGGGTCGCCGCCCTGGAAGTCCTGTGCACGTGCCATCGCCCTGACCCTGCCGGCGATGTGTCGCATTTTGCGACAGCCCGACCGCCCGCTGTCCCGATACACACCACAGCCCGCGACACCGTGCAATCCCCTCTCATGCTGCAACGCGGCAGCCACGGCACGCCATCCTTTTCGTCACCGGCATTCTCGCCATGGCGCACCGCAGCACATCTCGTTGGCACGCGGCCTGCGTCGGAGGGTCGCACCCGCACCGGGTCCATCTTTCCACGGAGCCACCGATGAACGCAGTCGCCACCCCCCGCCCGCAGGCCGTCGATCCTTCCGCCATCTTCAAGCGGCGCTACGCCAACTACATCGGCGGGCAATGGGTCGAGCCGCGCTCGGGCCAGTACTTCGACAACCTCACTCCTGTGACCGGCAAGGTCTTCACCCAGGTGCCGCGCTCGAACGCGGAGGACATCGAACTTGCGCTGGACGCCGCGCATGCGGCGAAGGACGCCTGGGGCAAGGCCTCCACCACCGAGCGCGCCAACGTGCTGCTGAGGATCGCCGACCGCATCGAGCAGAACCTGGACCTGCTGGCGCACGCCGAGACCTGGGACAACGGCAAGCCGATCCGCGAGACGCTCAATGCCGACATTCCGCTGTGCGCGGACCATTTCCGCTACTTCGCCAGCGCCATCCGCACGCAGGAAGGCAGCATCGGCGAGATCGACGGCGACACCATCGCCTACCACTTCCACGAGCCGCTGGGCGTGGTGGGCCAGATCATCCCGTGGAACTTCCCGCTGCTGATGGCCTGCTGGAAGCTGGCACCCGCGCTGGCCGCCGGCAACTGCGTGGTGCTGAAGCCGGCCGAACAGACGCCGGCGTCGATCCTGGTGCTGCTGGAAGTGATCGGCGACCTGTTGCCGCCGGGCGTGCTGAACGTGGTCAACGGCTTCGGTCTGGAAGCG
Source organism: Pseudoxanthomonas mexicana (assembly GCF_014397415.1). Taxonomy (NCBI): domain Bacteria; kingdom Pseudomonadati; phylum Pseudomonadota; class Gammaproteobacteria; order Lysobacterales; family Lysobacteraceae; genus Pseudoxanthomonas; species Pseudoxanthomonas mexicana. The sequence continues at coordinate 1,066,736 of NZ_CP060731.1, read as the reverse complement.
GGCAAGCCGCTGGCCAGCAGCCCGCGCATCGCCAAGATCGCCTTCACCGGCGAAACCACCACCGGCCGGCTGATCATGCAGTACGCCAGCCAGAACCTGATCCCGGTGACGCTGGAACTGGGCGGCAAGTCGCCCAACATCTTCTTCGCCGACGTGATGGCCGAGGACGACGACTTCCTGGACAAGGCGGTGGAGGGCTTCGTGCTGTTCGCCTTCAACCAGGGCGAGGTGTGCACCTGCCCCTCGCGCGCACTGGTGCAGGAGTCGATCTATGACCGCTTCATGGAAAAGGTGCTCGCCCGCGTCGCCGCGATCAGGCAGGGCAATCCGCTGGATCCGAACACGATGGTCGGCGCGCAGGCCTCGGGCGAGCAGCTGGAAAAGATCCTGTCCTACATCGACATCGGCCGGCAGGAAGGCGCCGAGGTACTGGCCGGCGGCGAACGCAACGCGCTCGACGGCGACCTGGCCGGCGGGTACTACGTGAAGCCGACCGTGTTCAAGGGCCACAACCGGATGCGCATCTTCCAGGAGGAGATCTTCGGGCCGGTGGTGTCGGTGACCACGTTCAAGGACGAAGCCGAGGCGCTGGCCATCGCCAACGACACGCTGTACGGCCTGGGTGCCGGCGTGTGGAGCCGCGACGCAGCGCGCCTGTACCGCATGGGCCGTGCGATCCAGGCCGGCCGCGTGTGGACCAACTGCTACCACGCCTATCCCGCACATGCGGCGTTCGGCGGCTACAAGCAGTCGGGCATCGGCCGCGAGAACCACAAGATGATGCTGGACCACTACCAGCAGACCAAGAACCTGCTGGTCAGCTATTCGCCCAAGGCGCTCGGCTTTTTCTGACGCTTGCGAAGCGGCGCCGTCCGACGGGCGGCGCCGCGCGTGTGCGCGGAATTGATCGGAATCAACGTGCCCGGCGCGCCATCCACGTAGGTTGGCGGCCTGTCGGGCCACTAACGGAGCAGCAGATGGACAGCACCATGAAGGCCGCCGTCGTGCGGGAATTCGGCAAGCCGCTGGTGATCGAGGAAGTGCCGGTGCCGCGCCCCGCGGCCGGCGACATCCTGGTCAAGATCGAAGCCTGTGGCGTGTGCCACACCGACCTGCACGCCGCCGAGGGCGACTGGCCGGTGAAGCCCAATCCTCCCTTCATCCCCGGCCACGAAGGCGTCGGCCATGTGGTGGCCGTCGGTGCCGGCGTCCGCCACGTGAAGGAAGGCGACCGCGTGGGCGTGCCGTGGCTGTACTCGGCCTGCGGCTACTGCGAGCACTGCCTGGGCGGCTGGGAGACGCTGTGCGAGACGCAGCAGAACACCGGCTATTCGGTCAACGGCGGCTTCGCCGAGTATGCGCTGGCCAACGCCGGCTACGTGGGCCACCTGCCGGACAACGTGGGCTTCGTCGAGATCGCGCCGGTGCTGTGCGCGGGCGTGACCGTCTACAAGGGCCTGAAGGTCACCGACACCCAGCCCGGCGACTGGGTGGTGATTTCCGGCATCGGCGGACTGGGCCACATGGCCGTGCAGTACGCGAAGGCGATGGGCCTGAACGTGGCGGCGGTGGACGTGGACGACGCGAAGCTGGCGCTCGCGCGCCGCCTGGGCGCCACCGTCACCGTCAACGCCCGGACCACCGACCCGGTGGCGTACCTGAAGAAGGAAATCGGCGGCGCTCACGGCGCCCTGGTCACCGCGGTATCGCCGAAAGCGTTCGAGCAGGCCATCGGCATGGTCCGCCGCGGCGGCACGGTGTCGCTCAACGGCCTGCCACCGGGGCAGTTCCCGCTGGACATCTTCGGCATGGTGCTCAATGGCATCACCGTGCGCGGTTCCATCGTCGGCACGCGCCTGGACCTGCAGGAATCGCTGGCCTTCGCGGCGATGGGCAAGGTGGCCGCGACGGTGGCGACCGACCGGCTGGAGAATATCAACGATGTGTTCGCGCGCATGCACGCCGGCACCATCGAAGGCCGCATCGTGCTGGACTTCGCCGCCTGACGGCCCCGGATGGCACCGCCCGTGACCGACGCATCGCCCCCTGCAGCCACCCCTCCCCTGCAGGTGATCGCGACAGCGCCGGCGTTGCAGCTGATCGACACGCTGCGCAGCCGGCACGGGCCGGTGCTGTTCCATCAGTCCGGCGGCTGCTGCGACGGCTCCTCGCCGATGTGCTTTGCGGTGGGCGACTTCATCGTCGGCGATCGCGACGTGCGCCTGGGCGAGATCGGTGGCGCCGACTTCTACATCAGCGGGCCACAGTTCGCGTACTGGAAGCACACCCAGCTGATCATCGACGTGGTGCCCGGGCGTGGCGGCATGTTCTCGCTGGAGAACGGCGAAGGCGTGCGCTTCCTGGTGCGGTCGCGGCTGTTCACCGACGAGGAATTCGCGGCGCTGAGCGCGGCCGGGCGCGTGTGATCAACGCGTGTGATCAGTCGGAACCTGCAGTTTCGCCCTGCGCACGCGCTGCGCCACCGGCCAGCGCGGCTTCCCTGCTTCGGGCCGGCAGTGGCATGACGCGCAGTCCGCGCTGGCGGCACAGGTCGAACGCCGGGTAGAGGGCGCGGCGGCCGTTGGCGAAGGCGATGTGCAGGTCGTGCACGCAGGCGTCGCTGTCAAGCTGGACGGTGACGGCTTCACCGCCGCCGGCCAGCCGCGCGCCGGCCAGCAGTTCGCGCCCCTCCTCGGCATCGACCGGGGAGGCGGTGACCGACACGATGGCATCGTGCGCACGGTTGACCAGGTACAGGTAGTGGGTGCGTTCCCGTGCGTAGGCGGCGGGAAGGGCGACGACGGTCGCCAACAGGGCGAAGACAGACAGGCGGGACATGGCGTGATCTCCGGCAGGAAGGGCGCCACCGCGGCACGGAGCGCACGCGGGGCGTGCCGCATCACAGGCCCACCGGAGGGATGCGGCAACGGATCCGTGACGAATCGTCGTGCCGCCGGGGCGAATCGTAGGGCGTGACCTTCGCGCCTTCCCGCGGCGCCGGCAGGGCCCTAGCATGCGGTCGCCGATCGGGAGTTGCGCATGAAGATCCGCCTTGGCTCGCTGGAAGTCCGGCTGTCCCGTTACCTGGGCCTGTGGTCGCTGGTGGTCGTGGTATTCGCCATGCAGGGCTGCGTCAACGACGCCGTCAATGCCCGCGTATGGCCGCCGCTCACCTATCTGCGCTGGTCCGGCGTGCAGTGGCTGACCTGGGCCGGGCTGGCGCCGCTGGTGTTCCGGCTGGGCGAGCGCCACCCGCTCCCGTTTCCCCTGCCCTTCCACGCGCTGCTGCGGCACATCGGCTACAGCATCGGGGTCACTTTGCTGGCGATGGTGATCGGCGCGCTGGTGTCGTCGCTGTTCGAGCCCACCGGCTTCGGCGAGCAGCTGTGGCAGTTCGTCAGCAAACACTTCGCCACCGGCCTGCTAGCGTACTGGTCGCTGCTCGCCGTGCAGCAGCTGCTGCACTTCCAGGCCGAGAAGTCACGGCGCGAACTGGAGGCGACCCGACTGGCCACCGAACTGGCGCAGTCGCGCCTGCAGGTGCTGAAGACGCAGCTGCAGCCGCACTTCCTGTTCAACACGCTGCACGCCATCGTCACCCTGCTGGACGAGGACACGCTGTCGGCGGAAGACATGCTGCTGCGCCTGAGCGAACTGCTGCGCGCCTTCCTGGAGGACTACGACGGCCAGGAGATCCCACTGCGCCGCGAACTGGAACTGCTGGAGCTGTACCTGGGCATCCAGCGGCGACGCTTTCGTGACCGCCTGACCACGCGCATCCATGTCGCGCCCGACGTGCTGGACGCGGCCGTGCCCAGCCTGGTGCTGCAGCCGATCGTGGAGAACGCGATCCGGTACGGCATCGGCCAGCACGTCGGCGACGACTGCGTCGAGATCGACTGCCGTCGCGAGGACGGCATGCTGTGCATCGACGTCCGCAACCACAACAGCACGCTGGACGAGAGCGGGCACGCGGGCGGACACGGCATCGGCCTGTCGAACACACGGTTGCGCATGCGCGAGCTTTACGGCGACCGGGCCAGCCTGCGGCTGGACATGATGGTCCCGCGCGGCGTCGCGTGCCGGCTGCGCCTGCCGTTCCATGAGCTGGACGAGGAGCTGCTGCCGGAGCACGTGCCCGCATGAAGGTCTCCGCGCTGGTGGTGGACGACGAACCGATCGCACGCCACGCGGTGGTGCGGCTGCTGCGCGAGGATCCGGACATCGCCGTGGCCGGCGAATGCGGAGACGGCGTGTCCGCGGTGGCGGCGATCCGCGACCTGTCGCCGGACCTGGTGTTCCTGGACATCCAGATGCCCGCGATCACCGGCCTGGACGTGGTGGCGACGATCGGCGCGCCACGCATGCCCGCAACCATCTTCGTCACCGCCTACGAGCAGTTCGCCGTGCGCGCGTTCGACGCCAACGCGGTGGACTACCTGGTGAAACCGTTCAGCCGCGAACGCTTCGCCGAGACGCTGCGGCGCGCCAAACAGCGGTTGGCCACCGCCCCCGGCGCAGATGCGGACATGACGACGCGGATCATGCAGGCCCTGGCCTCGCTGCAACGGCGGGAGGACTATCTGGAGCGCATACCGGTCCGCGAGGACGAACGGGTGGTGCTGGTCGAGGTGGACGATATCGTGTGGATCAAGGCCAGCGGCAACAGCGTACGTCTGCACCTGGCCAACCGCGTGCACGAACTGCGCGAGACCATGACTGCGCTCGCCGCGCGCCTGGACCCGCGCCACTTCGCGCGCGTGCATCGCTCGGCGATCATCAACGTGCGCCGCGTGCGCGAGATCCACCCCTGGTTCAACGGCTACCACGTCGTCACCATGGACACGGGGCAGCAGCTGCGCATGAGCCGCTACCAGCACGAAGCCTTCCTGCGGCTGGCGACGCTGGGACGCGGGGACTAGCCCGCCTTGCCAGCGATCATGCGCGCCGCCTGCGCCTTGCCGGCGGCCAGTGCGTCGTGGCAGGTGAAGTAGTCGCGCCGCCCGTCGCGCCACGCCTCGCTCCAGGCGCCGCCCTGCGGGGCGCGCACGCGCACCGCCAGCGACCACGGCTGCCGGTCGTCGGGCCGCTCGATCACCACTTCGACCAGATGTCCCTGGCAGGTCGACAGATCCACTTTCTTCTGCATGCACGGATCCCCGGCGGGAAGGAGGTTCGCCCTGCCTGGCCTGCGTTCCGGTCCGCCCTGGTCCATTCCGGCCAACGCGGAAAGCCGGGCACGCGGGCCAGCTATTCCGATGCCACGCCCGCGAGCTGCAGCACCCAGCCCGGCACCTCGGGTTCACCGGCGTAGAAGTCCTTCGGCTTCTTCTCGGCCATCGCCCAGCGGTGCAGCCAGCTGGGACCGTAGCGGCCGTTGTAGCCGTCCTCGCCGCGCGCATAGGCCGGGTCGCGCATCGCCTCGTCCAGCGTCACCACCCGGTAGCCGCGGCGCTGCACACCGGCCACCAGGTCGGCATAGGCGACGGCGTTCAATTCGTTCGCATGCAGCAGCCAGACCTGCGGCAGCGCGTAGCCCAGCAGGGCCTGCGACTGCCGTTCGTAGTAGTCGACCTTGTTCAGCATGTAGGGAAGGTAGCCGCGCTTCAGTCGCTCCAGTGTGGCCGCGCGCTCTGGCGTGTCGGGCTGACCGTCGAGCACGTTCGCGTAGGCGAAGGCCCAGACCCATTCGCCATTGTCGACGGTGACCGGCGCGATGCGGTAGCCCTGCTGGTCGAGGAAGGCCGACAGCGCGGCGCGCTCTTCCGGCGTGCGGCCGGCACGCAGGTAGGGATGGCGGAACCAGCGAGGCACCTGGCCACGCTCGGCCAGCAGCGGCCGCAGCGTGCGCTCGCCATCCAGGATGTCCTGCTGGAACGCAGGCAGCCCGACCGCATGCAGGTCGAGGTGGCCATGGGTGTGGTTGCCCAGTTCGTAGCCCGCCTCCCGCCAGTCGCGCAGCATCGCCACCCGCGCCGGCTGCACCTGCCCGTCGATCTCCAGCTTGCCTTCATTGACGAAGCCCACCACCGGCACGCCGGCCTGCTTCAGCTGCGCCATCAGCTGCGCATGGCGCAACGGCAGGTCTGCCGCCGGGGTCTTGTCCATGCGCTGCCAGGGCAGGTCGTCGATCGTGATGGCGATGCTGCGGTCGGGCTCGGCGGCGTGCGCGCCGAAGGCGAGCAGCACCAGCAGCCAGGCGGTCATCGGAAAGCGCATGCGGCGGGCTCGGGAGGGAAGGCGTCGAGCTTACCCGCGCATCCCGATCCGGTCACCGGCGGAACCCGCGCAGCTCACGCGCTGGACGACGCACCGCTGCCCAGCCATGCCTCGATGGCGGCATGCAGGCCGGGATGCGCCGGCACGCGGATGCCGAAGCCCTGCTGCAGTTCCGCGATCACCGCGTCCGCATCCGCCAGTGGCCAGCGCTCGCTGGCAAGGCCGGTGCGATGCAGCGCGACCCCGCCGCTGCCCAGTGTCCTGCGCCATCCCGGGCCGGTGCGCGCCACGCGCAGCTGGCCCATGAACGGCGAGTCCGGATGCGTACTGACGTACCAGTTGCCGACCACCTGGTCGATCTCGGCCTGCGGCTGCAGATCGAACGCATACAGTCGGCGCCATTGCCCGGCCACCTGCGCCTGCAGGGTGTACTGGTCGCCGTGGCGCGTGATGCGGTACGGCTCGTGCGGCGTGGACTGCACCGCCTCGGTGTCCAGGCGCAGCGGCGCGGTCGGCACCATGCCCCCAAAGCCGACATCGACGATGTGGCGTTCGCCGTCCACCGTCGCCAGCATCAGCAGGTGGGTGCGTGCGGGCACGGCGTCCTCGGCTTCGCCCATCAGCACGCGGGCGGCGATCGCCCGTGCGTCGAAACCCAGCGTGTGCAGCAGCGCCAGGAACAGTCGGTTGAGTTCGTAGCAATAGCCGCCGCGGCCGTCGTGCAACAACTTGCGCTCTATCGATGGCAGTTCCACCGGCACGGGCAACCGCAGCAGGGTGGACAGGGTCTCGAACGGGAAGACGGCGGTGTGGCGCGCCTGCAGGGCGCGCAGCGTGGCCAGGGTGGGAGCCGGCGGCTGGTCGTGGCCCAGCCTGCGCAGGTACAGCGCGACATCGGTGAGGGTGGCGGACATGGGAGCTCCTCGGAGGGCAGGACGCCAGCCTGCGACCTCGAGCGCGGTTGAGGTCAAGCGCCCATGCCAGCAGACCTTTTCCATACCTTCATGCCGCGTGAGGAAACGCTGTCCTGCACATGCGGCATGATGCGTAAGTAAGGACCACCGACCCCAAGGATCATCCGATGCGTGCATGGCTGTTGCTGCCCCTCCTGCTGCTGATTTCGATGGCCGCGCATGCGGCCGACCCCTGCCCGCAGCTGGCGCAGCAGACGCCGTCCGACGTCGCCACCCGCATCGCCGCCGTCGCCTGCCGTGAGCACCTGATGTGGTATCGCCCCTTCATCGACCGCGAAGGCCGGCTGGCGAACGCGCCGATGATGGAGGCCGAATCGTCGCTGTTGTCGATCGGCGAAGACCGGGCCTGGCAACGCGTGGCGCGTTACTGGCGCGACAGCGGCCTGCTGGGCGCCATCGGCCATCGCCGCGGTGCGACCGACTGCCTGTACGCCTCTGCGACCGGTCCGCAGGCCGAAGCCTGCCGCGGCTTCGTGGTGGACACGCCGTGGTCGGCCGCCTTCATTTCCTGGGTGATGCGCGAAGCGCGGGTGCCGGGCTTCCGCGGTTCCAGCCGCCACTTCCGCTACGTGCAGGCGGCCTATCAGGACCCGTCGACCAACGCCTTCGATGTCATCGACGTGGCCCGGGCCAAGCCGGCGGTCGGCGACCTGATCTGCTACGTGCGCCAGTACGGCCGCCTGTTCGGCCATGAAGGCCTGCTGCCGCTGCTGCGCAACGGCACCGGACTGGACATGCACTGCGACATCGTGGTGGCGGTGAATCCCGGCAACGACAGCACCGCGTACGCGATCGGCGGCAACGTGCAACAGGCGGTGACGATGCGGATGCTGCCGTTGAACCGCAATGGCGAGTTCTGGGGCGGCCTGCCGCTGCGGATCGGCGACGGCACGCTGTGCGCGCCCGACAACGCAGCGGCCTGCAACATGAACCGCCAGGACTGGGCGGCGATCCTGCGCCTCAAGTCGCCGGCAGAACTTGCGAAACTCCCGGGCTATCTGCCACCCGCACAGGACGCGCCCGAGGCGTCGCCGGAGAAGCAGGAATGCTGCGTGAACTGCGTGGTCGGCTCGGGCGTGCCGCGATGCCCCGCTGCCGGACCCCAGGCCACCGAACCCGCCGCGAACCCCTGAGCCCCCGGAGTTCCCCGATGAAGCCACACCGCACCGCATCGACCGTCCGCCTGACCGCCACGCTGGCCGCGTGCCTGGCGCTGGCCGCCTGTACCACCACGCCCGCCGCCCCCGCCTGGGTCCCGGGCCAGCAGGCCACGGTGCAAGGCCAGGTCGCCACCGTCGACACCACGCCCTGGACCTATGACGGCAGTGCCGTGATCACGCTGGCCACACCGAGCGGCAATGTCGACGTGCACCTGCCTGCGCGCTGGAACCTGTGCAAGGCACCGCCGCCGCAAGACGTACAGGCGCTGAAGGCCGGCGACCGCGTGCGGGCGACCGGAACGGTCTCCGAACCCCACACCCTCGTGGTATGCGAGCACGCCGGGCACGGGCTGCACCGCGCGCCATAAGCGGGATGGGCTACGGGCCGTGCCCGCGCCCGCCCGGTGCTTCCGTCACCGCATCCAACACGCGTCTCCCTATCGGGTAACGGCGGTGCGCGCCGTGCGGCCCGACGCCTCCGTCCGACGTCGACGGAGGATTCCCGGCACCAGCATCGGCACGCGCCGGCGATAGTCTTCGTACTCCGGCAGCGCGGCGACCAAGTCGCGCTCTTCCCAGCGGATCGCGAGCAGGATGTAGACCGTCGTCATCACCGCGAACAGCAGGTGCGTCAGGGTCATGGTCGGCGTGGCCCAGAACGTCAGCAGCCAGGCCAGGTACAGCGGGTGGCGGAGCCAGCGGTAGACGGTCGGCGTGCGGAAAGGCAGGTGCGTGTAGGGCCGGCCACGGAACTGCAGCCAGACCTGGCGCAGGCCGAACAGGTCGAAGTGGTTGAGCAGGAACGTGGTGTACAGCAGCAGCGCCCAGCCGAACGCATAGATGGCGTACAGGACGGCCCGCGCGGTCGGGTCCCGCACCTCCCACACCGTGCCGCCCAGCGGACTCCACAGCCAGAACAGCAGGATCAGCGCGAGACTGGAGAACAGCGTGTAGGTGCTGCGTTCCGCGGATTTAGGAATCAGCCGCGTCCACGCGCGCTTGAACGCAGGGCGCGCCATCACGCTGTGCTGCACGGCGAACAGGGCCAGCAGGCCCAGGTCGATCAGCAGTGCGGTGGCGAAGGGCGCGGTCGGCGCCGAGTCCATGCCCTTCGGCACCCACAGGTTGCCGATGAAGCCGATGGCGTACAGGAACGTGGCGAAGAACACGGCATAGCAGACCACGCCGTAGAGCAGGATCAGGGTGCGTTTCATCGGAACCTCGCGATGCGTGCGCGGCAGGGCCGGGGAACCGCTGCCTGCGCGGGATGGGGAGGCGCCAGCGTCGCCCGTCCGCGCCGGCCACGGCAGGGGAACAATGTCCCGACGTGTGGCCCCGCGCACGCACCGCAGGGGAACAATGTCCCGGCTACACTGCGGACCGGTTCCCCTACGGGACGGCGGCATGCAACAGGCGATCCGCTACCTGACCACCGGCGACGGCGCGCGCCTTGCCTGGGCCTCGCTCGGCAGTGGGCCGGTGCTGGTCAAGGCGGCCAACTGGCTGAGCCACCTGGAATACGACCTGGAAAGCCCGATCTGGCGCCACTGGTACCGGTTCTGCGGCCAGCACTACCGCCTGCTCCGCTACGATGAACGCGGCTGCGGCATGACCGGCGGCGACGCGCGTGGGCTCACCCTGGACCATTGGCTGGGCGACCTGGAAGCCGTCATCGACGCGGCTGACCTGCGCGAACCCTTCGCCCTGATGGGCGTCTCGCAGGGCGCGGCCGCCTGCATCGCCTACGCGGTGAAACACCCGCAGCGGGTGTCGAAGCTGCTGCTCTACGGCGCCTATGCGCGCGGTCCGTACGAGCGGGGCAACGAGGAAGCGGCGCGCCTGTACCGGGCCATCATCGACATCGCGCGGGTCGGCTGGACCGACCAGAACCCGGTGTTCCGCCAGGTGTTCACCTCGCGCTTCATTCCGGAGGCCACCGAGGCCCAGGTCCACTGGTTCAACGAACTCGCGCGCATGACGACCACCGCGGAGGCGGCGGGCACCCTGCTGGAAGCCCGCGCGCGCATCAACGTCACTGCCCTGCTCGATCAGGTCGCGGCACCCACCCTGGTGTTGCATGCACGGCAGGACAGCGTGGTGCCGCTGGAGGAAGGCCGCCTGCTGGCGGCAGGCATTCCCGGTGCGCGCTTCGTCGAGCTCGACTCGCGCAACCACGTGCTGCTGGAGCATGAGCCCGCATGGCAGCGCTTCCGCGAAGAGGTGCTGGCCTTCCTCGGCGGCAGCGCGCGCGGCGAAGAGCATCTGGCCGCACTGACGCAGCGCGAGCGCGACATCGTCGCCGCACTGGTGTCCGGGCAGACGAACGCGCAGATCGCGGCGTCGCTCTTCATCAGCGACAAGACCGTGCGCAACACCCTTACCCGCATCTACGGGAAACTCGGCGTGCAGTCGCGGACGCAGGCGATGGCGTTGTTGCGGGGATCGGCGCGACCAGACTGAGACCGATCCACTTGCAGTGGCCACTCATTGCGCGGACAGAGAGGATCACGATTTTGAATGCGAACGTATGGCGTCGCACTCGCGTTCCGCCTTGTGCATGGCGTCCCAATTGAGGCGACGCTCCATCTCGGGTAACTCGGCGAGTCGCCGATAGCTGCGCGAACCTGGTGGTAGCAGTGCCCGTATCGACCGACTAAAAGGCAGGGACCAGTTTTGATGTGCTTCCGGAGGTGAATCTTTCGGCACTCCTGGATCCCAAGGCAGCATGAGCGCTTTCTGGGAGCGGGACGACACCACGAACGCGGGCTTGCCACGCCGCCGAATCTGCACCAGCGCGTAAGGATAGTCGTCCGTCCAGCTGATCCCGTGCCCATAATGGTCGTCGATAAGCTCTACCAGCGCCGTACGGCGTAAGTGTCGCCTCGCCAGGTATTGCAGCTCCTCGTCGGTGCACAGCGAGGCCGGGACGCGTACGACGGGTTCGAACGTGCGCAACGCTCGCTGATCTACGTCCTGCGCCAGCGCCTGAATGCCACGCTCCCGCGACCACTTCGGTGACCCTGCCTCGTGTATGACCGCTGCTACGCTCTGACGTGAAACCGGCGCCTCGACGTCGACCACGTCACCCTGTGCGGTTTCATACCTGCCACGCAGCAGAAAGGCATCCGGTTCCTTTGCGGGCGTGATCGTGAACTGCTCCTCGAAGAACTGCCACCCCATGTAGGTGTAGTCCACGCGGATCTCTTCCAGATCGGAAAGGTCCACCGGTCGACCGATGTCTTCCTCGGCGCAGCACGCAGATAGTCCAGCGAACAGTGCTATCGCACACATCACCCTGTAGTTCATCGCCCCTCCCCTTTTGACCTATCGCACGACGGACTAGTCCGCCTTCACCCACCGCCCATTGTCCTGCAGCACCACTTCGAAGCGCGCCCACTGCCGGAGCTCGTCGGGCGTGGCCGTGCCGGTGCTGCCCGTGTGCTCACCGGCGACCACGCGATACGCCAATGCCGCACCCTCGCCTTCCAGCACGTGGCGCACGCTCCACAGGCGGCCGAGCTTGCCGTTGCTGTAGAAGCGGCCGCGGAGGATCGCGTCGGGGTGGGTGATGTTGCGTTCGGCGTGCTGCTTGGCGAGTTCCAGCAGTTCGGTGAGGTTCTCGGTGGTGATGTCGACGTAGGAGTTGAGCTGCTCCATCGCCGCGGAGAAGTCTTCCTGGGTCAGTTCGAACTGGCGCTGCGCGGGCTGGGTGATGCGCGAGGCCTGGCGGCGGCGGTGCAGGTGGGCGGGGTAGCGGCGCCACGGAAACAGGGCGTTGAAGGCGATGGCCATGGACAGGATGGCCGCGACGTTGATCAGCACGGGCATCAGCAGGTAGCCGTAGCCCAGCGCGTGCACGTCCGGGCCGCCGATCACCGCAGCCAGCGCGGTGGCACCGCCTGGCGGGTGGATGCAGCGCAGGTAGTACATGCCCAGCACGGCCAGGCCCACGGCGACGGCGGCGGTCCAGGCGTGGCCGGGGAACAGTTTCTGGCAGCTCACGCCGATGAAGGCGGACAGCAGGTGCCCGCCCACCACGGCCCACGGTTGCGACAGCGCGCCCTGGGGCACGGCGAACAGCAGCACGGCGGACGCGCCCATCGAGGTGACCATCAGCGCGCCGCCGACGGCGGACGCGGCCTCGGTGGGGAACGTCCACCGCGTCAGCCCGTACACCGCCAGGATGCCCAGCAGCGCGCCGATGCCCGATATCCACTTCTCGCCATGGCGGGTGGTATTGCGCTCGATGCCCAGCAGCAGGCGCAACTCGGTGAAGCGGGAGTGGGGGCTCATGGGCAGCAGGGCGAGGATGGGCGCCGCAGTCTATGCGAATCCGCGCGGGGTCCGGGGGGCGCGGATCGGCCCCGGTGGGCCGGGTTTCCCCCGGCGGCGGCGGGGCCTACACTCGGGGCAGGCCGTGGGGGCACGGGCCGAATGCAACAGGGGACCAGGCTGATGATTCTGACGCTTCCCGATCTGATCACGCCCGAGGAGCTTGTGCTGATCAAGCAGAAGCTGGCGGCGGTGCCGTTCGCCGATGGCAAGGCGACGGCGGGGGAACTGCTGCACGCGAAGAAGCAGAACCAGCAGATCCCCTGGGATCATCCGGTGATGAAGGACATCACCAACCTGGTGATGCAGGCGCTGGGGCGCCACGATGCGTTCATGAGTGCCGCCCAGCCGCGGCGGCTGGCGGCGATGCTGGTGAGCCGTTACGGGCCGGGCATGGCCTATGGGTCGCACGTGGACTCGGCGGTGATGGGGGCGCCGCACCATGTGCGCAGCGATGTGTCGTTCACGCTGTTCCTGAGCGAGCCGGACACGTACGAGGGCGGGGAGCTTGCGTTCGAGGTCGCCGGCAGCGAGGTGTCGTTCAAGCTGCCCGCGCGGTCGGCGATCTGCTATTCGACCGGGCAGTTGCACCGGGTGCGGCCGGTGGAAAGCGGGGAGCGGCTGGCGGTGGTGGGTTGGGTGCAGAGCCTGGTGCGCGATCCGGGCATGCGCGAGCTACTGCACGATCTGTCCACGGCGCGCGAGCTGCTGGTGGGCAAGGAAGGGGTGGAGCGTTCGCTGGAGCTGGTGAACAAGTGCTATTCCAATCTCCTGCGCCGCAACGCCGAGCCCTAGGACAACGCCATCCTGCGTAGGGCGGGCCCCGGCCCGCCGTCCTGCGGATGTCAGACGCGGGCGCTGAGCAATCCCATCCGGCGGAACCCCATCTCCAGCGGCACGGTCACCAGCGGCGGCACCGCGGCGATGACCGCCAGCAGCGTGGCCCACCACGGCCAGCGCAGGCGCAGCGCCGACAGCACGGTGACCACCACGTAGAACAGGAAGGCGCCGCCATGCAGCGGGCCGAAGATCTTCACGCCCAACTCGTTGCCCACCGGACCGTACTTGAGCCACATGCCGATCAGCAGACCGGCCCAGGTGAAGCCTTCGATGAAGGCGGCGACAGCGAACAGACGGCCGGCGGGCGCAAGGGGTCGGGACATGCAGCTACTCCAGTGAGGGAATGCCGCGACGCGATGGCGGCGGCGATGCTCGCTGGCCAGACTTCAAAATCAAAAGCACCTGTATAGCAAGCAAATGCCTGCTTTGCCCGCACGGACGGTAGATTCAACTACGCTTCTTCTTGCACAGGATCTACACGACGCGGGCTCGAAAGCTGATCTGACTGCGACCTGCAAGATTCCGCACGGTCGAAAGATGCTTCTTTCACCCATGATGGGAGCTGCTCATACCTATCAACACCAGCTCTTAGTTGCCTGTCAAGATTAGGGTCACCTAGCTTCATATGTGCATCCCTCTGGCGGCAATCGGACGAATCTTCTGCTCATTCTTTCAAATTGGCAAGAGCGTCGCTAAGCGCCTTGGCTGCCAGCGTCTCTTCCACTATGTAGTGAGCAGGCATTGCCCGAACCTTGATCTTCTCCGACGTCGGCGCCGCAGTCACCGCCATGCCATCTTTACGCTTCCTATCAACCATCCTGAACATTGCGCCATACTTTCGGGGCGCTATGCCACCAAACGACTGGAAGGTGACTTTTCCGACGATGAGCTCATGGCTATCAACGACAATGGAGTCATCGTGCAGATCTTTTGCGCGACTCTTCGGGTACGGCTCAACGTAAACCACTCTCTTTGCTCCAGCCGCAACGACGTGTCTCGCGCATACATGACACGGAAAGGTGGTCGTATACAGTGTCGAATCTTGCAGTGAGAGCCCCCTCCTCGCTGCATCGGCGATAGCAGCCATCTCCGCGTGAACGATCCGGCCATGCTCTAGCAGGTTGTTTATTCCCGCACCCGACAAGATCGGATCTTCACCAGGACCGAGAAGATCGATCAAACGCCTATCGACCGGAAGATCTTTCACAGCATCCGTTAACCAGCCTCGTCCCTTCAATCGCTCAACAATCTCTCCAACAATCCGCTTCTTCTCCAAAGCACTACTGTCGTATCCCCGCTGGAAATCTCGCGCATCACCCGCGCCCGGCCAGTACTGGCCACCGCCAGCCTTCGGCACGTCGTTGCAGCCCACTGCGATCAGGTTTCCTTCCTTATCGCAGAACGCGGCACCGACTTGTCTCGAGAGATCTGCCGACCTAAGCGATACACCCCAAGCCAAGAACATCCCATATTCATCCACCGTTGGAGTATGAAATGGATGACCAAACAAGATTTGCACGAATCTCTTTATGGCTGATGCTGCCTGTTCCCTATTCGACGTACTGACAAAGAAGTCTCCTTCCGAGAACGAATCACCAGTGCGTTGACCCTGCTTCTCTCCGTCCTTCTCATCAGCCTTCACAATGGCCTCTGCCGAACTCCTCTCGCCATCCATATCTGAGGATTGCTTTGAGGACGCAATCTTGTGCGCAAGGGACGTTACGCGCTCTTCTCTAGGCTCATAGAAGGAAATCAATATGAAGGCGTCCCCGTACGTCCTACGAAGAAACGCGATCTCCTCCGGAGTCTTCAGAGTCTGAAATATATAGACCGTGCGCTTGGCAGGCTTTGTCGCGTCACCGGTGATTTTCTCTCTGTTCTCCTGGACCGAGAGAACAGCCAGCTTTGCCAATGCAGCTCCATCCGACAAACGGACTCTCGCTTCATTTCCGGCCTTCATTAGCCTCCAAATTCGATCGTCCTCCATCGAACTCGGAACCAAGGGGACGCCAGGGACCTGCCCGATAAGTGAACTGAGCTTAATTCTGACGCTACCAATGCCCAGCAACTGCAGCTCAGAGTCGAGGAGATCTAGGCCAACCGCATAGTCGACGCCCACAGGGGCCACTACGCCAATGAACAGCTCGTCCATGCCTACAATCCGTTGTAATTAGGCTTGAATTCTTAGCACTTTTCAGCCAAAGAAAAAAGGCGGCCCGAGGGCCGCCTTTCGAATCGCGCCACTCAAAGATCAAACCCCAACCGGGTTCGCCTTCTCCACATCGATCTTGTACTGCTTGATCGCGCGGGATACGTCCTTGGCGGTCATCTTGCCTTCCTTCGCCAGCGCGGCGATGGCGGCGTGGGCGATGTAGTAGCGGTCCACTTCGAAGTGGCGGCGCAGATTGGCGCGGGTGTCGCTGCGGCCGAAGCCGTCCGTGCCCAGCACCGTGTACGCCATCGGCACGAACGCACGGATCTGGTCCGCGTACGCCCGCACGTAGTCGGTCGCGGCGATGGCCGGGCCCTGGCGACCTTCCAGCAACTCGGTCACGTAGGCCTTGCGCGGCGACTTCGCTTCCGGATTCAGGCGGTTCCAGCGCTCGGCGTCGAAACCGTCGCGGCGCAGCTCGTTGAAGCTGGGGCAGGACCAGATGTCGGCGGTCACACCGAAATCCTTGTCCAGCAGCTCGGCCGCCGCGATCGCCTCGCGCAGGATGGTGCCACTGCCCAGCAGCTGCACACGCAACTCGCCCTTCTTCGGCTTGCCGGCGTCGGTGAGCAGGTACATACCCTTGATGATGCCCTCGGCCGCACCTTCCGGCATGTCCGGGTGGGTGTAGTTCTCGTTCATCAGGGTGACGTAGTAGTACTCGTCCACCTGCTCCTGCAGCATCTTCTGCATGCCGTGCTGCAGGACCACCGCCACTTCGAAACCGAAGGTCGGATCGTAGCTGCGCACGTTGGGGATGCCGCCGGCCACCACGTGGCTGAAGCCGTCCTCGTGCTGCAGGCCCTCGCCATTGAGCGTGGTGCGGCCCGCGGTGCCGCCCAGCAGGAAGCCGCGCGTGCGCATGTCCGCCGCCTGCCAGGCGATGTCGCCGATGCGCTGGAAGCCGAACATCGAGTAGTAGATGTAGAACGGCAGCATCGGCACGTTGCTGACCGAATAGCTGGTGCCCGCCGCCATCCACGAAGACATCGCGCCCGGCTCGCTGATGCCCTGCTGCAGCACCTGGCCGGATTGGTCCTCGCGGTAGTACATCAGCTGATCGGCATCGACCGGCTTGTACTTCTGGCCGAACGGCGCATAGATGCCGATCTGGCGGAACATGCCTTCCATGCCGAAGGTGCGCGCCTCGTCGGCGACGATCGGCACCAGGCGCGGACCCACCTGCTTGTCGCGAAGCGCGATGTTCAGGCCCTGCACGAACGCCATGGTGGTGGAGATCTCGCGGTCGCCGGTGCTCTTCAGCAGACGGTCGAAGGCCTCCAGCTTGGGCGTCTCGAACGACTGGCTGGCCTTGCGGCGGCGCTGCGGCAGATAGCCGCCCAGCGCGGCGCGGCGTTCCTTCAGGTACTGCACTTCCGGCGAGTTCTCGCCCGGGTGGTAGAACGGCACCTGCGCCGCTTCTTCCAGCTGCTTGTCGGTGACCGGGATGTTGAAGCGGTCGCGGAACGTGCGGATGGCTTCGTCGTCCAGCTTCTTGGTCTGGTGGGTCGGGTTGAGCGATTCGCCCGCCGAACCCATGCCGTAGCCCTTCACCGTCTTGGCCAGGATCACGGTGGGCATGCCCTTCGTGTTCACCGCCTCGTGGTAGGCCGCATAGACCTTGTGCGGATCGTGGCCGCCGCGATTGAGGCGCCAGATGTCGTCGTCGGACAGGTTGGCGACCATGGCCGCCGTCTCCGGATACTTGCCGAAGAAGTTGTCGCGCGTGTACTTGCCGCCGAACGCCTTGCAGTTCTGGTACTCGCCGTCGACGGTTTCCATCATCAGCTTCTTCAGCACGCCGCTGGTGTCGCGCGCGAGGAGCGGATCCCAGTAGCTGCCCCACAGCAGCTTGATGACGTTCCAGCCGCCGCCGCGGAACACGCCTTCCAGTTCCTGGATGATCTTGCCATTGCCGCGCACCGGACCATCCAGGCGCTGCAGGTTGCAGTTGACCACGAAGATCAGGTTGTCCAGGCCTTCGCGGCCGGCCAGCGCGATCGCGCCGAGGGTTTCCGGTTCGTCGCTCTCGCCGTCGCCGATGAAGCACCACACCTTGCGGTCGGACTTCTCGATCAGGCCGCGGTGCTCCAGGTACTTCATGAACTGCGCCTGGTAGATCGCCGCCAGCGGGCCCAGGCCCATCGACACGGTCGGCGTCTGCCAGTAGTCCGGCATCAGCCACGGGTGCGGATAGGACGAGATGCCCTGGCCGTCGACTTCCATGCGGAAGTTGTCGAGCTGCTGCTCGCTGATACGGCCTTCCAGGAACGAACGCGCATAGATACCCGGCGCGCTGTGGCCCTGGATGAACAGCAGGTCGCCCGGATGGCTGTCGCTGGGCGCGCGCCAGAAGTGGTTGAAGCCCACGTCATAGAGCGTGGCGCCGGAGGCGAAGCTGGCGATGTGGCCGCCGAGGTCGCCGGGTTTGCGGTTGGCGCGCACCACGGTGGCCATCGCATTCCAGCGGATGATCGAACGGATGCGCCATTCCAGCGCGGCGTCGCCGGGGCTCTTGGCCTCGTTCTGCGGCGCGATGGTGTTGACGTATTCGGTGGTCGGCGAGAACGGCAGGTAGGCGCCGGCGCGACGGGTGACTTCCACCATGCCTTCGAGCAACTGGTGAGCACGCAGGGCGCCGTTCTTCTCGATCACCGCCTGCATGGAATCGATCCATTCGCGGGTCTCCTGCGGATCCGGATCGCTCTGCAACATGTCGTTCAACCAGTTCATTCCCACTCCTGTTGCGCCGCGCGTGGGGGCGTGGCGTTGCCGTTCTTGTAGAGCCTTGAAGTGTAACGCACGCACCCTGCGCCCAACCCGGCTACGCAGGCGTATGGAAAGACATGGCGTGCCTGTCCCGGGACAGAGACCACACCAAAATCAGACCTTTCCGCTATTGCGATGCAGCATGCCGCGCCGGCGTATGATCGCCGTCCAGGGGAAGGCAGCGATCAGGGTCGGCATGCGCAACGCAGTGCCCAACGATGTCGTGCCGCAGAAGGAAGCCGCCGGTGCCGCGCACTGGCGCAGCAGCCTGCGCACACGCATTGCGCTGTGGGCCGGCCTGGTGAACGTGGCGCTGCTGCTGTTGCTGGTGCTGGGGACGGCGTGGTTCGCGCGCCGGCTGATCCTGGACGACGCGCGCCGCGACACCCATGCCACCACGCAGGAAGCCGCGCAGCGGCTGGACGGCGCGCTGCATGTGGTGACCATCACCACCCAGGGCATGTCCGACCTGGTGGGTGGCGCGCAGCTGTCGCCCGACGAACTGATGGCCACCCTGCGCGCTATGGTGAAGGCCACCCCCGGTTGCGCCGGCGGCCTGCTGATCCTGGAGCCGCGCACGCGCGGCGACCTGCCGTTCGCCCGCTACGTGGCCGCCAATGGCCGCGACCGCGATTTCATCGCCGACGGCTATCCGTTCCGCGCGCAGGGCTGGTACCAGCGCACCGTCGCCTCGCCCGGCGGCTGGTGGTCCGAGCCCTACCTCAACCAGACCGCCGGCGGCGTGTGGATGGTCACCTACAACATGCCGCTGCGCGATCCGGGCCGAGGCGCGCGCACGCGCGGCATGGTCAGCCTGGACCTGCCGCTGGCCAACCTGACCGGGATGGTCGACGCGCTGGCGCACCTGCCGGGCTGGCGGGTCTCGCTGGTGGCGCCGGCCGGCACGCTGGCGCTCAATCCCGAGGTGGGCGTGGAGCGGCTGGAGACGCTGGACGACTACATCGCCCGCGCCGGCCGCCACGACCTGGGCGAAGCCGCCCGCGCGGTGCGCCTGCGCCGGCCACTGCAGTACGCGCATACCGACGCCGTCAGCCTGGAACGCCGCTTCACCGTGGTGGAACCGGTCGGCGACAGCGGCTGGACCCTGCTGGTGGCGCAGTCCTACGAGCTGGTCATGGCGCGCCTGACCGACGCACTGTGGCAGCTGGCCGCCGTTGGTGCACTGCTGGCGCTGGTCTGCATGCTGGTGGTGCGCAAGCTGGCGCGCCATGTCAGCCAGCCGGTTGAGGGCCTGTCCTCGGCCGCCGCGCGGCTGGGACGCGGCGAGTACGACATGCCGGTGCCCTATGTGGCGCGGCGCGACGAGGTGGGACAGATGGCGCGCACGCTGGAACATGCGCGCGGTTCGATCCAGCGCCAGCTGCGCGAGATCGCGGACATGACCGCCGCACGCCAGAAGCTGGAGAGCGAACTCTCGATCGCGCGCGAGATCCAGCAGGCCATGCTGCCGCCGGGCCTGGCCATCGACCGCGAACACGCGCACCTGGAAGCCTATGCGCGGCTGGAGCCGGCCAAGGCGGTGGGTGGCGATTTCTACTGCTTCATCCAGACCGATCCGGACTGCCTGTGGTTCGCCATCGGCGATGTGTCCGACAAGGGCGTGCCGGCAGCGCTGTTCATGGCACGCACGGTCACGGTGCTGGAAGTGGCGGCCAGCACGCACGAGTCGCCCGAGCGCGTGCTGGCCGAGGCCTCGCGCCGGCTGGTGCAGGGCAACGACGCCTGCATGTTCGCCACCGTGCTGTGCGGACGCGTGGACGTGCGCACGGGCGCCTGCGTGCTGGCCAGCGCGGGCCACGACGCGCCCTTGCTGCTGCATGCGGACGGACGCATCGAGACGCTGCCCGTCCAGCCCGGGCCGCCGCTGGGATTCGAGGTGGGCGACGCGTTCCCGCTGTGGTCCGGCACCGTGCCCTCGGGCGCCACCCTGCTGGCCTGGACCGATGGCATCACCGAGGCCTTCGACGCCGACGACCAGGCCTTCGGCGCCGAGCGCATTCCCGATGCGCTGCAGCCCGGCGCGACGGCGCGGGAACAATGCGAGGGGCTGATCGCACAGGTTCACGCATTTACCGGTACCGCACCGCAGTCCGACGACATCACCGCGCTCGCCCTCCGTCGCCGGCTGGACAGCGCCCCCGCTTCCGCCGAAGCTCCGCCATCACAGGAGACCGCACATGCAGATGCGACTGTTCATTCCCCGTGAGCATGCCCGCGTGGACGACCTCAACGCATCACTCGAGGCCGTCCTGGCCAACAACGGCGTCAGCCCGGCCATCCAGGGCGACGTGCGCCTGATCGTCGAAGAGCTGGCGAGCAATGCCATCGAACACGGCGACCTGGCGCGCGTGGAAGCTGAGGAGCACGAGCTGTGCGTGGACATCGCCATCCGCGAGCACCTGCTGACGCTGGAGTTCCGCGAAAGCGGCGCGCCTTTCAATCCGCTTGAACAGCCGCCCCCGGATCTGGATGCCGACATCCTGGACCGTCCCACCGGAGGACTGGGCCTGCACCTGGTACGGCAGGTGTCGGAACAGGCGACCTACCAGCGCGTCGGCAACTACAACGTGGTGCGCCTGACCCTGCGCATCCCCACCGAGGAGACCGGACCATGAGCCTGCGCATCGAGATCCTGCCGCCCGGCAAGGGCAGCCAGCGCGTCGCGGTGGAGGGACGACTGGACACCCACACCTACGAGGACCTGGACGAAGCGCTGGCGCCCCTGCTCACGCGCCAGCTGCATTCGCTGGTGCTGGACCTGTCGGGGCTGGACTACATCAGCAGCGCGGGCATCCGCTCCATCTTCAAGGCGCGCAAGACGCTGGCCCCGCACGGCGGCAAGGTGCTGCTGGTCAACCCGCAGCCGCAGATCCAGAAGGTGCTGGACATGGTCAAGGCGGTGCCGTTGAACGAGATCTTCTCGTCCACCGCCGAAGCCGACGCCTACCTGGACCTGATGCAGCGCCGGGTGCTGGAGGCCGGCGAGGACGAGGACTGACGAACGCCGGCCGCCTCGTCTCACTTTTACATTACGATCCGACCTCCACCCCTCCTCCCCGGGCCACCGCACCCGGTACATCCGCTGCACCGAGATGCCTGATGACATTGGAGATTGAGGTCTACCCACCGGTGAACGGCAACCAGTACGTGATGCTGGGGGGCCGCCTGGACACGCTGAGCCACACGCAGCTGGACGAGGCGCTGGCCCCGATGCTGGCGGCGCGCCCGCAGGCGCTGGTGCTGGATCTGGCGCACCTGGACTACATCAGCAGCGCCGGCGTGCGCAGCATCCTGAAGGCGCGCAAGGCGCTGGCCCCGCACGAAGGCCGTCTGCTGGTGGTGCACCCGCAGGAACAGATCCGCAAAGTGATCGAGATCGTGCAGGCCGTGCCGATGGACGAGATCTTCGAGTCCACCGCCGATGCCGACGCCTACCTGGATGCGCTGCAACGGCGCATTCTCGATGGCGAGGAAGAGCCCTGATCGCATTCTGTAGGAGCGACGTCAGTCGCGACCGCATGCCATCAGACACCTTGGACACGTGATTCATGCGGTCGCGACTGACGTCGCTCCTACAGCGATCCCCAATAGAAAAAAGCCCCGCATGCGGGGCTTTTTGTCTCCAGGACTCTCGGCCCGATCAACCCGGCCCGCTGCGCTCGGCCTCGCGCTGCTGGCGGATCTGCGCGTCGACGGCGGCGATGGCGGTCATGTTGATCACCCGGCGCGGCGTGGCGCTGGTGGTCAGGATGTGCACCGGCTTGGAGATGCCCATCAGGATGGGGCCGATGGCAACGCCATCGGTGACCACGCGCACCATGTTGTAGGCGATGTTGGCCGCGTCCAGGTTGGGCAGCACGAACAGGTTGGCGCGCCCGCTCAGGGTGCTGCCCGGCATGATCCGGTTGCGCAGCACTTCGTCCCAGGCGGTGTCGCCCTGCATCTCGCCGTCCACGTTGAGGTCCGGCTTGCGCTTGAGCAGCAGCTCGCGCACCTTGCGCATCTTCAGCGAGCCCGGGGTTTCGTGGCTGCCGAAGTTGGAGTGCGACAGCAGCGCGATGCGCGGTTCGATGCCGAACAACTTCAGCCGGTAGGCCGCCTGCAGCGTGGCCTCGGCGATCTGTTCGGCGGTGGGATCGTCCTGCACGTGCGTGTCCAGGAAGAAGTACGCACCCTGGTTGTTGATCACGCCGGTCATGGCCGAGGTGGACTGCACGCCCGGATCCAGCGGGATCATGCTGCGCACGTAGCCCAGCTTCTTGTGGAAGCGCCCGACGATGCCGGTGATCAGCGCATCCGCCTCGCCGCGCGCCACCATCACCGAAGCGATCAGCGTGGGCCGCGAACGCATCAGGTTCTTCGCCGCCGCCGGGGTCACGCCGCGGCGCGCGGTCAGCGCATGGTAGTGCTGCCAGTAGTCGTTGAAGCGCGGATCGTCGTTCTGGTTGGTCAGCTCGAAATCCACGCCCGCGCGCATGCGCAGGCCCAGGCGCTGGATGCGCGCGTCGATCACCTCGGGGCGGCCGATCAGGATCGGGAAGGCCAGGCCTTCGTCGATCACCGTCTGCACGGCGCGCAGCACGGTCTCTTCCTCGCCTTCGGCGTACACCACGCGTTTCTTGTCGGCGCGCGCACGGTCGTACACCGGCTTCATCATCAGGCTGGTGCGGTAGACGAACTGGCCCAGCTTCTCGCGGTAGGCCCACATGTCGGCGATCGGACGCAGCGCCACGCCGGAATCCATGGCGGCCTGCGCGACCGCGGCGGCCACTTCCACCAGCAGGCGCGGGTCGAACGGGCGCGGGATGAGGTATTCGGGACCGAAGCAGGGCACGTCGTCGCCGTAGGCGCTGCCCAGGTCGGACGCTTCGCGGCGCGCCAGGTTGGCGATGGCATGCACGCAGGCGACCTTCATCGCCTCGTTGATGACGGTGGCACCCACGTCCAGCGCGCCGCGGAAGATGTACGGGAAGCAGAGCGCGTTGTTGACCTGGTTCGGGTAGTCGCTGCGGCCGGTGCCGATGATGGCGTCCGGACGCACGGCCTTGGCATCGGCCGGCGAGATCTCGGGATTCGGATTGGCCAGCGCCAGGATGACCGGCTTGTCCGCCATCGTGGCGACCATCTCCGGCTTCAGGATGCCGCCGGCCGACAGGCCCAGGAAGATGTCCGCACCTGCGACGATCTCCGCCAGCGAGCGCTTGTCGGTATCGCGCGCGTAGCGCGCCTTGTCCGGATCCAGGTTCGGGCGGCCGGTGTAGATCACGCCGTCGCGGTCGAAGGCCAGGATGTTCTCCGGCTTCAGGCCCAGCGCCACCAGCATGTCCAGGCAGGCGATGCCGGCCGCGCCGGCGCCGCTGGTGGCCAGCTTCACGTCGCCGATCTTCTTGCCCACCACCTCCAGCGCATTGACCACCGCCGCGCCGACGATGATCGCGGTGCCGTGCTGGTCGTCGTGGAAGACCGGGATGTTCATCCGTTCGCGCAGCTTGCGCTCGACGATGAAGCACTCCGGCGCCTTGATGTCCTCCAGGTTGATGCCGCCGAAGGTGGGTTCGAGCGAGGCGATGATGTCGACCAGCTTGTCCGGGTCGGTCTCGTCGATCTCGATGTCGAACACGTCGATGCCGGCGAACTTCTGGAACAGCACGCCCTTGCCTTCCATCACCGGCTTGCCGGCCAGCGGGCCGATGTTGCCCAGGCCCAGCACCGCGGTGCCGTTGGTGACCACGGCCACCAGGTTGCCGCGCGCGGTGAGCTCGCTGGCACTGGTGGGATTCTCGACGATCGCCTCGCAGGCATAGGCCACGCCCGGCGAATAGGCCAGCGCCAGGTCGCGCTGGGTCAGCATCGGCTTGGTCGGCGCGACCTTGATCTTGCCGGGTGGGGACAGCCGGTGGTACTCCAGCGCGGCCTGCTTGAAATCGTCGTTCGTCATTGCGGAAACGGTGCCTGTGGTGAAGGCGGGGGAGCGGCAATTCTAACCGGTCGCCGCCGGGGCCGGTTTTCGCGGATGCGGCACTGCATCACGTACGACGTCACCGTGCATCGCCTGCGACGGTCGAGCGGCGGCGGGTGATCAGCCGTCGGCCGACAGCCTGTCCAGCCGGATGCGGTTGGCGAACAGCGAGAACGCCAGCACGCCGGCCAGCCCGTTGGCGCGGCTGACCCAGCGCGGCAGCCAGCGCGGCGGGGCCAGCACGCCGTCCTCGAACAGGGGCTCGAAGGCGGCGACGTCGTCCAGTGTCATCTTGCCGGCGAATAGCCGCCGGCACAGGCGCAGCCGGTCCTGCTGCAGCGAGCGGCGGAAGAAGGTATGCACGCCGATCAGGCCGCGCAGGTACACCGTGTCCTTGGTGAACGCCGATCCGCCAGTGGTGGGCACGCCGCGGAACACCTGCTGCGCCGAGGAAAAGCTTTCCGCCTGGCTCTGCCCGGCATCGCGGAAATAGTCGAAGACCTGGATGAAGTCGGCGCCGGCCAGGGCCATGGCCACCGCTTCGATGCGCAGGCTGATGCGCTTCATGCGCTCGATGTCGATGCTGCCGGTGATCTGTTCGGCGAAGGTCGCCAGTCCTTCCTGGGTGGCGGTCACCCGGGGCGAGGCCAGCGCCAGGCTGGGCAGCACCGTCTGCTCGCGCCCATTCAACGCGGTTAGCGAATGCACCAGAGCCTCGTGCTGCAGCAGCTGTCGGCGGTCGTAATCGCTGAAGGCGGCGCCGTGGCGCAGGCGGATGCGGGTGGCGCCGGCCGCCGCTTTCGCGATCAGCGTGGGGTCCAGCTCGACGGTGATGACGCGGCCGTCGAAGAACTCGTCCAGGTCGGCCTGCAGCTGCAACTGCAGGGCGGTGGCCGATACCGGGATGTGCTCCTCCGGCGCCAGCAGTTCGTGGTCCAGGTCATTGGCGATGGCGATGAAGTGCCCGGCCGCTTCGCGCGTGGTCGGACCGTCGCCGGGCAGGCATTCCTCCGGCGTGCCGAACAGCGCCACCGAATGCGTGGTCACGGTCGGCGTCCCCAGCGACTCCAGCAACCGCGCGGCGATGTCCCAGCTGTGCACCGAGTCGCGCAGGTAGCATCCCAGCGGATGGGCGGGGTCCGCAGCGGCCGCGATGGCGGCCAGTTCCCGGCGCGCATCGCCGAAGTCCAGGCGCGGGTATTCGATCGCCGGCAATGCCGGCTGGCCGCGCGCCACGCCCGCCAGGAAGCGGGTCTGGGCGTCGGCCGGCCAACTGGCCAGGCTGAGCAGCCTGATGCCGCGCACGGCCTTGACCAGGCGCTCGTCGAGCGCGGCGTGATGGGCGATGTCGGGCTGCATGGATCCTCCCTGGCGCACACTGTAGCCCAGCGCATGCGGTGGACGGCACAAGCGTCCACGCCTGGACTATGCTCGACGCTCTTCCATCGGTGCGGGGGCGGCATGCTGGAACTCGATGCGGTGCAGACGTTGGCCTTCGCCGGCCTGGCCCTCTTCCTCGGTTATGCGCTGTGCCACGTGGTCCCGCTGTTCAACCGCTACAACCTGCCGGCGCCGGTGATCGGCGGCCTGGTGGTGGCGCTGGCCGTGCTGGTGGCGCGCAGCCGCGAGGTCACCCTGTTCACCCTGGACACCAGCCTGCAGGCGCCGCTGATGATCGCCTTCTTCACCACCATCGGCGTCAACGCCAGCGTGGCGCTGTTGAAGCTCAGCGGGCGCCAGGTGCTGGTGTTCCTGCTGCTGGCGTCTGCGTTTGCGATCGTGCAGAACCTGCTGGGCATGGCGGTGGCGTTGGGGTTCGGCCTGCATCCGCTGTTCGGCGTGCTGGCCGGCTCGACCACGCTGACCGGCGGGCCGGCGACCGGCCTGGCGTTCGCGCCGCTGTTCGAGCAGGCCGGGGTGACCGGGGCGGAATCGATCGCCGTGGCCTCGGCGATGGCCGGCATCCTGTGCGGCGGCCTGCTCGGCGGTCCCGTGGCGACCGTGCTGATCCGGCGTCACAAGCTGTATGGCGGCGTGCGACTTGGCGTGCCGGACGAATCGGCGGCCGAACCGCTGGGCGCGCGCGATACGCCGGACTTCGCCACCCGCGAATCCAACGCGCTGAAGAGCATCGTGGTGATCCTGGTGGCCATGTGGCTGGGCGCCGGCGTCAGCGCCGGGCTGAGCGCGGCGGGCCTGACCCTGCCCGCCTACGTCGGCGCGATGATGGTGGGCGCGCTGATCCGCTGGATCGACGATCGCACCGGCTGGATCCGCCTGCCGGTGGCGACCACCGACCTGATCGGCAACGTCTGCCTGTCGCTGTTCCTGGCGGTGGCGCTGATGAACCTCAAACTGTGGGAACTGGCCGGCCTGGCGGCACCGCTGCTGGTGAACCTGACCCTGCAGGTGGCGCTGGTGGCGCTGTTCTGCGGCGTGGTGTTCCGTGTGATGGGGCGCGACTACGACGCGGCGGTGATGGGCGGCGGCTTCATCGGCTTCATGTTGGGCACCACGGCCAACGCGATGGCGGTGATGCGCACCCTGGTGGAACGCTACGGCATGGCGCCGCGCGCGTTCCTGGTGGCGCCGTTGGTGGGTGCGTTCTTCATCGACTTCACCAATGCGCTGATCATCACCGGCTTCATAAACCTCTGGGATTGATCGATTCCTGAAGCTGATGATCTAAAGGTGATCGACCGTCGAGATCTATCCGCCGTCATCCCGGCGCAGGCCGGGACCCAGTGACTCTGGTGTTTGGATGACGGTAGATTCGCAGCAAGGCGCTGGGTCCCGGCTTGACCAGCCATTCGGCTGTTGAATGCCGCCGGGATGACGGCCCCGAAAGACCCTCAGCGCTTGCCGTACTTATCGGTCAGCCGCTTGTTCAGCGCCTTGTTCTGCACCTTGGCGTTGGCCTTGTCGGCCAGCCGCGAAGCGAGCTTGTCGGCCGCCGCGGCCACTTCATCACGCAGCTTGAGGTAGTTGAGGAAGCGGCCTTCGTCCAACTCTTCGCGCTCGATCGCCGCGCGCACCGCGCAGCCCGGCTCGCGGTCATGCGAACAGTCGCGGAACCTGCACTGCTCGGCCAGCGCCTCGATGTCGGCGAAGCCGCCGTCGGCCAGGTCTTCCTCGCCGGTGGGCTTGAGTTCGCGCATGCCGGGCGTGTCGATCAGGCAGGCGCCGGCCGGCAACGGGATGAGGGCGCGGAACGTGGTGGTGTGGCGACCGCGCGAGTCGCTTTCGCGCACTTCGCCGGTCTTCATCCGCTCGTCGCCGAGCAGGGTGTTGGTCAGGGTGGACTTGCCCGCGCCCGACGATCCCACCAGCACCACGGTGTGGCCCGGCTCCAGCCACGGTGCCAGCTGCGCGACGCTCTCCGGATCCTTGGCGTTGACGGTGAACACCGGCACGCCCTGCGCGGTGAGGTCGGCCAGTACCTCGACCGCGTCGTCGGCGTACTCGGTGCGGTCGGCCTTGGTCAGCACGACGACCGGCTGCGCACCGCCACCACCGACCAGCAGCAGGTAGCGCTCGATGCGGCGCGGATTGAAGTCGGCATCCAGGCCGCAGACGATGAACACCGTATCGATGTTCGCGGCGATCACCTGCTGGTGGTAATGCTCGCCGGCCGCGCCGCGCTTGATGCCGGTATGGCGCGGCAGCAGCGCCACGATGCGCGGGCGCTTGGAGGTGGCATCCTCCAGCAGCACCCAGTCGCCGACGGCCGGGCGTTCATGGGCAGGGAACCGGGGGCGCTGCCATTCGGGAAGCGATTCGGCCTTCACGCCCACGCCGGGGGCGTCCGCCACGACATAGCCCGAGCGGTGCTGCTCGATCACGCGTGCCGGGGTGGCGCCAGGGTGGGCCTCCATGACGGCCCGCCACGCGCTGTCCTCCGGTTTCCCCGCATAAGGCCAGCCGATCGATCTCAGCAGGGTGACGTCGGGCACACTGGGGACGGGGGTTTCGGGCATGGCGCGCATTCTAGACGGCCCCTGAAGCCGGCGGGGCCGGACGGGCCGAATATCCGCTAAGCTGGCCCTCCCCAGCTCATTCGCCCTTCTGCGGTCCCGCCATGCCCACCCCGCCCGTCAAACCGCTCGCCACGCGCGAACGCCTGTCCGAAGTCCGCTATGAAATCCGGGGCGAACTGGCGCGGCGAGCCCGGGAACTGGAGGCCCAAGGGCAGAAGCTGATCAAGCTCAACATCGGCAACCCGGGCGCGTTCGGTTTCCGTGCGCCGGAACACCTGCAGCGCGCGATCGCCGACGACATGGGCCGCACCGATCCGTACACGCACCAGCAGGGCCTGCCCTCGGCGCGCGATGCGATCGCCGCGGCGTACGCCCAGCGCGGCACGCCGGATGCGCACCCGGACCGCGTATTCGTCGGCAACGGCGTGTCGGAACTGATCGACCTGTCGCTGCGCGCGCTGCTGAATCCGGGCGACGAAGTGCTGGTGCCCTCGCCCGACTACCCGCTGTGGTCGGCGGCCACCATCCTCAACGACGGCCGCCCGGTGTACTACCGCTGCGATCCGGACAACGATTTCCTGCCCGATCCGGTCGAGATCGAGCAGCTGGTCAGTTCGCGCACCCGCGCCATCGTGCTGATCAACCCCAACAATCCCACCGGCGCGACGTACCCGCGCGAGCTGCTGGAGCGCATCGTCGCCATCGCGGCCAAGCACCGCCTGCTGCTGATGGTCGACGAGATCTACGACCAGGTGCTGTACGACGGCGCCAGCTTCGTGCCGGTCGCCCCGCTCGCAGGCGACGTGCCGTGCATCACCTTCAGCGGCCTGAGCAAGGTGCACCGCGCCTGCGGCTGGCGCGTGGGCTGGGGCGTGGTGTCCGGCCACGGCGACGTGGTGCGCGATTTCCTGCATGCGATGGACCTGCTCAGCGCGCTGCGCCTGTGCGCCAACGTGCCGGGCCAGTACGCCATCGAAGCGGCGGTCAACGGCCCGGACACCATCAGCGCGCTGTGCGCGCCGGGTGGCCGCCTGTACGAAACCCGCCGCGCGGTGATCGAGGCCTGCGAGGCCAGCCCGCACCTGGCGCTGGTGAACCCGGCCGGCGCACTGTATGCATTTCCGGCGGTGGTCGGCGATGCCGCCAAGGGCTTCGACGACCACACGTTCGCGCTGGAACTGATGGAAACCGAGGGCGTGCTGGTCGTGCCGGGCTCCAGCTTCAACGTGCCCTACCGCCACCACTTCCGCGTCACCCTGCTGCCGGAAGCGGCCACGATGCGCGAAGTCTTCGCCCGCATCGACCGCGCCCTGTCGCGCCGCGCGGAGGCCGCCACCAAGGTGGTGCCGATCAAGGGCACGTCGCGGCCGGCGGCGGCGTAAGCCGCAGTGCCGTTGTGGGGTTGTTGTGGGAGCGACGTAAGTCGCGAACGAATCTCCTCGTCGTCCATCGCGACTCACGTCGCTCCCACAGGCAGGTTCCATGACGACCATCGCCACTCCCCACATCAGTGCCCTCACCACCGAACTGCGCTACCTCGCACTGGGCGACTCCTACACCATCGGCGAAGCCGTGGACGAGGCGGGCCGCTGGCCCATGCAGCTGGCGCGCCTGCTGCGGCAGGAAGGCGTGCTGCTCGGCGACCCGCGCATCATCGCCACCACCGGCTGGACCACCGACGAGCTGGATGCCGCGATCACCGCCGCCGAGCCACTGGGTCAGCACGACTTCGTCAGCCTGTTGATCGGCGTGAACAACCAGTACCGCGGCCGCGAGGTGGAGGAATACCGCACGCAGTTCGCCGCGCTGCTGTGGCGGGCCATCGGCTTCGCCGGCAACCGGCCCGACCGCGTGCTGGTGCTGTCGATTCCCGACTGGGGTGTGACTCCGTTCGGCGCGAAGTCCGGCCGCGATGTCGCACAGATCGCGCGCGAGCTGGATGCCTACAACCTCGCGGCGCGCGAGGCCTGCAAGCAACGCGGCGTGGCCTTCGTCGACATTACCCCGGTCAGTCGTGCACGTGGCGCCGAGCCGGCGATGGTGGCGGACGACGGCCTGCATCCGTCCGCCGCGATGTACACCGAATGGACGCGGCTGGCATTCCCGGTGGCGCACCGGTTGCTCGCCTAAGCCCCTCTTCCCCCGGGAGAGGGTTGGAGTGAGGGTGCGACGGAGTCATCGGCGGTCAACCCTCCCGATATCGCCACACCCTCATCCGGCGCTACGCGCCACCTTCTCCCGGAGGGAGAAGGATCACGCCACCGCGACCGAGGGCACGCGCAGGCCTTCGGGCTCCGGCACCACCGTGCGATAGCCCTCCGCATCCAGCCACGTCAGCAGCTGCTCGAGGATAGCCACGTTGTGCCCGTGCGCCGCCCCTTCATGCAGCAGCACGATGGCGCCTGGCGCGATGTCGCGGGTGATGCGCGCCAGCACCTGGTCGGGCCGGCAGTTCACGCCGTCGAAGCCGCGCGCACTCCAGGCCACGCGCGCCAGGCCGTGCCGTTTCAGCGACAGTCCCACGAACGGGTTGGTCATGCCCACCACGCTGCGGTACCAGCGCGGTGTCTGCCCGGTGATCGCGGTGAGGATGGACTGGGTGCGGCCGATCTGGTCTTCCATGGCGGCCGGCCCCAGCCGCCAGAAGCGCGTATCGGGGTGATCGGCGCTGTGGTTGCCGATGCCATGGCCGCGGTCGCGAATGGCCTGGACCCGCGCCGGATGCGCCCGCGCCCGCTCGCCCACCAGGAAGAACGTGGCCCGCGCCCGGTGGCGATCCAGCAGTTCCAGCATCGCATCGGTGTCGTCGGAGGGCCCGTCGTCGATGGTCAGCCAGACTACCCGCTCGGTCGTCGGCAACCGCGCCAGGGCCGGGCAGAACAGGGTGGCGCGCGGATGCAGCGTGGCCGCCACCACCATCAGATGGGTGGCCACCATCACCGGCAGGCCGACCTGCCAGCCGAACCGCCACCACAGGCAGGCCACGCCCACTTGCGACAGCACCAACAGGCCCAATATCAGGCCGGGACGGCGCGGCGGACGATGCAGTGTTCCTGTCGTGCTCATGCCCCATGATGCCATGGGGCGTAGAATTCCCCTCCCGCTGACCGGTACCCGTCCATGTCCCTCGACCCCGCCCTGCGCTCGCGCATCGAATCCCTCCTGCAGTCCAACCGCGTGGTGCTGTTCATGAAGGGCCAGCCGACCATGCCGCAGTGCGGCTTCTCGGCCAAGGCGGTGGGCGCGCTGTCGGCGCTGGGCGTGGACTACGCGCACGTCAACGTGCTGGCCGACCAGGAGATCCGCGAGGGCATCAAGGTCTATGGCGACTGGCCGACCATCCCGCAGCTGTACATCGACGGCGAACTGGTCGGCGGCAGCGACATCATCGAGCAGATGACCAACTCCGGTGAACTGGCCACGCTGCTGGGCCTGGAGGCGCCGGACCGCACGCCGCCGGCGATCACCATCACCCCGGCCGCCGCCGAGATGCTGCAGAACGCCGTGGCCGACGCCGGCCCGGGTACCGCGCTGGCGCTGTCGATCAACGCGCAGTTCCAGCCGAACTTCCAGCTGGCGCAGTTCGACGCCAACGCCATCGCCGCCGAATCCAATGGCGTGCGCGTGCAGTTCGACCTGGCCAGCGCGCGCCGCGCCGACGGCATCACCATCGACTGGGTGGACGACATCCGCGGCAAGGGCCTGGCGATCGACAACCCCAACGCGCCCAAACCGGTGCAGGCGCTGTCGCCGACGGATGCCGACGCGAAGGTCCGTGCCAGCGAAGTGCTGCTGGTCGACGTGCGTCCGGCCGACGAACGCGCCATCGCCTCGGTGAAGCTGCCGTTCAAGACCTTCGACGGCAACGGCCGTGCCGAACTGGAAGCGCTGCCGAAGGACACGGCCCTGGCCTTCCTGTGCCGCAGCGGCGGCCGCAGCCAGCAGGCCGCGGAAGAGTTCCGCGCACTCGGCTTCACCAACGTCCACAACGTCACCGGCGGCATCAATGCCTGGGCCGATGACGTGGACGGCACGATCAGCAAGTACTGAGTCGCGTCTTCGCAGACACAGAAAAGGCGGGCTCCGGCCCGCCTTTTTCGTTACAGGATCGTGGGAGCGACGTCAGTCGCGACCGGAAACTTCTTCCGCAATCGCGACTGACGTCGCTCCCACGTATAGCGTGACACGCTAGCCGCTGAACCCGCCGCTGGCCAGGTAATCGCGCTCTTCCTGCGTGGAGACGCGGCCCATCGCCTCATTGCGATGGGGGAACCGGCCGAAGCGGGCGATCAGGTCGTAGTGCAACTGCGCGTACTTGATGTAGTTCTCATCACCGGTGGCACGGAACAGGTCCAGCGAACGCTGCTGGTCGTCCAAAGCTTCGGAATGCTCGTACGGCATGTAGAAGAAGATCTTCAGCGCCGGATCGACCTGCGCGTCGAATCCCGCCTCGATGGCCCGCGCGGCGTAGTGCCGCGCCAGCCCGTCGGTGGCGTACGAATGCGCGCTCTGCCGGAAGCAGTTGCGCGGAAACTGGTCCAACAACAGGATCAGCGCCAGCGCGCCTTCGGCGTCGCCCATCCACCCTTCCAGTTCCCGCCGCGCCGCGCGGAAGTGCAGCCCGCGGAAGCGCTGGTCGAACTCTGCGTCGAAGGCGTCATCGCGCGAGAACCACTTCTCGTAGCCCGCGCTCTTCCAGAAGCTGATGACGTCGTTGGATTCGTTCATTTGGAAGATTCCTCCTGCTCTTGGGGCTTGAGTCCGTCAAGGAACTCTGCATGCAGCGCCCAGTCCGGATCGCTCATCGATTCGACATGAATGGGCAGCGCCTCACTGGAACTCAGGGCATCGTTGAGTCGCCGCATGAACTCATCTTCCGAGCGAACATAAGAACTCCATTGCCTACGACCCTCAGCTGTTTCGACATAGACCAGCGCGGCAGATCCGTCGCGCTCCACACCTGGAACAAACGTATTCTCTGCGACATCCATGCGATCACGCTCGTCGTCGGACGGCATTCCGAATGACGAATCGTAGTCCCAAAGGATATCAATGCGCGTGGGGAAAGCCCTTTTATCGAAACCTGGCTCGAACTTCTGGACATATCGGTAGACGACTGAGCGGTCCAGCGCCTGATGCTTCGCCACTGCGATCGCCCAGGTGCGTTGATCCTGTTCGGCGATCGGACTGACCGCTAAAAGCGCGGCAAGGAGCATCGACTTCAGCATGGTCATTCGTCAAACCGCAGATGCCGCACCGACTTCCCGTTGCGGCGGATCAGCCTGAGCGCTTCGATGCCGATGGTGATGTGGTTCTCGACGAACGAGGAGCTGACCTTGGCGTCGCTGGCTTCGGTCTTCACGCCTTCCGGGATCATCGGCTGGTCGCTGACCAGCAGCAGCGCGCCGCAGGGGATGCGGTTGGCGAAGCCCGCGGCGAAGATGGTGGCCGTTTCCATGTCGATGGCCATGCAGCGCATCGCGCGCAGGCGTTCCTTGAATGCCGTGTCGTGCTCCCACACGCGGCGGTTGGTGGTGTACACCGTGCCGGTCCAGTAGTCGTGGCCCAGGTCCCGGATCATCGTCGACACCGCGCGCTGCAGCGCGAACGCGGGCAGCGCCGGCACCTGGGGCGGCAGATAGTCCTCGCTGGTGCCTTCGCCACGGATCGCGGCGATCGGCAGGATCAGATCGCCCAATTGGTTCTTCCGCTTCAATCCACCGCACTTGCCCAGGAACAGCACCGCCTTGGGACAGATCGCGCTGAGCAGGTCCATCATCGTGGCGGCATTGGGGCTGCCCATGCCGAAGTTGATCATGGTGATGCCGTCGGCGGTGGCGCTGGCCATCGGCCGGTCCAGGCCGACGATGGGCGCGCCGGTCAGCTGCGAGAACACGTTGAGGTAGCCGCCGAAATTGGTCAGCAGGATATGCTCGCCGAACTGGTCCAGCGGCACGCCGGTGTAGCGCGGCAGCCAGTTGTCGACGATCTCGCTCTTGTCCTTCATGGAAGCCTCTTTTTCTTGTTGTTGTGGGGCGATTCTGGCACGACTGCGACGCCTGCACTTGGCAAGCCGCGGCGCCGCCGGTTAGGTTTCGGGTCTCTTCCAGGGGAATGCACGATGCGAACGACCTTGCTGGCCGGGCTGATACTGGCTGCGCTGGGCGGGGGCGCGATGGCCGCCACGCCCGCCTCCCGCTTCACCCAGGACCCGTACCCCAGCACCTACCGCGCCATCGCGGCGGCGCCGGTGCTGCTGGCCAACGCGACGGTGCTGACCGGCACCGGTGAACGCCTCGATGGCGCCGACGTGCTACTGGCCGACGGCAAGGTCGCGGCGGTCGGCCGGGGCCTGTCCGCGCCCGAAGGCGCCACCCGCGTCGACGCGACCGGCAAGTGGGTGACGCCCGGCCTGATCGACGTGCACTCGCACCTGGGCGTGTATCCCAGCCCGGGCGTGAAGGCGCACAGCGACGGCAACGAGATGACCGCGCCGGTGACGGCAAATGTCTGGGCCGAGCATTCCATCTGGGCACAGGATCCGGGCTTCCACACCGCACTGGCGGGCGGCGTGACCTCGCTGCAGATCCTGCCCGGCTCGGCCAACCTGGTCGGCGGCCGTGGCGTGACGCTGAAGAACGTGCCGTCCACCACCTACCAGGGCATGAAGTTTCCCGGTGCGCCCTGGGGTCTGAAGATGGCCTGCGGCGAGAACCCCAAGCGGGTGTACGGCGGCAAGAGCGGCCCGGCCACGCGCATGGGCAATGTGGCGGGTTACCGCGCAGCCTTCATCGATGCCAGCGAATACCTGAAGAAGAACGCGCCCAAGCCGCAGCAGCCGAAGAAGAAGCGCTGGTGGGAGCGCGCATCCGGCGACGACAAGGCGGACAGCGGCGGCGACAGCGGCGGCAAGCGCGATTTGAAGCTGGACACGCTGGCGGGTGCGATCAACGGCGAGATCCTGGTGCACATCCACTGCTACCGCGCCGACGAGATGGCGACGATGCT
This sequence comes from Pseudoxanthomonas mexicana, assembly GCF_014397415.1. Taxonomy (NCBI): domain Bacteria; kingdom Pseudomonadati; phylum Pseudomonadota; class Gammaproteobacteria; order Lysobacterales; family Lysobacteraceae; genus Pseudoxanthomonas; species Pseudoxanthomonas mexicana. The sequence goes on along the minus strand of NZ_CP060731.1, from coordinate 1,031,265 downwards.
CGACCTGGCGAAGGAGTTCGGCTTCAAGGTGGCCGCATTCCACCACGGCGTGGAGGCCTACAAGCTGGCCGACCGGCTGGCGCAGGAAGGCGTGTGCGGCGCGCTGTGGGCCGACTGGTGGGGCTTCAAGATGGAGGCGTTCGACGGCATCCAGGAGAACATCGCGCTGGTGGACCGCCCGGCGAACAGCTGCGCCATCGTGCATTCGGATTCGGACGAGGGCATCCAGCGCCTCAACCAGGAAGCGGCCAAGGTGATGGCGAACGCGCGCCGCGCCGGCATGGGCGACATCCCGCCCGAGCGCGCGATCCGCTGGGTGACCGGCAACGCGGCCAAGTCGCTGGGCATCGCCGAGCGCACCGGCACGCTGGAGGCCGGCAAGATGGCCGACGTGGTGGTGTGGAACCAGAACCCCTTCAGCGTGTACGCCAAGGCCGAGCAGGTCTACATCGACGGGGCTCGCCTGTACGACCGCAAAGACCGTAGCCGGCAACCGGTGTCGGACTTCATGCTGGGGCAGGAGGTGATGCCATGAAGCGCATCCACAATCTCTCCCCCCGTCATCCCGGCGAAAGCCGGGACCCAGTGCCTTTTCCCGTCACTGCCTCGCATTCCCACGCAAGTCGCTGGGTCCCGGCTTTCGCCGGGATGACGGTGAAAAAGTTGGCGCTGGCGGCTGCACTGGCGTCCACGTCCTTCGCAGCCCTCGCGCAGGACGTCCTGATCCGCAACGCCACCGTGCACACCGCCGGGACGCAGGGCACGTTGAAGAACGCGGACGTGCTGGTGCGCAATGGCGTGGTGCAGGCGGTCGGTACCGCACTGGCCGCACCCGCCGCCGCGACGGTGGTCGAAGCCGACGGCCGTCCGCTGACCCCGGCCTTCTTCGGCGGCATCACCGAGATCGGCATCGAGGAGGTCTCCGGTGAATCGTCGACGGTGGATGCGGCGGTGACGCTGGAAGACCAGCCCATGCGTCCGGAGTTCGACGTGACGCTGGCCTACAACCCGGCGTCGGTGGTGATCCCGGTGGCGCGCGTGGAAGGCATCGGCTTCACCCTGCTGGCCGCAGCGACCGGCGGCTCCTTCATCGCCGGCCAGGGCGGCGTGATGCGGCTGGACGGCAGCGCCGACCCGGTCGGCCCGCGCGCGCTGTTCGTACGGCTGGGCGGCGGCGCGTCCGAGCTGAGCGGAAAATCGCGCGCGGCGCAGTGGATGCTGCTGGACCAGATGGTGGCCGAGGCGCGCGGCCGGGTGCCGGTGGATTCGCCGCATGCGCTGCTGACGCCGGCCGGGCGTGCCACGCTGGCGCGCTACCTGGCCGGCAATGGCCGCATCGTGGTGGCGGTGAACCGTGCCGCCGACATCCGCCAGCTGCTGCGGTGGGCGCAGCGCGAGAACGTGCGCATCGCCATCGCCGGCGGCGCGGAGGCCTGGAAGCTGGCACCGCAGCTGGCGCAGGCGAAGGTGCCGGTGTTCGTCGACGCGCTGGCGGACCTGCCGGCGGACTTCGACCAGATCGGCGCCACGCTGGAAAACGCGGCGCGGCTGGATGCGGCCGGCGTGGGCGTCGGCTTCTCGCAGGCTGGCGATGCCTCGCACAACGCACGCAAGATCCGCCAGCTGGCGGGCAATGCGGTGGCCAACGGCCTGCCCTGGGAAGACGGCCTGGCCGGACTGACCCGCGTGCCGGCGGAGACCTTCGGCGTGGGCGACCGCGTGGGCACCATCGCGCCGGGCAAGCTGGCCGATCTGGTGTTGTGGAGCGGCGATCCGCTGGATGTGGCTCACACGGCGCAGCAGGTGTGGCTGGGCGGCCGCGCGATGCCGATGCGCTCGCGCCAGACCGAGCTGCGCGACCGCTACCTGCAGCAGGCGGGCCCGCTGCCACGCGCTTATTCGAAGTAGCCCGCCTCGGTTCAGTCCACGGAGGCGCCTTCGGGCGCCTTCGTGTTTTCCGGGACGCGCTCCGGGGCGTCTTCCGCCATCACGCGGTCGCCGCCGGCACGCTTGGCCGCATACATGGCCTGGTCCGCGCGCGCGATCAGGGACGCCACCGAATCCCGGTCGCGCGCCTGTGCGGCGCCGATGCTGGCGGTGACGGCGACCGCCACGCCTTCCACGTTGGCGCAATCCCGCCGGATGCGCGCGCCCACCTGCTCGGCGATGCGCAGTGCGGCCGGCAGTTCGACGCCGGAAAGCACCAGAACGAACTCCTCGCCACCCAACCGACCCAGCTGGTCGCCGTACTGGAACTGCTCGCTCACCGCGCGCGTCACCGCGCGTAGGCAGGCGTCGCCAAGCGCATGGCCGTGGCGGTCGTTGATCTGCTTGAAGTTGTCCAGATCGATGAACAGCAGCGACACCGGCATGCGTTCGCGCTCGCGCTCGATCAGCGCCCAGTCGAGCCGGTGTTCGATGCCGCCGCGGTTCAGTACGCCGGTCAGGCCGTCGCGCTCGGCATGGGCCTTGGCGCGGTCGCGTTCGCGCCGGAAGGTCAGCATGCGGTCGGCCAGGCCCAGCGCCAGCACCACCGCGGTGAACGCCTGCACCCACGGCAGGCCGTACTCCAGCCACGGCTCGGCGCGTTCGCCCACGCTGAAGCGCAGCGCGCGCGCCATGGTGAAGGCGAGCAGCGGCACCCAGGCGATCAGGACGTAGGCGGCGTGCCGCTGGCCGCGGCGCCAGGCCACCACCAGCGTCACCAGCGCGATCGCATTGGTGAGCAGGAACAGGGCGTTGGCGATGTCCGGAAACCACGCCTTGTCGGCCGGCCAGGGGGAGACCAGCAGCACCAGCGTCAGGCCGCAGCCATAGGCGCCGACGACACGCACGGCGGCCGCCAGCCGCGGCGTCACCTTGCGCAGGCCGGCGTAGTCCAGCCACAGGTACACCAGCAGAATGGTGGCCAGCGTCCCGACGGCCCAGATGCCCTGGGCACCGAACCGCGCCAGCATCGAGAGTCCCGGCCATGCGTAGGCCTCGCCGTACGAGCACAAGGCATACAGCAGCTGGAACAGCATCGCGCCCGCGTACAGCAGGTAGACGCGGTCGCGCAGCATGGCCCAGAACAGCAGCACCGCCAGCGATACGCCCAGCACCACGCCGATCGCCGGCAGTACCAGACGCACATGCCACAGGTCGGCCGCCGCGTAGGCCGGCCCCGGCTCCACGGCCACGCGCAGGGGATAGCGCGCGCCCTCCACCTTCACATGGACCGGTCCGTCGCCGCTCAGCGGGAACACCAGCGCCCGCCGGCTGTAGCGCGGGTCAAGATGGGGGCTGAAGATGTCCTGGCGTCGCACGGTGGCGCCCGGCGGCTCCTGCACGCTGATCCGCGCCGTATACGGGTGGTAGAACACCAGCAGCGGTTCGCGTACGCCCGGACGTGGCGTGATGCGCCACGCCCCGTTGCCGATCACGCGCATGGACGCGCCACCGCTTTCGAAGCGGCGTTCCGAGAACAATCCGGCGCGCTGTCCCGCCTGCTGTTCCAGCGCTTGCGGCTGGATGCGGTCGATGCGCGCGATGTTTTCCCCCCGCACACCCTCCGCCATCAGCAGGGCCAGAAGCAGCAGCAGTATCCACCGCCCCTGTTTCATGTTGTCCCATGCGTTCGTTGCGAGTGTCCGGCGCGGCCGGGCCCTGGACAAGCCGGCGCGCATCGTATTTGTGACATTCGTCACATGAATAGTGGGGCGCAAGCCTGCTCTGGAACGGGATGGAGGCTAGGTTTCCAGCTTTGCGCGCCCACCCCGAAAAAGTGACGCAAATCACACTTCATGCGTTTACGCGACGACTTGCCCACCGTTGTCCGCTAGTTTTGCGGAGATAAGCACAAATGCGACGGATGCCGGGAGGGGCTGAGATGCGCATTGGGATAGTCGTCGACTCTGCGTGCGATCTGCCGCTGGAGTACCTGGAACGGAACAACATCGTCATCCTGCCCATCACGGTGCGCATCGGCGAAGCCGTGCTGGCCGACCATCGCGACGAGCAGGCCACGCTGAGCTTCCTGCATGCGCACGTGGCCGAGCGCGGCCACGAGGCCGAGACCACGCCGTTCACCGTGAACCAGATCCGCGACCTGTTCCTGGGCCGGCTGGTGATCGATTACGACCACGTGTTCTGCATGACGATCACCAAGACGCGTTCGCCGATCCACGACAACGCGATGCAGGCCAGCTTCGCGATCCTCAACGATTACAAGCCGGTGCGGCAGGCCGCGGGCCACAACTCGCCGTTCGCGCTGCGCGTGATCGACACCCAGAACCTGTTCGCCGCGCAGGGCATCACCGCGGTGGAAGCCGTGCGCATGCGCGACGCCGGTGCCAGCGTGCAGCAGATCCGCGTGCGGCTGGAAGAACTGGCGCAGAACACGCACGGCTACATGATCCCGCGCGACCTGTACTACCTGCGCAACCGCGCCCGCACCAAGGGCGACCGCAGCGTGGGCCTGCTGAGCGCCGCGCTGGGCAGCGCGCTGGACATCAAGCCGGTGCTGTACGGCCACGCCGGCAACACCGAACCGGCGGCCAAGATCAAGGGTTTCGAGAACGCGGTGGAACAGATGTTCAAGTTCACCGGCAACCGGGTGATGGCCGGCCTGATGACGCCCACCGTCTGCCTGAGCTACGGCGGCGAACTGTCGGAAATGCGCGCCCTGCCCGGCTACCAGCGCCTGCGCGACATCTGCGAGAACAACAAGGTGGAGGTGTTCGAAAGCGTCATGAGCCTCACCGGCATGGTCAACGTGGGCAAGGGCGCCGTCGTGGCCGCCTTCGCCGCGCCGCCCGCACCGTTCAAGGCGACATAACGACCGCCTAACGCGGCAGGGCTACGCTATGCCCCTGGCTTGAACCGGGGGCGCCATGGCGGTCCGCTACTACATCAGTCTTCCCGATCCCGCACGCGCACGCGGCGCCGATCCGGCTTTCAGTTTCGATGCCCACGGCGCGGACGAATTCGCCGCGCAGCTGCAGCACGCGCTGCGTACCAGCAGCCTGTTCGAACGCTGGCGGGCACGCCAGGACGATCCGGATGACGTCGATCCCGGCCTCGGCGCCGTGGACCCGGATGCCGCGGTCGCCGGCCAGCAGGACGACCTCAGCATCCTGCTGGTCGCCCGCTCTTCCATTCCCGGTCATGTCCTGAAGCATCGCCTGCGCCTGCTCGCCGGCGGCGCCTGGGAATTGCGCGACGTCGCCGCGGCTTGAGCCGCACGCCCGTCCTGCTGGCCTGGAGCGGTGGCAAGGACGCCGCCTGGACGCTGCACCTCCTGCGGCAACGCGGTGATGTCGATGTCGTCGGCCTGCTGACCACCGTCACGCGCGAGTACGACCGCGTGTCGATGCAAGGCATCCGCCGCAGCGTGCTGCATGCGCAGGCACGCGCGACCGGCCTGCCGCTGCTGGAAGCGATGATTCCCGCGCAGTGCTCGAACACCGACTACGAACACGCCATGGCCGATGCCATCGCCCGAGCCAGGGACCGTTGGCCGGGACTGCGCACGATGGCGTTCGGCGATCTCTTCCTCGAAGACATCCGCGCCTGGCGCGTGGCGAACCTGGCCCGCGTGGGCTGGGACGTCGTCACGCCGCTGTTCGGCCGCGACACCGCCTCTCTGGCACACGAGATGATCGACGGGGGACTGCGCGCGCAGCTGTGTTGTGTCGATACGCAGCAACTGGATGCCGGATTCGCAGGTCGCGACTTCGACCGGACACTGCTCGGCGAGCTGCCTGCCCACGTCGATGCCTGCGGCGAGAACGGCGAGTTCCATACCTGCGTATCGGCTGGACCGATGTTCGATACGCCCATGACGCTCGTGCAAGGCGACACCGAGCTGCGCGAGGGTCGCTTCGCCTTCACCGACTACGAACTCGCGGCTGCGACGTAGGGGGGCCTCGGCCCACCGTCGCGCATGCGGGCGGGTAATCGGCGGGCCGGAGCCCGCCCTACGCCTTCAATGCCGCGGCGTGGTGCGCGATGTGGTCGCCGATGAAGCTGGCGATGAAGTAGTAGCTGTGGTCGTAGCCCGGCTGCATGCGCAGGGTCAGCGGGTGGCCCGCCTCGGCAGCGGCAGCCTGCAGCCGTTCCGGCTTCAGCTGGCCCTGCAGGAACTCGTCCGCATCGCCTTGATCGACGAGCAGCGGCAGCTGCTCGCGTGCCTGCCTGATCAGCTCGACCGTGTCCCAGGCCTTCCAGGCCTCGCGATCATCGCCCAGGTAGGCCGCGAACGCCTTCTGTCCCCACGGTACCTGCGACGGTGCGACGATCGGCGAGAACGCGGACACGCTGCGGTAGCGCCCGGGGTTCTTCAGTGCGATGGTCAATGCACCATGCCCGCCCATCGAATGCCCGCTGATCGCACGCCGGTCGCTGGCCATCGGATCGGCCTCGACCCAGGCAGACAACTCGTCGACGATGTAGTCGTACATGCGGTAGTGCGATGCCCACGGTGCCTGCGTCGCGTTGACATAGAAGCCCGCACCCTTGCCGAGGTCGTACCCCTCGGCGTCGGCCACGTCCTCGCCGCGCGGACTGGTATCCGGTGCGACCAGGATGATCCCGTGTTCGGCCGCATAGCGTTGCGCCCCGGCCTTGGTGATGAAGTTCTGTTCGGTGCAGGTCAGGCCGCTGAGCCAGTACAGCACCGGGCACGGTCCCTGTTCGACCTGCGGCGGGAGGTAGACGCCCACCGTCATGTCGCAGCCGAGCACCTCGGAGCGATGGCGGTAGACGTCCTGCCAGCCGCCGAAGCAGGCACGGTGTTCGATGCGCTCGGTCGTCATGTCAGGCAACTCCCGTTGCGGGCGGCAGACGGATCTCGAAGGTCTTCAATGCACGCGCATCGCCTTTCGTCTCGATGCGCGATGCCTCGGCAAGCGCCCGGATCCGGGATGCGTAGAACATCTCCGGCAGATCCTCGTATTCGTCCGGGGCGGCAATCATGACGCCTGCGGTGATGAAACCCGCCTTCTTCCACTCGCGACCCAGCGAAGACAGGATCGCCTGATCGATCTTCAGCAGGTCGTCTTCACCCAGTCGCGCAATCGCGTCGCGGGCTTCCTGGTCGAGGGCGCCGCCCTCCATCGCTGCGTCAGGCGTCGCGTCAAAGGGGGACTTTTCCAAGGACATGGTCATCTCAGTAATGCACCACCGACCGGATCGACTTGCCTTCGTGCATCAGGTCGAACGCTTCGTTTATCTCGTCCAGCGGCATGGTGTGGGTGACGAACGGCGCGAGTTCGATGTCGCCCTTCATCGCGTCCTCGACCATGCCGGGCAGCTGCGAACGGCCCTTCACGCCGCCGAACGCCGTGCCCATCCACTTGCGGCCCGTCACCAGCTGGAACGGACGCGTGCTGATCTCCTGCCCCGCACCGGCGACGCCGATGATGACGCTCTGGCCCCAGCCACGATGCGCGCACTCCAGGGCGGCGCGCATGACGTTGACGTTGCCGATGCACTCGAACGAGTGGTCCACGCCCCAGCCCGTCATCTCCACGATCACCTGCTGGATGGGCTTGTCGTAGTCCTTGGGATTGATGCAGTCGGTGGCGCCGAACTGCCGCGCCATCTCGAACTTCGAAGGATTGGTGTCGATGGCGATGATGCGACCGGCCTTCGCCTGGCGCGCGCCCTGGATCACGGCCAGGCCGATGCCGCCCAGGCCAAACACGGCGACCGAATCGCCGGCCTGCACCTTGGCGGTGTTGTGCACGGCACCGATGCCGGTGGTGACGCCGCAACCCAGCAGGCACACGTGTTCCGGATTCGCCTCGGGGTTGATCTTCGCCAGCGAGACCTCGGCGACCACCGTGTATTCGCTGAAGGTCGAGCAGCCCATGTAGTGGTACAGCGGCTGGCCTTCGTAGGAAAAGCGCGAGGTGCCGTCCGGCATCACGCCCTTGCCCTGGGTGGCGCGCACCGCCGTGCACAGGTTGGTCTTGCCGCTCTTGCAGAACAGGCATTCGCCACATTCGGCGGTGTACAGCGGAATCACATGGTCGCCCGGCTTCACGCTGGTGACGCCCTCGCCCACCTCGACCACGATGCCGGCACCTTCATGGCCCAGCACGACGGGGAACAGGCCCTCCGGATCCTCGCCCGACAGCGTGAACGCATCGGTGTGGCAGACGCCGGTGTGGGTGATCTTCACCAGCACTTCGCCCTTCTGCGGCGGGGCGACGTCGATCTCGACGATCTTCAGCGGTTCGCCTGCGGCGAAGGCGACGGCGGCACGGGATTTCATGGCGGCACTCCTGCTTATTTCAGATAGGAACGGACCAGCGCGACGGCGGCATCGATGCCGGCCTCGCGCTGTTCGGGTGTCGAGGCGGGATGCGCGAATTCCTCGCGCAGATGGCTTTCCAGGATTTCCGACATCAGCCCGTTCACCGCACCGCGCACGGCGGCGAGCTGCTGCAGCACGGGCGCGCAGTCGGCGCCGTCCTCCAGCGCACGCTCGAGCGCATCCAGCTGACCCCGGATGCGGCGCACGCGCGTAAGCGCCTTCTTCTTGTCGGCGGGGGAATGGGGCATGTCGGCCACGCACCTCGATAGTGGGGGGGAGTATAAGTCACTCACCCCCGCACATGAAGCCCCACCCGTCCGGCTATCGCTACGTGGTGGCGCAGCAGGCGGGACCGCAGCAGGGACTGGCCGGTGCGGCGGCGGCCTCTTCCTGACGCGCTTCGGCAAGCGGAGTCGCTACCGGTGCGGTCTCTTCAGCCACGCCGGACGCGGCTGTCACGGCGCGTGCCGCCAGGTCGCCCTTGCGTTCGCTGTAGCGGCTGGTCAGGTAGTCGCTGCGGTCGCGCACCAGCAGGGTGAACTTCACCAGTTCCTCCATCACGTCCACCACGCGGTCGTAGTAGGGCGAGGGTTTCATGCGGCCTGCTTCATCGAATTCCTGCCAGGCCTTCGGCACCGACGACTGGTTGGGGATGGTGACCATGCGCATCCACCGGCCCAGCACGCGCAACGCATTGACCACGTTGAACGACTGCGAGCCGCCGCACACCTGCATGACCGCCAGCGTGCGGCCCTGGGTGGGGCGCACGCTGCCCTCGGACAGCGGCAGCCAGTCGATCTGGTTCTTGAACACCGCCGACAGGGTGCCGTGGCGTTCCGGACTGACCCAGACCTGGCCCTCGGACCACTGCGACCACGCGCGCAGCCGCTGCACCTCCGGATGGTCCGCACCCACGCTGTCCAGGATGGGCAGGTCGTGCGGATGGAACACACGCGTCTCCGCACCGAACTGCTGCAGCAGACGCTCGGCCTCCAGCGCCAGTTTTCGGCTGAAGGATTGCGGGCGCAGCGAGCCGTACAGAATGAGGATGCGCGGCGGATGCTCCGAACCGGCGATGGCGAGCTTGTCGGCGTCCGGGATGTCGAAGGCCTCGGGCGCGAGCTGCGGCAGCAATGTAACTGTCATGTCGGCTTGTTAGGCTGTGATTGTTCGATTATTCTAGAATTATGGAAATAACAAACGCAACCGTTGCCCTGGCCGCCCTCGGCCAGACCACCCGCCTGGCGGTCTTCCGCCTGCTGGTCGAGGCCGGCCCCTCCGGTCGCATGGCGGGCGAGATCGCCGAGGCACTGGGACTTCCGGGGGCGACGCTGTCGTTCCACCTGAAGGAACTGGTGGCCGCCGGGCTGGTGCAGAGCGAGGCACGCGGCCGGCACGTCTGCTACCGGGCCGACTTCGCGGCGATGAACGGGTTGATCGAATTCCTGACCCGGAACTGCTGCGGTGGCGACACGGCGCAATGCGCGCCTGCCGCACCGTGCGGCCCTGAAGGTTGCGCATGACGGCAGCCGATACGCCGCCGCTGTCGCGCCGCATGGGCGGTTTCGAGCGCCACCTGACCTGGTGGGTGCTGGGCTGCATCGGAGTGGGCACGGCGGCGGGCTATCTGCTGCCGGGCGCGTTCGCCACCTTGGGGGCGGCGGAAATCGCCAAGGTGAACCTGCCGGTGGCGGTGCTGATCTGGCTGATGATCATCCCGATGCTGCTGAAGATCGACTTCCGCGCGATGGGCGACGTGAAGCGGCACTGGAAGGGCATCGGCGTCACCGTGTTCGTGAACTGGGCGATCAAGCCGTTCTCGATGGCATTGCTGGCGTGGCTGTTCGTGCGCCATGTGTTCGCAGACCACCTGCCTGCAGCGCAGATCGATTCGTACGTGGCCGGGCTGATCCTGCTGGCGGCAGCGCCGTGCACGGCGATGGTGTTCGTATGGAGCCACCTCTGCGATGGCGAGCCGCGCTTCACGCTCAGCCAGGTCGCGCTGAACGACGCGATCATGGTGATGGCCTTCGCACCCATCGTCGGCCTGCTGCTGGGCATCTCGTCGATCACCGTGCCTTGGGCGACGCTGATGTTGTCGGTGGCGCTGTACATCGTGGTGCCGGTCATCGTCGCGGCGATGCTGCGCGGCTGGATAATGCGCCGCGGCGGCGAGGTCGCGCTGCAGGCGCTGCTCAAGCGGTTGGGCCCGGTATCGCTGGGCGCGCTGCTGCTCACGCTGGTGCTGCTGTTCGGTTTCCAGGGCCGCCAGATCATCGGCCAGCCGCTGGTCATCGCGATCCTCGCGGTGCCCATCGTGATCCAGGTGTATTTCAACGCCGGCGTGTCCTACTGGCTGAACCGCAGGCTGGGCGTGGCCCATTGCGTGGCGGGCCCGTCGGCGCTGATCGGCGCCAGCAATTTCTTCGAACTCGCCGTGGCCACGGCCGTGGGCGTGTTCGGCGTGCATTCCGGCGCGGCGCTGGCCACGGTGGTCGGCGTGCTGGTGGAGGTGCCGGTCATGTTGTCCGTGGTCCGCATCGTCAATGCGTCGAAGCCCTGGTACGAACGCCGCGCCTGATTCCTTCCTCCGCACCCACTCCCCTCCCTTCAGGACACGCCCATGGACCGCCCCTACAACCTGCTGTTCCTGTGCACCGGCAACTCCGCCCGCAGCATCCTGGCCGAGGCCATGGCCAACCACCTGGGCAAGGGCCGCTTCCATGCCTATAGCGCAGGCAGCCATCCGCGCGGACGCGTGCATCCGATCGCGCTGCAGATCCTGCAGGACGCCGGCCTGCCGACCGCGACACTACGCAGCAAACCGTGGGATGAGTTCGCGGCCGCCGACGCGCCAGCGATGGACCTGATCATCACCGTCTGCGACAAGGCGGCTGGCGAAGCGTGCCCGGTTTGGCCCGGCCATCCGGTCACCGCGCATTGGGGGGTCGAAGATCCCGCCGCCGTCGCCGGTTCACCGGAGCAGGTACGCCAGGCCTTCGCCCATGCGCTGCACCTGCTGCAGCACCGCATCACGTTGCTGTTGGCGCTCAAGCCCGAGGCGCTGGATCGCCTGGCGCTGGAGACGCGGGTGCGCGAGATCGGCAGATCGTCCTGAACGCCACACCCCGCTTCCATTCCTTCTCCAGCCAAGAATCTTCCATGAGCATTCGCGTTGGCATCAACGGCTTCGGCCGCATGGGCCGCCTCACCCTGCGTGCGGCCTGGGACAATCCCGAACTGCAGTTCGTGCAGATCAACGACCCCGCCGGCGACGCCGCCACGCTGGCGCACCTGCTCGCTTTCGATTCGGTCCACGGCCGCTGGGACCGCGGGATCACTGCCGACGGCGAGGCGCTGGTGATCGAAGGCACACGCATTCCAGTGACGCGCAACAAGGACATCGTGGCGACCGACTGGTCGGGCTGCGACGTGGTGATCGAATCCTCGGGCAAATTCCGCAAACCCGACGTGCTGCAGCCCTACCTGGACCAGGGCGTGAAGCGCGTCGTGGTGACGGCGCCGGTCAAGTCGCCCGGCGTGCTGGACGTGGTGGTGGGCGTGAACCATCACCGCTTCGATCCCGCGCAGCACCGCATCGTGTCCGCCGCCTCGTGCACGACCAACTGCTTCGCGCCGGTGGTGAAGGTGATCCACGAAGGCATCGGCATCCGCCACGGCAGCCTGACCACGATCCACAGCCTGACCAACACGCAGGTGATCGTGGATGCGCCGCACAAGGACCTGCGCCGTGCGCGTGCGTGCGGCAGCAGCCTGATCCCGACCTCGACGGGCTCGGCCACCGCCATCGCCGAAATCTTCCCCGAGTTGAAGGGGCGACTGAACGGCCATGCCGTGCGTGTGCCGCTGACCAATGCATCGCTGACCGACTGCGTGTTCGAAGTGGAGCGTGCAACCACGGTGGAGGAAGTGAACGCGCTGCTGAAGACCGCCGCCGACGGCGTGCTGGCCGGCATCCTGGGCTACGAAACGCGACCACTGGTGTCGATCGATTACCGGACCGATCCGCGCTCCAGCATCGTCGACGCGCTGTCCACCCTGGTGATCAATGGCACGCAGGTGAAGCTGTACGCCTGGTACGACAACGAGTGGGGCTACGTGAACCGCACCGCGGAGCTTGTGCACCTGGTCGGCAAGGCGGGCTGACGGCATGCTCGCGCGCCTGTCGGCCGATGTCCGCCAGTACCTGCTGATCACCGGCAACTACTGGGCCTTCACCCTGACCGACGGCGCGCTGCGCATGCTGGTGGTGCTGCACTTCCACCAGCTGGGTTACAGCCCGTTGCAGATCGCGATGCTGTTCCTGTTCTACGAAGTCTTCGGTGTGATTACCAATCTGGTGGGTGGATGGCTGGGCGCCAGGATCGGCCTCAACCGGACCATGAACATCGGGCTGGCGATGCAGGTCGTGGCCCTGTCGATGCTGCTGGTGCCCGCGGCCTGGCTGACGGTCCCGTGGGTCATGGGCGCGCAGGCCCTGTCCGGCATCGCCAAGGACCTCAACAAGATGAGCGCCAAGAGCAGCATCAAGCTGCTGGTGCCGGGCGACAGGCAGGGCCTGCTCTACCGCTGGGTCGCCGCATTGACCGGCTCGAAGAATACACTGAAGGGCATCGGGTTCTTCCTTGGCGGCGCGCTGCTGGCCACCGTGGGGTTCGCGGCCGCGGTGGCGATCATGGCCGGCGCACTGCTGCTGGTGTGGCTGTTGAGCCTGCTGTTGCTCAAGCGCGACCTGGGCAAGGCCAAGGCCAAGCCGAAGTTCCGCGAGATCTTTTCAAAGAGCCGTGCCATCAACCTGCTGTCGGCCGCGCGGATGTTCCTCTTCGGTGCGCGGGATGTCTGGTTCGTGGTGGCGCTGCCGGTGTTCCTGGCTTCCACGCTGGGCTGGGATTTCTGGCAGGTGGGCGGATTCCTCGCGGCGTGGGTCATCGGCTACGGGCTGGTGCAATCGTTCGCACCGCACATCACCGGGCGCGCTACGGGTCGCTTGCCTGATGGGCGCTCGGCCAGCGCGTGGGCCGTTCTGCTCGCCATGGTGCCGGCAACGATGGCGGCGCTGCTGGTCTACGGCGTGCCGGCGGCATGGGTGCTGATCGTCGGGCTGACGGTCTTCGGCGTACTGTTTGCGCTGAATTCTGCGCTGCACAGCTATCTGATCGTCAGCTATGCCAGCGAAGACGGTGTATCGCTGGACGTCGGCTTCTACTACATGGCCAACGCCATGGGACGCCTGCTGGGCACGGTGCTGTCGGGCTGGGTTTTCCAGCGATGGGGCCTGGCCGCCTGCCTGGCGATCTCCGCCGCGCTGATCGCCGTGGCGGCGGCGGTGTCGGTGGCGCTTCCGCGATCTACCATGCACGTGAGAGGCTGAGCAGCAGGCTTCCGGCTGCCGCATCGGCTTCGAGGCATCATCGCCCTTGCGCACCGTACGACACCCGGGGAAACACCATGACTTCGATACGCCCTTCCCGCGCCGACGACATCGACGCCATCACCGCACTGCTGGAAACGCACGCCTTGCCGACGGCCGACCTTGCCGCCTCGCAGGTGTCCTTCTGGGTTGCGGAAGAGGATGGTCGCATCGCGGCCGTGGTCGGCCTGGAACAGCATGGCGACACAGGCCTGCTGCGCTCGCTGGCGGTGTCGCCCCTGCACCAGGGCAAAGGCCATGGCCAACGTCTCGTGCAGTCCCTGGAAGCCGAGGCGCGCATGCGCGGCATCACCGGGATCGTGCTGCTGACGCAGACAGCGGACGCCTTCTTCGTACGGCTGGGCTACGCCATGGTCGCGCGCGACACCGTGCCCGATGCCGTGCGCGACAGCGCGGAGTTCCGGTCGCTGTGCCCCGCCAGCGCCCTCTGCATGCTCAAGCCGCTGTAGTCAGCGCGGAGCGGCCTGGTGCCTTGAGGCGGGATGGGCTAGTACGCGAACTCGCGGAAGACGCGGTCGATGTCGCCCTGCCACGCGCCGTGGAACAGGGCGAGCTTGTGCTCGGCCGGGGTCTCGTTCGCCTCGACGATCTCCACCAACGCATCGAGGAAGCCGGCTTCGTCCACGCCCTTGCTGTTGAGTCGCGCGCGGCGCTGCAGGCCGCCGAGGGCGATCTTCACCGCCTCGCGGGCGAGGTCGCGCACGGTACCACCGCGGAACGGCAGCTTCAGCGCATGCTTCGGCACGCCGTCGCGCAGGGCGTGGCGTTCGGCCAGCGAGAAATCCTTGACCAGGTCCCAGGCCGCATCGAGCGCGGCATCGTCGTACAGCAGGCCCACCCAGAACGCAGGCAGGGCGCAGATGCGGTTCCAGGGGCCGCTGTCGGCGCCGCGCATTTCCAGGAACTTCTTCATCCGCACTTCGGGGAAGGCGGTGGTCATGTGGTCGGACCAGTCGCGCAGCGTGGGCAGGGCGCCCGGCAGCACGTCCAGCTCGCCCCGCAGGAACTTGCGGAACGACTTGCCACTGGCATCGTGGTAGATGCCGTCGCGATAGGAGAAGTACATCGGCACGTCCAGCAGGTAGTCGACGTAGCGCTCGTAGCCGAAGCCGTCCTCGAACACGAAGTCGAGCATCCCGGTGCGGTCGCCGTCGGTATCGGTCCAGATGTGCGAGCGGTAGCTCTGGTAGCCGTTCGGCCTGCCCTCGGTGAACGGCGAGTCGGCGAACAGCGCCGTGGCCACCGGCTGCAGCGCCAGCGACACGCGGAACTTCTTCACCATGTCCGCTTCGCTGGCGTAGTCCAGGTTGACCTGCACGGTGCAGGTGCGCGTCATCATGTCCAGGCCGAGCTGGCCGACCTTGGGCATGTACGACTTCATGATCTGGTAGCGGCCCTTGGGCATCCACGGCATCTCGTCGCGGCGCCACTTGGGCTGGAAGCCCATGCCGAGGAAACCGAGCTGCAGTTCGTCGGCGACCTCCTTCACTTCCTTCAGATGCGTACCGACTTCCACGCAGGTCTGGTGGATCGTTTCCACTGCGGCGCCGGACAGTTCCAGCTGGCCGGCGGGCTCCAGCGTGACCGAGGCACCGTCCTTCGACAGGGCGATCACGCGCCCCTTCTCCTCGATCGCCTCCCAGCCGAAGCGGGTCAGCCCCTTCAGCAGCGCCTCGATGCCGCGGTCGCCGTCGAAGCTCGGCGGGCACAGGTCGTCCAGGCGGAAACCGAACTTCTCGTGCTCGGTGCCGATGCGCCAGTCGGCACGCGGCTTCTCGCCGGAGGCGATGTAGTCCACCAGCTGGGCGCGGTCGGTGATGGGCGTGTCGGCGACGTGGCTGGGACTGGACAAGGGCAGGACTCGCAAGCAGAAGACGCGACGCCGGGCGTGCATGCCCCATCGCAAGGCCGGCACTATAACGTGACCGCCCGCACGCGATCGTTGCCGCGGAAACGCCGCAGTATCCCATCCATGGAGACGATGACGCCCGGTCGACGCACGAGGGTGGACCGGCGTACGCTGTCGGCATGCCACGCCATCCCCGCACTCCGGTCACACGTCACCGCGAACTGCACCGCACAGATCGTGTCGGATGGTTGCGTGCCGCCGTGCTGGGCGCCAACGACGGCATCGTCTCTGTGGCCGGCCTGGTGGTGGGCGTGGCCGCCAGCGGGGCAACGCCGTCCACCATCCTGCTGACCGGCGTCGCCGGCCTGGTCGCCGGCGCCATGTCGATGGCGGCCGGCGAATACGTCTCGGTGCAGTCGCAGGCCGACGCCGAAGCCGC
The DNA here is from genome assembly GCF_014397415.1 of Pseudoxanthomonas mexicana. Lineage (NCBI taxonomy): Bacteria > Pseudomonadati > Pseudomonadota > Gammaproteobacteria > Lysobacterales > Lysobacteraceae > Pseudoxanthomonas > Pseudoxanthomonas mexicana. The sequence continues at coordinate 1,015,226 of NZ_CP060731.1, read as the reverse complement.
CGCCCTCGCCCTGGAAAAGAGCGAACTGCGCGACATGCCGGATAGCGAGCTGGCCGAGCTGACCCAGATCTATGTCGGCCGCGGACTGGAGCCCGCACTGGCGCGCCAGGTGGCCGAACAACTCACCGCACGCGATGCCCTGACCGCACACATGCGGGACGAGCTGGGCATCACCGAGGAACTGCGCGCGCGTCCGGTGCAGGCGGCACTGGCGTCCGCCGCCGCCTTTACCGTCGGCGCCCTGCTGCCGATCGCCACAACCGTGCTCGCACCGGCCGGGAAGGTGGCCATGGTCACCACCGCCGCCACCCTCATCGGCCTGCTGTTGTCCGGTGGCCTGGCGGCGCGCGTGGGCGGCGCGCCGGTCCTGCGCGGCGCGTGGCGGGTCGGGTTCTGGGGTGCGATGGCGATGGGCGCGGCCGCGCTGGTGGGCCGCCTGTTCCACGTCTCGATCTAGCGGCTACAGGCCCAGCCAGCCGGCCACCACGGCCCGGGCCTCTTCCACGCCCTGCTTGGACTCGGCCGAAAAGGTCTGCACGCCGACGGTGTCGCCGAAGGAGGAGAACAGCTCCTTCTTCACCGCCTGCAACGCCTGCGCCTGCTGGCCGCGCCCCAATTTGTCGGCCTTGGTCAGCAGGGCATGGGCCGGCAGGCCGCGCTGCACGGCGTAGCCGAGCATCTGGCGGTCGTAATCCTTCAGCGGATGACGGATGTCCATCACCACCACCAGGCCCCGAAGCGCCTCGCGGGTGCGGAAATACTGGTCGATGAAGGCCTGCCAGTGCGCCTGCAGCTCCTGGGGCACCTTGGCGTAGCCGTATCCGGGCAGGTCCACCAGATAGCGGTCGGGCTGGACCTGGAAGAACACCAGCTGCTGGGTGCGGCCGGGCGTCTTGGAGACCCGGGCCAGGCCGTTGCGGTGGGTCAGCGCATTGAGGGCGCTGGACTTGCCGGCATTGGACCGGCCTGCGAAGGCCACCTCGGTGCCGCCATCGGCCGGCAACTGCCGGGTGGTGTGCGCCGAAAGCAGGTACTGGGCGGGGTTGAGCGGGTTCGACATGCCGCTAGGATCGCACGGGCGGGCCGGATCCGCGGCTGAATTGACCGCAACGGCCGGCCGCGACGATAATTCGCGGGTTTCGCGGTGGCCTTGGGCGCCGCATCAGTCAAGGGTTTCGGAGCTTTAGCATGCGCCACGCTCGCGTTATGGGACTTGCCGGACTGGCCGTGTTGGCCGTGGGCGCAGTCGCTTTTGCACAGACCACCGTGGTCCCGGTGCCGGACAATGCGCCGGTCGAGACCGCGCCGCTCGACATCAACCTGGCCAAGACCACCTGGGGCGATGCCAAGGCCGGACAGACCAAGGCGGCCGCCTGCGCGGCCTGCCACGGCGCCGACGGCAACCCCAGCGACCCGCAGTACCCGCGCCTGGCGGGCCAGAGCGAGCGCTACATCGCCCAGCAGCTGGCGCTGTTCGCCTCCGGCGAGCGCAATACCGGCATGGCCGCGGTGATGGCGCCGTTCGCCCAGACCCTCAACGCGCAGGACATGCGCGACGTGGGCGCCTACTTCGCCACCCAGAAATCCGGTGCCGGCCTAGCCGACGACAGCCTCGTGGCGGACGGCCCGTACCAGGGCATGAAGTTCTATGAAGTCGGCCAGCAGCTGTACCGCAACGGCGACGCCAAGCGCGGCGTACCGGCCTGCATGGCCTGCCACGGCCCGACCGGCGCCGGCAACCCGGGCCCGGCCTACCCGCACATCGGCGGCCAGATGCAGGACTACACGGTCCGTCGCCTGACCGAATACAAGGCCGGCACCACCACGCTGAAGGACCCGGCCCACTTCAACATCATGGCCCAGGTGGCCGGCCCGCTGACCGAGCAGGAAATCCAGGCGCTCGCCAGCTACCTGCAGGGCCTGCACGCCCGCGCCGACGACCTGGCTGCGGCGAAGGCCGGCGGCAAGTAACCCCGCGAACTTCCGCCGCCCCGCGCGGTCGGAAGTGCAAGCTCCTGTTCATTGCGCCGGCCCCACCATGGCCGGCGTTTCTTTTTCCTGCGATGGAGAATGCCGATGGCGTCCCGCCTGCTGCCCGTGCTGATCACCCTGCTGGCCCTGCTGCCGGCCACTGCGCTGGCCGCGGCGCCGGCGCCCGCGCCGCTGGTCGAAGGGCGGGATTACGAAGTGATTCCGGAAGGCACGCCGTTCGCACCGGCCAAGGGGAAGATCGAAGTCGCCGAGGTGTTCGGTTACACCTGCATCCACTGCGCGCACTTCGAGCCCACCCTCGCCGCGTGGAAGAAGACCCTGCCCCGCGACGTCCAGCTGACGCCGGTGCCCGCCGCCTTCGGGGGCTACTGGATTCCCTATGCCCGCGCCTTCTTCGCCGCGCAGCAGCTGGGCGTGCAGACGCGTACGCACCAGGCCGTGTTCGACGCCCTGCACAAGACCGGCGCCCTGCCCATCCAGAACGCCTCGCCCGAGGAGATCGCCGGCTTCTACGCCAGCCAGGGCGTGGACCGCGCCCGGTTCATGGCGGCCCTGCGCGGACCGCAGGTCGATGCGCAGCTGGCCCGCGCCCGCGACTGGGTGGCCGCGGCCGGCGTGGAAGGTACGCCGACGATCATCGTCAACGGCAAGTACCGCGTCATCGGCGGGCGCACCTACGACGACATGCTGAAGATCGCCGAGCGGCTGGTGGCCCGCGAGCGCGCCCGCAAGTAACGATCCCGTCATGGCGGCCTTCGCGGACGCCATGCAGAATGTCCCATTCCCGGCCCGGCCGGCGCCCCTCTTCTCTCGACCCGTTGGAGCACGCGCGATGAAATTCCGCCACGCCTTGATGCTGTCCCTGCTGCTGCCGGTGCTGGCCGCCTGCGGGCCGAAGCCATCCACCGACACCACGCCGACGGGTGATGCGCCGGCCGCCACGGCCCCGGCCGACACCGCTGCGCCGCCGGCCGATACCGCCGCCGCGCCCGCCGATGCCGCCACGCCGTCCACCGACGCAGTGCCGGATGCGGCAACGGCCGCCAACACCAATCCGGTCCTGCCGCCGGAAGGTCCGGCGCCGGTCGCCGGCCGCGATTACGAGGAAATCGCCGGTGGCCAGCCCTACGCCCCCCTCAACGGCCAGGTGGAAGTGGTCGAAGTGTTCGGCTACGTCTGCCCGGCATGTGGTGCGTTCGCACCGCGCATGAGCGCATGGAAGTCCCGGCTGCCGGCCGACGTGCGCGTGAGCTATGTGCCGGTGGCCTTCGGCAAGGCCTGGGAACCCTACGCCAAGGCCTTCTATGCGGCCGAGGCCAAGGGCCTGGTCGACAAGACCCACGACGCCGTGTTCAACGCCATCCACCTGCAGCGCACGCTGCCCGGCGAAGGCAAGCCGCCGGCGGATCCCGCGCAGCTGGCCAAGTTCTACGCCGGCTACGGCGCCGACCCGCAGGAGTTCGTCGCTCTGATGAACAGCTTCGCGACCAACGCCAAGATGGGCCGCGGCATGCAGTTCGCGCAGCGCTCGGGCGTTGCCAGCACCCCGACCCTTGTGGTGAACGGCAAGTACCGCGTGACCGGTGGCCGGACCTGGGACGACGTGCTGCGCATCACCGACCACCTGATCGCGATGGAGCGCGCCAAGCGCTGAGGCGCGGAAGCCCCCACTTCCATGACCGAATCCGCTCCTGCCGCCGCGCGCCGCCTGCGCGTGCTCAGCGCCAACATCCAGGCCGGCTCCAGTACCCGCCGCTATAGCGACTACGTGACCCGCAGCTGGTCGCATGCGCTGCCGGCGGGCAACAAGCGCGGCAGCCTGGACGCCATCGCGCAACTGGCAGGCCAGCACGACATCGTCGGCCTGCAGGAGGCGGATCCCGGCAGCCTGCGCTCGGGCTTCACCAACCAGACCCACTATCTGGCCGAGCGCGCCGGCTTCGATTACTGGACGCACCAGCCCAACCGCAATGTCGCGCGGGTGGCCGGCAGTGCCAACGGCCTGCTCAGCCGGCTGGAGCCGGTCGAGGTCACCGACCACAGCCTGCCCGGCCGCATCAGCGGCCGCGGCGTGCTGATGGCCCGCTTCGGCGAGGGCGCGGAAGGTCTGACAGTGGCCGTGGCGCATCTCTCGCTGGGCGCGAATTCGCGGCGTTCGCAGTTGGCCTTCATCGGCGAACTGCTGTCGGACCATCCCCACGCCGTGCTGATGGGCGACTTCAACTGCGTACCGGATACGCCGGAGATGGACCTGCTCTACAAGCGCACCCGCCTGCGCCCACCGGCGTTCTGCGTGCCCACGTTTCCGAGCTGGCGCCCGCAGCGGGCGATCGACCACATCCTGGTCAGCGAGGGCCTGCGCGCCGACAACGCACGCGCCATGCCCGCCGCCAATTCCGACCACCTGGCACTGGCGATGGACATCGACGTCCCCGGCAACGCGCTGCGCTGAGCAGGCGCATCGTCACTGGCAGCCGGTTGGCTGCACCTTCGAAGTCCGACTTCAGCCGCGCGCCGCCCGCGATCCTGCCCAAGGCGCCAGGACGCGCAGCCAATGCGGCCGCCAGGCCAGCGTCATCGCCACGCCGGCGGCGGCGACGGTCAGGCCCATTACCCAGACCAGGCTGGCCATGCTGGCGTGATCGACGGCCAGGCAGCAACCCAGTGCGACCAGCAGGGCCACAGCGCCGGCGATCCTGAGCGCGCGCGTGGCTGCCCTGGAGAGTGGCGCCATCCCTGCCTGCTGTGCGTGCACGGGCATGGACAGCGCGAGCCATCCCATGCCGGCGACGCTGGCCGACAGCGCCGCCAGCAACAGGAGGGCGGCCGTGACGGACTCAGGCATGTCGCGTCTCCGCAGCCGCCATCGACGACAGCGGATGGGCGACCGCCCGACGGTTCAGCGCGCGCACCGTCAATGCGGCCGCTACGCCGACCGCCAGCAGCGCCAGATCCACGCCAGCCACCGGCCAGTACCCTTCGCCGACCGTGCGCAACAGATGGTCGCCGGTGGTGATCCAGTTCAGCACGGCTGCCAACGGGGCCAGCACGGCGATCGCCACGCACTGCTCGCGCCACGCCGGATTGGCCAGGCCCCGCGCGACCGGCGCGCTGCGCCAGGCCGCATGCAGCAGTGCCAGCGCCCATGTGCCCCAGAACGCATAGCGCTCCCAGTTGCCGCGGGCCGGCAGGTCTTCCGGCAACAGCCGGTTGGCGACCAGGATGCCCAGCGCCGCCAGCACCATGCCGGTCACCGTGGTCACCGCCAGTGCGTCGACCACGCGCGCGCCCTGCTGTCCCTGGCGCGCATGTTGCCGCTTGCGCTTCTCCACGAAGAACAGGAAGCCGGTGGCGATGCACACCGCGCCCAGCAGTCCGCCCAGCACGTACATGCCGCGCAGCAGCCAATGACGGAAGTGCTGCAGATGCAGGCCGGTCAGGAACTCGGCCACGCGGCCGGTCGCCGTGGGCGCGGGGTCCTCGCGGATCAGTTCGCCCGTGGATGCCTTGAAGTGGATGCCGTCGCCCACCAGTGCGATGCGGTCGGTGCCGGCGCGATACACGCTGACGTAGCCGTTCGCGTCGCCCACGTGCTGCAGCACCAGGAAGCCGACGTCGCCGGCCTTGTCGTTCGCCCGCCAGCGGCGCTGGGCTTCGGCGACCATCGCATCCACGTTGGCCAGCCCCGCCGGTATGCCGGCGCGCTGGTGCGGCAAACCGGTTTCGCGCGCCTCCACTTCCGCATGCAGGTCGTGCAGGTCGTGCAGCTGCGTATGGCCCAGCGGGAAGTAGTACGTCGCCGCGAAGATCAGCAGGCCGGTGAAGGCGAAGAAGAAATGGAACGGCAGCGCCACCACGCCGGTCAGGTTGTGCAGGTCCAGCACGCTGCGCAGTCCGCCCTTGCCCGGTCGGAAGGTGAAGAACTCGCGGAATATCTTGCGATGCATCACCACACCGGTGACCAGCGCCACCAGCATCATCAGCGCGGAGAACCCGACGATCCAGATGCCTAGGTTCTTCCAGTCCAGGGTCAGGCCGTAGTGCATCGGATAGAAGAAGCCGCTGCCGACCTTCAGGCGATCGTTCGGCAAGGGCGTGCCGTCGCGCGGGTCGATGGTGGCGTCGGCCCAGATGGCCTCTTCCGGGTCCTTCGCATTCGGTACTTCGTACCCTGCGAACAGCTGCAGCACCGGATCGCGGTGCGTGGTGTACGCGCTCCAGCTGACCACCGTGTCGAATCGGTCGGGCATGGCGCCGTTCACCCGCGGCCGCATCGCATCGACAGTGGCTGGCAGCGGTTGCATGCGCTCGAACGCCGGACGCAGGATCCGCTCGTAGGACGGCATGGGTTGCGGCTCGAAACGCGTGGACGGGATCGCCCAGCGGTCGATCTCGCGGTCGAAGACCGACAGCGCGCCGAAGAAGAACGCGGCCATCAGAACGAAGCCGAGGACCAGCCCGAACCAGGTATGCAGCCAGGCCATCGCCTGGCGGAAGCTCTGCATCACGGCGACGTTCTCCGATTCAGACCAGCAGCGACTGCACGAACGAGCCGGTCGCCGCCAGCAGCGCGCCACCGCCGGCCAGCACCGCCCACACCACCCACAGGCGCCGCGCCGCGAACGTCCACAGGAACACCGCCACGAACGCCAGCACGCCCAGCAGGCTGGCGAGGAACTCGGCGTCATGGAAGCCCATGCCGGCGGCGAACATCAGGCTGGCGCCGGCGGCGATGAAGCCCCAGGTGAAGCCGTAACCACCCAGGATGGCGGCGGCGATGCGGGCCAGCAGGTGCAGGCGCGGTGCGGGGAAGGCGGTGATCGTGCGGGACATGGCGATGGCTCGTGTCTCGATGGGAAGACGACCTGCGGCTCAGAACCGCCAGTTCAAGCTCAGCGTGTAGTGGCGCGGTGCGCCGTAATAGCCGCTGTAGCGCAACGTGTTGATGTACTTCTCGTCCCCAACGTTGTTGACATTCAGGCGCAACGTCGCGTTCGGCACGAAGTCCCAGCCTACGAAGCCGTTCACCACGGCGTAGCTGCCCTGGCGCACGGTGAAGCCGTTGCTCTCGACGTTGGAGATCTCGCTCTGCCAGCGTCCGCCGATACCGTACGACAGCGCCGTGTACGCGGGCAGGCGGCCGCTCACCATGAAATTGGCGGTGCGGCGCGGCACCCAGCGGTACGTGTCGTCGCCGTCCTGTCCGGTCAGCTTCAGCGCGGTGTAGCCGAACACCACGTCCACATGGTCGCTGACCCTGCCGGTGGCCTCGAACTCCACGCCCTTGGACTCGACATCGACGCCTTCGTAGTAGAACTGGCCCTGATCGTTGTAGCCGGCACCGGTAGCCAGGCCCTCCTGCTCGGCGCGGAATACGGCCAGCGTGGTCAGCAGCCGCTTGTCCAGCCAGTCTGCCTTCAGCCCCAGCTCGTAGTTCGAGCCCTTGGTCGGATCGAGGTAGACGCCGTCCGCATCTGACTGGCTCTGCGGCTGGTAGATGTCCGAGTAGCTGACATAGCCCAGGAGATTGGGGGTGAAATCGAACGTCAGGCCGGCGTAGGGGCTGGTCTTGCGTTCGGTCTGGTTGAACGGCACCGCGTAGTTGACGCCATCGCGGTGATACTCCGCCCAGTTGAAGCCAACGACGGCCTTCAGGCGATCGGTCAGCGACAGACGGGTTGCGCCATAGGCGCGCTTCAGGCGCTCGTTCAGTGTGCTGTAGACGGACAGGTCGCCCCAGACCGGCTCCGGGATGTAGTCGCCCGGCCAGGGAAACGCCGGCATGGGGATATAGCCGCACTGCGCACCGTCGCACAGCGCACCGGCATACTGGCTGCTGACGGTTTCACTCATCGACCAGCTGATGCCGAACATCGCCTCATGCTCACGACCCAGCATCTGGAAGCGGCCATTGAAGGTGGCCGACAGCAGATCGGCCGTGAACGTGTCAGCACCGCCCCACGGATAGCCCTGCAGACCCATGCCCGTCACGGGATCCATGCCGGCGCCGTCTAGATCGGTGGCGTAGAACAGCCTTTCGTCGTTGCGGATGTCGCGGCGGTTGTAGGACAGCTTCAGCTGCCAGTCCTGTCCCAGCTGGTGCGCGTACTCGACGAAGCCGGTCTTGGTGGTAGTGTCCCAGTACGTCCAGTCCTGGGTGGTCGACGCACCGCGATCCCATTCGGCCTGCGTGCCGTCGCTGTACATGAAGCCCAGCGCGCCCCACATGTTGCCGTCGGTCCTGCCCTGCTGCCAGGAGTAGCCGAGCGTCAGCGTGCCGTTCTCGCCGATCTGGCCATCGATCACACCGTAGAGGAAGTCGCGCGTGTCGTCCTTGCCGCGCAGGTAGGACTCGCCCTCCTCGTGCGCGGCCACCACACGGCCGGCCCAGGTGCCGTTCTCGGTGAACGGCGTGGAGTAATCCACTTCCGCCCGCGTCGTGCCCCAGGAACCGTAGCTGATGCCGGCCGAACCCTGCGCGTCGTTGGTCGGGCGCTTGCGTACGTAGTTGATGGTGCCGGCGGCGTTGCCGACGCCGGTCAGCAAGCCGTTTGCACCGCGGATCACTTCCAGCTTCTCGTAGCCGAACGTGTCCTGGGTGCCGGTGACGATGCCCCAGCTGTTGGGCAGGCCCACGCCGTCGATCTGGGTATTGGCGATATCGAAGCCGCGCGCAGTGAAGTTGGTGCGGTTGGTTTCCCACTCCTCCACCTGGATGCCGGTCGTCAGGCGCAGGGCTTCGTTGAGACTGTCCGTGCCGAACTGCTGCATCTGTTCGCTGCTGACCACGCTGATCGACTGCGGCGTTTCCTTGATGGCCAGGTCCAGGTTGGTGGCGCCGTTGCTGACCCGGTTGGCACGCTGGCCCACCACCAGAACCGTATCCAGGTCGGTGGCGCTGGCGCTGCCTTCGGGCGCATCCGCCTGCTGCGGCGAGGCCAGCGCGGCGGCGGACAGGCACATGACGGCCAGGCCGATCGCGGCCTGCAGTCGGCCCCGCGACAGGTGCGCAGGCAGGGTACGACGGGGGGAAGAAGGCGGGCAGAAGGACGACGAGCGGTGCATGGGGGACCTGAGGGGAGACGTGGCAGAGGGGGCCCGGCGCTCCGCCCGCATGGCGCGCGGCGGCAGGCACGAACCCGACGCGCCACATTAAATGCGAATGAGTCTCATTTTTCAACCCGTCCGACAGCCCATGCCCCCGCGACCGCTCGTCGCGCCTTGCGCCAGCCGAAAGCAGGAGAGCCGCCCGTAGGCGGCTCTCCCGTGCAGCAACCACGGGTGATCTTCAGAACCGGTAGTCCGCGCTCACGTACCAGAACGCACCCGGCAGGTCGTACGTACCGGCGTCGTAGCCATTGAGCGAGCAGGTCACGCACACCGGCGGCTCCTTGCCGAACACGTTGTTGGCACCCAGCGACAGCTTCAGGCCGTTCAGCGCGAAAGCGTCCTTCCAGCCGAACTGCACGTCGTTGTAGGTGGTCGAGCCCAGCGTGTTGACGCCCTCGTCGTTGAGGCAGCCCGGCACGGCGGAGATGACGGCGTTGCCGCAGTCCTCCTTCACCGCACTGATGTAGCGCACGTTCCAGGTGGCATCGAAATGGCCGCGCTTCCAGCCCAGCTGCAGGTTGCCCTGCCAGCGCGGGATGGCGCTGTCGGAGACTTCCCAGCCCACCTGCCGCTGCGAACGGTTGCCGTCGATATCCACCGCCTCGTAATTGAAGACGGTCGTGGCCTGCAGTGCCGCGGTCAACACTCCCCAACCCCAGTCCGGACTGGCCCAGTTGACCTTCACGTCCAGGCCATCGGTCTCGATGGTCGCCAGGTTGTCCAGGAAGTTCTCCGGCGGATTGAGGTTGCCGCTGCTGCCGCGGGTGAACGGCGAGCACAGCGCCGGATCCTGGCCGCCGGCCGCGAGGCAGGCATTGAGCAGCGCCTGGATGTCGCGCGGGGCGATCGCATCATCGATCTTGTGGTGGTAGTAGCTCAGCTCGAAGTCCAGCTTGTCCGACCACGACAGCCCCTCCGCCCAGCCCGGGCTGTACACCACGCCCACCGTGTAGCTGTCGGATTTCTCGGGCGAAAGATCCGGATTGCCACCGGTGAAGGTGGTGATCTGCGTGTTGGCCTGTTCGAAGTTGTTCGGCACGCCCTGTGCCACGCACGCGGCTTCCAGTCCCGCCGAAACGCCGTCGGTGGTGTCCACCACTGGCGAACCGGTCGGACCGCACGGGTCGACCAGCGTCGCGCCGAACTGGGTCAGGCCGTACAGCTCACCCAGGTTCGGCGCGCGGAAGCCCTGCGAGTAGGTGCCGCGGAAGACCAGATCCTCGATCGGCTGGAAGCGGAAGCCCAGCTTGCCCGTGGTCTCGCTGCCGAAGGTGGAGTAATCGGAGAAGCGCACCGCGGCACTCAGGTCCAACGAGGCTAGCACGGGGAAGTTGAACTCGGTGTAGACCTCGCTGACGTCGTAGTCGGCCGACACCGGCGCAGCGAAGGAGTCCTGCGATTCGCCCGTCTGGCGCAGCGGATCCGGGTTGAACTCGCCCTTGTAGCGGCGATGCTCCACGCCGGCCGCGAACTGCGCCATGCGGTCGCCGATGCCGAACAGGTCGCCGGTCAGGTTGGCCGACGCGATGTCCAGCACCTGCTTGCTGCTGTCGATCTGGCGCGTGCGGATCCAGTCGATCATTTCCTGCGTCATCGGCCGGCCCTGACCGCCGAACAGGTCCAGCGGCACGCAGCCGGGCACTGCCGCGCAGACCGTCGGGTCGCCGAGCGCCAGCGCGATGTTGGCCATGTTGTAGCCATTGAGGAACACCTGTTCGGCCTTGTTCTCGGCATGCACGTAATTCGCATCCCAGCTGAAGCTGCGGTCGCCGAGGTTGAACACCCCGTCCAGGCCGAGGTTGAAGTAGGTGGTGTCCACATCCTGGTTGAAGATGCGCGGGCCGACTTCCACCGGGCGCTTGGTGATCCAGCCGAAGTTCTGCCCGGGGATCAGGTCGATGCCGAACGGGTTGTACGGATTCGCCGCCGAAATCATGATGGTGTCGGCGATGCCGCCGGTGCCTGCGTACGGGCCCACGAAGATCGGTTCCGGCGCGGCCTGGTTGGCGGACTGGCGGTTGTTGTAGAGCATCTTCGCGTGCAGGCGCACGTTGTCGGTCAGGTCGACGTTGACCGAACCGAACATCGACTTGCGCTTGCTCGGCGTCAGCAGCAGGTTGTACGGCGCGAAGTTGAAGCGGTCGGCCCCGGTGAAGTCGTGGTACGTGCCGGCCGAGGGGTCGGCCGGGTTCCAGACCGGCGTGGTGGTGCCGTCGTCCAGGGCCAGGTCGTAGAAGAATTCTTCGCTGGGCGTGCACGATCCATAGCTGCCCACCGGCCGCGCCGGATCGCAGAACGTGAAGCGGCCCTGCGGGATCGCCGAGCTGCCGGCGGCCAGACCCGCGCCGGGTTCCGGCCATGCGGACTGCTCCCAATCCGCTGCGCTGATGCGCTTCTGCTCATAGTAGCTGGCCGAGAACACGCCACTGAAGCGCTCGCCGCCACCGCCCAGCGTCAACGAGGCCTCGGTGGTCTCGCCGCCGCGGCTGTATTCGCCGTAGTAGGTGTGGACCTCGACGCCTTCGAACTTCTTGCGGGTGATGATGTTCACCACGCCGGCGATGGCGTCCGAGCCGTAGATGGCCGATGCGCCGTCCTCCAGCACTTCGATGCGGTCGACGATGGACAGCGGGATGGTGTTGAGGTCGGCGCTGCCACTGACGCCCGACGCGGACGACTCATTCACCCAGCGGATGCCGTCCACCAGCACCAGCACGCGCTGCGAGCCCAGATGGCGCAGGTCGACCTGCGCGGAGCCGGCGCCAATGCCGCCGCCGTCGGAGGGATAGCCGAAGTTGCCCGAGGAATTGAACTTCGCGTTCAGCGCCTTGCCGCCTGCGGTGAGCTGCTGGAGGATTTCGCCAACGCTCTGCACGCCCGTCTGGGCGATCTTCTCGCGGTCCAGCACAAACACCGGCTGCGCGGTCACCGCATTGGTCTGCTTGATGCGGCTGCCGGTCACGGTGACCGTATCGAGGGTGGTGGCTTCCTGCGCCACGGCCACGGCGGGAATAGCGAGGAATACGGCAATCTGGATGGCCGAAGCCAGTTTCTTGCGGCGTGCTTTCATGGATGCTCTCTCCGGAGGGACGGGCCGCCCGGCCGATGCCGGGCGTCGTGCGCCTTCGTTGTAAAGAACCCGTAAAACACCTACAACGGAAACAAGTCACCGTTTCGAAAATGGTAACGGAGATTATCTTGGAGTAAATGTATATACCAAGAGTTTCTACACGCTGACGTCACAAGCATTAACACGTAAATGCATGTAGATAATGTGCTGTCAGCCGCTGGCCAGGATGGCGATGCCCATCATCACCATGAACGCGGCGAACACCTGTTTCAGCGCCTTGCCGCCTATGCGATGGGCCAGCCTGGTGCCGTAGGGCGCGGCCAGCACGGAGGCGATGGCCACCCCGATGGCGGCGGGCAGGTAGATGTAGCCCACGGCATGCGCCGGCAATGCGCCGGCGGGCGCATGCAGCGCATAGCCCGCCGCGCTGGCGATGCCGATGGCCACGCCGCACGCGCTGGAGGTGCCCACGGCACGCACCGGCTGCACGCCGCGCCACACCAGCAGAGGCACGGTCATGCTGCCGCCGCCGATGCCGACCACCGCCGATACCGCGCCGATGACCGAGCCGGCCGCGCTGATGCCCACGCCACGGGGCGCAGGTACGCCTCGTCCTTCCGGATGCGCGCGGCCACCGAACACCATCTGCGCCCCCGCGATGAAGCAGTAGCCGGCGACGATCCAGCGCAGCACCCGGTCGTCCAGATGGACCGCCAGGCCGCTGCCCAGCCAGCCGCCCAGCAGCAGGCCCGGCACCATCCACGCCACCGTCGGCCACAGCACACTGCCGCGGCGATGGTGCGCGTACGCCGACGAGGATGCGGTCAGGATGATGCTGGCCAGCGAACTGGCCAGCGCCGCATGCATCGCGGCCTCCTTCGGAATGCCGTGCAGCGGCAGTATCCACGCCAGTGCCGCCACCAGCACCAGGCCTCCGCCGATGCCGAGCAGGCCTGCCAGGATGCCGGCCACCACGCCGAGCACGGGGAACATCCACACACCTTCCAAGCCTCACCTCGACGTCGTGTCCATCTACAGGGACGTTCAGCCGGCATGGGTATAGTCCCGGCATGGTCCGCATTCCCCTCATCGTACTCGCTGCCGCCACCGCCCTGTGCCTGTCCGTACGCGCTCACGCGCAATCGCTCGAGGCCCAGCGTCCCGCATTCCGCACTGCGCTCGCCAACGCCGAAGCGGGTCGCCTTGAACCCGCCAGCTCGGCCGCACTGGCGCGCCATCCCCTGTCCGGCTGGCTGGAGTTCGCGGCGCTGCGCCACGACCCTGACGTCGTGACGAGCGCGCAGGCCAGGGACTTCCTGCGCCGCCACGACGGCCAGGCGGTGGCCGCCCAGTTCCGCACCCTGTGGCTGGCGGCCCTCGCCCGGCGCCAGGAATGGCCGACCTTCCTCGCCGCCTGGCAGCCCACCGACAGCGTGGCGCTGCAGTGCGCCCACCTGCAGGCGCGCCAGGCCACCGGACGCCTCGATGCCGCATGGACGGAACAGGCGCAGGCGATCTGGCGCAAGGGTGCCAAGTCGCTGCCCGACGGCTGCGACCCGGTGTTCAACGTGCTCGCCACCCAGGGCGGCCTTCCAGCGGCGCTGCGGTGGGAACGCATCGAAGCCGCGGCCGCCGAGCGCCAGACCGGTGTCATGCGCAGCGCCGCACGCGGCCTGCCGACGGATGAAGCGGCGCTCGCCAATGATTACGCCGCCTTCATCGATGCCGTCCATCCGCGCGCGCTGAACTGGCCGAAGACCGACCGCAGCCGACGCATGGCCGCGCATGGACTGGCGAAGCTGGCGCAATCCGATCCGGACACTGCCGAACGCCTGCTGCCGCAGTACGCGGATGCATTGGGCATGGGCGACACCGAGCGCGGCCAGGTGCTGTACCAGATCGCCCTGTGGACCGTCGCCTCGTACGGACCGGATTCCGCCCGCCGGCTCGGCAACGTGCCCGAATCGGCCTACGACGAGCGCCTGCACGAATGGCGCGTGCGCGAGGCGATGTCCCGCGGCGACTGGCCGGCGGCGCTCGCGGCGCTGCGGAAGATGCCGCCGTCGCAGCGCAACGATTCGCGCTGGCGTTACTTCGAGGCGCGCATGAGCGAGAAGACCGGCGATCGCACGGGCGCGCAGCGCCTGTTCCGCGAGGCCGCCACCAGCCCCACCTTCCACGGCTTCCTCGCCGCCGACCGACTGGGGCAGGACTACGCGCTGTGCGCCTGGATCCCCCGTGATCCGCCCGACGCCAAGCAGACGGTGGCACGCGACCCGGCCATCGTGCGCGCGATGGAACTGTGGCAGCTGGAGCGCCCGGGCTGGGCCACGGCGGAATGGAACGAAGCGCTGTCGCGCTTCAACGATACCCAGCGGCGGATCGCGGTGGAGGTGGCGCGCGACAACGGCTGGTTCGACCGCGCCGTGTTCTCGCTGGGCAGGCAGCCCGACGAGCAGCGGCTGTACGAACTGCGCTTCCCGCTGCACCACGGCGACACCATCCGCCGCGAGGCGGCCCGGCATGCCATCGACCCGGCCTGGGTCGCCGCCGAGATCCGCGCCGAGAGCATCTTCAATCCGAAGGCACGCTCGGGCGCGAACGCGATGGGCCTGATGCAGGTGCTGCCCGGCACGGGCGCGGGCGTGGCCAAGCGGCTGGGCATTCCCTATGCCGGTGCGTCCAGCCTGTACGACGCGGACACCAACATCGCCATCGGCACGGCCTACCTGCGCGAGATGGAAGACAAGTATGGCGTGCCCTATGTCGCCATCGCCGCCTACAACGCCGGGCCCGCACCGACGGCACGCTGGCAGTCGCAGCGCCCCGGTTTCGATCCCGACCTCTGGATCGAGACGATCAGCTACAAGGAAACGCGCGAATATGTGGCGCGCGTGCTGGCCTTCAGCGTGATCTACGACTGGCGCCTCAACGGCAATGCGTTGCCGGTGAGCGACCGGATGATGGGGCGCGTGCAGGCCAAGCGCAAAGCGTTCACCTGCCCCACCGCGCAGATGCCGAAGAGCTGAAGCCGGCGATGCCTGCCGTGGGAGCGGCGTAAGTCTCGATGGCGCAGGTCGTGCTGATTCGCGGCCACGCTGCCACAACCGCTCACCGCAGACAGTGATGTTGCCGATCCGGCATCATGGCGGCATGAAGACCTATCTCGTCGGCGGCGCGGTACGCGACCGGTTGCTGGGCCTGCCGCCCGGCGATCGCGACTGGGTGGTGGTAGGCGCCACCCAGGCCGGGATGGAAGCGCGAGGCTTCAAGGCCGTGGGTCGCGACTTCCCGGTGTTCCTGCATCCCGATACCGGCGAGGAGTACGCGCTGGCGCGGACCGAACGCAAGAGCGGGCGTGGCTATCGCGGCTTCGTCGTCGATGCCGATCCTTCGGTGACGCTGGAAGAGGATCTGCAGCGGCGCGACTTCACGATCAATGCGATCGCGCAGGCCGACGATGGCACGCTCGTCGATCCGTACGGCGGCGCGCGCGACATCCAGGCTCGCGTGCTCCGTCATGTGGGCCCGGCTTTCGTCGAGGATCCCCTGCGGGTGTTGCGCGCCGCGCGCTTCATGGCGCGGTTCGCCCCGTTGGGCTTCACCCTCGCGCCGGAAACGGTGGCGCTGATGCGTACGATGGTCGACAGCGGCGAACTGGATGCGCTGGTGCCCGAGCGCGTATGGCAGGAACTGCAGCGCGCACTGGCGTCCACGCGGCCATCGGCCTTCCTGTCCACGCTGCGCGACTGCGGTGCGCTGGCCGTCGTGCTGCCCGAAGTGGATGCGCTGTACGGCATACCCCAGCGCGCGGAATACCACCCAGAGGTGGATACCGGCATCCATCAGGAAATGGTCTGCGACATGGCGGCGCGGCTCGCGCCGGGCGACGCGCGGATCGGATTCGCCGCACTGGTGCACGACCTGGGCAAGGCCTTGACGCCCGCCGACGTGCTGCCGAAACACATCGGCCACGAGCATGCCGGCGTAAAGCCGGTGATCGCGCTGTGCGAGCGGCTCAAGGTCCCGGTCGATCATCGCGAACTGGCGGTGATGGCCTGCCGGGAACACCTCAACGTGCACCGCCTGTTCGAGCTGCGCGATGCCACCGTGATCGAACTGCTCGCTCGCTGCGATGCGTTCCGCCGGCCGGAACGCATTCCCTGGCTGGCCACGGTCTGCGAGGCCGACAAGCGCGGTCGCGGCGGCCAGGAGGCGGCCGACTATCCCCAGGGGCGCGCCCTGGTCGACCTGCACCGCGCCGCGCTGCAGGTCAGCGCACGCGATGTGGTGCGGGAAGGCATGACGGGGGTGCAGATCGGTGAGGCGCTGCAGGCCGCCCGGGTGGCCGCCGTCCGGGAGCGACGGCGAGCGGACAGCTGACGGACGGTCGCGATTTCGGCTCACATTCAACGCGCGCCGGAGGTATGGTGGCGACGCGGCCGGGGAGGCCGCACCCTGCCACCCTGCGAAGGACCCGTCATGGAACGCATGCGCCTCCTGCTGTCCGTCTGCCTCGTCGGTACCGGGCTGTGGAGTGTCGACGCCCGCGCCGACGACTACGTCACCTGCGAGAGCCGCAACGACCGCTACCAGCGTTGTCCGATCGCGACCGCCGGCTACGTCACGCTCGACCGGCAACTGTCCGGCGCGTCCTGTACGCAGGGCCGCACCTGGGACTACAGCCGCCGCGAGATCTGGGTGGACGACGGCTGCCGTGCGACGTTCCGCGTGCATACCGGTTCGTCGGGACACCACGACGACCATGACGCCAAGGTCGCCGCAGGCGTGCTGATCGGGGCCGCCATCCTGGGCGCCATCGCGCACAACGCGAACAAGCACGACGACCGCTACCAGGGTGCGCGCCATACCTCGTACGTGCCATCCTGGATGGTCGGCAGGTTCGAGGGCTACAACGCGGTCTATGACCGCGACGTCACCCTGACCATCGATGCCGATGGCCGTGCCACGGCGCGCACGCGCGACCAGACCGTCGACGGCTGGATCAACGAGGGTCGCCTCAACGTGGGCAACGCCGTGTTCGACGTCGACCAGACGCGCGACGGCCTGGTGACCACCCAGGTGGGCGACCGCCACAACGAGGTACGTTATCGCCGCGTGCGCTGAAACGGCGCGGCGTTACGGGACGGGCTTGCAGCTGAGCTTGTTGCCGAAGAAGTCGACGCTCGCTTCCCCCTGGTGCTCCCAGTATTCGATGCCGACGCGGCCGTACTTCGCGCCACTGGCCGCCGGCTGCGGAAACACGATCGCCTGGTCGTTGCCCCAGGTCATCACCGCCGCCTGCGGATCGATGTCGTTGTAGTACACCATGGTGAACGGCTTGCGGTTGTCGCTGCAGCGGTACTCCACGGTCTTGGGAACGACCCGCCCGGGCGCGCCGATCGCCAGTTCCACCAGCCGGGTCCGGTACGCCTCCAGCACGCACAGGCGCAGGTCGTCCGCCTTCCAGCACGCGTCGCGTTCCTTCACCCACCCGCGCTGCACGGCCGGGTCTGCGTCCGTGGCCTGGGCGTAACGCGCGGCCAGCTGACGATCCAGCGCCGCCAGTTCGGCATCACCGCAGACCAGCTTCTCGGCCGCGCTGCCCGCCCTGGCGCAATCGAAGGAGGGCGGTGCCAGCGCGGGCCCAGTGGGTGAAGCGGCCGATGGCACCTTCGGCGACATTGCCGGCGGCGGCTCAGCCGGCACGGCGGGCGGTGGAGGCGGCGTCGGCGTGCAGGCCACCAGCAGGATGAAGGCAGGACACGACAGCGGCAGCTTCATGGCGATGCGCTCGACTCGGTGGCGACGGGCCATGCTACCGCCATCCGGACGAAAGTCCGCGTCAACGCGACAGGCGCAACCGGCTGATCGTGCCGCGCCCCGGCGCGGACTGGATGGACAGGGTCCAGCCCAGGTGTTCGCACAGGCGGGCCAGCAGATCCAGGCCGATGCCGCCGCCTTCGCGGCCGCCGCCGCGGGCCATCTGTGCGTACAGCCGACTGATGTCCTCCGGCGTCATGCCATGGCCGGGGTCCTGCAGGGTGACGGTGGCGTCGGCATCCAGCCGCACGTGGATCTGGCCGCGATCGCTGTTCTCGATCGCGTTGCGCAGCAGGTTGCCGATCGCGGCCTGGACGATGTGGAGCGGAGCGGACACGCTGCAGGGCTGCAGGTCGTCGACGATCACCTGCAGATCCTTGCCGGCCAGCAGGTGGCGATGGTCGTCGATGATGTCGGGCAGCAGTTCGTGCAGCATCACCACGTCGCTGCTGCGCGACAGGCGCGCGGGATCCTTCGCCAGCGTCAGCAACAGTGCGATCAGGCGCTCGACGTCGCGCGCGGTGCGATGGATGCGCTGGACCTGCTGGCGCGCCGGCGCCGGCAGGTCCGGCTGCTCCAGCGCCAGTTCGCTGGCGCCTGCGATGATGGCCACCGGCGTGCGCAGCTCATGGCTGGTGGTGTCGATGAAGATGCGCTCGCGCTCGACGAACGCTTCATGCCGACGCAGGTAGTCGTTCAGTGCGCCGGCGATCACCACCAGCTCGGTGGTCGCTTTCTCGGGCACCGTGATCCGCTGCCCGGTCCTGTCCGGCGACAGTGTGCCGATGTCCGCCGCAAGCCCGGTCAACGGACGCAGCGATCGACGCAGGCCCCAGGCCACCAGCGCACCCATCACCACCACCAGGGTGATGGCCAGTCCGAGCACGATGAGCGTCAGCGTGTCTTCCTGCGATTCGAGTTCGGTGATGTCGAGCACCAGCGTGTACTTCACCCCCTGCACGGTGCGGACAAGCACCAGTACCTCGCGGTCGCCGAGCATCAGCTCGTCATGGATGCCCTCCGGCAGGCTAACGACTTCGGGCGGCAACGGACGCGCATCGGTGGAGGCGTACAGCTGCAGGTCGTCGGTGTCGCTCCAGCGATAGCGTGGATCGTCGGCGCGGCGCTGCAGGTGGTGCTCAAGCTCGGTCTTCAGCAGCGAATCCCAGACCAGCCGCTCGGCGATTTCGTTGACCAGGAAGCCATGCAGCATCACCGCCGCCGTCAGCAGCAGGGCATAGCCGCCCAGCCACATCAGGATGTGCGCGCGCAGGCTGCGCCTGACCCTCACGCGTCCCCCGATGCGTGCGGCACGGCCAGCCGGTAGCCGGTCCGCGGCAGCGTCTGGATCAGCTTCACCGGAAACGGGCCGTCCACGCTGCGGCGCAGTTCGTAGATATGCGAGCGCAGCATGTCGCCGTCGGGCGGATGGTCGCCCCATAGCGCATGTTCCAGCTGCTGGCGGGTGACGGCAGCCGGGCTGGCCTGCATCAGCGTTTCCAGCAGCTTGCGACACGCCGGGTACAGATGCAGCGGCTGGCCGGCGCGCGTGGCTTCCAGCGTGGCGAGGTCGAGCTTCAGGTCGTGCACCTCCAGCACCTTGCGGCGCTGGCGGCCATGCACACGCGCCATCAGCGCCTCCAGCCGCACTTCCAGTTCCGGCAGCGCGAAAGGCTTGGTCAGGTAGTCGTCCGCGCCGGCACGAAAGCCGGCGATCTTGTCGGGCAGCTCGTCGCGCGCGGTCAGCATGATCACCGGCACGTCCGAGCCGTGGTCCTCGCGCAGACGGCGCAGGACCTCGGGCCCTTCCAGGCGCGGCAGCATCCAGTCCAGCACGATCGCGTCGTAGGTCTGGGTGCTGGCCAGGTGCAGCCCGGTGAGGCCATCCGGGGCGGCGTCCAGGGTGTGTCCGCGCGCCTCGAAATAGTCGAAGAGGTTCGCCACCAGACTACGGTTGTCTTCGATGACCAGCAACCGCATCGGCGGATACCCAGCTGCGCGTAGGGGACCCGCAGTCTCGCAGGCCGGATGTCGAAGCGCCGTCGGAGTTCCGACGGTTCTCTTACGCGCCATGATCCACCATCATGCGTTCCGCTGCAGGCCACCGCGAACGCCGATGACCCCGATGCACCTCCGCAACGCCCCCCGCTGGCAGACCCCGCTGCTGCTCCTGCTGATGGCCTGGGCGCTGCTTGCCGGGCTGGGCATGCGCGAGCCGATGCCGGCCGACGAACCCCGCTTCGTGCTGGCGGCACGCACCATGGTGGAGACCGGGCAGTGGCTGTTCCCCCACCGGGGCATCGAGCTGTATGCCGAGAAGCCGCCCGTCTTCATGTGGCTGCAGGCCGCCAGCTACCTGCTGGTCCGCGACTGGCAGGTCGCCTTCCTGCTGCCGTCGCTGCTGGCGGCCCTGCTGACCCTGTGGCTGAGCGGCGACCTGGCGCGCCGGCTGTGGGGGCGCCATGCCGTGCCGTACGCGGTGTTCGGCCTGTTCGTGTGCCTGCAGTTCGCGCTGCAGGCCAAGCGCGCCCAGATCGACATGGTGCTGGTGGGCATGACCACGCTGTCGCTGTGGGCGCTGCTGCGCTACCTGCTGGAGAAGCCGAGCCCCTGGCTGCTCGCCCTGGGCACCTTCGCCGCGGGCCTGGGCACGGTGACCAAGGGCGTGGGCTTCCTGCCGCTGCTGGTCTTCATCCCCTGGCTGTGGGTGCGGCTGAAATCGCGGCAGGCGCTGCCCCCGCATCGCGGCCTGCATGCGCTGGCAGGCCTGGCGGGCTTCATCGCGGGCGCGGGCGTGTGGCTGGTACCGATGCTGTCGGTCGCGCTGACCTCGGCCGATCCCGCCCTGCACGCCTACGCCCGCGAGATGCTGTTCAAGCAGACCGGCACCCGCTATGCCAACGCCTGGCACCACGTGAAGCCGGCCTGGTACTACCTGCAGACGATGCTGACGCTCTGGCTGCCGGGTGTGCTGCTGGCGCCCTGGCTGCTGCCCGCCTGGTGGCGGCGGGTGAAGCGCGTGGACGCACGCCATGCGCTGCTGCTGGGCTGGGCACTGCTGGTGCTGGTGTTCTTCAGCGCCAGCCCCGGCAAGCGCGAGGTCTACATCTTCCCGATGCTGCCGGCGCTGGCGGTGGCCGCGGCGCCGTTGTTGCCCGGGCTGCTGCGCCGACGCGCAGTGCGCGCGACGCTGTGGGCCTACATGGCGGTGCTGGTGGTGGTGGCCGGCGCATTGGGCGCGTGGCTGCTGGCGGCACCGCCTGAACGCCTGCAGTCGCTGGTCGAGGGCCGCGGCATGGACATGGACACCGTCGCCCAACTGGGCCGGTGGCTGGTGGGTTTCGCGATGGTCGCGGCGGTGGCGATGTTCGCCATAGCGCGTGCCTCCCGCCACCGCGTGGGGGTGGCCCTGGTGACCGTCACCGCCGCCCTGTGGACGGCCTACGGCATGGGCTTCATGCCGGCGCTGAGCCCCGACAGCTCCGCCCAGGCGCTGATGCAGCGCGTGGGACAGCGGATCGGGCCGGACGCGGAGCTGGCCATGCTGGGCTGGCGCGAACAGCACCTGCTGCAGGCGGACCGCCCCGTCACCGACTTCGGCTTCAAGCAGCCGTGGGTGGACCAGTGGCAGCACGCGCATGCCTGGTTGCTGGAAGCGCCGGAGCGTCGCTGGCTGTTCCTGCGCAAGGAAGCCATCGGGCCCTGCCTCGATCCGGCGAAGGTCGTCGACATCGGCGCTTCCAACCGGCGCGCATGGATCCTCGCGCCCGGCGACGCATGGCGAGAAGGCTGCGATGTGCCGGCCGACTGGTCGGCCGATGTCAGTGAAGACTGAATCCGCAGCAACGGCGCACGCGCGCGAGAATCATTCGCGCGCGTTTTAACGGACTTCCGACGGCTGTCCGACCGCGTTACGACATCGCGACCACCAGCATGCGCGGACCTTGTTCCTGCGCTCGTGTTGCATGTCGATTTCCCCTTCGTACGCCCTGCTGCTTCCGCGCCGCGCAACGCCGCGACTGCTGCTCGCCTCACTGCCCTTGTTGCTGCTCGCGTGGGCGGCCGCGCGGCAGCTCGACCTGCACTGGGCGCGCTGGCTGTTCCAATGGGAAGGCGGCGCGTGGGCGCTGAAGCGGAGCGTGCTGCTGGAGGGCGTGCTGCATCGGGGCGGTCGCCTGCTGAGCCAGGTCGCCTGGGCCGGCCTGCTGGTGGCCACCCTGTGGCGCTGGCGCTCGCCGACCGCAGCGTGGACGCGGCCGGCGGCGCGCCTGCTGCTGGCCGTCTTCGCGTCCGTCGCCTGCGTGGCCGCGCTGAAGGCGCTGACCCACATGGACTGCCCGTGGGATCTGGCCGGACTGGGCGGGCAGCGGCCCTTCATCGACCTGTTCGAAACACGCCCCGCCACACTGGGACCGGCCGCGTGCTTTCCCGCGGCGCATGCCGCGGGCGGATTCGCGTGGGTGGCGCTGTATTTCTTCTTCCTGCGTGTGGCGCCGCGCTGGCGCTATGCGGGCCTGGGCATCGGCCTGCTCGCGGGCATGGTGTTCGGGCTGGCGCAACAGCTGCGCGGCGCGCACTTCCTCTCGCATGACGTCGCCAGCCTGGCGGTCTGCTGGGGCGTGGCATGCGCGGTCGAGGCCTGCTTCGGCCGCAGCGGATCCGTGCCGACGGAGTCGCGCGCATGAGCACCACCGCCCTGCACGACTCGCCGCTCGTCCGCGCGTGGCAGCGCATGCGCACCCTGCTCCTGGCGCGTCCGTGGATGGGCACGGAGACGCTGATCGTCGGCGCGTGCCTGTACTTCAGCCTGTTCGCCAATGGCGTGTTCTGGCGGGCGGCCGCACCGCAACCGCTGACGCAGTGGCAATGGGCGCTGTCGCTGTTCCTGCTGGTCACCGCCGCCAATGGCGTGTGGCTGACGCTACTGGTGTGGCGACGCACCGCCCGCGTGGTGTTGTCGCTGCTGGTGGTGACGTCCGCGCTGGCCGGCCACTACATGGCGGCCTACGGCATCTACATCGACGCCGACATGGTGCGCAACGTGCTGCACACCGACTGGCGCGAGGCCAGCGAACTGGCCGGCATCGACGCGCTGCTGCCGCTCTTCGCCACGCTGCCCGCACTGGTGGTGATCTGGCGTGTGCGGCTGCGCGAACGCACGTGGAAGCGCACGCTGGCCCTGCGCGTCGCCCTGCTGGCGGGCATGGTCGGCACCGCCGTGCTGGGCGTGCTGCCGGTGACCCAGCCCCTGACCGCGTTCCTGCGCAACCAGCGCGAAGTGCGCTACCTGGTGACGCCGGCCAACGTGCTGGTATCGCTGGCGAAGGTGGTCAGCGAAGAGCCGCCCGGCCGCGCGCGCGCGCAACTGCCGATCGGCGAGGATGCCGTGCAGTCGCCGGCGGCCACCATGCGCCGGCCGCGCCTGCTGGTGCTGGTGGTGGGCGAAACGGCCCGCGCCGCGAACTGGGGCCTCAACGGCTATGCGAGGCAGACCACCCCAGAGCTCGCACGGCGCGGGGTGCTGAACTTCCCCCGCGTCACCGCCTGCGGCAGCAGCACGGAGGTCTCGCTGCCGTGCATGTTCTCGCCGTACGGGCGCGCGCAGTACGACGAGAAGGCCATCCGCGGCCACCAGTCGGTGTTGCACGTCCTGCAGCGCGCGGGCGTGGCCACGCTGTGGCGCGACAACCAGTCCGGCTGCAAGGGCGTGTGCTCGGGACTGCAGGTGGAGGACATGCGCGCGCGCCAGGACGCCACGTTGTGCAATGGCGTGCGTTGCCATGACGGCATCCTGCTGGAGGGGTTGGCCGATGCTGCCCGCCGCCACACGGGCGACCAGGTGATCGTCCTGCACATGCTGGGCAACCATGGCCCGACCTACTTCGAACGCTATCCGCCCGCATTCCAGCGGTTCACCCCGGTCTGCGAATCCTCGGACCTGGGGCGCTGCAGCCGGGAGCAGATCGTCAACGCCTACGACAACGCCCTGGGCTACACGGACCACGTGCTGGCCACGGCCATCGATACACTGGCCGCCCTGCCCGGCTACGACACGGCGCTGCTGTATGTGTCCGACCACGGGGAGTCGCTGGGCGAAAAGGGGCTGTACCTGCACGGCATGCCCTACTCGATCGCACCCCGCGAGCAGCTGGAGGTGCCGATGGTGGCCTGGTTCTCGGACGGCTGGCGCGCCTCCACCCGGCTGGACGCGGCCTGCCTGCGGCGGGTGGCCACCGCGCCCCACAGCCACGACGACCTGTTCCATACGCTGCTGGGCCTGACCGACGTGCGGACCTCGCTGTACCAGCCGGACCACGACATTTTCCTGACCTGCCGGGCCGGACAATAATCGGCTGTCCCCGTGAGGTCTGCCATGACGGCCCTTTCCATCGTGATCCCGGTGTTCAACGAGCGCGGCAACATCGGCCCGCTGGTGCAAGAGGTGGTGCAGCACCTGCGGGGGCGCATCCCGTTCGACATCGTCTGCGTCGACGACCAGTCCCAGGACGACACCCGCGACGTGCTGACCGCACTGAAGGCGGAAGTGCCGGAACTGCGCGTGCTGGTGCACCAGCGCCGCAGCGGGCAGAGCACGGCCATCCGCACCGGCGTGAAGCATGCCCTGTCGCCCTGGATCGCCACCCTGGACGGCGACGGCCAGAACGATCCCGCCGACATCCCCAAGCTGCTGGCCGCGCGCGAGCAGGCCGATGCGCAGACCAAGCTGTTTGCCGGCTGGCGCGTCGACCGCAAGGACACCGCCAGCAAGCGCTGGGCCTCGCGCTGGGCCAACCGGATCCGCCAGCGCCTGCTGCGCGACGACACGCCGGACACGGGCTGCGGCATCAAGCTGTTCGAGCGCGCCGCCTTCCTCGACCTGCCCTACTTCGACCACATGCACCGCTACCTGCCGGCACTGATGCAGCGCGCGGGCTGGAAGACGGTCAGCGTGCCGGTATCGCACCGGCCGCGCGGTTCGGGCCAGTCCAAGTACACCAACCTGGGCCGCGCGCTGGTCGGCATCCGGGACCTGATGGGCGTGTCCTGGCTGATCCAGCGCAGCCACGTCACCCCCGTCAGCGAGATCGGCACGGGACGCAAGCCATGAGCGTGATGAACCAGGAAATCGTCTGGCTGGGCTGGACCGGCCTGCACATGACGCCGTGGAAGCTGATCGGCCTGACCGGCGCGGCGATGTTCGGCGGCCGCTGGCTGGTGCAGTTCGTCGCTTCGCGGCGCGCGCGCCGTCCGGTGATCCCGCGCCTGTTCTGGTACATGAGCCTGGCGGGCAGCCTGATGGCGCTGAGCTACTTCCTGTTCTCGTCCAAGCAGGACGCGGTGGGCGTGCTGCAGAACCTGCTGCCGGCGTTCACCGCCGCCTACAGTCTGTACCTGGACATCCGCCACTCGCGCCAGCAGCGCGAAGCAGGAACTGCGCGCTGATCAGCTGCGGTTGGGCGTCAGTTTCAACAATCGCCCGCCGCCGCCGTCCTCCAGCAGCCACAGCGCACCGTCGGGTCCCTGCTCGACTTCGCGGATGCGCCGTCCCATCGGGTAGCGCCGCACCTCGCGCGCCTGCGTGCCGTTGAATTCGATCTCGATCAGCGCCTGCGATGCCAGACCGCCGATGAAGCCCTTGCCCCGGTACCACGGAAAGAGGTTACCCGAGTAGATGACGAAGCCCGCCGGCGCGATCACCGGCGTCCACCAGGCTTCGGGCGCATTGAACTCCGGGCGCGTGGCATGGTCGGGGATCGGCGTGCCGTCGTAGTGGTCGCCGTTGGAGACCACCGGCCAGCCGTAGTTGCTGCCGCGCTCGATGAGGTTCAGTTCGTCGCCGCCGGCCGGCCCCATCTCGTGCGTCCACAGCCGTCCCGCATTGTCGAACGCGATGCCCAGCAGGTTGCGGTGACCCAGCGTCCACACCTGCGCCGCGATGCCACCCTGCGCGGCGAACGGATTGTCCGGCGGCACGCTGCCGTCGTCGTTGAGGCGGATCAGCTTGCCGAGCGCGGATTGCAGGTCCTGCGCTGGCGTCATCGCCTGGCGGTCGCTGGAGGTGATCCACAACTTGCCGTCCGCACCGAACGCCAGCCGGTGGCCGTAGTGGCCTTCCCCGTTGACCTTGGGCAGCTGCCGCCAGATGACCTGCAGGTTGGACAGGCTGCCGCCGTTTCCGCTCGCATCCAGCGTCAGCGTGGCGCGCGCCACCGCGGCGCCGCGCGTGCTGCCGCTGCCCGCTTCGGCATAGCTCAGGTAGACCAGACGGTTGTCGGCGAAGCGCGGATGCAGCAGCACGTCGCCGAGTCCACCCTGGCCGCCGTAGGCGACGGCCGGCACACCGGTGACCTGGCCTACCTGGCCGGTGGCGACATGGGCCAGGCGCAGGGTGCCGCGCTTTTCGGTGACCAGCAGGCGGCCGTCGGGCAGGAACGTCATCGCCCAGGGCTCATTGAACGTGGCGACGGGCGTGCTGGTGAACGGGGGGTCGGGCACGACGCGGGGTGGCGACATGCCGCCCGCAGTGCGCCCTGCGCCGGATACCGGGGCAAGCGTGGCCGTTGCCTGGGGCAGCGTCCCCTGCGAGGCGGGAATTCCCGCGGTTGTGGCGACGCGCTGGGGGCTGGACGCCAGCACGACCCGCGCACCGTTCTCGTCGACCGTCGCGCGCTGGCAGGACGCCAGGCACACCAGACAGGCAAGCAGCAACGGCCTCTTCATGCGGACGCTCCGGCGACGGTGACCGTCGTTGTACGCCGGGTCGGCGAAGAAAAGCGTGACGGTCGCCGGGCCTTCAGACCTTCAGGTACCAGCCCCGCCGGTCCATCGCCCACACCACCCACCACCACACGCCGACGAACGACAGCGCGAACGCCAACGACGGCACGTACGGGCCGAAGCGCGGCGTCATCCAGTCGGCGAATCCGGCCCGGTACAGCGGCTCCATCCACCCGAGTCCGAGCAGTACGTACGTCATCACGGCCGCACCGACGTACGCGGCGATGGCGTTGGCACCGAAGCGTCGCCCCGCGGCCGGCCATCCCTGCCGGTCCACCGCCACATGGGCGAGCGCCAGCGCGAGCAACGCGCAGCCTGCGGTGAACAGCGCAAACGACGAGGTCCACAGCGACTTGTTCAACGGAAACACGCTGCTCCACGCCAGGCCGATGGCCACGGCCGCCATGCCGGCCGGCACCAGCATGCGAAGCGCACCGCCCCGCAACCAGGCGCCGGCGCGAACGCCGATCAGCGTGGTGGCGATGGCAGGCCACGTGCTCAGCAGCCCCTCGGGGTCCTGGCCGCGCGCAAGCGTGGCATCCCACTGGTAAAGCCACGGGGCGAACAGGGCCGTATCCACCCGCGCGGGCAGATTCGTGTAGGGGGCGTAGCCGAACGGCGCGAGCAGCGCCCAGTAGCCCAGCAGGATCACGCCGATCAGCGCCCACTGCGTGCGCGGTTTCGCATACAGCGCCACCAGCCCCACGATGGCGAAGCACACGCCGATCCGCTGCAGCACGCCCCAGGGACGGACGTGCGCACGGTCCAGCATCAGGTACGCCAGCAGGTGCAGCGCCAGGCCGAGCGCGACGATTTTCGCCGCGCGCCACAGCAGCGCGCGCACCAGCACGTCGCGCGCCACGCCTGCCTCGGCACGCGGCACGATGCCCAGCGAAACCGACACGCCGACGATGAAGAGGAAGAACGGGAACACCAGGTCGGTCGGCGTGACGCCGTGCCATTCCGCATGCAGCAGGGGTGCATACACGTGCGACCAGTCGCCGGGCGTGTTGACCAGCAGCATCGCCGCCACCGTCAGGCCGCGCAGCGCGTCGACGGACGCGAACCGGACCGGCGCGGCGCTCATGCGCGCAGGATCACGCGCCGCCGATCCAGGTACCGACGACCTGCAGGTCGTCGTCCAGCGCGACCAGGTCGGCCCGATAGCCGGGCGCGATGCGGCCGTGCGTGGCCCCGAGGCCAAGCAGATCGGCGGGATAGGTGGACGCCATGCGCGCCGCTTCCTCCAGCGGCAGATCCAGCAACCGTACGCAGTTGCGCACGGCGCTCGCCATGTCCAGCGCCGACCCCGCCAACGCACCGGCCGCATTCCGCACCACGCCATCGACGGCCGCGATGGTTTCGCCATAGAGATCGAACGACGGATCGTCCGCACCCACCATCGGCATCGCATCGGTCACCAGGAACACCTTGCCGCGCGGCTTGGCCGACAGCGCCACCCGCAGGCTGGCCGGGTGCACGTGCACGCCATCGACGATCACGCCGCACCAGCAACCGTCGTCTTCCAGCGCCGCACCCACTGCGCCGGGCTCGCGCCCCTGCAGCGGCGACATCGCGTTGTAGAGATGGGTGAACCCGGACACCCCGGCCTCGATGCCCGCAAGAATCTGTTCGTAGGTGCCCGCGGTATGGCCGGCGAACACGATGGCGCCGCGCGCGACCATCGCGCGGATCGTGTCGGCCGGCACCTGCTCGGGGGCCAGCGTCAACAGGGTCACCCCGTTGTCCAGCGAGGTCGCCATCGCGACCTCGTCCGCGCCGGGCACGCGGAACTTGGCCGCGTCGTGCGTGCCCTTGCGCGCAGGTGCGATGTAGGGGCCTTCCAGATGGATGCCGAGCACGCCCGGCACGCCCTGCGCGATGGCCTCGCGCGTCGCCGCGATCGCCCGCGCCATCACCTCGGCGTCGTCGCTGATCAGCGTCGGCAGCAAACCGGTGGTGCCGAAGCGCCGGTGTGCCTGCGCAATGGTGCGGATCGCCTCCACGCTCGTGTCGTTGTTGAACAGCGCGCCACCGCCGCCGTTGACCTGCGCATCGATGAAGCCGGGCAGCAACGTCGCGCCGTGAAGATCGTGCCGTGCCGCCTCTGACGGGATCGCATCGTCCGCGACCAGATCGGCGATGCGGCCGTCCTGCATCAGCACCGCCAGGCCTTCGACGAATCCGTCCGGCGTCAGCACGCGGGCATTGCACAGGGCGGTGGCGGTGCGCATGGCATTCATACCGTTTCGGTGACCTTGTTGAGATGCGGCGGCACGTCGGGGTTGTGGCCGCGCCGCAACGCCAGCGCATTGATCGCGCGATAGAAGCTCTGGATGGTCAGCAGCGGCGCGCAGGCCGGATGCGGGGCGTCGGCCAGCGGCAGATCGCCCTGGCGCGATGCGACCCACACCTGGGCGCCCCGACCGCGGAATTCCTGCGCCAGCGCCAGCGTGCCGGCCTCGGTTTCGTCCGGCTGGGCGAAGCACAGTACCGGGAAGCCCGGACCGACCAGCGCCATCGGCCCGTGCTTCACTTCCGCCGAGCTGTAGGCCTCGGCATGCAGGCCGCAGGTTTCCTTGAACTTCAACGCCGCTTCCTGCGCGGCGGCCAGGCCCAGGCCGCGGCCGAGCACGAACAGGTTGTGCGCACCCGCCAGCCCATCGGTCAGCGGCGACCAGTCCGCCTGCCAGGCCCGCTGCAGCGCGTCAGGCAACGCATCGGTGGCGGCATGCAACGGCGCTTCGTTCTTCCAGTGGGCGGCCAGCTGCAGGATCGCCGCGAGCGAACCGAGATAGCTCTTGGTCGCCGCCACGCTGCGCTCGGGACCGGCGCGCAAGGGCAGCACGGTGTCGGCCAGCAGCGCCAGCGGTGAGTCTTCCACGTTCACCAGCGCCACCACGCGCGCACCGGCCTCCTTCGCCTGCGTCGCATTGCGCAGCAGGTCCGGACTCTTGCCCGACTGCGAGATCACCACGTACAGCGCGTCCGCCAACCGCTGCTTCGCTTCGTATACCGAGCCCACCGACGGCGACGCCGAGGCGGTGACCACGCCGAGCTGCGTCTCGAACAGGTATTTCGCATACGTCGCTGCGTGATCCGAGCTACCGCGCGCGCAGGTCACCACGAACGGCGGCGGGTTGCGCCGCAGGTCGTCGGCCAGCGCCTTCACCGTGGCGGCGTTGCGCGCGTACTGGTCGGCGACGATGTCGGCGGTCTGGGCCGCCTCCTGGTGCATCAGGGTGTCGGAGGGCGCGGGCAACGGGGTGTCGGTCATGGTGTCGGGGGTTCGGGTCGGTCCGCGCGCGGACGGACCGGCGCAGTGGAACCGCGCACCACCAGTTGCGGCACGAAGCCCTGGTTGTGCACGGCGGTGGGATGGTCGTCGTACGCGTCCTGGCGCAGGCCGGCGATCAGCAGGCGCGCGGCCTGCTTGGCGATGTCCTGCGTGGCCTGCTTGGCGGTGGTCAGCGGCGGCCACGACTGTTTGGAGAACGGACTGTCCTCGAAGCCGGCGATGGACAGGTCGTAGGGCACGTTCATGCCGGCGGACTTGGCCGCCGCCAGCACGCCGGCCGCGATCTCGTCGTTGGAGCCGAAGATCGCGGTGGGCGGTTCACGCAGCGCCAGCAATCGGCGCGCGCCACGGAAACCGTCGTCGAACGTGTAGTCGCCCGGCACGACGAGATGCTTGTCGAGCGTGATGCCGTAGTCCTTCAGCGCTTTCTCGTAACCGGCATAGCGTTCGGTGCTCGACCGGTGCGCCAGTCCGCCCCACAGGAAGCCGATGCGCTGGTGGCCGAGCTGGATCAGGTGTTCGGTGATCTCGTAGGCGGCATCGCGGTCGTCGACATAGACGCACGGCAGACCATCTTCCGGATCTTCCGTCGCCGCGATGATGCGCACCAGCTTCACCCCGCGCGCGGCCAGCGCATTCACCAGGTCGGCGCGCTCGGACATCGGCGCGGTCAACACCAGGCCGGCCAGGCGGGAGCGCTGCACGAACTCCACCAGTTCCTCCGCCAGCAACGGCGAGGTGGAATCCACCGGATGGATCTGCAGGCCGAAGCCGGTCTCCTTGCACGCCGCCAGCACGCCGTTCTGCACGCCGATGATGTGGTACGGGTTGGGGTTGTCGTACACCAGTCCGATCACGAACGGCGTGCCACTGCGCAGGTTGCGCGCGGACTGGTCCGGTTCGTAGTCCAGTTCGGCGATGGCGTGCAGCACGCGCGCGCGCGTGCCCTGCAGCACCGACGGTTCGTTGTTGATGACCCGGGACACGGTCTTCAGCGAGACCTTCGCGCGTTCGGCGACGTCCTTGATGGTGGGTCGGCGCATGGGCGTTTCCGTCATGGAGGCGAGTCCGCCATGATGCCGCGTTCCGGCACGGCCGTCGCCGGCCGCGGACGACCCGCCCGATGCCCTGCCGCCGCGCTGTGAAAGGTGGCGGTCCGCTTGTTGCGGATGCCCGTCGGCACGCCGTGTCGTGCGCCATCGATCAGGCCCGTCGTGCCCGCGCCCGGGCGCGCCGCGGGCTGCAGCAGCGCCAGACCACCGCCGATGACGCACGGGCCGGCCGGCGCACCGGGATACCCCCATTGGAGGAAGGACCCGGCGAGCATCACCGCCGCCCCTGTCAGCGCGACCGGGCTGAGGGCCAGTCCCTTGCTTACACCGCTGCGTCTGGACAGCGCCGCCGGCTGCGTCAGGAAGAAGCGGGGCACGCAGGATTCCATCGGCTTGAGGAAGGCGCTGATGGAGCACGCCTTACCGACGAGGGCGAACGAGCGGAGCGGGGCGTAACCGTTACCGGCGACCATGCAATCCCCGGTTCCGGCGCGCCCGCCAGGTCCGCGGCCAGGAGCGGGAATAACGTTGTCATGGCCGCGCGAACGGATCGAGAAAAGGCGAGGGTCCGGCCCCCTTCGGGCTGAGTGATGTGAGTGCAGCGGCATCATGCACTGCAGCATGAAGTCCATCGGACTCGCCCCTTCTCGTCTTCCGGGAGACTGCATTGAACACATTCCTGCGCGCAATCGAATGATGAATACGGCAATTGTTGTCATTCTTCGACATCACTTGGCCGCTCGAACGCCTATTTCATGACAGAGTCTTGACAACGTTGTCAAACACTTTCCACACTCCGGCCCCATCGGGATGAGGGGTCCCGGCCGCGGACATGTGGGGAGACGTGTGGTCGCCATTGCCAATCCATTGCCGACAGAGACCAGCCGCGGGGCGCACGACGCCTTCATCGCGGCGGACGTCGGTGGCACCCACGTCCGCATCGGTCTGGTGCGCGGCAGCGGCGACGCCGGCACGCCGGTCCACGTGCTGGAGTACCGCAAGTACGCCTGCGCCGAGCACGCCGGCCTGGGCGACATCGTCCAGGACTTCCTCGCCCACCTGAGCCTCGACCACGGACGGGTGACGCGCGGCGTGATCGCCAGCGCCGGTTATGCGCTGGAAGACGGCACCGTCATCACCAACAACCTGCCGTGGCGCCTGTCGCTGGCCGACCTGCGCACGCGGCTCGGCTTCGACGACGTCCGCCTGGTCAACGATTTCGAAGCCGTGGCGCATGCCGCCGCGCAGGTGGATGCCAGCCAGGTGCTGCAGCTGACCGGCCCCGCCATCGCACCGGCGCGCGGCCCGACGCTGATCCTGGGTCCGGGCACCGGCCTGGGCGCAGCCGTGTGGATCCCGACCGGCGCACGCGCGGTGGTGTTGGCCACTGAAGCCGGACAGGCCGCGCTCACGGCCGGCAATGCGCTCGAGATGGCGCTACTGGCCGAGATGCTGAAGACCCGCACGCACGTACCGGTCGAACACGCCTTGTCGGGTCCGGGCCTGCTGAACCTGCACGCGGCGCTGTGCGCCGTCCGCGGGGCCGCGCCTTCGGGCTACATGCATCCGGGCCAGGTCACGGCTGCTGCGCTGTCGGGCGAGAGCCCGCTGGCGCGCGAAAGCCTGGACGTGTTCTGCGGCCTGCTCGGCAGCGTGGTCGGCGACATGGCCCTGCTCTACGGCGTGCAGGGTGGCGTGTACCTCGCCGGCGGGATCCTGCCCAGGATCCGCGATTTCCTGATCAACAGCAGCTTCGTGGCGCGCTTCCTCAACAAGGGAACGATGCGCGAGGCGCTGGAACGCATTCCCGTGAAGCTGGTGGAGCACGGGCAGCTCGGGGTGGTGGGTGCCGCCAAGTGGTACCTGGAGCAACAGCAGGAAGATTGAAGAGCAAGCGCCGGGACAGGCGTGGCGTCGATTGCAGTAACGGCTTCAGCACGGCGGAGCAAGCGCGAGCAAGACCTGCCGAAACTCAAACAATGAATGATGGGAGAGACATCATGACGTACCGCAGATCCATCCTTTCCGCCGCCATCGTGACCTGTCTGGGTGTGGCGGTGCAGGCACACGCGCAGGACGCCCAGCCGACCGGCACCCAGGCGACCGACCTCGACACCGTGGTGGTCACCGGCATCCGTGGCAGCGTGGAGAAGTCGCTCGACGTCAAGCGCGAGGCCAAGAGTCACGTGGAAGTGATCACCGCCGAAGACATCGGCAAGATGCCCGACAAGAACGTCGCCGACTCGTTGCAGCGCATCCCCGGCGTGACGGTCAGCTCGGCCGGCGCCAACGAAGGCGGCTTCGACGAGAACGACCGCGTGTCGATGCGCGGCACCAACCCGAGCCTCACGCAGACGCTGTTCAACGGGCACAACATCGCCTCCGGCGACTGGTTCGTGCTGAATCAGACCGGCACGGTCGGCCGCAGCGTCAGCTACACCCTGCTGCCGTCGGAACTGGTCAGCCAGATCGTCGTGCACAAGTCTTCGCAGGCCAGCCTGGTGGAAGGCGGCGTGGCGGGCTCTGTCGACATCATCACCCGCAAGCCGCTGGAGTTCGCGGAAAACTTCACCGCGGAAGCATCTATCGGTGCCGTCTATTCCGACCTCCCGAGCGAAACCGAACCGCAGTTCAGTGGCTTGCTGAACTGGAAGAACGACGCCGGCACCCTCGGCGTGCTGGTCCAGGCGTTCTCGGAAGAGCGCAGCTTGCGCCGTGATGGCCAGGAACTGCTGGGTTACGAGCAGATCGCGCCAGGCAGTGCGGTCGCACTCTCCAACCCCGACCTCGCCGGCGTGTGGTATCCCACGATGATCGGTTCGGCACTGTTCGAGCAGAAGCGCGAGCGCAAGGGCGGCCTGCTCGAAGTCCAGATCAAGCCGACCGACGACCTGACGCTGGGCGTGAACGCCTTCGTGTCGGACCAGAAGGCCGGCAACTACAACCGCAACTACCTGCTGTGGGTGACGCACTTCCTGGCACAGGGCAATGGCCAGGCGCCGCTACCGGGTTACGTCGTCCGCAACGGCACCTTGGTACAGGCCGACTTCGCCGGCGTGCCCGGCACGACGTATGGCGTATACGACCAGATCTCGCGTCCTGATGCGAGTGCAGACTCCTCGTTCATCGCGTTCGATGCCAAGTGGCAGCCCAGCGACTCGCTGGTGCTGAAGGCGCAGCTGGGCACGTCCGACGGCACCGGCGAGACGCCGACCCAGGACGTGGCAGAGTGGAACGTGGGCATCGGCGCCGGCGGTGGCTGGGGCCTCAACGGCGTCGGTGCCGCCGACTGGTACATCGGCGGCAATCCCGCCAGCAACGCTGCCGACACGCTGGGCTGGATCTTCGGTTACCAGGACGTCAAGGTCGAAGACGAAGAGAAGTGGGGTCAGATCGATGGCGAATACTTCATCGACAAGGGCGCCATGTCCTCGCTGCAGTTCGGCGCTCGCTATGCCGAGCACAGCCGTGAGTCGCTGGGCGCGACCGGCCAAGGGCCGGCGTGCAAGGACGCGAGCGGCAACACCGTCGCATTCGACTGGGGCCAACCGTACTTCTGCCCGGTCGGCACGCAGTCGCCGTTCGATCCGGCCAACTACCCGACCGGTGGCTACGCCAACTATCCGGGCGACTTCGCCGACGGGCTGGGCGGTACGTTCCCGCGCGACATCTGGTACTACTCGCCGCAGCAGCTGGCTGCCTTCAACGACCGCTTCACCAACCGCAACCCCACCACGCGCACCGACTGGGCCGGCCTGTACGGGATCCACGAAGAATCGTCCGCGGCCTACGCGCAGCTGAACCTCGAAGGCGACCGCTGGAGCGGTAACGTCGGCCTGCGCTACGTGCGGACCGAAGAACGCATCCACAACAACGTGTCGGGCACAGGTTCGCCGGATGCGATCACCGGTTCGGATTTCGGACCTTACTTGCCGGTCATCACCCGCCATACGTATACCGACTTGCTGCCCAGCGCCAACTTAAAATTCGATATCACCGAGGACCTGGTGGCCCGCGTCGCGGCTTCGCGCACGATGACCCGCCCGGACTACTCGGCCCTCGCGGGCGCCGTTTCGCTCAGCCCGCCGCCGTCCGTAGGCGCACCGGGCTCGGGCAGCGGCGGCAACCCCGACCTGAAGCCGATCCTGTCCACCAACTTCGACGTGTCGGTGGAGTGGTACTTCGCACCTCGCGCGTTGCTGGCCGCCAGCGTGTTCTACATGGACCTGAAGGACTACGTGTCCTACGGCCAGGAGACGCGCCAGTACATGACCTACAGCACGACCAACCCGCAGGGCTACCTGGCGGACTACGTGCTGACGGTGCCGGTCAACAGCGACGGCAAGGTCAAGGGCGTGGAGCTGACGTACGAACAACCGATCGGCGACAACTTCGGCATCAACGCCAACTACACGTATGCCGACGGCGAACAGGATGATGGCCGCGACCTGGTGGGCACCTCGAAGAACACCTACAACATCGGGGCGTACTTCGAGAACGACCGCTTCAACGCGCGCGTGAACTACACCTACCGCTCTGAGTTCTACAGCGGCCTGGATCGTGCCACCGCGTTCTACCAGGACGAGACCGACGTTCTGTCCGCGTCGCTGGGCTACAAGGCGACGGACTGGCTGACGGTCACGCTGGATGGCCTGAACCTCAACGAGCCGAAGCTGAAGTACTACGCGCTCAACCGCGACCAGCCGCGTTCGATCTACCAGAACGGCCGCCAGTACTACCTGAACTTCCGCTTCAAGTTCTGATCGCATCACCGATGTAAGGGAACGCTCTCCCTCTGCGGGCCTGGATTTGTCCGGGCCCGCTTTTTTTTGGCACTCTCCGCTCGTTCGCCCACGAGGATTCCGATGAAACGACCCTTCGTCCGTCGCGCCCTGGCCGGCATGGCCATCACCCTGCTGGTCCTGGCCGGTTGCGCCCGACCGGACAGCGATGCCGGCGCCGCGACCGCTTCGGCGCCCGTCACGCCGGCCCTGATTCCCGCGCCCGCCACGCTGCAGGCGGGCGAAGGATCGTTCGTCATCAATGCCGACACCCCTCTGTCCGCCACCGGTGAACCGGCGACACGCGTCGCCGGCCAGTTCGCCGCCTACCTTCAGTCGGCAGGCGGGCCTGCGCTGGCGATCGCGGACGCCGATGGCAAGAAAGGCATCCGCTTCGTACTGGAAACGGGCGATGCGGCTGCGGCCTCGCCCGAGGCCTACACGCTGGACATCACGCCCGATGGCGTCACGGTGAAGGCACGTGACGAGCGCGGCCTGTTCTACGGTGCGGTGACGCTGTGGCAGCTCGCCACCCAGGGCGACAAGGGCGGCGTCACGCTGCCGGCGCTGCATATCGAAGACGCACCGCGCTTCGCCTGGCGCGGCTTCATGCTGGACCCGGCGCGCCATTTCCAGACCGTCGACGAGGTGAAGAAGATCATCGACGCGATGGCCCTGCACAAGCTCAACACCCTGCACTGGCACCTGACCGACGACCAGGGCTGGCGCATCGAGATCAAGCAGTACCCGAAGCTCACCGAAATCGGCGGCTGCCGCATTCCCGCCGGCGATGGCGGCAAGGACCCGAAAACCGGTGAGCCGCGCCCTTATTGCGGTTTCTACACGCAGGACCAGATCCGCGACGTGGTGAAGTACGCCGCCGAACGCCACATCACCGTCGTGCCCGAGATCAATGTGCCCGGTCACGCGACGGCGGCGCTCGCTGCGTATCCGGAACTCGGCTCCACCGACACGCCGCTGGTGCCGTCCAGCGAGTGGGGCGTGTTCCCCAACCTGGTCAACGTGGAGGAACCGACGATCGCTTTCTTCGAGAACGTGCTGGGCGAAGTGGTGCAGTTGTTCCCGGGCACTTACGTGCACATCGGCGGCGACGAAGCAGTGAAGGATCAGTGGGAAGCGTCGGCACGCGAGCAGGCCCGCATGCGCCAGGTCGGCGCCAAGACCGAAATGGATCTGCAGGGGTATCTGGTCGAGCGGCTGGAGAAGTATCTCGCCGGACACGGCAAGCGCCTGATCGGCTGGGACGAGATCCTGGAAGCCAAGCTGCCGCCGGAAGCCACGGTCATGTCGTGGCGCGGCATCGAAGGCGGCCTTAAGGCCGCGCGCCAGGGCCATGACGTGGTGATGTCGCCGTCGAACAAGACCTACCTGGACTACCTGCAGACGGCGTCGCCGAACGAGCCGCCGGGTCGCCCCGCACTGATCACGTTGCAGGACGTCTACGCGTTCGAGCCGGTGCCGCCGGAGCTGGAGGAAAGCCAGCGCCACCACATCCTCGGCCTGCAGGCCAACCTGTGGACCGAGCACACGCGCACGTTCGCGCGCCTGCAGCACAACGCCTTCCCGCGCCTGGCGTCGGTCGCCGAAACCGGCTGGACGCCCGCGGCGAAGAAGGACTTCGTCGACTTCACCCGCCGCCTGCCCACGCAGCTGAAGCGCTACGACGCCATCGGCCTGGGCTACGCGAAGACGCCGTTCGAAGCGATGATCGCGACCGAGGACGACCGCAAGGCGGGTACCGTGAAGGTCACGCTGTCGAATCCGCTCGGCTATCCGGTGCACTACACCACCGACGGCAGTGAACCGACATCGACTTCCAAGGCCTTCGCATCGCCGCTCGACCTGAAGCTGCCGGTCACCGTGCGTGCGGCGGCCTTCGCCGAGGGCCGCGCGCTGGCGCCCGCCACCACGTTCGAGCTGACGCCCGCCGCACTGCTCACGCGCACCGACGAGGCGATGGCCGTGTGCCCCGATGCGGGCCGCCTGTTGCTGCGTCTGGAAGACGACGGCCCGGCCGAGGGCGAACGCGCGATCTTCAATGCCACGATCTTCTACCCGTGCTGGCAGTGGAACCAGGCCGACCTGGACGGCATCGCGTCCATCAAGGTGCGTGCGGGACGCATCCCGTACTACTTCCAGCTGGCGCACGACGAGCCGCACCGCACGTTCGAACCGGCCAAGTCGCCGCTGGGCGAGCTGGAAATCCTGGGAGGCGGCTGCAAGGGCCACACGCTGGCCAGCGTGCCGCTGCCGGCGGCGCCAGGCGCGGACGGATTCCTGGACCTGGACGCACCGCTGCCCGCCGGCACCGCCGGCAGGCAGGACCTGTGCGTGCGCTTCACCGGCGACACCCGGCCGCAGATGTGGGTGCTGGACCGCATCACGCTGCAACCGCGCTGAGGCATGCTGCCGTCGAAGAAAAGCCGGGTAATGCCCGGCTTTTCCTCTTTTCCTACGATGCGCGTCGCGGTCGAAGCCGGGTATCGAAGGCGAGCAGCATGTCGCGCAAGGGCGTGAACAACGTGGACAGGCCGGCCACCACGCCGAGCGTATTGGCCAGGGCGTCGCGCGGATCGGCCATGCGCGTGGCGGTCAGCGCGCCCTGGGCGAACTCCAGACCGACGCCCAACGCGATCAGCAGTGCTGCCACGACCACGCAGCCGCGTCGCGTCGCGAACAGCTGCATCGCCGACGCCGACAACAGCGCGTAGGCGAGGAAGTGCTCCACCTTGTCGCCCCCTTCGGGCACCGGCGGCAGGCCGCTCAGGTTGACCAGCGACAGGACGACGACGCCCGTCACAGCCAGCAGCCACAGGCCCCACCACAGGCGCGGGCGATGGAACGGCTTCAACATGAAAACACCGCTCACAGGCGCCAGCTCAGGTCGTTGAACAGGAAGGCCGCGCCGAACTCGACATCGCGCGAGAAGCCCATCAGCTGGAAGCGCTCACCCATCTCGCTGGGCAGCGTCAGCCGCTTGGCTTCGTTGCGCAGGCGCAACAGGGTGGCCTCGTCCGCACGCGCCTGCGCTTCGTCCAGCCGCTCCTGCAGACCGTTGCCCAGCAGGAAGTTCGCCTGCGTGGTGTAGCCGGCCAGGTCGAAGCCGGCATTCGTACCGGCCTCGGCCAACGCGGTGAAGTCGACCGACGCGGTGATGTCCTGCAGGCCCGGCCACAAGTAGGCATCGTTGTGGACGCGATGCCGGTAGTACGCGCGCAGCGTGCCGTCGTCGCGGTCGGCCTGGTAGAACTCGCGCCGCGGGTACCCGTAGTCGGCGAACAGCATCACGCCCCTGTCCAGGCCGCCCATCACCGCCTGGATCCAGTAAGGCAGCTGCGGCAGCAGCTCGGACCGGTAGCCATCGGGGAACGGCGCATCCAGGTAGCGTTCGACATGGCGGACTGCGGCCGACAGCAGCGCGTCGGCCGGACGGTCGGTGCGGACGAAACGACCCTCCCCGTCCAGCGCGACGCCTTCCTCGAACACTTCACCGTCACGCAGCGTGAAGCGCGGAGTGGGCAGCGCATCGATCACTTCGTTGGCGAACAGCACCCCATTCCAGGTCTCGTCCGGCGGCGCATCCAGCCACTCGACCAGTTCGAACACGGGCGGGATGAGCCGGCGCCCCAACCGTTCGCGCTGGCGTTCGCGCAGATCGGCGCTGGGCTCGAGGATGGCGTAGCGCGTGGGTAGCGCATCCAGTTCCAGCAGCCGCTTGAGCATGATCTCGGCGAATGCACCGCTGCCGCCGCCGATCTCGACGAACCCGGCTTCCGGGCCCAGCTGCTGCAGTACCGGCGCCACCGCCTGCGCCACGCAGCTGGCGAACAGCGGCCCCAGCTCCGGCGCGGTGGTGAAATCGCCCGCTTCGCCGAACTTGGTGCTGCCCGCGCTGTAGTAGCCCAGCCCGGGCGCGTAGAGGCTGCACTCCATGAAGCGCGAGAACGGAATGCTGCCGCCCTCGGCGGCGATCTCGTTGCGGATGAAGGCCGCGAGGCGTTCGCTGTGCGCACGCGCGTCGTCGTCGGGGAGGGGCAGATCGGCCTGCATGGTGCACCGGGCAGCGGGAAACCCGGCCATTGTACGGGCCGTCTAACACTGGAATGGCGGCCCTAGCCAACCCCGGGGGTCGCGCATAGAATCGTGGTGCACAGCAGCAACGGACACGCCATGACCTATTGCGTCGGCATCGAAGTCAACGAAGGCCTGGTCTTCGCCGCGGACACCCGCACCAGCGCCTCCTTCGACGATGTGCGCGTGTACCGCAAGATGCACGTATTCGAATGGCCCGGCGACCGCGTGTTCGTCATCATGTCGGCCGGCAACCTGGCCACCACGCAGCTGACCATCTCGCGGCTGCAGCGCGATGCCGACGATCCGGATGCGACGCGGAGCCTGCGCACGTTCTCGCACCTGTACGAAGTGGCGGAGTACGTCGGCGACACCCTGGTCGCCAGCCAGGTGAAGATGAAGGACGAGGCGCAGCAGAGCGGCGTCAACGTGCAGTCCACGCTGATCCTGGGCGGCCAGATCGCGGGCGAGCGTCCCGGCCTGTACATGGTCTATCCGCTCGGCAACTGCATCGCCACCTCGCCGGAAACGCCTTATCTGCAGATCGGCGAATCCAAGTACGGCAAGCCGATCCTGGACCGCATCATCCGCCCGGAAACATCGCTGGAGGATGCGGCGCGCTGCGCACTGGTGTCCCTGGATTCCACCATCCGCTCCAACCTGTCGGTCGGCATGCCGGTGGACATGGCGCTGCTGCGCAGCGGCGACCTGAAGATCAGCCAGAAGATGCGGCTGGAAGCGGACACCCCGCTGTACGCCGAGATCCACGACACCTGGTCGCGCAAGCTGGAAGCCGCCGTGCACAGCCTGCCGCGTTTCCCGTGGGAACCGCCGCAGGAACGCGAAGACGTGCCGGGGCCGCTGCCGGCCATGCCGCCCCGCCGGATTCCTTCGCGACAGGATCCGGGCGACGCACAGGGCCAGCAGCAGTAACGACCGATGGCTGCCGGCGGCCTGAAGCCCTGGGTGGTCGCGCTGCTCGTGTTCTGCGTGGGACTGGGGCTTACTGCCCTCTGCTTGGCATGGTGGGTGCCGCCGGCATGGCGTATCGCGGCGGGCGTGGCCGGCACGTTGATCGCCAGCAAGCTCGCGGCCGTGTCGGCCGCTGCGTGGCGTGCCCGCGACTGATCGGGTTCACCCGTGGAAGTAGCCCGCGGCGATGGCATCGTGCAGCGCGCCCAGGTGCGTCTGGATCTCGTCCATGAACGCGGCGGGGTTCCGCTCCGCGAGCACGGCCGGATCGGCGTTGCGGGTCATCCCGATCACCCGGTTGAGATGGCGGTCCACGCCAGGGCGGGGCGGCATGGTGGGCAGCACGCTCTGCGCGCGCGTCAGGCAGAAGTGCACGCTGCGCGGAAACTCGTTGTTCTGCAGCAGGAACCGCAGGGCCAGTTCCGCGGTGACGCGCTGGCGCACGTGGCGACGGAACATCTGGTACGCGGCCAGCGAACGCAGCACGCTCATCCACTGCATGTTCTGGAACGCTTCGCGATCCTCTTCGTGGCGCGGGGTGACCAGGCCGGAGGCGCCGGCATCGATGATGCGCGTGGTCATGTCGGCCTGCTCCAGCGCCGTGCCCAGGCGCAGGAACTGGTACCCGATGTCGCGGCTGACGTTCGCGCTGAGCAGGCCGGAGACCTTCAGGCAGCCGTCGACGATGCGCTGCAGGAACTCCATGCGGTAGCGCCGGCCCAGACTGCGCTCGCCCTGCGCGCCGATGTAGAGGTGCAGGTCGTTGATCGCTTCCCAGACGTCCTGCGGCAGCGTGTCGCGGATGCCGCGCAGGATTTCCCGGGCGGAATCCACGGACGTGCGCAGCGATGAGGGATTGCGTTCGTCCAGCAGCAGGAAACGGATCACGTCCACGTCGCCTGCGGCGTCGCCGGCATCCGGATAGCACTGCTCGAAGCAGTCGCCCGCGCCCACCGTGTCGATCATCGGCCGCCACGCGAACCGCACCGAACGGGGCATGTCCAGCTGCAGCTGGCTGCCCACGCCGACCAGGCGCGCGGTGTTCTCGGCACGCCGTACGTAGCGGCTGAACCAGTACAGGTTGTCGGCCACCCGCGAGAGCATCAGGCGTTCTCCCCGTCGTCGTCGGCCAGGTCCACCACCCAGGTGTCCTTGGCGCCACCGCCCTGCGAGGAATTGACCACCAGCGAACCCTTCACCATCGCCACGCGCGTCAGCCCGCCGGTGGTGACATAGGTGTCCTGGCGCGACAGCACGAACGGGCGCAGGTCGATGTGGCGCGGCGACGGGCCCTGCTTGGTGACGATGGGCGCAGTGGACAGCGCCAGCGTGGGCTGCGCCATGTAGTTGCGTGGGTTGGCTCCGATCAATGCCTTGAATTTCTCGCGCTGTCGCCTGGTCGAGCGCGGGCCGATCAGCATGCCGTAGCCACCGGATTCGTTGGCCGGCTTCACCACCAGCTTCTCGATGTTCTCCAGCACGTACCTGCGCTCCTTGGCGTTGTGGCACAGGTAGCTGGGTACGTTGGGCAGGATGGGATCCTCGTCCAGGTAGTACTTGATCATCTTCGGTACGTAGGCGAAGACCACCTTGTCGTCGGCCACGCCGGCGCCCGGCGCGTTGGCCAGCGCGACCCTGCCGGCACGCCAGCTGCGGATCAGGCCGGGCACGCCCAGCACGGAATCCGGATGGAACACCTCCGGATCGATGAACAGGTCGTCCACCCGGCGGTAGACCACGTCCACGCGCTTCGGCCCGTACACCGTGCGCATGTAGGTGCAGTCGTCGTCGGCGACGAACAGGTCGCTGCCTTCGACCAGTTCGATGCCCATGGCCTGCGCCAGGTAGGCGTGCTCGAAGTAGGCGCTGTTGAACACGCCCGGCGTCAGCAGCGCGATGACCGGCGTGTCGCCCGGGCGCGGCGAGAGCGCGGCCAGGGTGTCGTACAGCTGGCTGGGGTATTCGTCCACCGGCAGGATCGAGCTGGTCTCGAACAGTTCCGGGAACACGCGCTTGGCCACCATGCGGTTTTCCAGCATGTAGCTGACGCCGCTGGGGATGCGCAGGTTGTCTTCCAGCGCGTACAGCGTGCCGTCGCCGTCGCGCACCAGGTCCGAGCCGCAGATGTGCGCCCACACGCCCAAGGGCGGCGTGATGCCGACGCACTGCGCGCGGAAGTTCACCGAATCCTTCAGCAGCATCGCCGGGAACACCTTGTCCTTGACGATCTGCTGCCTGCCGTAGATGTCGCCGATGAACAGGTTCAGCGCGCGCATGCGCTGCTTCAGGCCGGCTTCGGTGCGCTGCCATTCGCTGAGCGGGATGATGCGCGGGATCAGGTCGAACGGCAGCGTGCGGTCGACGTTGCGGCCGTCGGAGTACACGGTGAAGGTGATGCCCTGCACGCGCGCCACCACGTCGGCGGCGAGCTGGCGTTCGGCCAGTTCGCGGCCGGACAGTCCGGCCAGGTATTCGACCAAGCGGCGTGCGGCCGGTCGCGGCCGTCCATCGGCCTGGATCAGTTCGTCAAAGGTCGTGGTGCGGTACTTCGCCCAGTCCATTCGCCTTCCTGCTGTCCCGGCCGGCGCATCCGGCACGGGGTGATGCGTCGCAACATGCCCGCTCGACGCTCGCGCCGTCAAGCATCCCATCGACGCGAAGATCGACTCACATTTTTCGGTGCGGTCTTGCGCCATTCCGGTGCAAAGCAGGGAGAATGCGGACTCCTGTTCCGGAGCCTGCCATGCCCACGTCGCGTCGTGTCGTCCTCATCACCGGCGCCGCCCGTCGCATCGGCGCCGCGATCGCCCGCCGGCTGCATGCCGACGGCTGCGACGTGGCGCTGCATTACCGGGACTCGGCCGCCGACATGCACGGCTTGGTCGACGAACTGGAAGCCGGGCGCCAGGGCAGCACGCTGATGCTGCAGGCCGACCTGGCGGTCTTC
Organism: Pseudoxanthomonas mexicana; assembly: GCF_014397415.1. Classification (NCBI taxonomy): domain Bacteria; kingdom Pseudomonadati; phylum Pseudomonadota; class Gammaproteobacteria; order Lysobacterales; family Lysobacteraceae; genus Pseudoxanthomonas; species Pseudoxanthomonas mexicana. The sequence continues at coordinate 971,311 of NZ_CP060731.1, read as the reverse complement.
GACCGCTTGCCCGAACTGGTGGCGAGAACCGTGGGCCATTTCGGCCGTCTGGACGCCCTGGTCAACAACGCATCGGCGTTCTATCCCACGCCCGTGGGCGGCGCCACCCCGGCGCAATGGGAGGAACTGTTCGCGGTCAACGCGCGCGCGCCATTCTTCCTGGCGCAGGCGGCAGCGCCGCACCTGCGGGCCGCACGCGGCGCCATCGTCAACATCGCCGACATCTATGCCGAGAAACCGCGTGCGGACCTGGCGGTGTACGCCGCCTCCAAGGCCGCGCTGCTGGCGGTCTCGCGCGGGCTGGCGGCATCGCTGGCGCCGGAGGTGCGGGTGAACGCGGTGTCGCCCGGCGCCATCCTGTGGCCGGATGGCGGGATCGATCCACACGTGCAGGACCGACTGCTGGCGCAGACGCCGCTGGGCCGCATCGGCGATCCCGGCGACATCGCCGGCACCGTCGCCTGGCTGCTCGGCGACACCGCCGGCTACGTCACCGGCCAGGTGATCCACGTCGACGGCGGCCGGCACACGGCATAAAGCCCCACCTAGCGTGCGCCATGCGCACGACCGCAGGATTGCCGACTCACGCGCACTGCCCGTTGCGCCGGATCGCGATCATGCGGTCGCGCAGGCGATGGTCATGAGGTCGTGCGCGCGGCGCACGCTACGGGAATGGCACCGCCTGGGGAGGCGTGGCGTGGTCGGGGTGTTCGCGCCACAGCGCCGCCAGCGTGCGTCCACTGCGCGGCTCGACCGCCTCCGGCGCGATGTCCACCAGCGGCAGCAGCACGAACGCGTGCTTCAACTCATCGCGGGGCAGCCGCAGGTTGCCCGGCCCCTGCAGCACCAGGTCGTCATAAAGCACGATGTCGATGTCGAGCGTGCGGTCGGAGAAGCGCGGCCCGCTGCGATCCCGGCCATGCGCATCTTCCAGCGCATGCAGCCAGTCGTTGAGCGCGAGGGGATCGAGGTCGCTGTCGATCATGGCGGCGGCATTGAGGAAGTCAGTGCCGTCGAAACCGACCGACCGCGTGCGGTAGACCGGCGACAGCAGCACCTCGCCGAACCGCGCGCGCAGGGCGGCGACGGCGGCGCGCAGGTGGCGTTCGGGCTCGACGTTGCTGCCCAGGCTGAGATAGGCCATTCCCATGGCGTCAGGCCGGACGTTCGCCGCGTTCGATCAGCACGCCCACGTTGCGGGCGCCGGTGACCGCGCCGGGCTTGCTGAGCTTCAACCGCACCCAGGCCACGCCGAATTCGTCGCGGATGATCGCCGCGCACCGCTCCGCCAGTGTCTCGACCAGGCCGAAGTTCGCCTCCTCCACGAAGGAGATCAGCCGCTTGGACACGGCCTTGTAGTCCAGCGTGTGCGCGATGTCGTCGCTCGCCGCCGGCACGCGGTTGTCGAACGCCATCTCCACGTCCAGCGCCACGGTCTGGCGGATGCCGCGCTCCCAGTCGTAGATGCCGATGACGGTCTCGATGCGCAGGTCTTCGATGAAAACGATGTCCATGGGGGGCTCTGGATCCGGGTGCGGGAATGGTACGCGCAATCGATGGGCGCGCTCAGCCCATGGCCGCCACGGCCGCACCTGGCACACCGTGCAACCGGCGCACGTCGGCCCCACCCGGCTGCTGGAACACCTGCAGCCCGAACTCCGGCAGGATCGCCAGCAGGTGGTCGAAGATGTCCGACTGGATGCCTTCGTACGGCCCCCATGCCACGGTGCGGGTGAAGCAGTAGACCTCCAGCGGCAGGCCGGTCGGGCCCGGCGGCAACTGGCGCACCAGCAGCGTCATGCCGTCGTGGATGTCGGGATGCGCGTGCAGGTAGGCCTCGACGTAGGCGCGGAAGGTACCCAGGTTGGTGATGCGGCGCTGGTTGACGCGCTCGCGTCCCTGCTCGGCCAGGCGCGCATTCCAGGCGTCCAGCTCGCCATCCTTGCGCTGCAGATAGTCGGCGAGCAGGCGGAAGCGGCGCAGCCGCGCCTGCCCGTCTTCGTCCAGGAACCGCACGCTGTTCTGGTCCAGGTACAGCGCGCGCTTGATGCGCCGTCCGCCAGACTCGCTCATGCCGCGCCAGTTCTTGAACGAGTCGCTGATCAGCTTCTTGGTGGGGATGGTGGTGATGGTCTTGTCCCAGTTCTGCACCTTCACTGTGTGCAGCGCGATGTCGATGACGTCGCCGTCGGCGTTCTGGCTGGGCATCTCGATCCAGTCGCCCACCCGCACCATGTCGTTGGAACTGAGCGTCACGCTGGCCACCAGCGACAGCAGCGTGTCCTGGAACACCAGGATCAGCACCGCCATCATCGCGCCCAGGCCCGACAGCAGGATCACCGGCGAGCGGTCGATCAGCGCCGCGACCATCAGCACCGCCGCGACCACGAACACGACGATCTTCAGCAACTGCAGGTAGCCCTTGATCGGCTTGTCGGCGGCATCGGGCCGCCGCTGGTAGACCTCGTTGGCCAGGTCCAGCGCCGCCGCGACGGCCAGCGCGACCGTGAGGATGATGAAGGCGAAGCAGACGTTGCGGACGACCGTCACCAGCAGCGCCGGGAGGTCCGGCACGAAGGCGACGCCGGCGGCCAGCACCACCGCGGGCACCACGTTGGCCAGGCGCGGGATCACCCGCAGGCGGACTTGGTGGTCGCCCTGGCCCAGCGGCAGCGTGGCCAGCAGCCGGCGCAGGCCGCGCAGCAGCACGCGCTTGGTGATCCAGTTGGCCAGCCACGCCAGCAGTACCAGTACGCAGGCGACGACGACGGTATACGCCCATGGATACGGCGCAAGGCTTGCGCGCAGGGCATCCAGCTGTTCGGTCATTCCGTTACCCCTTGAGGTGGTTCATGCGCGCCCTGGCGTCTGCATTGCGCAGGCGGGCGCACCGGTTGGCGGAGCGGGAAAGCCTAGCCGCACCGCCTTGAACCTGAACGGAATTCGCCGCCCCGTTCCCCTCAGCCCGCTGCGGCCACGGTCGCCAGCGTGGCCATGTCCCAGCGCGGCGTGACCTTCACTTCGGCCGTCTCGTGCTGGCCCGCCTCCAGCCTCAGTGCGCCGGCGAACGCGATCATCGCGCCATTGTCGGTGCACAGCGACGGACGCGGGAAGCAGGCGCGGCCGCCGCGCCTGAGCGCCATGTCCTGCAGTTTCGCGCGCAGGCGCTTGTTGGCGCCCACGCCGCCGGCGATGACGATGACGTCGCTGCCGGCTTCGTCCAGCGCGCGTTCGCACTTGATCGCCAGCGTGTCGACCACCGCATCCTCGAAGCCGCGCGCGATGTCGGCCTTGGTCTGTTCCGACTGGTCGCTGTCGCGCCAGGCCAGCAGCACCTGCGTCTTCAGGCCGGAGAAGCTGAAGTCCAGCCCGGGGCGGTCGGTCATCGGCCGGGCGAATCTGAACCGGCCCCGCGTCCCCTGTTCCGCCAGCGCGGCCAGCTGCGGACCACCGGGGTACGGCAGCCCCATCATCTTGGCGGTCTTGTCGAACGCTTCGCCGGCGGCGTCGTCCAGCGTCTCGCCCAGCAGGCGGTAGCGGCCGATCGCGTCCACGGCCACCAGCTGAGTGTGTCCACCGGAGACCAGCAGCGCCACGAACGGTGCTTCCGGCGGATCGTCTTCCATCAGCGGGGCCAGCAGGTGGCCTTCCATGTGGTGGACGGCCACGGCGGGCACGTCCAGCGCCCAGGCCAGCGACCGGGCCACGCCGGCCCCGACCAGCAGGGCGCCGACCAGGCCCGGGCCGGCCGTGTAGGCCACGCCGTCCAGGTCCCGGGTCTCCAGGCCGGCCTCGGCCAGGGTCTGCCGGATCAGCGGCAGCAGCTTGCGGACGTGGTCGCGGCTGGCCAGTTCCGGCACCACACCGCCGTATTCGGCGTGCAGTGCGATCTGGCTGTAGACCGCGTGAGCCCGCAGGCCGGCCGCGCCGGACCGGCCGGTGTCGTAGACGGCCACGCCGGTTTCGTCGCAGCTGGTTTCGATGCCGAGGACTTTCATGACGGGGATCTGGTGCTCCTGGGGGACAGGGACAAGCCGGGGTGGGTTGCAGCGCCGGAGTCAGCCGCTATAATACGCGGCTCACCCGGTCTGCCCGGGCCTTTACTTCACCGAGATTACGTATGCCCAGCGTCAAAGTCCGCGAAAACGAGCCGTTTGAGTTTGCGCTGCGTCGCTTCAAGCGCACCTGCGAAAAGGCCGGCGTCCTGGCCGAAACCCGCAAGCGCGAGTTCTACGAGAAGCCGACCCAGGAGCGCAAGCGCAAGGCCGCCGCCGCGGTGAAGCGCCAGCTGCGCCGCAGCTCGCGCGACGTCACCAAGCGCCAGCGCCTGTACTGAGCCGCGTCGCTTCGCGAGAAGCCGGCACGCGCAAGCGTCGCCGGCTTTTTGTGTTTTTGGCGCCCGCGGGCGCCGCCCCACCCTCCGCAGGAGTCACCCATGTCCCTGAAACAGCAGCTCACCGATGACATGAAGGCCGCGATGAAGGCCGGCGAGAAGGATCGCCTGGGCGTCATCCGCCTGATCAACGCCGCCATCAAGCAGAAGGAAGTCGACGAGCGCGTGGAACTGGACGATGCCGCCGTGCTGGCCGTGCTGGAGAAGATGGTCAAGCAGCGCAAGGATTCGGTCAGCCAGTACGAAGCCGCCCACCGTGAGGACCTGGCCGCCGTCGAGCGCGCCGAGATCGCGGTGATCGACGCCTACCTGCCAGCCAAGCTGGGCGAGGCCGAGATCCTGGCTGCCATCGAGGCCGCCATCGGCGAGACCGGCGCGTCCGGCCCGGCCGACATGGGCAAGCTGATGGGCGTGCTGAAGCCGCGCCTGGCCGGCCAGGCCGACATGGGCCTGGTGTCCGCGCTGATCAAGAAGAAGCTGGCGGGCTGAGCGAGAACCCGCCGGGGCGCGTCTCCATGGCATCCTGACGCCATGGAGACCCCCACCATCACCCTGCGCCCGGCCACCCGCGCCGACATCCCGCAGATCCTCGATTTCATCCGCGGCCTGGCCGAGTACGAAAAACTCGCCCACGAGGCCGTTGCCACGCCGGCCCTGCTGGAACAGCACCTGTTCGGGGAGCGGCCTGCGGCCGAAGTCGTCATCGCCGAGGCCGACGGCACGCCGGCCGGTTTCGCCCTGTTCTTCCACAGTTTCTCGACCTTCCTCGGACAGCCGGGGCTGTATCTGGAAGACCTCTTCGTCTATCCCCGATATCGCGGCCTGGGGCTGGGCAAGCGGCTGATGGTGCATCTGGCGCGCCTGGCGGTGGAACGCGGATGCGGCCGCTTCGAATGGTCGGTGCTGGACTGGAACACGCCCGCGATCGATTTCTATCGCCGCCTGGGTGCCACCGGCATGGACGAATGGACCGTGCAGCGCGTCAGCGGCGAGGCACTGCGCGCGCTGGCCGACGCGTCCACGTGAACGTCCCGACGACGCCGCGCTAACGAAGCGCTGACACGCGGCGGGCCACCCTCGGCCCATGCACACGCCTGTCCGCCTTCCCGCCATCCGGCAACACCTGCAGCGGCTGAGTGCGCGCGCCGAGCGCAGCCTGCCCCTAGCACTGATGCGCCGCTTCATCGAGACCGACCTGATGACGCAGGCCGCATCGCTGTCGTTCTATGCGCTGCTTTCGCTGGCGCCGCTGCTGATCCTGCTGCTGTGGCTGACGGCCTCGCTGTACCCGCCCGCTCAGCAGTCGCTGCTGGACCAGATTGGCCAGCTTGCCGGCTCCGATGCCGCCGCCGTGGCCAGGACCGTCATCCGCAACGCCGACGCCCGCCCCGACCTGGGCTCGCTGGCGGGGCTGTGGAGCACCGCGCTGCTGCTGGTGGGCGCGACCGTGGTCTTCGCCCAGTTGCAGGGTGCGCTGAACCTGATCTTCCGCACCGACGCGCAGCGTCTGAATGGCCTGATGGCGTGGCTGAAGAAGCGGGTGTTCTCGCTGGGCGTGGTGCTGGCCATCGGCTTCCTGTTGATCGTGTCGATGATCGCCACCACGGCGCTGCAGGTGGCCTTCGCCAGGCTGCCGTCGCTGCTGCCCGTGCTGGGCTACACCAGTACCCTGCTGCTGTACGCGCTCGCCTTCGCCTTCTTCTACCACTACCTGCCGGACCGGCGCGTGGCGTGGAGGCAGGCGTTCCTGGGCGGCGTCATCACGGCGCTGCTGTTCGCAGGCGGGCGCTACCTGATCGGGCTCTACCTGGCCGAAGCGGCACCCGGCAGCGCGTACGGATCGATGGGCGCGCTGGTGCTGATGCTGGTGTGGATCTATTACGCCAGCGTGGTGTTCTTCGCCGGGGCGCTGATCACGGCGGTGATCGACGAGCGCAGAGTTCGAGAAGTGAGTCGGGATGAGTGAGGAGTGCGAGAAAGCCGCTTTTACTCACTCCTCACTCCTCTCCACTCACTCCTTCCAATCAGTCCGCTTGCTGGTCTTGCCGATGCCGGGATTGAACGTGTTGGTGGGATCCAGCCCGCGGTAGAACGCGGCCAGCTGCGGCTTGGCGTGGTAGAGGTGGCCCACATTGTGTTCGGCCGGATACTCGGCACCACGCGCATCCAGCAGCTTCCAGAGCGCGTGCTCCACCGCAAGCGGATCCGTTCCCCGCCGCACGATGTAGTCCTGGTGGAAGACGTGGCAGAAGAAGTGCCCGTAGTAGAGACGCGCGACCATGGTGTCCGCCAGCGCGGGGGGCAGCGTCTCCACCCAGTCGCGGTCGTCGCGGCGCAGGGCGACATCCAGCGCGACGATGTCCTCGACGGCGTCGCGATGCACTTCGCGATACCGCACGGCGGCGCCGGCGACGGCGAAACGGTGCAGGAACGCCTTGCGGCCCTCATCGGCATCGCAGGCGAAGAATGCGCCTTCGCGGCCGGCGAAGAAGCGGTCGAGGAAATCGCGCGTGGCGCCTGCGTCCTGTGCCGACACCTTGAGCAGCAGATGATGTTCGTAGCGCGCGCGGAAATCACGCAGACGTGGCGGCAGGTGGTCGGGCAACCACCCGGACACCGCCTGGAGCACGCGGTCGGTCAGGCCACGCAGGCCCCACCGCTCGCACCAGCCGTCGATGCGGCTCTTCAGGGCGAATGCCGCCGGCACGCGGTCGGTGCCGAAGCGGTCGATCAACAGGAAGGTGTCCTTGCCGTAACGGTCGCCGATATCGAAGGCGTCGCGATGCAGGTACTCGCCGGAGATCGGCAGCCGCTCGAAGGCGGTCAGCAGGTGGCGTCGTACGGCCGTCAGGTCGTCCGGATCGTTGCTGCCGATGTAGAACACGGCGGCTTCGTCCTTCTCGAACGTATCCAGCCGTACCGCGAACACGGCCAGCCGCCCCGCGCAGCCCGACGCCTCATGCAGGCGCGACGGATCGGCGTTGTAGCGCGCCGGCGTCGGCGCATCGACCTGGCGTACGTGGGCCGCGTAGCCGCGGTCGGAAGCCGCGCGGGCGGCATCGCGGGCGATGTCCGTCGCCGTGTAGTCGCCCGCCTGCAGCCGCGTCAGGATCTCCTCCGGCGTGTCGCCCAGGGCGATGCCGAGATGATTGACCAGCCGCAGCACGCCGTCGGCACCCACCTGTGCGTACAGCGCCAGCTCGGTGTAGGCCGGGCCACGCCGTACCAGCGCGCCCCCCGAGTTGTTGCACACGCCGCCGAGGACGGACGCCCCGATGCAGGAGGAGCCGATCACCGAATGCGCCTCGCGTCCCAGCGGGGCGAGCGTCTTCTCCAGCACGTCCAGCGTCGCGCCTGGCAGGCAGACCACCTGGCGGCCGTCTTCGATCACCTGCACGCCGGCCAGCCGCTGGGTGCTGACCAGTACGATGCCGCGGTCGTAGTCGTCGCCATCCGGCGTGGAACCACCGGTGAGCCCGGTGTTCGCCGCCTGCATCAGCACGATGCGCCCGGCCTGCACCGTGGCCTCCAGCACGCGCCACAAGGCCAGCAGCGTGCCGGGGCGCACCACGGCCAGCACCGGTCCGTCGCCGAAACGGTAGCCCTTGCGGTAGCGGCGCGTCGCCCGTGTACCGGTCAGGACGTGCGCCGCGCCCACGGCCTCGCGCAGTCGGGCCAGCAGGGCGTCGTCGGAGGGCATCGTCGCAGGCATGGCGGCATGGTAGCGCGCGACCCCGGCGGCCCGGCCGGGCATGGCATCCTATGTGGCCCATGGCCCGCATCCCCGACGCCTTCATCGACGAACTGCTCGCCCGGACGGATATCGTCGAGGTGGTGGGCGCGCGCGTGCCGCTGAAGCGGCAGGGCAAGGAATACTCGGCCTGCTGCCCATTCCACGACGAGCGCTCGCCCTCGTTCACGGTGTCGCCGACCAAGCAGTTCTACCACTGCTTCGGTTGCGGCGCGCACGGCACCGCGCTGTCGTTCCTGATGAACTACGACCGCCTCGAATTCCTCGATGCGGTGGAAGAACTGGCCCGCCGCAACGGCATGGAAGTGCCGCGCGAGACGCAGCAGCGCAACGAGAACAACGATACCCGCGACCTGTTCAACGCCCTGGAAGCGGCCGCGCGCTTCTTCCAGCGCAACCTGGAGGGCAGCGAGAAGGCCAAGGCCTACCTCGATGGCCGCGGCGTGGATGCGGCGATCCGCACGCAGTTCATGATCGGCTACGCACCCGATGGCTATTCCGCACTGAAGGACGCGTTGGGCACCGACGAGCGGCGGATGAAGCTGCTCGACCGCGCCGGCCTGTTCTCGAAGAACGACCGCGGCCACGTCTACGACAAGTTCCGCGACAGGGTGATGTTCCCCATCCACGACCGGCGCGGACGCGTGATCGCCTTCGGCGGCCGCGTGCTGCAGAAGGACGATGGCCCGAAGTACCTCAACTCGCCGGAGACCGCGCTGTTCCACAAGGGGCGCGAGCTGTACGGCCTGTGGCAGGTGAAGCAGGCCAACCAGAAGATCGCGCGGCTGGTGGTGGTGGAGGGCTACATGGACGTGGTCTCGCTGTTCCAGTTCGGCGTGAAGGAGGCCGTCGCTACGCTGGGCACGGCGACCACGCCGGAACACGCCGAACTGCTGTTCCGCAACGCGCCCGACGTGTATTTCTGCTTCGACGGCGACGCCGCCGGCCAGCGCGCGGCGTGGCGCGCACTGGAATCGGTACTGCCGCGCATGAAAGATGGGCGGCAGGCCTTCTTCCTGTTCCTGCCCGATGGCGAGGATCCCGACACCATCGTGCGACAGGAAGGCGCGGCGGGATTCGACGCGCGCCTGCAGCAGGCGATGCCGCTGTCAGAGTTCTTCTTCCAGGAACTGGGCAAGGACATCAAGCTGTCCACGCTGGACGGCAAGGCGCGTCTTGCTGAGCGCGCACGCCCCTTGTTGGCACAGATTCCCGATGGCGCCTTCGGCGACCTGATGCGCCAGCAGCTGACGGTGGTGACGGGCGTGGGCGCGGGCACCGCGACGCCGTCACCCGCGCCGGCACCGGCACGCCGCGCACCCGCTGCCAAGCCGGGCCAGAAGCCCAGCTTGGTCCGCCACATCATCGTGCGCCTGCTGCACAAGCCCGCGCTGGCCCTGGCGATCGAATCGACGCATGGTTTCTCGGGCCTTCGATTGCCGGGCATGGAACTGCTGCTGGAGCTGCTGGCGCTGGTCCATGCGCGCCCCGACATCACCACCGGTGCGCTGCTGGAACATTTCGCCGAACGCGACGAGGCCGCGGCGCTGCAGAAGCTGGCGATGCAGGAGCTGCCCGGCGACGAGGACGGCTGGCGGCAGGAGGTCCTGGATGCGGCGGTTCAGCTGGAGAAGCAGATGCTGCAGCAGCGCCTTGACGAACTGCAGGCCAAGCAACGCAATATCGGGCTGGACGAAGCCGACAAGTACGAACTGCGCACGCTGCTGCAGGCCCGCATCGGTCGCCATTGAGGACTCCGTGATGAAACGCACCGCATCCCTGCTGTTTTCCGCGCTGCTGTGCGCAGCGTCCTTCGCCGCCACCGCCCACGATTTCGTCCAGCCCCGACCCGGGCTGCATACCGGTGGCCAGCCCTCGCGCGACGATCTTGCGCGCCTGCAGGCCGAGGGCGTGCGCACGGTGATCGACCTGCGCGCTCCCCAGGAGGATCGCGGCTACGACCAGGCCGCCGAGGTGCGTCGCCTCGGCATGGACTACATCGCCCTGCCGATCGCCGGCAAGGACGACATCACGCCAGCGAACGCCGCGGCCCTGCATGCCCTGCTGAAAGAACGCGACGGCGAAGTGCTGCTGCATTGCGCCTCGGGCAACCGCGTCGGTGCGCTGCTGGCGCTGGCGGCCGTCCAGGTCGATGGCGCATCGCCGGAAGCGGCGCTCACGCTGGGCCGTGCGGCCGGACTGAAGTCGCTGGAGCCGGTGGTGATGGAACGGTTGGCGAAGCCCGAACGCTGAGGGGTCTGTAGGAGCGACGTGAGTCGCGACCGCACGAACGAAGCCACGTTTCAAGTTCGTTCGTGCGGAAGCGCGGCAACGGCATCGCACGAGCCAAGCAGAAGAAGCGCCGATCAGGAGTGGTCGCGACTCACGTCGCTCCTACCGCAGCATCACCCCGCCGGCACGAACGCGATGCCGCCCACCGAGGCGGCAGGACGCAGCAGCGGCATCGCCCAGTGGTCGACCAGCAGGAAGGCGAACAGCGCCATCAGGTAGACGATGGAGTAGTTGAACACGCGCATGGCGAAGAACTCGTCCGGCGGGTTCAGCAGGCGCCACGCATACCACAGGAACACCGAGCCCAGCACCAGCGCGCCGCCCAGGTAGAAGAAGCCGCTCATGCCGAATACCACCGGCAGCACGGTCACCTCCACCAGCAGCACGGTGTAGAACAGGATCTGCCAGCGCGTGTAGGTCACACCGTGCGTCACCGGCAGCATCGGCACCAGCGCGCGCGCATAGTCTTCACGACGGAAGATCGCCAGGGCCCAGAAATGCGGCGGCGTCCACACGAAGATGATCAGCACCAGCAGCAGCGCGTGCGGCCAGTCCCACTCGCCCTGCATGCCGGTCATCGTGGCCCAGCCCAGCAGCGGCGGTGCCGCGCCGGCGATACCGCCGATGACGATGTTCTGCGGCGTGGCGCGCTTCAGGAACACCGTGTAAACCACCGCGTAACCGATCAGCGACGCGAAGGTCAGGATGGCGGTGATCGTGTTGACCCACAGCACCAGGATCGCCATCGACAGTGCGGCCAGCACCAGGGCGAACGCCAGCGCCTGCCACGGCTGCACCTGGCCCTGCACCAACGGACGCCACGAGGTGCGCGCCATCTTCGCGTCGATGCGCGCATCCAGCAGCTGGTTGATGGCGGCGGCGCTGGAGGCGGCCAGCCAGATGCCGAGGAAGCCCAGCGCGCCGCGCAGCAGTTGCCCGCCATCGGGCAGACCCTCGATGGCCAGGCACATGCCCACCAGCGCGGTGAACACGATCAGCGCCACCACGCGCGGCTTGGTGAGGTCCCAGTACTGGCGGAACGTGGACGCCATCAGTCGGGCCTGCGCAGGCGTGCGAGCAGCGAGACCATCGTGAACAGCAGCAGCACGGCACCGGCGTTGTGCGCCACGGCGACCGGCAGCGGCAGGTTGAGCCTGACGTTGAGGATGCCCAGGGTGACCTGCGCGGCGATCAGCACGATCAGCGTCAGCGCCCAGCCGCGCATGCCGGGGGTGCGGAACAGGCGCAGCGCCAGGGCCAGCACGTACAGCGCCACGACCACTGCCATGGCGCGATGGGTCAGCTGGATGGCGATGCGCGATGCGCCGTCCAGCACGCCGCCCTCATAGTCCACGCCGATGCCCCGCCACAGCACGAAGCCTTCCCGGAAGTCCGCCGGCGGCAGCCACTGGCCCACGCACTTGGGGAAATCCAGGCCGCAGGCCAACGCCGCGTAGTTGGCGCTGACCCAGCCGCCCAGCGCGATCTGGATGCCGAGCAGCACCAGGCCGCCGGCCAGCCAGCGCCGCAGCACCCCGGCGTCGGCCAGCGTGATGGGCCGATCAGTCGCGCGCCATGCCATCCACACCAGCAACGAGAAGGTGGTCAGGCCGCCGAGCAGGTGACCCATCACCACGATGGGCTTCAACAGCCACGTCACCGTCCACATGCCGAGCAGCGCCTGGAAGATGATCACCGCCAGCGTCAGGGCGGCGGCGCGCGCCAGGTCGATGTTCGACCAGCGCAGGGCTGCGAACAGCAGGATGGCTTCCCCGAGGATCGCCAGCGCCGACGCGGCGACGTGTTCGCCGTGCATGTACAGCGGAATGGCGGCACCGACCAGCCCGGCGGCCGCCAGGATCTGCGCGATGCCCCAGCGCCGACGACGCGCGGCCAGCAGGGCCAGCACCAGCACCAGCACGCCCAGCGACGCGGCGATGTGGCGATGCACCTGTTCGCGCCACGCCTTGTGGGTCTCGAACGGACGGATCTCGCTTGCCACGTGCGAAGCCGCTTCGTCGACGGCCTTCGGCCATGCGGCGCGGCCGTAACAGGTGGGCCAGTCCGGGCAGCTCAGACCGGCATCGGACAGGCGCACGAAGGCGCCGAACACGACGACGCACAACGTCAGCGCGACCGCCAGCCAGGCGATGCGGTGGAAATGTCGGTAGATCACGGGGCGCGCAACAGCATTCATCATGGTCTGCGGTTCGTTCGGGAGCTCAGATGAGCTTGATCAGCTTGGCGACGTCGGTACGCAGGTGGCCTGGGTCGAAACCCGGGGCGTAGCGCAGGATGACGAAGCCGTGGGGATCGATCACGTACACCGGCGTGCCGGCGGCATCGTCCACCTGCGGCAGGCGCGCGCGCAGAGGATCGTCGGCACGGACCTGGCGCAGCGCCGTGTGGCGCGGCGCCTGCGCCGGGTAGTCGCCGATCCACAGGATGTCGACTTCGTCGGCGTTGTGGCCGAACAGCTGCCAGACCTTGTCCAGGTCCCGCGCCAGGGCCAGGCACGCATCCGCGCAGCCGGGTGCGGGTGCGGCCACGATGCGCCAGCGGCGCTCGGCGGGCTGCCACGCGTACGTACCGCCATCGACGAGTGCAGGGGCCAGATCGCGTGCATCCGCGGGCGGCTGCAGCAGCTGGCCATGGTTCTTGTGCCCCGCAGGCTGCCAGCCGGAGAAACGCAGGATGCCGGCCCCGAACACGGTGCCGAAGAACAGGGCGAACAGGCCGACGAGCATCCACCGCCCGCGACGCCGCTGGGCGGGATCGAATGGTTTGGGGTCCATGGGCGGCATTTTCTCATGCCCGCGCGCTCATTGCCCCTATGCCGACGCCCGACAGCACGATCCCGCAGGCCAAGCCCGCTGGATGCCGTACAACGCCGCTCGATGGCCGCTCGTGGTGAGCCTGTCGAACCACGCGCTTCGCGATGGTCGACCCGTCACGACAGCCCCGCCTGCCGTGGATACCGGGGGCCGGCAGGCTCACTGCAAACCGATCGCATCCCCAGAGCATGCGGGCATGGCGGGTCGAAGGATGTCTACCGGCCCCGTCTACCGGCCCGCCGGCTGCGCCAGGTCAGGACCAGCGCCGTGATGAACACCGCAGCGGCCAGGCCGAACCACTGCACCGCGTAGCCCACGTGGCGTTCCGGCGGCAGCGTGTTCGGCAGGATGTCGAGATCGCGGGCGTAGCCCAGCGGCAGGTCCGGGTCCAGCTTCAGCACGCGCGGTGCCAGCGCCGGCAGGGACAGCGCCTGCGCCAGCGCCTCCCGCTGCAGCGCGATGACCAGCAAGCTGCCGTCTGCCAACACCGTGGGCGAAGCCTGGGCGATGCCTTCCGACGGTGGCGGCACCAGCAGGCCGGCGATGCGCTGCGGGCCCCGCAGCGGGGCCACGGCCGGCATCGTGCGGTCGCCCGGCACGGGCAGCCAACCCAGTTCCACCAGCAGCGGCTCGCCGCCGCCCGCGGGCAGGAACACGCGGTAGGCGCGTACGCCCGGCTGGCGGTCGCGCGTCTGGTTGTCCAGCAGGATGGCCGGGCCGGGCAGGAACTCGCCCTCGCCCACCACCCAGTCGTAAGCCTGCAGCCGCGACGCATCCGCGGCCAGCGCCAGCGCCTGCGGCTGGCGCTCGGCCAGCACGCGCGCGGTGTCGGCCAGCATGGCCTCCTTCTGTTCGGCCCGACCCCATTGCCAGGCACCCAGGCTGCCGAACAGCGACATGGCCAGCACGGCCAGGGTCCAGCCGATCGGCAGCGGCATGCGCCGGCTCATGGACTGCGTCCGAATGTCGCACCCACCCCGGGCTCACGCCGGGGAAGCGATAATGCTTGCCTCATCGCCCGCGCCCCGCCGAGGACGCCATGAACGATTCGCTGAAAACCCTGCTGATCATCGCCTTCCTCATCCTCATCGTGTGGAACCTGGGTGCCGGCCTGTACTACATGCTGGTCGACAAGAGCGAGAGCAAGCGCACCGTCAACGCCCTGACCCGGCGCATCGCCCTGTCCGTCGGCCTGATCCTGCTGGTGGTGCTGGCCATCAAGATGGGCTGGATCCAGCCGCACGGCGTCAATCCCGGCTGACGCCGGCCGGGATCCGGCCGCAGAGATTCGGGATTCGCAAAAGCAAAGAGCGACGGGCGACCGTCGCTCTTTGTGCCCTCGGGATGCGCGCTGCGACTCCCGTATCCCTGGTCCCGCCTCTTACAGCACGTAAACGAACAGGAACAGGCCCAGCCACACCACGTCCACGAAGTGCCAGTACCACGCCACGGCCTCGAAGCCGAAGTGGTTGTCCTTGCTGAAGTGGCCCTTCGCGCAACGGAACCAGATGATCGCCAGCATGATCGTGCCGAGGGTCACGTGCAGGCCGTGGAAGCCGGTCAGCATGAAGAAGGTGGAACCGTAGATGCCCGAGCCCAGGGTCAGGTTCAGTTCCTTGTAGGCGTGGATGTATTCCTCGGCCTGGAAGAACAGGAACGTGCAGCCCAGCAGCACGGTGGCGCCCAGCCAGATCAGCAGCTGACTACGGTTGCCGGCCTTCAGCGCGTGGTGCGCGATGGTGATGGTCACGCCCGAGGTCAGCAGGATCAGCGTGTTGAGCAGCGGCAGGCCCCATGCGGGGATGGTCTGGAACTGACCGCCCACCTGGCCCGGGCCGGCGCTCGGCCACGCGGCGCTGAAACCTTCCCACAGCAGGCTATTGGTCATCACGCCGTCGCCCTCGCCGCCCAGCCACGGCAGCGCCAGCGTGCGCGCGTAGAACAGGGCGCCGAAGAAGGCGGCGAAGAACATCACTTCCGAGAAGATGAACCACACCATGCCCATGCGGAAGGACACGTCCACCTGGCGGTTGTAATTGCCGCCCACCGACTCGCGGATGACGTCGCCGAACCACATGAACAACGTGGCGCACAGCATCAGCACACCGGCGTAGAAGGTCCACATGCCCCACGAGATGTCGTTCAGCCAGCTGGCCACGCCGACCATGGTGACGAACATGGCGATGGAACCCACGAACGGCCACTTGGAGCTATGCGGCACGAAGTAGATGTTGGCGTCTGGCGAATGGGTTTGTCCCATGGCGTGGCTTCCGGTTGCTGAGCGTGATCAGGGTGCCGCGAGCGGCGAGGGCGATGTATGGCCCCTGCCGATCTGCGCGGTCAGTGCATCGTTCTTGAAGAAGGTATACGACAGGGTGATCGTCTTCACCTCCGCCGGCAGGTCCGGATCCACGATGAAGCGGACCGGCATGTCGCGGCTTTCGCCGGCCTGCAGGGTCTGGGCGGTGAAGCAGAAGCACTCGGTCTTGGTGAAATAGCCCGACGCGCGCGCCGGCGCCACCGACGGCACCGCGCTGCCCACGATCGGGCGTTCGCTGTCGTTGCGGGCGAAATACTTGGCCTCGTACAGCTCGCCGGGCACCACCTGCATGGTCAGCTGCTCGGGATGGAAGGCCCACGGCAGCTTGGAGTTCACGCCGCCGTCGAACTGCACGGTGACGGTGCGCTTCGCCTTGGCGGCCGCGACGGCCGCGGCCTGGCCGGGACCCTGCTCCAGGCGGATGCCGAACACCTTCTCGCAGGCGATGCGGTACAGCGGCACCAGCGAGAACGTCAGCACGAACACGGCCACGGCCACGCCCACCAGCTTGAACAGCCCGGCCGAGTTGGACGGGGACGCGCTCATGCGCCCAGCACCGCGCGGCCGATGAAGGCCACGAAGATGGCGAAGGCAATGCCGCCGATCACCCACGCGGTCCGCAGCACCGCCTTGCGGCGGCGCGCGACTTCCTCGGGGGTCAGGACGGGGGCGTTCATGGCGCGAGGGTCGACCGTATCAGTGCGTCACGTCGCCGTGCGCCAGGTCGCCGTCCTTGATGACCGGCGGCGTGGTGAAGGTGTGGTGCGGCGCCGGCGACGGCACGGTCCACTCCAGGCCCTTGGCGTTTTCCCACGCGCGGGCGTCGGCCTTCTTGCCGCTGCGCAGCGAGGACCACAGGATCGCGGCCATCATGAACGGCGTGACGAACATGCCGAACGCGCCGATCGAGCTGACCAGGTTCCAGTCCGCGAACACCGGGTTGTAGTCCGGGATGCGGCGCGGCATGCCGGCCAGGCCCAGGAAGTGCTGCGGGAAGAACAGCAGGTTGACGAACACGATCGTCCACCAGAAATGGAACTTGCCCCAGAACTCGTTGTACATGCGGCCGGTCCACTTCGGCCACCAGTAGTAGGTGGCGGCGATGATGGAGAACAGCGCGCCGGTCACCAGCACGTAGTGGAAGTGCGCCACCACGAAGTAGGTGTCGTGGTACTGGAAGTCCGCCGGCACGATGGCCAGCATCAGGCCGGAGAAGCCGCCGATGGTGAACAGGATGACGAAGCCCACCGCCCACAGCATCGGGGTTTCGAAGCTCAGCGAGCCGCGCCACATCGTGCTGACCCAGTTGAACACCTTCACGCCGGTCGGGATGGCGATCAGCATGGTGGCGAACATGAAGTAGATCTCGCCGCCCAGCGGCATGCCCACCGTGAACATGTGGTGCGCCCACACGATGAACGACAGGAACGCGATCGAGGCGGTCGCGTACACCATGGCCTGGTAGCCGAACAGCGGCTTGCGGCTGAAGGTCGGGATGATTTCCGACACCACGCCGAACGCCGGCAGGATCATGATGTAGACCTCGGGGTGACCGAAGAACCAGAAGATGTGCTGGTACATCACCGGGTCGCCGCCGCCGGCCGCGTTGAAGAAGCTGGTGCCGAAGAACTTGTCGGTCAGCAGCATGGTCACCGCGCCCGCCAGCACCGGCATCACCGCGATCAGCAGGAACGCGGTGATCAGCCAGGTCCAGCAGAAGATCGGCATCTTCAGCAGGTCGATGCCCGGCGCGCGCATGTTCAGCACCGTGGCGATGATGTTGATCGCGCCCATGATCGAGCTGATGCCCATCATGTGGATGGCGAAGATGGTGAAGGCCACGTTGTAGCCGCCCTGCAGCGACAGCGGCGGGTACAGCGTCCAGCCGCCCGCGGGCGCGCCGCCCGGCAGGAACAGCGACATCAGCAGCAGGCTGAAGGCGAACGGCATGATCCAGAAGGACCAGTTGTTCATGCGCGGCAGCGCCATGTCCGGCGCGCCGACCTGCAGCGGGATCATCCAGTTGGCCAGGCCCACGAAGGCCGGCATCACGCCGCCGAAGATCATGACCAGCGCGTGCACGGTGGTCATCTGGTTGAAGAATTCGGGCGTGACCCACTGCAGGCCCGGGACCATCAGTTCGGCACGGATCACCACCGACATGCCGGCGCCGATGATGAACATGATGAAGCTGAAGATCAGGTAGAGGGTACCGATGTCCTTGTGGTTCGTGGAGAAGAACCACCGCTCGATGAAGCCCTGCTGGTGACCGTGGTGATCGTCGTGATGGTCGACGGCGGAGTTGGCCATGTGCTTGCTCTCTTGCAGCTGATGCGTGCGGTCGATCAGCCCTGCGCCGACGGCGCGGGGGTCTCGGCGATGGGGGCGGCGTCGGTGGCCGGCGCGGCGTCGGCCGGCGCGGCCGGTGCGGGTTCGGCGGCCGGGGCGGGCTTCTTCGAGGCCAACCACTGCTCGAACTCGGCCTTCGGCACGGCCTTCACGACGATCGGCATGAAGCCATGGTCCTTGCCGCACAGCTCGGCGCACTGGCCACGGTAGATGCCCGGCTCCTTGATGTCGGTCCAGGCCTCGTTGACGATGCCCGGGATGGCGTCCTGCTTCCAGCCCAGCGCCGGCACCCACCATGCATGGATCACGTCGTCGGCGGTGATGACGAAGCGGATCTTGGTGTTGGTGGGCAGCACCAGCGGATTGTCGACATCCAGCAGGTAGTGCGGGTTCTTGGCCAGGTCGGGCTGCTCGCCGCTCTGGCGGATGCGGTCGGATTCGCGGTCCAGGCGGCTGGTGAAGGACACGTCCTCACCCAGGTAGTCGTACTTCCACATCCACTGGTAGCCGGTGACCTTCACGGTCATCTCGGCATCGCGGGTGTCGTACATGGCGATCAGCTTGGCGGTGGCCGGCCAGGCCATCACCACCAGGATCAGCACCGGGATGACGGTCCAGATGATCTCGGCGGTGGTGTTGTGGCTGAACTGCGCCGGGACCGCGCCCTTGGACTTGCGGAACTTGAACATCGCATAGCCCATCGCGCCGAACACGATCAGGCCGATCACGATGCAGACGATCAGCGCCACCATGTGCGCGTCGTAGGCGTGCTGGGACGAGGCGGTGACGCCCTTGCCCATGTTCAGCTGCCACGGCTTCGGGTCCGCCGACTGCGCCCATGCCAGCGCCGGCATCGCCAGCAGCATGCACGCCGTCACCAACCGCTTCCACATCCCATTCACTTGCGTCATTGCCTAGACCCCAATGCGTCATCGGTTGCGGCCGCTCGCGGCCGCCAGTAGATCCTGCAGCGTGTCCGCCAACTCCCGGCGTTCGGCCGGACCCAGGAAATCGCCCACCTGGACCTGCCTGCCGCTGGAAGCCAGCGAAACCCGTTCGCCTCCCCGCTCGATGCACAGCCGCACCCAGTAGGGATGCGCCCGGAACACCGCCCCGGACCGGGAGGTGGTCACCTCCACCGCCTCGGGACCGATGCGGATCTCCTCGCCCCGTTCGCCGCCGCGCCACAGCGCGCGCAGCGCCAGGGCGAGGATGGCCGAATGGAGCAATGCAAAAGCCGGCGCGAAGGCGTTGCCTCCCCACCAGCCCAGCATGGCGACGATCCACATCGCGCCCGACAGCACGGCGAACAACAGGATGAACTGGCGGCGCGAAAGCGCCCTCGGTGGCCGCAGCCTGAGCCGCGCACCGTGTCCGTCCCACGTTGACGGCACCACTTCGATCATGTCGTCCGCCACACGATCCGGGCTGCGGAAAACCGCCAAATGGTAGCCCCGGCCACACTTTGCGGCAAGTTGCATTGATCCTGGACAAGGCGCGCCGGCCCGTCGTGCCCGCGCTGGCGTGGCGTTCCGGAGGCATTCCGCGACGGTCATCACCGCACGGACAAGCGCGCCCGGGGCCCCCGGCAGAGGGCGGGCGACGGGCATATCCGGGCCGACCTTGCGGCCCTAAACTAATGGACTGCCTTTGGACTGCCCCGCCGTCATGTCGAGCCCCTCTCCCTCGCCGTCGCCCGCCGCCCCGCCCGCGGACGGCATCATCGCCCCCGAACTCCCCGCACCGCCGTCGCCGCTGCGCGCCGCCATCACGGCCGCCTGGCTGCGCGACGAGACCGAACACGTGCGGGAACTGCTGGAACAGGCCCGCCTGCCCGCCGCCGAGCAGGCCCAGGCCCAGAAACTGGCCGTGGACCTGGTGAAGCGGGTCCGCGCCCGCGCCCAGGACCAGGGCGCCATCGAGGCCTTCATGCGCCAGTACGACCTGGGCAGCGAGGAGGGCGTGCTGCTGATGTGCGTGGCCGAGGCCCTGCTGCGCATCCCCGACCAGGACACGGCCGACAAGCTGATCCGCGACAAGCTGGGCGATGCGGATTGGGAAAAGCACCTGGGCCAGAGCGACTCGGTGCTGGTCAACGCCTCCACCTGGGGCCTGATGCTGACCGGCAAGCTGGTCAACCTGAACGACCTGACCCGCGCCGACGTGCCGGGCGCGTTCAAGCGTCTGGTCGGCCGCGTGGGCGAACCGGTGATCCGGCTGGCCGTGCGCCAGGCCATGCGCATCATGGGGCACCAATTCGTCATGGGCCGGACCATCGACGAGGCGTTGGCGCGCAGCCGCAAGGGCGGGAACGCCGACTACCGTTACTCCTTCGACATGCTGGGCGAGGGCGCGCTGACCACGAAGGACGCCGCCCGGTATCTGGAAGCCTACCGCCAGGCGATCCATGCGATCGGCCGTACCGGGCCGTTCGCGGATGTGTTCGCCGCCCCCAGCATCTCGGTCAAGCTGTCCGCGCTGCACCCGCGCTACGAGCATGCCAAGCGCGCCCGCGTTATGAAGGAACTGGCCCCTGCCATCCTGGAGCTGGCGCAGCTGGCCAAGTCGTACGGGATCGGCTTCACCATCGATGCCGAGGAGGCCGACCGGCTTGAGCTGTCGCTGGACCTGATCGAGGCCACCTTCTCCGACGCGTCGCTCGACGGCTGGGAAGGCTACGGCCTGGCCGTGCAGGCCTACCAGAAGCGCACGCCGTACGTGATCGATTTCCTGGCCGACCTGGCCCGCCGCGTCGGCCGCCGCATGCCGGTGCGCCTGGTGAAGGGCGCGTACTGGGACGCCGAGATCAAGCGCGCGCAGATCGACGGCCACCCGGGCTACCCGGTGTTCACGCGCAAGCCGAACACCGACGTGTCGTACCTGGCCAACGCACGCCGCATGCTCGACCAGGGCGATGCGCTGTACCCGATGTTCGCCACCCACAACGCACAGACGATCGCGGCGATCCGCTCCATCGCGCAGGGCCGGCCATACGAGCACCAGAAGCTGCACGGCATGGGCGACGACCTGTATGCCGAAGTGGTGCCGAAGCATCGACAGGACATCCCGTGCCGTGTCTATGCGCCGGTCGGTTCGCACGAGGACCTGCTGCCGTACCTGGTGCGCCGCCTGCTTGAGAACGGCGCCAACAGCAGCTTCGTCAACCGCATCACCGACGAGAACGTCGCCATCGAAGACCTGGTGCGCGACCCGGTGCAGACGGTGTCGGCATTCGACGCCATCCCGCATCCGCGCATCCCGCTGCCGGTCGACCTTTTCCGGAGCCAGCCGGCTCCCATCCAGAATTCAGACAGGGACAACTCCATGGGCGCCAACCTCGCCAACGACAACGACCTGCGCGCGCTGGCCGAGCGCGTCAACGCCGCCGTCAAGCCATGGCGCGCCGCGCCGCTGGTGCCGGGCGCCGTCGTATCCAGCACGCCGTTGCCGGTGACCAATCCGGCCGACCGCCGTCAGACCGTCGGCGAGTGGCAGCCCGCCGACAGCGGCACCGTCGAGAAGGCGCTGGCGAACGCGGTGACCGCGCAGCCGGCCTGGGACCGCACGCCCGCCGCCAGCCGCGCGGCGATCCTCGAGCATGCCGCCCACCTGCTGGAACAGCGGATGGCCGACTACATCGCGCTGTGCGTGAAGGAAGCCGGCAAAACCATCCCCGACAGCGTGGCCGAAGTGCGCGAAGCGGTGGACTTCCTGCGCTACTACGCCGCGCAGGCGCGCGCGCAGTTCGGTGCACCGGAACAGCTGCCCGGCCCGACCGGCGAGTCCAACCAGCTGCAGCTGCAGGGCCGTGGCGTGTTCGTCTGCATCAGCCCGTGGAACTTCCCGCTGGCGATCTTCCTGGGCCAGGTCAGCGCCGCGCTCGCCGCCGGCAACAGCGTGATCGCCAAGCCGGCCGAGCAGACCAACCTGATTGGCCATGCCGCGGTGAAGCTGCTGCACGAGGCCGGGGTTCCCGAAGTGGTGCTGCAGTTCCTGCCCGGCGACGGCGCCACCGTCGGCGCCGCGCTGACCCAGGATCCGCGCGTGGCCGGCGTGGCGTTCACCGGCTCCACCGACACCGCGCGCGCGATCAACCGTGCGCTCGCCGGCCGCGAGAGCGGCCCGATCGCCACGCTGATCGCCGAAACCGGCGGCCAGAACGCCTTCATCGCCGACTCCTCCGCACTGCCGGAACAGCTGGTCAAGGACGCGATGGGCTCGGCCTTCACCTCCGCGGGCCAGCGCTGCTCGGCGGCGCGCGTGCTGTTCGTGCAGGACGACATCGCCGACAAGGTCATGACGATGCTCGCCGGTGCGATGGACGAACTGAAGATCGGCGATCCGGGCCTGCTGTCGACCGACGTCGGCCCGGTGATCGATGCCGATGCGCTGAAGATCCTCGAAGACCACGCCGCGCGCATGGCCAAGGAAGCGCGCCTGATCAAGCAGGCCAATGCCGGCGAGGACACCGCGCACGGGACGTTCTTCGCGCCACGCGCATGGGAACTGACCTCGCTGGACCAGTTGCACAGGGAGATCTTCGGACCGGCCCTGCACGTGGTGCGCTGGAAGGCCGACCAGCTGGATGCGGTGATCGACCAGATCAACGCCACCGGCTACGGCCTGACCCTGGGCGTGCACTCGCGCATCGACGAAACCATCGACCGCATCGCGGCGCGGGTGAAGGTGGGCAACGTCTACGTCAACCGCAACCAGATCGGCGCCGTGGTCGGCGTGCAGCCGTTCGGCGGCCAGGGCCTGTCCGGCACCGGCCCCAAGGCCGGCGGCCCGCACTACCTGCCGCGCTTCGCCACCGAGAAGACCGTCACCGTCAACACCACGGCCGCTGGCGGCAATGCGTCGCTGCTGACGCTGGGCGACTGAGCCGCACGCGATACGGCCGTCGGCGATCTTCGAGCCCCGCTCCGGCGGGGCTTTTCTTTTGTACCGTCCATGACCAACCGCACTGAATCCATCGGCGCGGAGAGGTGATGCTGCGCATGCGCAGCGCCATCGCTGACCCTTCACGCCGCACAGCGCAGCATCCGCGGCGGCACGCTGCCGGATCACGGCACTTTCCGCGTTGGAGCGACCACAGGGAGATACACGGCCATCAAGGCCCCGGGCATGACCACCGATTTCTACAATCTGCTGCTGACCGACTGTGCGCTGGCGGCCGTGCTGCTGGCGCTGTTCCTGTATGTCGGCCGCGTGTCGCGCGGCGTGCGCGGCATCGCCACGTGGGGCGTCGCGCACTTCCTGTATTCGCTGGGTGCGGCCATGCTGGACGGCACCGCGCAGGAACTGGCGCGCGCGGGCGACGACAGCCTCGCGCACTGGACCGCGGGCCTGGGCGGACTGCTGGCCTGTGCGGGCCTGGTGGGACTGGCCTGGTCGATCATCCAGTTCGTGCAGCAGCGTGCGCTCTCGCGGTGGGAACGCGCGCTGCTGCCGGTGTGCATCACGTTCTCGCTGGTCGGCTGGGTGCTGCGCGGCACGGTGGATGCGCAGGGCGCGGCGATGAGCGCCACCGAAGTGATCGTGCTGGTCGTGATGATCGGCCACCTGCTGGTGCTTCGGCGGGCGCCCGACCATGTCCCTGCGCGCCTGATGATCGGCGGCTGCCTGGTGCTGCTGTGGCTGTACGGCAGCGACCTGCTGGCGGCATTGACCGGAACGTACGGGCCCAATCCGATCTGGGTGAACCTGGATCTCTCGATCTGGTACCTGCTCAACTTCTGCATGCTGATGCTCGCCAGCTTCCGTGCCGCCGAACCCCTGCGGCGCGGCGCGCTCTTCGATCCGCTGACCGGCGCGCTGAACCGCCGCGGCCTGGACAACGAGCTGCAGTCGCAAGGCGCGTGGCGCGCGGCCGAACACGGGCTGGCGGTCATCGCGCTGGACCTGGACCACTTCAAGACGGTCAACGACGACCATGGGCACGAGGCCGGCGATCTGGTGCTGCAGCGGTTCTCGGACGTGGTCCGCGGGTGCATCCGCAGCGACGACCTGTTCGCGCGGCTGGGCGGCGAGGAGTTCATGCTGGTGCTGCGCGACACCCAGGCCGATGCCGCGCAGGCACTGGCCGAGCGCATCCGCCAGCAGGTGATGGCACTGGAATTCGCGCCGATCGGCACCGGCTTCCGCGTCACCGTGAGCCTGGGCATGTCGTTCACCGCCGACCGCCATGCGCCCTACGACACCCTGGTGCGCCTGGCCGACGAAGCCCTGTATGCCGCCAAGCACAAGGGCCGCAACCGGATCGAGGTACGCTGGCACCCCGCCTGACCCCGAGGACCGCCGTGCCGCGTCGCCATCGTCTTGCCCTTGCGTTGCTCCTGTGCGGTGCCGCGCCCCTCGCCCA
Source organism: Pseudoxanthomonas mexicana (assembly GCF_014397415.1). Classification (NCBI taxonomy): domain Bacteria; kingdom Pseudomonadati; phylum Pseudomonadota; class Gammaproteobacteria; order Lysobacterales; family Lysobacteraceae; genus Pseudoxanthomonas; species Pseudoxanthomonas mexicana. Next base: position 947,008 of record NZ_CP060731.1, on the reverse strand, counting down.
GGCATCCGCGTACCGTTCGGTGTGCCCCGCCGATCCCGGCCATGCACCGTCGGGCGAACTGACCGCGACACGCATCGCCGCCGCGACCGTCGACGACGACCAGGACCGCCTCTATGAAGGCGCCGTGTGGAAGGACGGCGCGCTGTACCTGTCGGATTTCGTGCACAGCGGACGCTTCCCTTCGCGCATCCGCCGCTTCACGCCGCCTGATCGCTGGGAAACCGCGGTCGAGGACAGCGGTAGCAATGGTCTGGCGCTGGATACCGAGGGCCACCTCATCGCCGCCACCCACGACCGCAAGCAGGTGGCGCGCATCGCTCTGAACGACGGCACGCGGACGGCGCTCGTTTCCACGTACGAGGGTGCGCCGTTCAATTCGCCGAACGACCTGGTGATGGCCGCCGACGGCACGCTGTTCTTCACCGATCCGGACTACCAGCGCAAGGCGGCGCCGGGCGGCCAACCGCTGACCCGCGTGTACCGCCATCGCGACGGCGCGACCACCGTGGTGGACGACACGCTGCGCAATCCCAATGGCATCGCGCTGTCGCCGGAGGGCGACATGCTGTATGTGGCTGGCGGCACCGGCGACGGCGATGTGCTGCGCGCCTATCCGGTGATCGATGGTATCCCGGGTGCCGGTCGCGACTTGGCCCGCATCTCGGGCGGCGACGGCCTGGCGGTGGACTGCCTGGGCAACCTCTACGTGACCGAACACGGCGAACGGCGCGTGCGCGTGTTCTCGCCGGCGGGTGATGTGCTGGCCACCATCGGCGTGGATGCCAACATCACCAATGCCGCCTTCGGTGGCGAAGACCGGCGCACGCTGTTCCTCACCGGCGCGGCGAGCCTGTGGTCGATCGAGCTGGACGTTGCCGGCCTGCCATACTGACGCCATGAAAAGAAAAACCCCGCCGAAGCGGGGTTTTTCGTCGGGCTGATGCGCGAAGCGATCAGAACCGGTACTGCATCGACACGCCGTACAGATCGGCGCCGCCGTCGAACTCGCCGACCAGGCGCGCACGGGTGCTGGTGGTCAGGTCCACTTCCGGCGTATCGACGATGTCGATCTTGACGTAGCTGGCGTTGATCTCGAAGTGCTCCGACAGCGCCCAGGTCAGGCCCAGCGAGTACCACATGCGGTCCTGGTCGGGCAGGCGCGGGGTGCGGTACGGACGGCTCACCGGGGAGTCGTCGCGGGCCACGCCGGCGCGGAAGGTGAACGCGTCGCTGAACTTGTATTCGCCGCCGATCGAGTAGAACCAGTTCTCGGCCCAGTTGTACTCCTCGGCCGAATCCGGCTGGCCGGGGTTGTCGAACTCGATGCGGATTTCCTGCAGCGAGGTCCAGTCCGTGCGGCTGGCTTCGGCCATCACGGTGAAGCGGTCCGTGGCGTAGTAGGTGGCGCTGAAGGTGTCCACGGCCGGCGTGGTGAGCTTGGCCAGCGCGCCGCCATCCAGGAACAGCGGACGGGTCAGCGGATTGGCATCGAACGCGGTGCGGACGGCCGGCGGCACGGTGAAGTCGCCGTCGCCTTCCAGCTCATGATCGATTTCGGAGCGGTGCGAGTAGCCCAGCGACCACTTCTCGCTCGGGCGCCAGTTCACGCCGACGATCCAGCCCCAGCCGTTGTCGGTGCCGTTGACGTACGCCAGGCCATCGTTGCGCTGCGGGCCGTAGGGCGAGCCGGGCGTCAGGCAGGCGGCGGGGTTCTGGCCGCAGATGACGGTGCCGAAGTCGACGGCCTGCGACAGGGTCACGTCCGCGTGCTCGTAGACCAGGCCGGCGCCGATCGAGAAGCTGTCGCTCAGCTCGAGCGATGCGGCCAGGGTCAGGTCGATGATCTTCACGTCCGATTCCAGCGCGTGGTAGCGACCCTTCCAGCCGGCGTCGTACTCGGTCTTCAGGCCGAACGGCGCGCTGATCATCGCGCCCAGCGTCAGGTACTCGAAGTCGCCGCTCAGCGGCAGGATGAAGGACGCGGCCGGCACGGCGGCCACGTCACCGGCGTCGCCGCCGTTGCCGCCGGTCAGCGGCTGCTGGAACGGCGTGCCGGTGGCGGCGGTGCCGTTACCGGAGAAGGTGTAGGACAGGTCGATCGCGGTGACGTCGGCCTGCAGCGTGCGCTCGGTGAAGGTCGACATGACGGCCGGGTTGTTGACCACGACCGAAGCGTCGCCCTTGGCGGAGGCCGCACCGGCCATCGCGCGGCCCTGGGCCTTGACGCTGTTTTCCTTCAGCTGGAAGGCGGCGGCATGCACGTCGCCGTAGGCCAGCACGCCTGCAATGCCGAGGGCCAGCGCGGAAACGCGGGCCAGGTTCTTGGTGAATTCCATCAGTGATCTCTCCGGAGACGTGGGTAAAAGTTCGTCTGCGTCGTCCACGGCCGCGGTGTGTAATCCACCTTTCCGACCTGCCGGAAGCCCCTCCCGACATACGACGCCGTATGCAGTATACCTGCTAACCAAACACTAACAATCGGCTGTAAGTCATTGCCCCTATTCAGTTTCGTTGCGCCGCACCATGGGCAGTGCGGCGGCGACCCGGTACAGTTCGGCGCCATGTTCGTTTCCCTGCCTTCCCGCCGGAAACCCCCCGTCCGCTGGGCCACGCCGGCGCTGCTGGTGCTGCTGTCGGCGACGTTCTGCTGGGCGTTGACCCTGGAGGAAGCGGCCAAGGCCCACCTGCTGACCCAATGGGGCGCGCTGACCGGCGGCATGGTGGCGCCCGAAGTCTGGCTGGCCTCGCTGCAGCGCGGCACCGTGCTGCGGCTGTTCACGGCGCTGTTCCTGCACGCGGACTGGGCGCACCTGCTGGGCAACCTGGTGTTCCTGCTGATCTTCGGCCTGCCCGCGGAGCGGGCCATGGGGCCGTGGCGGTTCCTGCTGCTGTTCCTGGTGGGCGGCGCAGTGGCCAATGTCGCGGCGGTGCTGAGCATCGGCACGCCGGACCGCGTCATCATCGGCGCCAGCGGCGCCATTTCCGCCGTCATCGGCGCCTACCTGGCCCTGTTCCCGACGGCCAAGCTGGGCGTCGTGCTGCCCCTGGGACTGTTCCTGGAGTTCGTGAAGGCTCCGGCTTCGCTGCTGATCGGCATCTGGGCGCTGCTGCAGGTGGTGTTCGCCTATACCGGCCCGGCCTTCGGCGCGGTGGCCTGGTGGGCGCACATCGCCGGCTTCCTGTTCGGCGTGGTGTTCGCGCTGTTCGTGCGCGCCGCTATCGCCCGCCGGATGCGCAAGCGACAGGGATACTGAAGGCAGGAGTGAGGGGAGCGCGACGGCCGCTGCGGTTTCCACTCACTCCTCACTACTCCTCGCTCGCTCCTATAATCCCTGCATGAAGAACACGCTCTACAAGGTCACCTTCCACAACCACACCAAGGTCTACGAGGTGTACGCGCGCAAGGTCGCGGCCAGCGGCCTGTGGGGGTTCACGGAAGTCGCCGAACTGGTGTTCGATGTGCACGAAGGGCTGGTGGTGGACCCCACCGAAGAGCGCCTGCGCGATGAGTTCGGCAACACCAAGGTGCTGCACCTGCCCATGCAGAGCATCATCCGGGTGGAAGAAGTGGAACGGAAAGGCCAGTCCGCGATCCGCGATGCCGCCACCGGCGAGAAGGTGGTGACGCCGTTCCCCATGCCGGCCAAGCCGCGCTGACCCGACGCAGGTACGGGGCGGCCCCGCCGGCCCTATGATGGCGCTCCACGCACGGGGCGCACGATGTCCACCTCACAGCTTTCGGTCTACTTCTTCCTGCAGGCGGGCCTGATCATCCTGGCGTGCCGTCTGGTCGGGAAGCTCGCCCAGCGCATCGGACAGCCGCAGGTCGTGGGCGAGATGATCGCCGGCGTGCTGTTGGGGCCGTCGCTGTTCGGCGCCGTGCTTCCCGACACGCAGGCGGCGCTGTTCCCGAAGGCCACGCTCGACATGCTCTACGTGGGCGGGCAGGTGGGCGTGGGCATGTACATGTTCCTGGTCGGTACGGAATTCCAGGCGGCGCACATCCGCTCGCGCTATCGCAGTGCGATGGCGGTGTCGTGGGCCGGCATCGCGGTGCCCTTCGTGCTCGCCTTCGCCTTGGCGCCGTGGCTGCAGCACGTGCCGGGCCTGTTCGCAGACAACGCGCGCTTCCTCGAAGTCGCGCTCTTCCTCGGCGCGGCGATCGCGATCACCGCGTTCCCGATGCTGGCGCGGATCATCCAGGAACGCGGCCTGGCCGGAACGCCACTGGGCACGCTGGCGCTCACCGCCGGCGCGATGGACGACGCGGCCGCCTGGTGCATCCTGGCGATCGTGCTGGCCAGCTTCGGCGGCAGTTGGGAACAGGCATGGCTGGCGATCGGCGGCGGCATCGCCTACCTCGCCTTCATGCTGCTGGCCGGGCGCCGGCTGCTCGCGCCGCTGGGCGCGCAGGTGCCCGCCGAAGGACCGTTGCCGACGCCGGTGTTCGCGTGGGTGATGGCGACGTTCTTCCTGTGCGCGTGGGCGATGGACGCCATCGGCATCCACGCGGTGTTCGGCGGCTTCATCCTCGGTGTCTGCCTGCCGCGTGGCGCGCTGACCGAACGCCTGCGCGAGCGCCTGCAGGGCGTGGTCGTGGTGGTCCTGCTGCCGCTGTTCTTCACCTACTCCGGCTTGAAGACCCAGCTCTCCGTGCTGCTCGATCCCGCCATCCTGATGCCGGCGATCGTCATCCTGCTGGCCTCGTTCGGCGGAAAGGCGATCGCGTGCTGGGCGGCGGCACGGCTGTCCGGCGAATCGCCGCGCGACGCGAAAGCCATCGGCGCGCTGATGAACGCGCGCGGCCTGATGGAGCTGATCATCATCAACATCGGCCTGCAGGCGGGTCTCATCAAGCCCGGCCTCTTCACCATCCTGGTGATCATGGCGATCCTGACCACGCTGATGGCCACGCCGCTGTTCAACCGGATCATGCGCGACTGTCCCGCGACCGCCTTGCCGGCGACGGACGGCCCGCCGGCATGAGCCGCGGGAATCAGCGCGGGACGGCGGTCGGTCTGGCGCGCGCGGTGACGGCGAGTTTCTTCAGCTCCGCCAATGCGGCATTCACCGGCGCTTCGCCGTCCAGCACATCGCCGGGCGTGTAGCCCGCCAGGCCTTCTTCATCGCCGCGCAGGTGACCCGGCAGGGTGGCCTCGGTGACATAGAGCTGGCCGTCCTGGCCGACGATGGCATCGGGCGTTCCGTCTTCCGGTTTGACCACCACGTCGGGGACGATGCCGCTGGCCTGGATCGACTTGCCGCTGGGCGTGTAATAGCGGGCCGTCGTCAGCTTGACCGAATCGCCGTTGTCCAAGGGCAGCACCGTCTGCACGGAGCCCTTGCCGAAGGTGCGGCTGCCGACCACGCGCGCCCGGCCGTTGTCGCGCAGCGCGCCGGCCAGCACTTCCGAGGCGCTGGCCGAGCCAGCGTCGACCAGCACCACCACCGGCGCGCCGTTCAGGCGGTCGCCCGGTGTGGCATCGAACTTGGAATCGCTGATCGGCAGGCGCCCGCGCGTGCTGACGATGGTGCCCTTGTCCAGCAGGTCGTCGGCCACCTGCACGGCGGCCAGCAGCAGCCCACCCGGGTTGCTGCGCAGGTCCAGCACCAGCCCGCGCAGGGCACCGCCTTCCTGCAGGCGCTCAAGCTGCTTCTGGAAATCGGCGGCGGTGTCGGTCTGGAACGCGCTGATGCGCACGTAGCCGTAGCCCGGCTCCAGCAGGCGGCCGCGCACGCTGGTCACGCGGATGGTGTCGCGCACCAGGGTGACGTCGAACGGCTTGGGCGTGCCCTCGCGCACGATGGTCAGCACGATCTTGCTGCCGGGTGCGCCACGCAGCGGCTCCATGCCGTCTTCGGCACTGATGGGCTTGCCGTCGATGGCGGTGATGAGGTCGCCGGACCGGATGCCGGCGCGGGCGGCGGGCGTGTCGTCGATGGGCGCGACCACGCGCAGGCTGCGGTCCGGCTCCTGCTGCAGTTCCACGCCGATGCCTTCGTAGGCACCGTTGGCCTGCTCGTCGAACGCCTCCGAATCCGCCTTGTCGAAGTAGGTGCTGTGCGGATCCAGGTCCAGCAGCAGCCCGCGGATCGCGGACTGCATCAGCTGCTTGTCCTCCACCGGCTCCACGTACGCTTCCTTCACCGCATTGAATACGGCGACGTAGCGGCGGATCTCTTCCAGCGGCACCTTCGACGGCGCATTCTCGGCGGCATCGGGGTCGTCGCTGGGCGCCACCACCGGCGGCGATTCCTGCGGCGCCTGCTGCGCCCGCGCGGGCATGGCCGCGAGCAGCGCGACAGTCAGGAGGGCCAGGGGAAGACGCTGCAGCATGCGGAACTCCGGGTGGGGCCTGGATGGACTCCGCGCACGGTGCGGGAGTTCCCCCGGATTATGCGTGAAGCCGTGCGACGCGGATGTTCAAGCCCGGTTATGCGCCGCCGCACCGTTCATCGCCGCTGCAGCCACGAGGACGGGTCCACGGGTTGGCCATTGCGCCGCAGTTCGAAGTACAGCGCCGCCTGGCCCTGTCCGCCCGAGGTGCCCACGCGGGCCACTGCATCGCCACGCTTGACCCGGTCGCCGCTGTCCTTGAGCAGGCTGTCGTTGTGAGCGTACAGGCTCATGTAGCCGTTGCCGTGGTCGAGGATGAGGATCAGGCCGTAGCCGGTCATCCATTCGGAGAAGACGACGGTGCCGTCCGCCACCGCCGTCACCGGCGTGCCCGCCGCTGCGCCGATCAACACGCCGGTGCTGGTGCGGCCATCGGGCATGCGGCCGCCGTAACGGGCCAGCAGGCTGCCCGAGACCGGCCAGCCCAGGCCGCCCACCTTCAAGGGCGGCGCCGATGCAACGACGGGTCGCGCAGGCGCGCTGTCGCGCGTGGACCGACCGGTACCCGCGGCGTTCTCGCGCTTCTTCGCCGCGGCGGCTTCGGCCGCAGCGCGGCGCGCGGCGGCCCGGCGTTCGGCTTCGGCACGCGCGGCGGCGGCGCGCAGGTTGGCGAGCAGGCGTTCCAGCGAACGGGCGTCCTGGCCCAGGGCCTTTTCCTTGGCCGCGCGGTCCTGGTAGCGCTCATCCAGGTCGGCGACCAGGCTCGCGCGCGTCTTGCGGTCCTTTTCCAGCTGCATGACCGCGTCGCGCTGCTGCGCGCGCGCGGCCTCGAGTTGGGCGCGCCGGGCGACGATCTCCTGTTCCACTTGCTCGAGCGCCGCCAGATCGGTGGACAGCGCGTCGATACGGCGCGCCTGGTCGCGTTGCACGTAGCGATGGTAGGCCAGCAGGCGGTTCGCATCGGCCACGCGGTCCTGCGACAGCAGTACCTTCAGCGGTGCGTCGCCGCCCTGCTGGTAGGCCGCACGCACCAGCGCGCCCAGTTGCGCGCGCTGCCGCTGACGCTGCGCCTGCAGCGTGTCGCGCCGCTGCTGCAACTCGGCCAGCGCCGCGGCTTCGCGGCGCATGGCGGCCTCCGTCTCGGCCAGCGACCGCGACGTGCGGCCGACCTTCTCGTCGGCCTCGCGCAGCTGGCGGGATGCCGCGCCGCGTTCGCCTTCCAGCTTGCGGCGTTCCTGCGCGATCGATTTCAGTTCGCTGCGCACGCGCTGCAGCTTCTGCTCGGCCTCGCGCGAGGTCTGCGCCGGCGCGGCGGCGACGAACGACACGCCGGCCAGCAGGACCGCGACGCAGGTGGCGCGCAGGCGATGCGGCATCAGGCGACGATCAGGCTGCGGCCGGTCATGTCGGCCGGTTGCGGCAGGCCGAGCAGGTCGAGCAGGGTCGGCGCGACATCGCGCAGCGCGCCACCGCTGCGCAGCGTCGCTGCGCGCTCGCCGACGTAAACCAGCGGCACCGGACCCACGGTATGGGCGGTGTGCGGCTGTCCGGTCTCCGGGTCGCGCATCATTTCCAGGTTGCCGTGGTCGGCGGTGATGATCATCGCGCCACCGGCGGCGCGCACCGCGGCGTCGACTTCGCCGATCGCCTTGTCCACCGCCTGCGCTGCCAGGATCGCGGCCTGCAGGTCGCCGCTGTGGCCGACCATGTCGGGATTGGCGATGTTGCAGACGATCGCATCGAAGCGGCCCGAATGGATCGCGGCCACCAGCTTCTCGGTCAGTTCGGGGCAGCTCATTTCCGGCTGCAGGTCGTAGGTGGCAACCTTCGGGCTGGGAATCAGGATGCGCTCCTCGCCGGCGAACACATCCTCGCGCCCGCCGCTGAAGAAGAACGTCACGTGCGCGTACTTCTCCGTCTCGGCGATGCGCAGCTGGGTCAGGCCGGCCTCGGCCAGCAATTCGCCGAAGGTATGCCGCAGGTCGTCCGGCGCGAACGCCACCGGCGCCGGCAACTTCGCGTCGTATTCGGTCAGGCAGACGAAACGCGCCAGCGCCGGCACGCGCGCGTCGAATCCGTCGAACGCCGGCGACACGAACGCCGCCGTCAGCTGGCGCGCGCGGTCGGCGCGGAAATTCATGAACACCACCGCATCGCCATCGGCCATGGGCTGCGCGCCGTCGATGACGGTCGGCAGCACGAATTCGTCGTTCTCGCCGCGGGCGTACGCCGCTTCCAGCGCGGCGACGCCGCTGGGTGCGTGGTGGTCGCTGCTGGCTTCGACCATCGCATCCCACGCCAGGCGCACGCGGTCCCAGCGCTTGTCGCGGTCCATCGCGTAGTAGCGGCCACTGACCGAGGCGATGTGCGCGTTGCCGAGCTTCGCGCACAGCGCCTGCAGCGCACGCAGGCTGGGTTCGGCCGACTTCGGCGGCGTGTCGCGGCCATCGAGGAAGGCGTGTACCGCCACGCGCGGCACGCCCTGGCGCTTGGCCAGCTCCAGCATCGCGAAGATGTGCTGCTCATGGCTGTGCACGCCGCCCGGCGAGAGCAGGCCGAACACGTGCAGGGTCTTGCCGTCGGCCTTGGCAGCGTCGCACGCGGCCACCAGTTCGGCGTTGGCGAAGAAGCTGCCATCCTCGATGGCGGCGTCGATGCGGGTCAGGTCCTGGTAGACGATGCGGCCTGCGCCCAGGTTCATGTGGCCCACTTCGGAATTGCCCATCTGTCCGTCCGGCAGGCCGACATGGCGGCCCTCGGTGTGGATCAGCGTGTGCGGCGCGGTGGCCAGCAGGCGCCGCCAGTTCGGGAGCTCCGCCTGCGCGAGCGCGTTGTCGGTGGGATCCTCACGGTGGCCCCAGCCATCCAGGATCAGCAGCACGACAGGCTTGGGACGTTTCACGGACGCGGGGGATGCGGACACGGCGGATTCCGGTGACTTCAGGCAGGTGCCGATTGTAGCGAAGCGTGCTCCCATGCAGGCCGATGCGGCGTGTTTAAACCCTCGGGCACGCCGCCGCATCAGACCGATACGAGACCACCCGAGAGGCAACCCCATGACCCGTACCCGTACCGCACTGCTGCTGACCCTGGCCCTGGCCACCACGCCCGCCCTGGCCCAGCAGGATGTTTCCAAGGTGAACGGCAGCGTTTCCGCCGACGCCGGCCAGGCCTATGGCGACCTGGAAACCGTCAACGGCAGCGTCAGCATCGCCGCCGGCGCCACTGTCGAGGACGCCAGCACCGTCAACGGCAGCATCACCGTGGGCGACAAGGCCCAGGCCGCCTCCCTGGAGACCGTCAACGGCGCGATCCGCATCGGCAAGGACGTGCAGGTGCGCAAGGATGTGGAAACCGTCAACGGCAGCATCTTCACCGACCGCGGCACGACCATCGGCGGCAACGTCGACACCGTCAACGGCGCCATCGGCCTGGTCGGTACCCAACTGGCCGGCGGCATCGAAACGGTCAACGGCGACATCACCGTGGGCATCGGCTCGCACGTGAAGGGCGGCATCAAGGTGGAGAAGCCGCGTGGATGGAGCATGAAGCCCCGGCGCGATCCGCGCATCATCATCGGACCGAACGCCGTCGTCGAAGGCCCGCTGGTGTTCGAGCGCCCCGTCACGCTGTACGTGCACACCAGCGCCAGGATCGGCGCGGTAACCGGCGCCACCGCCAAGCCGTTCAGCACCGACACCGCGCCGACCGAGTGAATCCGCGCACCGGCGGGGCCGGCACAGGTCCGGCCCGCCGGTTATGGCTAGAATCGGGATTCCTTTCGTTGAGGAATCCCGATCGATGTCCCGCAAGTTGATGCTGGTGCTTGCCGCCACGGCCGCATTGGCCGCGTGCAAGCGCGAACCCGAGGCGCCCGCCGCCGCGCCCGAAGCCGCCACGCCGCCCGCCGCGGCGCACACCTTCACCGCCGACATCACCGAGGCCGACTTCGCCGACATGGTGAAGGCGCTGTCGTCCGATGAATTCGAGGGCCGCGCGCCGGGCTCCGTGGGCGAGGAGAAGACCACCGCCTACCTCGAAGCGCAGATGAAGCGCATCGGCCTGCAGCCGGGCAACAACGGCAGCTATTTCCAGGACGTGCCGATGGTGGAAACCACCGCGGACGAAGCCGCCACCACGATGACCCTGGCCACGGCCAAGGGCGACCACGCGCTGAAGTTCGGCACCGACTACGTCATCGGCACCCGCACCGGTCAGACCGAGGTGAAGCTGGACGCCAGCGACATGGTGTTCGTCGGCTACGGCGTGGACGCGCCGGAACAGCAGTGGAACGACTACGCCGGCCAGGACTGGACCGGCAAGACGGTGGTGATGTTCGTCAACGACCCCGGTTTCCACGCCAAGGACGGAGCACTGTTCGGCGGCAACCGCATGACCTACTACGGCCGCTGGACGTACAAGTTCGAAGAAGCCGCGCGCAAGGGCGCCGCCGCCGCGCTGATCGTGCACGACACCGCCGGCGCCAGCTATGGCTGGGACGTGGTGAAGAACTCCTGGGCCGGCCCGCAGTACGACCTGCCCGCGAAGGACGATCCGGAGAAGCGCATCCCGCTGCAGGGCTGGCTGAGCGCGGAAGCGGCCAGGCAGCTGTTCGCCGACGCCGGGCTCGACCTGGACGCCGCCTACGCCAGTGCGGGCAAGCGCGGCTTCAAGCCGGTGCCGCTGAAGGCCAAGGCGACGGTGTCGCTGAAGAGCAGCATCACCGAGAAGACCTCGCGCAATGTGATCGGCGTGCTGCCGGGCGCCACCAAGCCCGACGAAGCCGTGCTGTACATGGCGCACTGGGACCACCTGGGCAAGCACGAGGGTGAGGAAGGCGACAACATCTATAACGGCGCCGTCGACAACGCGACCGGCGTGGCCGGCATCCTGGAGATCGCCGAAGCCTTCGCCCACCAGGATCCGAAGCCTGCGCGTTCGGTGGTGTTCGTGGCGGTGACGCTGGAGGAATCGGGGCTGCTCGGCTCCAAGTACTACGTCGCCCACCCGACCTTCCCGATGGACAAGATCGCCGGCGTCATCAACCTGGACGCGATGAGCGTGGGCGGCAAGTCGCGCGACTTCGTCGTCACCGGCAAGGGCAATTCGGAGCTGGAGGACATGCTGAAGGTCTACGCGGACCAGCAGGGCCGCGTACTCACCGAGGAAGGCAACCCGGCCGGCGGTTACTACTTCCGCAGCGACCACTTCAACTTCGCCAAGGCCGGCGTGCCGGCGCTGTATGCCAAGGGCGGCAACGACCTGCTGGAAGGCGGCGTGGAAGCCGGCAAGGCGGCGAGCGAGGAGTACGCCAAGCGCTACCACCAGGCCAGCGACGAAATGCACGAGGGCTGGAAGCTGGACGGCGTGGTGCAGGACCTGCAGGCGCTGTACGGCGTCGGCAAGGACCTGGCCGTCGAAGACAAGTGGCCGAACTGGTACGAAGGCAACCCCTTCAAGGCCGCGCGCGACACGATGATGAAGGCGGAGCCGGCCAAGCAGTAAGCCGCGTTCCGATGCGATATGAAAACGGCGCCGAAAGGCGCCGTTTTCTGTTTCTGGTCCTGCGACCGACCCTCGAACGCACACCGTGGGAGCGACGTAAGTCGCGATGAAGCACCACAAATCGCCCATCGCGACTTACGTCGCTCCCACGACAATCCCGCCTCCGGTACTCCATCCATTGCGCCCCCTCGCATGCCTCCTCCGGCGTCGGGGGAAGATGCAAGCATGGACGCCAACCGACTCCCCGCACTACCCTGCGCCATCCTCGGAGGGAAACGTCATGTCGATCGCTTACTGGTGCATCCTGGTCACCGCGCTGCTGCCGTACCTGTGGGTCTTCATCGCCAAGCGCTCGGGCGATCGCTACAACAACCGCAATCCGCGGGCGTGGATGGCCAAGCAGGAAGGCAACTACAAGGTGCAGCGCGCCAATGCGGCGCACCTCAACGGTTTCGAGGCGTTCCCGGCGTTCGTGGCCGGCGTGCTGATGGCGCAGCTGGCCGGCGTGCCGGCGGACACCATCACGCCGCTGGCTATCGGTTTCGTCGTCGCGCGCGTGCTTCATGGCGTGTTTTACCTCACCGACAAGCACTCGCTGCGGAGCCTCTCGTGGCTGGTCGGCATGCTGTGCGCCGTGGGGCTCATGGTGCTGGCGGCGCTGCGGGTCGCGTGACCCCTGGATCAAGGTCGGCGCGCGGCACCAAGAGGTCTTCCAGGAAGAAGGCGGCCAGCTCGGACCGTCCGGCCAGCCCGGCCTTGGCATAGATCGACGCGGACTGCGCGCGCACCGTCTTCTCGTGGGTGCCGCGCAGATCCGCGATCTCACGCAGCCCCAGGCCCTTCAGCAGCAGGAAGGCGACCTCCTTCTCGGCAGGCGACAGACGCCATCCATCCAGCTGCGCGTCGATCGAGCGCGACAGCCCTTCGACATGACGTCGCGCCTGCTGCCGCCAGGCCTCGGCCTGCGCACGCACCCGGCTGAGGTCTTCCGCCTGCCGGACCAGACGGCGGCGCAGGCGCAGCGTGCTGCGCAGCAGGTGCACGGCGCCCAGCAGGGCCAACCCGGCCGCCAGGATTTCCAGCGCCACGTGCCAGGCGGAAGCGCCCTGCCCTAGGTCGCCCACGACATCCATCACCACCAGCAGCGCGATCAGCAGCAGGACGCCCGCGATGACGCCACGTTCGCTGCCCTGCAGGGGACGACGCTCAACCGTGGGGGACATCCTCGGCCCGCTCCTCGCGCGCATGCGCTTCATGTTCGGCCTGCTCATCGTCGGCCCCACTCCGTTCCCCGGACCCCTCGTCCGCCTCGCGGAGCATCAGCGTCTGGCCGAAGAGCGTGACCTGGCCACGGCTGGCATCGTAGCGACTCGCAACGCCTGCGCCCACCGCCACCAGCACCGCGACGAACGCCATCGCCACCCCCGCGTGCGGGCGCACGTCGGTCTCTCCGGCGGGAATGCCGCGCTTGCGCCCGGTCACCATGCTCAACGGAAGCGCGTCGCGGTGTCGCAGTACATGCACCAGCACGCCGGCCACGTGCAGCAGCGCCACGGCCAGCAAGGCGTTGGCGAGCACCTCGTGCACCTCCTCGACCGCGTGCGGCGCCACGCCCGCGACCATCGCCAGTCCGGTGGCCGCCATGCCCAGGCCCAGCCCCATCATCACCAGCGCCGCCCAGCTGGAGGCGGGGTTGTGTCCCGCCCACGTCCGCGCCTGGCCGGACAGCACGCCACGCAGGTAGCCCACCAGCGCGGCAGGGCTCAGGCTGAAATCCGACAGCCGGGCGTGACGCGTTCCCGCCACCCCCCACACCAGGCGCAGCAGCACCGCCGCCGCCAGCAGGCCGCCGGCCAGCATGTGCAGCACGAACCGTGGCGACGCGTCGTCGACCGTACTGCCGATGGTGTACGCGGCGACGAACAGGCCGGCGAAGGTCCAGTGGAAGACCCGCGTGGGCAGGTCGTAGATGCGGGGAGAGGACATGGCGACGCGCTCCAGGGGAAGGGTGCCCACCTTCGCGCCGGCATGCCGCGGCGTCATCGGACAAATGCCGCATCCCTTCCGCATCAAGGCGTTACCGGATCAGCGCAGATCCTCTTCCCAGCCGAACAGAGCGAAGGCCTTGCGGAACTCCGCATCCAGCGGCGCCACCGCCTCGATCCTTTCGCCGGTGGCCGGGTGCGGGAACGACAACCGCACCGCGTGCAGCAGCATGCGGTGCACGCCCTGCATGCGGAAGTGGCGGTTGTGCCGCCCATCACCGTGGCTGGTGTCGCCGATCAGGTGATGGAAGGCGTGCTTCAGGTGCCGGCGGATCTGGCGGAAGCGTCCGGTCTCCGGCTGGCAGCGCAGCAGCGCATAGCGCGAAGTCTCGAACCCCCCCGACGGCAGCGGCAGCTCGCCCGTCGCCAGACGCACGAAGCGCGTCACCGACGGCTTCTTCTCCGGCTTGCCCGGGCCGCCATCGAGCGGATGGTCGACGGTGAACGCCGGTTCCGGCCAGCCCCGGCAGAGGGCCAAGTAGTCCTTCTCCACGGCGCGCGACATGAACACCTTGCCCAGCGCCGACGCACTGTCGCGGTCGAACGCCACCAGCAGGCAGCCACTGGTGGCGCGGTCCAGCCGATGGATAAGGAAAACGGGCTTGCCGAACTGCACACGCAGGCGGTCGGCGACGAAGTCGGTCTCGCCGCCCGCCAGCTTGCTGTCGTGCGCCATCACGCCCGCGGGCTTGTCGACCACCGCGATCTGCGCATCCGCATACAGCACGGGCAATGCGCCGTCGTCCGTCTTCGTCTCACGGTAATCCATGAATCTGCGCGCCTTTCGAATCTGCGAAACTCGGGGTTCGCCGCACGCGATGGACGCACGCGGCCCCGATGGAGAATTGAGGATGAAGTCACCCCGTTTCATTGTCGCACTCGGCCTGGCCGTGACGCTCGCCCTGGGCCAGCCGGCCTGGGCCGATGCCCCCGCCACGCTGCCCAGGGGCGTCGCCGCCGGCCCCAGCATCGAAGGCATCAGCGAGTACACGCTGCCCAACGGCCTGCGCGTGCTGCTGTTCCCCGACGCCACCAAGCCCACCGTGACCGTCAACCTGGTCTACGGCGTGGGTTCGATGCACGAGAACTACGGCGAGACCGGCATGGCCCACCTGCTGGAGCACCTGCTGTTCAAGGGCACGCCCACGCAGTCGGACATC
This sequence comes from Pseudoxanthomonas mexicana, assembly GCF_014397415.1. NCBI lineage: Bacteria > Pseudomonadati > Pseudomonadota > Gammaproteobacteria > Lysobacterales > Lysobacteraceae > Pseudoxanthomonas > Pseudoxanthomonas mexicana. The sequence continues at coordinate 931,961 of NZ_CP060731.1, read as the reverse complement.
AGCGGCGAAATGAAGAAGCGCGGCATCGACTTCAACGCCACCACCGGCCTGGACCGCACCAACTACTTCGCCTCCTTCCCGGCCAACGCCGACACCCTGGAGTGGGTGCTGAAGATGGAAGCCGACCGCATGGTCAACTCGAACGTGGCCAGGAAGGACCTGGACAGCGAGATGACCGTGGTACGCAACGAACTGGAAGCCGGCGAGAACAATCCCGCCGGCGTGCTGTTCCAGCGCATCCGCTCCACCGCCTTCCTGTGGCACAACTACGGCAACACCACCATCGGTGCGCGCAGTGATGTGGAAGGCGTACCGATCGACAAGCTGCAGGCGTTCTACCGCCAGTGGTACCAGCCGGACAACGCCACCCTGGTGATTGCCGGCCGTATCGACAGCGCCGACGTGCTCGCCCGCGTGGCGCGCCACTTCGGCCCGCTGAAGAAGCCCGCGCGCGCACTGCCGCGCTTCTACACCACCGAACCCGCCCAGGACGGCGAGCGTGAGGTCACCGTGCGCCGCGTCGGCAACCTGCGCCTGGTCGCGGCCGCCTACCACACCCCCGCGCTGGCGCACCCCGACAACGCGCCGCTCAGCGTCCTGGCCAACGTGCTGGGCCACACGCCCGGCGGGCGCCTGCACAAGGCGCTGGTGGAAGCCAAGCTGGCCGCGGCCGCCGGTGCCAATGGCGAGTCCATGCGCGACCCGGGCCTGCTGACCGCCATCGCGGTGGTACCCAACGACGGCGATGCCGCCAAGGCCGAGGCCGAACTGCTGACGCAGGTCGAGCAACTCGCCGCGCGCCCGATCACCCAGCAGGAAGTGGACGAAGCCAAGCAGCGCATCGGCAACGCATACGAGCTGTACTTCACCGACGTCAATGCCGTGGGCATGGGCCTGGCGGAGTTCCAGTCCGCCGGCGACTGGCGCCTGCTGTTCACCAGCCGCGATGCGGTGGAGAAGGTCACCGTCGCCGACGTCAACCGCGTCGCCGCCGCCTACCTGAAGTCCAGCAACCGCACGCTGGGCCGCTTCGTACCGACGCCCGCGCCGGACCGCGTGGAGATCCCCGCCGCACCGCCGGTGGCCACGCTGGTCGATGGCTATACCGGACGCGCGGCGGTCAGTGCGGGCGAAGTGTTCGACCCCTCGCCGGCGAACATCGATGCGCGCACCCAGACCTTCACCCTTGGCGACGGCCTGAAGGTCTCGCTGCTGCCGAAGAAGACCCGCGGCGGCACCGTCATCGTCGATGCGAATTTCCGCTTCGCCGACGAAGCCGCGCTGAAGGGCCGCGAAGGCGCCGCCGGCATCGCCGGCGCCATGCTGATGCGCGGCAGCAAGACCATGACGCGCGAGCAGATCGACCAGCGCCTGGAGCAGCTGAAGACCCAGGGCAGCGTGGGTGGCGGCCTGCAGGGCGCCACCATCGGCCTGCAGACGCGGCGCGAGCACCTGGCCGACGCGTTGGCGCTGGCGGCCGACGTGCTGCGCAACCCGGCGTTCCCTGAGAGCGAATTCGAGCAGCTGCGCACGCAGGCCATCACCGGCATGGAGGCCTCGCGCTTCGAGCCCGGCGCCATCGCCGGCCGCGCCCTGGCGCAGTACTTCGATCCGTGGCCGGCCGGCCATCCGCTGCGCAACCGCACGCTGGACGAATCGCTGGCCGAACTGAAGGCACTGAAACTGGAGGACGTGCGCGCGTTCCATCGCGACGTCTACGGCACTGCCCACGGCGAGATCGCCATCGTCGGCGACTTCGATGCCGCCGCCGTGCGCGCGCAGCTGGAACAGCTGTTCGCCGGCTGGAAGAGCGGCAAGCCGTTCGCCTCCATCCCCACGCAGTACACCGATGTGGCGGCGAAGCAGGCCCGTTTCGAAACCCCGGACAAGCCCAATGCCGTCCTGCTGGCCCGCCACAACCTGCCGCTGAAGGTCACCGACGCCGATTATCCCGCGCTGGTGGTGGCCAACCGCATCTTCGGTGGCGGCGCGTTGAAGTCGCGCCTGGGCGATCGCATCCGTCAGCAGGAAGGCCTCAGCTATGGCGTCTCCAGCGGCGTGCGCGCCGACGACAGCCTGACCGGCAAGGACGATGCCGGCAGCTTCAGCATCCAGGCCATCGCCGCGCCGGAGAACATGGCGAAGGTCGAGGCGCTGGTGCGCGAGGAGCTGGCCAGGCTGGTCAAGGACGGCATCACCGCCGAGGAGTTGAAGGACGCCGTGGCCGGCACGCTGACCGAGCGCCAGCAGGCGCGCGCCGAGGACGGCACCGTCGCCGGCATGCTGGCCGACCAGCTGTTCTACGGGCGCACCATGCAGTTCACCGCCGAGCTGGACGCGAAGTACGCCGCGCTGACGGTGGACCAGGTGAACGCCGCGATCCGCACGTACTTCAAGCCGGACGCGCTGAGCGTGTTCCTGGCGGGCGACTTCGCAGGGAAGGCCGGAGCAGCGGCTACCGCGGCGCCGACGAAGTAGACCGCACGACGTGACACGGAACGGCCCCGCAAGGGGCCGTTCTTGTTTACAGGCCCGCGTCGTGGCCTTCTGCCCAGACAGGGTCCGGCGCCCGATAGGCGTCACATGAAGCACGCGAGGGGCCGCGGGCCATCGATGGGGCTCGGGGCGTGATCGATGGGGCTCGGAGCACCCTCTCTCTCACATTGAGCTCCATCCGCGAGGCTCGGAAAGCCATCGATGGAGCTCGGAGCGCCATCTCTCTCACATTAAGCTCCACCCGCGAGGCTCGGAAAGCCATCGAGCGAGCTTGGAGCCCCATCTCTCTCACATTGAGCTCCATCCGCGAGGCTCGGAAAGCCATCGATGGAGCTCGGAGCGCCCTCTTTCTCACATGGAGCTTCGCTCGCGAGGCTTACGGCAACCGCAGTGTCACCACCAGCGGGAAGTGGTCGGACGGGTACCGATGGTTCCAGCGCGTAGTCACCGAGGTGATCGACTCCAGCTGCGCGCCGCGGACGAAGATCCAGTCGATGCGCCGGTCGGCCTTGCCGGTGAATCCATGGAAGGTGGCGTCGATGCCCTCCACGCGCGGCGCGGTGGTCCAGGCATCCTGCAATGTGCCGGCGAGCACCGCATGCGCGTCGCTGTCGGGCGTGGTGTTGAAATCGCCGGTCAGCACCACCGGCACATCGTCCGGCAGCGTCGCCAGGTGGCGCGCGATGGCCTGCGCGCCCTTCAGGCGCGCGGCTTCATCCTCGTCGCGGTATGGCAGGTGGGTGTTGAACAGGTAGAAGCGCCTGCCGTCGCTGCGCTGTTCGAACAGTGCCCACGTCACCATGCGGGGATGGGGGTGGCCCCAGGTGATGCTGCCCGCCACGTCGGGCGTGTCCGACAACCAGAAGTCGCCGGACTCGATGACCTTCAGCCGATCCTTCCGGTAGAACACGCCCATGTGTTCGCCGCCGCCATCGGCCTCGCGCCCGCGGCCGAACCAGGCGTACTGCGGCAGTTCGCGTGCGAGGTAGTCGGCCTGCGCCTTCACCAGTTCCTGCAGGCCGATCACGTCGGGCTGCTGCTCGCGCAGCATGCGCACGGCGAGTGGTTTGCGCGTCTCCCAGTAATCCACGCCGTCGCTCTCCGCGGGCAGGCGGATGTTGAAGCTCATCACCGAAAGCGGATCGGTGGCACGTGCCTGCATCGACGCGAGGCCCAGCAGGCCTGCCAGCACCAGACTCCAACGGCTCATGAGCGATTCCACGATGGCGGGCCGCCATTGTCGCGCAGGCACCGCTTGAACCGCGAGCGAACGCGGGGACGGCCTGCGTCCACCGCTGGCGTTGGCTCGTGCAAGATGCGCCCGTCGGAAGAAGGAAACTCGATGCTCGCAAACACCCTGATCTTCGTTCTGGCCACCGCCGCGTCCGGCCAGCCGCCTCCCCCCGTGACCCTCACCCTCGACACGGGCACGCAGGCACCTGCGGATCCGGTAACCGCCTGTGCGGCGCGCCGCCTCAAACCCTTTGTCGGCCCGTACGGCGTACAGCAGGCGTGGCCGGTGATGGCATCGCCGCCCGCGGGGCTGCATCACACGATGGGAACCCCGCTGTCCGACACCGGCATGATCGCCGACGGCTACCAGCAGTTCCTGCATGTCGACACCGCTGCACGCGCGGTCTACGTGGTCGAGCAGGGCGGCTTCGCCGGTACGTTCAAGGTGTATGGTCCGTTGCCGCTGCCGCAGTGCGCGCCCGGCGCCGATACCGGAGCGCAGCCGGCGTCGCCGCGCTGAGCGGCGACGGGAGCCCGTCCTGGGAGCTCGGGTTTACGCCGAACGCCGCTGGCCGCCGTGCGTGCCCTCGGCGATTTCCTCCACCAGTTTGGCGCAGAACGCGGGCAGGTCCTTCGGCGTGCGGCTGGTCACCAAGCCCTTGTCGACGATCACCTCGTCGTCTTTCCAGTTCGCACCCGCGTTCTCCAGGTCCTTGCGGATGTTGGGCACCGAGGTGACGGTGCGGCCACGCAGCACGTCGGCATTGGCCAGCACCCAGGGGCCGTGGCAGATCGCACCGACCGGCTTGCCGGCCTCGAAGAACCCGCGGGTGAAGGCCAGCGCCTGATCGTCCACGCGCAGCGCATCGGGATTGAACAGGCCGCCGGGAATGACCAGCGCGTCGTAGTCCTTGGCCGACACCTCGGACAGCACATGATCCACTTCGACCTGATCGCCCTTGTCGAAGTGCTTGAAACCCTGGATGCGGCCACCGTCCAGCGAGACGATGTCCACGTCGGCCTTGTGCTCGCGCAGCGCGCGCAGCGGCTCGGTGAGTTCGGACTGCTCGAATCCATCGGTAGCGAGGATGGCGACGCGCTTTCCGGTGAGATGGCTCATGGCGTGTGCTCCTTCAGTGGGGAAGAGCGACCACCGTAGTCCCCGCGATGCGCACGAGGCGCGAAGGAATCGTTGCGAACGCGTCAACGCGCACGGACGCCGTGCTTCAATGGCGCTCCCGTTCATCACCCAGGGCTTCCGGATGGCGCGTCACTTCAGCGTGGTGCTGCGCAGCGTGCTGGCACTTGCGCTCGCCGCGGTTGCGGTGCCGCTGGTGAACCTGGCCGGCGGCGAGCTCGCGGACCTGCTGCGACTGCCGCGGGGCGGTGATGCGCGACTGGCCTACGACCTGCTTTGGGTGTTCCTTGCCGGAGTGGCGGGCAGCGCGCTGATGGTCGGCATGGCCGCGGTGGCGAAGACGGCACACGCATGGGTGTTGTTCGCGCTGTATCTGGCACTGAGCCTCTACGTGACGGTGATGGCGTGGGACGACTTCCCGCGCTGGTTCACCCTCGCCTGCCTGCTAACGTTGCCCGTGCAGGTCTGGCTGGGGTGGTGGCTGGTTGTGAAGCGAGGAACGAGTGCAGAGGAGTGAGTAGTGAGTAGAGGCGTCCGAGCTTGCACTCACTCCTCACTTCTCTGCCCTCACTTCTCGCTTCACCGCCTGGGCCACGCCGCCAGCAGGGCCCACAGGCCGCCGATGCCGGCGATCCAGGCCGAGGCCGGGACGTCGAGCAGGCGCGGACCGCCGGCTTCCAGCGCATACAGCACCGCCGCGACGATCAGCAGGCCCACGCCGAGGATGGCGGCCACCACGCGGCGCTGCAGGCCTTTCATGGTCTGCGTCAGTTCGGTGAGGTCGCGGGACCGCATCGACAGTTCGTGGCGGCCCTCCACCTGCTGGCTCAGCCACGCATGCACCAGGCGCGGCATGTCCGGCGCGTGGGTCATGATCTCGGGCAGGCGCTTGCGGAATTCCTGCGCGGCACGCTGCGGGCTGTAGCGCTCCACCAGGATGCGTTCCAGCACCGGCTTGGCCACGGCCCAGATGTCGATCTGCGGGTCCAGCTGGCGGCCCACCCCTTCGATGTTGAGCAGGGTCTTCTGCAGCAGGATCAGCTGCGGCTGCAGGGTCAGTTCGTAGCGCTGCGCGGTGCGGAACAGCTTGGCCAGCACTTCGGCCAGCGAGATCTCGCTGAGCGGGCGGGTGAAGTACGGCTCGCACACCGCGCGCGCGGCGGCTTCCAGTTCGTCGATGCGGATGTGCGCGGGCATCCAGCCGGCCTGCACGTGCAGCTCGGCGATGCGGCGATAGTCGCGGTTGAAGATCGCCATGAAGTTCTCGGCGAGCCAGTACTGGTCGTCGCGCGAGAGCTGGCCCATGATGCCGAAATCCAGCGCGATGAAGCGCGGATCGGTCTTGCGTTCGGGATCCACCCAGATGTTGCCGGCGTGCGCATCGGCGTGGAAGAAGTTGTCGCGGAACACCTGCTGGTAGAACACGCGCACGCCCTTGGCGGCGAGCGCCTTGCGGTCGATGCCGGCCGCGTCCAGCGCGGCGATGTCGTCCGACGGGATGCCGCGCACGCGCTCCATCGTCATCGCACCCTGCGCCGTGTGCGACCAGATCACTTCCGGTACGTACAGGTCGGGCGACCCGGCCCAGTTGCGGCGCAGCAGACTGGCATTGCCGGCCTCGCGCTGCAGGTCGAGTTCGGCGGCCAGCGTGTTCTCGATCTCGGCGACGATCTCGCGCGGGCGGATCTTGTCCGCGTTGGGATGCGCGCGTTCGACGATGGCGGCGATGCTCTCCAGCAGCGCGATGTCGCCCGCGATCTGGCGGCCGATGTCCGGGCGCAACACCTTCACCACCACCTCGCGCCCGCCCGGCAGCGTGGCGGCGTGCACCTGCGCGATGCTGGCAGACGCCAGCGGCGTGGTGTCGAAGGTCTCGAAGGCATCGCGAATGTCGCGCGCGAGTTCCTGCTCGACCCGCGCACGCGCAAGTTCGCCGTCGAATGGCGCCACCCGGTCCTGCAGCAGGGTCAGCTCTTCGGCGATGTCGGGCGGGATCAGATCGCGCCGCGTGGATAGAATCTGGCCGAACTTCACGAAGATCGGGCCCAGTTCCTGCAGCGCCAGCCGCAGGCGCGCACCCCGCGGCTGCGCGGCGATCTCGGCCGATGCGCGCGGCACGAAGGGACGGGCCAGCCTCAGCCAGCGCTCGACCTGCGTGCCTTCCAGCAGGTCGTCGAGGCGGTAGCGCAACAACACGCGACCGATGCGGCTGGCCCGCAGCACCGACTTCATGCGCGGTGCTCCACGCGGGCGGCGAGGCGACCGATGCGCACGGCGAGGCGCTCGACGTCGTCGCGGATGGCGTCGACATCGTCATGGAAGGCATTGAGTTCCTCGCGGCCGACCACGTCGCGCGATTCCTCGGTGACGTACTCGGCGGCGCTTCCTGCCAGGCTGCCTGCGGCGGCACGCGCCTGCTGCAGGCCTGCGCGCACGGCATTGGCGACCTGCACGCCGACGATGTCGCCGAACACCCGGGTAAAGGGCAGCGACCAGTCGGGATCGAAACGGGTGGCCAGCGTCTGCAGGCGGCGCGCCAGCTCGGCGTCGCCGGACACCTTGACCTTGCCGACCGGCGTGGCGTGGTCGCGACGGAAGAACGGCAGTTGGCCCAGCAGGCCGCCCAGCGTGCCGCGCACGGCCAGGTCGGCCTCCAGCACTTCGCTGGCGGGGCCGACCTGCAGTCGGCCGCCCCCGACCATGATGTCCATCGCCAGGGATGGCGCGTCCACGGCTACCTGGATGCGACGTCCCTCCAGCGGACGCAGCGCGGCTTCGGTATCGGGATCCAGGGCGAGGGCGTGGTTGAGCGCGGTTTCCAGCGCACGGCCGGCGAGCGGCTTGAGGGCATCGAACGGAGACAGGTCCATGCGGCCATTCTAGCGGCAAAGCCTGCGCACCCCGCCCGCCCGTTCGCCTGCTTCATGCAGGCTCGGGGCGGGCTCGACGGCGTCCTGCCGTCCCGGCGGAGAGAGACGGTGAGGCGTCAGACGCGCTTGCCGCGCAGCAGCGAGATGATCGCCAGGATCACGAACACGACGAACAGCACCCACGCGATGTTGGTGGCGGCGCCGGCGATGCCGCTGAAGCCCAGCACGGCGGCGATCAGGGCGATGACGAAGAAGATGATGGCGTAGCGCAGCATGGAAACTCCCTTTGGCATGTGGCCAGTGGTACAGCCGTTAGTGGCGTGCGCCATGCTGGAATGCGGGAAGTCGTCGCCGCGTGATTGTCGCCCGGCGCGATATGGACGGCCTTCAGCGTCGTGATTCGTGCGTGAAGGCTTCAGGGGCTCGACCACCGCCCCTGTCCCGTCCGGAATGCCGTAACGGATCCGTCGACTGCGTGATCTCGCGGCACCACGCTCATAGGCGCGCATGCGGCGAGGTGTGCGAGCCGCGGGCTGAAGCCCCTTCTACACAGGATGATCGCGCAGCCAGGCCTTCAGGCGTTCGAAGCCTGCGTCCATCGACACGCGCGGCACGTAGCCGAAGTCACGGCGTGCCGGCGCCATGTCGTACCAGTGCGCGGTACTCAACTGCTGGGCGAGAAAGCGTGTCATCGGCGGTTCGCCCTTCAGCGGCAGCACCGTCCACAGCGCCTCGCACACCGCGCCGACACGGTAGGCCGCCTTGAACGAGAGGTGCTTGTCCACGTGCGGAGCGCCGGCCGTTTCCAGCAGCGCGTTGAGCAGCTTGCGCATCGGCCAGGGTTCGCCATTGGAGATGAAGTAGGCCTTGCCTGCGCAGGCGGCACCCGGCGCGAGATGGTCGAAAGCGTCGAAGTGCGCCTGCGCGGCGTTGTCGATGTAGGTGGTATCGACGTGGTTCTCGCCGCTGCCGACGATGCGCAGGCGGCCGGCGCGCGCGCGCGACACCAGCCGCGGCAGGATCTGGTGATCGCCGGGACCCCAGATCAGGCGCGGCCGCAGCGCCACTGTCGCCAGTGATGCGTCGTTGGCGGCGAGCACCGCCTTCTCGGCGATGGTCTTGGTGGTGGCGTAAGGTGCCTTGAAGCCTTCGCCGTACGGAACGCTGTCGGCAGTGCCGCCCTCCACCGGATGGGTGGCGCGATGGGTCACGCTGGGCGTGGAGGTGTAGACCAGGCGCGCGATGCCGTGCAGCCGGCAGGCATCCAGCACGTTCTGCGTGCCGACCACGTTGGCATCGTGGTAACTCTTGTAGCTGCCCCAGGCGCCGGCCTTGGCTGCATTGTGGAAGATCGCGTCCACGCCGTCGGCGGCATGCCGCACCGCGTGCGCATCGGCGAGGTCGCCCTGCACCTGGCCCACGCCGAGTTCGCGCAGCACGGGGTAATAACCGCGGTTGAGGCTGATGACCTCATGCCCGCGTTCGACCAAGCCGCGGCACAACGCCTGTCCCAGAAAGCCACCACCGCCGGTGACGAGGATCTTCATGCGTGCGGCTCCTTCTGCGCAGCGGCCCATGCGGCCAGCGTCTCGCGGCCGATCTTGGCGTTGTGGCGGATATCCACCGGAAAGCCCGGGTGCGGCAGGAACCTGGCGATGCGCGCGGTATGCGGATGACGTGCGCCGATGGCGCGCAGGTCGGCCTCCAGCCGCGCGCGGTCGACGCCGACACCCGGCTGCAGTTCGTAGCAGAGCACCGGCGTTTGGCGTCCGGGTTCGCCGACCCCGACCAGCGCGGTGCGGCGGACCTGGGGATGCGTATTGAACACGGGTTCGACCTGTTCGGTGTAGAGCGGGCCGTCGGCGGTTTCGACGCGCTGTGTCTTGCGGCCGCAGAACCACAGCCGGCCCTCGCCATCGAACCAGCCCACGTCGCCCATGCGGTGCACGATGCGCTCGCCACCGTCGGGCAGCGCTTCGCGGATCTTGGCGATGCGCGTGGCCGCATCGCGGCGAAAATAGGTATCGGTGGCGGTGGGACCGGCGACCGTGATTTCGCCGACTTCGCCATCGGGCACTTCGTCGACGTCGTTCCAGTCGGCGATCGGCGCATCGACGATGCGGATGATGCGGACTTCGTTCGGCGGCACGGCACGACCGACGCAGGTGCCGGCGCCGGCCTCGGTGGCGGCGCGCGTGGATTCCAGTTCGCGGCCTTCGATGACGGCAACGGGCAGGCATTCGGTGGCGCCGTACGGCGTCCAGAACTGCGCGCCCTCCGGCAGCAGGGTGCGGATCTTCGCCACGGTGTCCGGCGGCACCGGGGCACCGGCGGAGGTCACGCGCTGCACGGTGGGCAGCGGCGCGCCGTGGTCGGCCAGCACCTTCATCAGCGCCGGCGAGCCGAAGAGCTGGGTGACTCCGAAGCGCGCGATGGCCGCGTGCAGCTTGTCCGGATCGGCGCTGGCAGGACGCGTGGGGTCCATGTCGGGAATCACCGAGGTGAGCCCCAGCGCAGGATCGAACAGCGCGAACGGCGGGAACGTCGGCAGGTCCACGCCGCCGGGCTGCATGCCGAAGGCGTTGCGCAGCAACTCGATCTGGGCGACGAAATGACGATGGCGGTACACCACGCCCTTCGGCACGCCGGTGGATCCGCTGGTGAACAGGATGCCGGCGACATCGTCGGGCGCCGTGTCCGCGAGTTGCGGGCCGGCGCCGGCGCCGCGCGCCTCGATCTTCGCCAGCGTGGTGCCGCCCCAGGCCCAGCGCGGGCCTACGGTCACGATCTTCTTCGCCGACTTCGCCCAGCCCAGCACGCGGCGCGCGAACTGGGCCAGCGGGATGCCGATGAAGGCTTCGGGCTCGGCTTCGTCCAGGCACTGCTTCAGCGCGCGGCGGTCGATGCCGGGGTCGACCAGTACCGGCACGGCGCCGGCCTTGAACAGCGCGAACATCAGCAGGAAGAACTCCGGCGTGGGCCGCACCATCACCACCGTGCGGCTGCCGCGGCCGATGCCGTAGGCGCCCAGACCGGCCGCGATGGCATCGCTGCGGGCATCGAGCTGCGCGTAGGTGAGCTCGCGGGTGTAGCGGCCGGCGCCATCGGGGCAGCGCATGGCCACGCGGTCGGGCTGCTCGCGGGCCAGCCGGGGCAGGCTGGCGGCGATGTTGCACGGATCGGTCATGCGGGCATTGTCGCCGCTGGACGGTACTTGCGTCAGCCCGCGGCGTTGGCAGAATGCGCGTCCCGCCCGCGCCCAGCCGCCAGCCCGCCCCGATGCATCCCTGCCTGACCTGCGGCGCCTGCTGCGCCCATTTCCGCGTCAGCTTCCACTGGAGCGAGGCGGACCCCGAGCAGGGCGGCGCGGTACCGGCCGCACTGACCGAACCGCTGCGCGTGCACGAGCGGGTGATGCGCGGCACCTCGCAGAAGGACCCGCGCTGCGTGGCCCTGGATGCCGACATCGGCCGCTACAGCCGCTGCACGATCCACGACCGTCGGCCGTCGGTATGCGCGCTGGTACCGGCCTCGCTGGAGTTCGGCGAACGCAGCGCACAGTGCGACAAGGCGCGGCTGGCGCATGGGTTGCCGCTGCTGGTGCAGGCGGATTGGGCGGGCGTGGTGGAGGCCGAGAAGAATCCGTTGCCGGAGCTTTAAGCCTTCTCTCCTTGCGAAGGAATCAGGTCAATGGATGACGATCCAGGAAGTCGCGGATCAACGGCACCAGGATCTCGTGCTTGTCTTCCAGCACGTAGTGGCCGGCGTCTTCGTACGCGTGCACTTCCGCCTTCGGCAGCGCGGCACGGAAGCCGTCGAGGAAATGCCGGTCGAACACGAAGTCCTTCAGCCCCCAGCCCAGGAACGCCGGACGGTCGGCGAACGACGGCAGCGCCTTGCCGGCAGCCTCGAGCAGCGACCACGCCTTGTCCTGCGGCCCCAGCGGGATGTCCTGCATGAAGCGGATCGTGGCGATCCGGTTGGCCCACGTGTCATAGGGCGACACGTACGCTCGGCGCACGTCCGCCGGCATGCGGCGTTCCACACCGATCCATGAGGCGCCGGCGGAGAATGCGTTGAAGCCGCGGATGATCCATTCGCCGATGGTCCAGTCGCGGCCGAGCGCGATCTGCCAGGGCATCTTCTTCGCAGCGGGCATCGGAAACGCCGCGGTGTTGGTGATCACCAGGCGCTTGACCTGCGCGGCGTGCGAAAGCGCCCAGCCGAAACCGATCATGCCGCCCCAGTCGTGCACGGCCAGCGTCACCGGACCGGTGATGCCCAGATGGCGCAACAGCGCGGCCACGTCGTCCACGCGCGACTGCAGGGTGTATTCGTAGCGACTGTCGTCGGGCTTGTCGGACAGGCCCATGCCGATGTGGTCGGGCACGATGCAGCGATACTTGTCGGACAGACCCGCCACCAGCGTGCGCCAGTAGTAGCTCCACGACGGATTGCCGTGCAGCATCACCACCACCTCGCCGTCGCGCGGGCCTTCGTCGAGGTAGTTCATCGACAGGCCCGGGCGGACCTCGAAGCGCTTCGGATGGGAGGGGTAGCCGGGAAGGTTCATCGCGCGTCGCCGCCGTCAAAGAAAAGGGCCGGCGAACCGGCCCCTGGAATGCACATGCCGGGTGGGATTACCACTCCACCTCGGCCATCGTGCAGTTCAGGCCCGAGCCGATGCCGAGCAGGGCGATGCGGTCGCCCTTCTTCAGCTTGCCCAGTTCCTTCAGCTTGCTCAGCACGATCGGCACGCTGGCCGGACCGATGTTGCCGTGTTCGGTGAAGATGGTCATGACCTTCTGCGGATCGATGCCGAAGGACTTGATGAAGGCCTGGGTGTGCGGCCGGCTGACCTGGTGGATGACGAACTGGTCCAGTTCGTCCACCGCCCAGCCCAGCGCCACCTTGGCAGCGGCGAAGGTCTTGTTGGCCAGCTTCATGCCCTCGATCAGCAGCATGCGGGTGTCGGTGACCATGCGGTCCAGGTTGCCGCGGCAGAGCTTGTTCCACTCGGTGGCCGAACGGGTCACGCCGCCCTTGTAACGCGGGGCTTCCGGGGCCAGTTCGCGACGCGCCATCACCATCGCCACGGCGCCGCAGCCCAGGGTCAGGGCGGCCAGCTCGTCGCGGAACTGCTGTTCGGTGACATCGGGCGCATTGAGGCGCTCGATGGTCTTCTCGTAGACCAGGTTGGCGGTCTCGCCATCGACCACCAGCGCATAGTCGATCTCGCCACGCTCCAGCATGCGCGCGGCGATGTCCATGCCATTGATGAAGGCCAGGCAGGCGTTGGCCACGTCGAAGGTCTGGCACTCGTCGCCCACGCCCAGGTTGCCGCAGACGATGCTGGCGGTGGACGGTTCGAGGTAGTCGCGGCTGACCGAGGTGTTGACCACCAGGCCGATCTTGTCGGCACCGATGCCGGCGTCCAGCAGGGCCTTCCGGGCGGCCAGGGTGGCGGCGTCGGAGGCCTGCACGTCGGCGTCCCACAGGCGACGGGAGTGCACGCCGGCGATGTCGTTGAGCACGTCGGTCTTGATGCCCAGGCGATCGAGCGTGGGCTGCAGGCGGGCGTTGATCTCGTCGGACGTCAGCGTGTGCGGCGCATCGATATGCGCCAGTCCCGCGATGGAGACATTCTTGAAGAGCATCGAGGTTAGCGCCAAGGCTCGGGCAGAGGGGGCCGACAAGGGTACTCACTTCCCGCCTTCACCGCATCTTTACGCAGGATCGCGCGGGGCCCCCCCTCACGCCAAAAGGTGACGCTCGTCACATTTTATCGGCTGCAGCGGAACGCCGCGAACCGCTGCTCGCCGTGGACCGGATCACCCAGGGGCTGCAGGGTATCGGCCTGCAATCCCGGCGCTTCGTTGCGGGCCAGGGTTTCCAGTTCGTCGCGGACGCGCAGGGTATTGCGCTCGTAGAACGCCACGCTGTCCTTGACCGACACCGACACCTCGCCGCGTTTTTCGCAGCCGGCCGGGGTCGCGCCGGCGGGGATCACCCGCACGTTCTTCGCGGCCGGGGCCAGGTGCACCCAGGTGCAGGCGGACAACAACACGGCGGAAGCCGCGGCAAGGACGGCAAGACGCATCGGGGACACCTTCGGAATGTGAGTCGCGGCCATTCTGGCGGATTCCGGATGAATCGAACCGGGCCATCAGCCGCCCCTCCGGGGAGGGGCGGCAGGCGGGGCTCACTTCTTCACGTTGCCGTCGGCATCCAGCTGGACCGCCTCGCCCAGCTGCAGCGCGCGGACCGAGTCGCCCACCTTGGACAGGTCGCCCACCACCACCCAGGTCAGGGACGAGGGCGACAGCGTGGCGGCGGCCTTGGCCACATCGGCGGCGCCGATGGCTTCGTTGCGGGCCTTGTACTGGACGATGTAATCGTCCGGACGGCCGTAGCGCTGGTTGGAGACGATCTGGCCAAGCACCGCCGAGGCGGTTTCGTACGCGCCCGGCAGTTCCAGGGTGTTGGCCGCGCGGATCTTGGCGATTTCCTCCGCCTTGGCCGGGGCCTGGCCGGTGGCGAACTGGCTGATCTCCTTTTGCAGTTCCTTCATGGAATCGGCCGTGCGGTCGCTCTGCACCGCCGCGCTGGCCCACCAGGGACGCTGGCCCAGCGTGTTGCGGGCGCCGCTGTAAGCGCCATACGCCCAGTGCTTGTCCTCGCGCAGGTTCATGTTGAGGCGCGAGCTGAACTGGCCGCCCAGCACCCCGTTGGCGAAGTCGAAGTCGATGGTGCCGGCGTCGCCCGTGGGCGGTACCAGCTGCGCGGCGTAGACGTTGGACTGGATGGCGCCCGGCTGGTCGATCAGGAAAACGCGCGGCTTGGTCGGATTGGCCACCTTCGGTACTGCGGGCAGCTTCGGCGCGTTGGGCGCGGGCTTCCAGTCGCCCAGGCGGGCCTCCAGCAGCGGCACGATCTGCGCCAGCGTGGTGTCGCCCACGACGGTGATGCGGGCCTGGTCCGGCTGCAGCCAGTCGCGGTGGAAGGCGACCAGGTCGTCGCGGGTCAGCGAGGCGATGGAGGCTTCCGTCCCCGAACCGGTGAAGGGGATGGCGTACGGATGGCCGGCGCCGTACAGCAGCGGCGGCAGCGTGCGCAGCGCGGCGGTCTGCGGACGCGCCTTCTCCTGCTTGATGCCGGCGATCCAGGTGGCGCGGACGCGCTCGATTTCCGCCGGATCGAAGGTCGGCCGGCGCAACACGTCGGCCAGCAGGTCCAGCGACGGCTCCAGTTTCTCGGTCAGCGCGGACAGGCCCACCGAGGCCGAATCCAGTCCGCCAGCGGTGCTGAGCTCCGCGCCCAGGGCTTCCTTGCGTGCGGCGAGCGCCAGCGCGCCGTACTGGCCCGCCCCCTCGTCCATCATCTGCAGCGCGAAGCTCGCGGTGCCCAGCTTCTTGCCCACGTCGGCCGCATAGCCGCCCGGGAACTCGACATTGATCTGCACCACCGGCGTCTCATGGCGCTCGGCCAGCACCACCTGCATGCCGTTGGACAGCGTGGCGCGCTGGACGGCGGGGAACTTCAGATCGGGGAAGGTGGTGGTCTTCGGCACGCCGGCGCTGCGGTCGACGTCGGTCTTCACCGTCTTGAACTTCGGGTCGACCTTCGGGGTGGCGGCCGGCGTAGTGGCCGGTGCCGCGAACACGGTTTCCGGGAGGGCCGAGGCCGGGGTTTCGCTGGGCTGCACGAGGATGGTGTGCGACGCGCCCGCCAGCCACTTCTTCGCGGCCGCCTGCACGTCGGCCGCGGTCGCGTTGGCGAGGATGTCCAGCTCTTCCTGGTAGCAGTCCGGCGTGCCCTGGTAGACGGCGCACGAGGCCAGCACGTCGGACTTGCCGCCGAAACCGCCGATGCGCTCGATGCCGCGCACGAATGCCGCGCGACCGGCCACCTTGGCGCGTTCCAGTTCGTCGGCGGTGGGGCCTTCGGCGATCAAGCGCTTGAGTTCTTCGTCCAGCGCCTTCTCCACCTTGGCCGGGTCCACGCCTTCCTTCACGGTCGAGACCAGGAAGAAGGTGCCGCTGATCTCGCTGCTCCACTGGTAGGCGCTGGCCTGGTCGGCGATCTTGTCGCCGTGCACCAGGCGGGTGTCGAAGCGCGAGGCCGCGCTGCCGCCCAGCACCTGGGCGAACAGATCCAGCAGCGCCGCGTCCCGGGTGCCCATCTCGGCCACCGGCCAACCGCGGTACAGGCGCACCTGCGGCACGCGGTCCGGGATGGTCTCGCGGGTATCCTGGGCATGCTTCGGAATGTGGGTCTTCATGTCGGCCAGCGTGGCGCTGGCCGGAATGTCGCCGAAATAGCGCGTCACCTTCTCCTTCGCAGTGGCCACGTCGATGTCGCCGGCCAGCACCAGCACGGCGTTGTTGGGGCCGTACCAGCTGCGGAACCAGGTCTTCACGTCGTCCAGGGTGGCGGCATCCAGGTCGGCCATGGAGCCGATGGTCTGCCAGCTGTAGGGGTGTCCGGCCGGGTACAGCGCCTCGAACATGCGGGCCATGATGCGGCGGCCATAGGGCTGGTTCTCGCCCTGGCGCTTCTCGTTCTGCACCACGCCGCGCTGTTCGTCCAGCGCCTTCTGGTCGATCGCGCCCAGCAGGTGGCCCATGCGGTCGGATTCCATCCACAGCGCCATGTCGAGCGCGGTGGTGGGCACGTTCTGGAAGTAGTTGGTGCGGTCCTGGTTGGTGGTGCCGTTCTGGTCGGTGGCGCCGACCAGTTCGAACGGCGTGAAGAACTCGCCGTCGTGGTTCTCGCTGCCCTGGAACATCAGGTGCTCGAACAGGTGCGCGAAACCCGTGCGCCCGGGGCTCTCGTTCTTGCTGCCCACGTGGTACCAGATGTTCACCGCCACGATCGGCGCCTTGCGGTCGGTATGCACGATCACGCGCAGGCCATTGGGCAGGGTGAACTCCTCATAGGGAATCACGATGTCCGCGGCGGCGGCCGGCTTCGCGTACGTGGGTGCCGGCGCATAGGCCAGGCCGCCGAGGGCGGTGGACAGGGCGAGGGCAAGCAGGGCGGCGCGGGGCCGGCGGGTAAGGCGCATCGGACACTCCTTTGTAATACGGGGTCGGCAGAACAGAACACCCGATGCTAACCGCGGCCCTGGCTCATTACACTAGGCCACAAGCCATGACGGATGGCCCATGCGTCCGTGGGCCCTGCCATTCGCGCCTTCCCCGGAGGTTGCATGGACCGCAAGCACTGCCTGGTCACCGGCGCCAACCGCGGGTTGGGCCTGGAACTCGTCCGCCAGCTGCTCGGCCGGCACTGCCACGTTGTCGCCACCTGCCGGCAGCCGGGCAAGGCCACCGCCCTGAATACCCTGGCCGGCGAACATCCCGGGCGCCTGCACGTGCTGCCGCTGGATGTGGCCGATCCCCGCAGCCGCGCCGAACTGGTGCGCGAACTGCCCCTGGTGACCGACGAAGAGTCCCTGCACCTGCTGATCAACAACGCCGGCGTGCTGCGCGGGGGTGAACGTTTCGGCCAGGTCGTGCCTGCCGACCTCGATGCCAGCTTCCACACCAATGCGGCGGGCCCGTTCCTGCTGACCCAGGCGCTGGCGCCCCGGCTGGCCGAAGGGGGCGTGGTCGCCAACATCTCCTCCGAAGTCGGCTCGATCGGCCTGCGGCAGGAATTCCGCACGCCCAGCTACGCCATCGGCAAGGCGGCACAGAACATGGCCACCTCGCTGCTGGCGCAGGCGCTGTCCACCCGGCACGTCACCGTCGTGGCCCTGCATCCCGGCTGGGTGCGCACCGACATGGGCGGGCAGAACGCCGCGCTGTCGGTGGAGGAGTCCGCCGCCGGGCTGCTGCACGTGATCGACCGCCTCACGCCCGACGACAGCGGGTCCTTCCTCGATTGGCAGGGCCAGTCCCTGCCCTGGTGAAACTGAACGCCATCCCCGGCGTTCCGGCGGAACTGCAACGGTTCCTGCCTAAACCGCATCACAACCAGCACACCCCAAGCTGACCGGCCTCCGGCCCAGGTGGCGTGTTCGCAGTCACACCACACGCCCGGCCGCGTCTTGTGCATGCAGGACGGACAACCGGACGGACACGCAACCCGGACACCGGACAGCAACACTGCATATTTAAATTCAACTGGATCAACAACTTACGTTTGGCACGGTTCCTGCTCTACCTATAACAAGCCGCCCGCTGTTCCGAACCAAACCTGACTGAACCCTGAATCAACTCATCGAAACAACAGGTTTCGCTTGACCGTTCTGTCTAGGTGTACTACCTTACTACCACACCACCCCACAACATCACTACAGAGGCATGACAATGAACGCCAAGAACCTCCTCCCGCTGACCGCCGCCGTCGTCTTCGCCCTGTGCGCCGGCGCCATGGTCGTCTCCGCCACCCAGGCCGACACGGGCCGCACGGCCGCCGCCGCCGCGGCAGAGCGCATCGTCGACCTGCCGACCGTCACCGTCACCCCGGACGCCGCCGACCTGGCCCACTACAACACCTACAAGGACGCCAAGATCGTCGACCTGGCCGCCGTCAACGTGACGCCGACCGCCGAGGACCTGGCCTACTTCGTCGCCCAGCAGGCGGTGCGCGTGGTCGACATGCCGGTGGTCACCGTGCGTCCGTCGGCGGAAGACATGCAGCAGGTCGCCGTGCAGGCAGGTGTGCTGGCCAGCCAGCTGGCTTCGCGTTGATACGCAGGCAACACGTTCCACCCGCGTGATATGCAAGCCGGCCATGGCCGGAGTTCCACCGCACCACCCGCCCGCGAGGCCATGCAGCGCCGCGTAGAATGCGCGCCATGACCGACGCCCTGGACCTCGATGTCCTGCTGTACCAGCCGGAAATTCCCCCGAATACCGGCAATGCCATCCGCCTCTGTGCGAACACCGGCGCGCGGCTGCACCTGATCGAACCCCTCGGGTTCACGCTGGAAGACAGGCAGCTCAAGCGCGCCGGCCTGGATTACCACGAGTACGCCACGCTGCAGGTCCACGCTTCGCTAGAAGCGGCCCTGCAGCGCATCCGTCCCGGCCGCCTGTTCGCGCTGAGCACGCGGGGCACCATGCGCTACGACCAGCCCGAGTATCGTCCCGGCGATGCCTTCCTGTTCGGCCCGGAAACGCGCGGCCTGCCGCAGGACGTGCTGGACGGCCTGCCGCCGGACCAGCGCCTGCGCCTGCCGATGCGGCCGGACAACCGCAGCCTCAACCTCTCCAACACCGTGGCGGTGGTGGTGTTCGAGGTTTGGCGCCAGGCAGGGTTCGTGGGCGGCGCTTAGCGCGGGTGCCTTTGTGGGAGCGACGTAAGTCGCGAACACAGGCCGCAGTGCATTGAGATCCGGGAGCAGCGCCAAATGAGCGAATGGCGTGCGCATCGATAAGGACGCCCGTCGTCCTCAAAGCGCCCGGACCGCCACCGTCCGCGATCGCGACTTACGTCGCTCCCACAAGAACAGGCAGGATTTACGCGAACCGCGCCAGCCCATACGGCGCCAGCGGTATCTCCGTCGGCTGGCCCGCCATCATCTGGTCGAGCAGGCGCCCGGTCACCGGCCCCTGGGTCAGTCCCAGGTGGCCGTGCCCGGTGGCGACGAAGATCTCCTCGCCCGGCACCCGGTCGATGATCGGCAGCGAATCCGGCGTGCACGGCCGGTTGCCCGCCCATTCCGAGACCGGTTCGCCGGTGATGCCCGGGAACAGCTTGCGCGCCTCGGGGTCGAGCCTGCGGATGAGGTGATAGTGCGGATCGCGGTCGAGTGCGGTCAGTTCCTTGATGCTGGTCATGCGGATGCCCGCCTGCATCGGCGACACCACCATGTAGCGCTCGGCCCACAGCGTGGGGCGCCCGACCACGGCCTGCGCCTGCGGATACATCAGGTGATAGCCGCGTGCGGGAATCACCGGAATCTTCAGTCCGAACGGCCGCAGCAGCGCATTGCTCCACGCGCCTGCCGCCACGACGACACGGCCCGCATGCACCGGACCATGATCGGTATCGACCTGGTAGCCGCCGTCGCGGCGCGCGATCGACGATACGCTCGCGGTCAGCGGCACGGCGCCGCGCGCGCTCAGGTGGTTGAACAGGCGCCGGCAGAAATCGCCCGGGTCGCGCATCGCCAGCGATTCGCGCTGGAACACCGCGCGCTGGAAGCCGGCACCGATCCCGGGTTCCAGCTCGCGCAGCTGTGCGGCATCGAGCACGTCGAAGGCGACGCCGTGCCTGCGCATCAGGTCGCGCTCCCACTCGCCCTTCGCGAACGTCTCCTGTTCGCTGTAGACATGCAGGTAGCCGGTATGCGCGATCAGGTCCTGCGCCTGGATGCGCTCGCCCAGGGCGAGCCACGCGTCACGCGACGCGCGATTGATCGCGCTCAGCGCGTCGATGATCGGCAGCACGTGCTGCGGACGTCCCTGCACCAGGAACTGCAGCAGCCAGCGTGCATACGAAGGGCTGACGCCCCAGTCCAGCTTCAGCGGCGCCAGCGGGTTGGCGAGCATGCGCAGCGCCTTCACCACGATGCCCGGCGTCGACTGCGGCATCACGTTGCCGACGGAAATCGAACCCGCGTTGCCGAACGACGTCTCGCCCGCCGGACCCTTGGGGTCGATCAGCATGCAGGACAGGCCGCGGTCGAGCAGGTGGTGCGCCGTCGACAGACCGACGATGCCGCTGCCGATCACCGCGACATCGGTGGTCCGCGACGGGAGGGAGGAGGGGGAGGAAGTCATTGGATCGGAACGTCGTACGCGGTCTGGGGGGAAGGCTCGGGCCGGAAGGTGAAATGCCACCATTCCATCGGGTAATTATGGAACCCGTGCCGCGCCATCGCATCGAGCAGGCGCGCTCGGTTGGCCTTCTGTGCAGGCGACAGGTCGGCATGCGCGGTGTTGGCGCGGGGATCGAAGAAGTCGAAGGGCGTGCCCATGTCCAGGTCGACGCAGGCTCCGCGCTCACAGCGGGTCAGCGTGAGGTCCAGCGTGGCGCCGCGGCTGTGCCCGGAGGTTTCCGCGATGTAGCCGTCGAGCAACGCCGCTTTCTCGACGTTGGGATAGAACGCGGGCTTGGTTCGCTGGTCGGCGGCGTCGCGTGCCCAGGCCACGAAATGCTTCACCGACCGCACCGGCCGGTAGCAGTCGAACAGCTTCAGCGACAGGCCCTCGCGCTGCACGTCCGCCTGCACCTTCGCCAGCGCCTGCGCCACGGGCGCCAGCAGCAGGCAGGTGTTCGCTTCGTAGCCGGGCACGCGCGCGCCGGTGAAGTTGGCGGTGCCGGCATAGCGCATGTCCAGTCGCACGCCCTCCGCCAGCGGCGCGACATCCACCAGGCCCGCGCTGGCCGCATCGGTGGCCGGCGACACGTCGACCTTCGTCGTGGCTGCCGCATCGCACGCCGCCACGCGGGTGAAGGCGAGGTCCTGGTAGTCGTAGCTGAAGTCCGCCTCGGGATCCACGTGCGAAAGCGCCAGCGTGGTCGACCCGGCATCGGCCGAAAAATGCAGCCAGGGCTCGGCATCGACGCTGTCGTCGTCCCAGTCGACCAGCCAGCGCGCGTCCACCTGCATCACGGTGCCGGTGAGCATCGGCGAACGCGCCGACGCGAAGCGCACGCGATCGCCCTGCGCGCAGACCGTCGCATCGCCGAACCAGGGATCCCGGTAGCGGCCCGTCCAGGCTGACAGCGCCGCCGCGGTGGCGGGTTTGCGATGACGGGTATCCGGCTTCGGCTTGGCGGCGCGTTCGCCGGCGCGCTCCTCGTCCAGCAGCGCGGCGTAGTGCGCCACGCTGTGCGTCTCGCCCGGCCGGGTGATCTGCTTGGTCAGCACCTGCCCCAGCACGGTGCGCGCGGCCTCGCCTTCGCCATTGATCAGGATGACGATGCCGGTGCGCTGATCGGGCAGCAGGATCACCGACGAATACATGCCCGCCAGCGTCCCGGTGTGGGCCACCTTCCAGGCGCCGTCGACGTCGGACAGCCGCCATCCGTAGCCATAGGCGGAGAAGTGGCTGTTGTCCCAGGCGCGCATGCGCGCGCTCACGGGCATCGGCATGTGGGCCGTCCAGACGGCCCGGCGCTGCGCGGGCGACAACCAGGCCGGCTGCGCCTCCGGCGACAGCCACATGCGCATCCAGGACAGCATGTCGTCGAGGCTGCAACGGATCCCGCCGGCGGCCATCGAGGTGACGTTGGGCACGATGGTCTCGTCCTCGCGGATGACCCGGTTGCCGTGCGGCGTGCGCATGTGCGGCTGCGCCACGTTGCCTACCTCGGCGCGGTTCCATTCACCGACCTGGCAACGCGACAGGCCGAGCGGTTGGAACAGTTCACGCTTGACCAGCTCCTCGTACGGCGCGCCGCCCGCCGCGGCGGCCACTTCGCCGGCGACGACGTACAGCAGGTTGTCGTAGGCGTAGGCGGCACGGAAGCTGTGCGTGGGCTTCAGGTGCTGCAGGCCGGCGATGATGTCGGCGCGGGTGAACCGGTTGGGCTCCGGCCACAGCATCAGGTCGCCGGCGCCCAGGCCCAGGCCGCTGTTGTGGATCAGCAGGTCGCGCACCTGCATCTGCTGCGTGACCCACGGGTCGTGCATGCGGAACTGCGGCAGGTGCTTCGTGACCGGGTCGTCCCACTTCAGTCTGCCGGCATCGACCAGGCGCGCCAGCACGCCGGCCGTCATCGCCTTGCTGTTGGAGGCGATCTTGAACAGCGTGGCGTTGTCGATCCGTTCTCCGCCGCCGGCTTCGCGTTCGCCCAGGGTACGCGTGTAGACGATCTCGCCGTCGCGGATCACGCCGACGGCAAGGCCGGGCAGGCGGTAGTGTTCGAAGGCCTCGTCGATGGCCCGGTCGCGGGCCGCACGCAGGCCATCGTCACCGGCCAGCACCTGGCCGCCACCCAGCCCCGACAGGGCCAGCAGCATCGCGCATGCCTGCCGCCATCCCCGGAATGGCCGTCGCAGGTTCGTTGTCTTTCGCACGCTTGCTTCCTCCGCCACCGAAGCGACGTGGCGTTCGTACTGATGCGGCGCGGCCGGTCCAGGGACCGGCCGCGCCTGGGGCTCCGCACTATTGCTCAGCGGAACTTGTATTCGACCAACAGGCTGTAGGCGCGCCCGCGCGGATCGGCGATACGCGTCTCCCAGCCCGCACCCGCCGCATAGTCGTTCATGTGCGCGGTGAACGGCGGATCTTCGTCGGTGAGGTTTTTCACGCCGAAGGTCAGCTTCATGTTGTCGAAGCCGGAGTACGCCAGGCTGTAGTTGTACGTGGTGTAGTTGGAGACGCGCGGATTCCAGTTCTCGGGGATGTAGCTGCCGTTGCGCACGCTGATGGGGAGCTCGTCGTTGTAGCCGTCGCGGTAGATCTGGCTGAACGTGTGCGCCCAGTCGCCCTTCTGCCAGACGAAGTTGAGCGTGTGCTTCCACTTGATCGGCAGGTTGTAGTAGCGGACGTAGTCGCCCACCAGGCTCTCGGTGTACGGCAGCGCTTCCAGCGCCTTGGTCTTGAAGGTGTTGATGTAGCTGCCGTTGAGGTTGAGGCGCCAGCTGCCACCGGCCAGCTCGCCCATGACGTTGCCGTCGATCTCGATGCCCCGCATCAGGCTGCCGCCCGAATTGATGTAGCGGCGGTCGATGGCGATCACCTCGCCACTCGCGTCCCGGATCCAGTTGGCCGAGAACAGATCGTAGTAATCGACGAGGGTTTCCAGGGGAGCGCCACGGATGGTGTTCTCGCGTTCGATCTCCCACCAGTCCACGCTCACGTTCAACCATTCCACCGGCGCCAGCACCACGCCGAAGCTCTTCTGCGTGGACTCCTCCGGATCCAGGTCCTCCTTGCCGCCGGTCAGGATGACCGGGCGGATGGATTCGCAACCCGGCACGCTGGCATCGGCCACGGCGCCCGGGCACGTTGCCGGATCCGCGAGATCCAGGCCGGTGTAAGGGCTTTCGGTGACGCCGTTGAACAGCTGGTTGAACGAAGGCACCTTGAAGCCCGTGCTGTAGGCACCACGGAACGCGACACCCTCGATGGGCTGGTACTTGAAGGACACCTTCGGGTTGGTGGTGCCGCCGAAGCCGTCGTATTCGTCGTAACGCGCGGCCAGCGTCAGGTCGAAGTTGCGGGTGACAGGCAGATAGACTTCCGCGAACACGGCCTTGATGTCGCGACTGACGTCGTCGAGGATGTTGGCGTTGTCGAACGGCGCATTGAAGATCAGCGACGCCTGTGACGAGGTGTTGCCGTCGAACTTGAACTCCTCCCGGCGCAGGTCGAAGCCGGTCGCGGCCAGCACGTCACCGCCCGGCAGCGAGAAGCCCAGGCTTCCGGAGAACGACGCATCCAGGGTCGTGACGATCGATTCGCCGCCGTACAACCGTACGCCGCGCGCGGAAGCCGCGGCCAGGCCCTGCATGGCAGCGGCCGACTGGCTCTGGCCGGGCAGCAGGAACGGATTCAGGATGCCGTCGCCGAGCAGCTGCTGCAGGTTGGCGGTATAGAAGTAGCCGCCGCCCAGCTCGGACCACGACTCGCTGGAAGCGCGCGACAGGCCGACGTTGTAGTCCCAGCTGCCGATGAACTTGCCTTCGAAGGCGGCCAGCAGGCGATAGGCCTTGGTGGTCGTGTCGATCTGGCGGTAACCGCACTCCATGCAGCGCCAGCGGTAGGCGATGCGGTTTCCGTACGTGATGCCGGCCGGTCCGAAGTAATCGGACAGGGCGTCGTACAGCATGTCGTACGTGTCCTGGGTGGTCGCATTGAGCGGGAACCAGGTGTTGGGGTTGAACGCCGCCGTGGCGCTGGTGCTGGACGAGATCTGGTTGGGCTCGAAGATCTTGGTGACATCGACCTGCGAGCCCATGAACTCGACGTAGGCCTGATGGTCGTCGTTGATCTTGAACGTCGCGCGGCCGATGAAATCCACGCTTTCCTGCGGCTGCTGGATGACCGCGGCGGCGGGGTAATCCCAGGCGCATGCGTACTTCGACCCCGGCACATTCCACAGCCGGTAGTCGTAGGCCCCCATGGCATCGCCACCGGCCTCGCACCCGCCTCCGCCCGGCAGGTTCAGGATGTTGATGGCGCTCTGCCGTGCCGTACCCTGGGGATCCTGCAGACCCGTCCCGATCATTCCGCCCGCCAGGCCGAAAACGGTGGCGAACGGGGTGCCCCGCGTATCCGGCGACAGGCCCCTGTCCGGCTGGAAGGTGTTGGAGAAATCGCGGTCGCTGCCGCGCAGGATGTCGTTCTTCTTGAAGGTCAGCGAACCGAAGACGTTCCAGCGGTTCTGGTCCAGGTCGCCCCAGCCGGCCAGCAGGTTGGTCCGGTAAATGTTGCCGCCACCGGCCTCGGTGGCATCCACGAAGGCGGATGCCTCAATACCGGTGTAGTCGGATTTGGTGATGAAGTTGATGACGCCGCCGATGGCATCGGTGCCGTAAACCGCCGAGGCGCCGTCACGCAGCACCTCCACCCGTTCGATCGCCGCGAAGGGGATCGAATTCAGGTCGACCGCGCGGCCCTTCAGGCCATGAGTGGCGACGCGGCGCCCATTCAACAGCACCAGCGTCGCGTCGGCTCCCTGGCCGCGCAGGTTGGCGCCCGATACGCCGTTGTTGCCGCGCTGTTCGTCGCTCACGATGCCGGCATTACTGGCGAGGTTGTCGGACGAATTGCCCGCGATGTTGAGGAACATCAGCAGTTGCTCTGCGGACGAAATGCCCAGGGCGTCGATGCGCTCCTTCTGCAGCACCGTGATCGGCAACTGGGTCTCGATCTCCGTGCGCTTGATGCGCGAACCGGTGACCGTCACCGTGTCCAGCGTGCGCGCCGTGCTTTCGGGAGGAGACGCCGCGTCCTGCGCAAGTCCGATGCCGGGAACGGCAAGCCCCAACATGATGGCGGCGGCGAGATGGCTTGGCTTGAGCGGAAGGGAGCGAATGGGCATGCGGGATCTCCGGGCTGAAAGGACGCTGCACTACATGGTCGATACGATGCACTGCATTGCGCGGAGCACGTCGCCCGTGGGATTGCGTGCGTACGGTGGGTCCTGGCAGGACATGGACACCGCATTGATGCATCCCCGGAACGTATGGATCCCCATCCGTGCCATCCGGCGCATCCCGTTCCGGACGCGCATTGCAGGCATTGCCTGATGCTTCGGTTGTTGCGCCGGCACCCCCGCCGGCTACCTCACCGTCGACCCCTACCGCGATCGACGGAAAACCCCTTTCACAGCGGTGTAGCATGCCCCTTGCGATGAGTCAATAAATTATTCTCGCATCACAGAAAAACTGACTGGAATATTCCTGATCAGGGCGATGCCGGCGCGGGTGGCGTCGTGTCGGCGGTGCGCGTGAGCGCATGCAGGATGCGCAGGTCCTGAGCGTCCAGTTCGGTGCCTTCCATGCCGCGGAAACGGTGGTGGAATGCACGCACGGTATCTGCCCGGTTGTCGGTGGAATAGCCGATGGCCTGCAGCGCCAACCAGGGATCGAACCCGGCCGGGGGGTCCTGCGTGGCGTCGGCTGGCCACACGCCGAAACCTGCATCGTGCAGCCGCTTCCACGGGAACAGCGGGCCCGGATCGATCTTGCGCGTCGGCGCCAGGTCCGAGTGGCCGATGATCTGCGTGGGCGGAATGCGCAGACGCGTGGTCAGGTCGCGCAGCAGGACGATCAGGCTGTCGATCTGCGCATCGGGGAACGGACTTTTTCCGTCGTTGTCGATCTCGATGCCGATGGAGGCGTTGTTGACGTCGGTGATCGCGCCCCAGCGTCCGGCGCCCGCATGCCAGGCACGCTTCGCGTCGCTGACCAGCTGGTAGATCTTTCCGTCCTTGCCGAGCAGGTAGTGCGAACTGACGCGTCCTCCGCTATTGCGGCTGCGCAGCGTATCCAGCGACTGCTCGACGGAGTCCTGCTCGGTGTAGTGCAGCACGATGACCACCGGCCGGCGCTCGTCGAAGTTCTTCGACGGGACCCAGGTCGCCAGCGGGTTGCGCGGACCGCTGTGCGCGCAGGCGGCCAGCAGCACGGTCAGGGCGGCGACGGCCAGGATGCGCCGCGCGGGTGGGACGGACAGGGTCATGACGGTTCCTCCGCAAAGGCAGGGCTACAGGAATAGTACGGCGCACGCACCCTGCGCACGCGCACCAGGGCAAAAGAAAGGCCTGCCGCGAACGGCAGGCCACGGGAGAGACACAGCTTCGACCGCATGCGCTGCGCGATCAGAAGTTCCACGTCACCACGAGCTGGGTGTAGCGGGGGGACTGCCAGCGCGTGCCGGTACCGAACGTCGTGCGGTAAACCCCGGGCTGCTTCTCGTAGCGACCACGCACGTTGATGACTTCCTGGTCATTGAGCAGGTTGTAGACCGAAAGACGCGCCTTCAGGTCGATCCCTTCCACCGGCAGCGTCCAGGTCACGTTGGCGCCCAGGTTGTAGGTCCATGGCATGCGACCGAATGCGCCACGCTCGGTGAACTCATAGACGCGCTGGTCGTAGGCGCCGCCGCAGTTCTGCACGCAGATCCAACCGGTGCCGCCGCCGCTGCCTTCGCTGGTGTAGCTGGCCACGGCCAGGTTCTCGTCCGGCCACGTCACGCCGAACGCGGTGATCGGACCGCCCGAGAGCGCGGTGAACGTACCGCCCACCGCCCACATCTCGTTGAACTTGTAGCTTGCACGCAGCTTGATCTGGTGCTCGTGGTCGTTGAACAGCACGCCATAGCGTTCGTTGTTGGCCGGGTGGTCCCAGTGCTGGACCATGCCGGTGTCACCGTAATTGGTGTCGGAGTTGACCGGGCCCTCGTGGTTGCCTTCCGACTTCGACCACAGATAGGACGCATTGAACGCCCACTTGTCATCCCACGCGCGGTCGATCTGGAACTCGACCGCCTTGTAGGTGCGCTTGGGCTTGGAGTAGCCGATGATCCGGTTGCTGCCGCTGGTGATGTAGCCTTCCCGCGAGGTGTCGATGGTGACCCAGCCGTCCTGGGCGCAGCCCATGGCGGTGGTGCCCCAGAGGGTGAGCTGGTCGCCGGGGTTGGCGATAGGCCACAGGTTGCCGTGGCGCACGCCGCACAGCGCGTTGATGCGGATGTCGTCCAGCGCGTTGGTCATCCGGCGATACGTGGCATTGACGCCCCACGACCAGGCCTGGTTGATCATGGTCTGGAAGCCCAGGATCGCCTCGTCCTGGTAGACCGCGTCGAGGTCGCGATCCACGCTCTGGCGCAGGTCGCCGACGCTGACGTTCATGTCGTCGTCCACCGGACCGATCTGGGCCCCGAGCACCGGCTGCATGTAGCTGGAGCCGGTGATCGGGTTGGTCGCCGGGCTCCAGCCGCTGAGCGCCCAGTAGGTGTATTCGTCGGTCAGACCGCCGGCAAACGTGTAGTTGATGTTGTTGGTGACCGGCAGGTAGTAGCGGCCCAGGTTGCCGAACAGCTTGGTGCTGCCGTCGCCCTTCATGTCCCACGAGAAACCGAAGCGCGGCGAGACGAGGTCGTCGATCTTGATGAAGCTGCTGCCGGCCGCGGTCTTGTTGTTGAACGCATCGACGCGCAGGCCCAGGTTCAGCAGCAGGTTGGGCGTGACGCTCCAGTTGTCCTCGACGTACCAGGCATTGGCGGTGGTGTCGAACACGCCGCCATCGATGCGCTTGCGCCCCATTACGACGGCGTTGACGCCCGCCGGCACGGTGGCGCCGTTGTCCAGTGCGGACCCCGGCGTCATCGAATAGACCGTATAGGTCATCTGCGACGGACCCGGATAGAACGAGGCGCGGTCGGTCGTCATCACCTCGCGATCCAGACCGAACCGCAACAGGTGATCGCCGAGCGCCCATTCGAAGTCGAGACGACCGACTTCGCGCTTGTCCTCGTGGTTGATGACCGTGCCGCCCGGATGGCAGCTGACCGGCGGCCGGCCCATGCCCGCGTAGACGCTGTTGTAGCTGGAGTTGATGATCACCTGCGAGCACAGCGCATCGGCAGGCGAGCGCACGAAGCTGCTGCTGTTGTTCTCGCCGTACATCGCCTTGACGGAGAAGTTGTCGCCGAAGCGGCCGGTGTAGGTCAGCGAGCCGCTCTTGCCGCCGCTCTCTGTCGTGCTCACACCGCTCATTCCACCGCGGGTGGCGGTGTCCCAGTCGTACGCGTAAGTGGTGCTGTCGGTATCACCTTCGTCGGAGAATGCGAGCAGCTCCAGACGGTGATCGTCGTTGAGGTTCCAGTCCAGCTTGGTGCCCCAGAACCCGTTGCCCGACTCGCCGGTCGTCCACGTGGTGCCACTGGCGTTGGTGTAGCCCGTGCGGTTGTCCCGCTGCTCGAACATGGCGAACAGGAACAGCTTGTCCTTCACGACAGGTCCGGAAGCCCAGACGTTGGCCTTGCTGAAGGTGCGCCTGTCCTGGCTGGCGCGGTAATAGACCGGCACCGGATTGCCGTTCGCATCGGTGTCGTAGAACAGGTGATCATCAGCCGTCGCGCGCCCGGCTTCCGGCTCGAAGGTCACTTCGACACCGCCCTTGAACTCGTTGCTGCCCGAGCGCGTCACCGCATTGATCACGCCACCGGTACTGCGACCGAATTCCACCGAGTAACCGCCGGTCTTGACCTGGAATTCCTGGAAGAACGCGAACGGCGCAGTGGAGAAGCTCTGGCGACGGTAGAAGTCGGTAACGTTCAGGCCATTGATGAATACCGAGTTCTCGGCCACCGACGAGCCGCCGAAGGAAATGCCGCCGAAGCTGGAATTGCCGCCGACCACGCCCGGTGCGAGCAGGGCGACCGAGCTGAGATCCTGCGCCACCGGCAGGCGGGCCAGTTCCTCACGGTTGATAGTGGTGGCCGACTCCGTCGAACGCACGTCCACGCGGTTGATCACGCGCGAACCCACCACCTGCACGGCGTTGAGGTTCACCACGCCGCCGTCGCTGCCCAGGTTGACGGTGGTGGTGCCGCCCAGCGCGACGTTGACGGCCACGGACTCGCCCACGTCCTCGCCGTTGCGCTTGACCTGCAGCTGGTAGTCGCCCACCGGCAGCTGGCTGAGGCGGTAGCCGCCGTCGCCGCCCACCGTCACCGAGCGCGTCGCGCCCGTGGCGGTGTTGGTGATCATGATCTGGTCGCCCGCGCTTGCACGGCCGGCGACCGCACCTGTCGCGCTCTGCGCCATCGCCAGGGGCGCCATCGACGCCAGGCAGGCGCCCAACGCCATGCCCAGTGCCGCCTTCTTCAGAACCTTGCCTTTCATCCCCGCTCTCTCCTGCTAAAGATGGTGTTGAATCGTGTGGTGGTGGTGTTGCGATCAGCCGCGCCCGTCCCGGGGCAGCACGGTCCATTCGAACTGGTAATCCCATTGGTCGAAGTAGAGGTTCCCGCCCCTCCACTCCACTTCACCGCGCTGCAGGTCGACCGTCTCTGAGCGCTCGTGCTGCTTGGCGGGGATGAAGTCGCGCGAATAGTCGTCGTTGAAGGCGACGCGGTAGGCATCCAGCCCGCCCAGGTAGAACCAGCGCAGGGCCGGATCGTCCGAGGCCAACTGACCGCTGGTCACGTCCATCGGCACCCAGCCGTAGGGCGCCAGGTACAGCGCGCCCCAGTCGTGCATGGTGTCGTGGCCTTCGACGTCTTCGGAATACGCCCAACCCGACTGCCAGCGCGCGGGAATGCCGTTCATCCGCAACAGCGTGATCAGCAGCAGCGTCTGCTGTCCGCAGTCGGCGTGGCCGGCGCGGAAGGCGTAGTCGCTGATGTTGCTGAGGGTGGAATATTCGCGGGCGCCCGCCCACGGGATGCGGTCCACCGCCGCGAACAGCTTCTGCGCGATGCGGTAGGGGTTCGTCTCGTCGCCGACGACGTCGGCGCTGAAGCGGCGCAGGTCGTCGCTGAAGACCACATGCGGCGCGCGTTCGGCCACGAACGGCTCCAGCTCCGGCGTCAGCGTGGGCGGCACCACGCGGTCCGGATCTATCGCGACGCGGCGCGCGTGCACGGTGACTTCGTAGGTCAGCGAGAAGGTCGTCGGCTGGCCCGCGATGGCGGACTGTTCGAGATAGGCCGTGCGTTGCAGCGCGCGCTCGGGCGCGACCTGCGGCCTGGCCGGTCGGCTCTCGACCAGGGCGATGGCTTCCTGCTGGCCGGCGATGGCACGCGGATAGGGAATCCATGCGCGCACCGTCTCGCCAGCCGGCACCGCGTCGGGCTTGACGGTGATGCGGTGGGTGATGCGGACGCGGCGGGGCAGCACGCTGGTCGCGCCCGTCGCCTTGGATACCTGCACTACGTCGCGGTGATGGCGATGCAGCGTTTCGTAGGGCCCCTGGACGAAGGGGCGCACCGGCGCTGCGCGGCGGGCGGCCGCTTCCGGGCTCAGCCGGAACAGGTTGGACACCGAGCGGTTGAAGTAGCGGGGCTCGCCGTCGATGTCGAGGCGCTCGATCAATCCGGCGGCGTCCCACCGCTGGAACTCGTCTTCGCGCAGGTCCGGTACCTGTGCGCGGATGCGCTGCCTGACCGTCGCACCATCCAGGCCGAAGTCCAGTCGGATGCGGCGCATGCGCTCGCGCTGGAACTGCAGCGCCCGGGCGTCGGCGACGCCGCGCGCCTGCAACGCCCGATCGATCGCCTGATCTGCCTCGTGGAAGCGCCCGCGGTCGATGTCGGCGACGATCGCCGCCAGCGGATCGCCCGCCATGGCCAGTCCCGGCGCCAGGAGTACCATCGGCCACCCGCCCAGACACAGCCACGCGGCCAGCCGGCGCTGCCGGCGCCTGCCGCGTACTGCAATGGTGTGCTGGCTACCGCTGGCATCCACGTCGAACATCCCCTAGCCGACTGGTCACGGTTGTGTAACACGAGGCAAATGCGAGGGTCAATAATTTATTCTTGATTTTTATCTCGTGAGAAATAAATATTCTTGCAGAACCCACCCCCGGCATGGCGTCATGTGCATCCAAGGGCGGGACTGATGGAGGGGAGTGGATGAACGTATCGACGCCGTACCGGCCCAGCGCGTGGCCGCGCACACCCGGACGCGGCGCCCTGGCCCGCGCACTGGCGCTGGTCCTGCTGGGCGCCACGCTGTCGGCCACCGCACGCGAGCCCCTGCCGGTGCCGCGCCACGCGGTCATCGGGGTCGAAGACCACCACCTGCAGGCCGACTACTGGATCGGCAGGCTGGCCCAGCCGCAGCGCCTCCTGCTGGACGCCCCCGGGGTCGCCGCGCAGAACGCGCGCATGCGCCAGCAGGACCGCCACGTCCACGACCTGGAAGCCCTGCCCGCGACGCTGACGCGCACCGATGTGCGTGCATGGCTGGATCCGCTGTCGGCCCCGCCCACCCGCACGCTGTACGACGACCAGGGCCGCGAGATCGCGGCGGCCCGCCTGGCGGCGATCGCGGCCAACGCGGCGGTCGATGCCGTGGCCGAACAGGCCCCCGCAAGTTACGGCCTGGTGGTGCACCGCGCGGACCTGCGGACGTTCCCCACCCGCGAGCGCGTGTTCAACAGCGCGGATGACACCGACATCGACCGCTTCCAGGAAAGCGCCCTGTTCCCCGGCACGCCGGTGGTCATCGCGCATACCAGTGCGGACGGCGCGTGGTACTTCGTGGTGAGCCCGCTGTATGCCGCCTGGATCGAGAAGCGGCATGTCGCCGTGGGCAGCCGCGACGCCGTGTTCGGCTACGGCCGCAGCGGCCCGGGCCTGGTGGTGACGGGCGCGACCGCCCGAACCGTCTACAACCCCGAGGAGCCCGGCCTGTCGGCGCTGCAACTGGACATGGGCGTGCGCGTACCGGTGCTGGCCGACTGGCCGGCCGATGCCCCGGTGAACGGGCAACACCCCTACACCTCGCACGTGATCCAGCTGCCGGTGCGGCGCGGGGACGGCTCGCTGGCCCTGCTGCCTGCCCTGCTGCCGCGCACCGCCGATGTGGCGCCGGACTATCTGCCGCTGACGCCGGCCAACCTCCTGCAGCAGGGTTTCAAGTTCCTGGGCGAGCGCTACGGCTGGGGGCACGGGTACGACAGCCGCGATTGCAGCGGATTCGTGTCCGAGGTCTACCGCAGCATGGGCATCGTCCTGCCCCGCAACACCAGTGCGCAGGCGGTCAGCCCGGCGCTGGAACGCATCGGCTTCGACCCCGGCGACAGCCACGAGAAGCGGCTGGCCGTGCTGCGCACGCTGCAGGTGGGCGACCTGGTGTACATCCCCGGCCACGTGATGATGGTGATCGGCCACGACAACGGCATCACCTACACCATCCACGACACCACCGGCATCACCTATCGCGGCGCCGACGGCAAGACCGTGCGCGCCAGGCTCAACTCCGTCGCGGTCACCCCGCTGGAGCCCTTGCTGTTCAACAGCGAACAGTCCACCGTCGACCGCATCACCGCCATCCAGCGCATCCGTCCCCAAGGGGCTCCATGAAGATCACCGATATCAAGTTCGGCATGCTGCGCGTGCCCCTGAAGACACCGTTCAAGACCGCCCTGCGCACGGTGGACACGGTGGAGGACATCGTGGTGATCGTGCACACGGACACCGGCCACGTCGGCTATGGCGAGGCGCCGGCGACCGCGGTCATCACCGGCGACACGCATGGCTCCATCGTCGAAGCGGTCGGCAAGTTCATCCGGCCCCGCCTGATCGGCCAGGACATCGCCAACCTCAACCGCATCACCGACCTCATCCAGACCGCGCTGGAGCGCAACACCAGCGCCAAGGCCGCGGTGGAGATCGCGGTGTACGACCTGTGGGCGCAGCTCTACGACGCGCCGCTGTACAAGATGCTGGGCGGCGGCGATCCGGTCATCACCACCGACATCACCATCAGCGTGGACTACATCGACAAGATGGTGGCCGACTCGATCAGCGCGGTGGAGCGCGGCTTCGAATCGCTGAAGATCAAGGTGGGCAAGGACATCGGCCTGGACATCGAGCGGGTGAAGGCCATCTATTCGGCCGTCGAGGGCCGCGCGCTGCTGCGCCTGGACGCCAACCAGGGCTGGACTGCCAAGCAGGCGGTGTTCGCCATGCAGCACCTGGAGGAGGCCGGGGTGGTGCTGGAGCTGCTGGAACAGCCGGTGAAAGCGCGCGACCTGGACGGACTGAAGTACGTCACCGATCGCGTGCACACGCCGGTGATGGCGGACGAGAGCGTGTTCGGCCCCACCGAGGTGATCGACCTGATCAAGATGCGCGCCGCCGACATCATCAACATCAAGCTGATGAAGACCGGCGGCATCTCCAACGCCATCCGCATCGCCGACATCGCCTCGCTGTACGGGGTGGAATGCATGATCGGCTGCATGATCGAGACCAGCATCAGCGTGGCCGCCGCCGTGCACGTGGCCGCGGCCAAGGCCAACGTCATCACCAAGGTGGACCTGGACGGTCCGTCGCTGGGGCAGTTCAACCCGGTCGAAGGCGGGGTGATCTTCAACGAATCGGAAATCACCATCACCGATGCGCCGGGCCTGGGCATCCGCGAGATCCGCGGGCTGGAGCTGCTGCCGGGCTGAGCCCGGCGGCGACGGCCCGTTGTCAGCGCCGTCCGGCCCCATCACACTCCGGCCATGACGAACCCCCTGGTGAAGATCCGTTCCGAACGCGACCAGATGTCGGCCATCGAGCGCCGCATCGCCGACTTCATCCTGGACAACGCGCACCTGCTGCGCGACTACTCCTCGCAGCAGCTGGCCAGCGCGCTGGGCATCAGCCAGTCCAGCGTGGTGAAGTTCGCCCAGAAGTCCGGCTTCAAGGGCTATCCCGACCTCAAGTACACCATCGGCGAAGCGATCGCCCGCAACGGCAACGGCCACACCCAGCTACCGGAGGCCGTCCAGGACGATGCGCCCGACGCCTACCAGCGGCTGCAGGATGGATTGCGCCGCAGCAAGTTGGCCGCCGAGGAAGAGACCCGCAGCCTCAATCCCCGCACGCAGATCGAGCCGATCGTGGAGATGATCGACCAGGCCGGCAAGGTGTTCGTCTGCGGCCTGGGCGATGACGGCCTGTTCGCGCGCGAGTTCGCCATGCGGCTGTCGTTGCTGGGACTGCTGACGGTCCATCATGCCGACCCCATCCTGATGATGGCCAACCTGTCCGCGGCGCGGCCGGGCGACGTGCTGCTGATGTTCTCCGAGTTCGGCAAGCTGCCCGAACTTTCGCAGGTCAGCCGGCAGTTCCAGGCGTGCGAGGGCAAGGTCATCTCGATCACCCGCCATACCGCCAACCCGTTGCGCGCGCATGCCGACGCCGCCCTGGTGATCTCCGCGCACGATCCGGCGGCGCACGTGGAACAGCTGCTCTACCGCTCGTCGCTGCAATCGCTGCTCGACTTCGTGTTCGTCCTGCTGTGCCAGGCCAATCCGGACCGTCACCGCCAGCTCGCCATCAACCTCGAACGCATCCATCACCTGCTGGAGTCGTGATGCCCATACTGTCGTTTCCACACCGCTCTTTGCGCGCTTTCGGCCTGGCCGCCCTGATGGCATGCGGCGCCAATGCGCGCGCCACCGGCCAACCGGCCAGTGCCCCGCAGGCCTGGCGCGATGCCCGCCAACTGGTGCTGGTGGTGACCGATGGCTGGGATGCCGCCACGGGTACGCTGCAGCGCTTCGAACTTCGCGATGGGCGATGGCAGGCGGCGTCGACACCCTCGCCTATTTCGGTGGGACGCAACGGCGCGGCGTGGGGCCTGGGGCTGCATCCGGCCCAGTCCGGCGGACCGCAGAAGCAGGAAGGCGACGGTCGCGCGCCGGCAGGCGTATTCACGCTGGGCGAGGCATTCGGTTACGCGGGTGAGGCCGCCACCGCCATGCCCTACCGGCCGATGCAGGCCACCAGCTACTGCATCGACGTGCCGGATTCGCCACTGTACAACCGCATCATCGATACCCGTACCGAGGGCGAGGCGGCGGCGAAGGGCTCGACCGAACCGATGCGCCTGGACCTGCACAACAACGGCGATCCGCGTTACCGCGAAGGCCTGGTGATCGGCCACAACCCGACGGCCACCCCGCGCGCCGGCAGTTGCATCTTCGCCCACCTGTGGCGCACGCCGGGCGAGCCCACGGCCGGCTGCACCGCGATGGCGGCCGAGACGATGGACGGCCTGCTGGCCTGGCTGCGCCCCGATGCCCGGCCGGTGTTCGTGCTGCTGCCACGCGCGGAGTACGAACGCCTTGCCTATGACTGGCGGCTGCCGGAGCGTGCACCGTGAGGTGGCCCGGCGCCACCGCGCGCGTCCTGATCGGCCTGGCGGCCGGCGCCCTGGTCGGTCTGTCGCTGGCGCACTGGCTGCCCGCGACCGCGGGCACGGCCGTGGCCATCGCCCAGCCCTTGGGCAAGCTGTGGCTCAGCGGCCTGCAGATGACCGTCGTGCCGCTCGTGCTGTCGCTGGTGATCCTCGGCGTGGCGACCGCCAGCGATGCGGCCGCCTCCGGCCGCGTCGCCCGCCGCGCGATGGTGGTGTTCATCGCCCTGCTGTCGCTGTTCGCGGCTTATGCAGCCATCGTCGCGCCGCTCGTGCTTGCGATGGTGCCGCCCAGCGAAGCGCTGACGGCCACCCTGCGCGGCACGCTGCCCGCCGCCGGCGAAGTGGCCGCGCCCGGGCTCGCCGACTGGATCGGCTCCGTCGTTCCCAGCAACGCCATCATGGCCGCGGCGCAGGGCGCGATGCTGCCGGTGGTGGTGTTCGCCCTGTTCTTCGGTTTCGCGCTGACCCGCGTGCAGGAGGACCGGCGCGCCCAGATCATCGGCTTCTGTCACGGCATCGCCGACACCATGATCGTCATCGTGCGCTGGATGCTGCTGGCCGCACCCATCGGCGTGTTCGCGCTGGTGCTTGCGGTATGCGCGCAGGCGGGCATCGGCGTGATCGGCGCGCTGGCGGGCTACATCGCCCTGCAATGCGGCATGTACCTGGGCGCGACCCTGATCTGCTACGTGCTGGTCGCGGTGCTGGCGCGCCAGTCCCCGCTCGCCTTCGCCAAGGCCATCCTGCCCGCGCAGGTGGTGGCCGCCAGCACGCAGTCATCGCTGGCGTCGCTGCCCGCAATGGTGGAAAGCGCGCGCTTCCGCCTGGGCCATCCGCGCGCGGTGGCCGCGCTGGTGTTGCCGATGGCGGTGACGCTGTTCCGCATCACCAGCCCGATCCAGTACATCGTCGCGGCGTGCTTCGTCGCCTGGGCCTACGGCATCGATGTGAATGCGGTGACGCTGGCGGCCGGTGCCGCGCTGGCCGTGGTGATCAGCCTGGGATCGATCGGCCTGCCGGGACAGGTGAGCTTCATGGCGACCGTCATGCCGGTGACGCAGTCGATGGGCCTGCCGATCGAACCGCTGGGCCTGCTGCTGGCGGTGGACACCATTCCGGACGTATTCGCGACCACCGGCAACGTCACCGGCGACCTGACCGCCACCAGCATCGTCGCGCGCCAGTCGCCCGATGCGCGCGATGTCGACGCGCCCGGCGACTGAGACGCCACGTCACCCTCCGCGCCGCGTGGCGTCGCCACGCTGGCGCACTGCGGGCCAGTCCGCTACCTGCGCTCTTCGGGCGACCGCGACCGCAGGTAGGTGGTGACCAGCCGCCGGAGCAATCCTGCCTTTTGGGATCGGTCATCGAGGGCGACGATCACCTTGTCCCACAGCCCTTCGTGGGCCCACCGCGTGAACCGGACATACACGCTGTGCCACGGACCGGCACTCGACGACAACTGCACCCAGGGCCGGCCCGTCGCGGCGATCCACAGGACCGCGTCCACGAAGGCGCGTGTGCGTTCACCGTTGCGCGCGCGGGCGCTCACCAGCGCGGGCAATGCGGCCAAGACCGCGCGCCATTCGTCGTCGTCCAGGGAGAGCATGTCGTCCATCCCCGGCGCGACCGCATCGCGCTCCTCCTGCTCTCCCGTACGTCCCTGTTCCTCGATCATCACGCCTCTCCTGATCGCCCGAAAAACCTGCACACCTTGCATGCGCCGCGAATTCCCTCCGCCTGCAGGTTGATTCGTCGCGCCCGCCCGTGAACGGACATCCGCGCTGCATGCAAGCGCCGCAAGTTCCCCTGCCGCACGCTTAATTCATGTACTGGTCAGTTTGCTATTCAGGGGATGTTGTGAGGTGAAGCGGATACTGCGCCCACCGTCGCAGTGCATCGCGATGGACACACAACAACAAACAGAAAGGCGTTTCCCATGAAGAAGTCCTTGCTTGCCCTGACCCTGCTGGCCGCCGCTCCGTTCGCTGCTTCGGCCGCGGAAGGCGTGTCCTACAACTATGTCGAAGGTGGCTACACCGCGACCAACTTGAGCGACGGCCTGCCGGACGCCGACGGCTGGGGCGTGAAGGGTTCGGTGGCCATCGCCCCGAATTTCCACCTGTTCGGCGACTACACCACGCAGGAGTTCGACGACACCAACGTCGATATCGACAACTACCGTTTCGGCGTGGGTTACAACCACGAGATCAGCCAGCGCGCCGATCTGATCACCCGCGTGGCCTATGAGCGCTACAAGGTGCCGGGCGACCATCTGAACGGCTACAGCGCCGAAGTCGGCGTGCGTGGCGCGATCGCGCCGAAGTTCGAAGGCTTCGCCACCGTCGGCTATGAGGACGGCAGCGACTTCGACGGCGATTTCTACGGCCGTCTGGGTGCGCAGGTGAAGTTCAACCAGAACTGGGGCCTGAGCGGCGACGTGAAGTTCGCCGACAACGACACCCAGTGGTTCGTCGGTCCGCGTTTCACCTGGTAACACGCAACACCGCTCCCCCGCGACGCGTCCTCTCTCCCCGCGTCGCACCCAGCCCGGCCCCTGTGGCCGGGCTTTTTCATGCGGCAAAGAAAAAGCCCGGCGGTGAGGCCGGGCTGTTCGTTTGCGCCGCGTTACTTGAACAGCGTTTCCGGATACTCCGGCTTCTGTTCGCGCGCCAGCAACTGTTGCAGGCCGTCGCGCGGGGTCAGCTCACCATGCAGCACGGCGCGTACCGCGCTGGAGATCGGCAGGTCGATGCCGTGGCGGTCGGCCTGGCGCATCACTTCATCCGCCGTCTGCACCGACTCGACCACCTGGCCGATCTCGCGCACGGCGTCCTGCAGCGACTGGCCGCGACCCAGGGCCAGGCCCAGGCGGCGGTTGCGCGAGAGGTCGCCGGTACACGTCAGCACCAGATCGCCCAAGCCGGCCAGGCCCATCAGGGTTTCCGGCTTGGCGCCGATGGCGGCCGACAGGCGCAGCATCTCGTTGAGGCCGCGGGTGATCAGGCCTGCGCGCGCGTTGAGACCCAGCTGCATGCCGTCGGCCACGCCGGTGGCCACGGCCAGCACGTTCTTCATCGCGCCGCCGAGCTCGGCCCCCACCCTGTCGTCGCCGGTATAGGCGCGGAACGCGGGGCCATGCATCACGTCGGCCACGGCCTGCGCGAACACGGGATCGGCGCCATGCACGGTCACCGCGGTGGGCAGGCCCAGCGCGACTTCCTTGGCGAACGAAGGACCGGTGACGACGGCCAGCGGTACGTCGGGACCCAGGATGTCTTCGGCCACCTCATGCAGGAAACGGCCGGAGCCGGTCTCGAAGCCCTTGGTGGCCCACGCGACGCCCGCGCCCGGGGGACGCAGCGGCGCCAGCTTGCGCAGCGTTTCGGTGAAGGCGTGCGAAGGCACCACCACCAGCACCTGGTCGGCGCCCTCGAGCGAGGTTTCCAGATCGGTGGTGGCGCGCAGCGTGAGCGGCAGCGGGATACCGGGCAGGTAGCGCGTGTTCTCGTGCTGCGCGTCGATCGCTGCGGCGACCACGGGATCGCGACCCCACAGGGTGACGGCGTGGCCATGCCGCGCCATCAGCGCGGCCAGCGCCGTGCCCCACGACCCGGCACCCAGCACCGCGATCTTCAGCGGTGTGCTTGCTTGCAGATCAGTCATCCGTCACCCCTGTGCGAAGCGTCGCCGCCCTGACGGGATTGTGCATCACGGATCAGGCGTTGCCGGCGGGTTCCGAGTTGGCCAGGCCGGCGTCGCCCTGCGCGGCGCGCTGGCGCAGCGATTCGGCGTACAGGGCCTCGAAATTGATCGGCTGCAGGAAGAACGGCGGGAAGCCGCCGGCCTGCACCAGGTCGCTGACCAGCTGGCGCACGTACGGGAACAGGATGTTCGGGCACTGGGTGCCCAGCAGCACGTCCACGGCCTGCGCTTCCAGGCCCATCAGGCCGAAGATGCCGGCCTGCTGCACTTCCGCGACGTAGGCGGTCTTGTCGCCGGCCTTGCAGGTCAGGGTCACGCCCAGCACCACTTCGAAGGCGTTCTCGCCCAGGCGCTGCACGCGCTGGTTGAGGTTGAGCTGCAGCTCCGGCTGCACGTTCTCGGTGAAGATCGCCGGGGCGCCGGGCACTTCGAAGGAAACGTCCTTGACGTAGATCTTCTCGACAGTGAAGGCAGGGCCAGCGGCTTCGGCGGGCGCGACCGCGCCGTTGGTGGTCTCGTCGGACATTTCGTACTCCGGAATCAGGATTGATGCAGTGAATGGAAGATTATGGCATGGCGCCGGCACGGCCCCGCTTCAAGGGGCCATACCGGCCAGGCGGACTCAGCGGCCCTTGACCAGCGGCAGGTCGGCCTGCTGCCAGGCGGCGACGCCGCCGTCCAGCACGTAGACCTTCTCGAAGCCGGCCTTCTTCAGGCGCTTGGCGGCGGCGCCCGCGGTCTGCCCGGTGCGGCACACCAGCACCACCGGCTGGGACTTCGCCCCGGCCAGCAGCTTGTGCTCGGGGCCGAAGCTGCTGGGCAGCACGTTGCGGCTGCCGGCGATGTGGCCCTTCTCGAAGTCGTTGCTTGCCGACAGGTCCACGACCAGGGCGTTCTCGCTGTTGACCAGATGGGTCAGCTCGGCCGGACGCAGGGCCTTGTAGCCGCGGAACAGGCGCGCGATCTCGGTGTACACGATGGCCACCGTCAGGGCGACCAGCGCCAGCGACAGGATCTGGTTGAAGGGCGAACGGGTGGCGAAAGCCAGGATTTCTTCGAAATTCACAGGGTTGGCGACCGTGGAGCGGGCGGCGATTGTCGCACAGGACGCCGCCGCGGACGCCGGGCGACTACTGGCCTTTCCACAGGTCGGGCATGCCCACCACCAGCCACCAGCGCTTGGCCTCGGGATCCCAGCGCCAGCGCTCGACGTAGCGTTCCGTCCGTTCGGCCATGGTGTGCTTGTTGATGACGCGCAACTCCACGGCCCGTTCCACCGTGCCATCGGGTCCGCCGCGGGTCGAGAGATCGCGGTAGCCGGATATCTGGATCTGCTTGTACCGCTCGAACTCCAGTTCGGTCATGGGGTGTTCGGCGCGGTAGGCCGGATCGACGGCCTGCCAGGCGTTCTCGAAATCGCCCCAGCGGATGGAGGCCGCGTAGGCATCCTGCACCTGCTGCAGCTTGCCGCGCTGCAGCCGGCTCTGGGCCCCGGCCGGCGCCAGTACCGCCAGCAGCCCCAACACCCACAGCATTCGTGCGATCACCCGCATGGCATCCCCTCCCGTTGCTGACCGCATGCTACCGCTTCGCGATGGCGACGTAGCGCCCGCTGAGCGTGGTGGCCAGTCCGCCTTCAGGCAGCAGCACGCGCGCGTCCACCTGGATGCGCGCCCGGCCGCGCTGCACCAGCGTATCGACGAAAAAGTCCCACGCCTGCCCTTCGGCGAATACCGCCTCGG
Source organism: Pseudoxanthomonas mexicana (assembly GCF_014397415.1). Classification (NCBI taxonomy): domain Bacteria; kingdom Pseudomonadati; phylum Pseudomonadota; class Gammaproteobacteria; order Lysobacterales; family Lysobacteraceae; genus Pseudoxanthomonas; species Pseudoxanthomonas mexicana. The sequence goes on along the minus strand of NZ_CP060731.1, from coordinate 890,493 downwards.
CGACCAGGTCGTCGTACAGCGGCGCGAGATAGCGGATCTGGCTGTCGGCCACGTAGACCTCGGCCTTCAGGCCGGCCTGGCGCAGCTTCAGCGTCACCAATCCCCAGCCGGCCACCGTCATCAGCGACGTCAGACTGCCGCCGAAGGCATTGCCCTTGTCGTTGACGTTGGCCGACAGCGGCGCGGTCAGCCGCAGCGCATCGCCGCGCATGCCCTCCACCTCGACCTGCATCGCCGCCACCGGCGGCATGCCGCAGCAGTACTCACGCAGTTCCTGCAGGGCTTCTTCCAGACTCATCGCTCATAATCCGCGCATGGGACATCCAACGCCGCCGGCATGGTACGTCATCTCGCTGCGACCCCAGGGCGGCCACGCGGCGCTTCGTCGCGCCGCTCGCCGGCACGGCGCAGGTCTGCTGGCGCTGTCGCCGTGGCGCATCCGCCGTTGCGACGACGCGACCACCCGTGCCGACGTGCGGAAGGCACTGCAGTGCCCGCGGGTCGTATTCACCAGTCCCGCCGCCGTGGCCGCCGCGGATGCGCTCGAACGGCTGCACCCACGTCCCGGACAGGCCTGGTTAGCGGTCGGCGCGGGAACCGCCGCGGCACTCCGCCGCGCCGGCATCGCCGAGGTGTCGTTTCCCGATCGCATGGACAGCGAGGGCCTGTTGGCACTGCCCGCGCTGGCCGACCTGCGCGGTGCGGAGATCGGGTTCGTCACCGCGCCCGATGGCCGCAACCTGCTGATGCCCACGCTGGCGGCGCGCGGCGCGCGCGTGCATCGCGCCGAGGTCTACCGGCGCGAATCCGTTGCGCTGTCCCGCCGCGCCTTGGACGCCCTGGCGACGCTGCAAACCCCCGCCTGCCTGATGTTGAGCAGCGGCGGTGCGCTGGAGCAGGTCCTGGCCCAGCTTCCCGAAGCGCTTCGCACGCGGCTCAAAAAGGCCGTGGTCGTCGCCGCCAGCGCGCGCTTGGCCGACGCGGCGCGAACGGCGGGCTTCGTCCGCGTCGTCCAGGCCGAAGGGCCGCGCCCGGCGCAGCTGATGAAAGCGGCGTGCACGATCCGCCCGGCCGGCATCCGGTAGCATCTGCGGCCTCCATCACGTTTCGTCCCGCGACCAGGATGCTTGTGAACGACGAACCCACCTCCCCCCGCCGCACCCCCGATGCCGGCCGCCTCATCGCGCTGGCCATCCTGGTGCTGGTGCTGGTGGTCGGCCTGGCGGCCTGGCGGGGCTGGGCGTGGTGGCAGGCCCAGGGCGAAGGGAAACGGGACGAGCAGGCCATGACCGTGCAACGCCTGGAGGCGCTGGAGGCCCGTGCCGAGGCCCTGCGGCGCGACCAGCGCGCGCAGGCGCAGCGCCTGCTGGACGCCGCGGCCACCAACCGCGTGCTGCGCGACGAAGTCCTGGGCCTGGGCCAGCGCGGTGCCTTGCTCGAGGAAAGCGTCGCCAAGCTGACCGACCCCGACCGCCACGGCGCACAGGCCTTGCGGCTGGATGAGGTGGAACTGCTGCTGTCCCTGGCGGCGCAGCGGCTGGAGATCGCCCATGACCCGGCCGGTGCCCGACGCGCGTATGCACTGGCCGCCGGCGTCCTGGACGGCCTGGACGACCACCGGCTGCTGAACCTGAAGCAGGCGCTGGCGCAGGAACGCGTTGCCGTCGACGCGCTCGGCGCCGGTGCGCGCGCAGACGCGTTCGCCCGCCTGGATTCCCTGGCGGATGCGATCGCCGGCCTGCCCCGCCAGGCGCCCACGGCAGCGCCGGGACAGGTGCGCCCCGCGTGGCAGCGCTGGCTGGCACCTTTGGTCGACGTGCGGCCTTCACGCGACACCACGCTGGTGGCGCCCGACCAGCGGGCCGCGGCGGACGTGGCGCTGCAGATCGAGATCGGCCTGGCGCGGGCCGCCCTCGAGCGCGGCGACGACGCTGCGTACCGCGCCGCGCTGGCCCGTGTGGACGCATGGCTGCCACGGCTGTGGCCGGACTCGCCGGCACGACGTCAGGTTCACGCACGGCTGCGCACATTGCAGCAGACGCAAGCGCCCGCGCGCCCGACCGAAGTGGGCAGCACGCTGCAGCAGTTGCGCGCGCTGCGCAGCGCCGGCATGCGGCTACGCCCGACCAGGGAGACGCCGGAGGTGACACCATGAAGACGTTCCGCACCGTGGTGGTGATGCTGGTGCTGGTGCTGGCCGGCGTGCTGGCGGCGCAGTGGATGGCCGGCACCGACCGCGACCTGGGCGAGGTGTTCATCCGCTTTGCCGGCTACGACCTGCATACCAACGTGCCGCGGGCCGTGCTGGCGCTGCTGCTGGCCGGCGGCGTGGCATGGTTGCTATGGCGGGTGCTCACGCTGCCGTTCCGTGCCTGGGGCCGGCACCGCCGCAAGCAGGCGCGCGCACGCCTCATCGATGGCCTGGATGCCCTGCATGCCGGCCACTGGCAGAAGGCCGAGAAACTGCTTGAACGCGCCGCCGAGGATGAAGAAGTCGGCGCAGTCGCGCGTGTCGCCGCGGCGAGGGCAGCGCAGGCCCGCGGCGACGAGGCGGCGATGCAACGCCAGCTTGCGGCGCTGCGCGAACGGTCGGCACCCGCGCACGCGATCCTTGCCGCGCAGCTCGCACTGGACGCCGGACGTCCGCAGGACGCGCTGGCGGTGCTCGACGCCGCCGACGTGCAGCCGCTGCCGCCGCGCGGCCTGGCCCTGCGTGCCGAGGCCCTGGCGGACACGGCGCAGGCCGGGGAGGCTTACGGCCTGCTGGGCGCATTGAAGCAGCAGCAGGCCCTGGCGCCCGCTACCCTGGATGCGCTGGAGACGCGCCTGGCGACCCAGTCGCTGCGTGAAGCCGCCGACCCCAACGTACTGGCCGAGCGCTGGGAGGCCCTCACCAAGCCGTTGCGGCAACAGTCGCCCGTGGTCGCTGCCTATGCCGAACGCGCGGCCGCCTTGCGCTGGGAAGACGCGGCCACGCGCAGCATCGAACAGGCCTTGGAGGCCCGCTGGGATGAAGATCTGGTGGCGCTTTACGGCCGGCTGCCAGTGGCCAAGCTGGATTCACGCCGCGCCAGCGCCCAGCACTGGCTGCAGGCCCACCCGGCCAGCCCCGCGCTGCTGGTAGCCCTGGGACGGCTGGCCCGCCAGCAAGGACAATGGACGCAGGCGCAGGAGTTCCTGCATCGCGCGGTCGCGCAGGGCGCGGGCGCCGACGCCTGGGAGGAGCTGGGCACGGGCTTCGCAGACGCCGGCGACGCCGCATCGGCCCAGCAGTGCTACGCCAACGCGCTGAAGACGAAACGCGGCGAAGCGGCCACGCAACTCGCCGTGCGCGACATGAAGCAGGCCATCCACGACGAAGCCGTCATGGAAGAACGCGACGCGCACGGACTGCCCCGCCTGAAGGACTGAACGCGCGGCGCACTCAACCGGCGTTCGGCTTCCGCGGCGGCGACCGCTCTGCAGCCGCAGGCCACAGCATGCGGAACGGCGGCACACCGATCATGGAACCTCAGGCTTCGTCGAAGTAGTCCGAATCCAGCCGCTTGACCACGTAGGTCGCCACCGGCGTGACGCCCACGCCATGGTCGATCATCAGATTCGCGATCTGGATGCCATCTAGCAGGACGACCTTGACGTCGATGTGCGAAACATAGTCCCGCGCATCGGCCGAGAACCCGCTCGTCGTCATGAAGACGCCTTTGCGGGCACGCTGACCATGAAGCGCACCCACGAACTTCTGGATTTCGGGACGACCCACCGTTCCCTGCCATCGCTTGGCCTGGATGTATATGACATCCAGGCCAAGCCGATCTTCCTTAATGATCCCGTCTATTCCGCCATCGCCGGATCGTCCAATGCGCTCGCCAGCATCCCGCCGGGACCCGCCATAGCCCATGACGACCAGCAGTTCCACGACGAGTTGCTCGAAAAACTCGGGGCTCACCTGCAGCAATCGCTCCAAGACTTGCGAGGCTAGTTCGCTGCGCAACTGCTGATAAGCGCCTTGCAGGGCCTCATCCGGCGTGGTGTGCTCTGCCGTCGACGGAACAAGCGTTTGCGTCGTACCCCCGACGGACTCCGCCGAGGCCCCCGTGAGGAATTCCCGGAACTCCGGAAAGCCTGCGAGGAAAGCCTTGTCGATGTTGGGGGGCGGGGACTTCAAGACGTCCCGCCCACGATCGGTGATCTCGAAGTATCCGCGCTTCGGCTTGACCAGCAGACCCGCCTTCATCAAGTAGAAACTGGCCCAGCCTGTTCGATTTCTCAACGCGGTCTGCTGACCGCTCGGAAGCATCGTCGCACGCTCTTCGTGCGTCAGACCAAACTCGTCGCCCAGGAGCTTCTCGGCCGTGGGCAGGTCGCTGGCGCGGTGCGCTCCCGCCAGTCGCAGTAGCGGGAGCATCAGTTGATCATATGTCGGAATCGCCATGCAGCCTCCGTGCTCGCCCTTCCGACTCCCGTCAGCGCTCGATGATCGCCACCACACCCATGCCGCCGGCGGTGCAGATGGAGACCAGCGCGCGGCCGCCGCCGCGCTGCTTCAGTTCCTTGGCCACGGTGGCGACGATGCGGGCGCCGGTGGCGGCGAACGGATGGCCCGTCGCCAGCGAGGAGCCGTTGGGATTCATCTTCGCCGGATCGATCCTGCCGAGTGGCGCGTCCAGGCCCAGGCGGTTGCGGCAGTAGTCCTCGCTCTCCCACGCGCGCAGTGTGCACAGCACCTGCGCGGCGAACGCCTCGTGGATCTCGTAGATGTCGAAGTCCTGCAGGGTCAGGCCGTTGCGCTTGAGCATTTCCGGCACCGCGACCGTGGGCGCCATCAGCAGGCCTTCGCCGTGCACGAAATCGACGGCGGCCACCTGCGCATCCCGGAGGTAGGCCAGCGGCTCGTGGCCGTGCGCCTTCGCCCACTCCTCGCTGGACAGCAGCACGGCGGCGGCGCCATCGGTCAGCGGCGTGGAGTTGGCGGCCGTCAGCGTGCCGCGGCCGGAGGTCTTGTCGAAGGCCGGCTTCAGCGTGGCCAGCTTTTCCAGCGACGTGTCGGGGCGCAGGATGTTGTCGCGCTCCTGGCCACGGAACGGGGCGACCAGATCGTCGAAGAACCCGCGCTCGTAGGCGGCGGCCAGCTTCTTGTGCGAGGCCACCGCCAGCTCATCCTGCGAGTCGCGCGAGATGTTCCACTCCTTCGCCATGTCCTCGCAGTGGTCGCCCATGCTCTTGCCGGTGCGTGGCTCGGCCACGCCGGGGAACTCGGGCTTCAGCTCGCTGAACTTGAAGCCGCTCACCAGCGCCTTCAGCTTGTCCTGCGTGGTTTTGGCGCGGTTGGCGGCCAGCAGGCGCGCGCGCAGCTTCTTGCCGTAGACGATCGGCACTTCGGAGGTGGTGTCCGACCCGCCGCCGATGCCCGACTCGATCTGCCCCAGCGCGATCTTGTTGCCGATGTGGATGATGGTGTCCAGGCTGGTGCCGCAGGCGCGCTGCAGCGTGATGCCCGGGGTCAGCGGCGACAGGCCGGATGAGAGGGCGGCTTCGCGGCCCAGGTTCCAGTCGGACGAATGCTTGATCACCGCGCCCATCGCCACTTCGCCCAGCTGCTGGCCGTGCAGTCCGAAGCGCTCGACCAGCGCGCCCAGCGTGCGCACCGACATGCCCAGGTTCCCCACATCCGCGTAGGCCGTGTTCTGGCGACAGAACGGAATGCGGACGCCGCCGAGGATGGCGACGGGGCGGGGACCGGGCATGGGGACCTCTTGGCGTTGGCGATGAAGGGAGGGGTGAAGATGCGCCCGCGTACGGCAGGCATAATGGGGGAGTGTAATGCGCCCCTCCACCGCCTCCAACCGCTGACATGACTCGATCCCCAACCGGCCCCGTCGTCATGGGCGTGATGGCCCTGGAACTGATGGCGGGCAGTAGCCCGCGCAACGCGGCCCTGACGGCTGCCGAGGCGAGTGCGTTGGCCGAGAAACTGGGACGCGACCTGGCATCGCTTGTTCCTCAGGTGCGTGACCTGGATCTCGTCATGGCGGCGGCGCACTTCGATCCGGCCGAAGCGCTGCGACCCGGCTGGTCGCTGCACCAGCGCCTGCGCGAGCTGCACCAGCGCGCGCCCGGACGGGGCGAAGGCCCCCGCGTGATCGCCTTCGGCGCCGATGAGACGGGCGACATCCCCCTGCCGTTGCAGGCCGATGAAGGCCTGCGCGGCGGCCTGCTGCGCGTGGTGCCCTTCCTGCTGGCCGGCGACGACCATACGGTCGATGCCGTGGGCGAACGGTTGGAAAGCGTGCTGCTGGAAACGGGCATGGCCCAGCCCGATACCGCGCTACTCGCGCAGACCGCATTCGGCGCGCAGATCGAGCATGCGCGCTACATGACGCTGCACGACCTGGCCGCGATGACCGCGATGCAGTACGAGCACGGCGGGCTGGGCGCGCTGTGGCCGGTGATCGAGACCGCCCTGGTGGCACCGGCGGAAGAGCAGTGGCTGGATGCGCCGCCGGAACCGCTGCTGCGCTACGCGAATGGCGAAGTGCACATCGCACTGTTCGAACCGATGGCCTGGCGCGCGCGTTACGCGCCGCAGGAAGCGACCGACGAGCGGCTGGAACGCGCCTACCAGCACTTCCAGGCGCGCCAGCAGCAGATCGCTGCCGTGCTGGAAGCGCACGGCATCCCGGTGACGTTCGCGCATTGCCCGGGCAAGACCGACGCGCGGGAAACGCTGCAGTCGTAGCGTGCGACATGCGCACGACCACGAGAAACACACATCGTGCGGTCGTGCGCGTGGCGCACGCTACGGTCTTGGGTGTTATTGCGTGACCTTGATGATGCCGCAGGCCACCCGCGCACCGGCGTTGCCGGCCGGCTGGCTGGCGTAGTCGTCCGGAGCCGCATGTACGATCAGCGCGCGGCCTGCCACATCGTTGATGGCGCCGCCGCCCAGGGTGACGCCTTCGATGTGCGCGTCGACCTTGGCCACGCCCTCGGCGTTGGCGGTGAGGTTGTTCATGTCGCCGGCGTGGTGCGCGCCACTTCCCGCCTTGCCGTGCGCGGCATTGAACGGATTGAAATGCGGACCGGCGCTGCTGGCGTCGGCAGCGCTGCAGTCGCCCTTCTCGTGGATATGGAACGCATGCGTGCCGTTCGCTGGCAGGCCGCCGATCTCGCCGGTCAGATGCACCCCTTTGCCCATCGGGGTGAGCGTGACGCTGCCGCTGACCAGACTGCCGGAGGCGGACGCCAGCACGGCGACCGCCTGTTTGGCGGTGCTGGTGGTGGGAACGACGGCGCTCTGGGATGACGGCGACGAAGACGAGGACGGCGTGGTGCTGCATGCCGCCAGAGTGAGGGCGGACGCGGCGGCCAGCAGGGCGATGCGCATGGGGAAACTCCTGTGCAGGGCGTGGCCCGTTACCGTAACCACCGCAGCCTTCACGTTCAATGAAAGCGCCGCCGCGCACTCATCCGCGCTTGCGACCCGGCCCCAGTTTGCGGGTGACGGTGTTCCTGCCCACGCCAAGACGCGCCGCGGCTTCCGCGCGACGTCCATGGGTCAGTTCCAGCGCGACCTGCAGCAGCGTCCGGTCGAGCCGCTCACGCGCTTCGGCATGCAGCGATTCGGCGCCCTCCAGCAGGCGCCGGCGCGCCCATTCGCCCAGGGCGTGGTCCCATTCGCCGCGACCGCCGGCCTGCGGCGCGTGCGACAGCGCGCCCTGCAGGTCGGTGGTGTTGATGACATCCGCCGGCGCCAACGCCGCCAGACGCCAGCAGACGTTCTCCAGCTCGCGCACGTTGCCCGGCCAGTCGTGGGCCTGCAGCAGGTCCAGCGCAGCATTGCTGAAGCGCTTGGGCGCGATGTCCAGCTTGCGCGTGGCCATGGCCAGGAAGTTTTCGGCCAGCTGCGGCACGTCGGCGCGGCGTTCGCGCAGCGGCGGCAGTTGCAGCCGCACTACGTTCAACCGGTGCAGCAAGTCGGCACGGAAGCGGCCTTCCGCGACCAGTCCGTCAAGGTCCTGGTGGGTGGCGGCGATCACGCGTACATCCACGCGGATCAGTTCGCGCCCGCCTACGCGGAAGAACTCGCCCTCCGCCAGCACCCGCAGCAGCCGCGTCTGCAGCGGCAGCGGCATGTCGCCTATTTCGTCCAGAAACAGCGTGCCGCCATCGGCCTGCTCGAAGCGACCGATGTGACGCTTCTGCGCACCGGTGAAGGCGCCGGCTTCGTGGCCGAACAGTTCGCTCTCCAGCAGCTCCGACGGAATCGCGGCGGTGTTCAGCGCAACGAACGGCTTGCGCGAACGCGGCGACTCGTGGTGCAGCGCATGCGCGACCAGTTCCTTGCCGGTGCCGGTCTCGCCGGTGATCAGTACCGACAGCGGCGCCTGCGCCAGGCGGCCGATCGCGCGGAACAGCGCGCGCATCGCCGGCGTGTCGCCGATCAGCTGGGGCGTGGGCGCGGCATCGCCGTCCTGTGCGGCCTCGGCGGCTTCTTCCGCGTCCGGCAAGGTGCGCGCGGCCAGCGCCACGGCATCGTCCAGGTCGAACGGCTTGGACAGGAATTCATGCGCGCCGCCGCGGAACGCACCGGCCGTGCTGGCGACGTCGGTGTACGCCGACATCACGATCACCGGCAACTGCGGGTGCGTGGCCTTCAACTTGTCCAGCAGCACCAGGCCGTCGTCGCCGGGCATGCGCACATCGGTGAACAGCAGGTCGGGCGCACCGCGCGCACCCAGGGCCTGCAGGGCGGCGGCGGCGCTGTCGAAGCCGTCCACCGTGTAGCCCGCATCGCGCAGGGCGGTGGCCAGCACGAAACGTACCGAGCGGTCGTCGTCGACCACCCAGATGCGGCGTGTGTCGGCGGTGCTGCCGGAAGCGGCCAGGCGATCAGTGGACATGACGTTCCTCGTCGGGGTCGTGCGACGACTGCGGCAGCAGCAGGGTGAAGACCGTATGGCCGGGGCGCGAGCGGTAGGTCAGCGACCCCCGGTGTTCGCGTGCGACCTGCTGCGACAGCGCCAGGCCCAGGCCGCTGCCTTCGGCGCGGCCGCTGACCAGCGGCAGGAACAGGTGCTCGGCGAGCGCTTCGGGCACGCCGCGGCCGTCGTCGACGATCTCCACCCGCAGCGCCATGGCGTGCAGATGGTCGTGGATGCGCGCGCCGTGTTCGACACGGGTGCGCAGGATGATGTTGGCGGCGCCCGCCTGCAGGGCGTTGCGCACCAGGTTCCAGACCGCCTGGGTCAGGCGGTCGGCGTCGCCGGACAGTTCCGGCAGGCTGGGGTCGTAGTCGCGCTGCAGGCGCACCGACCAGCCGCCTTCGTTCTCGGCCAGGCGCAGCACGCGCTCCAGCACGGTGTGGATGTTCAGCGGTGCGTGCGGACGCTGCGGAGAAGGCGACAGCAGCTGTTCCAGCAAACTGTTGAGGCGGTTGATCTCGGATTCGATCAGTTCGATCAGTTCGCGCTCGTCGTCGTTGTCGTTGCGATGGGCGGCCCGGCGCGCCAGCAACTGCGCCGCGCCCTTCAGGCCGGCCAGCGGATTGCGCAGCTCGTGCGCCAGCCCCTTCAGCGCCGCGCTCAGGGCATTGGGCAGGACCTGGGTGGGATCCAGCGCGGGGAACTCGTCCACCGGATGCGCTTCCAGCAGCCAGCCGCCGCCGTCCAGCCGCGACAGCCAGCCTTCGGCGAAGCACGGCGACTCGCCGGGCATGCCCAAGGCCATGCGGTGCAGGCGCAGGACGTCGCGGTCGGTGTTGTCCAGGAAGCGCGCCATGGCGTCGCCTTCGATCTCCAGAGCCGCCAGCGGTTGCCCGATCAGGCGGCGGGTGCTGACGCCCAGCCAGCGGGCGAAGGCCGGATTGAGGCCGAGGATCAGGCCATCGGTATCCGCCCACGCCACCGGCGTGCTGAGCGCGTCGGTGGCGGGTTCGAAATGCATGCGGGACGGGGCCGGGGACGACATTGCACCAGTTTAGTGCAAAGCCGTCCCCGGTGATCCCTCAGGCCTCGTAGGCCGATTCGCCGTGGGAGGTGATGTCCAGACCCTCGCGCTCGGCCTCTTCAGGCACGCGCAGACCGACCGTGTACTTCACGATCAGGTACGACACCAGGGCCACCACGCTGGACAGCACCACCGTGATCAGCACGCCCTGCGCCTGGATCCACACCTGCGAGCCGATGGAGTACTCGGCCACGCCGGTCTCGGTGACGTAGTCCCAGATGCCTGCGCCACCCAGCGACGGCGCCGCGAACACGCCGGTCAGCAGCGCGCCGGTGATGCCGCCCACGCCATGCACGCCGAATACGTCCAGGCTGTCGTCCGCGCCCAGCATCTTCTTCAGGCCGCTGACGCCCCACAGGCACAGGACGCCGGCGATGGCGCCGATGGCCAGCGCGCCGTTCAGGCCCACCAGGCCGGCGGCGGGAGTGATGGCGACCAGACCGGCCACCGCGCCCGATGCCGCACCCAGCAGCGACGGCTTGCCCTTGGTGATCCACTCCACCAGCAGCCAGGCCACCACTGCCGCGGCCGTGGCCAGGAAGGTGTTGACGAAGGCGATCGCGGCCACGCCACCGGCTTCCAGCGCGGAACCGGCGTTGAAGCCGAACCAGCCCACCCACAGGATCGAGGCGCCGACCATGGTCAGGGTCAGGTTGTGCGGCTTGATGGCTTCACGCCCGTAGCCGGTGCGCTTGCCGATCACGTAAGCACCCACCAGACCGGCGATCGCCGCGTTGATGTGCACGACGGTGCCGCCGGCGAAGTCCAGCGCACCCTTCGCCCACAGGTAACCCGACTTGGCCAGCACTTCCGGCACCACCTCGTTGCTGGTGAACGCGTCCGGGCCGGGGAAGAACCACACCATGTGCGCCATCGGCAGGTAGGCGAAGGTGAACCACAGCACGGTGAACAGCATCACGCCGGCGAACTTCACGCGCTCGGCGAACGCACCGACGATCAGCGCGCAGGTGATGCAGGCGAAGGCGCCCTGGAACACGAAGAACGCCAGTTCCGGAATGTAGACGCCCTTGGTGAATGTCGCGCCGATGGACGATGCATTCAGGCCCGCCGCGAACAGGCGATCGGTGCCGCCGATGAAGGCGTTGCCCTCGGTGAACGCGAAGCTGTAGCCGTACACCGCCCACAGCACCGCCACCAGCGAGAACACGGCCAGGTTCTGGATCAGGATCGACAGCACGTTCTTCGAACGCACCAGACCGCCATAGAACAGCGCCAGGCCCGGCAGCGTCATGAAGATCACCAGCACCGCCGATACCAGCACCCACACGGTGTCGGGCTTGCTGATGGTCGGGGCCGGCGCCTCCTCGGCCGGAGCTTCTTCGGCGGGTGCCTCAGCCGGGGCCGCCACGGCTTCCGCAGGTGCGGCGGCTTCGACCGGCGCAGGCACGGCGTCGGTGGCGGGTGCTTCGGTCGTTGGAGCGACAGTGTCCTGCGCGGCGAACGCCGTCGAGGCCACACCTGCCGTCATCAGGCCGCACAACGCGGCCAGGCACAACATCTGCGCACGGGTCTTCCACCCGGAGAACAGTCGAGTCTTCATGTGGGGGCTCCGAGTGTTAGAGCGCGTCCGCGCCGACTTCGCCGGTGCGGATGCGGATGACCTGGTCGATGGTGGTGACGAAGATCTTGCCGTCGCCGATCTTGCCGGTGCCGGCGGCCTGCTGGATGGCCTCGATGACGGCCTCCAGTCGCTCGTCGGTGACGACGGTTTCGATCTTGATCTTGGGCAGGAAATCGACGACGTACTCGGCGCCGCGGTACAGCTCGGTGTGGCCCTTCTGCCGGCCGAAGCCTTTGACTTCGGTCACGGTGATGCCGGACACGCCCGCCTGCGACAAGGACTCTCGGACCTCGTCGAGCTTGAACGGCCGGATGATGGCGGTGATCAGTTTCATGCGCATACCCCGATGGTGGATGGAACCGGCCGACCGGAGCCGGCCGGCGGTTTCAAGGCACCCGTGCGCGCGACCCCCTGGCGGCGTGCACGTGATCGGTGCGGAGCGATGCATGAACCGCACCCGTGCCCGCCGCGATCGGTTGCGACGGGAACGGATGACGTGGGAGGGAGCAGCGGTTCATGGACCTCTCCTGTGTTTCCCCAGTTGCAGCGTTGGTGCGATCTCCAGGAATTGAAGACGGGTGTTGCCCCGGTTCCCCAACCGGGCCGACGCATCGCAGCGCGATGCGTACGAGAGGGTGCGGCGATGGCGACGGGTGGGAGGGGAGATCCGTCGCCATCGCCGCGAGAACTCAGTGCGCTGCCGCTGCGGTGCGGAGGGCCGATGCCTGGCCCTCCGCATGCATGGCGATGTGCGCGTGCACCGGCATCAGCTGGCGTAGTACAGCTGGTATTCCAGCGGATGCGTGGCCGCGCGGAACTTGGTCACTTCCTGCATCTTCAGCGCGATGTAGGCATCGATGAAGTCGTCGCTCATCACGCCGCCGGCCTTGAGGAAGTCGCGGTCCTTGTCCAGCGCGTCCAGCGCCTGGTCCAGGCTGGAGCAGACCTGCGGGATGTTCTTCTCTTCTTCCGGCGGCAGGTCGTACAGGTCCTTGTCGCTCGGCGCGCCCGGATCGATCTGGTTCTTGATGCCGTCCAGGCCGGCCATCATCAGCGCGGTGAAGGTCAGGTAGCCGGACTGCAGCGGATCGGGGAAACGCATCTCGATGCGGCGCGCCTTCGGGTTGGCCACCCACGGGATGCGGCACGAGGCCGAACGGTTGCGCGCCGAGTAGGCCAGCATCACCGGCGCCTCGAAGCCCGGCACCAGGCGCTTGTAGCTGTTGGTGCCCGAGTTGGAGAAGGCGTTGATCGCGCGGGCGTGCTTGAAGATGCCGCCGATGTACCACAGCGCCAGCTGCGACAGGCCGCCGTAGCCGTCGCCGGAGAACAGGTTCTGGCCGCCCTTGGCCAGCGACTGGTGCACGTGCATGCCGCTGCCGTTGTCGCCGACGATCGGCTTGGGCATGAAGGTGACGGTCTTGCCGTTGCGGTGGGCCACGTTGCGCACCACGTATTTCATGCGCTGCAGTTCGTCGGCCTTCTTGACCAGCGTGTTGAACTTGGCGCCGATCTCGCACTGGCCGGCGGTGGCGACTTCATGGTGGTGCACTTCGACTTCGATGCCGACCTGTTCCAGCGTCTTGCACATCTCGGCGCGCAGGTCGTGCAGCGAATCGGTCGGCGGCACCGGGAAGTAGCCGCCCTTGATGCCCGGACGGTAGCCGCTGTTGGCGCCGTCGTAGCTCTTGCCGCTGTTCCAGGCGCCTTCTTCGGAATTGACCTTGAAGAAGGTGTTGCCCATCTCGTTGGCGAACTGCACCGAATCGAAGATGAAGAACTCCGGCTCCGGGCCGAAGAACGCCATGTCGGCCACGCCGCTGGACTTCAGGTACGCCTCGGCGCGCTTGGCGATGCCGCGCGGATCGCGCGAGTAGCCCTGCATGGTGGCCGGATCCAGGATGTCGCAGACCAGCACCAGGGTCGGGTCGGCGTAGAAGGGGTCGATGTAGGCCGAGGTCGGGTCGGGCAACAGGACCATGTCCGACTCGTTGATGCCCTTCCAGCCCGAGATCGACGAGCCGTCGAACATCTTGCCGTCCTCGAACAGCGACGCATCCACGATGCTGACCGGGAAGGTGACGTGCTGCTCGATGCCGCGCATGTCGACGAAACGCAGGTCGACGAACTCGACCTTGTGGTCCTTGATCAGCTTCTCAACGTTGTCCAGGGACATCTGGGAACCTCGGGTTGGATAGGGTTGTGGCAGAGACAGAGCAATCCCCGTGCCAACCCCTGGCCAACCCTAAGTCCATGATTTACTTGATCGTGACAAGATGGTTTCGCGACAGTTATCCCCAATTTTGGGCGCCATTCGGACAGGTCGCACTCAGTTGGTGCGATGCGTGGCTGTCGTCGGGTATTGCCTCGATCGGAGCTTGCGGGGAGGATGCGCAGCCGCCTTCCTGCCCTTCCTACATGGACCTGCTTTCCCTCGACCAGTTCGCCGGCTGCCTCCACGAGACCTTCTCGGCGGACCTGCAGGGCATGCAGATCGCTTTCGTGCTGGTGGAAGCGCTCCCGCTGCCGAACACCGGACCGGATGGGCAGCGCGCGCCGTTCTCGCTGGTGTTCCACAACGATTCGGCCCTGCTGTTCCCCCAGCAGACCTACCGGATGCAGCATCCGCGCCTGGGCGGCGTCGATATCTTTCTGGTACCCGTGGCCCAGGACAAAACCGGCTTCCTCTACCAGGCCGTCTTCAACTGACGGCTTACGACTTCCAGTCCATCCGGAGGTAGGGGGAGTGCCCCTCCTCGCCGGCCACGAAGCCAAGCCGTTCGTAGAGGCGGCGGGCACGCGGATTCTGTTGCAGAACATGCAACATGACGCCGCAGCCCTGCGCCGCCGCCTGGTCCTGCACGGCGCCGATCAACGCCGTCCCCAGGCCCTGCCCCCGCACGGCGGGAAACAGGCTGACGTCGACGATGAGGTAGGTGGGCGCGGTGCGCTGCAGGTAGAGACGGCCCAAAGGTCGGTCGCCGCGATCGCATACCGCCAGGAAGTCCGCGCTGCCATAGGCTTGCAGGTAGTGCCGGTGCTGGGCGTCGAACTGCTGGTCGAGGAAGTGGCGCTTCTGTTCCGGCGTCCACGGCACCGGCGCCATTTCGTCCGCACGCGTGCCGGCGTAGAGCTCGCGCAGCCAGGGCAGATCTTGCGCAGTGAGCCAGCGCAGGCGTGCGCCGCGGGCCGCCAAAGCGTCCGGTGTCCACAAAGACTGCGCGGGTTCGGGCGGAAAGCCCGGACTCATGGCGGACTCAGGGGAAAGAGGGATAGATGCCCTGCAGCGCAATGCAGAAGTTGACGCCCAGGTACGGCTGCTGGTTCTGGTGCGGCTGTCCGCCGCCGCTGGACGGCTGCAGCATGCCCGGTGCGAACGTGGTGCTGGGGGTGCCGGCGAAGAATGGTTTGTTGGCGGTATTGCCGGGCTGCGAGAGGCCGCCGTTGGCGACGGGGGTACCGGCGCGCTTGCCGGCGTCGCCCTGTAGATAGGCCGTGAGGCCATGGGAATGCTGTGGAATCTGGTTGCTGGTCAGCGTCACGGTGTTCGTGCCGAACGCTTCGCCCAGGCTGCGCGGCGTCAGTCCGGGGCCGTTACCCTGCTGGCATCCCGCGCGGCCCGCGAAGTTGGGCAGTTGGAAGGTTGTCTGCCCGTTGCCACCGTAAATCGTGCCGATCAGCGAGAAGAGCGCGGTGTTCTGCGAAATGGGCAGCGTGGCGCCGTTGCAGAACGCCCAACCCCGGGGATTGAAGTTGAAACCGAACAGCTGGATCTCGCCGATGTAAGGCTGGGTCATGGTGCAGCTCCAGGAACGTGGCGCGTGCGCGCGTGCGCGCTGAAGAAAGGGAAACGACGGCTCTACGCCGGGCTGGGGAAGATGCCCTGGGTGGCGATGCAGTACTGCACCGTCAGCGTGGGCATGCAGTTCTCGTGAGGCTGGCTGCCGCCGGCGAGCGACACCGACTGGGAGGACATGACGACGGGCGTGGCGCCGGTGATGTCCGACGCGTAGAAGGTTTCGCCACTCACCGCCCCAGGCAATGTCCCGCTGCCCGGCGCTGTTGCCGCTCCCACCGTGGATGTGGCTACCAAGGTATGTGTGTGCGCGGGCATCTGCGTGGGAAGTACGGTCACGGTTTCGGTGCCGGCGCGCTGGCCAAGCACATAATTGCTCAGTCCCGGCCCCTGGCCCTGGTGAATCGGCAGGCGTCCGCGCAGATCCGGCACCGCGAAGGTACTCTGTCCATCGCCTCCATAGGTCGTGCCGATCAGCGCGAACAGGGCGTCGTACTCGGAAATCGGCAACAGGCTGCCATCGCATGCCTGCCAGCCATCCGGCGCGCCGCGGGTGCCGAAACCGAATATGCGGATCTCGCCAATGTAGGGAGTGCTCATGAGTGCTCCAATGCGTCAGGACGCAGTCGCCTGGATCAGTTGCGCGAGGGAAAGATGCCGCTCAGCGCAATACAGAAGTTGACGACGCTGTAGGGCTGCAGGTTGGGATGTGGCTGGTTCCCTCCCGACGGTGCGACCGTCTGCGGGTTCTGCGGGACCAAGGCCCCGGGTGTCGCGTAGAGGTTGGGCGCGGCGCCGCTGCCCGTACTGGTGCCGAACAGCCGCCCGCCCGGAGATCGATTGTTGCCGTTGGCGGTGGTGGCGTTGACGCTGTGCGCATGGCTGGGCAGGTTCGTGCTCAGCAGCGTGACGTTCTCCACCCCTGACGACTGACCGATCTGGACGGACGGCGGCTGCCAGCTCGGATCCACGGACGAGGCGTAACCGACCGGCGTGCGGCTGCGCAGGTCAGGCAGCGCGAAGTTGGTGGTGCCGTTGCCGCCGTACTGCGTGCCCAGCAGCGAGAACAGCGCCTGGTTCTGGTTGATCGGCAGCAACTGGCCGTTGGCCAGAGCCCAGAACTTGGGCGCGAAATTGAAACCGGCCATCATGATCTGGCCGATGAAGAACTCGCTCATGAACCCTTTCCCCAGGTGGTGAGCGCAACGCCCCGATGCGTCGCTGGGGCGTACTGTGACCGCGAACCGGCAACCGGGCAAGCCCTTCAGTGACCGATTCCACAACTTCCCCTTCCGCCGGTGGACGTGATCTGCTCCAATAGGGTAGGGGAGAGGCCCGCTGCACCCTTGTGGGAACGCGGCGCGCCAGGATTCCATGTCTTCATCGCAACGCATGCAGTCGCACGCGCGCCCTGTCGGGGGCGATACCGCGGTCCGCGTTTTCTAGGGGAACAACATGATGTCGATCGTTCGAGCTGACGCCGTGCGCCGCGCACGGCTGATGGTGACCACGTGCCTGCTGGCCGGTCTTGGCCTGCTGTCGCCGGGCACCGCCCTCGCGCAACATTCCTCCGCCGAATGCCCGCCCCAGACGGCTACGGTCACCAGCGGCGGCACGGTGACGATCGATGTCAGCGATTGCGAGTTCGACAGCGGCTTCGGTGGTATCGGCGCCATCGATGGCGGCAGCTACGGCCCTGGGGACTTCGAGGATCACGGTACCGCCACGCTGCGCCAGACGCCCGGCGGATGGTTCCTCGATTACAGCCACAACGGCTCGACCGGCATCGGCTCGACCGATGTCTTCGAATTCGCCGACGGGTCCTTGAACGGCGATGGCGATGTACAGGTAACGATCACGATCACTCCGTCGGCCTCGCCGATCACGGTGTCGCCGGCGGCTCTGCCTACGCTCACCGCAGGCACGGCCTTCTCGCAGACGCTGTCGTCCAGCGGCGGCCTGGCGCCGTACACCTACAGCCTGCAGAGCGGCGTATTGCCCGTCGGCGTCAGCCTGACCAGCGGCGGCGTGCTCAGCGGCACGCCCACCCAGCGCGGCGCCTATTCGTTCAGTGTCCGCTCGACCGATTCCACTACCCCGACAGCGCAGTTCGTCGACAAGGGTTACACGGGCACGGTACAGAACCCGACGCTGACGCTGGCTACGCCGTCTGGCACCGCCATCCAGGGTGCGCCGTTCTCGCAGACGCTGTCGACCAGCGGTGGCGTGGCGCCCTATACGTATGCGCTGGAGACCGGCAGCTTTCCCGCAGGCATCACCCTCTCCAGCGGCGGTGTGGTCAGCGGCACCACCTCGGCCGCACCCGGCAACTACCCGGTCACGATACGGGTGACCGACAGCAGCACCGGTCCGGGCACCTACTTCGAGGTCGAGAACTACACCCTGACCGTCAGCGCCGCTCCGAACGTCAGGATCGAGGTATCACCGGCCAGCGTCAGCGAAGACGGCGCAACCAACCTCACCTACACGGTCACGCGCAGCCTGAGCCTGTCCTCGCCCACGGTGGTCAACATCACCACCTCCGGCACGGCGACTGCAGGCGCCGATTACACCGGCAATGTCGCGACGGTGACGATTCCCGCCGATGCGACCACCGCGACGATCACCATCGACCCGACCGTCGACGGCACCGTCGAAGCCGATGAAACCGTCACCCTGACAGTCGCCGCCGGCACCGGTTATACCGTCGGCGTGCCGGCCAGCGCGACCGGCAACATCCTCAACGACGACGTGCCGAGCGCGACGATCAGCGTGAGTCCAGCGAACGTCGCAGAAGACGGTGCGCCAAACCTCGTCTACACGGTCACGCTGAACCAGGCGTCGTTCTCCGCGCTCTCGATCGGCTACGCCATCGGCGGCACCGCGACGAACGGCGCCGACTACGCAACGATCGCCTCGCCGCTGGTCATTCCGGCGGGCAACACCACCGGCACGATCACGGTCAACCCCACCGCCGATGCCACCATCGAAGCCAACGAAACCGTCATCCTGACCCTGAATGCCGGTGCCGGCTATACCGTCGGCGTGCCCAACAGCGCCACCGGCACGATCCTCAACGACGACCTCCCGAACCTGGCGATCAACGACGTCACGGCGAACGAAGGCAATGCCGGCATCACCAACTTCACCTTCACGGTCAGCCTGAGCGCGCCGGCAGGTCCGGGCGGCGTGACGTTCGACATCGCCACCGCCAACGGCTCCGCCACCGCCGGTGTCGACTATGTGACCAGTAGTCTGACCGGCCAGACCATCCCCGCCGGCAGCAGCACCTACACCTTCACGGTGCAGGTCAACGGCGACACCGCCAACGAGTCAAGCGAAACCTTCTTCGTCAACGTGACCAACGTGGTGAACGCCGTGGTCGTGGACGGTCAGGGCGTGGGCACCGTCGTCAACGACGATCCGCTGCCGAGCCTGTCGATCGATGATGTCAGCGTGGTCGAAGGCAATGCCGGCACCGTCAACGCCGTATTCACCCTTACCCTGAGCGCCGCCAGCGGGCAGACGGTGTCAGTCAACTATGCGACGGCCGACGGCACCGCGACCCAGCCGGCGGACTACACCAGCACCTCCGGCAGCCTGACCTTCACGCCGGGCCAGACCACGCGCACGCTCACCGTGCCGGTGATCGGCGAGACAGTGCCGGAGGCCAACGAAACCTTCTTCGTCAACCTCAGCGGTGCGATCAACGCGACGATCAGCGACAACCAGGGTGTCGGCACGATTACCAACGACGATGTCCCGGTGACGGTCAGCCCGGGCACGCTGCCCAATGGCACCGTGGCCACCGCTTACAGCCAGACGATCACGGCCAGCGGCGGCACCGGTCCTTACGGTTTCGCGGTCACCGCGGGCGCCCTGCCTGCCGGCTTGACGCTGTCGCCCGGCGGCGCGCTGACGGGTACGCCCAGCGCCGGCGGCACGTTCAACTTCACCGTCACCGCGACCGACGGCAGTGCGTTCCCCGGTCCGTTCTCGGGCAGCCAGGCGTACACGCTGACCCTCGCCGCACCGACCATCGCGCTGCCGGCGACCCCACTGGCCGGCGGCACGCTGGGCGCGGCGTACTCGGCCGCGATCACCCCGGCCTCGGGCGGCACGGCTCCCTATGCGTATGCCGTCACCGCCGGCGCACTGCCGGGCGGCCTGACGCTCAATACGTCGACCGGCTCCATCACCGGCACGCCGAGCGCGCTGGGCACCTTCAACTTCAGCATCACCGCCACCGACAGCAGTACCGGCACGGGACCGTACACCGCCACCCAGGCTTACGCGATCACGGTGATCGATGAGGCGCCGACGGGTGGCAACTCGTCGCTGACGGTGGCCTACAACGCCCCCGCCACGAACGTGCCGCTGACGCTCAGCGGCGGTGCGCCCACGTCGTTGGCCATCGCCACGCCGCCGGTTAACGGTACCGCCATCGTCAGCGGCACCACCATCACCTACCAGCCGAATGCCGGGTACGCCGGGCCTGACAGCTTCACCTACACCGCGACCAACAGTGGCGGCGCGTCCGCGCCCGCGACCGTGAGCGTGACCGTGCAGGATGCGGTGATCACCATCACCGCCGCCGGCGGCTTCGCCGCCACGGTGGCCGCGCCGTACACGCAGACCTTCACCTTCAACGGCGGCACATCGCCGTGGAGCGGCTACCAGGTCACCAACCTGCCGGCCGGCGTGGCCATCGCCGGCACCACCGCGAACACCGTGACGATCTCCGGCACGCCGACGCAGGCGGGCACGTTCAACCTCAACGTGTCGGCGACCGACGGCAGCACGGGCAACGGTCCCTACACCGTGGGCCAGGCGTTCACGCTGACAGTGGCCGGACCGACGTTGACGCTGGCTCCGGCATCACCTGCACTGAATGCCACCTACGCGACGGCATTCACCCAGGCGTTCTCGACCACAGGCGGCGTGGGGCCCTACACCTATGCCGTGAGCGGTACGCTGCCGGCAGGCGTGAGCCTGAGCGGCGATACCCTTTCCGGCACGCCCACGGCGCCCGGCAGCTACAGCTTCACGATCACCGCCACCGATGCGGGCGCGAGCGGTGTCGGCGCTCCTTTCACCACCAGCCGCGTGTACACGCTGGAGGTGGCAGCCCCGACATTGACGTTGACGCCCGCGACGCTGTCCGCCTCGACCGCGGGCACGGTGTACACCCAGGCGTTGTCGGCCAGTGGAGGCGTTGCTCCGTATTCGTTTGCGCTCTCCGCCGGTACCCTGCCGGCCGGACTGACGCTGACCAGCTCGGGCACGCTTGCGGGCACACCGACCGAAGCGGGGACGTTCAACGTGTCCGTCACGGCCACGGACACCTACGGCCAGGCCGTGACCCGCGCGTATGCGCTCGAGGTTGCACAACCCACGCTCACGCTGGCGCCCGGCGGCGGCGCGTTGCCCAACGCGACGGCCGGCGCGGCATTCAGCCAGTCGCTGGTGGCGAGCGGCGGTATCGCGCCCTACACGGCGACCCTCAACGGCGCGCTCCCGACGGGCATCACCTTCAATCCCGCCACGCTGGCATTCGCCGGCACACCGACCGAGTCGGGCACCTTCACGTTCGACGTGACGGCGACGGACAGCACCGGCGGCACCCCCGGCACCGTGACGGCCACTTATTCGCTGACGGTCCTGGTGCCCCCGCTCTCGCTGTCGCCGGAAACGGTGCAGGGCGCAACGGCGGGCGTGACCTATACGCAGACCTTCGTTGCCACGGGAGGCGTCGCTCCCTACCAGTACACACTGAGTGCGGGCACGTTGCCGGCCGGGCTGACGTTGGACACGGCCACCGGCCAGCTTGCGGGCACGCCGACGCAGGCGGGCAGCTTCGACTTCAGCGTCACCGCCACCGACAGCACGACCGGCACGGCGGCGACCACGGTACGTGCATACACGCTGGCCGTTTCGGCTCCCGTGATCGTGGTGGATCCCGACACGCTGCCGACCGCGCTGCAGTCGGTGGAGTACACGCAGGCCCTGTCCGCCCGCGGCGGCACCGCGCCGTACACGTTCACGCTGGATGCAGGCACGCTGCCGACCGGCATGACGCTGTCTGCGGAGGGTGCGCTGTCGGGCACGCCGAGCGCGACCGGCAGCTTCGAGGTGACCATCCGCGCCACCGATGCGCTGGGTTTCAGCGGCACGCGGACCTATGCGCTCACCGTGATCGCACGCCCCGACCCGACGCGTGACCCGGAAGTGCGGGGATTGCTGGAAGCGCAGGCCGAAGCGACGCGTCGCTTCGCCGCCGGCCAGATCGCCAACTTCCAGCAGCGTCTGGAGCAGTTGCATGGCGGCGCGACGGCGGACGGCATGCGCAACGGCGTGTCGTTCACCACCCGCGAACGGTGCCAGGACAACCGTGCCTACACGGATCTGGATGCCTGCGGCGCCAGCGCGCGCGCCGCCGATGCCAGGCGGAACGCGGCGGGCGAGCAGCGCTTGTCCGGTGGTGCCAGTCCGGATGAGGAAGGGACGGCCTCGCAGGCGGATGCCGCCGCATTCGGCTTCTGGACCGGGGGCACGCTGCGCTCGGGCAATTTCGACGGACGCGCGGGCAGCAACAGCCTGGATTTCGAAACCGAAGGCGTGAGCGCCGGCGCCGACCGCCGCTTCCGTCCGGACTTCGTGGCCGGCCTGGGCCTGGGTTACGGCCAGGACAGCACGGCGATCGGCAACAACGGCACCCAGCTCGATGGCAAGGCGTGGACGCTGGCGATGTACGGCAGCTATCACCCCGGCGAGCGCCTGTTCGTCGATGGCCTGCTGGGCTACCAGCGCCTGTCGTACGACGTGGAACGCTTCGTCACCGCCAACGACGGCCGTGTCCGCGGTTCGCGCGATGGCGACCAGTGGTTCGCGTCGCTGTCCATCGGTACCGACCTCACGCGCGGTGGCGCGCAGCTGACGCCCTATGCACGCGTGGACGCGATGCGGGCCACGTTGGATCCGTACACGGAGCGTGGCGATACCATCTATGCGCTGACCTACGGCGAACAGGACGTGGACACCACCACCGGCAACATCGGCCTGCGCATGGCGTTCCGCCGCAACGCGATCTGGGGTGCGTTCTCGCCGCAGGCGCGTCTGGAGTACCAGCACGACTTCACCGCGGACAGCCGCACGTTCATGCAGTACGCCGACCTGCTGGGCCCGACCTATGCGACCTCGGTCAGCGGCTACGACCGCAGCCGGTTCATGCTGGGGCTGGGCGTGCTGTTCGACTTCGGCGCGTACTCGCTGCAGGTCGACTACCGCGGCGTGGTGGGCAGCAGCGACCAGCGCGACAACGCCCTGCAGGTGATGTTCCAGGCAGGCCGGTGATGCTGAGCGCACCGACCCGCGAAACCCTGACCAAGGAATAGACGGACATGACACGTTCTGACTGGATGGCCCAGGTACTGCGATTGGCCCGCATCGGCCAGACATGCGCACGCACCGGCGACGAGGTAGGCGAAGCCGTGGCCCGCGGCACGCCCGACAGCCAGGACCGCCGCCGCCTGATGCAGGCGGCCGTGGGCGGCGTCGCGGCAGCGGGGCTCGGCGCGATGGCGCCGCCCCTGCTCGCCGCCACCGCACAGGACGCGCGCGCCGTGTATGCGCGCCTGACCAACACGCGCGGGGTGGCCGTCGTGGGCGCAGGCCTGGCCGGCCTGGCCTGCGCGACCGAACTGACCCGTCTCGGCGTGCCGGCGAAGGTGTTCGAATCGGCCCAACGCGTCGGCGGTCGCTGCTGGTCGGCCCGCAACGTGTTCCCGGGTCAGGTGGCCGAACGCGGCGCCGAGTTCATCGGCAGCTCCCATCACGCCATGCTGGGCTACGCGCGCGCGCTGGGCCTGCCGCTGGAGGCGGTCGACGGCGACCGTGGCCGCAGCAGCGCCTTCCACCACTTCGCCGGCCAGCGTCATAGCGATGCGGAGATCGCGGACGAGTTCCGTGCGTTCGCCGATTTCATCCGCGAAGACCTGGAGCCGTTGGGCGCACCGCACGCGGAACGCTTCTGCGCACGCGCCGAAGCGCTCGACTTCATGACGCTGGACGAATACCTCACGCTGTACGGCGCCAGCGGCCTGCTGCGCAGCGTGCTGGGCAACGCCTTCCTGGGCGAGTTCGGCAGCGACCTGGACGAAGTCAGCGCGCTGGCCTTCCTGCGTTTCGTCTACGGCGACCGGCGCAGCAAGTTCGCCCTGCAGGGCACCGGCGAATCGCTGCGCGTGGTCGGCGGCAACGACCTGATCGCCACCGGACTGGCGCAGAAGCTGCCGCAGCCGGTGCAGTTGGGCCACCGCCTGGTGGCCGTGACCCGCCGCCTGGGCGGCACGGTACGACTGACGTTCGACCTGCGCGGCAAGTACGTGCAGCGCGATTTCGATGCCGTGGTGCTGGCGATGCCTTTCAGCGTGCTGCGCGACGTGGAAATGCGTGGCGTGGAGATGTCGGCGTGGAAGCGCCAGGCAATCGACAAATCGGAGATGGGCGACAGCAGCCGGCTGCTCGTCGGGTTCTCGCGCCCGTACTGGCGCGAAGCCGGCGCCAGCGGCAGCGGCAAAGCGGACCTGCCGAACCTGCAGAATGCTTGGGAAACCAACCCCTCGCGTGCCGGTCGTGCCGGTGCCGTCATCGCGCACCAAGTGGGCGGCCAGGCCGCACGCAGCCTGCTGCCCGCCAGCCTGCAGATGGATGCGGTGGGCTTCGTGGCGTCGCTGGAGGAAGTGCTGCCCGGCGCGATGCAGGCGGTCTCGCGCGATCGCCGCGGCAGGATCCTCGCCACCAGCCAGAACTGGAGCACCGATCCCAACAGCCGCGGCGCCTTCCCGCGGCCGCAGCCGGGCTACTTCACCCGCATCGCGCACGCGGAAGCCGGTGCCGTGGACAACCTGCTGTTCGCCGGCGACCACACCAGCAGCTTCTACGAATGGCAGGGCTTCATGGAAGGCGCGGTGCTGTCGGGCCTGCGTGCGGCCAGCGAGGCCAGCACGCTGTTCCGCGGCGGCTGAGGCCGGGCCCACGCCGGCGGAGGGCGCTGGGCGGGCAGGGGACGGACGGGCTTTCCGTTATCCTGCCCGTCCCCCGTCCGAAGCCCGCCCATGACCGACCTGCTCGCCGCGCTGCTGCTCGGCATCCTCGAAGGCCTGACCGAGTTCCTGCCCATCTCCAGCACGGGCCACCTGCTGATCGCGCAGCACTGGCTGGGCCAGCGCTCGGACTTCTTCAATATCGTCATCCAGGCCGGCGCGATCCTGGCCACCACGCTGGTGTTCCGCCGGCGCATCTGGGAACTGGCCACCGGCTGGCGCGATGCCGCCACCCGCGACTACGCGCTCAAGCTGGCGGTGGCCTTCCTGGTGACCGCCCTCGTCGGCCTGCCGGTGCGGCTGGCCGGTTGGGAATTGCCCGAGACCGTCACCCCGGTGGCGTGGGCGCTGATCCTGGGCGGCGTGTGGATGCTGGCGGCGGAGCACTTCGCCGAGAAGCGCGGCGACGTGGCCGACATCACGTGGAAAGTGGCGGTGCTGGTGGGGCTGGCGCAGGTGGTGGCCGGCGTCTTCCCGGGCACCTCGCGCTCGGCGGCGGCGATCTTCATGGCAATGCTGGCCGGCACCAGCCGGCGCTCGTCGGCGGCGGAGTTCGTGTTCCTGGTCGGCATCCCCACCATGTTCGCGGCCAGCGGCTATGCGTTCCTCGAACTAGTGAAGGACGACGCGCTGGGCAGCGAGAACTGGGGCGAGGTGGCCTTGGCCTTCGTCGCCGCCACCGCCACCGGTTTCGTGGTGGTGAAGTGGCTGCTGGGTTTCATCAAAGCGCACCGCTTCACCGGATTCGCGCTCTACCGCATCGTGCTCGGCGCGCTGCTGCTGTTGCTGATGCCGGCCGGCAGCTGAGGCCGGCCCGTCTTCACCCCGTTCCGACCCCTCGCGCGTTTGCATAAGCCACCCCTGACGGAGGACGCCATGAAACGACTGCTGCTGCTTGCCCTTCCCCTGGCCCTGGCCGGCTGCCCCAAACCGGCGGAACAGGCCGCCGCCCCGGCGGCACCGGCGTCGGCCCCGGCGCCTGAAACACCCGCACCCTCGTCCGTCGACGCGCCTGCGCTGCTCCCGCAGTACCACTGGCGACTCTCGGACGCGAACGACGCGCAAGGCAAGCGCATCGACGCCCTGTTCGCGCGCGCCGACCAGCCCGTGCAGCTCGATTTCAGGGACGGCCGCCTTGGCGTATCCAACACCTGCAACCGCATGGGGGGCAGCTACACCCTGTCGGATACCAGCCTCACCATCGGCCGCCTGGCCTCCACCCTGATGGCCTGCACCGACAGCGCCCTGATGGCGCTGGACCAGGAAGTGGGCAAGCGGCTGGAAGGAACGCTGAAGCTCGCCGCGACGCAGAACGATGCGGCCCGGTTGACGCTCACCACGGCGAACGGCGACACGCTGGTGTTCACCGGCGACCCGACCGCCGAAACCCGCTACGGCGGCCCCGGCGAGCGCGTGTTCCTGGAGGTGGCGGCCGAGACCAAGCCCTGCAGCCACCCCCTGATCCCCGACAAGCAATGCCTGCAGGTGCGCGAGATCCAGTACGACGACAAGGGCCTGAAGGTCGGTACGCCCGGCGCGTTCCAGCACTTCTACGACAGCATCGAGGGCTACACGCACGAGCCCGGCATCCGCAACGTGCTGCGCGTGGACCGCTACACCGTGAAGAACCCGCCTGCAGATGCATCGTCCAGCGCCTACGTACTGGACATGGTGGTGGAGTCGGCGAACGAGAAGAAATGATGCCGCCGGCGGTGGCCGCGTCGCCGTTATAGTGGCGCGCCACCGTAGCCCACGCACCCCGATGAAGCCTTTCGCACGGAATGCGACCCTCTCCTGGCTCGCCGTCTCTCTATTGGGCGTCGCGGCGCTCGCCCTCTGGGTGCCGGCGCTGTGGACGCCTTTCTGGGGCGACGACTACGTCTTCCTGCACGGCGCGCACGCGACCAATGCGTCCGGTGCGCCGTGGTGGTCGGATTTCTGGCCCGCCTCGCCGGTGCGCTTCTGGCGCCCACTGTCGCAGGAGGCCTACTGGCGCTTCGTCGATGCCGTGTTGCACGGCAACGCTTTCGCGGCACACGGGGCGAATCTGGCGCTGCACGTGTCGGCGTCTCTGGGCGTGGCTCTGCTGGCGCTTCGCGTGGCGCGCGCCTGTGCCTGGGCCGGACCCGGCAGGATCGCCGCACTCGCCGGCGTTGCCTACGCCGCGTTGACGATGCACCTGCTGCCGGTGCATTGGGTCGCCGCCGCCAACACCGCCCTGCTGACCCTGTTCACCACCTTGGCGCTGGCCGCGTGGGTCAGCGCGCGCGATGCCCGCGGGATCGGGCGCGTCGCCCTGCTCACGTCGGTGACGGTGCTGTTGGTCCTGGCCCTGCTCTGCAAGGAGTCCGCCGCCCTCACGCCGGGATTGATGCTGGTGGTGGCCGCATTCGTCGGCCTTCGCCGCCCTTTCAAGGGCGAGATCGCCACCTGGCTGACCACCGTCGTCGTCGTGCTCGCATGGCTGGTGCTGCGCGCGCGCTTCACGGCGAACACCGATGCCGCGTACGAACTGAGCCTTGGCGGCCACGTGGTGCGCAACACCGCCTCGTTTGCGGCATGGCTGCTGAATGTCCCGCGTGAAGCCATGCGCATGGCGGTCGCCGGCGACCGGCTGCCGGGCCTGGCCTGGATCGCCGCGACGGCGCTGCCGATGCTGGCCGCCTGGGCTCTCGCGTTCCGGCACAGCCGCGCCGCACTGGCACCGCGGCAATGGCTGGCGCTGCCGCTCTTCGCAGTACTGGCTTACGCCCCCTACTTCCTGTTCGCATGGAACAGCTACGAGTACTACGCCGCCGTCGCTGTCATCCTCCCGATCATCGCGCTGGCACGCGGCATCGTGGATACGCCGCGCGCGCCCGTGGTCGCCGCACTCATCGCCGTGTCGTCATGGATCGCCGTGGAAGGCACGCGCCGCCTCGACCATCCGGGGCTGATCGGACGCGCACGCTGGGCGGAAGCGACGTTGCAGGCGCTCGAGCGCCAGCCGCCACCGGCCCTGCCCCTGCATGTCAGCGTCGCGGACGAGCAGCGTTTCTATGCCATCGGCGCATGGGGCCTGGCATGGCGTCTCGGTATACCGTTGCAGAGCATCGGCATCGCGCGCGAATGCCCGGCGACCGGACCTTGCCTCGTCATCGATGACCAAGGCGTCGTTCGATGGCGGGAAGCGCACTGACGCGCCGGTTCGCGCTTGCACGGACGCCCGAAGCTCTGCCGTTTCAGCCGCGCAGCGCAGTATTGAGCGTATACGTGCCGTGGACCGCCGCTTCGGCCAGTACGTGACCCTGCATCGCGCGTTCGACATCGGCCGCGGTGAAGCGCTCCGGCAGGTCGAGGGTTGCCACGTCCAGCGCGAACAGGCGGAAGAAGTAGCGGTGCACGCGCAGGTCGTTGAACGGCGGATACGGGCCGTCGTAACCGGAATAGTCGCCGCCCATCTGCGCGTCGCCCGCAAACCAGCCGGTGTAGTCGTTCAGTCCCTGGCGCGCGCCGGCGGGCCCCGCCGGCTGCCGCTTGCCGCGCGCGGTGACGCCGTCGCTGCAGCTGCCGGCGGCGATCGTGCGCACGTCGGGGCCGATGTCCGCCATCGCCCAGTGGATGAAGTGCGCGCGCGGCTGTTCGACCGGGATCTGCACATCGTCGCGACCGACCGTTTCGGGAACGGTCGGTGCGTCCGGGTCGATGCAGAGCAGCGCGAACGACCGCGTGCCGTCCGGTACGTCGGACCACGCCAGATGTGGGTTGCGGTTGGGCGCGAACCCGTCCGGCTGCCCCATCGCGAACTCCGCCGGGATCGGACGGGCATTCTCGAAACTGTCGCTCCAAAGGCGCATGTGCGGCTCCTGTCGAAAGGGGATGATCAAGCCTCGGGATATCCCAGGCGCACGGCGACCGGGGTGAGGGTGGCGAACGGGCCGGCAAGGGCCTGCGCATACTGGCGCCAGTGACCGGCCGGGAAGCCCACGCTGCCCACGCGCACCGGCGCCGGTAACGAGGCACCGCCCAGCACCTGGCCCAGCGCCGATGCGAGCCGTTGCGGATCGTTCTCCATGCCATCGATACGGAGGACGACGGCGGGATACAACTGCTGTTCCAGCAGGCCGGCCAGGTGCTCCAGCACGCCGGCCAGCCATGTAGCCGCCACTTCCGTGGACGGGATATCCATCATCGACGGCGCTCCCCATGCCAGCCATTCCAGCAGCATGTCGCGCGGATCGCGCAGGATCGCCAGCAGACGTCCCTGCGGCAACTGCGGACGCAACGCCTGCAGCAGCGTGTTGTCCCACCACACCAGCCAGTCGATCACGTTGCCGCTGCGCGCGCCGCGCGCCGGCAGCGCGCTGCGCCAGCTCGCCACGAGCGTCGCCGCGTCAGCCTGTCCGGACAACAGCTGTTCCACCGTGGCGAACGGTTGCAACGGGTCCTTCGGCGGCGTCGTGCCGAAACGGTCCACAAGCAGCGCCGCGCGGGCCTGCGTGAGTACGGCGACGATGCGCTCCACACCGGAACCCGGTGGCCCCCAGAGCAGAAGCGGCCACTCGTTGTTCCCCTCCGGCACGGCCGCCAGCGCAGGCCAGGCCTGCGCCGGCGGGCCGAGCAAGGGCAAGGGCAGCGACGGCGATTGCTGTGCGCGCACGCTCCAGCTGGCCACGGCTTCCGCGGCCTGCCCCGCGCGGTCCTGCGCCATGCCCAGCCAACCGTACAACAGCGCGCGCGCATCGCCACCCTGTGCCTGCGCCAGCAATCCCTGGACATACATCACGGCGGCAGCCGGATCACGTGCCACCAGCGCATTCACCTTGCGCGCCTGCGCCGCACCATGGCCCGGCTGCAACGCCACGATCCGGTCGGCGATGGCGTCTGCTTCGTCCAGGCGGCCTGCATGCTCCAACGCCGCCAGCCTGCCTCCGAGGGCATTGACCGACTGCGGCTGGGCTTCCACCCAGCGCCGGGAGACCTCCAGCGCATCGCTGCTGCCGATGTCCTCCAGCGCCAGGCGCGCCAACCACAGATCGGCGTTGCCCGAGGCGAACGCCAGGCATGCCTCCAGCGCCTGCCGTCCCTCTTCGCGCCGTCCCTGCCGGTGCCACAGTTCCAGCAGGGACGAAAGCAGTTCGCGATCCTGCACGCCTCCGGCAAGCGCGGCCTGCAGCAGGGGCGCCGCCTGTTCCAGCCGGCCCGCCTGCAGGTGCAGGCGGCCCGCGAGGCTGCGCACGCCGGCAGTCGCCCGCTGTGCGTCTGCGAGGACCGGATCGAGCAGCTCAAGCGCCTCCTCCGGCCGCCCCTGACGGCCCGCCAGGCTGGCGATGAGCAGGGTCAGATCCGTGGCAGCCGGCACCTTCGCCGCGATATTGCGGAAGGTCTGCTCCGCGAACGCCAGGTGACCGCGCGCCATGTAGACGAAACCGAGCGCGTGCATCAGCTGCAGGTCGTCCGGCGCACGCTGCAGCGCGGCCGAAAGCTGCTTCAGCGCAGCCTCCGCATCGCCTTGTCGCAACAGCACCATGCCCTCGACGAATGCCAGGCGCGGATGCTCGGGCGCCACACGTGCCGCCAGCCGGTTGAGCCGCTGCGCCTCGTCCAGGTCGCCGCGGGCCAGGGCCAGCTGGGCCTGCACGACATAGGCAGTGAACTGGTTGGGGTCCAGCCCGGTGGCCTGGTCCAGCGCGGCACGCGCCTCATCGGGCTTCCGGCTGCCCACCAGCACGCCCGCCCGTGCCAGATGGAGTTCGGCGTCTTCCGGCGCCAGCGCGATGGCGCGGTCGATGCTGGCCAGCGCCGCTTCGGCCTGGCCGCTCTGCAGCTGGGCGGCAGAAAGCCAGCGCAGCGCCTGAGCATCGTCGGGGCGCTCGGCCGCCAGGGCTTCCGCCGCGGCCAGGGCGTCGGCCACCGCACCACGGCGGAGGTCGTTGAGGATCGGGTCGTACATGGGACTACCGGTTGCGGGCAAACCCCGATTGTAACGGTCGCCCCGGTCTCAGGCGCCGCCGCCGGACAGCCGCTCCGCCACCCAGCGTTCGGCGTAGCCATCGCAGGCGGCGTTCTCGATGAAGCCGCAATGCCCGCCCCACGGGGCGATTTCCAGCGTGGCATGCGGTGGCAGCGCCCAGTCGCGGAAGGTGTCGAAGGGGATGACCGGGTCGTCCTCGGCCATCAGGATGTGCGCCGGCACCGTCAGCGCCGCCAGGCGGTCGCCGGCGATGGCATAGCCGTCGAAGTAGGCCTCCAGCGTGCCGAAGGCGGTATGGCGCTGCACCAGCCAGTCGGTCAGCGCGCGGATGTCCAGCGCCAGCACGGTGTCGTCGAAATCGTGGCGCTGCGGGAACAGGCTGCGCTTGCGCTGCAGCGAGCGGCGCCACTTGCGAGCGAAGTACCAGTCGTACAGCGGCAGGCCGCTTTCGATGCGGTCCATCGTCGTGGCCGGGTCCAGCAGCGGACACACGGCGGCCACATGCGCCAGCGCCAGCCCCGCGTCCGGGGCGCGCAGCGCGAGCCGCAGCGCGAAGTTGCCGCCCAGCGAATAGCCGGCCACCCGCATCGGCACGTCGCCGGCGAAGCGTCGCGACACGTCCAGCGCCGCGTGCACCACTTCGTCGAGCCGGTTGGAGTGGAACAGGTCTTCGTTCAGGTGATGGGTGTCGCCGTGGTCGCGGAAGTTCAGCCGGAACACGTCGAATCCGCGCCGCAGCAGCTGCGCGGCCGTCAGGCGCATGTAGCTGGAATCGGCGCTGCCCTCCCATCCGTGCAGCAGCAGCACCAGCCCGCGCGGCGCGCGGTCCGGGATGCGGCTGAGGAACCCCTGCAGGCGTACGTCGTCGCCGCCATCGACGATATGCTCCACCGTCACCGCACCGCTGCCCAGCAGCGCGCGCAGGCCACGACGGCGGCGCAGTGCGCTGGAACCCAGCACCGACTGCAGGTGCGGATTGCGCAGCCAGCGCGGCGGTCGGTAGTCGGCGGCAGTGATCATGGGGTCGTCGCGGCAGCGTCGGGGCGAGGGTGGCACCGGTGGGTCGAGTATTCCCTCGAATCCGTCACCATGCCATCAAACCATCCGTCAGGCCTGTGCCATCGCCTGCACGATGCGCTCGCGCGACAGGTCGGCGATGCGGCGGCGGCCTTCGACATCGGCCACCTGGATGGGCTCCAGGAAGCAGATGTCGGCCGTGCGCGCGGGCTCGCCCAGCAGGCGCACGAAATTGGCGAAGAAGCTTTCCTTCGGCCCGAACGCCACCACCGGCTGCGCGCTGCCGCGCGGGCCGTAGCGCAGGGCCACCGGCTGCACCGGCACGCCCGCCTCGACGGCGGCCAGGAAAATGCGCGCATGGAAGGGCCCGACCGCATGCCCGTCCCGGGTACGTCCTTCGGGAAAGACGCCCACC
The DNA here is from genome assembly GCF_014397415.1 of Pseudoxanthomonas mexicana. NCBI lineage: Bacteria > Pseudomonadati > Pseudomonadota > Gammaproteobacteria > Lysobacterales > Lysobacteraceae > Pseudoxanthomonas > Pseudoxanthomonas mexicana. The sequence goes on along the minus strand of NZ_CP060731.1, from coordinate 858,621 downwards.
GAGCGCCCCTCGCGCAGGCGCCGCATCATCGCCTGCAGCACCCCGCCCAGCGATTCCTGGCTGCCGCGCTGGTGGAAGATGGTCTGGCCCTGCGCCGCCAGCCAGCCGACCACCGGCCAGCCGCGGATCTCGTGCTTGGCGACGAAACCCATCATGCGCTGGCTGTGCAGGGCCTCGATGTCGATCCAGCTGACGTGGTTGGCCACGAACAGCGTGGGGCCGGGCAACGGCTTGCCCACGCGCCGCAGCCGGAAGCCGAAGATGCGCATCAGCCCCCCCGACCACCAGCGCACGGCCACATCGCCGGCGTTCTCGTCGCCCACGCGGATCCACACCAGCAGCGGCGACAGGCACAACAGGGTGACCGGCAGGAAGACCAACAGGTGGACCAGCAGCAGCGGCACGCGGTACAGGTAGCGAAAGACCCGCGCCACGCCGCTGCCGCCAGCAACATGAACAGGGGGCGGCGTCATCCCATCACGATACCGGATGGATCGCCGCAGCGGAATGCGTCCGTGCGGGTCTCAGGGTTTCGGCAGCGGTACGACGGCCAGCGTCAGCCGCGATACGCAGACCAGCTTGCCCTCGTCGTTCTCGATGCGGATCTCCCACAGCTGCGTGCTGCGGCCCACATGCAGCGCACGCGCCGTGCCCGTGACCCTGCCGCCTCGCATCGCGCGTACATGGTTGGCGTTGATCTCCAAGCCCACCACCATCTCCTTGGTCGTGTCCACGCACAGGTTGCCGGCCACGCTGCCCAGCGTCTCGGCCAGCGCCACCGAGGCGCCGCCATGCAGGATGCCGTACGGCTGCACCGTGCGCGCATCCACCGGCATGGTGCCGCGCAGCCAGTCGTCGCCGGCTTCGGTGATGACGATGCCCAGGTTAGACACCAGGGTGTCGGCCGCATGGGCGTTGACGGCAGCGAGATCGACGGGAGCGCGGAAGGCCATGGCAAGTCCTTGGAGCGAGGAGCGAGGAGCGAGGAGTGAGGAGTGAGGGAAGCCAGAGAATGCGCCTTCGCTCACTCCTCACTCCTCTGCACTCACTCCTGCATTACAGGATCGGCACCAGGCCTGCACCGAACGCAGTCAGCACCCGCGTGTAAAGCCATTTCGGCCCGACGTTGACCTCGGGGAAGTCGCCGACCGCCACATAGCATCGATGGAACGCGGGATCCTTCGGGGCCACCGGCAGCGGGCAGTCGGGGCCCGGCCGGAATTCGTAGCTGGTGGCGTAGCGCCAGGGCCAGATATCGAACACGGGCAACGCCTCGGACACCTTGCCCAGACTGTAGTCCAGCCCCGAGAACACCGGCGGCTTGGCCCGCGGGGCGATCACCCATGCATTCTGCGGGGACATGTCGCGGCGGATGCTGTCGGCCAGCGCCTGCGCGAAAGCCGGGTCGTCGATCACGACCGCCGCCTCGGTGTTGTAGTTCTCCGAGCGCGGGTCGAAGTTGTGCGTGCCGATCACCGCCGTCTCGCCGTCGATCACCATCGACTTGGCGTGCAGGCCCATGCGCACGCCGGCGCGCTTGAGCGGCAGCGGCTCGGACGCGGCGCCGCTGCTGAGGAACGAGGGCCGCGATTCGGTACGCTGCAGGCGGCGGGTGGTCTCGCCCTGCGAACCGGCCGACGGCCCGATCGATCCGGATGGTCCACGGATGCGGCCGCTGCCGCTGCCTGCCGCGGCACGCCCGTCTTCCGACAGCGCCACCGGCGGCCCTTCCGGCATCAGCGCGGCGTAGTCTACCGGCGCGTCCTCCGGGAAGGGTTTGTACTCGTGGATGCGGAAACCGAATTCGCGCAGGTAGCGGCGCTTGTACTTGAACGACATCGAATAGACGACCGGGTTGTCCGTCGCCGCCAGGCTGTTGGTGGACACCACCACCTGCGGTGGCGGCTCGCGCTTGCGCATGTCGCGGAACATCGCCTGCGCCTGTTTGGACATGACCAGGTACGGCGTCTGCAGCAGCACCTCCTTCTGCGCGCCGCGGATCAACGCTTCCAGTTCGGGGGCGGCGGGCGCATCGTCGTCGCGGCGTTCGCGGCGGTGCTTCTGCGGCAGGTCGGCGATGTAGCGCACCGCGCCCACCGCGAAGGCGGGTTCGACGAAACGCGCCCGTACCAGGTCCGCATCGCTCGCCTCGGCGCGCGCCGCCTGCACGCGCTCCGGCCGCAGGTAGCGCGGCACCGGCATTGCCGGCACGCCCTCGCGCAGCAGGGTGCGGCCGACATCGTTCAGGCGCTCGGCGGGCACGCTGCGCCGCGCCTCCCAGAACGCCTGGAAATTGGCCGCCATCGCCGCTGCCTCCGGACCCGCGACCAGCACGTCGCGGTCGCGGAAGTTGTATTCGGCGTCCCAGTCGAAGTAGTCGTCTTGGTAGTTGCGCCCACCGCTGATGCCGATGCGGTCGTCCACCAGCAGCAGCTTGGTATGCATGCGCTGATTGAAGCGGCGGAAGCAGCACAGCACGCTGCCCGCGTAGTCCAGGTAGTTCAGCTTGGCCTTGCCGAAGCTGGGGTTGTAGATGCGGATGGAAAAGTTCTGGTGCGCACCGGACAGCGCGGCCAGGATCTGCAGGTCGGCGATCGCCGACAGCTGGTCGATCAGCACCCGCACCTTCACCCCGCGCCGCGCCGCGTCCAGCAGCTCGTCCAGCACCAGCCGCGCGCTGTCGTCCTTGTCGAAGATGTAGGTCTGCAGGTCGATGCGTTCGCGCGCGCTGCGGATCAGGTTCAACCGTGCCAGCAGCGCGTCCGAGCCCTGGTCCAGGATCACCGCGTAATGGCGCGGCGCCTCCGGGGTGGACGCGGCGCGCGCCTGTCCGGCCAGGTCGTAGAGCGGCGACGACAGCGCGCAGGCATCGGCCTGTTCGCACTCGATCACCGTTGAACGGGCGCCCGCGGCGATGTCGGCCGCACGATCGCGCTGGCGGTCGGACAGGCTGGCGCAGGCGCTGCACAGCAGCGCCAGCCACAGGACCGCGCAGCGCGCGGCGATCACGGCACTGCGACGGGTCACGGCGTCCTTGCGCTCCTGATGCGCGCGCGCAGCACGAACACCACGCGGTCGCTGACGGCCAGCATCCAGTCGTCCATGTCGTAGTCGCTGCGGCGCACCGCGCCGGTGGCCACCACATCGCACCCGACCGCCGGGCGCGGACAGGTCGCCGGCGCCACCTCCAGGCCGCGCGGGCGGCTGATGCCCTTGATGCTCAATTCGCCCTCCAGCTTGCCGCCGTCGTACAGCAGCAGCGGATCGTAGGGCCTGGACGTGAACGTGACCACCGGATAGCGGTCGGCATCGAAGAACTGCTCGCTGCGCGCCCACTCGCTGTAACGGGGGTGGCCGACGATCTCGACATCGCGGGTGTACATGCGCAGGCGCACCTGCTGGCGCCCGTCCGGCAGGTGCTCCACCGAGCCTTCGTAGTGGCGGAACACGCCGTCCAGCACCTGGCCCCAGCGCGTGCGCAGTTCGAATCCCAGCCTCGTGTTGTCCGGGTCGAAGTCGTTGCGCCCCTGCGCCAGCACGGGTGCGGCCAACAGCGCGCCCACCGCCAGCGCGGCCAGGCGCAGGCCGGCGGCCGTCGCCTGCGTCATGGCCACCAGAAGGCGGAGAGCTGCGCCACGCCGGGCTCGAAGGAGGCGTCGGCCGGCAGCGTCAGCACCACCACGCCGGCCGGCGGCATGCCGCGGTACTCGCTGGTCACGCCGGAGTACATCAGCGCGGCCAGCTGCTCCAGCCCCGGGTTGTGTCCCACCAGCAGCAGGCGCTCGGCCTCGCGGTGCTGGTCGGCCAGGTCGGCCAGCGTGCCGGGCGTGGCCTCGTAGATGCGCTCTTCCAGCCGCTGCTCCACGTAACCGATGGCGTCCATGACCGCTTCCAGCGTCTCGCGGGTGCGGCGGGCCGGCGAACACAGCACGCGGTCCGGCACCAGACCCTGCTCCTTCAGCCAGCGCGCGACGGCCTCGGCCTCGGCCAGGCCCTGGGGGGAGAGGGGACGGTCCAGGTCGGACTGCCCGGTGGTGGCCGGTTCGGCATGGGCATGGCGCAGCAGGATCAGTTCACGCATGGGACGCTTGCTCCTTAGGCTTTCTTGATCCACTTCAACAACGGTTCCCAGTCGGCCTGATGCTCGCGCACCTGCGCCGAACGGTAGTCGAACAGGCTGCGGCCCAGGCCTGCCATCACCACGTAGGCCTGGGTATCGCGCAGCTGGGTGATGACCGGGTAAGGCCAGGTCTTCAGCATCTCCACCGCCTGCTGCGACGCATTCGTCCACGGCTTGCTGCGGTTGACCACCAGGCCCACGGGCAGCTTGCGCTTGTGCACGCGCGGCACCTTGGCCAGGGTGTTCAGGAAGCCGACCGTGGCCTCGATGTCCAGGGCGGACGGCAGCACCGGCACCACCACGGCGTCGGCATGCTCCAGAAAGCTGCCCAGGTCGTCGGCCATCGCGCCGGCCGGGGCGTCCACCACCACGCGCTCGGCGTCCTCCGGCAGCCACGCGCGCCAGGCGCGCCGGCCGCTGGCTTCGATCGGCAGTACGGCCGACTCCAGTTCCGCCCGGCGCTCGGCCCAGCGGGTGGACGAATGCTGCGGATCGGCGTCCACCAGCACCGTGCGTTTGCCATCGAGTGCGAAATACGCGGCCAGATTGGTCGCCAGGGTGGTCTTTCCCGCGCCGCCCTTGGAGCTGGCGACCAGAATCGTCTTCATGCGCGCACCTCGTTGCCCGGGGAGCCCGCAGGGTACACCGGGGGAGGTGAAGCAGAAAGACAGGAGTGAGGGGAGAGGAGTGAGGAGTGAGCGAAGGCAAGACCCGGCTTCCCCTCACGCCTCACTCCTCCCCACTCACTGCTTGCTGTTATCGTTCCGTCCCCACGGACCGGACGCCCCATGAACGAGCTGCAGGACCTCACCGCGCTGATCCGCGCCAACACCCCGCTGATCGTCATCGAGACCCAGGACGAGGCGCGCGTGGTCGACCTGTTCCGGCAGGCCCTGGGCCAGGTGTGGCGGGCGCTGTTCCGCTGGAGCATCACCGAGGGCCTGCGCCGGCTGGACATGGACCGCGAGGACGACGCCGTCGGCCCGCCCGACGCCAGTGCCGCCCTGCAGGCCATCAAGCAGGCCGAGCAGCGCGGCATCTACCTGCTGCTGGATTTCCACCCTTACCTGGGCTACGCCAGCAGCCAGCGCCAGCTGCGCGACATCCTGCAGCGCCGGCACAGCCTGCCCCACGTGGTGGTGCTGGTGGGCGCAAAGATCGAGCTGCCGGCCGAACTGGACGCGCTGGCGGTGCGTTTCAGCCCGCGCCTGCCCGACGGCAACGCCCTGCTGAAGATGGTCCGCGAGGAAGCCGAGCACTATGCGCGCGAGCACGGCGGCCGGCGCGTCGAGGCCGATGGCGAGGCGGTGAAGCAGATCGTGCGCAACCTGCAGGGACTGAGCCTGGTCGACGCCCGCCGCATCGCCCGCCAGCTGATCTTCGCCGACGGCGCCCTGACCGCCAGCGACCTGCCCGCGCTGAACAAACTGAAGTTCGAGCTGCTCAACCGCAGCGGCCACCTGCATTACGAGTACGACACGGCGAAGTTCGCCGACGTGGCCGGTGCGTCGCGGCTGAAGCGCTGGATCGAGCAGCGCCGTGCGGTGTTCGTGTCCGGCAATCCGCCACCGGGGCTGGACCTGCCCAAGGGCGTGCTGCTGCTGGGCGTTCAGGGCTGCGGCAAGTCGATGCTGGCCAAGGCCACGGCCGCCGGCTTCGGCGTGCCGCTGCTGCGGCTGGATTTCGGCACCCTGTATGACAAGTACCACGGCGAGACCGAGAAGAACCTGCGCGCGGCGCTCGCCTCGGCCGAACAGCTGGCGCCGTGCGTGCTGTGGATCGACGAGATCGAGAAGGGCCTGGCTAGCGGCGGCGACGAGGATGGCGGGGTGTCCCGCCGCGTGCTCGGCTACCTGCTGACGTGGATGGCCGAGCGCAAGGCGGGCGCGGGCAGCGGGCAAGTTTTCCTGGTCGCCACCGCCAACCAGGTCCAAGACCTGCCGCCGGAACTGCTGCGCAAGGGCCGTTTCGACGAGATCTTCTTCGTCGACCTGCCTTCGCCCGAAGCGCGCGTGGAAGTGCTGCGCGTGCACCTGGCACGCCGGCATCTGGATCCGGACGCCTTCAACCTGCCTGCACTCGCCGCCGGGGCGAACGGTTTCTCCGGCGCGGAACTGGAACAGGCCATCGTCTCGGCGCTGTACGCCGCGCACGCGGAACAGAAGCCACTCGACACCGAGCTGGTGATGCATGAGATCCGCAGCACCCGCCCGCTGTCGGTGCTGATGGGCGAACAGGTGCAGGCGCTGCGCGACTGGGCGCGGGAGCGGACGGTGCCGGCGGATTGATCTGTCGGGCTGGGAAGTGAGCCGCTGGGCGCCACGCTCGGGAAGCGCTGTCGTCGGAGCGACGTAAGTCGCGATCGCGCGCCCATCATGCGACGGACACGCAAGCGCGCACGGCTATACAAAGGCCCGCCCGAAGCATCAGGCTGGCAGTAGGATGGGTTGAGCCGCAGGCGATACCCATCACCTTCGTTTCCCTTTGCGAGGATGCGTGCTGTTACGACGCAGTGCGGGACACTTCTCTTGTATTGGCCCTTCGAGATTGCAAGTGATGGGTATCGCCTGCGGCTCAGCCCATCCTACTCGCTTTCCCGCCAACGGCGCGAAGGTGATGGGTATCGCCGGTGGCTCAACCCATCCTACTTACTTGCTGCCAAGGGTCCGACTCCGGAATCGATAGCGCCGATATAAGTGCCGGCCTTCCAGCCGCTTGAACGACACCCGCTCCATCCGTCCGATCGCTTCTGAGACAACGATTGGCAAAGGAGGCCACGTATGAGCTGCTAGGCGTCTTGCTGACGGCCTTTCAGGGGCACCAGCACGACACTGGGAGTGTCCGGGGATGTGCTGCGAAGGATCAGGTAGCCCGCCTTGATCTTCCGCAAATCTTCGAGCTTTGCCTTGTGTTCAATTTGTTTGGATTCGTGCGACTTGAACAACGTCTTGTAGCTCTTCTCGTAGATGGTATCTAAGAGTTCAAGCATAAAGTCGCAGTGCTCCACGAGCGCCGTGCGGAGGTCGTAGGACATGGACCGATCTCCGCGGTTTTCTGTCACGGTGCAGTTGAAGCCGCCAAGATCGATGCGTACCGGGACAAAGGCGGAGGTGGTGCGATCTCCAAAGTCAAAGTAGTCCAAGCTGTGAGAAGCAAGCTGATGCCGCAGACTACGTATCTGAAGCTTGTCGGCGTTGCTCTTGAATGTCTTCTGAGCGGTGCAATTCATAAGTTTGTGGAGCTTAAGGGCGGCCTGCTGCTGGATATAGGCCGCGCTCAGCAGGCCATACAGCCTTAAATACTTCTCGCCTGTTTCATCGTATCGGGTCGGACCATCGAGACCGAATCTCAGAAAATTGTGGAGTGCTAGGGATGCATCCCCCAGGATGTCCATAGCAACACAAACGAAGTTCCAGTCCGCCTCCGAGCTGAGGCGCAACTTCCGCGCGGGCTCTCCCCTCCAACCGACTCTGTCATTGACCAGATCGCGGAAGGCGTCGGAGTAGGCCTCGACGGCTGTTATTTTGGAGTCGCGATCAATCACAACACCTGGCGCCTGATGGGCCGCATCCCTGGAGGTGAAGGGGATGTTCACGCCCTCCCCTGCACGCGTCAAGGTAGACGAAGCATTACCGCGCAAAGATCTTAGAGAGGGCGTCGCGGGACCCAGACTTCGCAAGCCTCACGGACATGCTTCACCCTTGGATCATCACGTCCCCCACCCCAATCTCCACCGCCGTCCCACTCACCCGGACGCCATCCCGTACATCCACCGGCACGTCCACCCGCAACACACTCGGTCGCCCGAGATCATTCCCCTGGTGAATGGTGAACCTGCGTTCGTCGGGCAACCGGTCCTGCGCCGCCAGATACGCACCCAATGCGGCGGCCGCGGCGCCGGTGGCCGGATCTTCCACCACGCCGCCGGGCGGGAAGGGATTGCGCGCGTGCAGCGTGTGCGCGTCTTCGCGCCAGACCAGATTGATCGTGGTCCAGCCGCGCGACGCCATCAACGCAGCGAGCGCATCGAAGTCGTAGTGCAGATCAGCCAGCCGCGCGCGTGAGGCAGCGGCGATGACCGGATGCCACGCGCCGGCATAGGCGACCGCAGGTGGCAGCACGGGATCGAGGTCGTCGCGATGCCAGCGCAACGCGGCCAGCACGCCATCCAGATCAGCGGCATCCAATGCGTCCACGCGCGGCGGCACGCTGGTCAGGGTGGCGAAGAAACCGGCATCGACCGTCACGCGCACGCGCCCCGCCTGCGTGTGCAGGACGAAGTCTCCCGGGCCCTGCCGGCGTGCGTGCGCGACCATCGCCGCGATCGTCGCGTGGCCGCAGAAGCTGACTTCGGCCAGCGGGCTGAAGTAGCGCACGTCGAGCTCGCCATCCGCGCGTGGCAGCAGGAACGCGGTTTCCGAATAGCCCACGTCCGCGGCGATGCGCTGCATGGCGGCGTCGGAGAGGCCGCCCGCATCCAGCACCACGCCGGCGGGATTGCCGCCGCTCGGGTCGGTGGTGAAAGCGCTGTAGCGCAGGACCGCGGGCGTCATCGTGTTTCTCCTTCGACCGCAACGGCAACGGGCGCGTCCAGACGCACCACCAGATGGCGCAGGAAGAACTGCGTCAGCGGCCCCACCCCGAAGGCGAACACCAGCGTGCCCACGCCCACGACGCCGCCGAGCAGCACGCCGATGGCCAGCACCGTGACTTCGATCAGCGTGCGGATGCGGCGGATCGACCAGCCGGTACGACGCGCCAGCCCCGTCATCAGGCCATCGCGCGGACCCGGCCCCAGCTGCGCGCCGATGTACAGCGCGGTGGCCACGGCGCACAGCACCACGCCGGCCAGCAGGTAGGCGCAGCGCAGCGGCAGGCCCTCGGGCGTCGCCAGCCAGGCAAGGTTGAGGTCCGCGAACGGTCCCAGCAGCAGCGTGTTGGCCAGCGTGCCCAGGCCGGGCATCTGCCGCAGCGGGATCCACGCCAGCAGCACGCCCACCGCGGCGAGAATCATCACCGTGCCGAACGACAGCGGCAGGTGGCGCGACACGCCCAGGTGGAACACGTCCCAGGGCGAGGCGCCCACGGCACCTTCGATCATCAGGGCGATGGCCAGGCCGTACAGCCACAGGCCGACGAGCAGGCGCAGCACGCGTTCGGGCAGACGCCCGGCCTTGAGTTGGGCGAGGGGGCCGAGGTTGGCCAGGCCGATGGGGGAGGCAGGTTTCATGGGGCCACCTTCACCCCGATTGGCTCTTTTCGATAGAGCCAATCGTGCGATAGTGGCCTCATGAATCGCGTATTGGCCCCTGCTCGCCTCGCCACGCTGGTCGGCGACTTTCCCCGGTCGCCCGCCTACCGCGGGCTGCGCCAGGCGCTGCAGGAGCTGATCGGCGACGGCCGCATCCCGCTGGACACCCGCCTGCCCAGCGAACGTGCCGTCAGCGAAGCGCTCGGCGTGTCAAGGAACACCGTCACCCGCGCCTATGCGGACCTGGTGGCCGCCGGCTTCGCCACCGCCCGGCAGGGCGCGGGCACGTTCGCCACGGTGCCGCTCGACCGACGCCGCGCGCACGACCACGCACTGCATGCCGTGGGCACGGCACCTTCATCGGGCGTCGCCATCGACCTCAACTGCGCGGCCGGCGCGGCCACGCCCGGCGTCGCAGCCGCGTATGCGCGCGCGCTGGAGGCATTGCCCGCCTATCTGGCCAGCGACGGCTACCTGCCCTCGGGGCTGCCCGCACTGCGCGCCCGCGTCGCGGCGATGTACGCGCAGCGCGGCCTGCCCACCACGCCCGAGCAGATCGTGATCACCTCGGGCGCACTGTCGGCCATCGCGATCATCGCCCGCGCGCTGTCCCGCCCGGGCGACCGCCTCATGATCGAGTCGCCGGTGTATTCGAATGCGATCGAGGCACTGCGCCTAGGCGGCGCGCGCCTGGTCAGCGCGCCGATGGGCGACCCGCTGGGCGAGGACGGCTGGGACCTTGCCGCCATCGAGGCGACATTGCGGCAGACCTCGCCGCGGCTGGCGTACCTCATTCCGGATTTCCAGAACCCCACCGGCTTCCTGATGGGTGAAACGCAACGCGCGCACTATGCCGCCGCGCTGCGCGCCACGCGCACGATCGCCATCGTCGACGAAACCCTGCAATCCACCTGCCTGTCCGATGCGTCGATGCCGGCACCGTTCGCCGCGTTCGCAACCGATGCGTTCACCATCGGCAGTGCGTCCAAACGCTGCTGGGGCGGCCTGCGCGTGGGCTGGATCCGTGCGCCGCGCGAACACATCGAACGCCTCATCGCCACGCGCGTGCAGATGGACCTGGGCAGCTCGCTGTTCGACCAGCTGGTGGTGGCGGAGATGCTGGACGCCCACGGCGCCCTCGCCGCGCGACGCGCCCAGATGCGGGAACGACGCGACACCCTGGCGCAGGCGCTGCGCGAGCACCTGCCCGATTGGCGCTTCCGCCTGCCCGAAGGCGGCCTGTCGCTGTGGGTGCGGATGCCGCACGGCAGCGCCACCGCACTGGCGGCGGACGTGGAACGCAAGGGCGTGTATCTCGCGCCGGGCCCGGTCTTCAGCGTGGAAGGCGGCAACGACCAGTGGCTGCGCATTCCCTATGCCAAGCCCGAAGCCATGCTGGTGCAGGCGGTGCAGGTGATGGCCGAAACCTGGAAGGCGCATCCGCGCGATGCACGTCATCACCGCGACGCGGCACGACGCCTGATCGCGTGAGGCGCTAGCCGTCGTCGGTGCGTTTCGCGACGCGACCCTCCAGCCATGCCAGCACCGACAGCACGGCGAACGTCAGCAGCGTCGCCAGCAACGCCAGCCAGCCATGGCCGAAGCCGACGGCCACGCCGATCACCGCCACCATCAGCAGCGATGCCGCCGTGGTGATGCCGGCAACCACGCGGCCGCGGTGGGCGATCATCGTGCCGGCACCGATGAAGGCGACGCCGGCGATCACGGCTTCGACCAGCCTGAACGGATCGATCCGCACGCGCTCGTCGCCCTCGTGCTGCGCCAGCGCCAGCATCATGTCGCCCATGCCGGTGAGCATGGCCGCCGCGCCGGCCACCAGCATGTGCGTGCGGAAGCCGGCGGGGCGGTCCTTCATCTCGCGCTCCAGCCCGATGGCGCCGCCCAGCAGCATCGCGAACGCGATGCGCCCGACCACCGGCGCCTGTGCTTCCCATCCGTCGAACATGGCATGACCTCCTGCGCCGATGCTTCCACCGGCGCGGTCAACGCGATGCGAAGGCAGCTCAGGGTGCGGTGGGCGGTTCGCCGGTCAACAGGGCACGATGTTCCGGGCTGTCGGGCAACCAACCGGCGGGCGGCTCGCCCGCAATGCCGTTGGCCTGCAGTTGATGGCGCATGGCGGCGAGTTCACCGTCGCGTAGGAAGACATCGACGTAATCGGCCGGCAGATGTCGCGCGGCCGCAGGTCGCTGGTACAGCTGCATGACGTTTTCGTACGCCCACGCAAACTGGCGCAGGCGCTCCCGCGCCGCCTCGCGCTCCACATCACCGTCGGCCCACTGCACCAGCTGCGGCAACGCGATGGCTGGCCCGATCATGATCGAGTCGTCGGCGGCCAGCAGCGTGTAGATCCGCTTGCAGGCGGTGCGTGCGTCGGCGGGCAGCGCACCGACCTGGGCCCGGCAGCGCTGCATGATCGGCTGCAGGGTCGGGATCGCGATGGCCGCAGTGATGGCCATGACCGCCACATCCGCCATGTCCTGCGGCGTGGCAGCCCGGCCGATCCCGAGATCCTCGCCGATGGCGACTGCCAGCGCGGGATCCAGTGGCGGTGCCGGCACCTGTCGCAGCGTCGTGGCCATCAGCAGGCCGACGTCGCTGAAGTGCGTGCGGTAGTGGGTCGCCGCGGCGGCCGCCTGCCAGTACCGCTCGGCGGCGGCCATGTCCCTGCGTTGGACGGCGTCGGCATAGGCCGCAAGCAGGCGTTCGGCATTGCCCGGATCGGCGGCCATCAGGCGTTGCAGCAGCAGGCTGCGGTCGCAGCGGGCGTCGTTCGTCGCGCAGGCGTCCAGCAGTGCCCAGTCCACCAGCGGATCGTCGCCCCTGGACGCGGCGTGGGCGGCCTGGAGCCATGCGCGCGCCTGGGTGTCCGCGTCATCGTCACTCCGCGGCCACAGCCAGCCGGCGACCAGCAGGTCACGCGCCGTGCCGCGCGCGGCGACGGTGCGCAGATGCGCTTCGACGTTGGCACGCCATGCGTCGTGCCAGGCCCGGCTGGCAGCGGCCAGCTGTGGATCGGATTCGACCCGGCCCGGCACTTCCGGGGGCGGACCGTCCTGCGCCAGAGAGAGCGATGGAGCCAGCACCGACGCCATCAACACCAGCCACGTACACACCTGCATTGTCGTGCGCATCGCCCACTCCTGTCGGGAACGACTTCAACGTTCGCACGAACGCGGTGCCGCGCGCCAGCGCGCGGCTATGCGGCCAGGCGCCCCACCACCCACGCCCACATCGGCAGCGTCGCCAGCGACAGCAGGATGCCGTAGCCGACCAGCGCGGCGGCCAGGCGCGGGGCCAGCTGGTGCGAGATGGCCAGCGCGGCGGCCGTGATCATGGTCGGCATGGCCGACTCCAGCACATTGGCCTGCAGCATCTCGCCGGACATGCCGAACGCCAGCGACAGCGGCAACGCCAGCGCCGGCATCACCAGCAGGCGCAGCAGCAGGCCGACCGCCAGTGGCTTCACCTCGTCTCGCGGCAGTTTCAGCTGGATGGTCAGGCCCACCGCCAGCATCACCAGCGGCAGCAATGCATCGGCCAGCTTCTGCAGGGCCCCGCCGATCCAGGCCGGGGGCTGCTCCGGCATCAGCGTCAGTCCGACCAGCAGCGCCCACACCGGCGGGAATTTCAGGATGCGCAGGCCCATCTCGCGTGCGGTGGGTGGCGCATCGCCGCCATAGCGCGCCAGCACGTACAGGCCGAACGTGGACAGGAGGACGAAGGTGCCGAACTGGTCGTACACCACCGCGTACGGCAGCGCGTGTTCGCCCAGCAGCGCACGCACCATCGGGTACCCGATGAAGCTGCTGTTGCACAGGGCCACGCACAGCAGCAGTACCGCATGCTCGTCGCGACGGAAGCCGAACAGGCGCGTGGCCAGGGCGACCAGGGCGATGGTCGCGGCGGTCAGAATCCAAGGGGTGACGACCACGCCCAGCAGCGACGCGTCCACGTGCAGGCGCGGCACGTAGGTCAGCACCGCGGCCGGTAGGCAGACGTACAGCACCACCCGGTTCAGCACGTCCGCCGCGTTGTCGGGAAACACCCGCAGGCGCGCGAACACCATGCCCAGGGCCAGCATGGTCAGGATCAGGGCGAAGGCATCGAATGCCATGGTGCGGCGGGAGCGGCGTGGGGCTGCGCAGGATCGCACACAGGGGTGCGCCACGCCGCCGGACCATCGTCGTAGGCATAGTCCCGTCATTCCGGCGCAAGCCGGAACCCAGCGACTTCATGCATCCGGAGGAGAGGCACGGGGTTCCGGCTTGCGCCGGAACGACGGGGCCAGGTCGGCGCAGGGCTTATCATGGGCGGCATGACGACTCCTGCCTTTCCCACCGCGTCCGGCCCGATCACCCTGGACGGCCCCGAAGGGCCGCTGGAAGCCCATGTCGACTGGCCGGAAGACGGCGAGCCGGTAAAGCCGGTCACCGCGGTGATCTGCCATCCCCTGCCCACGGAAGGCGGCACCATGCACAACAAGGTGGTGGTGATGGCCGCGCGCAGCCTGCGCGAACTCGGTGCGGTGACGGTGCGCTTCAACTTCCGCGGCACGGGCGCTTCGGCCGGCCTGTTCGACCATGGCGATGGCGAAGTGGACGACCTGCGCGCCGTCGTCGCCTGGGTGCGCGCCCAGCGTCCCGGCACCCAGCTGTGGCTGGCGGGCTTCAGCTTCGGCGCCTACGTGTCGCTGCGCGCCAGCGACAGCCTGCAGCCGGATGCACTGGTGTCGATCGCGCCGCCGGCAGGCCGGTGGGATTTCGCTTCGATCACGCCCCCCACGTGTCCGTGGCTGGTGATCCAGGGCGAGGAAGACGAGATCGTCGAGCCGCAGGCCGTGTACGACTGGATCGACACGCTGAAACAGCCGCCCGAACTGATCCGCATGCCCGAGACCAGCCATTTCTTCCACCGCAAGCTGATGGACCTGCGCGGCGCCATCAAGCACGCGATGAAAGCCTACGTACCCGCGTGATGGCGGACGACGCTCGACAGACGGCCCCGACGCCGTCGCAGGTCTACGCACGCGGCGCCTCGGAAGGCCAATGGCAGAACGATCCGGCGCAACATCCCGCGCTGGCCGAACTCGACCGCATCCATGCGGCCTTGCTGGCGGAGCCGCCGTCGCCCGGCCTGTTCGGCAGGCTGTTCGGCAAGCCACCGGAAACCGTCAAGGGCCTGTACTACTGGGGCGAAGTCGGGCGCGGCAAGACCTTTCTGGTGGACCTGTTCTACGACACCCTGCCGTTGCCGACGTACTCGGTTTCGCAGAACAAGGCGCATGGCGAAGGCGGCGGCAAGTACCGCACCCACTTCCACCGCTTCATGCGCGGCGTGCACGAGCGCCTGCGCCTGCACGCCGGCGAGAGCGATCCGCTGGCGAAGATCGTGCGCGAAGTCCGCGGCAAGCTGCGCGTGCTGGTACTGGACGAGTTCTTCGTCACCGACATCGGCGATGCGATGCTGCTGGCGCGCCTGCTGGAGCGCATGTTCGCCGAAGGCATCACCCTGGTGACGACCTCCAATACCGCGCCGCAGAACCTGTACAGGGACGGCCTGCAGCGCGCGGGTTTCCTGCCGGCGATCGACCTGCTGCAGACGTACTGCGTGGTGCTGCGCTCGGACGGGCAGGAAGACTACCGCCTGCGCGCGCTGACCCGCTCGCCGGTGTACCGGACGCCGCTGGACGGCGCGGCCGACGACTGGCTGGCGATGCGCTGGCGCGAACTCAGCGGCGGCGAAGCCGCGCACGGCGGCAACATCGAGATCGACAGCCGCAAGATCCCGGTGCGCGGCCGCGGCAAGAGCATCGCTTGGTTCGATTTCGCGGCGCTGTGCGAGGGCCCGCGCGGCACCACGGACTACATCGAGATTGCGCACGAGTTCAACACGGTGCTGGTGGGCGGCATCCCGCGCTTCGATGCCTTGAACGAAGACGCCGCGCGCCGCTTCGTCAACCTCATCGACGAACTGTACGACCGCCACGTCAACCTGGTGTGCACCGCGGCGGACGCGCCGACGGCGCTGTACACCGGCACGCGCCTGCAGGGCGCGTTCGAGCGGACCGCCTCGCGCCTGATCGAGATGCAGAGCGCCGAGTACCTGGCCACGCCGCACAAGGCTTGAGCGGATGGACGTGGTGCCCGCTGCGATCGACGATGCGCTGCGCCGGACGATCGACAACGGCGGCCGTGTCTGCGTACTGACCGGCGCCGGCATGTCGGCCGAGAGCGGCATCCCCACCTTCCGTGGCACGCGCGACAGCTTGTGGTCGCGCTTCGATCCGATGCGGCTGGCGACGGCCGAGGCATGGCGCGAGGATCCCGCGCTGGTGTGGGGGTGGTACCGCTGGCGCATGCGACTCGTCCGCGATGCGCAGCCGAATGCCGGTCATCGTGCGCTGGCGGCGCTGGCGCAACGCGTGCCGCTGTCATTGGTCACCCAGAACGTCGACGACCTGCACGAACGCGCCGGTAGCACCGTGGATGCGCATGTGCATGGCAGCCTGTTCGCGTTGCGCTGCTTCGCCTGCGGGCGCGCGCATGACGGCCCGCTCGACGACTACGTGGACGGCGTGCAGCGGGTCGAACCGATGCGCTGCGCGGCCTGCGGCGACCGGGTGCGTCCGGGCGTGGTGTGGTTCGGTGAAGCTCTGCCGGACGACGCATGGAGCATGGCGACTGATGCGGCGACGCGCTGTTCGCTGATGCTGGTCGTGGGTACGTCGGGGCTCGTTCATCCCGCCGCCGGATTGCCTGCATTGGCACGTCGCAGCGGGGCCACGGTAGTGGAGATCAATCCCGAGGCCACCGCGCTGTCCGCGGAGGCGGACCACGTCTGGCGGGCGACCGCAGCGCAGGCGTTGCCGTTGCTGGTGCGCTAGGCACTGCTCCTTGTCTTCTCTCGGCCGGCGAGGAGAAAGTGCCCGAAGAACCTGCTCTCGCTTGATCCGGGGAAACAAGGTGCGCTGTCGTGGGAGCGACGCAAGTCGCGATCGGCTGTCGGTAAAGCCTCATCGCGACTCACGTCGCTCCCACGGTGATGGGAACTAGTTCAGATGGCGCTGGACGAACGTGTCCACGGCTTCGGTGTAAGCCGACGGCGCGCCCAGCAGGTGATTCACCTCGCCGTGCGAGAGGTCTTCCGGCAGCACCTCCATCGCGACCCCCAACGTCTTCGCCTTCTCCGCCATCGCGCGACCCTGTGGGCAGGCATCCTGCCGGCGCGAGGAGCAGACGAACAGCATCGGCACCGCGTCGCGGGTGAGCTGGTGGTAAGGCGAGGCGGCGATCCAGTCGGCGGGATTCCTGCCGAACGCCGCGTCGTAGATGCGCGGCAGCGGGGGCTTCTTCATCGTCTGCGGCACGTCGAGCGCGCCGCTGTCCAGCGAGACCACGCCGCGCGGCCGTGCGGCGCCCGCGTCGCGCCACAGCGTGGACGAAGCGCCGACCAAGGCGGCGAGGTGCGCGCCCGCGGAGTGGCCCATCAGCAGCACGTTCGCGGGATCGGCGTTCCACGACGGTGCGCGCTTCTGCACGTCAGCCAGGGCGCGCGCCACGTCGCGGGCCTGGTCGATGGGCGCGGTGTCCGGTCGCATGCGGTAGTTGATCGAGACCAGCACGTAGCCCTTCGGCAGCCAGTACGCGGCCTTGTTCTCGACCACGCCCGGATTGTCCTTGTTGCCGTTGGCCCAGCCGCCGCCGTGCACGAACAGGATCACCGGCGCGTGCTGCGGCTGCGCCGGCAGGTAGACGTCGTAGCGCTGGCGCGGGTCGTCGCCGTAGGCGACATCGCGCAGCGCACGGGCGCCGGCGGGCAACGCCGGTGGGCTTGCGGCCGGCTGGCGCGAGGCGTCGCGCGCCTGCTGCAGGCGTTCGCGGAAGGTCTGCGCGGCCAGCGGCAGCGCAGCGGTCAGGACGCAGGCCAGCAGGCCCGTGCGGAACAGCATCGTCTTCATCGCATCACCTTGTTGGGGGAGATCAACCGGCCCGCAGCCACAGTTGCGCGCGCAGGCCCTGGGGCGTGTTCGGCAGCAGGCGCAGTTCGCCGCCGTGCTGGCGGGCCACGCGGTCGACGATGGGCAGGCCCAGGCCGCTGCCGCCGCCTGCCTGGTCGTGGACGAACGGCTGGCGAGCGCGCTCGGCCGCATCTGCCGAGAGGCCAGGGCCGCCGTCGGCCACCTCGACCACCCACGCCGGACCTTCGGCCCACAGCCGCAACGACAGCGGCAACGCGCCATGCCGCTCGGCGTTGACCAGCAGGTTCTCGACCGCGCGCAGCAGCGCCATCGGCTTGCCCGGCAGCAGCGCGTGCTCCGGCAGTTCCACACGCCAGCCTTTCGAGGCCGCGGCGACCGCATGGCGGCAGATCGCGGCCAGGTCGACCGTTTCGCTGCCTTCGTCGCGGCCATCGCGGGCGAAGGCGATGAACTGGCCCAGGATCGCGTCCATTTCCATGATGTCGCGCTGCATGCTGCGGGTCAGGTCGGGATCGGTGTCGGGCACCATCTCCAGCGCGAACTGCAAGCGGGTGAGCGGCGTGCGCAGGTCGTGCGAGATGCCGGCTAGCAGCAGCGCACGCTCTTCGGCCGCCGCGCGCACGTCGCGGCTGGCTTCGCCCAGCGCCTGTGCCAGGCCGGCGACTTCGCGCGGCGCACGCGCCGGGACGATCGGCGGGGCGTCGCCGCGCACGATGGCCGGCGCCGCGGCCGCGAGCTGGCGCAACGGCTGCACCAGCCGGCGCGCGAAGTACGCGGCGGCCAGCCACACCAGCGCCACGCACCCGATCAGCATGAACACCGAGAAGCGGCGCATGCCGGTGCCCGGGCGGTCGTAGGCGAACGACACCCACAGCGGTTCGCGCGTGGCAGGTTTCAGCCAGATCACCCGCAGCCCGCGGCCGGCGTCCATCCGCAGCTCGCGACCGGCGCCCAGCGTGCCGGCGGCCCGTTCGCGCAGTTCACGCAGCAAGGGCGCGAAACGCGGCCGGGCGTCGGCGGGCGGCGTGCTGCGCACTTCCAGCCCGGCATCCCGCAGCTGCGCGACCGTGCGCGCATGCGGCTGGTGCTGATCGAGCGCTTCGACCACTTCGGCGAAGCCCTGCATCGCGCGCAGCAGCTGTTCGGCCGCCGGCCGCGTAGCGAGTTCGCGCCCGAGCAGGACCGCCAGCACGCCCGCGCCAGCCAACACCAGGGCGATGACCAGCGCCAGCTGGCCGAACACGCTGCGCGGCAGCGGCGCCCTCATGGCGTGGCCTCCGGCGGCACGAACACATAGCCCACGCCCCAGACCGTCTGGATCAGGCGCGGCTGGCGCGGATCGTCTTCCAGCAGGCGGCGCAGGCGCGCGATGGTGACGTCCATGCTGCGCTCGAAGGCCTCGTGCTCGCGGCCGCGCGCCAGACTCATCAAGCGGTCGCGGCTGAGCGGCTGGCGCGGATGGCGCAGCAACACCGACAGCACCGCGAATTCGCCGCTGGTCAGCCGCAACAGCGCGCCGTCGCGGGTGAGCTCGCGCCGGCCCAGGTCCAGCGTGAAAGGCCCGAACACCACCTCACCGCCGTCGGGTTGCGGCGCACCGGGCGCGGGGCGCGTGCGCCGCAGCACCGAACGGATGCGCGCCAGCAGCTCGCGCGGATTCACCGGCTTGGGCACGTAGTCGTCGGCGCCGATCTCCAGCCCGACGATGCGGTCGATCTCGTCGCCCTTCGCCGTCAGCATGACGATGGGCGTGGCGTCGCCCTGGCCGCGCAGGCGGCGGCATATCTCCAGGCCGTTCTCGCCGGGCAGCATCAGGTCCAGCACGATCAGGTCGAAGTGGCCGCGATCCAGCGACTGCCGCATCTGCGCGGCATCGCCCACGCCGCGCACCTCGAAGCCCTGCGATTGCAGGTATCGCTGCAGCAGCTCGCGCAACCGCACGTCGTCATCCACCAGCAGCACGCGGGGCAGGGTCTCGTCCATGCGGCCACTATCGCCCGCCGCCGCGACACCCGGCAAACCCCGTTTCCGGCCGGTTTGTAAGCAGATGTTTCCGGCGCGGGCGGCAGACACATCTGCTGTCAACCGCGACACACCTGTCGCCGTTGCCCGCCCTACCTTGGCCCTGCCGCCGCTTCCCCGTGCGGCCACCCCCACCCCGATGAGGATTCCGCCATGAGCAAGACCCCGTTGCTGATCGCCACCGCTTTCGCCCTGTGCGCCACCACCCTGATCGCCGACCAGGCCGAAGCCCGCGAACGCAGCCGCGCCGTGCAGCGTACCGCCCAGGGCGGCAGCGTCGCCGTCGAGCGCAGCAATGCCCGCTTCGACAGCCAGCGCCAACGAGGCTGGCAGGCCGATGGCCAGGGCAATGCGAGCGCCGCGCGCAGCGGCAGCATCAGCGGCGCCAACGGCGGCAATGCCGGTTACGACCGCAGCGCCTACCGCAACGCCGACGGCAGTGCCGGCCGCCAGGGCAGCGCGTACGCCAACGGACCGAACGGCGGGACCGCCAGCACCAGCGGCGGCATCAGCCGCGACGCGGACGGCAACGTGACCGGTGCGCGCAGCACCACCGCTACCGGCACGAACGGCAATAGCTACACCGGCAGTACGACCGTCTCGGACGGCACGCTGGTGCATACGCGCAACTGCACCAATGCCACCGGTGACGCCATCGCCTGTCCGCGCGGCCACTGACCGACCGGCTGCACCCTTTCCCGCAGGCGCGGCGGCCTGGCACCTCCCCTGCCGCAAGGACGCATTCCCGACCCGCCGCGCCTGCACCTGTTCCTTCCCTCACCCGGAGATTCCCGATGTCCCGATCCATCCTGCTTCCCCTCGCCACCGCCCTGTCCGTATGCGCGCTGGTGGCGCCCGCCCATGCCCAGCAGCGCACCCTGACCGACGAACAGAAGGCCACGCTGCAGGAACGCCTGAAGGCCGCCGACACCAATGGCGATGGCCTGATCGACAAAGCCGAGGCCGACGCGAAACTGCCGCGCCTCGCCAAGCGTTTCGACACCCTGGACGCCGACGGCGACGGCAAGCTGTCGCCCGATGAGATGCGTGCGGCCGGCCAAAAGATGGCCGCGCGTCGCACGCGCTGAGGCGGCAGGATGGACGGCTTCCGCCTGTTCGCCGGCCTGCCTCTGCTGGTGCTGGTCGCCGTCGCCACCGTGGAGGCCGCGTGGCTGATGCGACGCGGCGTCCGCTACGACTGGAAGGGCTACTGGGCCTCGCTCGGTGACGCTGCCGGCCGTGCGCTGCTGGGCGTGCTGATCCAGGGCGGCGTAGTGGGCGTGCTGCTGTTCGCGATCTGGGAGCTCCGCCTGACCACGATCGCGATGGACCGTCCCTGGCACTGGCTGGCGCTCTTCGTCGGCCAGGAGTTCTGCTACTACTGGATGCACCGTGCCGATCATCGCGTGCGCTGGTTCTGGCTGAACCATTCGGTCCACCACTCGGCCACGCAGTACAACCTGTCCACCGCGTACCGGCTGGGTTGGACCGGCAAGCTCACCGGTGCGGCGGTGTTCTTCGGTCCGCTGGTGTGGGTGGGCTTCCCGGTGCCTTATGTGGTCGGCGCGCTGGCGCTGAACCTGCTGTACCAGTACTGGCTGCATACGGAGCTGGTGCCGCGACTGCCGCGCCCCGTCGAGTTCGTGTTCAACACGCCGGCGCACCACCGCGTGCACCACGCCAGCAATCCGGAGTATCTGGACTGCAACTACGGCGGCGTGCTGATCGTGTTCGACCGCCTGTTCGGCACCTGTCGCGACGCACGCCCGGACGTGCCGATCCGCTACGGGCTGGTAGATCCGGTCGACAGCTACAACCCGGTGACCATCGCCTTCCACGCCTGGGTGAAACTGGGGCGCGACCTGCGCCGCGCGCATGGCCTGCGGCAGGTGGGGATGACCCTGTTCGGGCCGCCCGGGTATGTCCCCGGCGGCGCGGACGGAGACCGCCCGGGCCGCTGAGAGTGGCCCGGGCCGTCGCGGCCGGCGACAATACGCGCCCCCCGCGGCCCCCACGCCGCCCGCCCGCCGAGCCCCATGACCGCCTTCGTTTCCCCCGACCGCATCCGCGGCCTGTTCGCCCAGGCCATGTCCGACATGTACCGCGCCGAGGTGCCGCTGTACGGCGACCTGATCACGCTGGTCGGCGACATCAACAACGCCACGCTGCAGCGCGACGCCGCCCTGGCCGAGCGCCTGCAGCGTACCGGCGAGACCGAGCGCCTGGACCTGGAACGCCATGGCGCGATCCGCGTGGGCACGCCGGCGGAACTGGCGATGCTGGGCCGCGTCTTCGCGGTGATGGGCATGCACCCGGTGGGCTACTACGACCTGACGGTGGCCGGCGTGCCGGTGCATGCGACTGCGTTCCGGCCGCTGACCGAAGAGGCGCTGGCGGCGAATCCGTTCCGCATCTTCACCTCGCTGCTGCGGCTGGAGCTGATCGCCGATGCCGCGCTGCGTGCCAAGGCCGAGGCGATCCTGGCCAAGCGCGACATCTTCACCGCCGACGCGCGCGCGCTGCTCGCGCAGGCCGAACGCGACGGCGGGCTGGGCGAGGCCGACGCGCAGCGCTTCGTCGCCGAAGTGCTGGAAACCTTCCGCTGGCACGGCGATGCGACCGTCACGCTGGACACCTACCGCGCGCTGCACGGCCTGCACCGGCTGGTGGCCGACGTGGTCAGCTTCCGCGGCCCGCACATCAATCACCTCACCCCGCGCACGCTGGACATCGACGCCGCGCAGACCGCAATGCTCGAACGCGGCCTCCAGGCCAAGGCGCTGATCGAGGGCCCACCGCGCCGCGCCGTGCCCATCCTGCTGCGCCAGACCAGCTTCAAGGCACTGGAAGAGGAAGTCGCCTTCCCTGACGCGACCGGCACGCTGGTACCCGGCAGCCACAGCGCGCGCTTCGGCGAGATCGAGCAGCGCGGCCTGGCGCTGACGCCGGCCGGGCGCGAACTCTATGACCGCCTGCTCGCGCAGGTGCGTCAGGCCGGCGGTGCCGGCAACACGTCGGCCGACTATCCGCAGCGGCTGGCGGCGGCGTTCGCGGAATTCCCGGATGACGAGACCACGCTGCGCCGCGAAGGCCTGGGCTACTTCCGCTACCGCCTGACCGACAGCGGCGCCGCATTGCCGACCGCCGAGCGTGCGGCGATGACGCCCGACGCGCTGGTCGACGCCGGCTACGCCGTCGTGGACCCCATCGTCTACGAAGACTTCCTGCCGGTCAGCGCGGCGGGCATCTTCCAGTCCAACCTGGGCGGCGGCGAACAGCGCGCGTATGACGCGCATGCCAACCAGGACGCGTTCGAGGCTGCGCTGGGCAAGACGATCCACGACCCGTTCGCGCTGTATCAACACGCGCAGGACGCATCGATCGCGGCGCTGCGCGGTTGACGGCAGGAGTGAGTGGGCAGGAGTGAGGAGTGAGGAAGAGCTTTCGCTCACTCCTCACTTCTCTCCGCTCACTTCTCGGGCACGACGCCGTGAAACCCGCATGGCATCGACTATCGCTGTTCCACACAACATTTCGTGTTGACGCTTCCTGCTTGCCCCACTATGTTGTGCCCGTCGGTTCCGGTGGTCGCAAGCCACGGGATTAAAACGGGAAGCCGGTGACGCGTTCGCGCCACTCCGGCACTGCCCCGCAGCGGTAATTGGGAACGAACCCGCCACCAGCACTGAGGCGCCATGCCTTGGGAAGCGGCGGATGTAGGAAGAAGGCTCGCCCTTCGCGCCCATGAGTCCGAAGACCTGCCGACAGCCGCGCGATGCACACCGCGCGGTGCCGGCCGCGGAATCTCCGGGGGGAGAGGGCTGGCGAAGCAGGGCGCCCGCAGTCCGTCTGCGCGGTCGCGTCTCCTGCGACGCCGCTTCCCCACTGTTGACCTCCATCCGGCCTTGCGCAGCCCCGCGAGGGACGGGCCGCCGCGTGCATCACGCCTGGAGGATTCTCGTGACCCAGATCGACAGCGCCGTCGCCGACGCCGGCACCGCTCCGTCCCAGAAAGACGCGTTCTCGCTGACGCCGCCGCCCACCGCCACCGCGATGAGCGTGACCAAGCGCAACGGCAGCCGCGAGCCGGTGGACCTGAACAAGATCGTGCGCGCAGTGCAGCGCAACTGCGAAGGCCTGCACGCCATCGACCCGATGCGCGTGGCCACCCGCACCATCTCCGGCCTGTACGACGGCGCCAGCACGCGCGAACTGGACGAGCTGTCCATCCGCACCGCCGCGCTGCTGACCGGTGAAGAACCCGAGTACAGCCGCCTGGCCGCGCGCCTGCTGGCCGCCTACATCACCAAGGAGGTCACCGGCCAGGAGATCCACGCGTTCTCGCAGTCGGTCACCCGCGGCCACGAGGTCGGCCTGATCAACGACCGCCTGCTGAACTTCGTGCAGACCAATGCGCGCAAGCTCAACGATGCGCTGGATGCCTCGCTCGACCTGCACTTCGATTACTTCGGCCTGCGCACGCTGTACGACCGCTACCTGCTGCGCCATCCGCACACCCGCAAGGTGATCGAGACGCCGCAGCAGTTCTTCCTGCGCATCGCCTGCGCGCTGAGCGAGGACGTGCCGGAAGCGCTGGCGCTGTACCGCCGCATGGGCCACCTGGACTACCTGCCCAGCTCGCCGACGCTGTTCAACAGCGGCACGACGCACGAGCAGCTGTCGTCGTGCTTCCTGCTGGACTCGCCGCAGGACACGCTGGAATCGATCTACGCCCGGTACGGCGACATCGCCCAGCTGAGCAAGTTCAGCGGCGGCATCGGTGTGAGCTACACCCGCGTGCGTTCGCGCGGCTCACTGATCAAGTCCACCAACGGCCACAGCAACGGCATCGTGCCCTGGCTGAAGACGCTGGATTCCTCGGTCGCGGCGGTCAACCAGGGCGGCAAGCGCAAGGGCGCGGCCTGTGTCTACCTGGAAACCTGGCACGCCGACATCGAGGACTTCCTGGAGCTGCGCGACAACACCGGCGACGAAGCGCGCCGCACGCACAACCTCAACCTGGCCAACTGGGTGCCGGACCTGTTCATGAAGCGCGTCGAGGCCGACCAGGAGTGGTCGCTGTTCGATCCGCGCGTGGTACCCGAGCTGACCGACCTGTACGGCGCCGCATTCGAGCTGGGGTACACGCAGGCCGAGCTGCAGGGCAAGGCCGTCAAGACCATCCCGGCCCGCAAGCTGTACGGCCGGATGATGCGCACGCTGGCCGAGACCGGCAACGGATGGATGACGTTCAAGGACAAGTGCAACGCAGCCAGCAACCAGACGCTGCGCGCGGGCAATGTCATCCACCTGTCGAACCTGTGCACCGAGATCCTCGAGGTCACCTCGGCCGAGGAAACGGCGGTGTGCAACCTGGGCTCGATCAACCTGGCACGCCATTTCGACGAGGACGGATACTTCGATTTCGACAAGCTCGCCGAAACCGTCCGTCTGGCCGTGCGCCAGCTGGACCGCGTGATCGACCTGAACTTCTATCCCATCGAAACCGCCCGCCGCGGCAACCTGCGCTGGCGCCCGGTCGGCCTGGGCTGCATGGGCCTGCAGGACGTGTTCTTCAAGCTGCGCCTGCCGTTCGACAGCGCCGAGGCACGCGCGCTGTCGGCGAAGATCGCCGAGACCATCTACTTCCACGCGCTGGATACCTCGGTGGAACTGGCACAGGAACGCGGCCGGCACCCGTCTTTCGCCGACACCCGCGCCGCCAACGGCGAACTGCAGTTCGATGCCTGGCACATCAAGCCGGAGGATGCCGAGCGCTGGGACGCGTTGCGCGCGCGCATCAGGGAACACGGCCTGCGCAACTCGCTGCTGATCGCCATCGCGCCGACCGCGACGATCGCCTCCATCGCCGGCTGCTACGAGTGCGTGGAGCCGCAGGTGTCCAACCTGTTCAAGCGCGAGACGCTGTCGGGCGACTTCCTGCAGGTCAACCGCTACCTGGTGGACGAGCTGAAGAAGCTCGGCCTGTGGACGCCCGAGATCCGCGATGCGATCAAGCTGGCGGAGGGCTCCATCCAGGGCATCGCCCAGATCCCGGACACGCTGCAGCAGGTCTACCGCACGGCATGGGAACTGCCGATGCGCTCGCTGATCGACATGGCCGCCGACCGCGGTGCCTTCATCGACCAGTCGGCCTCGCTCAACCTGTTCATGGAAAGCCCGAATATCGGTGCTATGTCGTCCATGTACATGTATGCGTGGAAGCGGGGCATCAAGACCACGTATTACCTGCGCTCGCGCCCGGCCACGAAGATCGCGAAGACCACGGTCAGCACGGCCGCCGCCGCCTCGCCCAAGCGCGAATACACGCCCACCGAAGCCATCGCCTGCTCGCTGGAGAACCCGGAAGCCTGCGAGGCCTGCCAGTAACGTCTCTCCCACGTCGGTATCCCCGACGGACTACGGAACACGGAGGTTCCGGGCGCATGGATGCGCCGACCCCTGATCCGAGCCCCTCTCCCACCGGGAGAGGGGTTGGGGTGAGGGTACGGCGACATCAGGATGCCTGACCGCCGCTGCCTTCGCCGCACCCTCATCCGCCCTTCGGGCACCTTCTCCCGAAGGGAGAAGGAGAACCACGAGAACACCGCACCATGTCCGTACACCCCAAGCAGATGCTGCTAGACCCCGGTTTCGAACTGACGCTGCGCCCGATGCGCTATCCGCAGTTCTATGACATGTACCGCGACGCGATCAAGAACACGTGGACGGTGGAAGAGATCAACTTCCAGATCGACATCACCGACCTGCATGCGAAGATGACGCCGGCCGACCGCCACCTGATCCACCGGCTGGTCGCGTTCTTCGCCACCGGCGATTCCATCGTGTCGAACAACCTGGTGCTGAACCTGTACCAGCACCTCAACGCGCCCGAAGCGCGCATGTACCTGTCGCGGCAGCTCTACGAAGAGGCGCTGCACGTGCAGTTCTACCTGACGCTGCTGGACAACTACCTGCCCGACCCGGCGGAGCGCTTCAAGGCGTTCGCGGCGGTGGAGAACATCCCGGCGATCAAGAAGAAGGCCGACTTCTGCTTCAAGTGGATCGACAGTATCCAGGACCTGAAGCGGATCGAGACGCGCGACCAGCGCCGGCAGTTCCTGCTCAACCAGATCTGCTTTGCCGCCTGCATCGAGGGCCTGTTCTTCTTCGCGGCCTTCGCCTACGTGTACTACTTCCGCTCGCGCGGCCTGTTGCCGGGCCTGGCCAGCGGCACCAACTGGGTGTTCCGCGACGAGAGCTGCCACATGGAGTTCGCGTTCGAGTGCGTGCGCACCGTGCGCGAGGAAGAGCCGGACCTGTTCGACGACGTCATGCAGCAGCAGGTCTACGACATGCTGGAAGAAGCGATCGAGTGCGAAGTGCAGTTCGCCGAGGACGTGCTGTCCGGCGGCGTGGCCGGCATCTCGACCCGCGACATGCGCCAGTACCTGCAGCACTGCGCCGACCAGCACTTCGCCAAGCTCGGCATGCCCAAGCGCTACGACGTGCGCAACCCGCTGCCCTTCATGGAGCTGCAGGACGTGCAGGAACTGACCAACTTCTTCGAACGCCGCGTCTCCGCCTACCAGCTTGGCGTGCAGGGCGAAGTCGGCTTCGACCACGCGTTCTAGCATGCGCTCTCTGTAGGAGCGACGTCAGTCGCGACCGCGGCAATGAGCACCTCCTATCGCTGCACCACTCCCAGGACGTCGCCGGCGCTGCGCCATAGAGAGCCCATCGGGTAGTCCGGACATTCGTTCATGCGGTCGCGACTCACGTCGCTCCTACACCAGCACAACATCCGGCGCGCTATGCTCACGCCGGGAGCACGCTAACCGGAGCACCACCATGACCGAACTGGCCAACGCCGAAGCGCGCCCGACCGAGGCGCGCCTGCTGCACATGGTCTTCCCCGACCACACCAACCACCTGGGCACGCTGTTCGGTGGGCAGGCGCTGGCGTGGATGGACATGTCCGCCTTCATCGTCGCGTCCCGCTACGCGCGCACCACCGTGGTCACCGCGCGCTCGGAGCAGGTGGATTTCAACCAGCCCATCCACAAGGGCGACCTGGTCGAAGTGGTGGCGCGCGTGGTGAAGGTGGGCCGCAGTTCGATGAACGTCGACGTGGAAGTCATCACGGAGAACCTGCTGACCGGCGAGCGCAAGCTGTGCACGCGCGGTCACTTCGTGATGATCGCGCTCGACCCGCTCGGCCGGCCGACGCCGGCGCCGCCGTTGCTACCGGCGATCACGCGGGATTGAGACGACGTGAGCGGGCGCACTTCCGCCCACGCATTTGGCGGCTGTCAGGCCGCCTGCACGCAACGACAGGTCTTCGGAGGGGCGGACTCGTCGCTCTGGATCACTCCGTTTCGGCGACTGAGTACACCGCTACGATCCGATAGGGGCCGGGCTTGGCGTTCTTGAATGCACCACTCTCCAGCACGTCGACTGCCGCTTCGAATGTCGGAAGCAGGCAGTGCTTATTGGTTTCGATAGACCTGGCAAGGTAGTTGCAGGACAGTGGCGAGCACTCGGGGCCAGCGCCCGCCCAGAATGAGGTGATGTCGAAGCCTTCCAACGTTGCACGCGCCGGCGGCTGGACGTTGACATCATCGTGGAACGGGCCAAACGGCACCCACTCCCGACTATCGCCATCGAACTGGAGGTCGTGTGCTTCATAGTAGAAGAGCCGCAAACCCTCCAGCGAGATTTCGTGCTCATCGGCCAGCGCGCGCATGACCGCAGGGGAATCGAACAGAAAGTAGCCGTTGTGCTTCCAGAAGCCGATGTAATCGGCGAAGTCGTCGTTGACGCACGCGCCCAGCGAGTAGACGTCCAATATCCCGGGCAGATCAAACCCCTCAGGCGTCTCGACCCGCTTGTACATGTAGCCGATGGCGCGCATGGCACACCTTGGATCCCTGGATAGCAAAAGAATACGTCGAATGCATCCTGGTATCCCCAACGCGGCGGGATTGCCCTCACTTGTTCGTCCTGTTGGAACAGCACGTCCTTGCCACAGGCCCATGATGACCCCCGCGACATCGCCCGAGTCACCCTCACGCCGCCGCTGGTTGACCACCCTCACCGCCGTGCCGCTCGCCGCCACCGCCTGGCCGCGGCTCGCCCACGCCGCCGCCTGCGACGACACCGCGAACTGGATCCCGCCCGACGCCTTCCTGGCCGACCTGCCGCGCCTGATGCAGGCCCTGCGCGTGCCGGCCATCGGCATGGCCGTCGTGGAGCGGGGCGAGGTGGTGTGGGCGCGCAACCTGGGGGTGACGAACGCGGAGACCCGGGCGCCGGTGGCGGACGACACGCTGTTCGAGGATGCCTCGCTGAGCAAGCCGGTGTTCGCCTACCTGGTGCTGCAGCTGGCAGACCAGGGCGTGATCGACCTGGACGCGCCGCTGGTGCGCTATCGGCGGATGGACTACCTGGCCGACCATCCGTGGGTGGACATGGTCACCGCGCGGGACGTACTGCGCCATTCCACCGGCATGCCGAACTGGCGCAAGGATCCGACCCACGAGAAGCTCGTCCCGGCCGCGAAGCCCGGCACGCGCATCGACTATTCGGGCGAAGCGATCTTCTGGCTGCAGCTGGTCGTGGAGAAGCTCACCGGTGAGAGCCTGGACGAATCGATGCAGCGCCTGCTGTTCGGTCCGGCCGGCATGCGCGACAGCAGCTATACGTGGAGCAAGGATCTCGCCGAGCGCTCGGTGTATGGGCACCGCGCCATCGAGGACGAAGAAGCCGGCATGCCGCCGCAGATGCTGCGCGAGACATGGAACGCGGCGCAGACCGTCGCAGACCGCTGGGGCAAGCCGCTGTCGGCATGGCGGTACGAAGACGCCCAGCGCGCACTGCCCGAGGTGCAGGCCACCACGCCGAAAGGCCTGGTGAACTGGCCCGGCGACATCCTGGCCAACGCGGCCGCCAGCCTGCGCACCACGCCCTCCGACTATGCGCGCTTCATGGCGCTGATGGTGCGCACACCGCGCGCACCGTGGCAGATCAGCGAGGCCACGCGCACGGCGATGCTGACGAAGCAGATCGACGTGCCCGGCCGCTGGACCGACAAGGGCCTGGGCTGGAACCTGGAAGCCACCCCGCGCGGCCCGGTGTTCTACCACTCGGGCAGCAACGGCGGCATCTTCAAGAACTTCGCCCTGGGCGACGCCAGCGGCCAGCGCGCGCTGGTGGCGCTGACCAACGGCGGCAGCGGCAACGTGCTGTACCGGCGCGTGGTGCGCGCGGCCACCGGGCACGACCTGCTGGCCTTCGACCTGTAGCTACAGGCCCTGGAACACGAACGGTTCCGCCGGCCGGAAGTCCTTCACGGTGTTGCCGGCGAACACGTTGCGCTGGTCGGGGCCCAGGTCCAGCCGCAGCACCTTGCCGGTCTCCTTCGAGAAGTCGATGTCCTTGAGGTCTACCCAGAACGTGTTCGGCGTCAGCGCGGACTCGAAGAAATAGAGCTTGCGCTTGTGGTCGGCGACCGTGCGCCAGCGGGTGGAGGAGATGTTGGGTTCCTCCGGTGTGTTGATGCCGAACGGCACCGATGCGTTGCGGATCACGCTGAAGACGCTGGCCAGCGCCTTCACCGGGTCCTCGCTCTTGGGGATCGCGTTGACGTAGAACGAGGCGCGCGCGAAGCGGTCCGCTGCGCGGTTGGTACCCGGCAACATCACCGTGCCGCCGATCTGCTTCCAGTACGTGTTGAGCGCCAGCTGCTGGTCGAACACCGGCGAGTTGGTCATCACCTGGTAGTCGCGGCTGTGGTGGATCACCTGCTTGCCGCCGATGTACTCGATGATGGCGCTGTCGCCGCTGGCGTCGGACATCGACAGGTGCAGCGTGGCCAGGCGGTCCTCGCCCGGCACCTTGTCGGTCACCACCGTGAAGGGCTGCGCACGCAGGGCCTCGACGGCCTCCTTCACCGTGCCGTAGTTGTCCAGCACGTACTGCGCCCAGGCCGCGATGCTCAGGCCCGGGCCGCGCCCGTCGTAGCCGGGGTATTCGGATTCCACCAGCCACAGCACGTTGGCGACCAGGCCCGCTTCGTTCATGCCGTCGGTGGTGGAGACCTCGTAGCCGCTGGCGATCACGCTGCCGTACTTCGACGTCCACGTCACCGAGTTCGGTCCGGCCTGTCCGTTGCGCGCCATGCCACGCGGGAAGATCCACAGGTTCGTCGCCACGTCGGTCTTCCAGTCCATCGAACGGGCGGTGATCACGTCGTCGTGGGCGCCCAGGTAGACCAGGCGCGTACAGGCGTCGGCGGGAGGCGTGGCGGCGAGCGAGGACAGCAGGGTGGCGGCAAGCGCGAGCAGCAAGACGAAGCGACGATCCATGACGACCTCCGTGGCAGGGTGATGTCGGGTGCGCGGCGAGTGCGCCCGCCCTTTATGCCGGCGGGTATGTTAAACAGCGATCCCGTCCCCCGAGATGCTGCCATGGCCCTCCCCCTGCTGTCGCACCGTTCGTCCATCCGCGCGCCGCTCCTGGTCCTGGGCATGCTGGCGCTCTCCGCCTGCGTCAGCACGCCCGGCCCGCAGGTGGCCGGCAGCGGCCGCTGCAGCGACGCCTCGCTGGGTTGGGCCGTGGGCCAGACGGCGGACGAAGCCACGCTGCGCCGCCTGTCCGGCGAGAGCGGCGCCGGGCTGGTCAATCCCATCGGCCCCAGCACCGTGGTCAAGCGCGATGCGCGCACCGACCGCCTGCGCGTGTACATCGACGCCGACAACCGCATCACCGCGGCCCGCTGCGAGTAAGCCCGCTCCATGCGCCGCGACCACATCCTCACGCTCTCGTGCCCGGACACCACCGGCATCGTCTACCGCGTCACCGGGCTGCTGTTCGATGCCGGCTGCAACATCCTGGACGCCCAGCAGTTCGGCGACGAGGAGTCCGGCCGCTTCTTCCTGCGCGTGCACTTCGACCTGCCCGAAGACGTCTCGGTCGAAGCACTGCATGCGCGCTTCCAGCCGCTCGCCGACGCGTTCGCGATGGACTGGCAGCTGCACGACGCGCGCCGCAAGGCACGGCTGATGGTGCTGGTGAGCAAGCAGGGGCATTGCCTCAACGACCTGCTGTTCCGCGTGCACAGCCGGCAGTTGCCGGTGGAGATCGCCTGCGTGGTCTCCAACCATGCCGACTTCGCGCCGCTGGCGCAGTCGTACGGCGTGGCCTTCCACCACCTGCCGGTCACTGCCGACCATCGCGACGAGCAGGAGCAGCGCATCATCGACCTGGTCGAGCGCGAGCGGATCGACCTGGTGGTGCTGGCGCGCTACATGCAGATCCTCTCGCCCACGCTGTGCGATGCGCTGGCCGGCCGCGCCATCAACATCCACCACAGCTTCCTGCCGAGCTTCAAGGGCGCAAGACCGTACCACCAGGCGCATGCGCGCGGGGTCAAGATCATCGGCGCCACCGCCCACTACGTGACGCGCGACCTCGACGAAGGTCCGATCATCGAACAGGACGTCGCGCGCGTGGACCATGCGATGACGCCGAAAGAGCTGGTGCGGATGGGCAGCGACATCGAATCGCTGGTGCTGGCCCGCGCGGTGCGCCGCCACGTGGAGCACCGCATCCTGCTCAACGGGCACCGGACGGTCGTGTTCCGATAGGCCGTGGCCTGATGTAGGAGCGACGTGAGTCGCGACCGCACCGCACTCCCTGCAACGCCTGGCTTGCATCCATCATGCGATGCATGACCCATCCCGGCGGATTGATTCCCGCGGTCGCGACTTACGTCGCTCCTACAAAAAAAGGATCAGAAGGACGCCACCCACACCCGCACCGGGTGCTGCGGGTCGGCCAGCAGGCGGATCGCCAGCGCGATCGATACGGTGACCAGCAGCGGCTTGACGATGCGCGCACCCTGCTTCATCGCGAAGCGCGAACCGAGCTGCGCGCCGAGGAACTGGCCCGCCCCCATCAGCAGGCCGACCTTCCACAGCACGGCACCATGGACGAGGAACACGGCGAACGCGCCGACGTTCGACCCGAAGTTGAGGAACTTGGTGTGCGCGGTCGCCTTGAGGATGCCGAAGCCCGCCAGCGCGACGAACCCCAGCATCAGGAACGAGCCGGTGCCCGGTCCGAACACGCCGTCGTAGAAACCGATCGCCGGCACGAAGGTCAGCGCGAACACCTTCGGGCGCATGCGCTGGTGGCGATCCACATGGCCGATGTCGGGCTTCAGCCCGAAGTACACGGCGATGCCGACCAGCAGGAACGGCAGCGCCCACTTCAGCCAGTCCACCGGAATGACCGTGGCCAGCAGTGCACCGCCTATCGCGCCCAGCGCAGCGGTCAGCACCATCGGCAGCTGGCCCTTGAGGTCGACGTGCCCGTGGCGCGCATAGGCCCAGCTGGCCGACCCCGAGCCGAACAGCGACTGCAGCTTGTTGGTGCCCAGCACCTGCAGCGGCGGGATGCCGGCCAGCAGCATGGCGGGGATCGTGATCATCCCCCCGCCGCCGGCGATGGCATCGATGAAACCCGCCAGCATCGCGGCGAGGAACAGCAGCAGGAGCACCTGCAGGGCGAGGTCGGGCATGGGGTGGTGGAGGTTGAGGATGGCATCGCCCGTGACGACACGGCCGTGCGGATGCGTGTGTATTCTAGGGCTTCCTCCATCGCCAAGGATGATGACGGTGCACACGCCAAGGGTCCTGATCGCATGCATATGCCTTTGCGCTGCAGGCGTTGCGCAGGCGGCCGAGTATCGCAGTGCCGTCGGCGCCTACAAGGCCAAGGACTATCCCGCCTGCGCGCGCCTGTATGATCAACAAGCGGATCGCACGCCGCCGGTGCGCGGCGCCGCCTACGATGCGGCGTGCTGCCTGGCCCTGGCGGGCGACAAGGAAGCGGCCTTGGCCCGATTGGCCGCCACGCCCTCGGATCAGCTGCGCAGCCATATCGCCGATGACGCCGATCTGGTGTCCCTGCACGATGATCCGCGATGGACAGCCTTGCTTGCGCGCCATCGCCGCGACATGACAGCCGAGATGTCCCGCCGCGACGATGCCCTCCTGGAAGAGTTGCAACGGCGGATCGACAGGGACCAGGATGCGCGCAACCAGGCGATGCTGGCGCCCGCGGATCCGGCGCTCGCCGCCGCGATGGGCGACGTGGATCGCGACAACACTGCGTGGCTGAAGTCCTATCTGGACGCGCACGGATGGCCCGGCTACGACAAGGTGGGCCGGAGCGGCAGCATGGGATTCTTCCTGCTCGCCCAGCATGCCGATCACCAACCGGCCTTCCAGGAGCAGGTCCTGGGGATGCTGCAGGATGCGGTTGAACGGGGACAGGCCTCGGGCATCCACTTGGCCTATCTGACCGACCGCGTTCGGATCGCCCAAGGCAAGCCGCAGCTTTACGGCACCCAGTTCCACAGCGTGGAGGGCGTGCCACAGCCCCAGCCCATCGAGGATCCGGAGCACGTGGAGGCGCGCCGCGCCGCCCTGGGCATGCCGTCGTTGGCCGAGTACACCGCGAACATGCAGGACATGTACGCGACACCGAAGAATTAACGGACTACTGTCTGATCCCTCGACTCCTTGCCGGACATCGCCATGCCCAACCCTCTGCTGCTTTCCGTCATCGCGCTGGCCATCGCCTCGCTTGCCCCCTCGACCGCCGCGCAGAACGCTACGCCCGCACAACGGCCGGAGGTCATCGCCGCCGGCAAGGCGATGCAGCAGCAGGTGATCGACTGGCGGCGGCATTTCCACCAGTACCCGGAACTGTCCAACCGCGAGGAACAGACGTCAAAGCGTGTGGCCGAGGAACTGCGCAAGCTGGGCCTGCAACCGCGCACGGGCATCGCCCATCACGGCGTCACCGCGGTGATCAAGGGCGGCAGGCCTGGCCCGCGCATCGCGTTGCGCGCCGACATGGACGCGCTGCCGGTCACCGAGCGCAACAGCCTGCCCTTCGCCTCGAAGGCCACATCGACGTATCGCGGCGAAACCGTCGGCGTGATGCACGCCTGCGGCCACGACGCGCATACCGGCATCCTGCTGGGCGTGGCGAAGGCGCTGGTCGGCATGCAGGACACGCTGCCGGGTGAGGTACTGCTGGTCTTCCAGCCCGCCGAGGAAGGCGCGCCGGCCGGCGAGGAAGGGGGCGCAGCGCTGATGCTGAAGGACGGCGTGTTCCGGGACTTCAAGCCGGAGGCGGTATTCGGCCTGCACGTATTCTCGTCTATCCCGGTCGGCCAGATCGGCGTGCGCCAGGGGCCGCTGATGGCGGCCTCGGACAGCTTCACGCTGAAGGTCGTCGGCCGGCAGACGCACGGCTCGCGGCCGTGGGGCGGCGTGGACCCGATCGTGGCGATGGCCGACGTGATCGGCACCACCCAGACCATCGTCAGCCGTCGCACCGACATCTCCAGGCTGCCCGCCGTGGTCAGCTTCGGCGCGATCAAGGGCGGCATCCGCTACAACATCATCCCCGACGACGTGGAAGTGGTGGGCACGATCCGCACCTTCGACGAGGGCATGCGGCAGAAGATCTTCGCCGACCTGAAGAACGTCGCCACCCATGTGAGCGCCGCGCACGGCGCGAAGGTGGAGGCCAGCGTGCCCGACAACGACGGCAACCCGGTCACCGTGAACGATCCGGACCTCACCGCGCGCATGCTGCCCAGCCTGCAGGCGGCAGTGGGGGCGGACAACGTGATCACCCCTCCTTTGCAGATGGGCGCGGAGGACTTCTCGTTCTACGCGCGCGAAGTGCCGTCGATGTTCTTCTTCGTCGGCAGCACGGCCAAGGGCATCGACCCCGTCACCGCGCCCAGCAACCACTCGCCCGAGTTCATGCTGGACGAGGCCTCGCTCGACGTGGGGCTGCGCGCATTGCTGCAGGTGACGCTGGATTACCTGGAGAAGCCGAAGGGTTGAGCGTTTCTTCCTCTCCATGCGAAGCGGGGAGAGGGGCTCGACATCACTGATGCTCGCCATCCACGTACAGCCAGCGTCCGTCGATGCGGACGAAGCGGCTGCGCTCGTGCAGGCGCACCGCGCTGCCGCCGCCGACGCGGTAGCGGGCGACGAACTCGACCTCGGCCGTCTCCGGCCCGGTGACGCGGTGCGATTTCACCGTCAGCCCGAGCCACATGGTCTTCTGTGCACCGGGGGCATCCAGGCCGAGCTCGTCTGGCCGGGTGTCGGGATGCCAGGTCGCGCGCAGGTAGTCCGCGTTGCCGGTGACGAAGGCGCTGTAGCGCGAGCGCATCAGCGCTTCGGCGTCGGGCGCGGCGTCACCGGCGTGATAGCGGCCGCAGCAGACGACGAGATCGCGGCCAGTGCCGCAGGGGCAGGGGTTCATGGCATCGCTTCACTGTAGGAGCGACGTGAGTCGCGACCGGGCACCCTCAGGCAACGGGACGGCGGAATCCTGGAGATGAGCAAGCCAATGGGCAGTGACGTCATGCGGTCGCGACTTATGTCGCTCCTACAACAGCGGCACGCACTCAACGCTTGCCGTGGCCCGTCTCGATGAAGCGCAGGAACTCGGCGCGGGTGCGCGCGTCGTCGCGGAAGGTCCCCAGCATCTTGCTGGTCACCATGCTGACGCCGCGCTTGTGCACGCCGCGGGTGGTCATGCATTCGTGCGCGCCATCGACCACCACGGCCACGCCGCGGGGCTGCAGCACATCCTGGATGCACTGCGCGATCTGCGCGGTCATCTTCTCCTGCACCTGGAAACGGCGCGCGTACACGTCCACCACGCGCGCCAGCTTGCTGATGCCCACCACCTTGCCGTCGGGCAGGTAGCCCACGTGCGCGCGGCCGATGATCGGCGCCATGTGATGCTCGCAATGACTTTCGAACTCGATGTCGCGCAGCACGATCATCTCGTCGTAGCCGGCAACTTCCTCGAAGGTGCGCGCCAGGTACTCGCGCGGGTCCATCTGGTAGCCGCTGAACCAGTCGCGGTAGGCCTTGGCCACCCGCTTGGGCGTGTCCAGCAGGCCTTCGCGCGTGGGATCCTCGCCCGCCCACTCCAGCAGTACGCGCACGGCGTCTTCGGCCTGCGCCTGGGTCACCTTGCCGGGATTGTCGTCGGAATGGCTCATCGCATGGACTCCTGCGGGGGCGTGGAGGATAACCCATCGGACCTCCCGCGACCCGAACCGGCCCGGTGATCGATGCCTGCGCTGGTACGGGCGAGGCGACGCGCCGGATGCAGCGCCGCAGCAGATTCGCTACTCCGCCGCGACAGGGGCACCCATGTTGCCTCTGCTGTACATCCCCGAACGATCGAAGCAGCACGCACGCCGCTTGCCGGACGCCAGCATGTCGCAGGCGGTGGCGATGCGCTTGACGCGCGTCTCGGCCTTCTTGCCCGACGTGATCCAGTGGATCCAGTCGCGGCGTGCCACCGCGGTCAGGCTGTTCCATACCGCCTTCGCTTCCGGCGCAGCCGCCAGCGCCTTGCGGACATCGGCCGGCACCACCGGCTCGGGTTCTTCCTTCACCGGCGCGATCACCAGATCGATCCGGTCGCCGGCGGCGACACCCGCGGATGCCCGCAGCGCCTTCTCCACTTTCAGCCAATGACTGCCTGCTCCGTCCGGCTGCAGCGTGGCCTGGAAGCGCTGGCCTGCCAGCGTGCCTTCCACCGTCACCAGGCTGCGGGTGGGCAACTTCGCGCTGGCCGCGGCGGGCAGCACCAGGAAGGTCCACGTCGCCGCTTTCGGCTCGGCCGGACGTTGCAGGGTGGCGGAGAAGCGGATCGCAGCGGAGGTCGTCATGGGCGCATGGTACCGGTCACGTGGACGCGCATGGACGCGGGCCGTCACGCGGGGTCGGGGAACAGGCCGGTCACCGCGCGTACCGCATCCACCCGCGTCCCTAGGCCGACGGCCATCACCTGCAGGGCGTGGCGGCGTCGTGCGGGTGTGATCGCGGCCACGGCATCCTGTGGCACCCAGACCGCGTACTCG
This sequence comes from Pseudoxanthomonas mexicana, assembly GCF_014397415.1. Lineage (NCBI taxonomy): Bacteria > Pseudomonadati > Pseudomonadota > Gammaproteobacteria > Lysobacterales > Lysobacteraceae > Pseudoxanthomonas > Pseudoxanthomonas mexicana. The sequence continues at coordinate 821,246 of NZ_CP060731.1, read as the reverse complement.
CGCATGTTGGCACCCTGCGCGGTGGCCAGTACGCAGGAGTCGGCGGACAGGCCGGTCAGCACTAGCCGGCGCGCGCCCAGTTTGGCCAACAGGATGGCCAGCGGCGTGGCGAGGAAGCCGGAGTGTTTGGGTTTGAGCACATGATAGTCGTGCGGGCGCGGGGCCAGGCGCTGCACGATCGAAGCGGACGCACCCCCGGCGTCGCGGCAGGCGGCCACCAGGTCGCCGAACTGTCCCTGCCAGTGCGAGAAATTGTCGTTCACGTAGATCGTGGGCGCGCCCGCCGCGTCGAAACGCGCACGCAGCGTCTCGATGCGCGGCACGATCGCTCGCGCCGCCTTCGCCAGACGGTCGCCGCCTTCGAAGTCGAACCGGTTCACCATGTCCAGCACCAGCAACGCGGTGTCGCTCATCCGCGTTTCCCGCGTTCCGGCGCGCGTTCGGACTTGTGAACGTCGTGCATGCGTCGCCCTCACCTCGTGTTTGCGTACAAGCGCCTAAAACAGGGACTCCTTCCAACCCTCACGGAGTCTAGCCATGGCGCGTTCCGCCAGTGTCAACACCGACCAGGTCCATGAACTGTTGCTGCAGGCGCTGGAAACCGAGCGCGGTGGCATCCAGATCTACACTGCCGCCCTCAAGGCCGCCGTCAACGACGACCTGAAGAAGGAATGGAGCGAGTATCTGGAGGAGACGCGTACGCACGAGCAGGTGCTCACGCGCGTGTTCGAGCAGCTGGAGCTGGATACCGAAGCCGCGTCGCCGGGTCGCGAGGTGGTGGCGCATCTGGGTGCTTCGCTGGTCAAGGCCATCGAGATGGCGATCAAGCACGACACCCCGGAAGCCGCCCAGCTGGTGGCCGCCGAGTGCGTGGTGCTGGCCGAAACCAAGGATCACCAGAACTGGGAACTGATCGGCAAGGTCGTGGAGCAGGGCGGTGCCCTGGCCAAGGTGCTGGAGCCGGCCTACAAGGCGGTGGAAAGCGACGAGGACCACCACCTGTACCACACCATGGGATGGGGCCGGGAACTGTGGATCCAGTCGCTGGGCATGCCGGCCGTGCTGCCGCCGCCGGAAGAGGTCAAGAACGTCGAGACCGCCATCGGCGCGTCGCGTGCCGAGCAGAGCCGCGAGCAGATGCTCGGGCGCAAGCATTGAGCCGCGGGCGCTGCATGTCGCGCGACGTTCCCGCAGGTCCCCGGGGCCGCCTCGACGAGGCGGTCCCGGTCGATCCGGCGCTGCTGACCTTCGGCATCGATGTGTTCCAGGCCGTGATGACCGGGGCCATGCCCGTCGACGAATACGATGGCGACGACCTGCCCTGCCTGGGCATGAGCGCCATCACCCGGCAGGTCAGCGGGCATGGTCTGAGCCCGCAGGAGGAAACCTCGCTGGTCATGCGCGTGGTCGCCTTCGGCGAGCTGTTGGGCCAGGCCGAACACGACAGCCGCATCGCCGGCCATATCGCGCCGGCCCAAGCCGGCGGCTACCAGATCACTACGGCGTTCCTGCAGGCGGCAGCGGGCGCCGACATCGTGCAGCGCTCCGACGGTGGCTTCGCCTACGATCTGGAGAGCGTCGCCGCGCGACTGGTTCACTGATCGTCGGAGGCATCGCGTTCCTTGCGGGGGACGAAGGTGATCTCGCCGGACGACTCCAGCACCGCCAGCGCGATCTCCCCCACCGTGGCGTAGCCGGCGGATCGACGCGCGATGGCGAAGTCCTCCTCACTCATCGACTGCCGCGCCAGCTCGTCACGGAACAGATGGCCGCGATGCACCAGGATCACCGGCTTGCCCTCCACCATCTGGTGGAAGCGCTGCGAGCGCGAGGACAGCTTGCCGACGGTCCAGTTGAGGGACAGCAGCGTCGCCGCCAGGATCAGGCCACCGAGCAGCGAGGTGTCTTCGCCGATCAGCGAGTTCTGCACGGCGGTACCGAGCAGCACCACCACCAGCAGGTCGAACGGGGTGAACTGGCCCACCGTGCGCTTGCCGCTCATCCGCACCATCACCAGCACCACCACGTAGACCGCGGTCGCCCGCAGCACGAACTCCCACCACGGCATGCCAAGCTCGAACAGGCTGCGCAAAACACTGTCCATGTCATCCCCTCGCCTGCATCAGGATCGGCCCGCCGGACGCTCGCCACCCGTGGCGGTATAGGCAGGCGGTGAATAGAAGTTCACCGTCTTCAAGGGCGCGTCGCCCGTCGCGCGGATCTCGTGCCGCTCGCCCCGTTCGATCAGCAACAGGCTGCCGGGCCGCAGCGCGCGCCGCGCGCCTTCCACGATGGCCATGCCGCGGCCGGATGCCACGAACAGCCACTGGTCCGCGCCCCGATGACGGTTGTCGGGTCCCCCTTCGCGGCCGCCGGGCGGAATCACCATCTGAGCAGCCTGCACGCCATGGGCCTGGAAGAGCGGAAGGAAGCCGATGCCCATGCGCAGGTGCCTGCATTTCATGTGTCTGCCTCGCGTTGCCCGGGGACTGCAGCATCTGCGCCCGCGCGTGCAGGCCCCGTCAACGCGCAGGCGTGCCGACGCTTTCCTGGTGGGTCAGGTACAGCCGCAGATCGAACTCCAGCTGGTGATAGTCCGGTTCCATGTGCGTGCACAGGGCGTAGAAGGCCTTGTTGTGTTCGGCTTCCTTCAGGTGCGCGAGTTCGTGCACCACGATCATCTTCAAGAACTCCGCCGGTGCGTCGCGGAACACGGTGGCGATGCGGATCTCGCGGCTGGCCTTCAAGCGACCGCCGTGCACGCGCGAGATGGCGGTGTGGGTCCCCAGTGCGTGCTTCATCACCTGCAGCGTGCTGTCGTACGCCACCTTGCCCAGCGGTAGCGAGCGCCGCAGGTGCCGTTCCTTCAGTGCCTGCACGTAGTCGTACAGCTGGCCGTCGTTGCGCACCGCGTGCGCCTGCGGGTACTTGTCCGCCAGCATCGTACCGAGCCGGCCCTGTTCGATCAGCGCACGCACGCGGGCCTGCAGGTCCTGCGGGTAGCCGGTGAGGTAGACGAGCGGTTGCATCGGGAGGGGAAGGGGGCGCTGCGGGACGGGTATCATGCCGCCAAATCCCCAAGGAACCCCGCAATGGCGAAGGGAAACCCGCTGCAGGAACAGCTGCTCAAGGCCGGACTGGTGAAGAAGTCCAAGCTGGCCGAGGTCGCGCGCGAGCAGCACAAGGCCCGCCACGGCAAGGGGGCGCCGGCACCCAGCGAGATCCAGCGTGACGCCGAGCGGGCGCGCGCGGAGAAGGTCGAGCGCGACCGTGCCCTGGAGGCCGAACGCAAGGCGCAGGCCCGCGCGGCGGAACTGCACGCGCAGGCGCGCCAGATGGTCCAGGACCGCAAGGTGCCGCGCAGCGGCGAAGTGGAGTACCGCTTCACCGCCGACGGCGCCATCCGCACCCTGCTGGTCAACGACGATCTGAAGAAGAAGCTGTCCACCGGGGCGCTGGTCATCGCGCGCATCGACGACCGCTACGAACTGCTGCCACGCGTGGCGGCCGACAAGGTGCGCGAACGCGATGCCGCGATGATCGTGCTGGACCATGGCCAGGCCAATGAACCCGCAGCGGCCACGTCCGAAGACGATGCGTACTACGCGCAGTTCAAGGTGCCCGACGACCTGGTGTGGTGACCGCCGGCGCATCGTCGGTCCCTGATGGCGACGCCGCACCGCGGGGGACTTGACGACCCGTGTAGGGTGGAATGAGGCCCCCGCGGAAACCGCCATGCAGCAGCACGAACTCGATGCTCTCTTCGACCAGCAGGCCGCCGGCTACGACGCACGCTGGGTGCGCATGGCCCCGATCCGCGACAGCCTGCTGTTCCTGATCGACACCGTGTTCGCCCCCTTGCCGGACGACGCCCATGTGCTGTGCGTCGGCGCGGGCACCGGCGCCGAGATCGGTCATCTGGCGCGGCGCTTCCCGCGTTGGACCTTCCTCGCCCTGGATCCGTCCACACAGATGATCGCCGCCTGCCGCGAACGCGCGTTGCGCGAGGGCTTCGCCGATCGCTGCCGCTTCCATGCCGGCGTGGTCGAGACGCTGCCGGAGGAGGCCGCGTTCGACGGGGCCACCTGCCTGCTGGTCTCCCAGTTCCTGCTCGATCCGGACGCGCGCATTGCCTTCTTCGCCTCCATCGCGCACCGGCTCCGGCCTGGCGGCACGCTGGTGTGGGCCGACCTGGCCTGGGATACGGAGGCGCCCGACTATCCGGCGATGCTGCGTCTGTGGATGGAGACCATGTCCGGCGCCGGCCTCGACGCGGCCGCCCTTGAACAGATCCGCGCCAACTACGCCCGCGATGTCGCGATCCTTCCTCCGGATCGCGTGGCCGCGCTGGCGGAAGCCGGCGGCTTCGCGCCGCCATTGCGCTTCCACCAGGCGGGAATGATCCATGGATGGTGCGCGCGGACGAAGGACGCGTCCGTATCGTCGGCAAGGTGAAGATCCACGCGACCCGGCACACCGGGTTGCCCGGCGCCACGTTCCCTAACGCACTCGCCTGCCGGTGTCGCCGTACAACTGGATCGTCGTCGCTTCGCCTTCGCCGTCGAAACTTGCGCGCACGCCGGTGTCGGCATGGATGAAGGCGCGGGGCAGGCCCTTGATGGGGCTGAGCGGATAGCGGTCGCCGTTGGGGAATACCAGTGTCAGCACCCCGGCCTCCGGCACCACCTCCACCACCGGGCCATCCTCGAAGCCATAACGGCCTGCGAGCGACTGCAGGACGTCGGCCGGCGGCGTTGCCGCCCTTTCCACCCGTGTCGGCCCGAAGCTCGACCACCCGTAGGTATCCGACACGGCGGCGAAGAACTCCATCCCCAGATCCATGCCGCTGTCCGCATTGGCCATGAACACCGCCCCGTCGCCACTGCGCAGATTGAGCGTCATGCCGGCGCGGTAGCCGACCGTGCCGCCGTAGTGGGTCAGGAACACCTGCTCGCCATCGCCGATCAGACGGAAACCATAGGCATGTTCCTCGAAAGGCCGGGCCAGCAGGTCGTGGACGCTGGCCTGGGCAAACACGGTGCTGGTGCCAAGCCAACCCTTGCGCAGTTCGATCAGCAGGGTGGCCAGATCGGCTGGCGTGGCCCATAGGCCCGCCGCCGCCTGTTCGGGATGGGCGTGCCAGCCCCCGGGTACCGGCTGGCCATCGGCCTGGTGGCCAAGCGCGACGTGTTCTTCCCCTTCTCTCGGCGCCGGTTGGCTGAAATCGGCATGGCGCATGCCGACGGGCCCGGTCAGCCAGGTGCGCATCAACGACTCGAACGGTCGCTTGAGGTGTTGCTGCAGGGCGATCTCGGCCACGGTGTAACCGGGGCCGGAGTAGCGCAAGGTCGTGCCCGGCAGCGCCAGCACTTCCGCCTTGCGCGCGTTGGACGGCGGAAGGCCCTGTGCGGTCTGCAGGTCGGTGGGCAGGACGGCGTTGCGCGGGTATCCCTCGTACCCCCCGGGAGTGATGCCCGCGGTGTGGGCGAACAGGTGGCGCAGCGTTACCGGATGCTCGGCATCCTGGCGACCGGCCGGCAGTTTCCACGGCGTCAGATACGCATCTACATCGGCATCCAGATCGATCGCGCCCGCCTGCTGCATGCGCCATGCGGCCAGGACCGTGGCGGGCTTGGCCAGCGACCCGGCCTGGAACAGGCTGCGGCAGGTGGCGGCTGCGCCGTCGGCCTGCTGTCGGCCCCAGGCGGCGCTCCAGTCCAGCGTACCGGCCCGAATCACCGCCACGGAGAGCGCCGGTACACGATGCGTGGCCATGCGCGCCTGCACGGATGCCGGCGCCGTTTCACCGCTGAACATCACGCGCGGCAGCAGACCCTGGGCGACCCGGTCTCGCCGCGCCTGCGCATCCGGCGCGGTAACGCACGCCTCGGGTGAACCCGCCGCAGACTCGACAAATGCCAGCGCGGGCATTGTCAGTGCACCGGGCCCCAGGCCGGCCAGCACCCACGGGATGAGGCGGAAACGGTTCATGCGGACTCCGGCAAAGAACAGGACCGCGTCGAGGGTGCATGGGTGCTTCGGGGGAGGGCAATCGCAGCCGACGGAACAGGTCCTGCGGGGGACGAAACGCGGACGGGGGCCGACGAAGTCATGTACCCCCTGCCGTGAGAGTGGCCGCGCGCCTTGCACGCCGCCCGCCTCAGCGCGTCATGAAGAATTCGATAGGGATCAGCTCCACCGCCCAGCCCCCCTCTTCGCCCAAGGCGGCGGCAGGATGCATGGAGGCGAGGCGCAGCGCCTCGTCATGGTCGTCGGCCTCGATGATGAACAGGCCGCCCACCACTTCCTTCGATTCGGTGTAGGGCCCGTCGCTGACCTGCGTCCGGCCATTGCGGGGGCGCAGCGTGGTCCAGCCGGCCACATCGCCCAGCGATGCGGCCAGCAGCACCTTGCCGGTGGCATGCATCTTCTCGTCCAGCGCGGGGCACTGGCTCACCAGGCGATCGACATCGTCGGGCGCCATCGCCGCGAACTTGTCCGGGGCGAAATAGGCAAGGCCGAGATATTTCATGCGCGCTCCTTGAGGCGGTGATCGTATGGACGACGAAGCCGGCAATGGCGAATCGACATCCTTATCCTTGAGAGCCGCGGCAGCGCGGCACGATCACCAAGGAAGTACGTCCGTCCCTGTCTCACGAAGCGTGCCACTGGCGTGAACCTTTGCGATCCGCGATGGTGCAGACGGACGCGGGCTGGCCGCGCCTCAACGCCGGGGACGGTGTCAGCGCCAGCTCGCCTTGCGCGAAGGCGGGGGCGGCGTGGGCGCGGGGTCGATGACGGGCACCAGCATGGACAGTCGCGCCCGGGCGAAATCGCCGCTGCCGTCGACATCCAGCTTGCCGGCGCTGTTGGCGTTGATGAGGCCGGTGTCGAGGAATACTTCCTCGCCGATCGCCACGCGGTGACGAGCGCTGCACAGCTTCGATGGCACCTGCAGCACGCTGATGCCGTCGCGCTGCCATTTGGTCTCCGGGGCCAGGCGCCGGACGATGGAACCGTCCACCCACACGTCCACCGAATCCGATTGCACCGACCGGCACTTGCCGATCCCGACATCAAAGGTCATGCACCCTCCTACAGGGCGGTATGTGTAAGCGTGAAGAGGAAGCCGCGCGCTTCGAGCAGCGCGCGCATGCGCCGTTCGGCCGGCGCGCGATGGAACTCGCGGCCCGCCCACAACCCGAAACAGGGCCTTCCCGTGTGGTTGCCGTGGCCCGGCGGGCGTCGCGACACGGCGATATCGAGCGATTCGCAGGCCGTCGCCCACATCACGCGCAGGTCGCCCGGTCCGATGGATTGCTGGGATCCCAGATGGAGAATGAAGACCTGGGTCTGATGGTTTGCCACACATACCTCGTCGGCTCGCGCAGATCGCGCGGAAGGGGCCGAGAGGAGATAGCCAGCAGCAGGATGCGGCGAAAGGGACTGCCCGTCAGCAGGAACAGGTATACGCCGTTGGGGGGGTTATCGCAAACAACCTGGGGCACGGGCGAGCCGATGCGTACAGGGAGTGAGCGTGTTCAGCGTGCGCCCAACCGCCACCCCAGGCCCGACCACCGGCCCGCATGCCGCGCCAGCGCTTCGCGGATCACCGCTTCGCTGCCGGCCACGTGCAATGCGCGGCGTGCGCGGGTGATGCCGGTGTAGACCAGCTCGCGCGACAGTACGCGGTTGCCGCGTGTGGGCAGCAGCAGCCACACCGTATCGAACTCCGAGCCCTGCGCCTTGTGCACGGTCATGGCGAAGGCGGATTCGTGCGCGGGCAGGGCGGCCGGATGGAAGGCGCGCGGGTGGTCCGCATCGTCACCGGGAAACCATGCCACCAACGTACCCGCCGCATCGCGCAGGCAGACGCCGATGTCGCCATTGAACAGGCGGTGGCGGTAGCTGTTCTCGGTGACGATCAGCAACTGGCCCTGGAAGTGGCCTTGCGGGGCGCGTCCCGATCCGCCGCCTTCGGCGAGCAACCGTTCGATGCGTGCATTGAGCGTGCGCGCGCCCTGGGGACCTTCGCGCACCGCCGTCAGCAGGCGCAGGCGCGTGGACTGTGCCAGCGCGTCGGCAGGCGTCGCGGCGTGGCCCAGCGCGCGGAAATGCGCCAACAGGGCATCGCGTTGCGACTCCAGCGGGTCGGCCAGTCCTTCGTGGAAATGCACGTTGGACAATGTACCGGCGCGCAGCTGCGCCAGCGCGGCGTCGGCGTCGCCCTCGCGCACGGCGGCCGCCAGCGGTGCGAGATCCAGCGCCTCGCTCTGGCGCCATCCGCGCTGCAGGTGCACGCGGATGCCGGGGAAGCGTGCTTCGCCCCCTTCCTGCGCAAGGACAGACGTGTCGTCGGCATCGCCGAGCAGGAGCCGCAGCACGTCGGCATCCGCACGCCCGATGGCGTCGCCTTCGCCCGCGGCGCCGAGGATGGCGGCCAGCACGTCGCCGGCTTCCACCGAGGGCAGCTGGTCGGGGTCGCCGAGCAGCACCAGCCGCGTGCCGCTGGCGACCGCATCGACCAGTTTGGCCATCAGCGGCAGGTCGATCATCGACGCCTCGTCGACGACCACGACATCGAACGGCAGCGGGTTGTCGCCGTCGTGGCGGAAGCGTGGGGAATCCGGAATCGTGCCGAGCAGGCGATGCAGGGTGGTGCCGCTGGTGGGCAGCGCGGCGAGCAGATCCGCGTCCACGTCCATTGCGGCCAACGCCTGTACCGCCTGGCGCACGCTCTCGGCCATGCGCTCGGCGGCACGGCCGGTGGGCGCGGCCAGCGCGATGCGTGGCGACGCGCGACCTGCGTGCAACGCCTGCGCGACCAGCAGCACCAGCAGGCGCGCGGTGGTGGTGGTCTTGCCGGTGCCCGGGCCGCCAGTGACCAGCAGCAGCGCATGGCGCAGAGCGAGCGCGGCCGCGCGCGCCTGGCGGTCGTCGTGCGTGGCCTGCGGGAACAGGCGGGCGAACAAAGGGGCGAGCGGCTCGATGCCTGTTTCCGGCACCGGCTGCGTGGCGATGCGTTGCAGGCCCAGCGCCAGCGCGCGCTCGTACTCGCGATAGCGACGCAGATAGAGCAGGCCGCCTTCCAGCACCAGCGGCGCATGCGGATCGGCGACAGCGGTGGCATCGTCCGGCGTGTCGACCCAGCGCGAAGCCTCGAGCTGTCGTGTCCACGCGGTGGCATCGGGCCAGGCGATCTCGGCCTCGACCAGCGCATCCGCTGCACCGAGACGCACGCCGGCATGACCCTTGGCCACCGCCAGCGACGCCAGCGCCGCCGCGGCGAGCACGGCATCGGGCGTGTCGCGGTCCAGCCGGCGCAGGCTCTGCGCCAGCGCATGGTCGAGCGTGCGCAGGTGGCCGCCCTTGTGGAGCGCGTCGAGCAGGCTCATGCGCCGGCCTCCGTCGCATGGCCGGCGAACAGCGCATCGAGCGCCTGCACCAGCTCGGGCGCAAAGCGCTGCGCATGCACCCCGGGCGACCGTGGCTGGGTCAGATCCAGGCCACGGCAGAACAGGTAGCGGATGCCGCCGAAGTCGCGTGCGTAGTCGTAGGCATCGCCCAGGCGGAAGCGCAGCCAGCGGTGCAGCGCCAGCGTGTAGATCAGCGCCTGCAGGTCGTACTCGCTGTGCACCATCGCCTGCTGCATCGCCGCCGCGTCGTAGGCGGGCAGCTGGTTCGACTTGTAGTCGAGCACATACCAGCGGCCATCGTGGCCGTAGGTGAGGTCGATCAGGCCGGTCATCAGGCCCTCCAGCCGCGCGCGTGTGCCGAAGGCGCTGCGATGGCGCAGCAGGCCGTGCCGATGCAGCAGCGCCAGCAGCGCCGGCACGGCGGTGGGCTGCATGGCGAAGTGGAACTCGATTTCCGCGCGGCGCGACGCCGCCGGCACGTCGGCCAGGCGCACGCCTTCCGGCAGCGTCGTGCACAGCGTCTGTCCCACCAGCGGCACCAACACTGCGAGGCCGTCCTCGATGTCGGCTTCGGCGTAGCCGCCTTCGTGCAGGGCCTGCACGATGACATCGGCCTGGCCGTCGGGCGCGGGATCGCCCGGCTGCCAGTCGCGCCATGCAGCGAAGTCCGCGTTCTCCAGCGCGGCGTGCATCACCACGCCAAAACGGCTGCCGGCGAAGCGCGGATCGGCCTGCACCAAAGGCGTGACGGCCGCATCGGGCAGTACGTCGGCATCGGACGCGGGGGCTTCGTCTTCACCACCGGGATCGGCCTGGGTGGCGGCAGCCAGCGGATCGGCGCCTTCGGCATGCGCGAGCTGGGTGAAGCTGTAGACCCACCAGTCGGCGGCGACGCGGCCGCGTGCGGTGCGGGCCGGCGCGACGACGGTCGCACCGTCCTGCGCCAAGCGCGGCGGCGGCGGCTCGGCAGGGCCGTCGACGATGCGCACGTCGGCCTGCGCACGCAGGCCGGCGATGCCGGCAAGCAATGGCGCAAGGCGGCTCCTGTCGAAATCCTTCACATCGCCCGCCGCGATCCACAGCGCATGCGCCGCGCGGGTCAGGCCGACATAGAGCAGCCGCGCATCCTCGGCGATGGCATCGCGCCTGGCCGCCTCACCGGCCGCTTTCCATGCGGCATCCTCCTTGTCGATCTTCCACTGCAGCACGCGGCGGCCATCGTCGTCGTGCACGATGCGGTGACGGCTGGTGTCGGGACGGTGGGTGCCCAGCCCGGCGAACGGCAGGTAGACCAGCGGATATTCCAGGCCCTTGCTCTTGTGCAGGGTGACGATCTGCACACGCAGCGCATCGCTTTCCAGCCGCAGCAGCTGCGCTTCGTCGCCGGGATCGGCACGGGCGATGCGCATCTGCAGCCAGTCGAGCAGACCCTGCAGGCCCAGCGTGCGGGCGGCGGCCTCCTGCAGGTGCTCGCCCAGTTGCAGGTAGTTCGTCAGCCGCCGCTCGCCGTCCAGCAGGCCGAGCAGCCGCGTGGCCTGTTCGGCGCACAGTTCGGACACCAGTGCGAACGGGCCGCTGCGCTGCCAGCGTTCGCGCCAGTGCAGCAGCTTCGCCTGGTGGTCGCGCTGCGCATCGCCTCCGTCTTCCAGGGCGGCGATGGCGGCGGCGTCCTGGCCGAACAGCACCGTGGACAGTGCCGCACGCAGCCGGCCGCTGTCGGAGGGATGCAGCAGGGCGAGCAGCAGGGTGCGCAGCTCGCCGGCCTCGGCGGTCTCGAACAGGCTCTGCCTGCCCGCAGCGACCGCCGGCACGCCGGCGCGCGCCAGGGCCTGCTGCACACGCGTGGCGTCCTTGTGGTTGCGCACCAGCACCGCGATGTCGCCGGGCTGCACGCGCCGACCCCTGATCAGGGCGCGATCCCCGCGGGCCGCGGAGAGGACGGCATGGATGTCGGCCACGCAGGCGGCGACGGCGGCTTCCCGCGAGGCGTCGGCGTCGAGGGGTCCACCGTCGCCGCGCAGCAGCCGCAGCGTCAGTGCCGGTGCGGGCGTGCCATCGCGCAGGTAATGGTCGTCGCGCTGCGCACCCCCGGGCTCGACCGCCTCGAAGTGGATGCCGGGATGCGCGAAGGGCTCCTGGCCCGCCGCCGCCGCGCCGGCGTACAGCGCCTGCACCGCGCGCAGCACGGCAGGTCGCGAGCGGAAGTTGTGGGTCAGCGGATCGGCGTGGACGGTGGCGGGATGGTGCTTGGCGGACAGGTACGTGGCGACGTCGCCGCCCCGGAAGCCATAGATGGCCTGCTTCGGATCTCCGATCAGGAACAGGGCGGGCACGTCGCCGATCGCACGGACGGCGTCGGAATCGCCGAACACGCGGGCGAAGATCTGCCACTGGCGCTCGTCCGTGTCCTGGAACTCGTCGACCAGTGCGATCCGGTACTGCGCGCGCAGGCGGGACACCAGCGTCAGCGTGTCCGGACCACCCGCCAGGGCGTCGGCGACGCGGTCGATCAGGTCGTCGTAGGTCTGCACGCGCCGCGTGCGCTTGAGCAGCTGCAGGCGCTGGCGCGCTTCGTCGCGCAGGCGGTGGAGCAGCGCGGCACGCCGGGCGAGTTGCATCTGCTGCCAGGCATCGTCGGCCTCGCACCAGTCGCGCAAGGCGTCGAACAGCGGCGATACCGGCACGCGCGCCTCCTGCCCTTCCTTGCAGTAGCCCAGCAGGGCGTCCGGCAGCAGCTTCTGCAGGTGCGTCTTGTCGGTGCGCGGCCAATCGGCGAGGACGGCACCGGCCTGCAGTTCGTCGAACGCCTTGTCGAAGCTCGGTCGGCGCGCGCGGCGGCCATCGAACACCTTGGCATCGAACGCCGTCGCGATCACGGCGCGCGCCTCCGCCAGGTACAGGCCAATCGCCTCGACCAGGTGCGCGGCACATCCCGCACGCGTCGCATCGACGGCGACCTGCCGTTCCTCGTTCCCTTCCACCGGCGCCAGCGGATACAACGGCAACGGCTTGCACAGTGCGGGCAGGTCTTCGGCCAGGGTGCCGGGATCCTTCCACAGGCCGATGAGGGCGTCGGCGGTCTCCGGATCGGCGGCATGCACACGCCAGAGGTCGGCGGCGACTTCGGCATACAGGTCGCGCGCGTTGCCGAGCAGTTCGACGGCGGCCAGGCCCTGCCCCGCTTCCAGCGCATGTTCGCGCAGCACGCGAGCGCAGAAGCCGTGGATGGTGAAGATGGCGGCGAGGTCGGTTTCCTCAACCGCGGTGCGCAGGCGGCGCGCCAGCTGCGCCGGCGTCTCGGTGCCGCCGGCGAGATGGCGGTCCAGGATGAAACGCGTCAGCGCGATCTCATGGTCCTCGTCGTCCTGCACCGGCGTGCCGATCACGTTCGTCGCCAGCGCCAGCCGCTCTCGGATGCGCTTGCGCAGCTCCTGGGTGGCGGCTTCGGTATAGGTCACCGCCAGCACCTGGCCCATGCGCAGCCGCTGTTCGACGATCAGGCGGGTGAACAGCGTCGCCAGCGTGTAGGTCTTGCCGGTACCGGCACTGGCCTCGATCAGTTGCACGCCGTCCAGGGCACGCGCCAGGTAAGGCTCCTCCGCCAGGTCGGGGGCACTCATGCCGCACCTCCGTCGTGGCGCGTACGGCCGTGGCGAAGCAGGTCGTAGACGTCCAGGCTGGTGCGCTCCAGTTCGGCATAGTCGTCGTCGCGCGCGAAGGGATCGCGACCGCGCAGGGCGAGCCGGATCGCCTCGCCCTCGCCTTCCGCCCAACCGCCGTTGCCATCGCCGTGCCAGCGCTTCCAGCCGGCGGCGCGGCGCTTTCCGGGCTCGGCGTTCCAGATATCCCAGCCGGTGGACGGGGCGAACAGCAGTGGCGCCTGCAGGCCTCGCGCGTGCAGGGCCAACAGGCAGCGCAATGCCGTGCGCGCCTGCTCCGGCGCCAGCGCCTCGATCAGGTGCGGCCCCGGATGGTCGCCGTCGTGGAACTGCACCAGCGGCAGGCGCGCACCCGCCGCATTGGCCAGCAGCCAGTCCAACCCCCAGCGCAGCGCTGCGCGGCCGTTGAGTGCGTCCGCGCGCAGGCGCACCAGCCCGCGCGCGGTCACGTCGGCGACGCGGCCGTGCAGGCGGCGGCCATCGAGCTCGATGGCATAGGCCGCAGAGGCCGCCGTCTCGCCCGCCAGCCACTCGCGACGCGCCCGCGCGAACGGAGACGCCCGCGCCAGCATGGCCTCGAACTGGCGTGTGCCGAGCGCACCCGATGGCAGCAGCGCGCGTGCACGCAGGCGTTCGCGCAGGCCGGCTTCCTGGCCGGCATCCATCGCGTCGATCAGCGCCTGTTGCAGCCGCGCGCGTTCAAGCCCGCGACCGGGGACGACCAGCGGCTCGACATCTTCGCCCTGGTCGACCGGCTCGGGCAGGCGCAAGCCCAGGCGCTGTTGCAGGAAGCGCCCCTGAGGATCTGCGAAGAAGCGCCGCAGCGCATCGAGCGACAGGTCGGCCGTGTCGGCCTTCTCTGGCGGCAGCGGCTGCAACAGCCAGGGCGCCAGGGCGTGTCGTGCTTCGCCCAGACGCTGGCCAGCCTCGCGCCAGCGCGCACGGTAGCTGAAGCGGCGCGGTTCATCGCGGCTGCCGAACGCCTCCGGCGCGAACGGCTGCAGCGTGTGGCGCACGACCAGTCGCGTCCTCGCGCCGGGATCGGCGTGGTAGCGCGCGGCGACGTCGAGCAGTTCGCTGACCAGCACCGACGGCTCGCGCACGCTGCCGTCGCGCGGGTCGTTGCCGAGGTAGCTGAGGTAGAACACGTCCTGCGCGGCGGCGAACAGCTGCAGGAACAGGAAACGGTCGTCCTCCCGCGTCGAACGGTCGCCGGGCAGGCGCCGTCCCGCATGCAGTTCGGCGGTCAGCTTGTTGAGGCCGGCGGCGGGATCGCGCCGGGGGAAGTCGCCGTCGTTCATGCCCAGCAGGCAGATGACCCGGAATGGCAGCAGGCGCATCGGCACCATGCGGCCCACGCTGATGCCGCCGGTCAGCAGCGGTGCGCGCGTGTCCGCCTGCGACAGCAGGTCGGCGAAGTGCGCGCGCACCACCTCCGGCGGCACGGTACCGCCATAGCCGGCCGCCTCCGCGTCGCGGGCGAAGCGGTCGATGAGGGTGCGCAGGCGGTCCAGCGCGCGTTGCGCGCGCGGTGCGGCCGGCCGTTCCGGCAGCAACGCGTCGAGCAGGTGCAGCAGGCGCTCACGCCATCGCGCAGGCGTCTGCGCTTCGCCGAGCACGCGCCGCTGGCGGGCGAGTTCGCGCAGCAGGCGCACCAGCGTATCGAGCGCGTCCAGGCCGCTGCCTTCCAGCTCCGGCCAGGGCGCGACACCGGCGATCTCGTCTTCGCTGCCGCTCGCGTGGCCCAGCAGCAGACGGTCCAGCGCGAACTGCCAGGTGTAGGCGTCGTCGGCTGGCGCATCGGAAGCGACGCGGTGCGCGGCATCCAGGCCCCAACGCGCGCCTGCCTGGCGCAGCCAGCCATGCAGGCGGTCGATGGCGTCGCTGTCCAGCCCGGAGGCTTCGGCCATGGGCGCGCTGGCCAGCAGGTCGAGCACCTCGTCCAGGCCGAAGCGCGACACCGGCAGGTCCAGCAGGCGCAGGAACACCTCGGCCAGCGGTTCGCTCGCCAGCGGGCTGGTATCGGCCAGCGCCCAGGGCAGCGCATCGTCGTGGCCGGTGCCGCCGAACACCGCATCCAGGTAGGGCACGTACGGATCGATGTCCGGCGCCAGCACCGCGATCTCGCGCGGCTGCAGCGGCGGATCGAAGCGCGGGTCGTCCAGCAGGGCGCGCAGCTGATCGTGCAACACCTGCAGCTCACGCAGGCGGGTGTGGCAGGCGTGGACCTGCAGGCTGGCATCGGCCAGGTCCAGCGAGGCGCGCGGCGGCGGCACGGCCGGCGCGCGACGGTGGAACAGGTCCGACTGCAGGCGCCGCAGCAGCGTGTCGGGGCCCTGCGTGGACAGCGGATCGGCGTAGACGTCGATCTCGGCGCGCGGGTGCACCACTTCGTAGTCCCCCAGCAGCGCCATGAAGTCGCGGCCGGCGGCACCCCAGGCCTGCAGCAGCGGGTTCTCCTGCACGTCGTCGGCGAACAGCGCGCTGTCGCCACTGCGGCGGCGCTCGCGCAGCGTCTGCAGGTCTCCCCAATAGCCGCGCGCCGGCGTGGGCAGGTAGAAATGCAGCGTGCCCACGCGCGCCTGGGTGGCCAGCACGCGGAGCACGTCGGGCGAGATGTTGAGGGTGGCGAACACCAGCAGGCGTTTCGGCAGGCCCTGCGGGAGCGGGCCGTCGTCGCGGCCGAAGCGCGCGAGATAGTCGTGGATGCGGCGTGCACGGTAGTCGCGCCCGGCGGCGACCGCGCGCCACAGTCGCGCCTGGGCGTCGTCCTGGTCGGCGCCCGCTTCCCAGCGCAGCAGCCAGTCGCGGCGCCAGGCCTGGTACTTCTCGTACACGCCGGCCAGTTCGCCGGCCAGCGCCCAGGGCTTCAGCGGGTCGCCGTCGCCCAGCCAGGCGTCCAGCGAGGCCATCGCGGGCGTGCCGCGCAGCGTCGGATCGCCCAGCGCGCCGTACAGGCGCCACTGCAGGGCGGCCATGTCCAGGTCGTCGGTGCTCGGACCGAGATTGGCGTCCAGCGCGCGGGCGACGAACTCGCCGGGGGTGAGGAATTCCAGGTTGGCGGCCACACCGTACCGGGTCGCCAGCGTGGCCTGCAGCCAACGCCGCATCGCCACCTGGGGGATCAGCACGACATCCGGCGCAAGCGGCGACTGGCCCGGCACCGGGTTGCGCAGCTCCTCGGCCAGCAACGCCGCAAGCAGCTCCAGTGCGTTGGAGGGATACAGGCGGAAGTCGGGCGCGGCGTCGGCGGTCATCGTCGCCGTCATTGTGCCGGATGGCGGTCGCAGCACCGGAGACCAGACGGTTTGGGCCACAGCATCCCGCACGGCCGTGCGCGCGGGCGCTGTCCGGGTGCCACAATAATCAAACTGCGCGGTACGGTTTATGTTCAGCCGCTGGCCGCGAAGCTACGCCGTTGTTTTTCCGTTAACCCGTTGACCCCGGTCCACGGACCCGCTCGCCGACGACGCCCATGACGCCTGCCGACGCCCCTGCCGTGCACCTGTCCGGCCTCCGCCTTGACCGCGGCGGCCGCACCATCCTGCGCGGCATCGACATGACGGTGCCGCGCGGCAGCATTACCGCCGTCCTTGGCCCGTCCGGCAGCGGCAAATCGACGCTGCTGGCCGCGCTGACCGGTGAACTGCCGCCTGCCGCGGGTACGGTGGAGGTGTTCGGCCAGCCCGTGCCGCACGGCAGCCGCGCGCTGCTGGAGATGCGCAAGGGCATCGGCGTACTGCTGCAGGGCAACGGCCTGCTGACCGACCTGACCACGGCGGAGAACGTGGCGCTGCCGCTGCGCACGCATACCAAGCTGCCCGAGGCGCTCATCCGCCGGCTGGTGGACCTGAAGTTGAACGCGGTCGGCCTGCGTGCCGCCGCCGACGCCTACCCGCGCGAGCTGTCCGGCGGCATGGCGCGCCGCGTGGCGCTGGCCCGCGCGCTGGCGCTGGACCCGCCGCTGATGCTCTACGACGAGCCGCTGACCGGCCTGGACCCCATCGCCTCGGGCGTGATCATGAGCCTGATCCAGCGCCTCAACGACACATTGGGCCTGACCAGCATCATCGTCAGCCACCACGTGCACGAGACGCTGCCGATCGCCGACCAGGCGGTGGTGATCGCCAATGGTGGCCTCGTGTTCTCGGGCACCCCCGCCGAACTCGACGCCACGTCGGACCCGCTGGTGAGGCAGTTCCTGCGTGGCGAGCCGGACGGTCCGATCGCGTTCGATACCGTCAAGCGCGGGGAGGCCGCGTGATGGCCTTCGCCACCGCCATCCGGTCGCTGGGCCGCGCCGGCCTGTTCTCGCTGTCGGTGTTCCGCGCATCCACGCCGACCCGCGACTTCCTGGCCGAGCTGACCCGCGAGATCTACAAGATCGGCGGCCGTTCCCTGCCGATCATCGCCGTCGGCGGCGCGTTCGTGGGGCTGGTGCTGACGCTGCAGGGCTACCGCACGCTGACCACGTTCGGCGCCAGCGACGCGCTGTCCACGCTGCTGGGTCTGTCCCTGTACCGCGAACTGGGCCCCGTGCTGACCGCGTTGCTGTTCATCGGCCGCGCCGGCAGCTCCATCGCCGCCGAGCTGGGCCTGATGCGCGCCACCGACCAGATCAAGGCGCTGGAACTTATGGCGATCGATCCGGTGGCCAAGGCCGTGGCGCCGCGCTTCTGGGCGGCGGTGCTGACGGTGCCGCTGCTGACCGGCTTTTTCTGCTCGCTGGCGATCAGCGCCAGCTACTTCGAGGCCGTGCACGTGCTCGGCCTGGACAACGGCACGTTCTGGTCGGCGCTGCAGAACAGCGTGGATTTCTGGGACGACTTCGGCGTGGCGCTGCTGAAGTCCGCCGTATTCGGCGGCACCGCCGCGCTGGTGGCCGCCTACGTGGGCTTCCACGCCGAGCCGACCATCGAGGGCACCTCCGTGGCCACCACCCGTGCGGTGGTGAACGCCTCGCTGCTGGTGCTGATGTTCAATTTCGTCATGTCTGCATTGCTGTTCAGGAGCTGACCCATGTCCATCCGTGGACCCCGCCTCGAATTCGCCGTCGGCGCCTTCCTGCTGCTGGCCCTGGCCTCGCTGCTGGTGCTGGCACTGGCTTCCACCAACAAGCGTTTCGGCGTGGGCGGCGGCAGCTACGAGCTGACCGCGCGCTTTTCCAACCTGGGCCAGCTGCGCAAGCAGGCGCCGGTGAAGATCGGCGGCGTGGTGATCGGCCAGGTGGCCGACATTCAGCTGGATCCGGTCAAGTTCGACTCCATCGTCACCCTGTCCATCGACAGTACGTTCAAGGACCTGCCGGCCGACACCGCGGCGGGCATCTTCACCAGCGGCCTGCTGGGCGAGAACTACATCGGCCTGTCGCCTGGCGGCGATCCTGAGCCGCTGAAGGACGGCGACGAGATCGCCTTCACCCAGCCTGCGGTGGACCTGCTGCAGCTGGCCGGCAAGTACATGTTCAGCGGCGGCGCCAACAATGCCGGCGCAGGCTCCGGGGAAACCCCGGCCAGCGGCGAGACCGCGCCCCCCGTTACGGAAGAACCCACACCATGAAGACCCTGACCAAGCATTCCCTTCTGTCCATCGCCCTGTCGGCGGCCCTGCTGGCGGCCGCGCCGGCCACCGTGTCCGCACAGGGCGCCGTCCCGGCCGCCGCCGCGAAGCAGAACAGCGCCAGCCAGGTGGTACTGGGCAGCAGCACGCGCATCCTGGCCACGCTCGACCAGCGCCGCGCCGAGTTCAAGGCGAACCCGGCCGCGCTGCGCCAGTACGTCACCAGCGAGTTCAACACGCTGTTCGATGGCGACTATTCGGCCCGTCTGGTGCTGGGCGTGCATGGCCGTGGCGCCTCCGACGCCGACGTGAAGCTGTTCGGCCAGGCCCTGACCGAGCGCCTGCTGTCGGCCTACGGTGCGCGGCTGGCCGACTTCAACGCACGGCTGAAGGTGCGGGTGAAGTCCGAGTCGCCGCTGCCGGGCGGCAAGGGCGTGAAGGTCGAGACCGAGTTCGTGCAGCCCGACCAGACGGTCACCCCGATCACGTTCTATGCGCGCAACGTCGGGGGCCAGTGGAAGGTGTTCGACGTGCTGCCGGAAGGCGTGTCCTTCGTGCAGACCTTCAAGACCCAGTTCGACACCCCGCTGCGCCAGAAGTCCATCGCGCAGGTGGCCTCGGACCTGAAGTCCGGCAAGCTGCAGGTCAATGGCAGTGCCAGCGGCAAGTGACGCCCACATCAGGCGGGACGGCGACGCGCTGGTGTTCGCCGGCGCGCTGGACCGCGCCGCGGCCGCGGCGCTGTGGGCGCAGGCCGCGGCGCAGCTGGCAGGCGTGCAACGCTTCGTCCTGACCAACGTCACTACCGTCGACAGCGCCGGACTGGCACTGTTGGCGGAACTGGCGGCGCGCGCGCGCGCCGCCGGCGCGGTACCCCGCGTCGAAGGCCAGCCCGCCGGCCTGGCCGATCTGCAGGCCGCGTACCGCCTCACGCCGGAGCTGGATTTCCCGGCGTAACCCCCACCCGCAGTTTCCAGGAATCAGGATGAATCTGTTCCGCCTCAGTACCGTCGTCCTGCTGGCCGCCCTGGCGAGCGCCTGCGCGTCGGCACCCAAGCCGTCGGCGGCCGCGCCGGCTGAGGCCACGGTGATCGACAGCACCGCCGCGGCGGCGGCTCCGTTGCCCGCCGAGCCGCCGATCGACCCCGCCAGTATCGATGCACCCGCACCGATGGCGGACAACGCCACGGCGTCTGAAGGCGAGGACGATTTCGCCGCCATTTACGGCCAGAGCGCCACCTACGACCCGGTCGCCGATCCCACCCTGCCCGCGCCAGTGCAGGCGCCGGTCGCGTACGACCCGTGGGAGAAGTTCAATCGCCAGGTCCACCGCTTCAACAACGCCGTCGACCGCACCGTCGCCCGCCCGCTCGCCCGTGCCTACGTGGCGGCGGTGCCGCGCCCGGTTCGGTTGGGCGTGGGCAACTTCTTCGACAACCTGCGCCAGCCGCTGACCATGGTGAACCAGCTGCTGCAGGGCCGCCCGCGTGATGCCACACAGACGTTCGGGCGCTTCCTGGTGAATTCCACGCTGGGCATCGGCGGCCTGTTCGACCCGGCCAGCGACCTGAAGATGAAGCGCCGCAGCGAGGATTTCGGGCAGACGCTGGGCACGTGGGGTTGGCGCCGTTCGCGCTACATCGAACTGCCATTCTTCGGCCCGCGAACGGTCCGCGATGTGCTGGGGATGGCCGGCGACATGCCGCTCAGTCCGGTGCGCCAGATCGAGGACGACAAGACCCGCATTTTCCTGCAGGGCCTGAACCTGGTGGATACGCGCGCGCAGCTGCTCTCGCTGGACAGCCTGCGCGAGGGCGCGGTGGACGACTACGCGCTGGTCCGCGACTCGTGGCTGCAGCGCCGCAACTACCAGATCGAAAGCCACCGCACCCCGCAGCAACCGTCCGAAGGCGAGTTGCCGGAATACCTGCAGGACGAGACCGACCCCACGGTGCCGGTCGACGCCATGCCGATGCCGGAGATCAATGGCGGCGGTTGAGGCGCGATTGCAGTGCATTGAGTGAAAACGGCGCCGCAAGGCGCCGTTTTCTTTTGCGCTGCCCCCTCTCCCTGCGCAGCGGGGAGAAGGAAGCCTGCATCCTTACTCCGCTTCGTCGCCACCCAGCAGCTTCTGGCTCTCTTCGCCAGGCAACGCTTCAACCCCGCGCAGCTGGCGCTCGATGGCGCGCGTGCGCACACCGGCCTGCTTGATGCTGTTCTGCACGGTGTCCAGCTGGCTGTGCGCCTTCTCCAGCACGGTGGCGAACTTGCCGAACTCGGTCTTCACCGCGCCCAGCAACACGCGCACCTCGCTCGAACGCTTCTCGATGGCCAGTGTGCGGAAGCCCATCTGCAGGCTGTTGAGCAGGGCGGCCAGCGTGGTGGGGCCCGCGACGACGATGCGGTAGTCGCGCTGCAGGGCATCGACCAGGCCGGGGCGACGGATGGCTTCCGCGTAAAGTCCTTCGGTGGCCAGGAACAGCACCGCGAAGTCCGTCGTGTGCGGCGGCACCACGTACTTCTCGTTGATCGACTTCGCCTGCACCTTGATCGCACGCTCCAGCTGCGTGGCGGCGATGCGCATCGCATCGGCGTCGCCGCGCTCCTGGGCCTCGATCAATCGCTCGTAGTCTTCGCGCGGGAATTTGGCGTCGATCGGCAGCCAGACCGGCACATCGCCGTCCTGGCGACCCGGCAGGCGAATGGCGAAATCCACCGCTTCGTTGCCCTCCGGGCGCACCTTCACGCTGCGCGCGAACTGCTCGGCCGTCAGCACCTGCTCCAACAGGTTCTCCAACTGCACTTCACCCCAGCCACCGCGGTCCTTGACGTTGGTCAGCACGCGCTTCAGGTCGCCGACGCCGGTGGCGAGCTGCTGCATTTCGCCCAGGCCCCGTTGGACGGCCTCCAGCCGCTCGGACACGAGCGAAAACGACGCATCCAAGCGCTGGGTCAAGGTGGCCTGCAGCTTCTCGTCCACCGTCGCGCGCATCTGCTCCAGCTTCTGCGCGTTGTCGGCCTGCAGTTCCTTCAGGCGGCCTTCCAGCGTGGCGCGCATCTCGCCGATGCGCTGCTCGTTGCGCTGGGTGAGCTCGTTGAGGCGTTGGCCGAGCGCATCGGCGAAGCGCTGCTGCGATTCCGCGGATTCCAGCCGGCCCTTGCGCGCGTCTTCGCTGAGCGTGTCGCGCAGCACGTCCAGGCGCTGGTCGGTGCGGGTGCTCAGGTCGGCCAGGCTGCGCGCGAAGCCGTCGATGCGGACTTCCTGCGCGCGCGACAGGCCCTCCAGCTGCTCGCGCAATTCCCCGCGGCCCTCGCGCTGTTCATCGCGCAGCGCGCGCTCCAGCAGGTCGCCGATCCGGGCTTCGGGGCGGCGCAACACCAGCACCGCCAGCAGCACGACGGCGATGGCGACGAGAATCAACAGCAGGACGAGCAGAGTCTGGGAATCCATGCCGACAGTGTAGCCGCTGGCGTCTCACCGCCTGAGGCGGACGCAGCGCGAACCGCCTCGCACGGGAAGCGCGCGCCACGTCACGGGACGCGGATGCGCGGCTTGACCCCCCGGGGGGCGGCAACGCACAGTCGCGGCGCACTGACCGCTTGGGGAAGGCCGGCATGCTGCAACGTCTCCGCACACTGATGGGCGCCGCGCCCGATTCCGCGCCTGCGCTGGCGGCCGCGCGAGAAGCCGCCCTGCTGGCGGCATTGGGCGAACCTGCGCGCATCGACCGCGACGCCGACCGGCGCCATCGGGTGGACGTGCACGTGTACGCCCGCGATTTCGCCGCGGATCGCGCCTCGGGCCGGGACGAGGGCTGCGTCCTGGTCACCAGCGGCATGAGCGACCGGCTGATGGCGATGCCCGAGGGTTACGACGGCGACGAGTCCGCCGCGCGGGAGCTGCTGTGGTACGTGCGCGCACCGCACCAGGCCTTCATCGAACGGCTGCGCTGGCTGGCCAAGCTGCCGTTCGCCGAAGGCAGCTGGCTGGGCTACGGCCACACCGTGCCGCTGCCGGAACCTCCGCTGGCGGGCTCGCCGTTCTCCACTTTCCTGCTGCTGCCGCCGGTCGTGGCGGCCGACCGCCACCTGTTCGACAACCTGCACCTGCATGGCCAGGGCGTGGAGCCGCTGGCGGTGCACCTGGTATCCGATGCCGAATACGATCTGGTGCGTTCGGACGAGGGCCTGGA
Source organism: Pseudoxanthomonas mexicana (assembly GCF_014397415.1). Lineage (NCBI taxonomy): Bacteria > Pseudomonadati > Pseudomonadota > Gammaproteobacteria > Lysobacterales > Lysobacteraceae > Pseudoxanthomonas > Pseudoxanthomonas mexicana. Next base: position 798,419 of record NZ_CP060731.1, on the reverse strand, counting down.
CGTATTCCTCGACCTGCTGGACGTGCACCGCTACCCGCTGGTGTTCGACCCGGCGCGACCCTCGTATCTCTGAAGCACCGCGCGTCGTGCGACGTGGTGCACCGCCGATTGCCAGCCGCGCCGCGCGCGCATAGGCTGCTGGCGGCCCCGGGGCGGGGAGCGCCCGCGGGTCATGCCCCCTCAGCTTTCCATGCCGACCTGTCGCCGGCATGCCGCCCCATTGACGCATTCGAGGAGTTCCCATGACCTGGCTACGGCGCAAATCCATCGACCGGATCACCCAGCATGAAGAAGGGCGCCGGCTGGTGCCCACGCTGAGCTGGCCGCACCTGGTCGCGCTGGGCATCGGCGCCATCGTGGGCACGGGCATCTACACACTGATCGGCGTGGGCGCGGACAAGGCCGGTCCCGCCGTGCTGCTGTCCTTCGTCATCGCCGGCGTGGTCTGCGCCTGCGCAGCACTGGCCTATGCGGAACTTTCGACGATGATGCCGGCCGCCGGCAGCGCCTACACCTACAGCTACGGCGTGCTGGGCGAGTCCATCGCCTGGATCGTCGGCTGGAGCCTGATCCTGGAGTATTCGCTGGTGGTCAGCACCGTGGCCGTGGGCTGGTCCGGCTACTTCGTCGGGTTCCTGCAATGGGTGCAGCAGAACTTCGGCTGGAACGTCACCCTGCCCGCCGCCCTTGCCGCGGGTCCGCACGCCGGCGGCGTCATCAACCTCCCGGCCATCGTCATCACGTTCATGGTCGCCGGCCTGCTGATGGCCGGCACGCGCGAGAGCGCCACGCTCAACGCGATCCTGGTGGTGTTCAAGCTGATCGCCCTGGCGGTGTTCATCGCCGTCGCGCTGCCGGCGTTCAACCCGGACAACCTGCAGCCGTTCATGCCGTTCGGCTTCCCGAAATCGCTGGATGCGGCCGGCGTCGAACGCGGCGTGATGGCGGCCGCGGCGATCATCTTCTTCGCCTTCTACGGCTTCGACGCGATCTCCACCGCGGCGGAGGAGACCAAGAACCCCGGCCGCGACCTGTCGATCGGCATCATCGGCTCGATGATCGGCTGCACGCTGATCTACCTGCTGGTGGCGCTGGCCGCGGTGGGCGCGATGAGCTACACGGTGTTCGGCAAGAGCGCCGAACCGCTTGCGCTGATCATGCGCGAACTGGGCCACGGCACCGCCGCGCTGGTGATCGGCATCGTGGCGATCATCGCCCTGCCCACCGTGCTGCTGGCGTTCTTCTACGGACAAAGCCGCATCTTCTTCGTGATGTCGCGCGACGGCCTGCTGCCGCGCGGCCTGTCGAAGGTCAACGCGCGCACCGGCACACCGGTCGCCATCACCGTGTTCACCGCCATCCTGGTGGCGGCGCTGGCCGGCGTGGCGCGGCTGGACGAGATCGCCGCACTCGCCAATGCGGGCACGCTGGCCGCCTTCGTCGCAGTCGGCGTCTGCCTACTGGTGCTGCGCAGCCGCGAACCGGAGCGCCCGCGCGTGTTCCGCACGCCGCTGGCATGGATCGTCGGCCCCGTCGCCATCCTCGGCTGTCTGTACCTGTTCTGGAGCCTGCCGCAGAGGACGCAGCTGTGGTTCCTGGTGTGGAACGCTGTCGGCTTCGTCGTCTACCTGGCCTACAGCCGGCGCAACAGCGTGCTGGCGAAAGGCGGCGATGCGTGATGGCAGCTTGGCATGCATGACGACAAGGCGGGCTTCGGCCCGCCTTTTCTTTGTCCACGCGCCGGCCATGGCGCCATCCCATACGCCGGCGTGTGCATGCACAGCGCTTCATTCCCGGCGCCCGCGGCACTAAGATGCCGCGCAGGCACACCATCCCCCGGGTTACGACGTTGATCATCCATCCCAAAGTCCGCGGCTTCATCTGCACCACCACCCATCCGCTCGGCTGCGAGCTCAACGTGCGTGATCAGATCGCCGCCACGCGCGCGCAGGGCGTGCGCAAGGACGGACCGAGGAAGGTGCTGGTGATCGGCGCGTCCAGCGGCTACGGCCTGGCTGCCCGCATCAGCGCGGCGTTCGGCTTCGGTGCGGACACGCTGGGCGTGTTCTTCGAGAAACCGGGCAACGAGAAGAAGGCCGGCACCGCGGGCTGGTACAACTCGGCCGCGTTCGACAAGTTCGCCAAGGCCGAGGGCCTGTACAGCCGCTCGATCAACGGCGACGCGTTCTCCGACGAAGCGCGTGCAAAGGTGATCGAGCTGATCAAGAACGAGATGGGCGGCCAGGTCGACCTGGTAGTCTATTCGCTGGCCTCGCCGGTGCGCAAGCTGCCCACCACGGGCGAAGTGAAGCGCTCGGCGCTGAAGCCGATCGGCGCGCCGTACACCTCCACCGCGATCGACACCAACAAGGATGCCATCGTCCAGGCCACCATCGAGCCGGCGACCGAGCAGGAGATCGAAGACACCGTCACCGTGATGGGCGGGCAGGACTGGGAGCTGTGGATCGATGCGCTGGACAAGGCCGGCGTGCTGGCCGACGGCGCGCGCACGGTGGCCTTCAGCTACATCGGCACCGACATCACCTGGCCGATCTACTGGCACGGCGCACTGGGGCGCGCCAAGGTGGACCTGGACCAGACCGCGCAGCGCCTGGACGCGCGCCTGCAGAAGACCGGCGGCACCGCGAATGTGGCGGTGCTGAAATCGGTGGTGACGCAGGCCAGTTCGGCCATCCCGGTGATGCCGCTGTACATCAGCATCGTGTTCAAGGTGATGAAGGAACTGGGCCTGCATGAAGGCACCATCGAGCAGCTGGACCGCCTGTTCCGCGACCGCATGTATCGCACCGACGGCGCTCCGGCCGCGACCGACGACGAGAACCGCCTGCGCCTGGACGATTGGGAGCTGAAGCCCGAGGTGCAGACGCAGGCCAAGGCGCTGTGGCCGCAGGTGACCAGCGAGAACCTCTTCCAGCTGACCGACTACGCGAACTACAAGCACGAGTTCCTCAAGCTGTTCGGCTTCGAGCGCGACGACGTGGACTACGATGCCGACGTGAACCCGGACGTGCAGTTCGACTGCATCGAGTTGTCGCCGGAGGGTTGATCGCCGCGCATGGCGCAGGAAGAGGCGGGCTTCGGCCCGCCTTTTTCGTTTGCTCTCCTGTAGGAGCGACGTCAGTCGCGACCGCACGGCCGGACAGCAGGGACCTCATCAACAATTGCAGGTGCGCCGGGATGCATCATCCGGCGCCATCGACATCTGTCAGCGCGCGGTCGCGACTGACGTCGCTCCTACAGTGAAGCCGGCTTGCAATCCTTCCCCAGCGCCCGGATACGCATGCCGCGCAGGTACACCGCGTTGCCATGGTCCTGCAGCGCGAGATGGCCGCGGCGCGCCGTCGCGAAGTCCAGCTGCCCGGCGAACTTGCTGCCGGCGACGCGACGTTTCCAGTCATCGCTGTCGAGGTCGTAGGTCGCCACGCGCACGCCATTGAGCCAGTGCTCCACGTGCGGCCCACAGGCGACGATGCGCGCGTGGTTGTATGCGTCGATGGGACGAAGCGCGTCCTGTCTCGGCGCGACCAGGTCGTACACCGCACCAGCACGATGGCTCGGCACGATGCGGTCCTCGGCTTCGCGGTCGTCCAGCAGCTGGTACTCGACCGCACGTGCCCACACGGGCGAGGCATCGACGGCGCGATAGAACACACCGCTGTTGCCGCCCGCAGGCAGGCGCCATTCGAATTCGAGTTCGAAGTCGTCATAAGCAGCGACACTGATGATGTCGCCACTCCCCGCAGCCGTCAGCGCGAGTTCGCCATCGCTGGCCTGCCAGCGCGGATCCAGTGCGGACTCACCGACGCTGCGCCACTGCGCGACACCGGCGAGCGACTGCCACGGTACGGCCGGTGTGGACGCGCAGCCGGCTGCCAGTGCGGCGAGCAGGATCGGAACGATCCGCGCGCCGTGCATGCTCAGTCGACCACCCGGCAGAACACCGCCTTCAGGTAGCGCGATTCCTGCACGTGCGCCATGAAGGGATGGTCGGGGCCGGCGCCGGCGACCTTCAGGATCTGGATCGTGCGACCTGAGAAATACGCGGCGCGGCGCAGCATGTCGAGGAACTGCTCCTCGCTGACCAGGCCCGTGCACGAGAACGTCGCGAACAGGCCGCCGGGCTTCACCACGCCCAGCGCCAGCTTGTTCATGTCCAGGTACTTCTTCAGCGCAGCGATCACCTGCTCGCGATCGCGCGTCATCTTGGCCGGGTCCAGGATCACCACGTCGTACTGTTCGCCGCGGTTCGCCGCATCGCGCAGGTACGGGAAGATGTCGGCCTGCACGAACTTCGGCCGCACATTGTTGAGCCGGGCGTTGCCCTTGGCGATCTGGATGACGTCCTGGTCGATGTCCACCCCAACGACCTCACTGGCACCGCGTGCCGCCGCGTACACCGCGAAGCCACCGGTGTTGCAGCACAGGTCCAGCACGGTCTTGCCGTCCACCTGGCGGCTGAGCCATTCGCGGTTCTCGCGCTGGTCGGCGAAGAAGCCGGTCTTGTGCGCGCCGGCGGGATCGGCGCGGAACTTCACGCCGTACTCGGTGATGACGGCCGCTTCGGTGGTGGTGTTGCCGTGGAAGTCGAAGCTCTCCTGCTTCTGCACGTGTTCGTCGGCGAAGCTGTGGAAGCGGCAGCCGGGGAACTGCTCGCGCAGCGCCTCGTAGATCCATTCGCGGTGGCGGAACATGCCGGCCGCGAAGAACTCCACCACGATCAGGTCGCCGTAGCGGTCCACCACCAGGCCGGACAGCCCGTCGCCCTCGCTGTGCACCACGCGCCAGGCATCGCTGACGGCATCCAGCTTCAGCACGTCCCGGCGCAGGGAGACCGCATCGGCGATCTTGCGCGAGAACCAGCCGGCATCCACCGGGATGTCGGGGTGGGTCTCCAGGATGCGCACGGCGATGCGCGAATGGCCGTTGTAGAAGCCGCGGCCGATCCACTCCCCATCCACGCCGACCACCTCGACGAGGGTGCCGGACTTGGGCTTGGCGGCGGGCTTCTCGACCAGCTTCTGGAAGATCCACGGGTGGCTGGAACGCCAGGCGTTCTTCAGGCGTACGGTCGGGTTGGGCGTATTCATGAACGGCATTTTACCTGCCCCGTTGACCTGGCCGGGCGCCATCCGGACAATCCGCGCCAGAAGGGGAGTAGCTCCCAACGTGCCGGCCGTCATTTCGAGCAGCGATGCTCCGGTCCCACGGCAGCCCACCGGGCTGTGAGCGAGACCTTCGCCGCGATGGCGAAGGCACCCCCGGATCCCCCGTTTCCCGGTTCCGAGTTGTCCGCGCCTGCGGCCGTCCTCCACTTTTTTCGGGAATCTCGATGGAAACGATTGGCAACCCCTGGTTGTGGGCCGGCTTCGGCGGCCTGGTGGTGATCGCGCTGCTGGTCGACCTGGTGCTGATGCGCCACGGTGGCGCGCACAAGGTGACGTTCAAGGAAGCGGCCTGGTGGAGCCTGGGCTGGATCGCCCTGGCGATGATCTTCAACGGCGCCCTGTGGTGGTATGTCGGCCAGACCTCGGGTGCGGCCGAAGCCAACCGCGTGGGCCTGGAATTCCTGACCGGCTACCTGGTCGAGAAGGCGCTGGCGGTCGACAACATCTTCGTGTTCCTGATGCTGTTCACCTACTTCGCCGTGCCCGAAGAGCAGCGCCAGCGCGTGCTGGTGATCGGCATCCTGGGCGCCATCGTCCTGCGCGCGATCCTGATCTTCGTGGGCGCCGCACTGCTGGCCAAGTTCCACTGGCTGCTGTACCTGTTCGGTGCGTTCCTGCTGCTGACCGGCATCAAGATGTGGTTCGCCGCCGGCAAGGAGCCCGACCTGGACAAGAATCCGGTGCTGCGCTGGATCACCGGCCACCTGCCGTTGATCAATCGCTACCACGGCGACGCGTTGTGGCTGGGCCGCGGCAAGCGCCGTCGTTACACGCCGCTGTTCGTGGTGCTGGTGATGATCGCGGTGACCGACGTGATCTTCGCCGTGGACAGCATCCCGGCGATCTTCGCCATCACCTCGGACCCGTTCATCGTGCTGACCTCTAACGTGTTCGCGGTACTGGGCCTGCGTGCGATGTTCTTCCTGCTGGCCGGCATGGCCGACCGCTTCCACCTGCTGCCCTACGGCCTGGCCGTGGTGCTGGCCTTCATCGGCAGCAAGATGCTGCTGGTAGATGTGTACAAGATCCCGGTGCTGTGGTCGCTGGGCACGGTGGCGATGATCCTGGCCGTGACCGTGGCGCTGAGCCTGGCGCGGCCGCAGAAGGCCGACACGGCGGCCTGACGGCGAGCCCGGCAGACCATCCCGTGCGCGGGATGGTCTGTCCAGGGTGGGCGGGCCTTGCATTCGTCTGCCCCGTCGCCAGAACTGGACCATGGACCTGCATCCCGACGATCCGGCCTTCGATCCGGAAACCCAACGGCGCCACGACCGCCGCCGCCTGTTCCGCGCCCTCAATCTGAGCCTGGCCTTCGTGCTGCTGCTGGCGATGGTGTATTCGGCGCAGGGCAGCTTCAACGTGCGGCCCTTCACCATCGCGCCGCTGTCGGCGGACGGCCTGCTCGGCATCCTCACCGCACCGCTGCTGCACGGCTCGCTGGAGCACATCGCCGCCAACGCGTCGGCACTGCTGATCCTCGGCACGCTGGCCGGTGCGGTCTATCCGCGGGCCACGCTGTGGGCGATCCCGCTGGTGTGGCTGGGGGCCGGGCTGGGGCCGTGGCTGCTGGCCGATCCCGGCACGCATACGCTGGGTGCCAGCGGCCTGACCCATGGCCTGATGTTCATGGTCTTCATGCTGGGCCTGCTGCGTCGCGACCGCGCCGCGATCGCCGCCGGCATGATCGCGTTCCTGTTCTACGGCGGCATGGTGCTGACCGTGCTGCCGCGCGAGGCCGGCGTGTCGTGGCAGGCGCACATGGGCGGCGCAGTGGCGGGCCTGGTCGCCGCGTTCCTGTTCCGACGCCTGGACCCCGAACTGCCGAAGAAGAAGTACAGCTGGGAGATCGAGGAAGAGGAAGCCGCCGCGCGTGGCGACGACGAGCTCGAACTGCCGGCTCCCCGCGAGGTACCGCTGCTGTGGGTGCGCCCGGAGCATCCGGAAGAGGAGCCGCGTGGGGTGGTGCTGCGTTTTACCCGCCATCCGGCGGTTGAAAGCCCGCCGCGGGAGCCGCCGTCATCCTGACGCTGCTTGTGGGAGCGACGTGAGTCGCGATCCCCAGCTGCGTTGTCGACGGCAGAAAAGAAAAAGGCAGACCGTTCCGGTCTGCCTTTCCTTCTTCCGGACAAGGATTCGGCGTCCTTTCGCGACTCACGTCGCTCCCACGAAGGACGCCCTGTGCATCAGAACTTCGCGCTGAACTCCACGCCCACCGTGCGCGGCTCGTTGATGAAACCGGTCAGGTTGTTGAAGTCGATGCCGCCGACGATGCGGGTCTGGTCGGTGATGTTGCGGCCGAACAGCGCCACTTCGTAGTCGCCGTAGTTCCATGCGTAGCCGATGCGCAGGCCGCCTTCCAGCGACGACTTGCCGCGGAACTCCAGCGACTCGTACAGGAAGAAGTTCACTTCGCTGCGGTAGGCCCAGTCGGTGTAGATGTACAGCTCGGCGCCTTCGCCCATGCCGATGCCGTAGCGCGCGGTCAGGTTGTGCACCCACTTCGGTGCCTGCGGCAGCGGATTGCCGTCGATCGAGTAGCCGATAGGCAGGTCGGTGAGCGGATCGCGGACCAACGGATCGGTCACGGTGCAGCCGCCGCCGCATCCCGGCACGGTCAGGTTGGCGTCCTTGATCTCGGTGTCGTTGTAGCTGCTGCCCAGCGTGACCAGCAGGCTGTCGGTCAGGTAGGCCTCCAGGTCCAGCTCGAAGCCCTGGCCCACGCTCTTGTCGGCGTTGAGCAGGGTCGCGATGTTGGAGCCGCCGCCGACGGCGATGATCTGCTGGTTGTCGACGTTGTAGCGGAACACGTTGAAACCCAGGCGCGCACGCTTGTCCCACAGGTCGGCCTTCACGCCGATCTCGTAGGAAATGACTTCTTCCGAGTCGGCCGTGGACACGCCGCCGTTGGGTGCGGTCGGTGCGGCGAACAGCAGGCGACCCTGCACCGACGGCGCGCGGAAACCCTTGGCCACGCGGCCGTAGAAGTTCACGTCGTCATTGAGCGCGTACACGGCACTCAGGTCCCAGCTGACGTCGTTGACGTCGGTGCTGACGCGGTACGGGCCGCCGACCGGGGCGCCGAACGGCGCGGCTTCCAGCACGCTGGCGCTGAAGTCCTTCTTGTCCTGCGTATAGCGCACGCCGCCGCGCAGCTTGAGCTGTTCGGTCACGTCGTACTCGCCCGACGCGAACGCGGCCCATGCGGTGTTCTGCTGCTCCTGCACGGCATGGCCGGCGCGCGGGTTGCCCGGCGCCAGCGAGTCGTAGTTGAAGCTGTCGATGGTGATGTCTTCCTTGAAATAGAACACGCCCGCCTGCCAGTTGAACTTGCCGGCGTAGTCGGACTCCAGGCGGAACTCCTGGGTGATCTGCTTGTGGTCGGGCAGGCCGTCGGCCGACTCGGAGGCGAACGGGATCACGCCCGGGCCGGAATCCGGCAGGAACACGGCACCGTAGCCGCCGTCGATGTCGCCGCGATTGAGCGACTCGGCGGTCTCGTAGCCGGTGATCGAGTACAGGCTGAGGTCGCCGAAGTCCCAGCGCAGGCGCGCGCTGCCACCCCAGGTGTCCAGCCAGGAGAAGTTCTGGCCGTCGACCGACACCTCGTCCTTGTCGAAGCCGGGCACGAAGTTGTTGCTGCCCGGATCGATGATGTTGGCGCGGAACAGGCGCGCGGTGCCGTTGAGGTGGCGCTTGTGCAGGTTGAACAGTCCCTCGAACGCCTCGCCTTCGTACAGGAACTGCACGCGGGCGGCGGACTCGTCGTAGCCCTCGAAGCCGTCGCTGGTGCCGGCGGCGTAGGTGTTGGTCACCCAGTCGTCCTTGCGCTGGTACAGCGCGGACACGCGGGCCGACCAGCGCTCGCTCAGCGGGCCGCCGACCGCGCCCTCGAAGTTCCACATGTTGTCGGTGCCGTAGGCGAGCTGGGCGTAGCCGCTCAGTTCACGGGTCGGCTTGGCGGATTCGAACTTCACCACGCCCGCCGGCGTGTTGCGGCCAAACAGGGTGCCCTGCGGGCCGCGCAGCACTTCGATGCGCTCCAGGTCGAACACCGGGAAGCCCTTCAGCAGCGGGCTTTCCTGCACGACTTCGTCGTAGATCAGCGAGACCGGCTGCGACGCATTGAGGTCGAAGTCGGTATTGCCCAGGCCGCGGATGTAGAAACGCGGGAAGGCGCGGCCATAGGAGGATTCTATGTTCAGGCTCGGCACGCGGCCGGAGAGGAAGCGCACGTCGTTGCCGCCCGAACCCAGCACGTCCAGCTTCTCGGCGCTGACGCTGGAAATCGAGACCGGCACATCCTGGATGTTCTCCACCTTGCGCTGCGCCGTGACTTCCACGGTGTCGAGGGTGGCGGCTTCCTTTTCCGCCGTCGTCGTGGCGGCATCCTGGGCGAAGGCGGTGCCGAACGGCAGCAGGGCGGCGATGGCAAAGGCAAGGCGATGCGGCCGGACGACGGCCGGGCAGAGTCGGGACATGGCGGTGGGCTTCCGGGTGGGTGGTGGCGGGGCGCGCCGGGGCGCTAGCACGCGAATGTTGCATTACAGCAACAAGGGGGGCAATGGCCGGAAGTCCCATTCCGGCGAAGGTAATCGCCGTTGCCGTACGCCCGCGCCGGCGCCCGTACGTTCAGCCTGCCGGTGTGACGGCTGGCAGGTGACGGCGCGCCCGGTCCGCGGGCTAGACTCGGCGCCCTTCCCCACCGCCGGATCGCCGCCATGAGCCAATGGTTCTTCCATACCCCTGCCGACAACCAGCGCCATGGCCCCCTGGATGAGGCCGCCGCGCAGGCCTTCGCCCAGCGGACCCCGGGCGCGCTGGCCTGGCGCGAGGGCATGCGCGAATGGAAGCCCGTGCGCGAGTTGCCCGAACTGGCCGGCGCCGCCACGCCCCCACCGCACCTGCCGCCGCTGCCGGGCGCCGGTGGCCGCCGCGGCGCGGACGAGATCGATTTCCGCATCGTCGGCCACGAAATGCAGTTCGTCGAAGTGGAACTGGACCCCGGCGAGAGCGCCATCGCCGAAGCCGGCGCGCTGATGTTCAAGGACAGCGCCGTGCAGATGGATACGGTGTTCGGCGACGGCTCGCACAGCGGCCAGGGCGGCGGCCTGATGGACAAGCTGTTCTCGGCCGGCAAGCGCGTGCTGACCGGCGAAAGCCTGTTCACCACCATGTACACGCATACCGGCCAGGGCAAGGCCAAGGTCGCCTTCGCCGCGCCTTACCCCGGTACCGTGCTGGCGATGAAGCTGGACGAACACGGCGGACGCCTGATCTGCCAGAAGGACAGCTTCCTGGCCGGCGCACGGGGCGTGACCGTGGGCATCCACCTGCAGCGCAAGATCCTGACCGGCCTGTTCGGCGGCGAGGGTTTCATCATGCAGAAGCTGGAAGGCGACGGCTGGGTGTTCGTGCATGCCGGCGGCTGCGTGGTCGAGCGCGAACTCAAGGCCGGCGAGCGCATCGATGTGGATACCGGCTGCGTGGTGGCCTACCACGCCAGCGTCAACATGGAGGTGCGCCCGGTCAGCGGCATCAAGAGCATGTTCTTCGGCGGCGAAGGCGTGTTCCTGGCCACGCTGACCGGCCCCGGCAAGGTGTGGCTGCAGTCGCTGCCGTTCTCGCGCCTGGCCGGCCGCATGCTGCAGGCCGCGCCGCAGGGCGGCGGCCAGGCCCGCGGCGAGGGTTCGGTGCTGGGCGGCCTGGGCCGCATCCTGGACGGCGACAACAGCTTCTGAGGACGCGAGGCGGTTGGCGTCCATTGCGGCGGCGCACGCTATGCTCCGCCGCTGATCGCCCCCCATCCTGCCCCGCCCCATGCACCTGATCCCGCGTCCCCTGCTGCTCGCCGCCTGCGTCACCCTGCTTGCCGCGTGCGGCGGCGACAACGTCAAGCCCACGCCACCGCCGGCGGCGGTGAAGCCGACGCCCGCCGCGCCGAAAGTGAAGGTGGGCATCGCGCTGGGCGGCGGCGCGGCGAAGGGGTTCGCCCACATAGGCGTGATCAAGATGCTCGAGGCAAACGGCATCGAGCCGCAGGTCGTGTCCGGCACCAGCGCCGGCAGCGTGGTCGGCGCGCTGTACGCCAGCGGCATGGACCCCTTCCGGATGCAGACCCAGGCGTTCGCGCTGGACGAAGCGAAGATCCGCGACGTGCGCCTGTTCTCCGGCGGACTGGTGCAGGGCCAGAAGCTGCAGGATTACGTCAACGACCTGGTCGGCAAGCGCACCATCCAGCAGTTGAAGAAGCCCTTCGCGGCCGTATCCACGCAGCTGGAGAACGGCGAGCGGACGGTGTTCGTGCGCGGCAACACGGGCCAGGCGGTGCGCGCGTCCAGCAGTATCCCGGGCGTGTTCGAACCGGTGGTGATCGGCAAGGCCAGCTACGTCGACGGCGGCGTGGTCAGTCCGGTGCCGGTGGACGCGGCGCGCCAGCTGGGCGCGGACTTCGTCATCGCCGTGGACATCTCCACCAAGGCGCCGGGCACCAAGCCCGGCAGCATGCTGGGCATCGTCAACCAGTCGATCAGCATCATGGGCCAGCGCCTGGGCGAACAGGAACTGGCGCGCGCCGACATCGTCATCCGGCCCAAGGTCAACGACATCGGCCCGGCCGATTTCGAACAGAAGAACACCGCCATCCTGGAAGGCGAACGTGCCGCGCTGGCGGCGATGCCGCAGATCAAGGCCAAGCTCGCCGAACTGCAGCGCACCCGCAACGCCGCACACGCGGCGCGCCACGCCCCGCCGAAGCCCGACCCGCGCTGCCTGGAAGAGCCCTCGCGACTGGGCCGCCTGTTCGGCCGTGACGTGAAATGCGACGCCGCCGGTCAGCCCGTGAAACAGTAGCGCGGCGCTCGCTCCGCTGCGCCTGTCCCCAGTGCTTCGCGATGCCTGACATCGTGGTGGAGCCGGGCAAGCCCGGCGCTACGCTTCGGTAACGCGGCGCAGGTTGTCGCGCGCCCTCGCCTCCAGCCTGTCGTGGAAATGCGGCGTGCTGTAGATCGCGGGCCGGTCGAGCAAACCCTTGAGGATCTCGCGGCGCTTGCGGCGGAACAGGAAGCCGGGCACGTACGCATATTCCCTGCGGATCTGCTGCTCGTACTCGTCGAAGCGGGCCCGCTCTGCACCCAGGATGGACAGGTCGATGTCGACCAGCAGCCGTTCGTCCTGTGCCGACGGCACTGCGGTGTGCCTTGTCGCCATCACCAGGTCATGCACGCGCTGCGCCGATCCGGTGTCGACACCGGCATCGCGAAGCGCATCGCGCGCCCAGTCCGCGCTGCACTGCTCGTTGTCGTGGCCCTTGACGTCGTAGACCGCGTCATGGAACCACAGCGCGATTTCGACTTCGGCGGGGTGCTCGGCCAACGCGAGCGCACCGTCGAATGCCGACAGGCATTCGCCGAGGTGTTGCTGCGTGTGGTAGTGGCGCTGCGGCTCGGCGTAGGCCGCCATCAGCTGCGCGAACAGTGCACCGCCCTCGCCTGCCGCGCCGATGCCCGCCCAGGCGCGTTGCCAGGAGAACAGAAAGCTATCCATGGATGTCGGCAGGACCAAGAGGGCTCCATTGTAGGAGCGACGTGAGTCGCGACCGCACGGCGTGGGATGCCATGACGCGCAAAGAGGGGCCGCGCGGTATCACTTCAGGATCGTTGCTCTTCATGACATGCCGACCAAGTGGGCATGCGGTTGCGACTCGCGCCGCTCCTACATGGGCAATGACAAGCCCTGCCCACCCACCGGCACCGTTTCGATGTGGCGGTCGAATCCCGCGATCAGCGGCCGCGCCTTCGCGATCGCCTGCTGCACCGCCGGCAGCGAGAGCGAGGCGGTGTGTCTGGCCGCATCGGTCCAGACTTCGGTGATCCAGATCGCGTCCGCCTCGGCGGGATCCTGCGCGATGACGTAACTCAGGCAGCCGGGCATGGCCTGGGTGCCTTCCAGCAGGATCGCGAGCAACGCCTCGCGCTGGCCGGGCGTGGCGCGCATCTTGCCGATCAGTCCGTACATGGCATGTCCTCATGGAAACTGCGCGCGTTGTAGCACGCCTCGCGGACAGGCGATGTCCTCGTCAGGCGCCGGGCAGCGGCAGTCCGCCGTCGGTCTTCACCGCGCGCAGGACGAAGCTGGAGTTCACGTCGGCCACGCCACTGGCGTTGAGCAGGTTGTCGAGCAGGAAGCGGGAGAAGTGCTCCAGGTCCTGCACCACCACATGCAGCAGGTAATCCATGTCGCCGGTCAGCGCATAGCAGGCGACCACCTCGTCCCAGGCCTGCACGCGGTCGCCGAACTGCTGGACGCTGGCCGGGTCATGCCGTTCCAGCTGTACGCGTACGAACGCCTGCAGGCCCAGCCCCACCGCCTTGGGGTCGACGCGGGCCGCGTAGCCGGCAATCACCCCGGTGGCCTCCAGCCGCTGGATGCGGCGCAGGCAGGCCGAGGGCGACAGGTTCACCTGGGCGGCGATGTCGGCGTTGGTCGCCCGGCCGTTGCGCTGCAGCAGGGCCAGCAGGCGCAGGTCGGTACGGTCGAGAACGGACGATTCGGTCATTTGATGCAAAGAATAGCCTGTTCACACTGGATCATTGCGCCACACGTCGGAGCAGGCGCAACTTTGCAAGCCTGTTGCGCGGCTCTGCCGCTAGCATCGTCCCATCACCCGCTGATCGAAGGGAGTCGCCATGAACGAGCCGCGCCGCGTCGAGCACCAGCAGACCGACAAGGGCTACGTACCGGTCTACACGACCGCCGTCGTGGACCAGCCGGCGGACTACCCCGCCGACGACCATGCCACCTGGGGCGCGCTGTACGAGCGCCAGCGGGCGCTGCTGGTGGGACGCGCGTGCGACGAGTTCCTGCAGGCCCAGGACGCCATGGGCATGACGCCGGACCGCATCCCGCGCTTCGATGAATTGAACGACGTCCTGCGAGCCACCACCGGCTGGCAGCTGGTCGGCGTGGAAGGCCTGCTGCCAGAGCTGGAGTTCTTCGACCATCTGGCCAACCGCCGCTTCCCGGTGACCTGGTGGATCCGCCGCCCGGACCAGATCGACTACATCGCCGAACCCGACCTGTTCCACGATCTGTTCGGCCATGTGCCGCTGCTGATGAACCCCGTGTTCGCCGACTACATGGAGGCGTACGGCAAGGGCGGCGTGAAGGCGCATGGCATCGGCCCGGATGCGCTGCAGCACCTGACCCGGCTGTACTGGTACACGGTGGAGTTCGGCCTGATCGATACGAAGGACGGCCTGCGCATCTACGGCGCGGGCATCGTGTCGTCGAAGGGCGAGTCGCTGTATTCGCTGGAATCGGATGCGCCCAACCGCATCGGCTTCGATCTGGAGCGGATCATGCGCACGCGCTACCGCATCGATACGTTCCAGAAGACCTACTTCGTCATCGACAGCTTCGAGCAGCTGATGAACGCCACCGCGCCGGACTTCACCCCGATCTACGCGCGGCTGGAGGCGCAGGACGCGATCCCGGCCGGCGACGTGCGCGACGGCGACCGCGTGTTCCATCGCGGCACGGGCGAAGGCTGGGCGGACGGCGGCGACGTCTGACCCTCACCGTACAATCGCGGGCATCCCCCTCCGGTCCGGATGCCCCATGCTGCGACGCCTGTTCCCGCTGATCGTCCTCTGCGCGCTGTGGTGCGCCTCCAGCGCCGCGTTCGCGCGCAACTGCGCGATCACGGTGGAAGCCACGGACATGATGACCTTCAACCTGAAGACCCTCCGCGTGCCCGGCGACTGCACCCAGCTGCGGGTCACGCTGAAGCACGTGGGCCGCATGCCGGCGCAGGCGATGGGGCACAACTGGGTGCTGACGGAAACGCGCCACCACCGGGACGTGGGCCTGGCAGGTGGCCGCATGAAGCTCGCCGACGACTACCTGCCGCGCAACGACGCGCGGGTGATCGCGCATACGCCGGTGATCGGCGGCGGCCAGTCCACCGAGGTGGTGTTCCCCACCTCGCGGTTGCGCAGGGGTGGGGCGTACACGTTCTTCTGCTCGTTTCCGGGTCACTGGAACATGATGAAGGGCACGCTGGTCTTCGGATGAGGTAAGCGGGCCGCCTCGGGGCGCCGTGCCGCTCCGCCGCCATTGGTATGATGCGCGCCGGTTCCGTGACGGAGTTCTCACGATGGCCTCTGCCGAAGCTTTGTGGCGCTGGCTGCGCCAATGGCGGCGCGAACACCTGCAGGTCGATCGGGCCGCGGTGTTGCGCAACGTCGACGAGGGAGGACAGCTGGGGCCGCGCTATGCCTTCATGACCGTGATGGCGTGCGGCATCGCCACGCTGGGCCTGCTGCAGAATTCGGTCGCGGTCATCATCGGCGCGATGCTGATCTCCCCGCTGATGGGTCCGATCGTCGAACTGGGCATGTCCCTGGCCACCTTCGACTTCCGCAGCCTGCGCGAGTCGCTCAAGACGCTGGCGGTCGGCACCGCGGTGGCACTGACCACGGCCACCGCGATCGTCCTGGTTTCCCCCCTGCAGGAAGCGACGCCGGAAATCCTGGCCCGCACCGAACCCACGCTGTTCGACCTTCTGGTGGCCGTGTTTTCCGGCCTGGCCGGCGCCTACGCCACCATTACCCGCAAGGGCGAGACCATTGTCGGCGTCGCCATCGCGACCGCCTTGATGCCGCCGCTGGCCGTGGTGGGCTTCGGCATTGCGACGTTGAACGCGGGCATCGCCGGCGGTGCGCTGTTCCTGTTCATGACCAATCTGCTGGCGATCGCACTGTCGGTCACCATCATGGCCCGCTGGTACCAGTTCGGCGGGGACGATACGCCCAAGCAGACCGCGTGGCAGGCCACCATGATCGTCGGCACGTTCCTGCTGCTGTCGATCCCGCTGGGGCTGGCCCTGCGCGATATCGCGGCGCGCGGCTTGGCCGACCGCACCATCCGCAACGTGATGGACGAAACCGCGCGCAGCAATGGCGGGCAGGTCACCTCCCTGCGCGTGGACCGCAACGGCAACACGCTGAACATCGATGCGGTGATGCTGCTTCCCCGGCACAAGCCACAGCTGGATCGCGAGATCGAGCACCGGCTGGAGTCGGCGCTGTCGCGGCCGGTGGTGGTGTCGCTGCGCGAACTGCTGACAGCGGACGAGCAGGCACAGGCCAGCGAACAGGCATCGCTGGCGCAGCTGCGCGAGAGCGTGCTGCGCCTGCAGAACGTGGCCGAGCGGGATGCGCAGGCCCGGTCCGCCGGCACCCGGGCCGCGGAAGCCCTGCACCAGCGTGTGCTGGCGCATTTCGGCCAGCTGGACATGCTGGAAGGCGGCCAGCAGGCCCGGTGGCGGCTCAATGGCCGGTCCGGCCTGGACATCGCCGCGGCCCGCCGGCTCGAACAGTCGCTCTCCACGAACGGAGAGGGGTTGAAGGTGCAGGTGGTACCGGCCATGCAGGCCTTGCCGGCGATTGCGTTCGGCGACGACGATGCCACGCTGACGGAAGACCAGGCATCCCGCCTGGAGACCATGGCGTGGGCGCTGCAGCGATGGGGCGTGGAACGCGTGCAGGTGGACGGATATGCCGGCAACGATACGGAATTGGCCCAGGCACGCGCCCAGGCGGTCGCCGATGCGTTGGCACGCCACGGTATCCGCGACATCACGGCCCATGCCGTAGACGGTGCGGCCGCACGGGCGACGGCAACCGCCGAGGGCGGGCCCGTGCTTCGCGAAGCACGCGTGCGGTTCGCCAGCCCGTGAGCGCGACGGCCGGCGCAGGTTGATGATGTCCGTCAACGCATCGCCGGTTTCTTTCCGACGACAGGCCGTCGTCTCCCGTCGATAACGTGCCCCTCCGGTAGCATAGGGAAACGCGCCCGGCCCGCGCCGCGCGCGCTTCGTTCACAGCAGACGGCACGCCATGAATACCGAATTCCGCACCTCGCTCCCGGGCACCGCGCTCGACTATTTCGACGCGCGCGCCGCGGTCGATGCCCTGCAGCCCGGCGCCTGGGCCACGCTGCCGTACACCGCGCGCGTGCATGCCGAGAACATCGTGCGCCGTGCCGATCCCGCACGCCGCGACGGCTACCTGCGGCAGCTGGTCGAACGCCGTCGCGACCTGGATTTCCCGTGGTTTCCCGTGCGCGTGGTCTGCCATGACATCCTGGGCCAGACCGCGCTGGTGGACCTGGCCGGGCTGCGCGATGCGATCGCCGACATGGGCGGCGACCCGGCGCAGGTGAACCCGGTGGTGCCGGTGCAGCTGATCGTCGACCACTCGCTGGCGGTGGAATGCGGCGGCTACGATCCGGATGCGTTCGCGAAGAACCGGGCCATCGAGGACCGCCGCAACGAGGACCGCTTCCACTTCATCGACTGGACGAAGCAGGCGTTCAAGAACGTCGACGTGATCCCGCCGGGCAACGGGATCATGCACCAGATCAACCTGGAGAAGATGTCGCCGGTCGTCTATGTCCAGGACGGCGTCGCGTTTCCCGACACCTGCGTGGGCACCGACAGCCACACGCCGCATGTCGATGCGCTGGGCGTGATCGCCATCGGCGTGGGCGGACTGGAAGCGGAGAACGTCATGCTCGGCCGCGCCTCGTGGATGCGCACGCCGGACATCGTCGGCGTCGAACTGCAGGGCAGGCCGGCGCCTGGCATCACCGCGACCGACGTGGTGCTGGCGCTGACCGAATTCCTGCGCAAGGAAAAGGTCGTCGGCGCCTACCTGGAGTTCCGGGGCGAAGGCGCCGCGGCGCTGACCATCGGCGACCGCGCGACGATTTCCAACATGGCGCCCGAGTACGGCGCGACCGCCGCGATGTTCTTCATCGACGACAACACGCTGGACTACCTGCGCCTGACCGGCCGCAGCGACGAACAGGTGGCACTGGTCGAGACCTACGCGAAGACGGCAGGCCTGTGGGCCGACGACCTGAAGACCGCCCAGTACGAACGCACGCTGCACTTCGACCTGTCCACCGTCGTGCGCAACATGGCCGGCCCGTCCAACCCGCACAGGCGCCTGCCGACCAGCGCGCTGGCCGAGCGCGGCATCGCCGATGCCGCCAAGCTGGAAGCGGGCAGGGGAGAGGAAGCGCAGGGCCTGATGCCCGATGGCGCGGTGATCATCGCGGCCATCACTTCGTGCACCAACACCTCCAACCCGCGCAACGTGATCGCCGCGGCGCTACTGGCGCGCAACGCGAACGCGAAAGGCCTGGTGCGCAAGCCGTGGGTGAAGAGCTCGCTCGCGCCCGGCTCCAAGGCCGTGCAGCTGTACCTGGAAGAATCCGGCCTGTTGCCGGATCTCGAGCAACTCGGCTTCGGCATCGTCGCCTTCGCCTGCACCACCTGCAACGGCATGAGCGGCGCGCTGGACCCAGCGATCCAGCAAGAAATCATCGACCGCGACCTGTACGCCACCGCCGTGCTGTCGGGCAACCGCAATTTCGACGGCCGCATCCATCCGTATGCGAAGCAGGCATTCCTGGCCTCGCCGCCGCTGGTGATCGCCTACGCCATCGCCGGCACCGTGCGCTTCGACATCGAGAAAGACGCGCTGGGCGTCGATGCGGACGGCCAGCCGGTCACGCTGAAGGACATCTGGCCCAGCGACGCGGAGATCGACGCGGTGGTGAAGGCCAGCGTGAAACCGGCGCAGTTCCGCAAAGTGTACGAGCCGATGTTCAACGTGCGCGTCGAGCACGGCGGCAAAGTCGATCCGCTGTACGCCTGGCGCCCGCAGAGCACCTACATCCGCCGCCCGCCGTACTGGGAAGGCGCACTGGCCGGCGCGCGCACGCTGCGCAGCATGCGCCCGCTCGCGGTGCTGGGCGACAACATCACCACCGACCATCTTTCGCCGTCGAACGCGATCCTCGCCTCGAGCGCGGCGGGCGAGTACCTGGCGAAGATGGGCCTGCCGGAAGAGGACTTCAATTCCTACGCCACCCATCGCGGCGACCACCTCACCGCGCAGCGCGCGACCTTCGCCAATCCGCAGCTGGTCAACGAGATGGCGGTGGTCGATGGCGAGGTGAAGAAGGGCTCGCTGGCACGCATCGAACCGGACGGGCGGGTGGTGCGCATGTGGGAAGCCATCGAGACCTACATGGGCCGCAAGCAGCCGCTGGTCATCATTGCCGGCGCCGACTACGGCCAGGGCAGCTCGCGCGACTGGGCGGCGAAAGGCGTGCGTCTGGCGGGCGTGGAAGCGATCGTGGCCGAGGGCTTCGAGCGCATCCACCGCACCAACCTGATCGGCATGGGCGTGCTGCCGCTGGAGTTCCAACCGGGCCAGACGCGCAAGACCTGGGGCATCGACGGCACTGAAACGTTCGATGTGGTGGGCGAGCGCCGGCCGCGCGCGACGTTGACGCTGGTGATCCACCGTGCGAACGGTGAGACCGTGGAAGTCCCGGTGACCTGCCGGCTGGACTCGGACGAGGAAGTCTCGATCTACGAGGCGGGTGGGGTGCTGCAACGGTTCGCCCAGGATTTCCTGGACGCGTCGAAAGCTGCCTGACCCGTTCGTCGTCTCGGTACACCCACCGCACAGGAGTCCGATCATGTCCGACAACGCCACCCCCGGTACCGTCCGCCTGCACCGCGTGCTGCGCGCGCCGCCGTCGCGCGTCTACCGCGCCTTTCTCGATCCGGACGCGATGGTGAAGTGGCTGCCGCCGCACGGTTTCACCGGCAAGGTGCATCGCTTCGACGGCCGCGCGGGCGGCGGGTATCAGATGTCGTTCACCAACTTCGGCACCGGCTCGAGCCATTCGTTCACGGTGACTTACGAGGAACTGGTGTCGAACGAGCTCATCCGCCAGACCGACACGTTCGACAGCC
The DNA here is from genome assembly GCF_014397415.1 of Pseudoxanthomonas mexicana. Lineage (NCBI taxonomy): Bacteria > Pseudomonadati > Pseudomonadota > Gammaproteobacteria > Lysobacterales > Lysobacteraceae > Pseudoxanthomonas > Pseudoxanthomonas mexicana. The sequence continues at coordinate 778,397 of NZ_CP060731.1, read as the reverse complement.
CCGACCTGCCCGGAAAGATGCTGGTCACGGTGACGCTGAAAGAAAGCATCGCCGGCACCGAGCTCAACGTCGTGCAGGAAGGCATTCCCGCCGCGATTCCGGTCGATTTCTGCTACCAGGGCTGGCAGGAATCGCTGGAGATGCTGGCGAAGCTGGTCGAACCCGAGATTCCCGACGGCGCGTGACGATGTGTATGCTCCATGACCTGCAAACGGATATTGCAAGCCCCTCTCCCCTCGCGGGAGAGGGGTTGGGGAGAGGGGGCTACATGGAATCACGGACGTTCGCGAAGCAGCTCCGCCGCAATATGACCGATGCCGAGCACCGGCTGTGGAAACATCTAAGGGCGCATCGACTCGATGGGCAGAAGTTCCGCCGCCAGCAACCGATCGGGTCGTATGTCGTCGACTTCGTGCATTTCGGTGCGCGCGTGATCGTGGAGGCGGACGGCAGCCAGCATGCCGAATCGCCGACGGACCCCCTCCGTGATGCCTGGTTGACGGAGCAAGGTTTCGTCGTGCTGCGGTTCTGGAACGACGAGATACTTCTGCATACCGATGCTGTGCTGGAAACCATTTGGCGGGCGCTGCATGCAAGAGCGCCCTCTCCCCCGACCCCTCTCCCGCAAGGGGAGAGGGGGGAACAGCCCCACTGAGACAGGTTCCGATATGGCCCACGCCCCCCAGATCCGCATCCCCGCCACCTACATGCGTGGCGGCACGTCGAAAGGCGTGTTCTTCCGCCTGCAGGACCTGCCCGAACGGGCGCAGTTGCCGGGACCGGCGCGTGACGCGTTGCTGTGCCGCGTGATCGGTTCGCCCGATCCGTATGGCAAGCACACCGACGGCATGGGCGGGGCCACGTCGAGCACCAGCAAGGTGGTGATCATTTCGCCGAGCATGCAGCCCGGGCATGACGTGGATTACCTGTACGGACAGGTCCCGATCGAAGGCGCCTTCATCGACTGGAGCGGCAACTGCGGCAACCTGTCGTCGGCGGTCGGGCCCTTCGCCATCGCGAACGGAATGATCGACCCGGCACGCGTGCCGCGCGACGGCCTGTGCACCGTGCGGATCTGGCAGGCCAATATCCGGAAGACCATCGTCGCGCACGTGCAGGTGACGAATGGCGAGGTGCAGGAAACGGGCGACTTCGAACTGGACGGCGTGACGTTCCCGGCCGCGGAAGTGCAACTGGAGTTCATCGACCCCGCGGATGAGGGCGATGGCGACGGCGGTGGCGCGATGTTTCCCACCGGCCACCTTGTCGACGACCTGGACGTGCCCGGCGTGGGCATGTTCAAGGCCACCATGATCAACGCCGGCGTGCCGATGGTGTTCGTCGAAGCTGCCGCACTGGGCTACGACGGCACCGAACTGCAGGGTGCGATCAACGAGGACAAGGACGCCCTGGCGAAGCTCGAGGCGATACGCGCGCAGGGCGCGGTGCGCATGGGCCTGGTGGCCGACATCGCCGCGGCAGCGAAGCGTCCACTGACACCGAAGGTGGCCTTCGTTGCACCGCCAAAGGACTACGTGTCGTCCAGCGGCAAGCTGGTAAAGGCCGCCGACATCGGCCTGCTGGCACGCGCGATGTCCATGGGCAAGCTGCACCACGCGATGATGGGCACGGCCTCGGTCGCCATCGCCACCGCGGCCGCCGTGCCGGGCACGGTGGTGAATGCGGCGGCTGGCGGCGGCACGCGCGAAGTGCTGGTGTTCGGCCATCCGTCGGGCACGCTGCGCGTCGGTGCCGACGTCAAGCAGATGGACGGCGCCTGGGTGGTGACGAAGGCGATGATGAGCCGTAGCGCGCGCGTGCTGATGGAAGGCGCGGTGCGCGTGCCGGGCGACGCGTTCTGACGGGTCGACGCTGACCTGCCGGAAGTCACCACTTGCGCCGGGGCCATTGCCCCGGCGCGAGGCAGGCGACAGCATGGGCGCATGTGGACCGCCCTGACCCGATTTCGCGAACCCATGACCCTGGCCGGCGTGTTCACGCTGGCGGCGGTGTCGTTGGGCCTGCGCTTCCTGCCGGCGGAGGTGCTGCCAGCCGCGGCCGCCGCGCTGGCGGCTTACGCGCTGGGATTCCTCCTGTTCGCCCTGGCACCGGACACCTGGGAACGGCCGCGTCGGATCGCCCTGGGGGCGATGGCCTGCCTGGCGCTGCTGCTGGCCTGGCTGACGCCGCGCGTGGGCACCGCGCAGGTGCTGCTGGTGGTCTGGGTGGCGTGCGCGGTGAACGTGCTGTCGCCACGCGGGGTCGTGGGCGCCGCGCTGGTGTTGAACGTGGCGTTCTACCTGCTGATGGTGCACCACCGGTTCGGCGCGCCCCTGACGATGACGCTGATCAACATCGGCTTCCAGGCGCTTGCCGGCCTGTGTGTGCACTACGCCCGCCGCGCAGAGGATTCCCGCGACCAGTTGGCGTTGGTGAATGCGGACCTGCTGGCCACGCGTGCCCTGCTGGCCGACAGCGCGCGCGATGCCGAACGCCTGCGCGTGGCGCGTGAGCTGCATGATGTCGCCGGCCACAAACTCACCGCGATGAAGCTCAACCTGCGCGCGCTCGCCAGCGACCCCGTGTTCGCCGCGCGCGACGAGGTCCGCATCGCGCAGCAGCTCTCCACCGAACTGCTGGACGACATCCGCAGCGTGGTGCAGGCCCTGCGCGATGCGCGCGGGCTGGACCTGCAGACGGCGATCCGTGCGCTGGCGGCCCCACTGCCCCGACCCGCGCTGCGGCTGGCCATCGCCGACGGCGTGAAGGTCGACGACCCCGCGATGGCCGAATCGCTGCTGCGCATCGTGCAGGAGTGCCTGACCAATGCCGCCCGCCACGCGAACGCGGACACGCTGACGGTTTCACTCAAGAACGAGGACGCGGGCATGCACCTGCACATCGAAGACGACGGCAGGCTCAAGGGCCGCATCCACGAGGGCAACGGCCTGTCGGGGATCCGTGAACGTGTCGCCGCACTCGGCGGCGAGATGCAGTTGGGGAGCAGCGCGAGCGGTGGCCTGCGCCTGGATGTGAGGCTGCCCGCATGAGCGTACGGGTGGCGCTGGCCGACGATCAGGCCCTGGTGCGCGCCGGGCTGCGCGCCCTGCTGAAGGCGCAGCAGGTGGAGGTGGTGTTCGAAGCCGACGACGGCGCCGACCTGCTGGCGAAGCTGGAAACGCAGCCCGTCGACGCGGTGCTGAGCGACATCCGCATGCCGGGCGTGGACGGCATCGAGGCCTTGATCAAGCTGCGCGAACGCGGCGACCGCACGCCGGTGCTGCTGCTCACCACCTTCGACGACAGCGACCTGCTGCTGCGCGCGACCGATGCCGGTGCACAGGGCTTCCTGCTGAAGGACGCCGCACCGGAGGACCTGCACGATGCCATCCGCCGCGTGGCGGGCGGCGAGACGCTGCTGCAGCCGGTCAGCACCGATCCTGTACGCGCGCGCTTCCGCTTCCGCGACGAGGTCCCACCCAGCGACACCTTCAGCGAGCGCGAGGTCGCGATCCTGCGCCTGCTGGCCGGCGGCTATTCCAACAAGGAAATCGCGCGCACGCTGTTCCTCGCCGAGGGCACGGTCAAGAACTACGTGTCCACCATCCTCGACAAGCTGGGCACCCGCGACCGCACCCGCGCCGTGCTGAAGGCCATCACGCTGCGGATCATTTGAAGGCTGCGCGGAGCCGCTTTTCGTGGGAGCGACGTAAGTCGCGAAGCTCTTGCTGGTCCCCTTCGCGACTTACGTCGCTCCCACAACAGCATCACGACATTCAGAACACCACCACCATGGCCGCCCCCGCTGCCAGCGCCGCCATCAGCCCCGCCGACACCCGCCAGCCATAGGCCGCCCCGCCGCTGACCCAGGCGATCACCGACTTCGCGATCAGGCTGGCGGCCAGCAGCGCCAGCATCCACCCGCGCGCCTCGGTGGCCTCCAGGCCGCCCCGTGCGAACTGGTTGGCCAGCGTGGCCACGGCCGCGTGCAGTTCGGCCACGGCCGACAGCGCGGCGGCGGCCATCGCACCGCGCGGGCCGATCCAGGCGGCCAGTGCGGCGGCGACGAAGGTCAATGCCGCGACCAGCAATGCGAAGCCCAGCGCCTGCCCGAAGCGGAACATGCGGCTCTCCGACGTCGGCGGTTTCACCGCATCGTCCTCGCCGCGATGCAGGCCCAGCAGGCCGCCGGCCAGCAGGACCGCACCGATGACGCCCAGCTCCGGCAGCAGGCCGCGCACCAGCGGCGGCGACACGGCCCACAGGATGGGCACGCACAGGCTCAGCGACGCGAGGTTGGACAGCAGCGCGGCAGCCACCGCGGAGCGCAGCAGCGACGGGGTTTCCTTCGCCCGCTGGCCGAAGCCGATGGTCGCCGCGGTGGACGACACGTAGCCGGCGAAGAAACCCGCCGCCGCCAGGCCCCAGCGATTGCCGATCACGCGCAGGACCACGTGGCCCAGTGCGCTCACCGCCATCACCAGCACCACCAGCTTCCAGATGGTGGCCAGGTTGATCGCCTGGTAGGGGCCGATGGGTCGGTCCGGCAGGATCGGCAGGATGACCAGGGCGGACGCCAGCAGCAGCAGACCATCGAACACCTCGCGCTCGCTGAAGGTCTCGCGGGTCAGCTCGTGCAGCGGCTCCTTGGCGTACAGCAGCACCGCCACCACCACCGCCAGCCCCGTGGCCAGTGCGGGCGTGCGCATGGCCATCGCGCCCAGCAGGAAGGTCAGCACCAGCGTCACCTCGCTGGTCAGGCCCGGGTCGTCCGCCGACGTGGCGCGGTAGCCCATGGCGGCGAGCAGGCCGGTCAGCGCCAGCGCCACCAGCAGGACGGGGACACCGAGCGACATGGCGACCGCGGCGGCCAGGGCCACCAGCGCATGCGTGCGGAGGCCGGCGATGGCATGCGCGCGCCCCGGGCGGCGCTCGCGCACCAGCCCGATCAGCAGGCCCAGGCCCAGCGCCGAGGACAGCGCCAGCCAGGTTTCCGGAGTTGTTTCGTCCATCGCGTCGTTCCTGTCGTCGACCGTGAGCATAGCGAATGGTCTTGCATTGGTCTCTTCAACCCGGACAATGCGCGCACCTTCGCCGTGGACTCCATCATGCCCGCTTCCGCTCCGTCCGCCGTCTCGCTGAGCCGTTACCTGATCGAAGAACAGCGCGCGGGCCGCATCAGCGCCGACCTGCGCCAGCTGATCGCGGTGGTGGCCCGCGCCTGCACCAGCATCTCCATCGCGGTCAGCAAGGGCGCGCTGGGCGGCGTGCTGGGCGACGCCGGCACCGGCAACGTGCAGGGCGAGGCGCAGAAGAAGCTCGACGTGCTGAGCAACGACATCCTGCTGGAGGCCAATGCCTGGGGCGGCCACCTGGCCGCGTGCGCCTCGGAGGAAATGGACCACAGCCAGCCGATCCCGGACGCCTACCCGCGCGGGGGCTTCCTGCTGCTGTTCGACCCGCTGGACGGCAGCTCGAACATCGACGTCAACGTCTCGGTCGGCACCATCTTCTCGGTGCTGCGCTGCCCGGACGGCGTGACCACGCCGGGCGACGAGCATTTCCTGCAGCCGGGTCGGGAACAGGTGGCCGCCGGCTACTGCATCTACGGCCCGAGCACGATGCTGGTGCTGACCACCGGCAACGGCACGCACGCCTTCACCCTGGACCGCGAGCAGGGTGCGTTCGTGATGACCCAGCGCGACATGCGCATTCCCGAGGAAACGAAGGAATTCGCCATCAACATGTCGAACCAGCGCCACTGGGAAGCGCCGATGCAGGCCTACGTCACCGACCTGCTCGCCGGTCGCGAAGGTCCGCGCGGCAAGGACTTCAACATGCGCTGGATCGCCAGCATGGTGGCCGACGTGCACCGCATCCTGACCCGCGGCGGCATCTTCATCTATCCCTGGGACCGCAAGGACCCGGGCAAGGCCGGCAAGCTGCGCCTGATGTACGAGGCCAATCCGATGGGCCTGCTGGTGGAGCAGGCCGGCGGCGCCGCCAGCACCGGGCGCGAGGACATCCTGTCGCTGCGCCCGACCCAGCTGCACCAGCGCGTGCCGGTGTTCCTCGGATCGAAGAAGGAAGTCGAGGCGGCCGTCGGTTATCACCGGGCCCACGACACCGCCGCCGCCTGACCGCGACGCGGGCGGCTAGAATCCGGCCATGACGCCGCATCCGCATCCTGCCGACTTCATCGAGGTCTACCACGACGCGCTGGACGCGGCGACCTGCCGCGCCATCGTGGCGCGCTTCGACGCCAGCCGGCAGGACCGGCCGGGACAGGTCGGGGGTGGTCACCATCCGGAGCTCAAGCACAGCCGCGACATCAGCATCAGCGGGCAGGCCGACTGGCGCGACGTGGAACAGCGGCTCAACCTGGCCGTGCTCGCCGGGCTGAAGCAGTACCTGCGCACCTATCCCTTCAGCCTGATCGCACCGCTGATGCTGCAGCAGCCGGGCGAGGACGGGCAGTTGCGCCGCCTCGGTTACGAGGACGTCGCCGGCATGGACGACGATGCGCTGATGCGGCTGATCATGGCGGTGTTCGTGCCGGGCCGGATCAACCTGCAGCGTTATCCGGCGGGCGAAGGCGGTTATCCCTACTGGCATTGCGAGCTGTTCCCCAAGGGCGCCGATGCGGAGCCGCTGCACCGCCACGTGTTGTGGACGCTCTACCTCAACGATGGCTTCGAGGCGGGCGAAACCGAATTCTTCCACCAGCAGCGCAAGATCGCACCGCGCACCGGCAGCCTGCTGATCGCCCCGACCGCGTTCACCCACACGCACCGCGGCAACCGCCCCGTGGGCGGCGACAAGTACATCGCGACCAGCTGGATCCTGTTCCAGCGTGCCGAACGGCTGTACGGCGGCCGCTGACGCGGCTCAGGCGACCCTGTGCCGGGCGTCCAGGTCGCGACGCAGGCGCTGCAATGCCGCTTCGGCATCGCCCACCACCATCACGCAGGGCACGGCGAGCATCAGGTTGAGCGGCAGGCCGAACTCCTCCAGCTGCCAGCCCTGCATGTCGTTGCCGGCGTCTTCGCCCAGGTATTCCGGGCAGCGCCGGCGGATACGCTCTGCCAGGCTGCCGCCTTCGGGCACGTAACCGTAGACCGGCTTGCCGCGGGCGATCGCGTAACCCACTTCGAAGCAGGTGCCACTGTCCGGTTCGGCACCGCGGAAGAAATCCAGGTTCGCCAGCACCGCATCGGCCGCGCCGAGCAGGCCGATGTCGGCACGGTAGATCCAGCGCGCGGTCTCCAGCGGATCGCCGGTGGCGTGGCCGGCCACCTGGGCGTCCAGCGGGAACAGGCCCTCGAAACCATGGCGTGCGCACAGCGCCTTGAGCTGCTCGCCGCGCGCGGCGGCATCGGGGCGGAAGATGTCGGGGCCGGCAAGGTAGAGCGACTGGATCATCGGCAGGAGGCGCAGGGCGGGGAGAGTGGATTGTCCCTGCCCGTCGGCGGGCCGCCGCGTGACCGATCGTCGCAGTGGTGCCATCGCCGGCGTCAGAACAACTCGCCCTGTGGCGATGCGGCACGGGGCGGCACGAAGCGCGTGCAGTCGAACGGAGGATGGCGCCGTCCTTCGAAGCCGAAGCGCTTCAACGCCAGCGCGAACCGCCGCGCCAGCAGGTCGGCGTACACGCCCTCGCCGCGCAGGCGGGTGCCGAAGCGGCTGTCGTAATCCCGGCCGCCGCGCAGCTGCTGCACAGTGCTCATCACGTGCGCGGCGCGATCGGGCAGGTGGGTCTGCAGCCAGTCGCGGAACAGCGGCGCGACTTCGTGCGGCAGGCGCAGCAGCACGTAGCCCGCCGCCGTGGCGCCTGCATCGCGCGATGCTTCGAGCACCGCTTCCAGTTCGTGGTCGTTCACCCAGGGAATCACCGGGGCGAACATCACGCCCACCGGCACGCCCGCCTCGCTGAGCCGCGCCACCGTCCTCAAGCGGCTGTGCGGCGCGGACGCACGCGGCTCCAGCCGCGAGGACAGGCCATTGTCGAGCGTGGTGATCGAGAGGTAGACGTGCACGAGGTTCTCCCGTGCCATCGGCGCCAGCAGGTCCAGGTCGCGTTCGATCAACGCATTCTTGGTGATCAGCGAAACCGGATGCTTCGTCTCCGCCAGCACTTCCAGGATACGGCGGGTCAGTTGCAGCTTGCGTTCAGTCGGCTGGTAGGCATCGGTATTGATGCCCAGCGAGATCGGGCTGGGCTGGTAGCCCCGCTTCGACAGCTCCTGGCGCAGGATCTGGGGCGCGTTGGTCTTGGCGAAGATCCGGGTTTCGAAATGCAGACCGGGCGACAGGTCGAGATAGGCATGCGACGGACGCGCGAAGCAATAGCTGCATCCGTGCTCGCAGCCCCGGTAGGGGTTGAGCGACTGCTCGAACGGGATGTCGGGCGACGAGTTGCGGGTGATGACGCTGCGCGCGACTTCCTCGTGCAGCTCGGTTTGCGGAGACGATGACGGGTCGCCCTCGGTGTCGGCGTCATGCCAGCCATCGTCGACCGCGTCCGCCGTGGTCACGGAGAAGCGGCCCGGCAGGTAGCCGGTGGAACCGCGTCCCTTGATGCCCGGTCGAGTGCGCGTCGTCATCGGCGCAGCTTACGCCGCCCGCGTCGCAAGCCCGGCGACCGCATAGAATCGGCGTATGCACGATGCCCTCGGTACCCTCCGCGACGTCCTCGGCTCGCTGCCGCACCTGCAGTGGTGGATCACCGGCGCGTGGCTGCTCTACCTGGTGCCGCTGTGCGCCTGGATCGTCCTGCAGAAGCGGGAGCCGGTGGCCACCCTCAGCTGGCTGCTGTCGCTGGCCCTGCTGCCGTACATCGGCTACCTGATCTACTTCCTGCTTGGCCCCCAGCGCATCAAGCGCCACCAGCTGCGCCGCACGCGCGCTCGAGCGGGCCTGGACCGCTACGAGGTGTTTGCGCCCACCGACGGCAACAGTGCCGAGCTGCCGATGCTCGCGCAGAAGATCACCGGTCTTCCGCCCTCGTCGGCGACGTCGGTGCAGCAGCTGGTGGACGGATGTGCGACGTATCAGGCCATCCTGGATGCGATCGCGGCGGCCGAGAACCACATCCACCTGGAGTACTACATCTTCAACGGGGACAGGACGGGCCAGCGCGTGCTGGAGGCGCTGACGGCGAAGGCGCGTGAAGGCGTGAAGGTGCGCCTGCTGCTCGACGCGGTGGGCTCCAACCGGTTGAAGAAACGCGCCCTGCGGCCGCTGGTGGACGCCGGCGGCGAGTACGCCTGGTTCCACCCGACCCGGTTCCGGCCCTTCACCCGGCCCTGGCTCAACCTGCGCACGCACCGGAAGATCGTCGTGGTCGATGGCCGCATCGCCTTCACCGGCGGCATCAACGTGACCGACGACGAGGACGAGTCCCTGCGCGGGGACGCCTACCGCGACCTGCACCTGCGGCTGGAGGGCGAGATCGTCCGCAGCATCCAGCAGGTGTTCGTGGAGGACTGGGTGTACGCCACCGGGCAGCAGCGCAAGGACTTCCAGGGCACACGGCTGTGGAGTGCGGCCGACGCCAACATCCGCGGAGGCATCGCCGCGCAGGCACTGGTGTCGGGGCCGGATTCGGCGTGGGAGCCGATCCACCGGATGAAGGTGGCGGCCATCCACGAGGCGAAACAGCGCGTATGGCTGGTCACGCCCTATTTCGTGCCGGGCGAAGCCGCACGCATGGCGCTGACGTCGGCGGCACTGGGCGGACTGGACGTGCGCCTGGTGGTCCCGAAGGTGAGCGATTCGCGCCTGGTGACGCTGGCGGCGCGTTCGTATTTCGACGAGCTCATCGCCGCGGGCGTGAAGGTGTACGAGTACGGCCCGCGCATGATGCACAGCAAGGCGATGCTCTGCGACGACGGGCTGGCCATCATCGGCAGCGCCAACTTCGACCATCGCAGCTTCCGCCTCAACTTCGAGATCTCCATGATGTTCCGCGACCGCGGGGTGGCGGGCACGCTGGCGCAATGGCTGGAGGGCGAGATCGCCGCGTGCGAGCCGGTGAAGGTGCAGCGCGACCGCTCGCTGTGGCGGCACCGCCTGCCCGAGGCATTGGCCCGCCTGCTGTCGCCGTTGCTGTGAAGCACGGCGGTTTTTGGCCTGCGGCCGAGGCGTTAAGATGCCGCCAGCAACCCGGGGGTGGATGATGCACTGGCTCTTCCTGTTGATGGCGGTGGGCGCGCTGTATGTCGGTTTCACGGTCACCTCGACGCCGGTGATGGTGGTCGCCCTGCTGGCGTCGCTGGTGTTGTTCGTGGTGTGGATCATGGGCTGGTATGCGCGTCGCGCCGGCGAGGGCAGCCAGGATCCTTCGATGATGATCGACCCGGCGGAACTGCGCCGGCTGCGCGAGATCGCCGAAGCACGGCGCGCGAGCGCGACGCCTCCCGCCGAGCCTCCCGCGCCATGACCCAGCTCAGCGTGAACGTCAACAAGATCGCGGTTCTGCGCAATTCCCGTGGCGGCAACGAGCCGGATGTCGTGCGCGCGGCGCGGGCCTGCCTGGCGGCCGGCGCGCATGGCATCACCGTTCATCCGCGTCCGGACCAACGGCACATCCGCAGCGACGACGTGCATGCGCTGTCGGCGCTGACGCGCGAACACGGGGTGGAATTGAACGTGGAGGGCAACCCCTTCGCGCCGCCGCGCGCGGGGTATCCCGGCTTCCTTGCACTGTGCGAGGCAGTACGCCCTGCGCAGGCGACCCTGGTACCGGATGACGACGGCCAGATCACGTCCGACCATGGTTTCGATTTCGCACGCGACGGCGCGCGCCTGCAGCCGCTCGTGGCCCAGCTGAAGGCCATGGGCTGCCGGGTCAGCCTGTTCGTCGACGCCGGCTGCGAAGGCCTGGAGCAGGCGGCACGGATGGGCGCGGACCGGATCGAGCTTTATACCGGCCCCTTTGCCGAAGCCGCCGCCCGCGGCGACGCGGCCACCGAGCTGGCCCGCTGTGCCGCGACCGCACGCCAGGCGCAGGCCCTGGGATTGGGCGTCAACGCGGGGCACGACCTCAGCCAGGACAACCTGGGCATGTTCGTGGCCAACGTCCCGGGGGTACTCGAGGTGTCCATCGGCCACGCCCTGATCGGCGAAGCGCTGTACGCCGGACTCGATGCGACCGTGAAGGCCTACCTGCAGATCCTGCGCGGGACGCAGGCGGGCGGTGGCCGCGGCTGAGTATCTCCCGCGGCCGGTGCCGGTCAGTCCCTCATCACGATGTGCCCGATGCCGCTGGCGTGCGCCTGTGCCAGTGCGCTGACCAGTTGCTGGTAGTCGGCGCCGGCGGAGGCCTCCACCTGCAGGACCGTCTCCGGATCGGCGATGCGTGCGTCTTCCAGACGAACGCGCAGTTCGGCCAGCGAGACGGGGCGGTCGTCCAGCGTGTAGTCGCCGGCCAGCCCGAGCTTGAGGACCAGGTCGTTCGGAGGTACGCGCTGTGCATCCGGGACGGGTTGTGGCAGCTGCGCGTCGATGGGGCGGGACAGCAGCGGCGCGGTGACCATGAAGATCACCAGCAGGACCAGCATCACGTCCACCAGGGGGGTGATGTTGATCTCGGCCAGTTCACGACGGCTTGCGGGAGCGGAGAACGCCATGGCACACCTCCTCTGTCGGGACCGTACCCCCGACGCTACGCCCGTCCCCGCACCGCCGCAATAGGGGTGGGGCGGCCCAATAAAAAACGCCGCCCGGGTGGGCGGCGTTCAAAGGTAAGTTGCGCGTCAGGGTTACTGCACGAAACCGATCTTCATCATCTGCGCGTTCTTGGCGGCGGCCAGGACCTTGGCCATCACTTCGTAATGCGCTTCCGAGTTCGCTTCGATGCGCAGCTCCGGCTGGTTGGTCGGATCGCGCTGCACTTCGTCTTCCATCTTCCGCTGGAGGTCGGCCACGTTCACGGGGCTGTTGTTCCAGTACACGGTACCGTCCGCGTTGATCCGCAGGTCGATCGGCGGCGGCGGCTCGCGCACCTGCGGCGGCGGGTTGATCACGCGCTGCGGCAGGGCCACTTCGATCGGGTACGTCATGATCGGAGCGGTCACGATGAAGATGATCAGGAGCACCAGCATCACGTCCACTAGGGGCGTGACGTTGATGTCGGCCATGGGACCCTTGCTTCCACCACTGCTGAATGCCATGGCTTACTGCCCCTTCTCTTTCGTGGCCACGTAGCCGATGTCCAGCATGCCCTGGCTCTGGGCAATCTTGGTGACCTCGGCGATGGTGCCCATCTTGGTCGTCTTGTCGCCGCGCAGGTTCAGCTTCGGCTGCGGTTGCAGCTGGGCCGCACTGGACAGGCGCGATTCCAGGATTTCCTTACTGACCGGCTCGTCGCCCCAGAACAGGTCGCCATTCTCCTTCACGGAGATGGTGATCGGCGGGGTCTTGGGCGCTTCCTTGTCCTTGTCCTGGACCAGGTTCGCCTCGGGCAGTTCGATCTTCACCTTGTGCGACATCAGCGGCGCCGTGATGATGAAGATGATCAGCAGCACCAACATCACGTCCACGAGGGGCGTGACGTTGATCTCGGCCATCGGGCCACCGCTATTACCACTACTGAAAGCCATGACGGGCTCCGTCTAAACGTTGCGTTGACTGCTTGTACCGCCGGCTCAGCGAACGCGCGAGCCGGTGGCGAAGAAGTCGTGCAGGTCGTGCGCGAACGTATCGAACTTGGCGATGACGGCCGCGTTCGTCTTGCTGAAGAAGTTGTAGGCGAACACGGCCGGGATGGCGACGAACAGACCGATGGCGGTCATGATCAGCGCTTCACCCACCGGGCCGGCGACGGCGTCGATCGAGGCCTGGCCGGTCGCACCGATGCGGATCAGGGCGCCGTAGATGCCCCACACCGTACCCAGCAGACCCACGAACGGCGCGGTCGCACCGACGGTGGCCAGCAGCGTCATGCCGCCCTGCAGGTTGGTGCTCTCGCGGGTCACGGCCTGGCGCAGTGCGCGGTCCACGAACTCCGAGCGGCTCAGGGTTTCACCCATGCCCTGGCCCGAACCTTCGGCGCGCTGGTGGTGCGCGGCGGCCTGGGCGGCGTCGAGGGCGATCTTGGAGAACGGCTCGTTCTTCGGCTGTTCTTCCATCAGGCGGATGGCGTCCTGCGCGTTCGGGGTTTCCCAGAAGGCGCTGGTCACGCGGTCGGCCTGGCCCTTCAGGCGGGTGCTGCGCAGCACGTTGATGACGGTCCAGTACCAGGACATCGCGGACATGATCACCAGGGTCAACAGCACGACCCAGGAGACGATGAATTCGCCGGGCTTGTTGATCATTTCGCTGATCATGTGCTCGAAGCCCATCTGCGACAGGGCATTCGCGGCGTTGGTGCCCCCGGCGGCGGCGGCGAAAAGGGTTTCCTGCAGCATGACGCTTACCTTTATATAAGTGTTGATTGAGAGTGTTGCGGGTTACGAACTAAACGGGAAGAGGGCGGAAGCCGCACTCACCCCATGTTGAAATCGACCGGCACGCGGACCCGGCCTGCGGCCTTCTGCCCGTTGACCACCGACGGATTGAAGCGCCACTTGCGGGCGGCTTCCATCGCGGCGCGGTCCAGATCGCGGTTGCGGCTGGACTTTTCCACCGCCACGTTGGTCACGTTGCCGTTGGCATCCACATCGATGATCAGGATGACCGTGCCTTCGATACCGGCGCGCGCAGCGGCGGGCGGGTAACGCGGCGGGTTCATGTTCTTCGACGAGATGTCCACCGTGGCGGCGACGTCGGCGATCGGCGCCGGCGGAGCCGGGGGCGAGGGCGGCGTCACGATGTCGGTGGGACGCGGTTCGGCGACGTCGACCGGCGGCGCTTCCGGCGGCGGCGGCAGCGGCGTGGTCTTGGGCGGCGCCAGGTTCTTGACCGGCGGCGGCGGCGTGTCCTGCTTCGGCGGCGGCGGCGGCGGCGGCGGCGGCGGGGGCGGCGCATCGACGATGACGACCGAAGTGCGGCGCTCCTGCTCCTTTTCCGCCGGGGGAGCGACGGCCGGGATCAACAGCGCAAGCAGGGCGGCTGCATGCAACGCGATCACGAAGGCAATACCGATGATACGGGGCCAGTTGAGGCTGGTGTCCTCTTCTTCTTCCCGGTACCTGTTGATGACCAGTTGTTCAGCCATGCGCCAATTAACTCAAGGTTGATACGGGCGCCTAGACGCCTCGTTGATTCTGGGCCCTGCCGGTGAGGTTTTCACCGGCGGAACCCTCAGCTTATACCAATCCGACGCTCCGGTGCCATCATCCGTACGGATTTTTGGCCTTCGGTGTCACGGAATCCCGTTACGGCAACGCGATGATCTTCTTGGCGTCGTCGGGCTTCTTCAGACCCTTGTCCAGCGCGGCGCGGGCAGCCACCTTGGCTTCGGGGACCCGGCCTTCCTGCCACAGGACGCGGGCGAGGTTGAGGTAGGTTTCGCCGTCCTTGGACAGCGGCGCCGCCTTCTGCCAGGCCTCGATCGCCTGCGGGATCTGCTCGGAGTAGTAGTACGCCTGCGCCAGGGCCAGGTAGGTCTGGTAGTCCGGCTTCACGATGCCCTTCTGCAGACCCTCGTTGACCACGGCGATGACGTCCTTCTCCTTGCCGTCCATGTTGGCGTAGGTCAGGTAGAGCTGGCGGTAGTCCTTCTCTTCCGTCATCAGGCCGGCGGCGCGCAGCTTCTCCAGCACGGCGGCCGCCTTGGCCTCCTGCTCGGAATTCAGGTAGATGCTGGCCAGGTTCATCTGCGCGCGCTTGTCGTTGGGCGACTTGGCGGCGAGCTGTTCGGCCACCTTGACCGCTTCGGCCAGCTGTCCGGCTTCCTGGTAGCAGACCATGAGGATCTGCGTCCAGTTGTCGACCTTGTCTTCCGGATTGGTCGAGGTCTCGATGGCCTGCTTCAATGGCGGGATGCATTCGGCGAAACGGTCGGCCTGGTAGAGGTACTGGCCCTTGAAGGCGAAATCGGCCGGGCGCTTGCTCTTGGATTCGGCCAGGTACTTGTCCAGCGTGGCGAAGCCGTTGGTGTAGTCGTCCTTCTGCAGCTGCAGCTGGGCCAGCTGCAGCATCAGCTGGAAGTGCTGGTTGTTGCCCAGGGCGTTGGCATCGACGGCCTGCTTGAGGTAGCCCTCGGCAGCAGCTTCATCGTCGGTGTTCAGCGCGGCCTGCGAGGCGATCTGGGCCGCGAGCGCCTTGTCGTAAGCGTTCGCCGAGCCGTTGGCGATGATCTCGTCCGCCAGCGTGCGGGCGGTGGTGTAGCCGGCGGTGGCCTTGGCTTCGTCTTCCTGCTCGAGCGCCTTGTTGTAGGCCTCGATCAGCTTGTTGAGCTTGGTCTGGACCTTGGGCGAGCCCTTGGCTTCGGGTTCCTGTCGCGTGGCGTCCGGGTAGAGGACTTCTTCCTTCTTCTGCTCGCCGCGGCGGGCCGCGTTCGCATCGAGGACAGCGCCACCGCAGAACGCGGCCACCAGGGCCAGGCTGAGCAGGGTGGTCTTGGAATTACGGAGCTTCATGTCTAAACCTCATGGGGCCATGCGGGAGATGACAAGGCATCCCGCCGACGTGCGGGGCCGGCAAAGCTAACAGAAACCGAGGATGGGCGGATACCGTTTCGAGTGCTGCTTAGCAGCAATACCGAGCCGTGTGTCAGCCGCATTTCGGCACGTTTCCGGCCTTCCTGGCCGCCTCGTACGTGGGCACGAGGGAGGGAGCGTCGCGTTCCAACTCGCGGATCCGGTTGGCGGGATCCGGATGCGTGGACAACCATTGCGGCGGCCGATTCGCGCTGGCGGCCATCATGTTCTGCCAGAGTCCGACGGCCTGGCGGGGATCGAAGCCCGCCTGCGCCATCAGCCGCTGGCCGACGACATCGGCCTCGCTTTCCTGCGTACGCGAGCCCGGCAGCAGGAAGGCGGCCTGCGCGGTCATTCCGCCCAGCTGGTTGACCGTGTTGGCCGCACCTTCGCCATAGCGCGCACCGGCCAGCGCACCCAGTACGCCAAGACCTGCCTGCGCACCCATCTGGCGGGTGATGCGTTCTTCGTGATGCCGTGCGATCACGTGGCCGATTTCATGGCCCAGGACGGCAGCCAGCTGGTCCTGGTTCTTGGCGACCGTGAAGATCCCCGTGTTGACGCCGACCTTGCCGCCGGGCAACGCGAACGCATTGGGTTCGTTGTCGGCGAAGACGGCGGTTTCCCAGGCGACGCGGCGCTGTTCGGGCGGCAGCTGACGCACCAGCGCGTTCACCACGCAGGTGACGTAGCCGTTCTGCCGTGCATCACGATTGAGGGTTTCCTTCGCCTTGGTTTCGGCGAACGCCTGCGCGCCCAGCTGATCCAGTTGCGCCTGGGAGACGCCGCCGACCATCTGCGTGCGGCCGGTGGGCGAGGTGGTGGTGGCGCACGCGGTCAGCGCCAGCGCCATGGCCGTTCCGAGGATCCGGTGTTTCATGCTCGCCCCCTGCGATATTGCGTGGGACCAGAGTCTGGGCAAGCGTGTCTTAAACTTTCGTCAATCACATTAGACCGGCGCACTGCCGTAAACCTGCAGGACAGCCAGCGCTATCGCATTGTTCAGGATGTGGGCCGCAACCGGTGCCCACAGGGTTCCCGTGCGGCGGTACACCCAGGCGAAGATCGCCCCCATGCCGGTGTAGACGAGGATCAGGAAGGCCGTGCTGCCGGCCGGCTTGCCGTTGAGCCCCGGCATTTCGTGGACCAGCGCGAAGATCACGCTGCTCAGCGCCATGCCCAGTACCGGCCATCCCGCATGCCATAGCCGTCCGAACAGGACGCGCCGGAACAGCAGCTCTTCGTACAGCGGCGCCAGCACCACGGCGAACAGCGCCAGGAACACGGGGAATCGCGCGAAGCCTTCGCGGATCAGGTCCAGGTTGCTGGCCTGCAGGTCCAGTCCGAGCGCGCGACCGCCGGCGCTCATGAGCGAACTGAAGAGGAAGGTCGCCAGTCCCGCACCTGCCGCCCAAAGCCAGGTGGCAGGCCGGCGCAGCCGCTCGGCGGATCCACGCCGTTCGGCCGCTGTCGCGCGGCGGCGCCACAGGTACAGCACCAGGGCAGTGCCCCCCGTGCTGAGCAGCGTCATCACGATCAGGAACAGTACCGGCGGCGCGCCCAGCGTGGACTGCAGCGCGGTCGCACCCGGCGCGCCCTCCGCGGCTTGCGCCAGCTGGATGCCACGCCATGCCGCCCATCCGAACAGGCCCGCCATCATGATGGACACCGACAGCGCCATGGCGATGCCGACGTCCAGGCCGAACGCCGGCAGTACGCTGCGCAGCGGCAACGGCACCGTCGCGGCCTCCGGTGTGCGGACCTGGCTCATGGCGGCGTCAGACGTCGAGGTTGGATACCTTCAGCGCGTTGTCCTCGATGAACTCGCGTCGCGGCTCGACCACATCGCCCATCAGGGTGCTGAAGATCTGGTCGGCGGCCACCGCGTCCTCGATGCGGACCTGCAGCAGGCGGCGTGTGTCCGGGTTCACCGTGGTATCCCACAGCTGCTCGGGATTCATTTCGCCCAGGCCCTTGAAGCGCTGGATGCTGCGCCCCTTCTTGGCTTCTTCCATCAGCCAGGCCTGCGCCTCGGCGAAGGTGGCCACCGGCTGCGCCTTGTTGCCGCGCAGGACCTGCGCACCTTCGCGCACCAGACCGTGCAGCAGCGCAGCGGCTTCGCGCAGCGGACGCAGTTCGCCGCTCTCGAACGCCGACAGCGACAGCACCTGCACCAGCTCCTCGCCCATGTGGCGGCGCGTGGCGAGCAGTGCGGCGGGGCGCTGCTCGGTGGCCGACTGCAGCGTCAGCGAATAGCGCGCACTGCCCAGGCTGCCGCGGTTGAGCTTGGCTTCGAGAGCATCGAGTTCATGCCGCTCGTCGATGTTCTGCTGCAGGTGTTCGGCATCGAGCGGAGTGAAATCGATCAACGACTCCAGCAGCACCGGATCGTAGCGGTGCGCGTTGCGTGCAATGGCGTCGCGCGCGGTCGTGAAGACGAGCAGCAGCTTCTCCAGCGCTTCGCCTGAGATCGGCGGCTCGCCGTCGGCGGGAATCAGCGACGCACCTTCCACCGCGTTGTTCGCCAGGTAGACGTTCAGTGCTGCGTCGTCCTTCAGGTACAGCTCCTGCTTGCCCTGCTTGAGCTTGTACAGCGGCGGCAGGCCGATGTAGACGTGACCTCGCTCGATCAACTCCGGCATCTGCCGGTAGAAGAACGTCAGCAGCAGCGTGCGGATGTGCGACCCGTCCACATCGGCGTCGGTCATGATGATGATGCGGTGGTAGCGCAGCTTGTCGGGGTTGTATTCGTCCTTGCCGATGCCGGTGCCGAGCGCGGTGATCAGCGTGCCGACTTCGGCCGACGCGAGCATGCGGTCGAAGCGCGCGCGTTCCACGTTGAGGATCTTGCCGCGCAGCGGCAGCACCGCCTGGTTCTTGCGGTTACGACCCTGCTTGGCGGAACCGCCTGCGGAGTCGCCCTCGACGATGAAGAGTTCGGACAGCGCCGGATCCTTCTCCTGGCAGTCGGCCAGCTTGCCGGGCAGGCCGGCGATATCCAGGGCGCCCTTGCGGCGGGTCAGGTCGCGGGCCTTGCGGGCGGCCTCGCGGGCGCGGGCGGCGTCGACGATCTTGCCGGCGATGGCGCGGGCCTCATGGGGGTGTTCCTGCAGGAACTCCTCCAAACGTGCACCGAACGTGCTTTCAACGACCGGCCTTACGTCGGAACTGACCAGTTTCTCCTTGGTCTGCGACGAGAAGCTCGGATCCGGGACCTTCACCGACAACACGGCGATCATGCCTTCGCGCATGTCGTCGCCGGACAGATTGACCTTGGCCTGCTTGGCGATCCCGTTCTGTTCGATGTAATTGGTCAGCGTGCGCGTCAGCGCGGCACGGAAGCCGATCAGGTGGGTACCGCCATCCTTCTGCGGGATGTTGTTGGTGAAGCAGAACATCGTTTCCTGGTAGGCGTCGGTCCACT
Organism: Pseudoxanthomonas mexicana; assembly: GCF_014397415.1. Taxonomy (NCBI): domain Bacteria; kingdom Pseudomonadati; phylum Pseudomonadota; class Gammaproteobacteria; order Lysobacterales; family Lysobacteraceae; genus Pseudoxanthomonas; species Pseudoxanthomonas mexicana. Next base: position 759,389 of record NZ_CP060731.1, on the reverse strand, counting down.
GCAGGGCGACTTCCACCGTGATGCCGTTCTGCTCACCACTGACCGCGATGACGTTGGGGTGCAGCGGCGTCTTCAGGTGCGCCAGATGCTCCACGAAGCTGCGGATGCCGCCTTCGTAGTGGAAATCGTCATGACGGCCCTCGCCACGCTCGTCGACCAGCACGATCTTGACGCCGGAATTGAGGAACGACAGTTCGCGCAGGCGGCGGGCCAGGATGTCGTAGTGGAATTCGACGTTGCCATGGAAAGCGGTCACCGACGGCCAGAAGCGCAGGGTGGTACCGCGCTTGGTGGTGCTTTCGAGCTGGCTCAACGGCCCCAGAGCGGCGCCGTTGCTGTATTCCTGCCGGTAGTGGAACCCGCCCTGGAAGATGTCCAGCTGCAGCTTCTCGGAGAGCGCGTTGACCACGCTGACGCCGACGCCGTGCAGGCCGCCGGACACTTTGTAACTGTTGTCGTCGAACTTGCCGCCGGCATGCAGGACCGTCATGACGACTTCGGCCGCAGATACCTCGCGCCCCAGCTTGGCGCTCATCTGCGCATGCTTGCCGACCGGGATACCGCGGCCATTGTCGGACACCGACACCGAGCCATCGGCGTGGATCGTCACCGCGACATGGTCGGCGTGACCCGCCAGGGCTTCGTCGATGGAGTTGTCGACGACTTCGAACACCATGTGGTGCAGGCCCGTGCCGTCATGCACGTCGCCGATGTACATGCCGGGGCGCTTGCGGACCGCTTCCAGACCTTCCAGTGCGGTGATGCTGTTGGCGTCGTACGTATTGCCGTTGGGTGCAGAAGAGGTCGTTTCGTCGGTCATTCGCTTCGTGTCGGCTGCAAGGCGGGCGTCGCGTCACCGGGTCGGTGGGCGCGCTACGCAGGCCAAGGGATCAAGGCGGAATTATAGCACTGGTGCGCACTTAGCCCCGGCGACCGGGTTACCCGAGACGCTGCACGGTGCCGTGTTCCACGTGGAACAGCGTTGGTGCGACCCCGGTGCCGGCCAACCCTGCCGGTGGTTCCGTCCCGGTAATGAAAACCTGGGCACCGCTCGCCAGCAGGCGCTCCAGGGTGCGCCGCTGGTGGTGACGGTCCAGCTCCGAGGCCAGGTCATCCAGGGCCATGATCGGCCACTCGCCGCGCCGACGGGCGAAATCCTGGGCCTGCGCCAGCAGGCAAGCCAGCGCCGTCAGCTTGGCTTGGCCACGCGACAGGGTTTCACGCTGGGGCAGGGTGGAATAGTCGATCCGCCAATCGGCCCGGTGGGGACCGACCGTGGTGTAGCCGGCCGCACGGTCACGCTCACGGGCCAGCAGCAAAGCGTCCCCCAGCGCCAGTTCATGGCGACGCCAGCCCGGCTGGAACATCAGGGTCGCCGTACCCAATGAGGGCGCCAGATCGGACACGACCGCGGTGAGGTCCTGCTGCAAGGCATCCAGGTAGCGCTGGCGATGGTCGGTAAGCGGTTCACCGGCGTCAGCCAGTTCGTGGTCCCAGGCATCGAGTTGCCCGCCACCGATCCCGGCCTTCAGCAGGGCATTGCGTTGCTTGAGCGCACGCGCATAACGCCGCCAGAGGGGCAGGAACCCTGCCACCCGCCCCTGTTCCACGTGGAACAAGCCCCAATCCACGAAGCGGCGGCGTGGTTCTCCACCGCCCGTCACCAAGGCGTGGCTCCCAGGCTCGAAGCTCACGACCGCCAGGGCCGCGCAAAGATCGCCAAGCTGGGCCACCGTCTCGCCATCCAGCCGCCCGGTCCAGGCCTGCCCCGTGTGCCGAAGACCGCCACGGCGAGGCCGGAGTGGGTCACCTTCGCACCACTCCACGAAGACTTCCACCGCCTCGGACTGCGTCCTGACAAGACCATCGCGTACCCGGCCGCGAAAGCTGCGGCCGTAGGCCATCAGGTGCAATGCCTCCAGCAGGCTGGTTTTGCCCGCACCGTTGTCGCCGGTGATCAGGTTCAGTCCGGGTTGCGGCGCCAGCGTCACCCGTTCGAAACGCCTGAGGCCGCTGGCCTCCAGTCGGGTTACCTGCACAGACCCGCCCCGTCACGCATGGCCACCCGGCCCTCATCGCGCAGGCGCAGAACAGAGGTCGTCCGGGTACGGAAAAGCGGGGGCATGATGAATTGTAGCGTGCCAGGCCGGGACGGCTGTGAGGGATAGGGTGCCCGGACAGGGACACAGACCCCTAAAACCGGATCGCCCGGCACAAGGCCGGGCGATCCGATGTGTTTCACGTGGAACAGGACCGTCAGAGGCGCAGCGGCATCACCACATGGCGTGACTTCTCGCTGCTGGCCTCGCGGACCAGGGCAGAGGAATTGGCGTCCCGCAGCTGCAGCACGACATGTTCGTCGCGCAGAGCCGACAGGGCATCCAACAGGTAGTTGACGTTGAAGCCGATAGCCAGGCCATCCACCTTGGTGTCGGCCTCGATTTCTTCCTGCGCTTCTTCCTGCTCGGGATTGTGGGCGCTGATCTTCAGCTGCCCGGGCGACACCTCGACGCGAACGCCCCGGTACTTTTCGTTGGACAGGATGGCGGCACGCTGCAGCGCAGCCCGCAATACCTCCCTGTCCAGCAACACCTCGCGGTCCGCTCCGATCGGGATCACCGCGGCGTAATCGGGGAAGCGGCCGTCGATCAGCTTGGAGGTGAAGGTCACATCGTCGCGCTTCACGCGAATGTGGCTGCGGCCGACTTCCAGCTCGAGGCTGCGATCGCCGCCTTCCAGCAGGCGCTGCAACTCGGTCACGCCCTTGCGCGGGACGATGATCTGGCGCTTGCCCACCGGCGCGCCTTCCAGCTGTGACTCGCACATGGCCAGCCGGTGACCATCGGTCGCCACACAGCGCAGCGTCCGTTCGCTCAGGTCGAAGAGCAGGCCGTTGAGGTAGTAGCGCACGTCCTGCTGGGCCATGGCGAACGAGGTGCGTTCAATCAGTTCCTTCAGCGTCGCTTCCGGCACTTCGATCCGCTCGGTCGCCTCGACCTCATCCACCGAGGGGAAATCGTTGGCCGGCAGCGTCGCCAGGGTGAACCGGCTGCGGCCCGCCTGCACGGTGACCTTGTCCCCGGACTGGCTGACGGTCACCTTGCTGCCATCGGGAAGGGCGCGAATGATGTCGAACAGCTTGCGCGCGGGAATCGTGGTTTCGCCGTCCTGCGCGTCGTCGACGGCGCTGCGCGAAATCATCTCCACTTCCAGATCGGTACCGGTCAGCGACAGCTGGCCGTTCTGTACCTGAACCAGGAAGTTCGCCAGTACCGGCAGCGTCTGCCGGCGTTCGACCACGTTGACCACCTGGGCCAAGGGCTTGAGGAAAGCTTCGCGCTGCAGACTGAAACGCATGAGTGTTGGAGCCCCTTCGCTTTGGATTTTGAAGACTAAAAGCTTAAAAGCTGGTGGTGATGGTAGGCCCCGAAATCCGGGAAAACCAACATAACCTTATGAATTTGTTTGATTTATTCTTTCTTCAACCCGGTGGACAGGGTCGGGTGTGCCTATGCAGAAACCTGTGGACAACTTTCCGGCCCGATTCCACGCACATCTTATCCACAGAAGGCAGGCCTGCTTGTCCCCGATGTTATGCGTTGCCGCGGTTCACTGGCTTGCCTACAGTGTCGCCACGGGTGCGGCGGCGGCCTGAGGCAACAATCTCGAAGAGGAAAACGATACGTCAGGCGACGTGGACGACCACTCGACCCGTGCGCACGGAACACCCCCTCACCAGCCGTATAAACGTGAAGCGCTGGCCCGGATACCGCATGAACGCGAAGGTCGCCTCAGGACGACCCGCGCTTACTCGCTGAGTTTCCGGATCAGCTTGTCCCAGTCCTCACGCAGCTTGCCGTCCGCCTCCATCAGGGTGCGGATCTGTCGGCAGGCGTGCAGCACGGTCGTGTGGTCGCGACCGGCGAACGCGTCGCCGATTTCCGGCAGGCTGTGTTCGGTCAGTTCCTTGGCCAAGGCCATCGCCACCTGCCGCGGGCGCGCCAACGAGCGCGTGCGCCGCTTGGACAGCAGGTCCTTGACTTGCAGACCGTAGTAGTCTGCCACGGTCTTCTGGATATTGGGGATGCTGATGGCCTGCTGCTGCGCGCGCAGCAGGTCGCGCAGGGTTTCCTGGGCGAACTCGGTGGTGATGGCGCGCCCGGTGAAGTTGGCGCGGGCCGCCAGCGTATTGAGCGCACCCTCCAGATCGCGCACGTTGCTGCGCATCTTCTTGGCCAGCAGGAAGGCCACGTCGTCGGGAATCTGCGCGCCGCGCTCGTGGGCCTTGGCCAGGACGATCGCCGCACGCGTCTCGAAATCCGGCGGGTCGATCGCCACGCTCAGGCCCCACGCCAGTCGCGACTTCAGGCGCGGTTCCAGGCCCTCCACCTCGCGCGGGTAGCGGTCGCAGGTCAGGATGATCTGCTGGCGGCCGTCGAACAGCGCATTGAAGGTGTGGAAGAACTCTTCCTGCGTGCGGTCCTTGCCGGCGAAGAACTGGATGTCGTCGATCAGCAGCGCGTCCACCTGCTGGAAGCGGCGCTTGAACTGGTCCATCGACTTTTCGATCAGCGCCTTGGTCATGGCGCTGAAGAACTGCTCGCTGCGCAGGTACAGCACGCGGGCATTCGGGTTCTGCCGGCGCATCTCGTTGCCGGCGGCGAACATCAGGTGCGTCTTGCCCAGGCCGGTGCCGCCATACAGCAGCAGCGGGTTGTGCGCACGGTCGCCGGGTTTCTGCGCGGCCTGCCACGCCGCGGCGCGGCCAAGCTGGTTGCTGCGACCCTCGACGAAGTTGTCGAAGGTGTAGTGCAGGTCCATGTTGCCGGCGAACGGCTCCGCAGGTGCGGCCGTGCCCGCGCCCGCAGGGGCCGCGGCGCTGGTCGAAGGCTCCGCCGCCCTGCTGCGCGACCCGATTTCGAGGGACACGTCATCGTGGCCGGCGAAGTAATCCAGCAGCTCGCGGATGCGGCCCAGGTAGCGCTCGCGCACCTGTTCGACGATGAACGCATTGGGTGCGTACAGCACCATCGCGTCGCTGCGCTGCTCGGCCTGCAGCGGCTTCAGCCAAGTGTGTACATCCTCGGCCGGCAATTCGGCTTCCAGGCGTTCGAGGCAACGGGGCCAGGCATCCATCAGGTGGAACAACTCGCAAGTGGGGGCGGAACGGGGGCATCCCGCATTGCCGGGGGCAGCGCGGGGCGGAATCCATGGGGTCGGCCAGACTACCACCGGCGCCGGGACCCGCCAACGATCCTGTGTATAAGATGTGGGTGAAAGGACGAATGGCGGTGCGCCCACCGTCGCCGGACGGCATATCCATCGAAAGTACGGAGGGAGTTGACCGTAAGCCGGCGGTTCCTATAGAATTTCCGGTTCTTTCCACCCGAACACGCACGAGGGCCCCATGGCCACCAAGCGCACTTACCAACCCAGCAACCTCAAGCGCAAGCGCGACCATGGTTTCCGTGCCCGTATGGCCACGGCCGATGGCCGCAAGATCCTGGCCCGTCGCCGTGCCAAGGGCCGCAAGCGCCTGACCGCCTGATGGCTCGGCCGTCGTTCGACGGCCAGCATCCATGCGTTCCCCGTATCAAAAGGAGCCCGCCCGTTCACGAGCGGGCTTCTTGCTGAGATGAGCACGGCTTTTCCGCGCAGCGCACGGGTACGCGCGAGCGCCGACTATGCGCGCGTGTTCGAGCAGGCCCGCCGCACGTCCGATCCCCTGATGAGCCTGCACTGGTTGCCGGGCGATGGCGCCGCGCGCCTCGGCCTGGCGGTGTCGCGCAAGGTGGATACGCGCGCCGTGGGCCGCAACCGCATCAAGCGCCAGTTACGCGAGCATTTCCGTCGCCTCCGTGCCGCGCTGCCGGGCGGCGACTACGTCGTCGTCGCGCGTCCGCCGGCGGCGAAAGCCGATCCGGGCCAGCTGTGTGCGACGTTCGAACGCGTCCTGGCGCGCGCCGGCGCATTGCCGGCATCCGCACCGGGCGGCACAATGCCGCCGGGCTTGAATTGCCCCGCGCCGCCTCCCACTCCTTCTTATCCGACCAAACCGGTTTCCGACGCCGGTTGAGACTGCCTGCCTGATGAACCAGACCCGTGTATTCCTGATCTTCGCCTGGCTGATGGTGGCGACCCTGCTGTGGTTCGAATGGAGCCGGGACAAGGCGGCGCCCGCCCAGCCGGCGGTCGCGGCGCAGACCGCAACGGCGCCGGCCGGGAGCACCGTACCCACCGCCACCGATGCAGCGCCCGCCACGGGCACGGTACCGGCGGCACCGGTGGCCACGCCGGGCATCACGCAGGCTCCCCGCGCTGCGGCGGCGCCGCGGGTGACGGTGAACACCGACGTGCTGCGCCTGGTGCTGGACGGCGGCAGCGTGCTGCAGGCCGACCTGCTGCACTATCCCCAGAGCAAGACGCCGGGCAGTGGTCCGGTCCGCCTTTTCAGCGAGGATCCGCAGCACTTCTATACGGCGGAAAGCGGTTGGGTGAGCAATGGGTCGAAGGCGCCCGACCATCACGCCTTCGTGCCCGAGAACGGGGCGGGCGAAGTCGCCTTGGCCAAGGGCAGCGACAGCATCAGCGTGCCGTTCGTGTGGCAGGGCCCGGAGGGCGTGACCATCCGCAGGACCTACACCTTCAAGCGTGCCAGCTACGAGATCGAAGTCCGCGACCAGGTCGTCAATGCCGGCGCCGGTACGTGGCAGGGTACGGTCTACCGCCAGTTGCTGCGCACGCCGCCGCAGGTCAAGAGCGGCATGACCAATCCCGAGTCCTTCAGCTTCAACGGCGCCACGTGGTGGGATGGCAGCTACCAGCGCCGCAAGTTCAACGAGGACTACCTGGAGGACGGCCGCGTCAACGCGCAGGTGAAGGGCGGCTGGATCGCGATTCCGCAGCACCACTTCTTCAGTGCGTGGATCCCCAGTGCCGACGACACCACCACCATCTCGCTGGACACCCCGGACAACGGCGCACGCGCGCTGATCCGCCAGATGGGCCCGGGGGTCAACGTCGGCCCCGGCCAGCAGGCCACCACCACCGCGCGCCTGTGGGTGGGCCCGAAGCTGGTCGACAAGATCCACGCCATCAATGCGCCCGGCATCGACCGCGTGGTGGACTACAGCCAGTTCGCGATCCTCGCGCTGCTGGGCCAGGGCCTGTTCTGGGTGCTGAACTTCCTGCACGGCTTCATCGGCAACTGGGGCTGGTCGATCATCGGCCTGGTGATCCTGGTGAAGCTGGCGCTGTATCCGCTGTCGGCCGCGCAGTACAAGAGCTTCGCCAAGATGCGCAAGTTCCAGCCGCGCATCCAGCAGCTGAAGGAACGCTACGGCGACGACAAGCAGAAGTTCCAGGTCGCCATGATGGAGCTGTACAAGAAGGAGAAGATCAACCCGATGGGCGGCTGCCTGCCGATCCTCGTGCAGATGCCGGTGTTCCTGGCGCTGTACTGGGTGCTGGTGGAAACCGTCGAGCTGCGCCAGGCGCCCTGGTTCGCGTGGATCCAGGACCTGACCGCGCGCGATCCGTACTTCATCCTGCCGGTGCTCAACATGCTGGTCATGTGGCTGACGCAGAAGCTGACGCCGGCCCCGGGCATGGACCCGATGCAGCAGAAGATGATGCAGTTCATGCCGCTGGTGTTCGGCGTGATGATGGCCTTCTTCCCGTCGGGCCTGGTGCTGTACTGGGTCACCAACGGCGCGCTGGGCCTGCTGCAGCAGTGGTGGATGACCAAGCGCCACGGCGAGTCGGCCACGCCGCCGAAGACCGCCATCGCGAAGTGACCGCGCGCCATCGCGATATGACGAAGCCCGCCCTCCGGCGGGCTTCGTTTTTCCGTTACGCTGAAACCTCTTCGTCGAACCCAGGAACATGACGCCAGCGCAGGACACCATCGCGGCCATCGCCACGGCTCCCGGTGCGGGAGGCGTCGGCATCGTGCGCCTGTCCGGACCCCGCGCGCAGGCGATCGCGAAGACGGTCTGCGCGCGCGCGCTGTCGCCGCGCCGTGCGCACCACGTAAAGTTCCTGGATGCCGACGGCGGCACGATCGACGATGGCATCGCGCTGTCGTTTCCCGGCCCGGCGAGTTTCACCGGGGAGCACGTGGTGGAACTGCAGGCGCACGGCAGTCCTGTCGTGCTGCAACAACTGGTGGCGCGCGCCTGCGCGCTCGGTGCGCGGATGGCACGGCCGGGGGAGTTCTCCGAACGCGCCTTCCTCAACGGCAAGCTCGATCTCGCCCAGGCCGAAGCCATCGCCGATCTCATCGCGGCCGCCGATGCACGCGCCGCACGCGCCGCGCGGCGCGCGCTGGACGGCGTGTTCTCCGCGCGCGTCGATGGCATCGGCCAGTCGCTGCTGGCGTTGCGCGTGCACGTGGAAGCCGCCATCGACTTCGCCGACGAATCCCTCGACACGCTCGGCGGCGAACAGGTCCGCCTGCGCCTGGCCGAAGCGCGGCAGCAGCTGGACGCGCTGATCGCCGATGCCGAACGCGGGCGCAAGCTGCGCGACGGCGTGCATGCGGTGATCGTCGGCCCGCCCAACGCCGGCAAGAGCTCGCTGCTCAACGCGCTGGCCGGCAGCGACCGTGCCATCGTCACCGATGTCGCCGGTACCACCCGCGATACCTTGCGCGAAACCATCCGCCTGGACGGTCTGGAACTGCACCTGGTGGACACCGCCGGCCTGCGCGATGGCGGCGATGCGATCGAGCGCGAAGGCATGCGCCGCGCCCGGGCCGAATTGCAGCGCGCCGACGTGGCCCTGGCGGTGGTCGATGCACGCGACCCGGCGGCGGGTCGCGCGGCCGTTGCTGCCGACATCGTGGGCGTGCCCGCGGTGCTGTGGATCCACAACAAGGTCGATCTGCTGGTGCAGGCACCGCCGGATCCGCCCGACCACATCCACGTCTCGGCGGCGCGCGGCCTCGGCCTCGACCGCCTGCACGCCCGTCTGCGCGCGGTCGCGGGCGGGGCGGCCGGCGACGGTGGCGAGGGCGAGTTCTCCGCGCGCGCCCGTCACGTGGACGCGCTGCAGCGTGCCGCCCTGCACGCCGGGGCCGCCGCCGACCAGCTGCAGCACGAACAGCTCGAACTGGCGGCCGAAGAGCTGCGCCTGGCCCACGACGCGCTGGGCGAGATCACCGGCCGCCTCAGCGCCGACGACATGCTGAGCCACATCTTCTCCACGTTCTGCATCGGCAAGTGATGCAGACAGGACGGAGCCCGTCAAAACTGTGACGCAGATCAAGTGTTGGCAGCAAGGCGGCGACGTACCCTGAACACCGGGTAGGGGTACCCGGAAGGCATCGTGCCGCTTCGCACCGGGCCCATGGCCGTCGTGCGGCGACGGGCCTGCGCTGACCATCCATGTCCGGACCCGCGCTGCGCGGGCCGGGACCGTGTCGCCAACATTAGAAAATGCACCTGGGGGAGTTGAAACCGATGTCCTTGACCAACACGACCGGACGCCTGCGTTACGTCGCGCCATTGCTGCTGATCGTCGCCGTGGCGGCGTGCTCCAAGCAGGACGAAGCCGCGCCCGCCACCACGCCTACGGCCGCCACGCCCGCCGCGCCGCCGCCGCCCGCGGTATCGGCCGAAGTCCAGGCGATGGATGCCGACGCCCTGCGCGAAGCCGCCACCAAGGCGCTGCGCGAGAACCGCATCTACGCGCCCGGCGGCGACAACGCCATGGAGTACTACCTGGCGCTGCGCGACAAGCTGCCCAACGACCCGGGCGTGACCAGCGCGTTGACCGACCTGATGCCGTACACGCTGATCGCCGCCGAACAGAGCATCGCGCGGGAAGAATTCACCGAGGCCCAGCGCCTGTCGGCCATCATCGAGAAGGCCGATCCGAAGGCACCGGCGCTGCCGCGCCTGCAGCAGAGCATCGCCGCCGCCCAGCAGGCCGTCGCCCAGCGCGCAGTGACGGACGACGCCAAGAGCAAGGCCGATGAAGAGGCGCGCCTAAAGGAGCAGCAGCGCCTGGCCCAGCAGGCCGAGCAGCAGCGTGCCGCCGAGGCCGCGGCCGCCCAGCAGCTGGCCCAGCAGCAGGAGGCCGCGCGTCAGGAGGCGGCCCGCCAGGAAGCCGAACGCCAGGCCGCCGCACAGCGCGAAGCGGCCGAACGCCAGGCCGCCGCGGCGCGCGCCGCCGTTCCCGCCGCCGCGCCGGCGCAGACGCTGCGTGCCGTCAGCACGCCGGCCCCGCGCTACCCGCCCGAAGCCCTGCGTTCGGGTACCCAGGGCGAGGTGCTGGTGGAAATCACCGTCGGCACCGACGGCTCGGTCACCAACGCGCGCGTCGTCCGCGCCACGCCGGCCCGCGTGTTCGATCGCGAGGCGCTGAACGCCGTACGCCGCTGGCGCTTCGAGCCGCTGGATGCGCCGGTCACCACCCGCCGCACGATCGGGTTCAATCCGGGCAGCTGATCCGCCCGGCGCTCCGGACCAGGACAGACGCCGGCCTCGTGCCGGCGTTTCTCTTTCCCGGCGCCGGAAAGCGAACGGCCACCTCGCGGTGGCCGTTGCTTCCTGCGTTTCTGGGCGGACTTCAGCCGGCGATCGCCAGCTTCTCCTGGTGGTAGCGCCGCACCGCGGCGTACCAGAGCAGCGCCGCCACGCCGAACGCCGCCGCCACGTAGATGCCCCAGGTCTGCGCGCTGATGTACTCGTTGCGGATCACCTTCAGCAGCAGCTGGTTCTGCGCCAGGAACGGCACCGCGAACTGCCAGGGCTGGCTCTTCAGCGGGTTCGCCATCAGCGCGAAGGTCGGGATCATCGGCAGCAGCATCAGCCAGGTCATGTGGCTCTGCGCCTCCTTCATGCTCTTGGCCGACGCGGCGAGATACGTCAGCAGCGACGTGCCGATGAACAGCATCGGCACCAGGATCAGCAGCATCTTGCCGATGGCCAGGAACGACACGTTCAACTGCCGTCCCAGCGTGCCCGCGAACTGCGCGCTGAACTTGAAGGCCAGCAGGGTGAGCAGCAGCGTGGCCAGGCCGATCATGCAGGCTGCGGCGATCTTGCCGCTGACCACGGCACTGCGCGGTGCGGGCGTCGCCAGCAGCGGTTCCAGCGACTGGCGCTCCCGCTCGCCCGCCGTCGCATCCAGAATCAGGTAGGCACCGCCGATGAACGAGGTCAGGATCAGCAGGTAGGGCAGCAGCACCGACAACAGCATGCCCTGCTTGGCTTCCGGCGTGGCCATGTCCTGCAGGCCGATGTTGACCGGTCGCGCGACGGAGGCATCGATGCCGCGCGCGAGCAGGCGCAACGCACCGACCTGCTGGCTGTACGCGTTCAACGCGGCCTGCAGGCGCTGCGTGGGGATGTCCGCATCGCGCCGCGTGCTGTCGCGGATGATCTCCACCAGCGCGGGACGGCCGTTGCGCCAGTCTTCGGCGTAGTCCGGGCTGATGCGCAGCGCCGCGTCGATTTCCTGCGAGCGGATCGCGGCGTCCAGGTTCGCAGGCGCCGCCTTTGCGGTGATGCCGTTTGTGGCGAGGAACTTCACCAGGTTGGGCGCGTGCTCGGCGCCCACCATGGGAATCTCCAGGGTCTTGTCCACCTGCGTGCGGATGCGGTTTTCGGTCAGGTAGCCCATGCCCAGCATCAGCGCCGGGTAGAGCAATGGTCCCAGGAACAGGGCGAGCGCCAGCGTGCGACGGTCGCGGGAGAGGTCGCGCAGTTCCTTGCGCATCACGGTAAAGACGGTACGGAACATGTTCATGCCAGCAGGCCCTCCTCCGAACCGATCACCTTGACGAAGGCTTCCTCCAGGTTGTCCTCGCCCGCCTGTTCGCGCAGCTCGTCGGCGGTGCCGGCGGCGACCACCGTGCCCTTGGCGATGATGACGATGCGGTCGCAGAGCGCGGCCACCTCCTGCATGATGTGGCTGGAGAAGATCACGCAGCGACCCTCCTCGCGCAGCTGGCGCAGGAAGCCGCGCATCGCGCGCGTGGTCATCACGTCCAGGCCGTTGGTGGGCTCGTCGAGGATGACGTTGCGCGGGTCGTGCACCAGCGCACGGGCGATCGCCGTCTTGGTGCGCTGGCCCTGGCTGAAGCCTTCGGTCTGGCGGTCCAGGATGTCGCCCATGTCCAGCGCATCGGAGAGCGCCCTGGTGCGTTCGGCGATCTGCTTCGACGACAGGCCGTGCAGTTCGCCGAAGTAGGCGATGTTCTCGCGCGCGGTCAGCCGCTTGTACACGCCTCGCGCATCGGGCAGCACGCCCAGCGCACGCCGCACGGCGACCGGGTCGCGCGCGGCGTCGATGCCATCGACGGTGACGTTGCCGCGGTCCGGCGTCATCAGCGTGTACAGCATGCGCATGGTGGTGGTCTTGCCGGCGCCGTTGGGCCCCAGCAGCCCGGTGATCTGGCCGTCGTGGGCGGTGAAGCTGACGCCGTCCACGGCGGTGACCTTCCCGGTCTTGGTCTTGAAGGATTTGTGCAGGTCGTTGGCGATGATCATTCGGTCATGTCCCTTGAAGGTGGCGGGCGCGCGGTGCGCGGCTCACGGTTCCCAGCCGTTGAAGCTGGTGAAGGGCGGCACGTAGTCCAGGCTGTCCAGGCACTTGGCGTCCAGACCCGTGGCATCGGCCGTCTCCAGGAAGCGGCCCAGCAGCTTGGGCATGCAGCCCACGGCGAACGTCCCGTGGCCCTGTCCCTTCAGCACCAGGTGGCGACCGTTGGACAGCGTGCGCAGCACCTGCTCGCCATAGCGCGGCGGCGTGACCGGATCCAGCTCGCCGGAGGTCAGCAGCGTGGGGATGTCCGACGTCCATGCGGTGTGGAAATCCGCCGGCCGCTTGCCGGTGGGCCATGCCGCGCACTGCGCCTTCAGCGTGTCGCCCATCGCACTGCCCAGCACGGTGTCGCCGTCGGCCGGGTCGGTCTTGAAGAGATCGGCGTCCTCGGCGCAGATCACCGACAGCTGCATCCCGTGCATGAACTGGTCGCCCACCTGCGCTTCCAACAGCTTGGACAGCGACATCAGCGAGCCGTAGCGGCCCTGCTGGGCTTCGTTGAGGACCAGCGGCAGCAGCGCGGCGCCCTGCGGGTAGTACGAATACATGCGGGTGATGCCGGCCACCGTGCCGGCGTTGACCTCGCCGGTGAGCAGTTCGCCGGTGGAGGGATCGCGGTACTCGGTGTTCGCCGGCGCGGCCGCCAGGCGCGTCATCAACGTGCGCAGCTGCCCGCGCAGGTCATCGCCGAAGCGGCCCTTGCAGGTGTCGTTCGCCTGGCAACGCTGGAACTGCAGCGCCAGCGCCGCGTCCAGGTTGCGCGCATGCTCGCTGCCCAGCACCAGTTCGTTCGGCACCACGCCGTCGATCACCACGGCGCGCGTGCTGTCGGGATGGCGCATGGCGTACTGCTGTGCCACCCGCGTGCCGTAGGAGCCGCCGACCAGGTTGATCTTCGCCGCGCCCAGCGCCTTGCGCACGCTGTCCAGGTCGCGCACGGCGTCGGTGGTGGTGTAGAAGCGGGGATCGGCCTTCAACGCGGCGGCGCAGTCGCGCGCAAAGGCGGCTGCCGCCGCCTCGCTGAGGTCATCCGGATCGCTGTAGGCGTTGCGGCCTTCCGTGTCCTTGCAGGCGAGCGGGTTCGACTTGCCGGTGCCGCGCTGGTCGACCAGCACGATGTGGCGCGACTTGCGCACCTCGCGGAACGCCCCGTCGATGGCCGGCCAGACCTGCACGGCCGACTGGCCCGGGCCGCCGGCAAGGAAGAACACGGGATCGTCCGTCGCCGCGCCTTCGTTGGTCGCAGGCAGCCAGGCGATGTTCAACGCCACCTTGCGGCCTTCGGGCCTGGCCGGATCCTCGGCCACCTCGTAGGTCGTGCATTGCGCCTCGACGTTGGTGGTCAGGTAGGGCGCCGTCAGCGTGCAGGGCGTGAAGGCCAGCTCGCCGTAATGGCGGACGGCCTGCTGGTCGGGCCCCGGGGCGGCGCCGTTGCAGCCTGCGAGCGCCAGGGCGCCCAGGGTGGTCGCGAGTGTTCGACGAAACTGGTGTTCCATGCATCTGTCCCGTTTGAGCTGGTTCCAGCATGCCATGACGGCGCAGCGGGACGGATGTGACCGGCGGTCGGCGTGGCCGCCGCTATTTGCTGCTCACGTATTTTTCCCGGCGGATCTGGGGTACCGGCAGGCCGAATCCCTTCAGGGCCTCGAAGCAGGCATCCACCATGTCCGGGTTGCCGCACAGGTAGGCGATGTCGCGCGCGGCATCGGGCGCGAACGCGCCCAGGTGCTGCTGAACGTAGCCGTGGCGCACGTCGGGGTGGGGATCCGGTGGAAGCTCGCGCGACAGGCAGGGCACGTAACGGAATCCCGGATGCGCGTCGGCGAAGGCGCGGAACTCGTCGCCGTACAGCAGCTCGGCCGGCGTGCGGGCGCCCTGCAGCAGCACGACCTCCACGCCGCGCTCCGCCATCAGCGACTGCAGCTGGGGGAGCATCGACCGGTAGGGCGTCACGCCGGTCCCGGTGGCGATCAGCAGGTAGCGTGCGTTGCGGTCGCCCGGCATCAGGCAGAAGCGGCCGAACGGGCCGCTCGCTTCCACATGCCCGCCTTCCGGCAGGCCTTCGAACAGCGCGGTCGCCGCGCCACCGGGCACGTAGCTGACCGCAATCTCCACCGCTTCGCCCGGGCCCAGCGCATGGTCGTGGATCGTCGCCAGCGAATAGCTGCGCTTGGCCGGCGTGCCGTCGGCGTAGCGGAAATGCACCTGGATGAACTGGCCGGGGACGAAGTCCAGCGGCTGCCCGTCGTCGCGGACGAACTGGTAGTGGCCCACGCTGGGCGCCAGCATGCGGCGGCCGATGAGCTTCAACGGGAAATGCACGATCGCCAAGGCGTCTGGAACACTGTGTGGCCCGGGGTGGCCCCGGTGGGACGCCTATAATAAGCGTTCGATTCCCCCGGGCGCCGTCGTGGCGCCACAAGGTACCCCATGGCGTTTGCGACAACGGCTTCCGCGGCGGCGCCCGCGCTGGCCATCTCCGACCTGCGCAAGGTCTACGACAACGGCGTGCAGGCCCTGAAGGGCGTGTCGCTGCAGGTCGAACCCGGCGACTTCTTCGCCCTGCTCGGCCCCAACGGCGCCGGCAAGTCCACGCTCATCGGCATCGTCAGCTCGCTGGTCAACAAGAGCAGCGGCCAGGTCGGCGTGTTCGGCGTGGACATCGACCGCGACCGCGACGGCGCCATGCGCCTGCTGGGCCTGGTGCCGCAGGAGATCAACTTCAACATGTTCGAGAAGCCGCTGGACATCTGCGTGAACTACGCGGGTTTCTACGGCATCCCGCGCGCCGAGGCGCTGGTGCGCGCCGAAGAGGAACTCAAGCGCGCGCAGTTGTGGGAAAAGGCCCACGTGATGAGCCGCACGCTCTCCGGCGGCATGAAGCGCCGGCTGATGATCGCCCGCGCCATGATGACCCGACCGAAGCTGCTGATCCTGGACGAGCCCACCGCGGGCGTGGACATCGAGATCCGCCGTGGCATGTGGAAGACGCTGAAGGACATCAACGAGTCCGGCACCACCATCATCCTGACCACGCATTACCTGGAAGAGGCCGAGAGCCTCTGCCGCAACCTGGCCATCATCGACCGTGGCGTGATCGTCGAGCAGGGACCGATGCGCGCCCTGCTGGCCAAGCTGGACGTGGAGGGCTTCCTGTTCGACATCGACGGCGACCTGCCGGTGCAGCTGCCGGTGATCGAAGGCACCACGCTGTCCGCCACCGACAGCCACACCCTGGACCTGGACATGCCACGTGCGATGGACCTCAACCGTGTGTTCGCCGCGCTCAACGACGCCGGCATCCGCGTGCGCTCCATGCGCACCAAGAGCAACCGGCTGGAGGAGCTGTTCGTGCGCCTGACCGGCGATGAAGCCGCCGCCAAGCGGGAGCAGGCCGCATGAGCGCCGCCAACCCGCAGGAGACCGCCATGACCACGCCGCTGCAGAAGAACCTGGTCGCGCTGGGCACCATCGTGCGCCGCGAAGTGAACCGCATCCTGCGCATCTGGGGCCAGACCCTGGTGCCGCCGGCCATCACCATGACGCTGTACTTCCTGATCTTCGGCGGGTTGATCGGCAGCCGCATCGGCGACATGGGCGGCTACACCTACATGGAGTTCATCGTGCCGGGCCTGGTGATGATGAGCATCATCCAGAACAGCTACGGCAACATCAGCTCCAGTTTCTTCGGCGCCAAGTTCGGCCGCCACGTGGAGGAACTGCTGGTCAGCCCGATGCCGAACTGGGTGATCCTGCTGGGTTACGTGGCCGGCGCCGTGCTGCGCGGCCTGATGGTGGGCGCCATCGTGCTGGTCATCGCGATGTTCTTCACCAAGGTGCGCGTGCCGCATCCGCTGGTGACCATCACCACGGTGCTGCTGGGTGCCACGATCTTCTCGCTGGCCGGCTTCGTCAACGCGGCCTATGCGAAGAAGTTCGACGACATCGCCATCGTGCCGACCTTCATCCTCACCCCGCTGACCTACCTGGGTGGCGTGTTCTATTCGGTGAAGCTGCTGCCGCCGTGGGCCGAGGCGCTGACCCACGCCAACCCGATCTTCTACATGGTCAACGCATTCCGCTACGGCCTGCTGGGCACCAGCGACGTCCCGCTGTGGATCGCCTACGTGTTGATGCTGGCGTTCGTGTTCGGGCTGGGTGCGCTGGGCCTGTGGCTGTTGAAGAAAGGCGTGGGGCTGCGCAGCTGATGCGGCTGCTCGTGCTCGGCGCCGGCGGCACCGGCGGATATTTCGGTGGCCGTCTCGCTCAGGCCGGTGTCGACGTAAGCTTCCTGGTGCGTCCTGCACGCGCCACCCTGTTGCGGGAACGCGGCCTGCGCATCCGCAGTCCGCTGGGCGACGCGGATGTTCCCGCACAGGTCATCACCGCGGACGAACTCCACAATGCCGCACCGTTCGAACTCGTCCTGCTGAGTTGCAAGGCCTACGACCTGGACAGCGCGATGGACGCCATCGCGCCTGCCGTGGAAGCCGGCGCGCGCGTGCTGCCGCTGCTCAACGGCCTGCGCCACTACGAAGCGCTCGACGCGCGCTTCGGTTTCGCCAATGTGCTCGGCGGGCTTTGCTTCATCAGCGCCACGCTGGGTGCCGACGGCGAGATCCTGCACCTCGGCAAGCCGGCATCGGTCACGTTCGGTGAACGCGACGGCCAGCCCGCCGACGTGCGCCTGCAGTCGCTCGCCGCCGCCTGCACGCAGGCCGGCATCGACCACGCGCACGCGCCGGACATCGCGCAGGCGCAGTGGGTGAAGTACAGCTTCCTCACGGCGCTCGCGGCGGGTACGTGCCTGATGCGCGCACCGATCGGCACGATCGTGGCGGGCGAGGGCGGCGCGGACTTCATGGCGGCGCTGCACGGGGAATGCCTGGCCGTCGCGGCGGCAACCGGTCAGTCGATACCGGATGCAGCGCAGGCTTCGGCACGCGACACGCTGACGACCACCGGTTCGCCGATGAAGGCGTCGATGCTGCGTGACCTGGAGGCGGGCCAGCGTGTCGAGGCGGCGCATATCGTCGGCGACATGGTGCATCGCGCGGCGACGCATGGCATCGCCACGCCCCACCTGCAGGCCGCGTGGGTGCACCTGCAGGCGTACGAGGCGCAGCGACCGGCCTGAGCGAGGGGCTTCACGCCGCCCTGACGGCGGCTGACTCCATGCTGCGCCACCTTCCCGGTGGCGCCGTCATGAAGCACCTGCACAGACTCTTCCTCGCCGGCCACCTGGCCATCATCGCCCTGTTCTTTGCTGCGGCCGTCTCACTCGTCGTCCTGGCCGCCAGTGAGTTGTGGCATGGCGCGATCATGGCGGGTACCGACGCCGGCCTGCGTGGTCGTTTCGACAACATCCTCGAAAGCATCGGCATGCTGACCATCGGACTGGTCGCGCTGGAACTGGCGCAGACGGTGTTCGAAGAGGAAGTGCAGCGCGACGTGAAGGTCAGCGGTCCCACCCGTGTGCGTCGCTACCTGTCGCGTTTCCTGGTGGTCATCGTCATCGCGTTGTCGATCGAAACGCTGGTGGCCACGTTCGAGCTGATGCACGAGGACCCGCGCCAACTGCCATACGTCATCGCGATCGGCGGCTCGGCGGCGCTGCTGCTGGTGGCGTGGGGCGTATTCGTCCGTCTCAACCGCAGCGCCGAGGAACTCGAACCCGAGGCCATGCAGCAGGCCAAGTCCGAGGATGACAAGGTCGAGTGACGCGATTCTGGCTCAGCGGTCGACAGGCAAGCCGAAGAATGCGCGCGCGGTTGCCGTCGTCGCCGCGGCGGTGACCTCGACCTCCTCGCCGCGGTCGCGCGCCAGCTCCGCGACGATGTGGGCCAGGTACATCGGCTCGTTGCGGCGATGCGAGGGCTGTGGCTTCACGGTGCGCGGCAGCAGGTAGGGCGCGTCGGTCTCGATCATCAGCCGGTTGGCCGGGATGTTCTTCACCAGCTCGCGCAGGTGCAGGCCGCGGCGTTCGTCGCAGAGCCAGCCGGTGATGCCGATGTGCCAGTCCTGGTCAAGGCAGTCGAACAGCTCCTTTCTGGTGCCGGTGAAGCAGTGCACGACCGCCGGGCCGAGCCGGCCGTCGAAGTTCTTCATCATGGCCACGAAGTCGTCGTGCGCGTCGCGCTGGTGCAGGAACAGGGGCTTGCCGGTGTCCACCGCGATCTGCAGTTGCCGCTCGAACGCCCGGCGCTGCGCCGGCCGCGGCGAGAAATCGCGGAAGTAGTCCAGCCCGCATTCGCCCACCGCGACGACCTCCGGATGCGCATGCAGCGCACGCATTTCGGCGTCGCATTCGTCGGTGTATTCGGTGGCGTGGTGCGGGTGCACGCCCGCGGTGGCGAACAGCTCGCCCGGGTGCGCCTGCGCCAGACGCAGGGCCATGGGCGAATGCTCGCGGCTGGCGCCCGTGATCACCTGCTGCACCACGCCGGCTTCGCGCGCGCGCTGGAGCACCGCGTTGCGGTCGTGGTCGAAGCTTTCGTGGGTGAGGTTGGCGCCGATGTCGATCAAGTCCATGCGCGCATTTTACCGTCCGCCCGTTCACTTGTAGGAGCGCCCTCGGGCGCGATGCTCTTCACCGGAATCCGCCCCAAGAGCATCGCGCCCGAGGGCGCTCCTACAGGGAAACAGGGTCAGGCCTTATCCTTTCCTCCGCATGCCATCGCCCACGTTCCCCATCACCCCGCTGCTGCCGGACATCGTCCGAAGCCTGTCCGACCATCCGCGCCTGGTGCTGGAGGCCCCGCCCGGTGCGGGCAAGACCACCCAGGTGCCGCTGGCGCTGCTGGACGAGCCGTGGCTGCAGGGCCGCAAGGTCGTGATGCTGGAGCCGCGACGCGTGGCGGCGCGCGCGGCGGCCGGCTTCATGGCCAGGCAGCGGGGCGAAGCGGTCGGCGGCACAGTCGGCTACCGCATCCGTTTCGAGAACAAGGTCGGGCCGGACACGCGGATCGAGGTGGTCACCGAAGGCATCCTGACCCGGATGATCCAGGACGATCCGATGCTGGAGGGGGTCGGGGCGATCCTGTTCGACGAATTCCACGAGCGCCATCTGGCGGGCGATCTCGGCCTGGCATTGGCGCTGGACGTGCAGGCGCAGCTGCGCGAGGACCTGCGCATCGTCGTGATGTCCGCCACGCTGGACGGCGAGAAGCTGGCACGGTTCCTGGATGCGCCGCGGCTGAGCAGCGAAGGCCGCGGCTTCCCGGTGCAAGTGGCGCACTTTCCCGCGCGCCGGGACGAGGCGATCGAAGTACAGGCGCGCCGCGCCATCGAATACGCCGTGCTCACGCACCCCGGCGATGTGCTGGTGTTCCTGCCGGGCCAGCGCGAGATCGCGCGGGTGGAGGCGATGCTGAGCCCCTCTCCCGCCGGGAGAGGGGTTGGGGAGAGGGCCAACGAAGGACGCGATGGTTCCGGCAGTAAGGCTGCGCTCGCCCCTCATCCGCCCTCCGGGCACCTTCTCCCGAGAGGAGAAGGGAAAGACGATCTCATCGTCCTCGCTCTGCACGGCGAGCTGCCGGTGGAGAAACAGTCCGAAGCCCTGCAGCCCGATCCGCAGGGTCGCCGCCGCGTGGTGCTGGCGACCAACGTGGCCGAATCGTCGGTGACGCTGCCCGGCGTGCGCGTGGTGGTCGACAGCGGACTGGCGCGCGAGCCTTCGTACGACCCGAACAGCGGTTTCTCGCGCCTGGAGGTGACCCACATTTCGCAGGCCTCCGCCGACCAGCGTGCCGGCCGTGCGGGTCGCGTGGCCGAGGGCTGGGCGTATCGCCTGTGGCCGCAATCGCAGCGGCTCGATCCACAGCGCCGGCCGGAGATCGCGCTGGTCGAACTCGGCGCCCTCGCATTGGAATTGGCCGCGTGGGGCAGCGACGACCTGCGCTTCGTCGATGCACCGCCGCCCGGGGCGATGAATGCCGCGCGCGACCTGCTGCACCGGCTCGGTGCGCTGACGGCATCGAACGCCATCACGCCCTTGGGCAAGCGCATGCTTGCGCTCGGCACGCACCCCCGGCTCGCGGCGATGCTGCTGTCGGCGGACGAGGGTGAGGACCGCGCGCTGGCGTGTGATCTCGCGGCGCTGGTCGAAGCGCGCGATCCGCTGCGCATGGGCGGGGATGCGCTGGCCGCGCGCTGGCGTGCGCTGGCGGCATTCCGCAACGGCCGCGCGCCCCAGGACGCGAACCGTTCGGGCCTGGCCGCGATCGACGCCGCCGCGAAGCAGTGGCGACGCCGCGTCCGCGAGGCCACCGCGCCGCCGGCCTCGGTGGAGGCGCACCGCCTGGGCGACGTGCTGATGCATGCCTTCCCGGACCGCATCGGCTTCCAGCATCCGCAGGACGCGCGCCGCTACCTGCTGGCGAACGGGCGCAGCGCGCGGTTGTTCGACGACAGCGCGCTGGTCGGTGAGCCGTGGATCGTCGTCAGTGAGTTGCGCCATGAAGCGCGCGATGCGCTCGTGCAACGCGCGGCACCGGTGGACGAGCGGTGCCTGCGGCGCGGCTTCGCCGACCGCTTCGTCACCGAGGACACCGTGCGCTGGGATGCGTCACGCCGCGCGCTGTCGGCGCAACGTGAATCCCGCTTCGACCAGATCGTCTTCGACGCGCGTCCCGCCGGGCGCGTCGATCCTGCGCTTGCCGCGGCGGCGCTGACCGACGCGGTGCGCGACCTGGGCCTGGACGCGCTGCCGTGGCCCGAATCGCTGCGGCAATGGCGCGAACGCGTGCGCTGCCTGCGCGACTGGATGCCCGAACTCGGCCTGCAGGACCTGTCCGACGACGCGCTGATGGCGACGCTGGATGACTGGCTGCAGCCCGCCTTCGCCGGCAAGACCCGCCTGGATGCGCTGGGCGAAGACGACCTGGCGAACGCGCTGAAGTCCGGCCTCGACTGGTCGCTGCGCCAGCGCATCGATGTGCTCGCGCCGACGCGGATCACCGTGCCCTCGGGCATGGAGCGCCGCATCGAATACGCGCACGGCCAGCCACCCGTGCTGGCGGTGAAGCTGCAGGAGCTGTTCGGCCTGGCCGATACGCCGCGCGTGGCCGATGGTCGCGTACCGGTGCTACTGCACCTGCTGTCGCCGGGCGGCAAGCCGCTGCAGGTGACCTCCGACCTGCGCAACTTCTGGAACTCGACCTATGCCGAGGTGAAGAAGGAGATGAAGGGGCGGTATCCGAAGCATCCGTGGCCGGATGACCCCTGGAGTGCCCAAGCCACCCATCGGGCGAAGCCGCGCGGTACCTAGCGCGTCGTTGTCGCCTGCCGCGGCGGCGGCGTATGCATTGCGTTGGCGGTGGATTCCACGCGGCGCGGCCGGACGATCCCTGGAGTGCCCAGGCCACCCATCGGGCGAAGCCGCGCGGCACGTAGCGTGCGCCATGCGCACGACCGCATGAAGCTCGCCGCATCGCACGGCCTCGCGCGTCCGCTTCGCGGTCGCGTGCTCGACGCGCATCACGTTCAGCTAGCGGCCAGCGCGGGGCGGCGGAACTAACACCACGTAAACATCCAGCGCCGGACACTGGCGTCCTCCCCACCCCTTTCAGGGAAGACTCCATGAGCAAGCTGACCACCATCACCGATCGCGCACTCGAGCTGGCCAGCCAGGCCGGAACCAGCCTCAAGCATGCCGTTCCCAGCGCCGACAAGCTGCTGCAGACCGGCGCCGCGCTGGGCGTGGCGAAGACCGGCGGCAAGTTGGCGGTGAACTTCGTCCGCCGCAACCCCGCGGTCGCCGTGGCCACCGGCATCGGCGTGGGCCTGCTGGCGCTGGTCGCCTACCGCAAGCGCAAGCAGGACCAGGCCAACGGCCCGATCGAAGGCAAGTCGCGCCGCGTGGAAGCGCGCAAGGTCAATGGCACCAGCCGCACGTCCACCGCGCGCAAGACCGGCACGCCGCGCAAGCCGCGCAGCACGACGCGTTCGGCCGAAAGCTGATGTCGGCGGGCGCCCGCGTCAGAGCGAGCGCCATTCCCCGGGCGCGAGGTCGCCCAGGCGGGCATCGCCCATCGCCGTGCGCACCAGCCGCAACGTAGGCAGGCCTACCGCGGCCGTCATGCGCCGGACCTGGCGGTTGCGGCCTTCGGTGATCGTCATCGACAACCACGCATCCGGCACCGTCTTGCGGAAACGGACCGGCGGATCGCGTGGCCACAGCACCGGCGCCGGATCGAGCGTTTCCACCTGCGCCGGACGCGTCGGTCCATCGTTCAGCACTACGCCACGGCGCAGCGCGTCGAGCTGCTCGTCCGTGGGTGTGCCTTCCACCTGCACCCAGTAGGTCTTGGGCTGCTTGTGGCGCGGATCGGTCAGCCGGTTCGCCAGCGCACCGTCGTCGGTGAGCAGCAACAGGCCTTCGCTGTCGTAGTCCAGCCGTCCCGCCGCATAGACGCGCGGCGGCAGGCCGAACCCGGCCAGCGTCCGCCGCGGCGGATCGCTGCGGTCGGTGAACTGGCACAGGACGTTGAACGGCTTGTTGAAGGCGATCAGCACACGGAGTTTTCCGGAGAGACGACAGCGCGCATTGCAACGTCATCGGCGCGCCGCGTCCAGCGCGCGATCGCCCTCATGCTTCCTGTCGCGCTTCCGGATCCGGGTCGGCCGTGGTCGCCGTCCTGGATCGTCCACGCGCCATCGCCTCGAACACGCCATCCCGGCGCACCCAGGCGTGATGCAGCGCGGCGGCCATGTGCAGCAGGATCAGCGCGAACAGCGCATAGCCCATCCATCCGTGCGCCTGCCGCAGCAGGCTGTACAGCGCCGGGTCGGGCGACGGGATCGGCGGCAGCGCGAACGACGAGGTCATGCGCACGGGATACCCGCCCGCCGACAGCATCGCCCAGCCCAGCAGCGGCATCGCCAGCATGGCGGCGTACAGCGCCACATGCGATGCCTTGGCGGCGAGCGCCTGCGCGCGCGGCAGCGAGGCGGGCAGCGGCGGCGGCGGATGACGCCAGCGGTACAGCAGGCGGATCACGGCCAGCAGCAGCAACGCGATGCCCAGCGGCCGGTGCAGGTCGATCAGCACCGGACGCAGCGACAGCGACGCCACCATGCCCACGCCGACGAACAGCATCGCCAGGATCAGCACCGCCATGCCCCAGTGCAGCACGCGCGCGAAAAGGTCGAAATGGTCGCCGCGATTCATCGGGTCGCCTCCGTGCCGTGGGTGGGCGCGGGCCTGGCGATATCGCCACGTGCGGTTTCGCGCTCGCGCCTGTTGAACGAGATGCTGTAGGCGGCTGCACGCGCGGCCAGGATGGGATCGTCGGACAGCGCCACGCCATCGGGTACCACGGTGGGGTCGTAGTTGACGTCCCGGCAGGCGCCGGTCGCCTGCGGTTCGCTGCGCTCCAGCACCAGCGTACCGGCCACATGCGTCGGGCGCGACGCCGGCCAGGGCTGCGAAGGATCGTCGACCGGATCGCCGGCCGCTGCTTCGGTGACCACCAGGTCCCAGCGCAGCGGGCCCTGCGCCAGCCGCTGCGCCAGTTCGCGCTGGAGATAGTCCGCCTCGGCGTCCTGGCGCGTGGTGGCGGCCAGCGCTTCGAACGCGGCCTGCGGCTGCATCGACCAGCGCACGAAGCGCGATCGCCCCTGTGCATCGATGAAGCGGAAGGCATTCACGCCGTTGTATTCGGTATTCGCCCAGCTGCTCGACCATGGCGCGGATTTGGCCCAGGCCTGGAAGCGGGCGGCTTCCGGATACCGTTCGAGGAACGCGGCCATCTTCGCCGGATCGGGCTTGCCGGTGGCCGGGTCGGGTCGCGAAGCCAGCAGCTGCGCGTGGAAGCCCGCCGGCGTGGCGACGGCGAAGAACGGAAAACTGTTCATCGCCATCCGCCACTCCTGCCCGTCATCGGTCCGCAGCGACAACGCCAGGCTGCGCACGCGCGCCTGTGCTTCGGCACCGAAGGGATCGCCGCCACCGATCGACAGGCGACCCTGCACCGGCGTGCGTGGCTGCCGGAACACCCGTGCACGCGACAGCGTGGCCGCCTCTGCGCTCGGCTCGAAGTAGCCGGCCACGCAGACGCCCCGGCTGTGCGCGCGCCGGAAGCCGGGGAAGGGCTTGCCGTTCTCGATGTCGTCCACCAGACGCGGTGCGGTGAGTCGCGCGGCCGGCCCGATCCATCCCGCCACCCAGGCGAAAGCCAACGACAGGCCGAGCACCAGGCCGGCGATGGCGGCCCAGGGACCCCAGGGGCGGGATGGCGGCGATGGATCGTCTGGGAGGGGCGGCATGAGGGGCTCCTGTTCGTGGAATGTCGGTGGGACGCGTGGGTGCCGGATTTATTCCCGCGCCGGGCGTGTGCATCCGGATGCATACGCGGACGGGAATAATCCGGATATTGGTGCGTCCTACCCTCATTCCCGCCCTGACAGGCCCATGCCCGCCCGACCGCCTCCCCTGGACGACGAGACCCTGCACGCGCTGATCCCGCGGCTGCGCCGGTTCGCGCGCTCGCTGGCATCCGACGCCGCGGCCGCCGACGATCTGGTCCAGGCCACGCTGGAGCGCGCGCTGACGCGCGGCGCCGACATGCGCGACCCGTCGGCGCTGCAGGCCTGGCTGTTCTCGGTGCTGTACCGCATCTTCGTCGACGAGCATCGGCGGGCGGCACGCTGGAAGCGCATCGCACGGTTGTTCTCCGCCGAGGACGACACTACGTCACCCACGCCCGAGCAGGTGTTCGACGCACGCAGTTCACTGGCCGGCTTCGCCCGCCTGGCGCCCGAGCAGCGCGCGCTGCTGATGCTGGTGAGCGTGGAAGGGCTGGCCTACCGCGAGGCCGCCGATGCGCTGGGCATCCCGGTGGGCACGGTGATGTCGAGGTTGTCGCGCGCGCGCCAGGCACTGCGCGCGATGCAGGAGGAAACGCCGCCCACGTCCACACTGAAGGCCTTGCGATGACCATCAAGACCCTGCACGACGTACCCATGGACGACGAACTGCACGCCTACGTCGACGGCCGCCTCGATCCCGCGCGCCGTGCGGTCGTCGCCGCCTGGCTGGAGGCGCATCCGGAGCGCGCGGCCCAGGTGGAAGGCTGGAAGCGCGATGCCGAACGCCTGCGCGCGCTGGCCGCGAATCCCGAACGCTGGCCCGCGAATGCATCGCTGACGCCCGCACAGGTCAGGCGCGGCCTGCAGGCGCGGCGCCGCCGGCGCCTGGGCATCGCCGCGTCGTGGGTGTTTGCGTTCGTCATCGGCGGTGGCGCGGGCTGGCAGATGCGCGAGCTACGCCCGTCGCCTTCGAACCTGCCCATGGCGGATGCGGTGGCCGCGTACCGCCAGTTCGCCGAGGCCGATGCGCCGCCGATGGAATTCGATACGGCTCGCACCGATGATCTGCAGCGCTGGTTGCTGCGTCACTTCGGCGAGGCCGGGCGTGTGCCCGATCTCAGCCAGGCCGGTTACCGGCTGATGGGTGGTCGTCTGCTCTCCACCGAACAGGGCGCCGCCGCGATGCTGGTCTACCAGGATGGATCGGGCGCGCGCGTCGGCTTCTATCTGCGGCCGCGTGGCCGGCTGGCCGGCGATGGACAACGCCGCGATGGCAACCTGCTGGCGCAGTACTGGTCCCGCCGCGACACCAGCTTCGCGCTGGTCAGCGATGCCGCCGATGCCGCCGCGCGCGCATTGCCGCGCCTGCTGGAGAACGGCTGACCGCCGGTGCGGCCCCGGACGGGCCGCACCGGGCGCGACTCAACGCGGTTTCACGAACCGCAGCGTCATGCGGTCGCTCTCGCCGATGGCCTGGTATTTCGCGCGGTCGGCTTCCGGGTGGTTGTTGGACGGCGGCAGGGTCCACACGCCGTTCGGGTGGTCCTTGGTGTCCTTCGGGTTGGCGTTGACCTCGCTCTTCGCGTCGAGGCGGAAGCCGGCGGCTTCGGCCAGCGCGATCACCTGCGCCTCGCTGACATAGCCGGAGTCGTCATCCGCGGCCACGTCCTTGTTCGCCCGGTGCTCCACCACGCCCAGCACGCCGCCCGGCTTCAGCACGGCGAAGAAGCCCTTGAACATGCCTTCGGCCTGGTTGGCGCTGCGCCAGTTGTGCACGTTGCGGAAAGTCAGCACCACGTCGGCGGAGCCTGTGGTGCCGAACACCGGCGCGGCCGGGTCGTACTTCACCACGGCGGTCTTGTCGAACTGCGCCGGACCGTCGGCGAACTTCTTCTGCAGCCCGTCCAGGCTGCGCTGATAGTAGTTGCGGCTCTTCTCGGACGCCTTCGCCGGGTCCACGACAGCGGCGACGTAGTGGCCCTTCGCCTTCAGGTAAGGCGCCAGCACCTCGGAGTACCAGCCGCCGCCGGGCGTGATCTCCACGACAGTCTGCGTGGGCGTCACGCCGAAGAACGACAGGGTTTCCCGCGGATGGCGGTACACGTCGCGCGCCACGTTCTTCGGGTCGCGCCACGCGCCCTTCAGTGCCGCATCCAGTGCGGCCGCGTCGGCGGCGGGCAGCGCCTGCGCGGCGCCCGCGGCCTTGGCCGGCGATGCGGCGAACGACGCTTGCGATGCGGCCAGTGCGGCCACCAGCGCCAGGGACAGCGGAACAATGCGGATCGTCATGTGTCAGCCCTCCAGAAAGGTGCGCGGAGCCTAGCACGCGTTCCGTTCAGCGGGCATCGCGGCCATCGCAGCATGGGCACGCTTCACCGCACGCGGACGCGGCATCGCTAGACTGCCTGTCCTGGCTGCCCCGGAGATCGCTCATGACTGCCCACGACGCCACGCAGAACGTCCGCATCGTGCTGGCCGCGCGTCCGCGCGGCGAGCCGACCGCCGACGACTTCCGTGTGGAGCACGTGCCGCTGCCCGTGCCCGGCGAGGGCCAGGTGCTGCTGCGCAACCGCTACCTCTCGCTGGACCCGTACATGCGCGGCCGCATGAATGCCGGCCGTTCCTACGCCAAGCCGGTCGAGATCGGCGAGGTGATGGACGGCGGCACGGTGTCGGAAGTGATCGATTCGCGCCATCCCGACTTCCGGACCGGCGACATGGTGCTGGCGCACGGCGGCTGGCAGACGCATGTCGTCGCCGATGGCCGCCTGCTTAAGCGCAGGCTGGATGCGCGTGCCGCGCCGCTGACCACCGCACTGGGCGTGTACGGCATGCCCGGTTTCACCGCCTATGCGGGACTGCACGAGATCGGCAAACCGCAACCGGGCGAAACCGTCGTGGTCGCCGCGGCCAGCGGCCCGGTCGGCGCGACGGTGGGACAGATCGCGAAACTGCAGGGCGCCCGGGCCATCGGCATCGCCGGCGGCGAGGCCAAGCGTGCCTACCTGCGCGACGCACTCGGTTTCGACGTGGCGCTGGACCACCGTGCGCCGGACTTCGCCGACCAACTGCGTGCCGCCTGTCCCGACGGCATCGACGTGTACTTCGAGAACGTCGGCGGCGCGGTCTTCGATGCGGTCGTGCCGCTGCTCAACGACTTCGCCCGCATCCCGGTGTGCGGCCTGGTGGCGCACTACAACGACACCACGCTGCCGCCCGGCCCGGACCGCATGCCGTGGCTGATGAGCCAGATCCTGACCCGCCACCTGACCGTGCGCGGCTTCATCCAGCACGACTTCATCGCACTGTATCCGCAGTTCCTGCGCGAGATGGGCGGATGGCTCGCCGACGGGAAGATCCGCTACCGCGAGGACATCGTGGAAGGCCTGGAGAACGCCCCGCGCGCGCTGATCGGCCTGCTGCGCGGGGAAAACTTCGGCAAGGTGGTGGTGAAGCTATAGGCGGCGACCCTATGCGCCCGCCAATACCGGCAGGCTGACGTTCATCAGCGTGGGATCGTCGGGATCCAGCTTCACGGTGAAGCCCAGGCTTTCGCACATCGCCAGCATGGTGCGGTTCTCGCGCAGCACCTGGCCCTCGATGACCTTCAGGCCCAGCCATCGCGCGTACTCGATCATGATCTGCATCAGCTTCCAGCCGATGCCGTGGCCCTTCAGGTCCGAGCGCACCAGGATGCCGTACTCGCCCTTCTCGTAGTTCGCGTCCGCGTGCAGGCGCACCGCGCCCAGCATCTCGTGCGTCTGCGGATGGATCGCCACCAGCGCGATCGAGCGCGCATAGTCGAGCTGGGTCAGGCGCGCGATGAATTCGTGGCTGAAGTGGCGCACCGACTGGAAGAAGCGCAGGCGCAGGTCTTCGTCGGTCACGTGGGTGAAGAATTCGCGGAACATCGCATCGTCCTCCGGCCGCACCGGGCGCACCAGCGCCGGCTGGCCGTCGGCGAGCTCGATGGTGCGTTCCCATTCCTTCGGATACGGGAAGATGGCGAAGCGCGGATGGCCGCGGCCCTTGTGCAGCACACGCCCGCGTGCCACCGCGATGCGGGCATCGACGGCCACCACGCCTTCGCGGTCGGCCAGCAGCGGATTGATGTCGAGTTGCTGGATCTCGGGGATGTCGGCCGCCAGCTGCGCCAGCTTGACCAGCACCAGCGCGACGGCGCGCTCGTCGGCGGCCGGCACGTCGCGGTAGGCCTTCAGCACGCGCGAGACACGGGTGCGCGCGATCAGCTCGTGGGCCAGGCGCAGGTCCAGCGGTGGCAGGGCGACGGCCTGGTCGTTGATCACTTCCACGGCGGTGCCGCCCCGGCCGAAGGCGATTACCGGCCCGAATACGGGGTCGTCGGCGATGCCGGCGATCAGTTCGCGCGCCTTCGGCCGCAACACCGTCGGCTGCACCAGTACGCCTTCGATGCGCGCCTCGGGCCGGCGTTCGCGGGCGCGCTGCAGGATGCCGGCCGCCGCCTCGCGCACGGCGTTGGCATTCGCCAGGTTGAGGCGGACGCCGTCCACGTCGGACTTGTGCGGGATGTCGGGCGAGAGGATCTTCACCGCCACCGTCGCGCCCTCGGCCAGCAGCGGCGCCGCGATGCGGGCGGCGTCGTCGGCGTCGTCGGCGCGCCACAGCGGCGCCATCGGGATGCCGTACGCGGCGAGCAGCTGTGTGGTGGCCAACGGATCCAGCCAGGTCTGGCCGGCATCCAGCGCGCTGTCCACCAGCGTGCGCGCCAGCGCCACGTCGGGACTGAAGTCTTCCGGCAGGCTGGGCGGCGTCTCCATCAACGCGGCCTGCACCTCGCGATGGCGGACCAGGTGCATGAAGCCGGCGACCGCATCCGACTCATTCGGATAGCGCGGCACCTGCGCGGCGTCTAGCACGGCTTCGGCCTGCGGGTCGTTGCCCAGCCAGACGGTGAAGACCGGCTTCCGCGTGCCATGGCCGGGCCGTTGCGACAGCAGGCGGGTGACGGCGTGGGCCGCTTCCGATGACGACGACAACACCGTGGGCACGTTGACGGCGAGCAAGGCGTCGTTCCCGGGATCGGCCAGCAGTGCGTCGATCGTCGCGGCGTAGCGGTCGGCATCGATGTCGGTCAGCAGGTCCACCGGATTCGTGCGCGACCAGCCCACGGGCAGGATGCGGTCCAGCGCATCGCGCGTGGCCTCGGACAGCGTGGCCAGCGAGCCGCCCTGTTCGTACAGGTGGTCG
The DNA here is from genome assembly GCF_014397415.1 of Pseudoxanthomonas mexicana. NCBI lineage: Bacteria > Pseudomonadati > Pseudomonadota > Gammaproteobacteria > Lysobacterales > Lysobacteraceae > Pseudoxanthomonas > Pseudoxanthomonas mexicana. Next base: position 729,299 of record NZ_CP060731.1, on the reverse strand, counting down.
ACCGAGAGCGCACCGACGCCGCCGCCATTGGTGAGGATGGCGAGCCGCCGGCCCTGGAACGGGCGGACCTGGCCCAGCGTGCGCGCCGCGGCGAACAGCTCGTGCAGCGAGCGCACGCGCAACAGCCCCGCCCGTCGGAAGGCGGCGCCGTAGACCGCGTTCGGCCGCGCCAGATTCTGCGCATGCGTGCTGCCGGCCGGCGTGACCTGCGGACTCCCGCCATGGCCGGACTTCACCACCACCACCGGCTTGGTGCGCGCCGCCGCACGCGCGGCCGACATGAACTTGCGCGCGTCGCGGATGGCTTCCACGTACAGCAGGATGGCGCGCGTGCGGCTGTCGGTGGCGAAGTAGTCCAGCAGATCGGCGAAATCCACGTCCAGCGCATCGCCCAGCGACACCACGGCGGAGAAGCCGACCGGCTGGCTCATGCTCCATTCCACCAGCCCGCCGGAGATGGCGCCGGATTGCGAAATCAGCGCCAGGTCGCCCGCCTTCGGGAAGCGGCTGGCGAGGCTGGCATTGAGGCGCGCATGCGGCGCGATGACGCCCAGGCAGTTCGGGCCGAGCACGCGCAGACCCTTCTCGCGCGTCAGCGCTTCCAGCTGCGCGGCCGGCGAACCCGGGCCGCTGCCCATCGCGGCGGTCAGCACGACCACCGCGGCGGCGCCCTTCCCGGCCGCCTCGGCGGCGAGCTGCGGCACCGTCGCCGCCGGCGTGGCGATCACCACCAGGTCCGGCGTCCAGGGCAGCTCATGCAGGTGGCGCACGGTCGCCACGCCGTCCATCGGCGAGGGATGCTTGTTGACCAGGCCGATGGGGCCGCTGAAGCCGGAGGCAAGGAGATTCTCCACCACCGCGCGGCCCACCGAACGCGGGCGCGACTGGCTGCCGACCACGGCCACGGCGCGCGGGCGGAAGATCGAGTCGAGGCGGTAGGTGCTCATGGCGGGAAGGCGGTCTCCTCGGTGCGGCTAGGGTAACGCGCCGCCTGTTGCGCGGACTTGCGCGCCGTCACGCCAGCCTGAGCGTATCCGGATAGGGTGGAGTATCGGGATAGTCGCCGGCGGCGAGGTGCGACTGAAGGTCGCGCCACCAGTCCGGACGGAACAGGTCGCCGTGCGCGGCCTGCAAGGCCTTCGCCTGCATCTCGGGCAGGCCCAGGAACTGCGGGAACCGCTCCGGGAACACATCGCCCGCATCCACGTGGAACCACGGCGCATCGGCCATCTGCTCTTCGTAGGTCGTGGCCTGCGGCCAGTCGCGGAAGCGGCAGTCGGTGACCAGCCGCAGCTCGTCGTAGTCGTAGAACACCACGCGTCCGTGCCGCGACACGCCGAAGTTCTTCAGCAGCATGTCGCCGGGGAAGATGTTGTTGCGCGCCATGTCCTTGATGGCCTGGCCGTAGTCGAGTGCGGCCGCGCGCGCGGCCTCGGCCTTCTGCTCGCGCAGGTACAGGTTCAAGGGTCGCAGCCTGCGCTGCACGTAGCACAGGTGGACGATCAGGTCGTCGCCATCCTCGCTCAGGCTGTGCCCGCAGCTTTCGCGCAGTTCATCGAGCAGGGCGGGCGCGAAGCGTGCACGCGGGAAGCGCAGGTAGCGGAACGTCTGCGTGTCCAGCAGGCGACCGACGCGGTCCAGATGGAAGACCAGGTCGTACTTGTCCTCCACATCCTGCCGGCTCATCGCCTTGGGATAGGCGAAGCGGTCGCGGATCACCTTGAACACCAGCGGATAGCTGGGCAGGGTGAACACCGCCATCACCATGCCGCGCGTGCCTTCGGCATGCACCAGCTGTTCGTCCGGCTGCGCGGCGAAATGGTGGAAGAAGGTGCGGTAGCGTTCGGTCTTGCCCTGCTTGGCACGACCCAGCACGGTGTAGATCTCGTCGATCGGCTTGCCCGGCAGCAGCGAGCGCAGGAACACCACCGCGTCGCCGACCGTCGCCAGGTCGGCGTGGAAGTAGCTGCGCGAGGTGCCGAACAGGTGCGCCACGTCGGCCCGGCGGGTCAGTACGGCTTCCGCCTTCAGCTGGCCGCCGTCGTTGACCAGTGCGATCACGCAGGGCGAGAACCGGTGTTCGCCGAACACGCGGCCCACCAGGTAGGCGCGGCGCTCGCGGTAGAACACGGTATCCAGCAGTTCGATGGCGCGCACCGGCTGGGCGCCCCAGTGCGCCAGGTCGTCCTGCAGCCGCACCGCGATCGCCGCCGCGCAGCGCGTGCGGTGCGCGTAGGGCACGTCGAAGCCGTAGTCCGCCAGCACCCGCGCGAAGGTCTCGGTCGGCCGCTGCTCCGACACCGCATAGCTGTGGCGCGCGACCGGATGGGTGATCGCATCGGTGGGCTCGACGTCGAGCGCGACGAACTCCAGGGCCGGGTCCACGCCGCGGATGCGGAAGAAGCGCCGGCTGAGCGTGTTGTAGAAGGTCTTGTAGAGCTCACGGTCGATCTGTCCGGCGACCAGCGCCTCGAACGCACCACGCGCGGCCATCCACCGCGACCGGTCGTGGGCCTGCCCCAGCAGGACCGACTGCAGCCGCAGCGCGCATTCGGCGATGCACTGGTCGTACAGTTCGATGCGTTCGACGGCATCGGCGCGCGCAGCGGCCCAGTCCTGCGTCTCGAACCGCGTCTTCGCCCGGCGGGTGATCTCGGCGAACCGCGCGTGGTAGTCCGCGAAAGCGTCGTGGATCAGGCGGGCGATGGCATCGGCGGGAACCATGCGCGTGATGTTAGCGGGGCCGTGCTGGAGTCATCGCTCCACCGCCACGCCGACCTGCTCCAGCAGCCAGGCGCGCACCTTGCGGAAGCCGGGATGGCCCAGGCTGCGTTCCGGATACACCAGGTAGTGGGCGAAGTCGGCCTGCAGGCGCTTCTTCGTCAGCGTCACCAGCCGTCCGGCCTTCACCAGCGGCTCGGCCAGCGTCCAGCGCGCCAGCGCCACGCCCACGCCCTGCGCCGCGGCCTGGTGCAGCGTTTCGGTGTCGTCGAACTGCGCCACGTAGCGCGCCGGCGGCTGCCCGCCGAAATGCTCGAACCAGTCCTTCCAGCGGTTGGCCGGATCGCCCAGCAGCGGCAGCCTGGCCATCTGGTCCGGCGCCGGCCGGCCGTGCTGCTTCAGAAGGGCCGGGCTGGCGACCGGCGTGATCCATTCGGGAAACAGGAACTCCGCTTGCACGTTCGCCCAGCGTCCGCCGCCGAGCCGCAGGGCCAGGTCGACCGGCTCGCGCTCGAAGTCGACCACATGCGTACTCGACTGCAGGTTGAGACCCAGCTCGGGATGCGTGGCGAGGAACGCCGGCAGGCGCGGCACCAGCCAGGCCGTGGCCATGGAGGGGATGAGGCTGAGCGTCACCGTGTGGTCGTTGCGCAGCGTGGCGCGCCGCAGGGCGTGCTCGATGGTGTCGAGCGGCCCGGAGATCGCATCGAACAGGCGCTGCCCGTCGGGGGTCAGTTCCACGCCGCGCGGTCCGCGTGCGAGCAACTTGTGGCCCAGCCGCTGTTCCAGCAGGCGCATGCGGTGGCTCAACGCGCTCACGGTGAGATGCATGGCCTCGGCGGCGCGGGTCAGGTTGCGCAGGCGCGCGGCCGTGACGAACGCGTCCACCTGGTCCAGGGGAAGTCGGCTCATCTTGAATCCACCTCAAGGCTGGCTTGCGGAGCTTTCGCTTTTTCGCGGCCGATCATGCGCCTACCTTGGGAGTCCTTCAAGCCGGACACCGGCGCCACGGAGCAGTCCAATGCAAACCGGAACCAGGAAGCAGTGGTGGCAGCAGCTGGGCGGAATGAGCCAGGGCATGCTGTTCCTGCAGGGCCATATTGCCCACTCAGACAGCAGCGCGCTGCCGGAACACGCGCCCCGGCACCACGTGCACGACGCGGCAGGCCAGGCACGTCATCGTGAAGCGGTACAGCGGCTGGGCGCACGCCGCCTGCGCGCGATGACCTCGCTGTCGCTGTTCCGCTGATCCGTGCCATGGGACAGAAGCCTCTGTAGGAGCGACGTGAGTCGCGACCGCACAGCCGGACGCGCGGGAGACTACGAGGGCAGCGGATCTACGGTCGCGACTCACGTCGCTCCTACAGACAACTCGCAACGAATTCCGCTGCCATGCGGACGTCGGCATCACCCGGCCCAGTTGCGGGGTCTCCCTCACTGAAAATGCAGGCGCGGAAACACAACGCCCGGCACAGGGCCGGGCGTTGGATCAAGCGGAGGAAGCGATAGACCTCAGGCCGACAGCGTCGCCAGCGCCTCGTTGAACGTCCTGCTGGGGCGCATCGCGGCGGCGGTCCTGGCGAGGTCGGGGTGGTAGTAGCCCCCGATGTCGATCGCCTTGCCCTGCGCGCCGTTCAACTCGGCGAGGATGGTCGCTTCGTTGTCGGCCAGCGTTTTCGCCAGTGGCGCGAACTTCGCCTTCAGTTCGGCGTTCTCGTCCTGCGCGGCCAGCGCCTGCGCCCAGTACAGGGCCAGGTAGAAGTGGCTGCCACGGTTGTCGAGCTCGCCGACCTTGCGCGCGGGTGAGCGGTTCTCGTCCAGGATGCGGCCGTTGGCCACGTCCAGTGCGTTGGCCAGCACCTTCGCCGGCGTGTTGAGGTAGCGCTGGCCCAGGTGCTCCAGCGACGCCGCCAGTGCGAGGAATTCGCCCAGCGAATCCCAGCGCAGGTAGTCCTCTTCCAGAAACTGCTGCACGTGCTTCGGCGCGGAACCACCGGCGCCGGTCTCGAACAGGCCGCCACCGGCCATCAGCGGCACGATCGACAGCATCTTGGCGCTGGTGCCCAGCTCCATGATCGGGAACAGATCGGTCAGGTAGTCGCGCAGCACGTTGCCGGTCACCGAGATGGTGTCCTGGCCCTTGCGGATGCGCTCCAGCGACACCTTCATGGCCTCGACCGGCGGCAGGATGCGGATGTCGAGATTGTCGGTGGTGTAGTCCTTGAGGTAGCGCTCGACCTTGGCGATCACCTGGGCGTCGTGCGCACGGTCCTTGTCCAGCCAGAAGATCGCCGGCGTCCTGCTCAGGCGCGCGCGGCCCACGGCCAGCTTCACCCAGTCCTGGATCGGCGCGTCCTTGGCCTGGCACATGCGCCAGATGTCACCTGCTTCCAGCGGCGTCTCGAACACCACCTGGCCGGCGTCGTCGGTGACGCGCACGGTGCCATCGGCGGGGATCTGGAAGGTCTTGTCGTGGCTGCCGTACTCCTCGGCCTTCTGCGCCATCAGGCCGACATTGGGCACGCTGCCCATCGTGGCCGGGTCGAACGCGCCGTTCGCCTTGCAGTCCTCGATCACCGCCTGGTAGATGCCTGCGTAGCAGCGGTCGGGGATGACGGCCTTGGTGTCCTGCAGCTTGCCTTCGGCGTTCCACATCTTGCCGGAGTCGCGGATCATCGCCGGCATGGAGGCATCGACGATCACGTCGCTGGGCACGTGCAGGTTGGTGATGCCCTTGTCGGAGTTGACCATCGCCAGGGCGGGGCTCTCCGCATACACGGCCTGCAGGTCGGCCTTGATCGCCTCCTGCTGGTCGGCCGGCAGCGCGCCCAGGCGCGCGTACAGGTCGCCGATGCCGTTGTTGGCATCGAAGCCGATCTGCTCCAGCACCGCGGCGTGCTTGGACAGCGCCGTCTTGTAGAACTCGGTGACCACCACGCCGAACATGATGGGGTCGGAGACCTTCATCATCGTGGCCTTGAGGTGCAGCGAGAACAGCACGCCCTGCGCCTTCGCATCGGCGATCTGTTCGGCCACGAAGGTGGCCAGCGCCTTGCGGCTCATCGCCGACGCATCGACGATCTCGCCCGCCTTCACCTTCACCTTGTCCTTCAGCACGGTGACCGTGCCGTCGGTGGCGACCAGTTCGATCTTCAGCGCGCCATCGGCGGCCAGCGTGGCCGACTGTTCGCTGCCGAAGAAGTCGCCGGCGGCCATGTGGGCGACGTGCGACTTCGAATCCGCGCTCCAGGCGCCCATGCGGTGCGGATGCTTGCGGGCGAAGTTCTTGACCGACAGCGGTGCGCGGCGGTCGGAATTGCCTTCGCGCAGCACCGGGTTCACCGCGCTGCCCTTGACCTTGTCGTAGCGCGCCTTGGCGTCCTTTTCCTTGTCGTCCTTCGGTTCATCCGGATAGTCCGGCAGCGGGTAGCCCTGGGACTGCAGCTCCTTGATGGCGGCCTTCAGCTGCGGCACCGAGGCGCTAATGTTGGGCAGCTTGATGATGTTGGCTTCCGGCTGCGTCGCCAGCTGGCCCAGCTCGGCCAGGTCGTCGCTGATCTTCTGCGCGTCGCTCAGGTATTCGGGGAACTGCGACAGGATGCGGCCGGCCAGCGAGATGTCGCGGGTCTCCACGGCGATGCCGGCCGGCGCGGTGAACGCCTCGACGATCGGCAGCAGCGACTGGGTGGCGAGGAACGGGGCTTCATCGGTGAGGGTGTAGATGATGCGGGGCGTATCCGACATGGGGACAAGGGCTCTCGACAAGGGGCGACGGGGAACTCAGCGCGCCATTGTCGCGCGCCACCGCACGCAGGGCAAAACGAGGGGGTATGGACGGGGCCGGACTGTCCGGGGCAATGGGTCATGCCGGGAAGGTTGCGGGTGGAACCTTCCGAAGCCGGTATCCGCGGACAAAAAAAGCGGGCGTGGATTCCTCCACGCCCGAGCTTGCCCCACACACGTGGGAGAGAGACTTGCCTTGCGGATTACTTGACTTCGATTTCCTGGGTCATGCCGACGGGCTGGCCGTTCAAGGTCACGTCGACCTTGTACTTGCCGGCGGGCCAATCAGTGGCCTTGGTGAATTCAATGTTGGTGGTGCCCGCGTCCTCGGCCTTGACGGTCGCGGACTGCTTGGCGGCTTCCTGGCCGTCCTGGAAGGTCAGCTTGGCCTCGATGGTGGCGTCGGCCGGCGTGGTGGCATCGGTCTTGACCGACACGATGATCTTGTCCTTCACGCCGAACATGCCAACGGCGGCGACGGATTTGTCCGCTGCAATCGTGTTGCCCACGGTAACGCTGGTCGCGCTGATGGGCATGGGGGCAGGTGCGGGTTCGGCGGGTGCAGGCGCCGGTTCAACGGCGGCCGGCGGCGCGGCCACGGGTTCTTCCTTCTTCTTGCAGCCGACCAGAGCGACGGTGCCGACCAGCGCGGCGGCCAGGGCGTAGGAGATGCGGTTCTGCTTCATGGGTTCGATCCTTCTGAAAAGTGGTGACAATCAGGCATCAGCGGGTTTGGGCGGCAGCTTGATCACCTGCCCGGGGAAGATGCGGTCCGGATCGTCGATGGTGTCGCGATTGGCTTCGAAGATCTGCTTCCACGCATTGGCGTTGCCGAAGTGCTGCTTTGCGATCTTCGAAAGCGTGTCGCCCTTCTCGATCGTATAGGTCTGCTGACCCACGATCTCCTCGGTGCTCTCGACGCGCGCAGTGACATCGGAGAAATCCGCTTTCTCGACGATCTGCTCGGTTGACGTCACCTTCGCGCTGACGTCCGAGAAATCGGCCTTCTTGTCTGTGCTCATTGCAACCACCCCTTCCTGACGGGCTGTTGGGATGAGCAAGCGTTGCACGCGCACTGTTAAGAAACCATAGCGCGCGCGTGAAATCGCCTCAATTGTTAGCCGAGCAACATTACTGCCGCAGATCCCGCTTCATAAGCGGGACATTCATGTCACGTGTGGCGCGCCAGGGATTGATATCCAAGCCACCGCGACGGGTGTAACGCGCCTCGACCGACAGCGACGCCGGCCGGCAGTGCGCCATGACATCGTGAAAGATCCGTTCGACACACTGCTCGTGGAACTCCGCGTGGTCGCGGAAGCTCACGAGGTAACGCAGCAGTTCGACGCGGTCGATGCGCGGGCCGCGATAGTGGATCACTACCGTGGCCCAGTCGGGCTGGCCGGTCACCGGGCAGTTCGACTTAAGCAGCTCCGACGAGAGCGTCTCGTCGACCTGCACTTCAGGATCGGCGGCCAGGAACTCGGCGCGCGGGGGGCCGTAGTGGTCGATCTCCACGTCCAGACCATCGATCGATTCGCCCTCTGGCGCTCCGGCCATGGGCGGCAGGCCGAATGCCACGCCCACGTCCGCGCCAGCGCGGGCCGACAGGTCGGTGGCGATGCGCTCCAGCACGGCGGCGTCGCTGTTGAAGCGCGTGCTGTTGAGCGAGTTGAGGTAGAGCTTGAGCGACTTGGATTCGATCAGGCATGGCGATGCGCACGGCACCGTCAGGGTGGCGGTGGCCACGCGCGGCTTGCCGCGGGCATCCAGCCAGCTCAGTTCGTAGGCATGCCAGCGGTCGTGGCCGACGAACGGCAGGGCATCGGCGGCGATGCCGATCTCGTCGCGCGCACCCTGGCGCGGAATGGGGAACAGCAGGGTGGGGTCGTAATGCGCGGGATACGCGACCTCGCGACCCAGCGAGGAATCCTGGGGGGTGTTGTTCATGCCGCCATTCTACGGACGGGGCCTAAAGCGGCGGTGTATAACCACCCGGTCTCCAGCGAGGACGCGACGATGAATGCATGGCGGGTGATCGGGTTGTGCGTGCTGCTGTCGGCCTGCGCCAGCGGACCGGCGACGGGCGGCGGTCCACCAGCCGACACGTTGCCGGACGACGGCATCGTCTGCCCCGAGGGCACGGCGCCGGTGGCGATGCGCGTCGGTCAGGTCCTGGAGATCGCCTTGATGTCCAACGCCAGCACCGGCTACCAATGGGAATTCACCGCAGACGGGGCTCCCGTGCTGGCGCGCACCCCGGGCCCGGCCACGCCGCCGCCGATGGATACGCAGCCGCCGATGCCCGGCGCTTCGTCGATCGCGCGTTGGTGGTTCCGGGCGGAAAAGGCCGGGGAGACTACCGTCCGTCTGGAATACCGGCGGCCCTGGGAGACACTGCCGCCGGTGGAGGTGGTGGAGTACCGGATCGAGGTCCGCTGACGGTACTGCAGGGTCGCAATCGCGCTCCGCACAGGGCAAAGTGGCGCCTCCCCCCAGAAGGCCAGGGAGGCCGAGATGAGGTCCAACGCGACCGTCCTGCTGCTGTCGATGGCGATGATGGTTCCCGCCATCGCACAGACGCTACCTGCATCCGGCGCGACGCCACCGCGTTCACTGCCTGTCACCCCAGCGCCTGACGCGGCGGCGCCAACGCCCGCACCGGATCCGGTGTTCTCCACCTGCATGACCAGCCTGCGCGGCGTCGCCGAGAAGCAGGGCGTCACGACGGCCAGCTTCGATACGTACACCCAGGGCCTGGCCGCCGACATGAGCGTGCTGGACCTGCTGGACGCGCAGCCCGAGTTCACCACGCCGCTGTGGGACTATCTGGCGGCCCTGGTCGACGAGCAGCGCGTAAGCGATGGACAGGCCATGTTGGCTACGCACGCCGAACTGCTGGGCCGGGTATCGCAGGCCTATGGCGTGGATCCCGCCACCGTCGTCGCGGTGTGGGGCGTGGAGAGCGACTACGGCCGCGTGTTCGGCAAGCGGCCGCTGCTGGTGTCGCTGTCGACGCTCTCGTGCTTCGGCCGGCGACAGGCGTTCTTCCGCGGCGAATTCCTCACCACGCTGAAGCTGCTGCAGGCCGGCGACATCCGTGCCGACGGGCTGACCGGATCGTGGGCCGGGGCGTTCGGCCACACGCAGTTCATGCCCAGCACGTACGAACGCATCGCGGTCGACTTCGATGGCGATGGGCGACGCAACCTGATCGACAGCATTCCCGACGCGCTGGCCTCGACCGCGAACTACCTGGTGAAGTCCGGCTGGCGCACCGGCGAGCCGTGGGGCTACGAAGTGCAGTTGCCTGCAGGCTTCGATGTCGCGCAGGTCGGCCGCACCAACCGCAAACCATTGACGCAGTGGGTCGCGCAGGGGGTCGCCCGCGTCGACGGGCAGCCGTTGCCCGCGGATGACCGCGCAGCAGCGGTGCTGGTGCCGACCGGCGTGGCGGGGCCGGCGTTCCTCGTGTTCAAGAACTACGACGCGATCTATTCGTACAACGCGGCCGAAAGCTATGCGTTGGCCATCGCGCTGCTGGCCGACCGCCTGCGCGGCGGCAAGGGGTTGCTGACGGCGTGGCCCACGGACGATCCGGGCCTTGGCCGTCCGCAGCGCCGAGAACTGCAGACGCTGCTGCTGGCGCGCGGGCATGCGATCGGTACCGCGGACGGCATGATCGGCACGCAGACGCGGCGCGCGATCGTCCTTGAGCAGCAGCGCCTGGGCCTGCAGCCCGCCGATGGCCGCGCCGGCGCGAAGATCCTCGCCGCGCTGAAGGCGGAAGGACCGCCCGTCGCGCCACCGGAGCCGCAAACGCCATGAGTGCGCTTCCCGATGGCGTCACCCGCGAGGTCTGGCACGACATCGACGTACTCCGCATCGAGACGCCGTCGTCCACCGCCCGCATCAGCCTGCATGGCGGACAGGTGCTTTCGTTCGCGCCCGCCGGGTTCGACGATCTGCTGTGGCTGTCACCGACCACGGCGATGCCGCCGAAGGCGATCCGCGGTGGCGTGCCGGTGTGCTGGCCCTACTTCGGCCGACAGGGACAGCCGGACGATGCGCCCCAGCATGGCCACGCGCGCGTCTCGCGCTGGCCATTGACGGAGGTGAAGCGCGAAGCCGACGGCGGCGTCGTGCTCAAGCTGGCGCTGCCGCTGCGCGAGGGCCTGCCGCTGGAGCTGGTCCAGACCGTGCGGGTCGGACGCGAGCTCCGCCAAAGCCTGGACACGGTGCACCGCGGCGAATCCACGGTGATGCTGACCCAGGCGCTGCACACGTACTTCCGTGTCGCCGACGCGATGCAGGTGGCAGTCACCGGCCTGGATGGCCTTCGCTACGCGGACAAGTACGACGGCGATACGCACGTGCAGTCCGGCGACTGGTCGCTGCACGACGTGCGCGATCCCGGCCGTAGCGACCGCATCTACGCCGGCACCGGTCATCGGTTCGAACTGATCGATCCAGCGGGCGGTCGGCGCATTCGGCTGGACACCTTCGGCAGCCGTTCGCTGGTGGTGTGGAATCCGGGCGAGGCCGGCGCATGCGCGATCGCCGACATGCCCGATGACGGCTGGCGGACCTTCGTCTGCCTGGAGGCCGCGAATGCCGGCGAGGACGCCATCGAACTGGAGCCGGGACAGCGGCACCGGCTGAGCCACGTGGTGTCGGTGACGCGGTTGTAGGAGCGCCCTCGGGCGCGATGCTTTTTTCGCCCAGGTTCGGGAGCAGAAGCATCGCGCCCGAGGGCGCTCCTACAGGCGCCGGCACGGTGGGCGGCGGTCCGATGCCCTACACTTGCGCACCTTTTCGCCGGTTCCGCTCCGTGAACGCCGAAGCTTCCGCACCCGCCGGCCGCCGCGCCGCCCTGGTCTTCATCTTCATCACCGTGCTGATCGACATCCTGTCCTTCGGCGTGATCATTCCCGTCCTGCCCGGCCTGGTCCGCCAGTTCACCGGTGGCGATTTCGCGCAGGCGGCGTGGTGGGTGGGCACCTTCGGCATGCTGTTCGCCGCCATCCAGTTCGTCTGCACGCCGATCCAGGGCGCGCTGTCGGACCGCTTCGGCCGCCGCCCCGTCATCCTGCTGTCCTGCCTGGGCCTGGGCATCGACTTCGTGCTGATGGCGCTGGCCCAGTCGCTGCCGTGGCTGCTCGTGGCGCGCATCTTCTCGGGCGTGTTCTCGGCCAGCTTCACCACGGCCAACGCCTACATCGCCGACATCACCGCCCCGGAGAAACGGGCACAGGCCTTCGGCATGATCGGTGCGGCCTTCGGCGTGGGCTTCATCATCGGCCCGATCATCGGCGGCCAGCTGGGCGCCATCGACCTGCGCCTGCCGTTCTGGTTCGCGGCCGGATTGGCGCTGCTGAACTTCCTGTATGGCGTGTTCGTGCTGCCGGAGTCGCTGCCGAAGGAGCGCCGCACCGCGACGTTCGACTGGTCGCACGCCAATCCGGTCGGGTCGATGGTGTTGCTGAAGCGCTATCCCCAGGTGTTCGGCCTGGCGGCGGTGGTGCTGATCGCGAACCTGGCGCACTACGTCTATCCCAGCGTGTTCGTATTGTTCGCCGAGTACCAGTACCGCTGGAACGAACAACAGGTTGCGTGGGTGCTCGCCGCCGTCGGCGTGTGCAGCGTGATCGTGCAGGCGGGTCTTGTGGGTCGCGTCGTGCCGAAGTTCGGCGAACGCCGCACGCTGCTGTTCGGGCTGGCATGCGGCGTGGTCGGCTTCTGCATCTATGGCATGGCGGACCTGGGCTGGATGTTCCTGATCGGTCTGCCGATCAGCGCGCTGTGGGGCCTGGCGGGCCCGGCCACGCAGGCGTTGATCACCCAGCAGGTCGGGGCCGAGGTGCAGGGCCGCGTGCAGGGCGCGCTGATGAGTCTGGTCAGCCTGGCCGGCATCGTGGGGCCGATGATGTTCGCCGGCACGTTCGCGCTGTTCATCGGCAAGGCAGCGCCCGCGCACCTGCCGGGCGCACCGTGGCTGCTGGCGGCGCTGCTGCTCGCCATCGGCTGGCTGGTGGGCTGGCGCTTCGCCCGGCCGCCGTCAGCGGCAGCGCATTGATGCGAAGAAGGCCGCCCAAGGGCGGCCTTCTCCGTTACGCGGCCTGCGCGATGATCAATCGTTCTCGACGTGGATGATCTCGCCGGTGTTGGCGGCCAGGTGGATCTCGACGTCATTGCCGTCGGCACGTTCGGCCTCGGCCTTCCAGACGCCATCGTCGAAGTCGACGTCGTGGATCTTGGAATAGCCGGCGGCCGTCAGCTTGGCCTTCACGTCGTTCTCGCTGAGATCGGACACCAGCTTCTCGGCCATCACGTCGCCGCTCGCCGGATTGATGCGCACGTCCACCCGGTCGCCGTTGGCGCTGGTGGCGTCGGTTTCCCACATGCCGTCCTCGAAATCGAGGTCGTCGATGTTCGTGTAGCCCTTCTCGGTGAGCAGGGTGCGCACCTGCGGTTCCTTCAGCGCATCCTTGCCGGCCGTGGGCGCAGGCGGCTGGGCGACGGCGGCAGCGGACAGTGCAGCCAGGGCGGCAAGGGTCAGCAAGCGATGGCGGTTGCGAACAGTCATGGAAATCTCCGGTGGAGGGGTGGACCGATCCTGCCCACCCGATCGTCACCCACAGGTGAACCCACCCCCTCCAAACTGAACACTCCACGCGGTGTTCACCTGCATGAGCCGCGTGCGAACGCGGGCTACGTGCGTCGCAGCACCAACAACGTCACCACGCCGGCCAGCAGGCCCCAGAACGCCGAGCCGATGCCTACAAGCGACAGACCCGAGGCCGTCACGAGGAACGTCACCAGCGCCGGCTCGCGCTCCGCTTCGTCGCGCAATGCCGCCGCCAGACTGTTGCCGATAGTGCCCAGCAGGGCAATGCCGGCGATCGCGAGGATCAGCTCCTTCGGGAACGCGGCGAACAGCGCTGCCACCGTGGCGCCGAACAGGCCGACGACGACATAGAACACGCCGGCCGCGATGGCCGCCACGTAGCGTCGTGCCGCATCCTCGTGCGCTTCGCGTCCCATGCAGATCGCGGCGGTGATCGCGGCGAGATTCAGCGCGAACGCGCCGAAAGGCGCCAGCAGCAGGTTGACCAGGCCGGTCCAGCCGACGACGGGCGAGATCGGGATCGCATACCCCGACGCGCGGATCACCGCCACGCCGGGGACGTTCTGCGACGCCATCGTCACGATGAAGAGCGGCAAGGCGATGCCGACGATGGCGGCGAGCGAGAACGTCGGCGTGGTGAACACCGGCTTCGCCAGCTGCAGGGACAGGCCGTCCACGCGCAGCAGCCCAAGTCCGGCAGCGAAGGCGATGCCGACCAGCAGGGTCAGGATCACCGCGTAACGCGGCAGCAGGCGGCGCGCGAGCAGGTAGACCGCGAACATCGTCAGCACCATGCCCAGCTGCGTTTCCATCGCGGCGAACGCGTCGATGCCGAAGCGCAGCAGCACGCCGGCCAGCATGCCGGACGCCAGCGACACCGGGATGCGGCTGATCATCCGTTCGAAGAGACCCGAGAAGCCCGACGCCGCGATCAGCAACGCCGACATCAGGAACGCACCGATCGCATCCGACAGCGGCAGCCCGGCGACGCTGCCGATCAGCATGGCCGCACCGGGCGTGGACCACGCGGTCACCACCGGCATGCGGTAGCGCAACGACAGGCCGATGCAGGTCAGCCCCATGCCCAGGCCGAGCGCCCACATCCACGAGGAGATTTCTTCCGGCGTCGCACCCAGCGACTGCGCCGCCTGGAACACGATCACCGCCGAGCTGGCGAAGCCGACCAGGACAGTGACGAAGCCGGCCGCGATGGCGGACAGGGACAGGTCTTTCAGCAGATGGCGGGGTGGGGAACTCATTGCTGCTGCGGCACCTGTAGGAGCGACGTGAGTCGCGACCGAAATGACTGAACTATCTCGTCCTGCCGATGGGTGTGGTTCGGGTCCGAAGGCAGTCCGGGCGTGCGGTCGCGACTTACGTCGCTCCTACAAGAATCCCACGCTTGTTCACCGCCTCGCACCAGCGCTTGGCCACCGCCAGCGACGTGGTGCACACCGCTTCATCGGTCACCGTGGTCACCGCGCGCTCGAGCAGCTGGATGTCCGCCTCGTGCTGCCGCGCGACGTGCGGATCCTCGAAGAAGATCACCCGCTGGCAACGGTGCTCCAGCACGCGGTCGGCGATCTGCGCGTCGCCGCCGAGCGGACCGCTCTGGAAGCGTTCCACCCAGGGCACGTCCTGCGGCCAGCCACGGCTCCAGGCCAGTTCGTTGAGGCGCAGGCCGGTGGTGCCGGTGGCCATGCGGTGGGCGAAGCGGGACAGCACGTCGAAGTGCGCGTCGGCGAAGGCGAGCATCTGCGGCTTCATCGCATCGTGCGCGATCAGCGCCAGGGTCTGGGATTCCAGCGCGTGGAAACGGTCCGCGTTCGGGTCGGGCGCCAGGCCCGCATGGATGCGTTCCATCTCCACCCAGTCGCGCGCCGAGGCGACCGTCGACAGGAACGGCTTGCCATGGATCACGCACTGGCGCTTCAGCGCCGTGGCCTCGGGGAAGATCGAAGACGGATCGACCGGATCGATGAAGTAGATCGCGCCGTCGAGGCTGCGCTCCGCGCCTTCCAGGCCGACGACCTCCGCCACCAGCTTCATCAGTCCGCCGTCGCGCCCGTAGGGATAGCGCTTGAGCCCGTCGTAGCCGCGCAGCATGCCGGCGGCGGCGATCGCATCATGTGTGCGGCCGACCGCATGCAGTGCCAGCCGCAGGTCGCGGATGCCGGGTTCGCAGGCGCGCAGCCAGCGGAACAGCGCTGCGTCTTCGGTGTGGTGGTGCAGGCGGTTGGCGGCCAGACCCAGGCGCATGATCGATGAGGAAGAGGGAGGAGCCGCGAGTCTAGCGTAGGGCGGGCCCAAGCCCGCCACGGGGGGCGCCCCGCACGACGACGCCATACGCGGCTTCGCGACAAGGCGGGCTTGAGCCCGCCCTACGCGAGCAGCAGCGTCGCGATGCTGCCGGCCGCATCACGCCCTTCGGCCACGGCGGTGACCACCAGGTCGGCACCGCGCACGGCGTCGCCGCCGGCGAACAGCTTCGGATGCGTGGTCTGGAACGGCAGACGGTCGCCGCCACCGGCGACGATGCGGCCGTTCGGTGTGCCTTCCACGCCGACCTCGGCTAGCCACGCCGGCACCGTCGGCGAGAAGCCGAACGCGATGATCACCACGTCCGCTTCCAGCACCGACTCGCTGCCTTCGATCGGCACGGCGCTCTGGCGGCCGCGTTCGTCCGGTTCGCCCAGCTTCGTCTCGACCACCTGCACGCCCGCGACCTTGCCGTCCACGCCGGCCACGATGGCCAGCGGCTGGCGGTTGAACAGGAAGCGCACGCCTTCCTCGCGCGCGTTGGCGACTTCGCGTGCGGAACCGGGCATGTTCGCCTCGTCGCGGCGGTAGGCGCAGGTGACCTTGGCCGCGCCCAGGCGGATCGCGCTGCGTACGCAGTCCATGCCGGTATCGCCGCCGCCGAGCACGACCACGCGCTTGCCCTGCAGGTCCGGCAGCTGCAACTGGTCTTCCCAGCCGGCGATGGGCCGGCCCCAGGGATCGTTGCCGCTGACGATGCGGCCGTTCTGCACCAGGAAGGGCAGGGCCGGCAGCACGCCCTCCAGGTCCTGGCCGGGCAGGCCGCCATCGGTGTAGCGGTAGGCGCCGGTGCCCAGGAACACGGCGTCGTAGTCGTCCAGCAGTTGTGCCAGGGTGATGTCGCGGCCGACTTCCACGCCCAGGCGGAACTCCACGCCCATGCCCTCCAGCACCTCGCGGCGCTGCGCGATGACGCCCTTGTCCAGCTTGAAACTGGGGATGCCGAACTGCAGCAGGCCGCCGATCTGTTCGTAGCGGTCGTAGACCACGGCCTGGATGCCGGCCCGCGCCAGGCGATCCGCGCAGCCCAGGCCCGCGGGCCCGGCACCGATGACGGCGACGCGCTTGCCGGTGGGCTGCACGGCGCTCAGGTCGGGGCGCCAGCCCTGGGCCAGGGCGGTATCGACGATGTATTTCTCCACCGCGCCGATGGTGACCGCGCCGAACTCCTCCAGCGTGCAGCTGCCTTCGCACAGGCGGTCCTGCGGACAGACGCGGCCGCAGACTTCCGGCAGCGGGTTGGTCGAATGGCAGAGCGCCGCGGCTTCCTCGATGCGGTTCTCCTGCACCAGCTGCAGCCACTGCGGGATCGCGTTGTGCACCGGGCACTTCCAGCTGCAGTACGGATTGCCGCAATCCAGGCAGCGTCCGGCCTGGTACTGCGCCTCCTCCTTGCCGAACCTGCCGTACAGCTCGCCCCAGTCGCCGGACATGCGCAGTTCCAGCGGAATGCGCTGCGGCATCGTCCGCGGCAGGTCGAGGAACTGGAATACCTGCTTCTTGCTCATGAGGACAGTACCTGATTCCCCTCTCCCTTGATGGGAGAGGGTGGCCGAAGGCCGGGAGAGGGTGAGCCGGAGCCGGTTGCGGCGAAGCGCCACGTCATCGCATCGAGTGCACGGAAGCAACGGCACGCGTCGCTGCGCTTGCGCCCCCTCTCCTGCCCTGCGGGCATCCTCCCCCGCGAGGGGGGAGGAGAAAGGCGGCGCACGCTCATGCTGCGCGCCTCAAGGTCTCATTGAGCGAATCGATGCTCGCGGCCTTCGGCTTCACCAGCCAGAACTTGCCCACGTAATCGCGGAACTCGTCGAGGATCTGCTGCGCCCAGATGCTGCCGGTCAGTTCGCGGTGGCGGGTGACCAGCGTGTGCAGGTGCTGCCGGTGGCTCTCGAAGCCTTCCGGACTGATGCGGTGGATGTCGATCAGCTCGTGGTTGTAGCGGTCGACGAAGTCGCGGTCCAGGTCGAGGACATAGGCCAGTCCGCCGGTGAACCCGGCGCCGAAGTTCAGGCCCACCTTGCCCAGCACCAGCACGATGCCGTCGGTCATGTACTCGCAGCAGTGATCGCCGGCGCCTTCGATGACCGCCAGCGCGCCGGAGTTGCGCACCGCGAAGCGTTCGCCCGCCCGACCCGCGGCGAACAGTTCGCCGCCCGTCGCGCCGTACAGGCACGTGTTGCCGATGATCGGCGTGTTGCGCGCCTCGAAGCGCGCGCCCCGCGGCGGACGCACGACCAGCCGGCCGCCTGCCATGCCCTTGCCCACGTAGTCGTTGGCTTCGCCCTCCAGCTCCATCAGCAGGCCACCGGCGTTGAAGGCGCCGAAGCTCTGGCCTGCGCTGCCGCGGAAACGCAGGTTCAACGGCGCGTCGGTCATGCCATGGTTGCCATGCGCGCGCGCGATGGCACCGGACAGGCGGGTGCCGATGCTGCGGTCGGTGTTGTGGATCAGGAACCGGTGGTCGCCGCCGCTCTTGGTGCGGATCGGTTCGGCGAGCAAACCATCGAGCTGCGTGGCCAGGCTGTCCGGCGACTCGTACAGGCGCTGCGCCGC
Source organism: Pseudoxanthomonas mexicana (assembly GCF_014397415.1). Taxonomy (NCBI): domain Bacteria; kingdom Pseudomonadati; phylum Pseudomonadota; class Gammaproteobacteria; order Lysobacterales; family Lysobacteraceae; genus Pseudoxanthomonas; species Pseudoxanthomonas mexicana. Next base: position 711,295 of record NZ_CP060731.1, on the reverse strand, counting down.
GCAGCTGCTGCTGTCCACCTGTGCGCCTTTCAGCAGGCGCGACAGATCGACGCGCACACCTTCTCGCGGCGATACGTCGAGCTGCTGCAGCAGGTCGGTGCGGCCGACGATCTCGTCGAGGGAACGCGCGCCCAGGTACGACAGCCACTGGCGTACTTCCTCGGACAGCAGGCGGAAGAAGTTCTCCACGCGCTCGGGCAGGCCGGTGAAGTACTGCGTGCGCAGTCGCTCGTCCTGCGTGGCCACGCCGGTGGCGCAGTTGTTGAGGTGGCAGATGCGCAGGTACTTGCAGCCCAGCACGATCATCGGGCCGGTACCGAAGCCGAAGCTGTCGGCGCCCAGCAATGCCGCCTTCACCACGTCCAGGCCGGTCTTCAGGCCACCGTCGGTCTGCAGTACGGTGCGGTCGCGCAGCTGGTTCACCACCAATGCGTGGTGCGCTTCGGCCACGCCGAGTTCCCACGGCACGCCGGCATAGCGGATCGAGCTCACCGGGCTGGCGCCGGTGCCGCCGTCGTGGCCGGAGATGGTGATCAGGTCCGCGCCCGCCTTCACCACGCCTGCCGCGATGGTGCCCACGCCGGCATGGCTGACCAGCTTCACCGACACCAGGGCGGTCGGATTGACCTGCTTGAGGTCGTAGATCAGCTGGGCGAGGTCTTCGATCGAATAGATGTCGTGATGCGGCGGCGGCGAGATCAGGCCGATGCCGGGCTTGGCGTAGCGCAGGCGCGCGATCAGCTCGTTGACCTTGTGGCCCGGCAGCTGGCCTCCTTCGCCGGGCTTGGCGCCCTGCGCGACCTTGATCTGCAGCACTTCCGCATTGACCAGGTATTCCGGCGTCACCCCAAAGCGGCCGGACGCGACCTGCTTGATCTTGCTGCGCTTCTCGGTGCCGTAGCGCGCGGGGTCTTCGCCGCCTTCACCCGAGTTGCTGCGGCCGCCCAGGCGGTTCATCGCGATGGCGAGCGCCTCGTGCGCCTCGGGCGACAGCGCGCCCAGCGAGATCGCCGCGGTGTCGAAGCGGCGCAGCAGGTCCGACGCGTCGGCCACCTCGTCCAGCGGCGTCGGCGTATCGGCCTTCTTCAACTGCAACAAGTCGCGCAGCGCCGACGGCGGCCGCGAGTTCACCGCGTCCGCGTATGCCTGCCAGTCACGGGCGTCGCCGGTGCGCGTCGCGCGCTGCAGCGTCATCACCACGTCCGGGTTGTACATGTGGTACTCGCCGCCGTGCACGTACTTCAGCAGGCCGCCGACGTCCGGCGACTCGCGCTCGTTCCAGGCGCGCGCGTCCAGCTGGCGGGCTTCCAGATCGAGCCGTTCGAAGCCGACGCCGCCGATCCGCGACGGCGTTTCGGCGAAGCACAGGTCGACGACCTCCGGATCCAGCCCGACGATCTCGAACAGCTGCGCGCCGCGGTAGCTGCTGATGGTGCAGATGCCCATCTTCGAGATGATCTTCGACAGGCCCTTGTAGATGCCCTTGCGGTAGCTCCGGCCGATCTGCGTCTGCTCGCCACCCTTCTTGATCTGCAGGATGCCGCGCCGGCCCAGGTCGAACAGCGTCTGGTAGGCCAGGTACGGGTACACCGCGGTGGCGCCCACGCCGATCAGGCAGGCGATATGGTGCGGGTCGCGCGCGGTGCCGGTCTCGACGATCAGGTTGACGTCGCAGCGCAGGCCTTCGCGGCACAGGTGATGGTGCACCGCGCCGGTGGCGAGCAGGGCATGCACCATCGGCCGGCCCTGCTGCGGGCGGCGGTCGCTCAGCACCACCATCACCATGCCCTCGCGCGCGGCCTGCGCCACCTCGGCGCTGATGCGCTCGATGGCGCCCTTCATGCCTTCCGCGGGGTGGTACGACAGGTCGATGTAGCGGTGCTTCTGGTCGTACGGCGCCATCTTCACGATCTGCCTCAGCTTGCGCTGGGACAGCATCGGCGAGTTGAGGATGATGTGGTTCACCGTCTCTGGCCCGGCGTGGAAGATGTTGGTCTCCCGGCCCAGCTGGGTGGTCAGCGACATCACGCAGTCTTCGCGCAGCGGATCGATCGGCGGATTGGTGACCTGCGCGAACGCCTGGCGGAAGTAGTCGTACAGCGGCCGCGTCTGCCGGCTCAGCACGGCCATGGGCGTGTCGTCGCCCATCGAGCCGGTGGCCTCCTGCTCGGTCTCCGCGAGCGGACGCAGCACCTGCTCCACCTCCTCGGTCGTGAGCTGGAACAGCTTGTGGTAGCCGCGCAGCGTCTTCTCGTCGAACGGCGCATCGGTCAGCGACGGATCGATCAGCTCGGTCTGCAGGTAGGTGACGCCCTGGTGCAGCCATTGCTTGTACGGCGCGCGGCCGCGGTTGATGCGGTCCACCGCTTCGCTGTCGAGCAGGTCGCCGCGCTTGAGGTCGATGGCCATCATCTCGCCCGGACCCAGCTTGCCCTTGCGGGTCACGCGTTCGGCCGGCACTTCCCACACGCCGGCTTCGCTGGCGACGATGAAGTGGCGGTCGCTGGTCAGCATCCAGCGCGCGGGGCGCAGGCCGTTGCGGTCCAGCGTGCACGCGGCGTAGCGCGCATCCATCGAGACGATGCCGGCCGGCCCGTCCCACGGCTCGGTGTTCAACCCGTAGAACTCGTAGAACGCGGCGAGGTCGGCGTCCTTGAACTCCAGCGACTGCGTGGCCGGTGGCACCAGGATGCGCAGCGCCTGGATCAGCTCCATGCCGCCGGCGACCAGCAGCTCCAGCATGTTGTCCAGGCTCTGCGAATCCGAGCCATGCATCGAGATGACCGGGTCGAACTCGCCGATGTCGAAGCGGGGCGTCTTCCACACCTTGCTGCGCGCCTGCGCCCAGCGGCGGTTGCCCTCGATGGTGTTGATCTCGCCGTTGTGCGCCAGCAGGCGGAACGGATGCGCCAGCGGCCAGCGCGGCAGCGTGTTGGTGGAGAAGCGCTGGTGGAAGACCACCGCGCTGCTGGCCAGCTCGGCGCGCTGCAGGTCGGGGTAGAACGTCGCCAGCTTGTCCGGCAGCACCATGCCCTTGTAGCCGATGGCGTGCGGCGACAGCGTCACCACATAGAAATCGGGCACGGAGGTGCGCAGCTGCTGTTCGCTGCGGCGGCGGGCGAGGAACAGCGCCAGCGTGAAGGCGTCGCCGCTCTGCTCGGCGCCCGCTTCCACGAACAACTGCTCGATGCGCGGCAGGGTGTCCTTGGCCAGCTGTCCGCATACCGTGTCGTCGGTCGGTGGCACGCGCCATCCCTTCACCGCCACGCCGGCGCGGAACAGTTCGGCCTCCAGGGTGGCGCGGCACTGCGCGGCAAGCGCGTCGTCGTGCGGCAGGAAGACCAGGCCGGCGGCAAAGCGCGCGCCGGGGTCGATGCCGGATTCGGCGGCGAGCGCGCGGAGGAAGGCCTCCGGTTTGCGGATCAGCAGGCCGCAGCCGTCGCCGGTCAGCCCGTCGGCGGCGACGCCGCCGCGATGGGTCATGCGCGAGAGCGCGGCAATGGCGGTGTCGACGAGCGCGCGCGAAGGCTGGTCGTCGAGCTGCGCGATCATGCCGAAACCGCAGGCGTCGCGTTCGTCGTTCGGGTCGTAGAGACCGGGGTCAAAGCCGCCTTGGCGATGGCGAGGGGCCATGTCTTGCCTCAAACCGGAGTGACGGCGACACCGTGCCCTGCCCGCGCAGCGGCACTTCGAAATGTCACCGGAAATCCGACTAGACCATAGATGTTGCGACGCCGCAACAACACCTCTGACGCACCACTTGTTGGTTGCAGAAGCAACTTTTTTCACGACAGAAACGTGCGCGCCGGACAACGAAAAACCGCCCGCGTCGCCGCGAGCGGTTCAAGATCCCGCGGGGCTGTCGCGAGGCGTCAGCCGCAGTTGACCGAGGCGACTGCGCCCTTCTCGTCCAGGATGATGTTCAGGCGGTTCGGGTTGAAATCCATCGTCGCGGCGTCACCCGGTTTCAGGCTGCGCACGGCGTCGGACTTGCTGTCGTTCTTCGCCTGTTCGATGTCCTTCTCCGTCGGCGTCTTGCCGATGATCCACTGCGCCTGGGTGTCGTCGCAGCTGCCGGCGAGTTCGGCCGGTGCGGGCTCGGCGGCGGGCGGCGTGGCCGCTTCGCTGGCTGCGGCCTGGGACTGTTCGGCGGCGGCGGTCTGTTCGTCGGCCTCGGGCGAGGAGCAGGCGGCCAGCGAGAGGGTCAGCAGCAGGGCAGGGATCGCCGTTCGGATCATGCGGAACTCCGGAAAGGTGAGATGGACGACAGGATTGCGCACGGCGCATTCGGGAGTCGTTAACCGGGTGCGGATCGCCTGCGCTCCAGCCACCACAGCAGCGCACTCGCGGCGAGCCAGGCCAGGAACCAGGGCCAGGCGGGTCCGCGTGCACCTTCCGAGACGGCCAGCGTCGCAGCGGCCTCCGCCCTGGCGGCACGCTGCAGGGTCTGCAAACGGACGGCGGCGCGATGCAGTGAAGGCGCATCGTCGCGGGCGCGGACGAAGAATGGGGTCGCAGCGTCCCCGACCTTCAGCTGATGCCAGCCTGCATCCCGTGGCCAGAAACCCGCGCAGCGCGCGTTGCCGGTCGCGGGATCGCGCAGCATCCGTGTGGTGGTGCCGTCGGGCGCGACGATCCGGGCTTCGTCGGCAATGCCGCACAGCGCTGCGCGTTCACCCGCGCGCGCCTCGTCCGGGATCGCGGCGATGGCGGGCGCGCCAGCGCGCGCCAGCGTGGCGAACGCCTGCGACCACAGCGCAGCGTGCACGTCGGCATGGCCCGCCAGCACCAGGGTGTAGGTATCGGCCGGCGTCCACACGCCGACCCGGCCGCGCCCCATCACATGCCACCAGGCGAGCGGTGCGCCGGTGGCGTCGCGGAGCAGCGCCACATCGTCGCCCACCGGCATCCGGGCCGTGCGGCGCGTGAGCACGGGCAGGCCCGCCGGTACCGCATCGGCATCCACCGGCAGGTCAGCCGTGCCGGCGCCGCGCCGCGCACGCCAGGCATCGTCGTCCGGCGCCGGACGCGGAAGGTGGAATTCCACCTCCTCGCTGCCCACGGCAGGGATGCCCAACAGGCGCTGCACGGGCGCGGGGATCGGTCCGTCGGCGCGCACCAGCACGCCAAGCCCGTCGCGCACAGCCGCGCCGAGCGCCGCACGTTGCGCTTCGCCGAGTCCCGCGGCACTGCGCGCATCCAGCACCAGCAGGTCGAAGCGGCGCAGCGTCTCGGCGTTCATCGGCAGTGGCGCATCGCCGAGCTGGATGCCGCCACCCAGGCTGATCTGCAGGTGGAGCGGAATGCCCACGTCCGTCGCCCAGCGGCGGAGGTACTTACCTTCGGCATTGGGCGCACCGGCGAGCACCCACGCGCGGGGCGGCGGCGAGGGCTGCGTCCAGACCGGCAGCGACGCGGCATCGGCCACGCGACCGCCCGCTTCCCGCACCTCCACCCGGAACAGCGCCGGGCCGGGCAGGCGGGCGACACCGGTCAGGCGGAAACGGCCCCGCGCATCCACGGGGCCTGCATCGATGCGCTGGCCCGCGGGGTCGAACAGCATCACCGTCGCCTTCGGCACGTCGTTCACGCGACCGCTGGCGATGAAGGTGTCGCCCGGCGCCACGTCCCCCACCGGCGCGAGTTCGACGACGCCGCGCGGCAAGGCGGCAGGCGAGAACACGATGCGCCGGTCGCCAAGCGCATCGCGGTCGCGGGCTTCCAGTCCATCGCCGACGACATGCAGCGTGCCTGCGTCGGGGTGCCGGCGCAGCGCGGTGCCCAGGTCCGGCACGCGCTCGCTGCCGTCGGTGGCCGTGGCCTCCGGCAGGGCGACGCGCGGCTGGCCCTGCAGCGCCGCGGGCAGGGCGACCTGTCCGGCGTTCGCGGTCATCACCACCAGCGTGCCGGGGGTCGATGCCTGCCGCGGCGGCAGCAGGGTGAAGTAGAGCAGCAGCGCGCAGATCGGCTGCAGTGCGCACAGCAGCAGGAAGCGGGAGCGGGAGCCACGCACGTCCGTGGAAGCACCACGACGCCGCGCGATCAGGCGCGCCCACGCGAGCAGCACGCCGAGCGCGAGCAGGCAGGCCAGCAGCCAGGGCGGGAGCGCGGGCAGGGTCATCGCGCGGGCTCCTGCTGCAGGGCATCGAGGTAGCGGCGGCCGACGTCGTCCGGCGCTGCCCGGCGCGGCGCCTGTGCGTGAGGTTGCGGCGACGCCGACCACAGCAGCGCCCGCAGGCGTGCACGGCAGGGCGCGCAGGCCGGATCGCCGCGTACTTCATCGATGGCCGCGAACAGGTCCAGCGCATCCGGCACGCGTGCCTCGTTCGTGCGCAGCCAGGTGTGCAGCGCGTCCAGGTCCGCGCCATCCGCCGGCGCGCGATCGTTGGCCAGGGCGCGCCATGCGCGGGCGGGCGCCGCATCGACGTCGTCGGGCATCGGGGTGAGCGGACCGAGCGCGCGGGAGGCGATGCCCGTGCGATCGCCGCCCATCCGGCGCGTCTCGTCGATCGGCGGCAGTTCCGGCCCCACGCGGGCCAGGTAGATGCGCGTCGCCTGTTGCACCTGCTTGATGTATTCCAGCGCCTTGTACGCGAACGGCAGTGCGCGGTCCGGTTGTCCCTGGCGCAGGTGCAGCTCCGATTGCCACATCTGGTCCAGCGCCTTCTTCAGCGTGGCGCGCGTCTCGGGGTCGAGCAGCGTGGCGGCCTCGGCGTGGTCGTGGGTGTGGCCGTAGGCTTCCAGCACGTCGGCTTCGCGGCCGAAGCTCGCGCCGGTCGCCGACGTCGCATGGTCGTGATCGGCCTGCACGGCGGTCGGGGCTTCGGCGTGGTCGTGTCCGTCGTCGTCCGCGTGATCGTCGTCGGCGTCGCTGGTCGGCGGCGGTTGCGGTTCGCCTTCGGCTTCCTCGCCGAGGAACTGGCCGTAGCGCAAGCGCAGTATGCGCTGGTCCACGCCGATCGCGTCCGAGCGCGTGACGAAGGCGTCCGCCGCCACGCTGCGCTTCTGCTTCTGCAGGGCTTCGGCGTCGATGATGATCTGGCGCTGGCTGCGGAAGTAGGCTGGCATCACCTTCTTCACCAGTCCTTCGAGGCCCGTGCTTTCCTGGCCCAGGTCCGCCGGCCAGCGCAGGATCAGGCCGGGGCTCTGCGCGGTCTGCGGCGTCGGCGCGCGCGTGTCGCGCACGGTGAGCTGCGCGATCAGGTCGTCGCCGACGGCCATGCCGAGCGCCGCGAGGTCGAGCGACGCGGTGAAGCGGCGTGAGGTGGCCGGACCGGTGCCGTGCAGCGTCATCGCCTGTTCCTTGAACGCGATGTTCTCGCCGCTACCCTGGGCGAGCGTCAGCTTCAGCGTGGCGGTCGCGGCCACACCGTAGTCGTCGCGCGCTTCGAAGGCGAGCGCCCAGCGCGTCTGTCCGACCGTCACCAGGCTGAGGCCACGGTCGGGCGCCAGCACCTTCACCTGCGGCGCGCGATCGGGAATGGCATCCAGGCGGCGCAGCTTCGACGGCGGTTGCGCCTCCGTGCCGGCGGCCACCACACGGTACAGCGTGGATTTGGCGAGGTGGTGCGTCGCCCGCCAGGTGTCGCCGTCGCGCTGCAGCGCGATGCGCTGGCCGTCGTGGAAGACGAGATCGGCGCGGGTGGGTTGCGGTTCGAAGCGCAGCGTCCAGGCGAGGCGCGAGCCGACGGGGGCTTTCGCATCGAGCGTGGCTTCATCGCGCGCCGGCTGGCCTGTGTAGGACGGGGGCGTGATGTGCAAGCGCTGGCCGACCAGGCGCGGGACGCCGGGGATGACCGGTGTTTCTTCGTCCGCAGGCGCGAGCGTGCTGGCCATCGGTGCGCGCGCCGGCCACCACGCCGCCACGGCGATCACCACGCCGGCCACCAGCCACATCGCCGCGATGCGCGGCCACGGCCACGGCGTGCGCAGGTCCGGTGCCGGCTGGCTGCGCAGCCGTTCGCGGACACGCGCCTGCTGCAGCTGTTGCAGCGGCGTCAGCGAAGCGGGCGGCGCCAGCAGCAGATCGCTGCTGTCGTCGAGGTCCTTGCGGCGCGCATCCAGCTGGCGCACCAGCCAAGCGGTGTCGAACGCGCGTGTCCGCCGCCAGGCCAGCGCGGCGAGCACCGCGATCCCGGCCAGCGCGACGGACACGGCTACCGTCGGCGATGCGAAGCGCCACAACACACCGGCGAGCGCGACGGGCATCGGTGCTCCCAACACCAGTTGGCCTAGCGCCGCATGGCGACGGACCTGGGCGAGACGCTCGAAGGCCGACAGCGTCATGGCGCCACGCTCCGCGTGCGTCGCGTGGCCATCCAGCGTTCCACCAGCACCAACAACGCAATCAGCAGCGCGAGCCAGGGTTGCAGGTCGCTTGGTGCGACCGGATAGGTCGCGCCACCGCGCGTCGGCACGTAATCCGTCGCCAGCACGCGCGTGGGCGCGTCGGCGGGACCGTCGAACAGGGCGCGCAACCGGTGCGGGAAATCGGCATCGAGCAGCGCCGGCATGGCGTCGGGCCGCAGCGGCCGGGTGAAGCGCATCACCCGGCCCTGTCCGAGCGGCGCGCCTTCGACCAGGGGCGCACCTTCGGCATCGCGCCACGGCATCGACGACAGGGCAATGCCGTCCACCGTCGCTTCATGGGCCAGCAATGCGACACCGCCGGCCGAGATCCATTGCATGACCGGCGCGGGCACCGGTCCCGGTGCCAGCCACACCAGCGACTGCGACGGGGGAGGCAATGGCGCGTCGGTGTTCCCGATCTGCACGGCCGGCGCGCTGTTCGGCTGCCACGCGCGTGCGGCGGCGCGCAGGTAGCGCAGCGCATGTTCGTCGCCCGCCGGGTGGCGGATCGCCAGTAAAGGCGTCGGCGAGGCCTTCGCCGACGATGGCGGCATCGCGCCCTCGACAACCTGCCAGGTCACCGCACGCGACAGTGCAGGCCGTTCCGCATCCGCGCCCTGCAACGTTACAGGCACGATCACGGTCAACGCGACGCCGGGAGGTAGTTCGGCATCGAGTTGCCGCAGCAGACTGCCGATGGCGGGCGTGCCGGCGGGCGCCGGCTCATCCAGCGACGGGAAGTCCGGCGCCAGCCAATGCAGGCGTGTGCGCGCATCGGAACGCGCACGTGCGAGGCCTGCATCCACGCCGGGCACGGCGACCGTCCATGGTCGCGTGTCGTCCAGGCCCGACAGCACCGGCCGGGCCAGCCACAGTGCGAGCAATGCGAGCAGCAGCAGGCGCAGCAACAGCAGCGGCCATTCGTCGAAGCGGATACGGTGGCGCGGTTTAGGCTTCTGCCGCAGCCAACGCAGCGCGGCGAAATCGGTCGGCGTCTGCTCGTGCCGGCGCGCGAGGTGCAGCAGCAACGGCACCACCAGCGCGGCAAGCGCAGCCAGGCCGGCCGGTAGCAGGAACGCCAGGCTCATGCGTACTCCGCCGCATCGCGCGCACCGAACAATCGGCGTAGCGGCAGGTCCAGCGGTTGGTCGGTGTAGTGGCGCGCGTGGCGGATGCCGGCCGCGTCCAGGCGCGCATCGAGCACACTCTGCGCATCCGCGAAGCGGCGCAGATAGTCGGCGCGCAGCGCGGCGGCATCGCCCAGCAGTTCCTCCCCGGTTTCCGGGTCGCGGAAGCGGTGGCCGCCGGTGAACGGGAAGTCGCGTTCGTCCGCGGTCAGCAGCTGGATCGCCAGCACCTCGCGGCGCGCAGCGGCCAGGCGTTCGGCCAAGGCGGGCATCGCATCATCGAACCAGTCGCTCAGCATCAGCACCAGGTCGCCGGCACCGATGCGTTCGAACACGGGGCCCAAGCGTTCCTGTGCGGGGAACGCCCCGTCGGCATGCAGGCCGTGCAGCGCGAGCAGCAGCTGGTCGCGCTGGCGCACTCCGTTGCCAGGCGCCACGAGCCGCACGCCATCGCCGTGCAGCACGAGCAGACCGAAGCGGTCGCCCTGGCGCAGGGCCAGTTCGGCGATGCAGGCCGCGAGGCTGCGCGCGGCATCGAAACGCGTGCCGCGCGCGCCATCGCGCTGCGCCATCGACGCGGTCGCGTCGAGCACGATCCATACCGTCAGCGGACTCTCTCGCTCGGCTTCGCGCACGAAGAAGCGGTCCGAGCGCGCATACAACTTCCAGTCGATCTGGCGCAGCTCGTCGCCGGGCTCGTAGGCGCGGTACTGCGCGAACTCCAAGCCGGCGCCGCGGCTGCGGCTGTGGTGCACGCCGATCCCCTGCGCGCCGATCGCGCGGCGCGCGGTCAGCCGCAGGTCCTTCAACCGGCTGCGGACATCGGCGGGGATCAGGTCGTGCGCCACGGCGTCGCTCAGGCGGCGAGCGGCACGCCGCGCAGCAGCGCGGCGATCACGTCGTCCGCGCTGACCTGCTCGGCCTCGGCGGCGAACGACAGCAGCAGACGGTGGCGCATCACCGGCTTCGCCAGCGCGACGATATCCTCGCGCGTCGCCGCCAGGCGCCCGTGCAGCAGCGCGCGCGCCTTCGCGGCGAGCACCAGCGACTGGCCGGCGCGCGGACCGGCGCCCCAGCGCACGTACTTGCGGATCTCCTCCGGCACGCCATCACCGGGACGGCTGGCGCGTACAAGCTTGGTGATCCAGCGCAGCAGGTCCTCGCTGACATGCACGTCGCGCACATGCTTCTGCAGTGCCAGCACCGCGTCGCCTTCCATTACCCGCGGTACCGTGCCACCGGCGCGGCCGGTGGTCTGCGCCAGGATGTCGTGCTCTTCCTGTTCGGTCGGGTAGTCCACGCGGATATGCAGCAGGAAGCGGTCCAGCTGCGCTTCCGGCAGCGGGTAGGTGCCGGCCTGCTCCAGCGGGTTCTGCGTGGCCAGCACGAAGAATGGCGAGGGCAGCGCATGGGTAGTGCCGGCGTAGCTGACGGTGCGTTCCTGCATCGCCTCAAGCAACGCAGCCTGCGTCTTGGGCGGCGTACGGTTGAGTTCGTCGGCGAGCAGCAGATTGGTGAAGATCGGGCCAGGCTGGAAACGGAAATGGCGATGGCCCGTGCCGTGGTCTTCCTCCAGCAGCTCGGTGCCAAGGATGTCGCTGGGCATCAGGTCCGGCGTGAACTGCACGCGGCGGAACTGCAGGTGCAATGCCTCGCCCAGCGAGCGGACCAGCAGCGTCTTGCCCAGGCCGGGTACGCCTTCGAGCAGGCAGTGGCCGCCCGCGAGCAGGCCGATCAGCAGCTGCTCGACGACATCCTGCTGGCCGACGATGGCCTGGCCGATGGCGGCGCGGAGTTCGCCGAGCGTGGCGAGTTGCTGCTGGAGGTCGGATTCGGTGATCTGCGTCATGGCGTTTCCAGGGTGATGTCAATGCAGCGAATTGCGACAGCAAGTGCCGTCATCCCAGCGCAAGCTGGGATCCAATTTGATGGCGCTCTTGCGTTTCTGGTGCCTGGGCGAGCGCGGCGCAAAGGTCACGATGGATCCCAGCTTGCGCTGGGATGACGGCGGAGAGGGCATGGGTGCAGCCATCTTCATGTCGTCAACGCATAGATCACGACGTTGACGCCGAACTTGGTGTTGTCCTCGGCCAGGAAGCGCTTGTTGCGCCAGTCGTAGTCCCACTCGCAGCCGTAGTCCTTGTTGCTGTAGAGCACGCCGAGGCGGCCGTTGATCTCGATGCCCTGCAGGTACTCGTGCACCAGGTCGTCGCCCCAGCCGTTGAGCTCGAAGCTGGTGGCCGGCGGGCCGTCGAACTTGAAGAACGAGGAATAGATCGCGTGCGTGTTCGGCAGTTTCTTCATCGCCTTCGCGCCGAAGATCGACGCCATCTGCGCCTCGAACGACTTGGCGAACAGCCCGTCGATGTCGTGATTGCAGTCGTCGACGAATACGAAGCCGCCGTTGCGCACATAGCGCTCGAAGTGGCGGCGCTCCACCGGGCTGAACTCCACCAGCTTGTGCCCGGCCAGGTAGCAGAACGGGGCAGCGAGCATGCGGGGGTCTGACAGCGCCAGCACGTGTTCCTTCGGATCCACCCGCAGGGTGGTGTAGTCGATCAGCGACGTGATCAGGTTGGACGGCATGCGCGCATCCACGTCCCAGTCGCCGGAGTCGTATTTCAGCCGGGTGAAATGGAAATCATAGGTGCCGGCCGCGCGTGCCTGCCTGGCCAATGCAGCCGTCACCATGCCGCCGAGCATCAGGTGGAGGAATTGCGCACGCGTTAGCCGGGAGTGGAGCAAAGCCGAGGTCTCTGAAAGCCCCTCTCCCGCCAGCGAACGCAGGAAGTCCCTGGGAGAGAGAGGGGTTGGGGAGAGGGGCGATGGCGTCCCGATGGTTCAAGCATCATGGACTGCGTTCGCCCCTCATCCGCCCTTCGGTCACCTTCTCCCGGGGGGAGAAGGAGAACAGCGTTACACCGCGTCGGACAGCGAGGTGAAGGTGAAGTCGCGCAGCTTCATCGGCGGGATCATCATCACGAAGCTGGACTCGTCGCCGGCCACGCGCACCGGCTTGCCCAGTTCCTCGATGTTGTTGAGCATGATCACCGGCGACTCGTTGAAGCGGAAGTTCTTCACCGGGTGCTTGATCTGCCCGCTCTCGATGTAGAACGTGCCGTCGCGGGTCAGGCCCGTCAGCAGCACCGTCTGCGGATCGACCATGCGGATGTACCACGTACGGGTGACCAGGATGCCCTTCTGCGTGCCGGCGACCAGTTCCGCCGTGGACTTGGTGCCGCCCGCCATCAGCAGGTTGCCTGGCGAACCGATCGCGCGCTTGCCCTGCTTCTGCGCCCAGAAGCGCGAGTACTCCAGGTTGGCGATCTTGCCGTTCTCGACGATGGCCATCTTCTCGCGGGGCAGGCCTTCGCCGTCCCACGGCATCACTTCCGCGCCCGGATGCCACGGGTCGGCGCTGATGTTCACGCGCGGGTCGTAGACCTGTTCGCCCAGCTTGTTGCCGCCGCCCTTCTTGGACAGGAAGCTGCGGCCCTCATCGGCCTGGCGCGCGTCGAAGAAGTTCATCATGAAGGAGATCAGGCCCGCCGCCGCGGCCGGTTCCAGGATCACCGTGTACTTGCCCGGTTCCAGCGCCTTGGCCTCGGCCGATTCGCTGGCCTTGCGCATGGCGATGCGGATGTCGGTGTCGGCCTTGAACGCGCTGGCGTCCTTCAGGTTGCGGCCGACCCAGCCGGAACCGCGGCCGTCTTCCGTGCGTACGGTGCAGGTGTAGTTGAACGCGGTCGCGCGCTGGTAGCCGAAGTTGCCCTTGCTGTTGGCGAAGGCGACGAAGCTCTGGCCATCCTCCAGGAAGCCGGCGGCGATCAGCTTCTCCGCCTTGCAGGGGCCGATGGAATCGGCGGCGACCTGGGCGCGGAACTCGGGCGTGATGGCGGCGGTGGACTCGCTGAAGGTGGCGCTGGGCGTGTAGGTCTGCTTCTCGACGGCCGGCATGAACTCGGGGTTCTCCGGCGCCAGCCGGGCGAGGTCTTCGGCGCGGCGGACCACGCGCTCCAGCGCGGCGTCGTCGAACTCGTTGATCGTCGCGATGCCCACGCGCTTGCCGAACGCTACCTGCACGCCCAGGTCGGTGTTGCTGACGATGCCGCTGGTGGAGACGTTGTTCAGGGCGAAACGAATGTTGCCGTCGACCGAGCCGGTGAGGGACGCGGTGCATTCGTCGGCGGTGGACAGCGAGATGACCTTGTCCAGGATGGCCTTGGCCTGCGCTTCGGTGAGGATGCTCATGTTCTAGGATCTCCTTGCGCCGGTCAGCCGAGCGAGCGGGCGGTGTTGATGACGTTGATGCCGTTGAAGCGCGCGGTGGACGACCCGTGCGACACCGCGGACACCTGGCCGGGCTGGCCCTTGCCGTCGAAGAACGAACCGCCCAGGCGGTAGTCGCTTTCGTCGCAGACGGCGGTGCAGGCGTTCCAGAATTCCGGCGTGCGGATCTGGTAGGCCACGTCCTCGATCTGCTGGGTGATCTTGCCGTTCTTGATCTCGTAGAAGAGCTGGCCGCCGAACTGCGCGTTGTAGCGCTGCTGGTCGATCGAGAACGAGCCATCGCCGATGATGTAGATGCCGTTCTCGACGTTCTTCACCATGTCGGCGACGGACAGCTTGGTCTTGCCGGCGGCCAGCGACACGTTGGCCATGCGCTGGAACTGCACGCTGCTCCACGAGTCGGCGTAGCAGCAGCCATCGGATTCGGTCTTGCCCAGGATGTGGGCCTGGTCGCGGATGGTCTGATAGTCGACCAGCTTGCCGGCACTCACCAGGTCCCAGCGCTTGGTCTTCACGCCTTCGTCGTCGTAGCCGACCGCGCCCAGGCTGCCGGGCTGGGTCTTGTCGGCGAACAGGTTGACCAGTTCGCTGCCGTACTGGAAGCGCTGCTCGCGCTTGTCCAGGGTGGCGAAGCTGGTGCCGGCGTAGTTGGCCTCGTAGCCGAGCACGCGGTCCAGTTCGAGCGGGTGGCCGACCGATTCGTGGATGGTCAGCCAGGTGTGCGAGGGGTCCAGCACCAGGTCGTACTTGCCCGGCTTCACCGACGGCGCGGTGAGCTTCGCGCGCGCCTGCTTGGCGGCGGCGATCGCGTCTTCCTTCATGTCGTAGGACAGGCCATAGTTGATCACGCCGTTGGGCGAGGTGAACTTCTGGCCGGCGTCGCCATCCAGGTATTCGTAACCCAGGCCCATCGGCGCCGACAGGCCGTCGCGCGTGCGGAACTTGCCGCTGGCCTTGTCGATGGCGGTGACCGTCATCGGCACCCAGATGCGGTGCACGTCCTGGTCGATGTAGGAGCCGTCGGTGCTGGCGAAATACTTCTGCTCGTTGACCAGGAACATCATCGAGTTGACGAAATCGGCGCCGGCGTTGATCGCTGCGGCGTTGACGCCCAGCAGCAGGTCGACCTTGTCCTTGATCGGCACCTCCATCGCGTTCTTTTTGATCGGCGTCTTCCACGATACCTCGCCGAAGCCCGGCGCCTTGGCCAGCTGCACCGGCGCGGTCTGGGTCTTGCTGTTGGCCTTGGCGATCGCGGCGGCCTGGCGGGCGGCGCTGGCCACGCCTTCGGCGGTGAGCGTGTTGGTGGCGGCGAAGCCCCAGGCGCCGTTGGCGATCACGCGGATGCCGGCGCCGGTGGACTCGGTGTTCACCACGTTCTGCACCTTGTCCTCGCGGGTGATCACGAACTGGCGCAGGTAGCGGCCGATGCGCACGTCGCAGTAGGTCGCGCCGGCCTGCCTGGCCGCGGCCAGGGCGGCATCGGCGAGGCGCTTCTTGAAGGCGACGTCGAGGGTGGACTGGAGCTGCTCGGCGGCGATCGCCTTGCCGAGGAAGGACGGCACCATCAGGCCGCCCAGGCTGAGGCCGGTCATGGCCAGGAAGTCACGACGTTGCAAGGCAGTTCTCCACCGGTTGGGCCTGCAGGGCAGGCGGGGCTGCGACGGTAGTGCGTCGGCCCGCGCAGTCCCCGCGCAGGTCGTTCCCGATTCTTGCCCCGTGGCCGAGACAGCGTCAAATGACTTTAGGCATACATGGCCCCACATCGCCTGTAGGAGCGCCCTCGGGCGCGATGCGTTTCATGCATTCCCAGGCAAAAAGCATCGCGCCCGAGGGCGCTCCTACAGGGAAACGGGAAAGCCACGCGCTACGGCTTGGCGGTCATCCGAGGCTGCGTGCCGTGTTGATGATATTGATGCCGTTGAAGCGCGTGGTGGCCGAGCCGTGCGACACCGCCGACACCTGGCTGGGCTGGCCCTTGCCGTCGAAGAACGAGCCGCCCAGGCGGAAGTCGCGCGCATCGCAGATCGCCGTACAGGCGTTCCAGAATTCCGGCGTGCGGATCTGGTAGGCCGCGTCCTCCACCTGCCGGGTGACCTGCCCGTTCTTGATCTCGAAATAGAGCTGGCCGCCGAACTGCGCGTTGTAGCGCTGCTGGTCGATGGAATACGAGCCGCGACCATGGATGTACAGGCCGTTCTCCACCTCCTTCACCATCCCGGCCACCGTCAGCGGCGTCTTCCCCGGCGCCAGCGACACGTTGGCCATGCGCTGGAACTGCACGCTGCTCCAGGAATCGGCATAGCTGCAGCCGTGCGAGGCGTCCTCGCCGAGGATGTGCACTTCGTCACGGGTGGCCTGGTAATTTACCAGCACGCCGTCCTTCACCATGTCCCAGCGGCGCGTCTTCACCCCTTCGTCGTCGTAACCCACCGCGCCCAGGCTGCGCGGCTCGGTCTTGTCGGCGGTGAAGTTGACGATCGGACTGCCCCACTGGAATCGCTGCTCGCGCTTGTCCAGCGTGGCGAAGCTGGTGCCGGCGTAGTTGGCTTCGTAGCCGAGCACGCGGTCCAGCTCCAGCGGATGGCCGACGTTCTCGTGGATGGTCAGGAACAGGTTGGACGGATCCAGCACCAGATCGTACTTGCCGGGCTTCACCGAGGGCGCGGTCAGTTTCGCGCGCGCCTGCTTCGCCGCCGCGATGATGTCCTCGCGCAGATCGTAGGACGCGCCGTAGGCCACGACCCCGCCCGGCAGCATGAACTTGTCCGCGGCGTTGGCGTCCAGGTACTCGTACCCCATGCCCATCGGTGCGGACAAGCCATCACGCGTCTTGAACCGGCCGCTGGCCTTGTCCACCACCGTCACCGTGAAGGGGACCCAGATGCGGTGCACGTCCTGATCGATGTACGAACCGTCGGTGCTGGCGAAGTACTTCTGCTCGTTGATCACGAACATCCGCGACGCCGCGAAGCTGGCGCCAGCGGCGAGCGCGGTGGCATTCGCGTCCAGCAGCAGATCCACCTTCTCCTTCACCGGCACCGCCATCGCGTTCTTCACGATCGGCGTGCGCCAGCTCACCTCGCCCACACCCCTCAACGGCGCCAGCTGCACGGGCCTGCCCTGGATGCGTGCATTGGCGCGCGCGATCGCCACGGCCTGGCGCGCGGCGGCGGCGACGCCATCGGGTGTCGGGTCGTTCGTCGCCGCGAAGCCCCATGCGCCCTGCGCGATCACGCGTACTCCGACCCCGGAGGATTCGGTGTTCACCACGTTCTGCACCTTGTCCTCGCGGGTGATCAGCGACTGCCGCAGGTAGCGGCCGATGCGCACGTCGCAGTACGTGGCGCCCGCGGCGGTCGCCGCTGTCAGCGCGGTGTCGGCCAGGCGCTTCTTCTTCGCCACGTCGCCCGGCTCCAGCAGGGCCTCGGCAGCGATCACGCGCGTGCCGGGCAGGGCCAGGCCCGCAAAGGCCAGGCCGCCGAGGGTCAGGAAGTCGCGTCGCTGCATGCGCGTGTCCGGGCAGAGGAAGCTCCGGACTGTCGTCGGCGTGCCGTACAGCGTCAAGTGACGCCGGTCATGGGCGGGTGACGTGGTGCACAATGCGCGCATCCCGCACAGGAACGCGCCCGCATGAAGTCCCGTCCCTCCGTACGCCCCGAGAGCGAAGACGAGCAGCCGCGACTCGCCGTGCTGATCGATGCCGACAACGCCCAGCCCGCGGTGATCGAGGGCCTGCTGGCCGAGGTGGCCAAGTACGGCGTGGCCAGCGTGAAGCGCATCTACGGCGACTTCACCAGTACGCGCATGACCCAGTGGAAGCAGGCGCTGCTGAAGCACTCGATCAACCCGGTGCAGCAGTTCGCCTACACCAGCGGCAAGAACGCGACAGACAGCTCGCTGATCATCGATGCGATGGACCTGATGTATACCGGCCGCTTCGACGGCGTCTGCCTGGTGTCGAGCGACAGCGATTTCACCCGCCTGGCCCAGCGCCTGCGCGAGGAAGGGCTGACCGTGTACGGCTTCGGCGAGCGCAAGACGCCCGATGCCTTCGTGCAGGCCTGCGACAAGTTCATCTACGTGGAGGTGCTGCGCAGCGAAGCGTCGGCGCCGCCCACCCCGCCTTCGCCGCCGAAGCCTGTGAAGAAGGCGGCCAGGCCGGTGGCGAAAAAGCCCGCCGGGCAGGCCGAGCCGACCGCCGCACCCGCGGCCGAATCCGGCAGGCACGAATCGCTGCCGCTGAAGCTGATCCGCCAGGCCATCGAGGAGGCCAGCGACGACCAGGGGTGGGCCTTCCTCGGCAGCGTGGGCAGCTACCTCAGCAAGGTGCGGCCGGACTTCGATACCCGCCTTTACGGGCACAAGAAGCTCAGCGACCTGATGAAGGCGCACCCGCGCCATTTCACCGTCGAAGAGCGGGCGGGCGAGGGCGGTGCGAAACGGTTCTATGTGCGGGCCGCGTAGCGTGCGCTGCGCGCACGGCGTCATGGTCGTTCGGGCACTACGAGGTCGTGCGCGTGGCGCACGCTACGCCTCGTGACCAAACCCTTCGCGCCGTCGTGCGAGCGCAACCAGGGGCCGATCCTGGAAGTGCTGCAACGCCACCTGGGCGCCACGCGCCGCGTGCTGGAGATCGGCAGCGGCACCGGCCAGCACGCGGTGCATTTCGCCGCCGCGATGCCGTGGCTGGCATGGCAATGCAGCGACCGTGCGGACAACCTGCCGGGCATTGCGGCGTGGCGGGACGAGGCAGCGCTGGCGAACACGCCGCCTGCGATCGAACTCGATGTCGACGGGCCGTGGCCCGGGAACGGGTTCGACGCGGTCTTCACCGCCAACAGCCTGCACATCATGGGGTGGTCGCAGGTGGAGGCGTTCTTTGCCGGTGTCGGCAAAGTGCTGCAAGAGGACGGCCTGCTGATCGTCTACGGCCCGTTCAACTATGGCGGCGAGTTCACCAGCGACAGCAACCGTGCGTTCGATCAGTGGCTGAAGGACCGCGATCCCGCCTCGGGCATCCGCGACTTCGAGGCCGTCGATGCGCTGGCGCGCGGCATCGGCCTGTGCCTGGTCGAAGACAATGCCATGCCGGCCAACAACCGCTGCCTGGTGTGGCGCCGTAGCATGCGCCATGCGCATGACCAGGCATTGCCGCAAGCATCGTGAAGTCGTGCGCGTAGCGCACACTACGAAGAACCCCGCCGGAGCGGGGTTCCTTTTTTTACGCCGCCTGCACGATGTGCAGCGCCTTCGGATTGCGCCACAAGGTCAGCAGCTCGGCCTCGCGCGTCTTGGCGGCGTGCAGGTGCTTTTCCTTGACGTGTCCGTAGCCGCGGATGTGCTCCGGAATGCTGGCGATCTCTACCGCCAGCCCCAGCTTGTCTCCATCCAGTGTGCCCAGCAGTTCGCCCACGGTCTTCTCGTAGTCGGCGATCAGCTGGCGCTCGCCCTTGCGCTCGTCGGTGTAGCCGAACAGGTCGAAGGTACCGCCACGCAGGAAGCGCAGCTTCGCCAGCAGGCCGAAGGCCTTGAACACCCACGGGCCGTATTCCTTCTTCATCAGGCGGCCGTGTGCATCTTTCTTGGCGAACAGCGGCGGCGCGAGGTGGAAGTGGACTTCGTAGTCGCCTTCGAACTGCTGTTCCAGCCGGCGCTTGAACTCGCCGCTGGTATACAGGCGTGCGACTTCGTATTCGTCCTTGTAGGCCATCAGCTTGAAGAAGTAGCGGGCCACCGCCTCGGTCAGCGCCGTCGAACCCGGCGCGCGGGTGTTCTCGGCGTTGCGCACCTTGGCCACCAGGTCGGTGTAGCGCGTGGCGTAGGCGGAATCCTGGTATTCGGTGAGGAAGTCCTTGCGGCGCGCGATCAGTTCGTCCAGCGAGCGCGACAGGCGCAGATCGTCCAGTGGCAGGAACGCGACGTCGCCGCCGTGCGCGCCGTCCTCGGGCAGGCCGCGGAGTTCGCTCTCGTTGCCCGGATTGCGCGGCGCGGCGTTCGCGCCCCACTCGGTGCTTTCCCATTCGCCCGGCGGCAGCACCTGCAGGGCGCGCGGGGTGCGCTCGCTCTCGGTCTGCGCATTGCGGATCAGCCCGGCGGCCTCCTGCACGGCCTGCGGATTGACCACCGCCAGCCGGCCCCAGGCGAACGCGGTCTTGTTCATCTCGATGGCGGCACCGTTGAGCTCAACGGCGCGCATGATCGCCTCGTAGGAGATCGGCACCAGCCCCTGCTGCCAAGCGTAGCCCAGCATGAACAGGTTGCTGGCGATCGCATCGCCCATCAGCGCGGTGGCCACTTGCGTGGCGTCGACCAGCATCGGCTCGCGGCCGCCGAGGGCGACCTTCACGCCGGCGATGATGTCGGTGGCCGGGAACTGCATGTCCGGATGCGTGGTGAACGTGCCGGGCATCGCCTCGTAGGTATTCAGCACCACCTGCGAGCGCTCGCCGCGCACCTTCGACAGCACCCAGTAGTCGTTGACCACCACCATGTCGCAGCCGAGCACCAGGTCGGCTTCGCCGGCGGCGATGCGCACGGCGTGGATGTCTTCGGGCGTGCGCGCGATGCGGATGTGCGTGGTCACCGCGCCGCCCTTCTGCGCCAGGCCGGTCTGGTCGAGCACGCTGGCGCCCTTGCCTTCCAGATGGCCCGCCATGCCGAGCAGTGCGCCGATGGTCACCACGCCGGTGCCGCCGACGCCGGTGATCAGGATGTTCCAGGGCTGGGCCAGGTCCGACTTGAACGCCGGCGCCGGCAGCGAGGCCAACAGGTCGGCGGCATTCGCCTTCTTGCCCTTGCGCGGATTGCCGCCGTGCACGGTGACGAAGCTGGGGCAGAAGCCGTCGACGCAGCGGAAATCCTTGTTGCAGTTCGACTGGTCGATCTCGCGCTTGCGGCCGAACTCAGTTTCCTTCGGCAGCACCGACACGCAGAAGCTCTTCACGCCGCAGTCGCCGCAGCCTTCGCAGACCAGTGTGTTGACCATCGTGCGCTTGGCCGGGTCCGGCAGCTTGCCGCGCTTGCGGCGGCGGCGCTTCTCGGTGGCGCAGACCTGGTCGTAGATCAGGATGGAGACGCCCTTCACCTCGCGCAGGCGGCGCTGCACGTCGTCCAGGTCCTTGCGGTCGAAGAACTCCACGCCCGAGGGGAAGATCTCGCGCTTGCTCCACTTGCCCACTTCGTCGCTGACCACGACGATGGTGTCCACGCCCTCGGCGCGCATCATGTGCGCGATCTGCGGCACCGACAGCGTGCCGTCCACCGGTTGGCCGCCGGTCATCGCCACCGCGTCGTTGTAGAGGATCTTGTAGGTGATGTTCACCCCGGTGGCCACCGACTGGCGCACCGCCAGTGAGCCGGAGTGGAAGAATGTGCCGTCGCCCAGGTTCTGGAAGACGTGCTCGGTTTCGGTGAACGGTGCCTGCCCGGACCAGGTGACGCCTTCGCCGCCCATGTGGGTGAAGGTGTCGGTGTTGCGGTCCATCCACGTGACCATGTAGTGGCAGCCGATGCCGCCGAGCGCGCGCGAGCCTTCCGGCACCACCGTCGAGGTGTTGTGCGGGCAGCCGCTGCAGTAGTGCGGCACGCGCGGAAAGTTCGCGCGCGGCAGCGCCATCTCGGCTTCCTTCTCTTCCATCCAGCGCAGGCGCTGCTCGATGGACTCCGTCGTGAAGAAGCGCTGGATGCGCTTGCCGATCACGCCGGCGATGGTGGCCGGGGTCAGCTCGCCGGTGGATGGTAGGATCCACTCGCCGCCTTCGTCGTACTTGCCGACGATGGACGGACGCGTGCCCGCGTTGGCCGGCCAGTTGTAGAAATACTCCTTCATCTGCCGCTCGATGAAGGCGCGCTTCTCCTCCACCACGACGATGTCTTCCAGGCCCCTGGCGAACGCGGTGATGCCCACCGGTTCCAGCGGCCAGGTCATGCCGACCTTGTAGACGCGGATGCCGATGTCGGCGCAGGCCTGCTCGTCCAGGCCCAGGTATTCCAGCGCCTGCAGCACGTCCAGATAACTCTTGCCGGTGGTGACGATGCCCAGCCGCGCGCGCGGCGAATCCAGCACGATCCGGTCCACCCTGTTCGCACGCGCGAACGCCTGCGCTGCGGCCACCGCGTACTTGTGCAGGCGCATCTCCTGGTCCAGCGGCGGGTTCGGCCAACGGATGTTGAGGCCGCCGGCCGGCATGGCGAAGTCCTCCGGCAGCACGATCTCGCGCGCGAACGGGTCCACCTGCACCGACGCCGACGACTCCACCGTCTCGGCGATCGTCTTGAAGCCGATCCAGCGGCCCGTGTACCGGCTCATCGCCCAGCCCACCAGGCCCAGGTCCAGGATGTCCTGCACGCCGGCCGGGTTGAGGATCGGCATCATCGCGCTGACGAACTCGTCTTCCGAGCCGTGCGGCAGGGTGGAGCTGCGGCAGTTGTGATCGTCCGCCGCCAGCGCCAGCACGCCGCCGAACTTCGACGTGCCTGCCGCGTTGCCGTGCTTGAACACGTCGCCGCAGCGGTCCACGCCGGGACCCTTGCCGTACCACATGGAATACACGCCATCGACCTTGGCGCCGGGGAACAGGTTGGTCTGCTGCGTGCCCCACACCATCGTGGCGCCCAGGTCCTCGTTCAGGCCGGGGGTGAACTTCACACCCGCCGCCTCCAGATGCTTGCGCGCGCGCCACAGCTCCAGGTCGAAGCCGCCCAGCGGCGAGCCGCGGTAGCCGCTGATGAACCCGGCGGTGTTCAGGCCCGCGGCCTGGTCGCGCAGGCGCTGCATCAGCGGCAGCCTGACCAGCGCCTGCACGCCGCTCAGGTAGATGCGGCCGTCGGTGCGGGTGTACTTGTGCTCCAGCGTGTAGTCGCTGTCGATCACCCCGAGCTGCGGCGTGTTGGCGGACGAGGGTGAGGTGAGTTCGGCGGTGCTGGTCATGGCGGGCCCGTGCAAGCGGCTGGCGAGGCCCGACAACCCCCGGGCGCGAAGGCGCGCATTGTAACAGCGCCCTTTTCTGTGACGCCGGTCACTTCGTCATTGTGCGTTGCAGCGGTTAGCATGGGGCCGGGGTACATCGGCTGTCTGGGGGACGTTCGTGAAATCCGGTAAGTACATGCTGCTGGCCGTCGTGCTGGCATCCGTGGTCTTTTCCGCGCACGCGCAGAGCGTGCCGAAGCCCAAGGAGTTCTATTTCGACGAGGACAAGACGACGGCGCGACCGATCGTCGTGGTCGAGGGTGAGGGAGAAGCCCAGGTGCAGGCACTCGTGCGCGAACGCGACCGCGGCCGCCGGCAGCTCGAGGCCACCGCGCAGCTGGCCCACATCGCTTTCAGCGACGGGCGTACGGACCTCGGCGGCCAGCTCTACCAGCAGGCCCTGGCGCAGACGGATGCCAAAGGCACACTGGGGCGCGCCGTGCGGTGGAACTACGCGTGGGACCTCTTCCGCGCGGGACAGGTCGAGCCCGCACTGACGCGCTGGGTCGAAGTCGCCAGCGCCTACGGATCTCCCTCGTGGGCGCCGCCCACCTTGGCGCTGGCGCTGTGGCGCCTGGACCGGAAGCAGGAAGCGGTCGCCTGGTTCGGCGCCGCCGTGCGCACGGAACCCGCCGTCTGGATCGACGCGCGCAATTTCGCCTCGCAGCTCCCAGACTGGAAGCAGGAAGATCGCGACACGCTGGCGGAAGTCCTGGGCGCCTGGCAGGCCAATCCGCCGACCTGGCCCTGAACGCATGACACAATAGGCCGCGTGGGCGGCTGCACTGTGCGGTTGCCGGATAGGCGCATGCCTCGCGATGATCAACAACGACCTCCGCATCGAGTCCTATCGCGCGCGCCTAGATGCGGTCGGTAGGGTCCAGATTCCGGCGTTCCTGCAGGAGTCGTCCGCGGAACGCCTGCGGCAGTGCCTGAGCCGCGAAGTACCCTGGGAGCCCGGTCAACGTAGCGACAGGCCGCCACTCCTGCCATCCACCGCTCAAGAACTGTCGCCGCCCCAACAGGATCGGGCTCGCCTCATGGAGGCGGTGCGCAGGGCGATGAGCGGGTTCGAGTTCTTCTTCGATCGCTTCAAGATGATCGAGGCGCGCCGTGACGGAATGCATCCTGAGCTGGTGCTGCACGTGGTGGTGGATTTCCTGAACTCGCCGGACTTTCTCGCCTTCGCACGCGAACTTACCGGCGATCACGGTATCCGGATGGTGAGCGCGATGGCCGTGCGCTACCGTGCTGGTCACTTTCTGCGCATGCACGACGACAAGTCGCACGATGAAGACCGCGCGTTCGCCTATGTCATCAACCTGGGACGCAACTGGGAAGCCGACTGGGGTGGCCTGCTTCAATTCGTCGATGATCGGCAGAACGTCGTCGAAACATTTACTCCGCACTGGAACAGTCTCAGTTTGTTCCGCGTACCGCAGGCGCACCAAGTGAGTCAGGTGGCGCCTTGGGCGGGAGATCACCGTTACAGCATCACCGGCTGGTTCCGCCGCAGCTGACGTGTGCGCGCGCGGGTACTTTCCCTTTGCTCGTGAGGAGTTCCCGATGTTCCTGCTGCGTTCGCTGACCTCTTGCCTGCTGTTTGCCGTCGCGCTGCCCGCCTTCGCCGCCGACCGCATCGCCGGTCGTGCGTTCGCCACCCGCTCCGATGTCATCGCCCCGCACGCGATGGCGGCCACCTCGCATCCGCTCGCCACGCAGATCGCGCTGGACGTGATGAAGCAGGGCGGCAGCGCGATGGATGCAGCCATCGCCGCCAACGCGGCGCTCGGCCTGATGGAGCCCACCGGCAACGGCATCGGCGGCGACCTGTTCGCCATCGTGTGGGACCCGAAGACGAAGCAGCTGCACGGCTACAACGGCTCCGGCCGTTCGCCGAAATCGCTGACCCTGGATTACTTCAAGCAGCACGGCATCACCGACATTCCCGCGCACGGGCCGCTGCCGGTCAGCGTCCCGGGTACGGTGGATGCGTGGTTCGCGCTGCACGGGCGCTTCGGCAGGCTGCCGGTGAAGGACCTGCTGGCGCCCGCCATACGCTACGCGCGCGAAGGCCACCCGGTGCACCAGACGATCGCCTACTACTGGGAGCGCTCGGTGCCGCGGCTGTCGAAGTTCCCCGGCTTCACCGAGCAGTTCACCCTCGACGGGCGCGCGCCGCGTACTGGCGAGATGTGGAGGAACCCCTATCTTGCCGACACGTTGCAGAAGATCGCCGACGGCGGTCGCGACGCGTTCTACAAGGGCGACATCGCCCGCACCATCGACGCCTACTTCAGGGCCAACGGCGGCTTCCTGTCGTACGAAGACATGGCCGCGCACCACGGCGAGTGGGTCGAACCTGTCAGCACCAGTTACCGCGGTTACGACGTCTGGGAGCTGCCGCCGAATGGGCAGGGCATCGCGGCCCTGCAGATGCTCAACGTGCTGGAAGTCTACGACTTCTCGAAGATTCCGTTCGGCAGCCCCGAACACGTGCACCTGCTGGTGGAGGCCAAGAAGCTGGCCTTCGCCGACCGCGCGCGCTGGTACGCCGACCCCGCCTTCCAGCCCGCACCGGTCGCGCGCCTGATCTCCAAGCCTTATGCGCGCGAACGCGCCAGGCTGATCTCGCCCGACAAGGTGCTGCGCGAAGTGCAGCCCGGCACGCCGAAGGAACTGGACGAAGGCGACACCATCTACCTGACCGTCGCTGACCAGGACGGGATGATGGTCTCGCTGATCCAGTCCAATTACCGCGGCATGGGGAGCGGTATGGCGCCGACCGGCCTAGGCTTCATCCTGCAGGACCGTGGCGAAATGTTCGTGCTGCAAGGGTGTGAAGGTGCCGCGCCGCATCCCAACTGTTACGCGCCGGGCAAGCGCCCGTTCCACACCATCATCCCCGCCTTCATCACCAGGGATGGCAAGCCGTGGGTCAGCTTCGGGGTGATGGGCGGCGCCATGCAGCCGCAGGGCCACGTGCAGATCGTGATGAACCTGGTCGACTTCGGCATGACCTTGCAGGAAGCCGGTGACGCACCGCGCATCCAGCACGACGGCTCCACCGAACCGGTCGGCAGCGCTACCGCGATGACCGACGGCGGCGTGGTGCAGCTGGAATCCGGCTTCCCCTACGAAACCGTGCGCGCGCTGATGGACAAGGGTCACCACGTCGAATGGGCATTGGGGCCCTACGGTGGCTACCAGGCGATCAAGCGCGATCCCGAGACCGGCGTGTATTACGGCGCCAGCGAGAGCCGCAAGGATGGGCAGGCGGCGGGGTATTGAGGGGGCCTCATCATGGACATGACGCGCGATTCAACATTGGACGAGGTGTGCGCGTTGATCGCATTGATGCCTGACGCCAAAGTGGTTGGGCAGGAATGGTCAGGAGACCATGCACGCATCGTGGTCCATGTCGCAGGCGATGCCCTGGAAGCCCTGACTCATGCAGCCTGGACTGCAAATGTGCAGATGGAGCAGCACACATGCGAACTTGGCCATCACTTGATTACTGCTTCAGCCGTACCGCGGGACACGCTGGATCATGGTGAGTTGCAGCTCCTGGGGATCCACCTTGTTTGGCACCTTCTGGAGGCCGGCGTACTGCCACAAGATGCCGGGGAGCGACTTCTGAGCGTTTGGAAGGCGGAGAGTCCCTGAGAAGCAAGATGGGTTGAACACCGCTTAAGACCCAACCCATCCGCCGAACCCATCAAACTCGAGGAGCACCATGGAGGCCGATCCTGTCATTCGCCAACTCGTGGAAGCCATGGCCCGGGAACATGGGCTCACGATCTCCTACGACACGCACTACGACGCAGGCAGTTGGCAGCTCTCGTGGTGGGAGGGTGGTGTGCGGCACGCGATCGATGTCCAGGGATATCCGGATGGCTGGATCGAAGTGTCGCGTCTGAGCACGCGCTACCCCGCGCTACCAAAGCTGCTGGCATGGGCGCGTCGTACGGTACCCATGTTCCCGCGTTGGGAGCGCACGGAGCACAAGGCATTGGCGAGACTGCCTTGGTCGGGATCGGTTGAGGATGTACGGAGCGCGATCGCGTCGGAACTTCTTGGACGTTCGCGCGCTGTGCAAGCCACCGAGACACAGCCGTAGTTCATAGGTTGGGATGAGCGGAGCGAATCCCAACATCGCAGCAACGAAACATCCACCTTTTTGGGTTTCGCAAGATCATCCAAACCTATTGCGCTGATCGGACCCAGTACATCCCGTGAACCCGCAAGAAGCACTCATTCGACACATAGGATTGAGGATGCTGAGGATCATACTTCTGATAAGTGCACTGCTACTGGCCGGCCCTGCAGCGGCGTGCAGCTGTGTCGATACGCCTCTGGATACGGCATCAGCCAGGGCGGCGCGCCACGTGTTCGTGTTTCGCGTGATCAGCACCACGGCACAGGATGAATCCCAGGATGATCGCCTCGCCGGTTATCGTGTATCGGCGAAGATCCGCGTACTCGCCAACGTGCGTGGCAAGACGACGGCTCGCGAGCTGGACTACTGGATTCATCGCTGCTGCGGCATCCGCCTGGAAGCCGGCAAGGATTACATCGGGTTCCTGCGTAGCGATGGCGCGAGTTTCCATGCGAGCCACGCCAATGTGTTGCCCTTATGGGATCGTTTCACGCACCCGGAGGCGGATGACCTCGAAGCAGTCTTGCGTGGCAAGGCGAAGTTGGAAGAGGTCTTCGCCTCGGGGTTGTCGGAGATATCCCAGGTGCCACCGCCGCCCCCTCCATGCCCTGCACGGTGAGAGCTCGTAGGGTGGGCCTAGGCCCACCACACGCATTCTTTGTGGATCCAACGTCTCCCGACGCGTGTGTTGCCTGATCGTGGACAATGTCCGCGACGGTGGGCCAGGGCCCACCCTACTCATTCACGAGGCACACGCATGGCCACGCTCCCCGCCCTCCCCGAATTCGCCCCTGGTCTCTACCGCCACTACAAGGGCAACGACTACGAAGTGATCGCGGTGGCGCGTCACAGCGAGACGCTGGAACCGGTGGTGGTGTACCGCGCGCTGTACGGCGAAGGCGGGTTGTGGGTGCGGCCGTACGCGATGTTCTGCGAAGACGTGATCGTGGATGGGCGCGCGGTGCGACGCTTCGCGCCGAGCGATTGAGGCCGGCATGACCACCTACATCGCCCTGCTCCGCGGCATCAACGTCGGCAAGGCCAAGCGCATCGCGATGGCGGACCTGCGCGCGTTGCTGGAGGATCTCGGCTACACCGACGTCGCCACGCTCCTCAACAGCGGCAACGTGGTCTTCAGAACGGGCAAGGGCTCCCGGAAGAAGCTCGCTGCCGACATCTCGGACGCCATCGCGACGCGCCTCGGCATCGAGGTGCCCGTCATTGTCGTGTCGGCCAAGGAACTGGCGCTGATCGTCCGCGAGAATCCGTTCGCATCGGCCGATGATCCCTCGCGCCTGCTGATCGCCTTCGTGGCGGACGCCGGCATGCTGTCGGCCACGTCGGCGATCGAGCCGCACGTCGTCGCGCCGGAACAGTTCCACGTCGGCATGCATGCCGCCTACCTGCATTGCGCCAGCGGCATTCTGGAAAGCAAGGCGGCCGAAGCGCTGCTGGGCAAGACAGGCAAGGCTGCCAGCACGCGCAACTGGGCCACCGTGTTGAAACTGCAGGCGTTGGTCGACAAGATCGACGCCTGACGCGCCGCATCTCCATCCAGTCCGAGATATTCAAGGATGACCATCACCCGTTTCCGCGCCCTGTTGATCGCATCTTTCCTGTCGCTGGTTGCCGCGTTGGTGATTGGTCTGCTTCCGGGCGGATACTCGCCCGCGCTGGCCGATGCCTATGCGAGCGAGCCTTCCCCATGGCTCCTGATGGACGACCGGGCACCGATTGCCCTTCTGCTGACCTTGTTGGCGGTGCTGACCTTGCTGACGGTCGCGGCGGCCGGCTTCATCGGTCTCTTCCTGCTCACACGATGGGGACGCATGCTGTCGCTTTGCCTGACGCTGCTGGGCCTTCCGCTGTATCTCGTGCTTGGTCCGATCTTGATGTCGCCGCTCGAAGCGATGTTCACCGAAGCATCGACCCTGCTGTGGGGCGCGTGCCTGGCACTGGCCTACTGCTCGCCGGTCGCAACGCGCATCGAGGCAGGTGCAACCGGCCCCTAGCCATCGCCGACGTTCTTTCGTTCCATGACAAGGCAATCTTCCTCGACATTCGAGGCGCTACTGCCTCGCCAGCCAGGCGCTTTTCCTTGTCATGGAACAGAACAGCCTTGTCACCTCGCGTCAGCGGCTTGTCATCGCACGCACAGGCCTCGGATGACGCACCTCGAGGGTGCGGCATCTCACAGTCATGCGTCGTCGACTCACCTCCACACGTCGCCATGGCGCATCCATGCCTGGCCGCCTGGAAAAAACGCCTCACCAACGACGCGCGTAGGGTGGGCCTTGGCCCACCTTCGCGACAGGGCAGGGTCGCAGGCAAAGGTGGACCAAAAGCCACCCTGCTGGGGTGCCGCCATCGCCTACAGATCGAAGCCCAGCAGCAACGGGTCGTGATCGGAGCTGCGGAACGGCACCGCGGGGTCGCCGTCGGCGTAGCCCTGCGCGTCCTGCTCGTCGGCGTTGATGTGCCACTCGGCGGCGCCGCGCAGCTGCTTGGCCAATGACGGGCTGAGCAGGGCGTGATCGAGGCGACCGGTGAGGCCGCTGTAGACGTAACTGTAGGGTTGTTCGATGCCGGCCTGCTTGAACGCGTCCACCCAGCCGGCCTCGTCGCGCAGCCAGCGTACCGGCGCTTCCATCGCGTAGGCGTTGAAGTCGCCGAGCATGACGATGCGGTCGCTGCGCGTGCGCGTGGGATCGGCTTTCAACCACGCATCCAGACGCTTGGCCGAATCCAGGCGCAGCGCGTTCCAGCAGCCGGCGCCGTCCTTCTGGTCGGCGTCCAGGCCGGTGGCTTCCGAGCAGCCTTTCGACTTCAGATGATTGGCGACCACGACGAAGGGTTTGCCGCTGTCGCGCACGAACGCCTGCGCCAGCGGGCTGCGGCTGCGTTCGCCGAACGGGCCTTCCACCAGCGTGGCGGACTTGCCGGTGGGCTTCACCCTGTCGCTGCGGTAGATGATGCCGACGCGGATGGTGTCCGGGCCCGGGCCCTGCTTGGCGTCGATGAAGCGCCAGGAGCCGCCACCGGCATTCAGGGCAGCGACCAGCTGCGCCAGGCTGGAGTCGGCGCCGTAGCCATCGTTCTCCAACTCCATCAGCGCGGCGATGTCGGGATCCAGGCCGCGGATGGTGGCCACCAGCTTCGCCATCTGTGCTTTCAGTTGCTCCGGCGTCTTGGCGCCGCGCTCGGTGGGAAAGCCGCCGCCGCGGCCGTCGCCGTTGAATAGGTTCTCCAGATTGAACGCGGCGATGCGCACATTGCCGGCGACCTGCGGCGCGGCCGGGCGCTCCGGTGCGGCGATCGTCGGCGCGGTGGTGAGCTGCAGGCGCCAACTGCCCAGGCGCTGTTCCACGATGCCCTGCGCGCCGGTTAGCACGGTGCCGGTGCGCAGCGGCTGGCCGTCCTTCACGTACCACACGCCGGCGGGGTCGCGCTGGGCACTGCCGTCGTCCAGCAGCAGGGTGCGGCGCGCGTTGTCCGCCGCGAGGCGCTGGGCGTCGGCGCTGCCGGGTACGGCGAGTTCGCTGGGCTGCCAGAGGCGGCCGTCGAAGCTGGCGATCAGCTCGCCGAAGCGCTCGAGCGTGTGCGTCCCGCTGAGCGTGAGCGGGGCGTCGATGCGGACCAGCATGCCTTCCAGCGGTTCCCAGTCGGCGGGCGGTGCGGTCAGCACGGTGGGCGCGATGCGGCCGGTGCCGCGCGGCTGGATCACCGGTGCGTGCAGCGCGGTCAGCGTGTCGTCGCCACCGGCCTTGCGCTCGCCGACGATGCCGCGCACGCGGACACGATCGCCTGAAGCCATGGCCGGTGCGGGTACGCCTTCCTCGAAGGCCACGAGCAGGGCGTCGGAGGTCGTCGCCTGCCCGTCACCGGCGTCCTGCACGAAGAAGCCGCCCAGACCAGGAAAGGTCGCGGTGACAATGCCTTCGATCGTGACGGTCTGGCCATCGAGCGCGCTGCGTGCGCCGTCGCCCTGTATCTCGCCGATGGGTGTGACGGGTTTCTGCGGCGTGACAGCGCAGGCGGGCAGTGCCAGGGAGGCGAGCAGGGCGAGGGTGGGCAGCGAGCGGGGAGGCGTCATCGAGGGGCGGCCGTTGAAGCGAGGCGGCAAGGGTAAACGGAATGGGTGACGGGCAGAGGCGATGCCTGCGCAGCTCCCTCGCGCCGTGCGCGGGGAGAAGGACATTCGCGTCAACGTTGGATGCCGCGCAAACAAAAACGCCGCCCCGGGGGCGGCGTTCCGTGAAAGGCGCGAAGCCTTACTTGCTGTTGGCCAGCATCCAGTCGACCGTCACCTTCACTTGCTCGTCGGTGAGGGCGGGGTTACCGCCCTTGGGGGGCATGATGCCGCCGTCCGGGCCGGTGAAGCCTTCGATGGCGTGCTTGTACAGCATGTCCACGCCCTTGGCGGCGCGTGCGCCGATGCCGGCAGCATTCAGCATGGGGGCCTTGCCCACGCCATTGGTGTGGCAGGCGCCGCACAGGTTCTTGTAGATCTCGCCGCCGTCCAGGGTGCCGCCGTAGGCGACCTGGGACGAAGCAGCGGCCGCGGCGGCGGCCGCAGCGGCGGCCTGCGCCGCCGCACCGGTTTCGCCGGCATAGACCGCGCCGGCGGGGGCGATGCGCGCCTCGGTGATCTGGGCGGCCTTGGGGTTCACTTCCGGCGGCAGGCTGTCGTGCAGGAAGTACGCGCCGACGATCAGGCCCGCGGTGACCAGCATCAGGAAGCCGATCACCATCGAGAAATGCTTGAGGAATTCGAGGTCGTAGTTACGCACTTTCCACCTTTGGCAGCACGGCCGCGGGGCCGCGCATGGCTACGAAACGGGGGCCGGCGGATGGCGCAGGGCGCGATCCTGGCGGGACCGGGCGCCGGAACGCCGCGGGCAAGGCGGCATTATAAGCAGTGAGGCCGTCTTTGCCTCAACACCGGCGCGTGGCGGTCACTGCGTCAGATAGACCTGCAGCGGGGCGCGAAGGGCCTGCAGCACCGTGCGGACGGGATAACCGGCGCCGGCCCCGTGGCCGGAAAGGGCCTGCTGCAGCACCTGCCGCTTCTCGCCGCCCTCGATGTGCAGGTACAGGCGGCCGGCATCCCGCAGCACGGGCAGGGTCAGGGTGATGCGCGGTTCGCCTGCGCCGGGGGCGCGCATCGGCAGGACGGTGGCGGTCGTGGCCGGGTCCATCGCGTCGGCGAGACGGTCGCCACCGGGGAAGAACGAGGCGGTGTGGCCGTCACCCCCCATGCCCAGCACGACCACGTCCAGCGTGGCCGGCAGGGCGGCTGCCACGTCGGCCAGCACCTCGTCCGGTGAAGCCGCCGGGCGGTACAGCGGCACGAACCGGGCGTCGGCCGCCGCATCCTGCAGCAGATACTCCTTCACCAGCCGGGCGTTAGAGCGCTCGTGGCGGTCATCCACCCAGCGTTCGTCGACCAGGGTGACGGTGACGTTCGCCCAGTCCAGCGGCTGTTGCGACAGTGCCTGCAGGAAGCGGCGCGGGGTGGTGCCGCCGGACAGGGCGATACTGGCCTGGCCGCGCAGCGCGAGGGCGGTGCGCAGGTCGTCGGCCACGGCCTGGGCCAGCGCCTGGGCGACGGCGTCGCCGTCCGGGAACGGGTGCAGCTGGATCTGCAGCGAGAGATCGGTGGGGGGCATGGGGCGACTCGGGAGTGGGGGCTTCCCGGGGGAAGACAGGTCGGCGTGAGGTGCCGGGTGAAGGCCCCGCAAGGCAGGGCCGGCGACGTCAGACGGTGTCTTCGTGCCAGGTGCGGCCGTCGCGTTCGACCAGCGCCACGGCGGCGCTGGGACCCCACGAGCCGGCGGTGTAGGGCTTGGGCGCGTCACGCAGGTTGTCCCAGGCCGACAGGATGGGGTCGATCCAGGCCCAGGCGGCCTCGACCTCGTCGCGGCGCATGAACAGGGTCTGGTTGCCGCGCACCACATCCATCAGCAGGCGCTCGTAGGCTTCCGGCTGGTGCACGCCGAAGGCCTCGGCGAAGCTCATGTCCAGCGGCACATGCTGCAGGCGCAGGCCGCCCGGTCCCGGGTCCTTGATCATCAGCCACAGCTTGACGCCTTCGTCCGGCTGCAGGCGCAGCACCAGCTTGTTGCCCATCACCGGGCCGGCGCTGTCGTCGAAGATCGAGTGCGGGATCTGCTTGAAGGCGATGACGATCTCGGACACGCGCTCGGCCAGGCGCTTGCCGGTGCGCAGGTAGAAGGGCACGCCGGCCCAGCGCCAGTTGTCCACTTCCGCCTTCAGCGCCACGAACGTCTCTGTGCGGGAATCGGGCTTGCCCAGTTCCTCCAGATAGCCCGGCACGGCGGCGCCGCTGCTGGCGCCGGCGCGGTACTGGCCGCGCACGGACAGGTGGGCGACGTCTTCGCCACGGATCGGCTTGAGCGAGCGCAGCACCTTCAGTTTCTCATCGCGCACGGCGTCGGCCTGCAGGGCGGCCGGCGGTTCCATCGCCACCATGCACAGCAGCTGCAGCAAGTGGTTCTGGACCATGTCGCGCAGCGCGCCGGAGGTGTCGTAGTAGCCCGCGCGTTTCTCCAGGCCAACGGTTTCGGCCACGGTGATCTGCACGTGGTCGATCCGGCTGGCATTCCACAACGGCTCGAACAGGATATTGGCGAAGCGCAGCGCCAGCAGGTTCTGGACCGTTTCCTTGCCCAGGTAGTGGTCGATGCGGAAGATCTGGCTTTCGGCGAACGCGCCGCCGACGGCGTCGTTGATGACGGCGGCGCTGGCCGAATCGTGGCCGATCGGCTTCTCGATCACCACGCGGGCATTGCCGGTGTTCAGGCCATGCGCGCGCAGCCGGTCGCAGATGTTCACGAACAGGGTGGGGCTGGTGGACAGGTAGAAGACCCGGATGCGCTCGCCGGTGGCCAGCAGGCGGGTGGCGAACTCGTCCCAGCCCTCGTCCTTGGTGGCATCCAGGGCCAGATAGCCGAGCTTGTCCAGGAAGGCAGGCAGCCTGGCCTGGAGGGTTTCGTCGGCAGCGGCGACGCGGGCCAGCGCTTCGCCCACCTTGGCCCGGTACTCCGCATCGCCCTGTCTGTCGCGGGCCACGCCCAGGATGCGACTGTCCTCCGGAATCTGGCCATCGGCATAGCGGCGCAGCAGGCCGGGTAGCAGCTTGCGCAATGCCAGGTCGCCGGTGCCCCCGAAAATGACGAGATCGAAGGTGTCGACGGACAGGGTCTTCGCGGTCACGGGAGCTTCTCGGCGCAACGGGATGAGTTGCCACCATACCACCGCGGTACCACGGGACGCCAACAGGTCCGCTATGTGAAGGGCTTGTTGCGATATTGGTACGTCACTGGTATCTTGAGGGTCATGCAAACCAATCTGCTCGAGGAATACCAGCGGCTGCAGACCGGTGAGTCCACCCGGGCCGTCGCCTACCTGCGCCTGCGCCGCGCGCTGCAGAACCTCATGGACGCGGGCGTGTTGCGGCCGGGGCAGGCGCTCCCCAGCGAGCGCGACCTGGCCCAGCTGCTGGATCTGTCGCGGGTGACCATTCGCAAGGCGCTGGCCGGCCTGATCGAAAGTGGTCTGCTTGTGCAGCGGCAGGGCGCGGGGACCTTCGTGGCCGAGCGGATCCTGCGACAGTTCTCCCGCCTGACCAGCTTCACCGATGACCTGCGCGAGCGCGGGCTCAACCCGCAGGTGAGGTTCCTCGAGCGTTCGGTGGGGGAAGTGACTCCGGAGGAATCGATGGCGCTGAACCTGTCGCCAGGCAGCGGCGTGGTGCGCATGTACCGCCTGCGGCACGTCGACGGCGCTCCGATCGCCATCGAGCGCACCCTGGTGCCGTACGCGCTGCTGCCGGATCCGGACAGCGTGACGACCTCTCTATATGAGGCGCTGGACGCCTATGGCCACCGGCCCAAGCGGGCCCTGCAGCGTCTGCGGGCCGTGGCGCTGGATGAGGAGGCGGCCCGTCACCTCGAATTGCCGGTGGGTGCGCCGGGCCTGTTGGTCGAGCGTCGGGCCTTCCTGGAGGACGGACGGGTCGTGGAGTCCACCCGGTCCTACTATCGCGGCGACGCCTACGACTTCGTCGCCGAACTGCAGAGCGACTGACGCCTGCCGCAGGCCCTGACGGGCCTGCCTGCCGTGATCCTGCCCCTAGACCTGCCGCCCCCGGGTGGCGGGAGGCTTTCGCCTGCGCGTCATTCGCGCCTTTCCCGGAGCGGTTCTCCGGGCCCAAGGCGTCAAGAAAGTGGCGTGCCGTACGTGAAAAGTGTGATCATGTATATGAATGTAGTGTTATCCGTCTACAATTTGACGATAAGATTTCGTAAAGACGTTATCACCATCACATTTCCGGAACCCATGTCCTCTACGGGGCGCGGGTCGCGAATTGTGACGTAGACCCCGAAAACCCGCGGCGAATGGGTCGCGCGGTGAGGGGCGGCAACTTCAAGACAGCCTTGGGGGAGGCAGTCCCCGGCTGGCTCGTCCAGATTCAGCGCAAGGGACTACCGTGCAAGGCCTGACCTACATTTTCAAAGCGGCCCTTCGCCGCCACATGGTGACCACATCGGGTTTGATGCTGGTCGCTCTGGCGGCTCTAGCCCCCGCCCATGCGCAGACCTCGGTCCAGAACACCGCCACGGTGGCCCTGCCTCCCGGTTCGCCGGTGGTCGACAGCAACGCAGCGAACAACACCTCTAGCGTGACGGTCGGTGTACTTGCGTTGCCGCGCCTGACCCTGGTCAAGCAGGTCGTCAACGACAACGGCGGCACTGCCGCGGCCACAGCGTGGACACTGGTCGCGACGGGGCCCTCGACGACGATTTCGGGTACTACCGGCGCGGCGGCCGTTACCAGCGCAGCAGTCCCCGCAGGGACCTATGCCCTGTCGGAGACGGGTGGGCCCGCGGCCTACACCGCCAGCACCTGGAGTTGCGTCAAGAATGGCGGCGCGGCGGTATCCGCGAACAGCATCAGTCTGGTCGGCAATGATGTTGCGACCTGCACGATCACCAACAATGACCAGGCGGCTACGCTGACGCTGGTCAAGACGGTGGTCAACGACAATGGCGGCACCGCCACGGTCACCAGCTTCCCGCTGACGGCGACCGGTCCGACGACGATCACCGGCGTGAGCGGCACTGCCGCAGTGACTAGCCAGTCGGTCAACGCCGGCGTTTACACGCTGTCGGAAGTGACGGCGGCCGGCTACACCGCCAGTGCGTGGAGCTGCACGGCCGGAACGCTGTCGAGCAACCAGCTGACCCTGGCCAACGGCCAGAACGCGACCTGCACGATCACCAACAATGACCAACCCGCGACGCTGACGCTGATCAAGCAGGTCGACAACACTGGCGGCGGCACGGCAGTGGCTTCCGACTGGACGCTGACTGCGACGGGTCCGACCGTCGCCAGTGGTCCGGGTGGTACGGGTCCAGTGTCGGTTTCTGCGGGCGTCTACACGCTGTCCGAATCGGCCGGGCCTGCCGGATATGCGGCCGGGGACTGGCAGTGCGTGAACGATGGTATTGCGAGCGTCGGCAGCCAGATCACGGTAGCCAACGGCGGACAGGTCACTTGCGCCATCGTCAACACATTCCAGCCCGCGCCCGCGCTGACGATCGACAAGACGGCCGGCACGCCGTCGGGCAACATGGCAGGCAGCACGATCGCCTACACGTTCCTGGTGACGAACACGGGCAACGTGACGATCACGGGCCTGGTGGTGAACGACGCCCAGCTTGATGCTGCAGCCGTGTGCCCGGTGACGACGCTGGCCCCGGGCCAGAACACGACCTGCACAGGCACGCACACGATCACGCAGGCGGAAGTGGACGCCGGCGAGGTGAACAACAGTGCGACCGCGACGGGCACGCCGCCGACGGGTCCGGTGGTGACCTCGCCGCCGGATACGACGACCACGCCGATCACGCGGAATCCTGCGCTGACGATCGACAAGACGACGACCACGCCGAGCTATGCGGCGGTGGGTGACGTGCTGTCGTACAGCTACCTGGTGACCAACAGCGGCAACACGACGATCACGGCGGCCATCACGGTGAGCGACGACCGGATCGCGACGGTGACCTGCCCGGCGCTGCCGGCCGGTGGCCTGGCGCCGACGCAGTCGATCACGTGCACGGCGACGTACACGGTGACGCAGGCGGACATCGATGCGGGCACGGTGACGAACATCGCCAGCGCCAGCGATGGCACGACGACCTCGCCGACGGACACGGTGACGGTGACGGCGACGCGGAATCCTGCGCTGACGATCGACAAGACGACGACCACGCCGAGCTATGCGGCGGTGGGTGACGTGCTGTCGTACAGCTACCTGGTGACCAACAGCGGCAACACGACGATCACGGCGGCCATCACGGTGAGCGACGACCGGATCGCGACGGTGACCTGCCCGGCGCTGCCGGCCGGTGGCCTGGCGCCGACGCAGTCGATCACGTGCACGGCGACGTACACGGTGACGCAGGCGGACATCGATGCGGGCACGGTGACGAACATCGCCAGCGCCAGCGATGGCACGACGACCTCGCCGACGGACACGGTGACGGTGACGGCGACGCGGAATCCTGCGCTGACGATCGACAAGACGACGACCACGCCGAGCTATGCGGCGGTGGGTGACGTGCTGTCGTACAGCTACCTGGTGACCAACAGCGGCAACACGACGATCACGGCGGCCATCACGGTGAGCGACGACCGGATCGCGACGGTGACCTGCCCGGCGCTGCCGGCCGGTGGCCTGGCGCCGACGCAGTCGATCACGTGCACGGCGACGTACACGGTGACGCAGGCGGACATCGATGCGGGCACGGTGACGAACATCGCCAGCGCCAGCGATGGCACGACGACCTCGCCGACGGACACGGTGACGGTGACGGCGACGCGGAATCCTGCGCTGACGATCGACAAGACGACGACCACGCCGAGCTATGCGGCGGTGGGTGACGTGCTGTCGTACAGCTACCTGGTGACCAACAGCGGCAACACGACGATCACGGCGGCCATCACGGTGAGCGACGACCGGATCGCGACGGTGACCTGCCCGGCGCTGCCGGCCGGTGGCCTGGCGCCGACGCAGTCGATCACGTGCACGGCGACGTACACGGTGACGCAGGCGGACATCGATGCGGGCACGGTGACGAACATCGCCAGCGCCAGCGATGGCACGACGACCTCGCCGACGGACACGGTGACGGTGACGGCGACGCGGAATCCTGCGCTGACGATCGACAAGACGACGACCACGCCGAGCTATGCGGCGGTGGGTGACGTGCTGTCGTACAGCTACCTGGTGACCAACAGCGGCAACACGACGATCACGGCGGCCATCACGGTGAGCGACGACCGGATCGCGACGGTGACCTGCCCGGCGCTGCCGGCCGGTGGCCTGGCGCCGACGCAGTCGATCACGTGCACGGCGACGTACACGGTGACGCAGGCGGACATCGATGCGGGCACGGTGACGAACATCGCCAGCGCCAGCGATGGCACGACGACCTCGCCGACGGACACGGTGACGGTGACGGCGACGCGGAATCCTGCGCTGACGATCGACAAGACGACGACCACGCCGAGCTATGCGGCGGTGGGTGACGTGCTGTCGTACAGCTACCTGGTGACCAACAGCGGCAACACGACGATCACGGCGGCCATCACGGTGAGCGACGACCGGATCGCGACGGTGACCTGCCCGGCGCTGCCGGCCGGTGGCCTGGCGCCGACGCAGTCGATCACGTGCACGGCGACGTACACGGTGACGCAGGCGGACATCGATGCGGGCACGGTGACGAACATCGCCAGCGCCAGCGATGGCACGACGACCTCGCCGACGGACACGGTGACGGTGACGGCGACGCGGAATCCTGCGCTGACGATCGACAAGACGACGACCACGCCGAGCTATGCGGCGGTGGGTGACGTGCTGTCGTACAGCTACCTGGTGACCAACAGCGGCAACACGACGATCACGGCGGCCATCACGGTGAGCGACGACCGGATCGCGACGGTGACCTGCCCGGCGCTGCCGGCCGGTGGCCTGGCGCCGACGCAGTCGATCACGTGCACGGCGACGTACACGGTGACGCAGGCGGACATCGATGCGGGCACGGTGACGAACATCGCCAGCGCCAGCGATGGCACGACGACCTCGCCGACGGACACGGTGACGGTGACGGCGACGCGGAATCCTGCGCTGACGATCGACAAGACGACGACCACGCCGAGCTATGCGGCGGTGGGTGACGTGCTGTCGTACAGCTACCTGGTGACCAACAGCGGCAACACGACGATCACGGCGGCCATCACGGTGAGCGACGACCGGATCGCGACGGTGACCTGCCCGGCGCTGCCGGCCGGTGGCCTGGCGCCGACGCAGTCGATCACGTGCACGGCGACGTACACGGTGACGCAGGCGGACATCGATGCGGGCACGGTGACGAACATCGCCAGCGCCAGCGATGGCACGACGACCTCGCCGACGGACACGGTGACGGTGACGGCGACGCGGAATCCTGCGCTGACGATCGACAAGACGACGACCACGCCGAGCTATGCGGCGGTGGGTGACGTGCTGTCGTACAGCTACCTGGTGACCAACAGCGGCAACACGACGATCACGGCGGCCATCACGGTGAGCGACGACCGGATCGCGACGGTGACCTGCCCGGCGCTGCCGGCCGGTGGCCTGGCGCCGACGCAGTCGATCACGTGCACGGCGACGTACACGGTGACGCAGGCGGACATCGATGCGGGCACGGTGACGAACATCGCCAGCGCCAGCGATGGCACGACGACCTCGCCGACGGACACGGTGACGGTGACGGCGACGCGGAATCCTGCGCTGACGATCGACAAGACGACGACCACGCCGAGCTATGCGGCGGTGGGTGACGTGCTGTCGTACAGCTACCTGGTGACCAACAGCGGCAACACGACGATCACGGCGGCCATCACGGTGAGCGACGACCGGATCGCGACGGTGACCTGCCCGGCGCTGCCGGCCGGTGGCCTGGCGCCGACGCAGTCGATCACGTGCACGGCGACGTACACGGTGACGCAGGCGGACATCGATGCGGGCACGGTGACGAACATCGCCAGCGCCAGCGATGGCACGACGACCTCGCCGACGGACACGGTGACGGTGACGGCGACGCGGAATCCTGCGCTGACGATCGACAAGACGACGACCACGCCGAGCTATGCGGCGGTGGGTGACGTGCTGTCGTACAGCTACCTGGTGACCAACAGCGGCAACACGACGATCACGGCGGCCATCACGGTGAGCGACGACCGGATCGCGACGGTGACCTGCCCGGCGCTGCCGGCCGGTGGCCTGGCGCCGACGCAGTCGATCACGTGCACGGCGACGTACACGGTGACGCAGGCGGACATCGATGCGGGCACGGTGACGAACATCGCCAGCGCCAGCGATGGCACGACGACCTCGCCGACGGACACGGTGACGGTGACGGCGACGCGGAATCCTGCGCTGACGATCGACAAGACGACGACCACGCCGAGCTATGCGGCGGTGGGTGACGTGCTGTCGTACAGCTACCTGGTGACCAACAGCGGCAACACGACGATCACGGCGGCCATCACGGTGAGCGACGACCGGATCGCGACGGTGACCTGCCCGGCGCTGCCGGCCGGTGGCCTGGCGCCGACGCAGTCGATCACGTGCACGGCGACGTACACGGTGACGCAGGCGGACATCGATGCGGGCACGGTGACGAACATCGCCAGCGCCAGCGATGGCACGACGACCTCGCCGACGGACACGGTGACGGTGACGGCGACGCGGAATCCTGCGCTGACGATCGACAAGACGACGACCACGCCGAGCTATGCGGCGGTGGGTGACGTGCTGTCGTACAGCTACCTGGTGACCAACAGCGGCAACACGACGATCACGGCGGCCATCACGGTGAGCGACGACCGGATCGCGACGGTGACCTGCCCGGCGCTGCCGGCCGGTGGCCTGGCGCCGACGCAGTCGATCACGTGCACGGCGACGTACACGGTGACGCAGGCGGACATCGATGCGGGCACGGTGACGAACATCGCCAGCGCCAGCGATGGCACGACGACCTCGCCGACGGACACGGTGACGGTGACGGCGACGCGGAATCCTGCGCTGACGATCGACAAGACGACGACCACGCCGAGCTATGCGGCGGTGGGTGACGTGCTGTCGTACAGCTACCTGGTGACCAACAGCGGCAACACGACGATCACGGCGGCCATCACGGTGAGCGACGACCGGATCGCGACGGTGACCTGCCCGGCGCTGCCGGCCGGTGGCCTGGCGCCGACGCAGTCGATCACGTGCACGGCGACGTACACGGTGACGCAGGCGGA
Organism: Pseudoxanthomonas mexicana; assembly: GCF_014397415.1. NCBI lineage: Bacteria > Pseudomonadati > Pseudomonadota > Gammaproteobacteria > Lysobacterales > Lysobacteraceae > Pseudoxanthomonas > Pseudoxanthomonas mexicana. The sequence goes on along the minus strand of NZ_CP060731.1, from coordinate 670,017 downwards.
CATCGATGCGGGCACGGTGACGAACATCGCCAGCGCCAGCGATGGCACGACGACCTCGCCGACGGACACGGTGACGGTGACGGCGACGCGGAATCCTGCGCTGACGATCGACAAGACGACGACCACGCCGAGCTATGCGGCGGTGGGTGACGTGCTGTCGTACAGCTACCTGGTGACCAACAGCGGCAACACGACGATCACGGCGGCCATCACGGTGAGCGACGACCGGATCGCGACGGTGACCTGCCCGGCGCTGCCGGCCGGTGGCCTGGCGCCGACGCAGTCGATCACGTGCACGGCGACGTACACGGTGACGCAGGCGGACATCGATGCGGGCACGGTGACGAACATCGCCAGCGCCAGCGATGGCACGACGACCTCGCCGACGGACACGGTGACGGTGACGGCGACGCGGAATCCTGCGCTGACGATCGACAAGACGACGACCACGCCGAGCTATGCGGCGGTGGGTGACGTGCTGTCGTACAGCTACCTGGTGACCAACAGCGGCAACACGACGATCACGGCGGCCATCACGGTGAGCGACGACCGGATCGCGACGGTGACCTGCCCGGCGCTGCCGGCCGGTGGCCTGGCGCCGACGCAGTCGATCACGTGCACGGCGACGTACACGGTGACGCAGGCGGACATCGATGCGGGCACGGTGACGAACATCGCCAGCGCCAGCGATGGCACGACGACCTCGCCGACGGACACGGTGACGGTGACGGCGACGCGGAATCCTGCGCTGACGATCGACAAGACGACGACCACGCCGAGCTATGCGGCGGTGGGTGACGTGCTGTCGTACAGCTACCTGGTGACCAACAGCGGCAACACGACGATCACGGCGGCCATCACGGTGAGCGACGACCGGATCGCGACGGTGACCTGCCCGGCGCTGCCGGCCGGTGGCCTGGCGCCGACGCAGTCGATCACGTGCACGGCGACGTACACGGTGACGCAGGCGGACATCGATGCGGGCACGGTGACGAACATCGCCAGCGCCAGCGATGGCACGACGACCTCGCCGACGGACACGGTGACGGTGACGGCGACGCGGAATCCTGCGCTGACGATCGACAAGACGACGACCACGCCGAGCTATGCGGCGGTGGGTGACGTGCTGTCGTACAGCTACCTGGTGACCAACAGCGGCAACACGACGATCACGGCGGCCATCACGGTGAGCGACGACCGGATCGCGACGGTGACCTGCCCGGCGCTGCCGGCCGGTGGCCTGGCGCCGACGCAGTCGATCACGTGCACGGCGACGTACACGGTGACGCAGGCGGACATCGATGCGGGCACGGTGACGAACATCGCCAGCGCCAGCGATGGCACGACGACCTCGCCGACGGACACGGTGACGGTGACGGCGACGCGGAATCCTGCGCTGACGATCGACAAGACGACGACCACGCCGAGCTATGCGGCGGTGGGTGACGTGCTGTCGTACAGCTACCTGGTGACCAACAGCGGCAACACGACGATCACGGCGGCCATCACGGTGAGCGACGACCGGATCGCGACGGTGACCTGCCCGGCGCTGCCGGCCGGTGGCCTGGCGCCGACGCAGTCGATCACGTGCACGGCGACGTACACGGTGACGCAGGCGGACATCGATGCGGGCACGGTGACGAACATCGCCAGCGCCAGCGATGGCACGACGACCTCGCCGACGGACACGGTGACGGTGACGGCGACGCGGAATCCTGCGCTGACGATCGACAAGACGACGACCACGCCGAGCTATGCGGCGGTGGGTGACGTGCTGTCGTACAGCTACCTGGTGACCAACAGCGGCAACACGACGATCACGGCGGCCATCACGGTGAGCGACGACCGGATCGCGACGGTGACCTGCCCGGCGCTGCCGGCCGGTGGCCTGGCGCCGACGCAGTCGATCACGTGCACGGCGACGTACACGGTGACGCAGGCGGACATCGATGCGGGCACGGTGACGAACATCGCCAGCGCCAGCGATGGCACGACGACCTCGCCGACGGACACGGTGACGGTGACGGCGACGCGGAATCCTGCGCTGACGATCGACAAGACGACGACCACGCCGAGCTATGCGGCGGTGGGTGACGTGCTGTCGTACAGCTACCTGGTGACCAACAGCGGCAACACGACGATCACGGCGGCCATCACGGTGAGCGACGACCGGATCGCGACGGTGACCTGCCCGGCGCTGCCGGCCGGTGGCCTGGCGCCGACGCAGTCGATCACGTGCACGGCGACGTACACGGTGACGCAGGCGGACATCGATGCGGGCACGGTGACGAACATCGCCAGCGCCAGCGATGGCACGACGACCTCGCCGACGGACACGGTGACGGTGACGGCGACGCGGAATCCTGCGCTGACGATCGACAAGACGACGACCACGCCGAGCTATGCGGCGGTGGGTGACGTGCTGTCGTACAGCTACCTGGTGACCAACAGCGGCAACACGACGATCACGGCGGCCATCACGGTGAGCGACGACCGGATCGCGACGGTGACCTGCCCGGCGCTGCCGGCCGGTGGCCTGGCGCCGACGCAGTCGATCACGTGCACGGCGACGTACACGGTGACGCAGGCGGACATCGATGCGGGCACGGTGACGAACATCGCCAGCGCCAGCGATGGCACGACGACCTCGCCGACGGACACGGTGACGGTGACGGCGACGCGGAATCCTGCGCTGACGATCGACAAGACGACGACCACGCCGAGCTATGCGGCGGTGGGTGACGTGCTGTCGTACAGCTACCTGGTGACCAACAGCGGCAACACGACGATCACGGCGGCCATCACGGTGAGCGACGACCGGATCGCGACGGTGACCTGCCCGGCGCTGCCGGCCGGTGGCCTGGCGCCGACGCAGTCGATCACGTGCACGGCGACGTACACGGTGACGCAGGCGGACATCGATGCGGGCACGGTGACGAACATCGCCAGCGCCAGCGATGGCACGACGACCTCGCCGACGGACACGGTGACGGTGACGGCGACGCGGAATCCTGCGCTGACGATCGACAAGACGACGACCACGCCGAGCTATGCGGCGGTGGGTGACGTGCTGTCGTACAGCTACCTGGTGACCAACAGCGGCAACACGACGATCACGGCGGCCATCACGGTGAGCGACGACCGGATCGCGACGGTGACCTGCCCGGCGCTGCCGGCCGGTGGCCTGGCGCCGACGCAGTCGATCACGTGCACGGCGACGTACACGGTGACGCAGGCGGACATCGATGCGGGCACGGTGACGAACATCGCCAGCGCCAGCGATGGCACGACGACCTCGCCGACGGACACGGTGACGGTGACGGCGACGCGGAATCCTGCGCTGACGATCGACAAGACGACGACCACGCCGAGCTATGCGGCGGTGGGTGACGTGCTGTCGTACAGCTACCTGGTGACCAACAGCGGCAACACGACGATCACGGCGGCCATCACGGTGAGCGACGACCGGATCGCGACGGTGACCTGCCCGGCGCTGCCGGCCGGTGGCCTGGCGCCGACGCAGTCGATCACGTGCACGGCGACGTACACGGTGACGCAGGCGGACATCGATGCGGGCACGGTGACGAACATCGCCAGCGCCAGCGATGGCACGACGACCTCGCCGACGGACACGGTGACGGTGACGGCGACGCGGAATCCTGCGCTGACGATCGACAAGACGACGACCACGCCGAGCTATGCGGCGGTGGGTGACGTGCTGTCGTACAGCTACCTGGTGACCAACAGCGGCAACACGACGATCACGGCGGCCATCACGGTGAGCGACGACCGGATCGCGACGGTGACCTGCCCGGCGCTGCCGGCCGGTGGCCTGGCGCCGACGCAGTCGATCACGTGCACGGCGACGTACACGGTGACGCAGGCGGACATCGATGCGGGCACGGTGACGAACATCGCCAGCGCCAGCGATGGCACGACGACCTCGCCGACGGACACGGTGACGGTGACGGCGACGCGGAATCCTGCGCTGACGATCGACAAGACGACGACCACGCCGAGCTATGCGGCGGTGGGTGACGTGCTGTCGTACAGCTACCTGGTGACCAACAGCGGCAACACGACGATCACGGCGGCCATCACGGTGAGCGACGACCGGATCGCGACGGTGACCTGCCCGGCGCTGCCGGCCGGTGGCCTGGCGCCGACGCAGTCGATCACGTGCACGGCGACGTACACGGTGACGCAGGCGGACATCGATGCGGGCACGGTGACGAACATCGCCAGCGCCAGCGATGGCACGACGACCTCGCCGACGGACACGGTGACGGTGACGGCGACGCGGAATCCTGCGCTGACGATCGACAAGACGACGACCACGCCGAGCTATGCGGCGGTGGGTGACGTGCTGTCGTACAGCTACCTGGTGACCAACAGCGGCAACACGACGATCACGGCGGCCATCACGGTGAGCGACGACCGGATCGCGACGGTGACCTGCCCGGCGCTGCCGGCCGGTGGCCTGGCGCCGACGCAGTCGATCACGTGCACGGCGACGTACACGGTGACGCAGGCGGACATCGATGCGGGCACGGTGACGAACATCGCCAGCGCCAGCGATGGCACGACGACCTCGCCGACGGACACGGTGACGGTGACGGCGACGCGGAATCCTGCGCTGACGATCGACAAGACGACGACCACGCCGAGCTATGCGGCGGTGGGTGACGTGCTGTCGTACAGCTACCTGGTGACCAACAGCGGCAACACGACGATCACGGCGGCCATCACGGTGAGCGACGACCGGATCGCGACGGTGACCTGCCCGGCGCTGCCGGCCGGTGGCCTGGCGCCGACGCAGTCGATCACGTGCACGGCGACGTACACGGTGACGCAGGCGGACATCGATGCGGGCACGGTGACGAACATCGCCAGCGCCAGCGATGGCACGACGACCTCGCCGACGGACACGGTGACGGTGACGGCGACGCGGAATCCTGCGCTGACGATCGACAAGACGACGACCACGCCGAGCTATGCGGCGGTGGGTGACGTGCTGTCGTACAGCTACCTGGTGACCAACAGCGGCAACACGACGATCACGGCGGCCATCACGGTGAGCGACGACCGGATCGCGACGGTGACCTGCCCGGCGCTGCCGGCCGGTGGCCTGGCGCCGACGCAGTCGATCACGTGCACGGCGACGTACACGGTGACGCAGGCGGACATCGATGCGGGCACGGTGACGAACATCGCCAGCGCCAGCGATGGCACGACGACCTCGCCGACGGACACGGTGACGGTGACGGCGACGCGGAATCCTGCGCTGACGATCGACAAGACGACGACCACGCCGAGCTATGCGGCGGTGGGTGACGTGCTGTCGTACAGCTACCTGGTGACCAACAGCGGCAACACGACGATCACGGCGGCCATCACGGTGAGCGACGACCGGATCGCGACGGTGACCTGCCCGGCGCTGCCGGCCGGTGGCCTGGCGCCGACGCAGTCGATCACGTGCACGGCGACGTACACGGTGACGCAGGCGGACATCGATGCGGGCACGGTGACGAACATCGCCAGCGCCAGCGATGGCACGACGACCTCGCCGACGGACACGGTGACGGTGACGGCGACGCGGAATCCTGCGCTGACGATCGACAAGACGACGACCACGCCGAGCTATGCGGCGGTGGGTGACGTGCTGTCGTACAGCTACCTGGTGACCAACAGCGGCAACACGACGATCACGGCGGCCATCACGGTGAGCGACGACCGGATCGCGACGGTGACCTGCCCGGCGCTGCCGGCCGGTGGCCTGGCGCCGACGCAGTCGATCACGTGCACGGCGACGTACACGGTGACGCAGGCGGACATCGATGCGGGCACGGTGACGAACATCGCCAGCGCCAGCGATGGCACGACGACCTCGCCGACGGACACGGTGACGGTGACGGCGACGCGGAATCCTGCGCTGACGATCGACAAGACGACGACCACGCCGAGCTATGCGGCGGTGGGTGACGTGCTGTCGTACAGCTACCTGGTGACCAACAGCGGCAACACGACGATCACGGCGGCCATCACGGTGAGCGACGACCGGATCGCGACGGTGACCTGCCCGGCGCTGCCGGCCGGTGGCCTGGCGCCGACGCAGTCGATCACGTGCACGGCGACGTACACGGTGACGCAGGCGGACATCGATGCGGGCACGGTGACGAACATCGCCAGCGCCAGCGATGGCACGACGACCTCGCCGACGGACACGGTGACGGTGACGGCGACGCGGAATCCTGCGCTGACGATCGACAAGACGACGACCACGCCGAGCTATGCGGCGGTGGGTGACGTGCTGTCGTACAGCTACCTGGTGACCAACAGCGGCAACACGACGATCACGGCGGCCATCACGGTGAGCGACGACCGGATCGCGACGGTGACCTGCCCGGCGCTGCCGGCCGGTGGCCTGGCGCCGACGCAGTCGATCACGTGCACGGCGACGTACACGGTGACGCAGGCGGACATCGATGCGGGCACGGTGACGAACATCGCCAGCGCCAGCGATGGCACGACGACCTCGCCGACGGACACGGTGACGGTGACGGCGACGCGGAATCCTGCGCAGGAGCTGGAGAAGCTGCTGACCGGTAATGCCGATGGCGATGCCAGCGGCACGGTGAGCGTGGGCGACGTGCTGACCTACACGGTCACGATGACCAACACGGGCAATACGACCCTGGCCAACGTGGTGGTGAGCGATGCGCTGATCATCCCGAACAGCAACACCTGCGCCAGCGTGGCGCCGGGTGCGACCTGCCAGCTGGTGGGTACGTACACGGTGACCCAGGCCGACGCCGATGCGGGCAACATCCGCAACACGGCGCTGGTGACCAGTCCGGTCTGCCCGGCCGGCAGCACGGATCCGGCGTGCACGACGACGATCGACACCCCGGTCGAGAACCCGGTCGTGACCTACAGCAAGTCCGTCGTCCTGCCCTCTGGCCAGACCGAAGTTTCCGTAGGCGATACGCTGACTTATGCGATATCCGTCACCGTCGCAAATGCACGTACGACGGAGCCGTTGACCCTGACCGACACTCTGGGCACCGGCTTGGATCTGGGCGCCGTCTCTGCAGGGGTGTTCTCCTGCAGTGGCACCAACCCGTTGGTCTGCACCCTGTCCGCAGGCACTGTGCCAGGTACCTACACGGTGACCTACACGGCCACGGTCAATGACCAGGCGACCGGTACGGTGGACAACGCGGTGGTCGGTACCGGCGACGATGCCCCGACCTGCGCAGGCACCTGCACCACTGAAACCCCGGTAACCGAGCCGTTGCCTCCGTTGGTGACGTACACCAAGAGCGCAGCTCTGCCGTCAGGCCAGACCGATGCCCGCGTGGGTGACACCGTCACCTACACGCTGACCACCACGGTGGTCAACGCGGTCACCACCAGCGACGTGGTGCTGACCGACACGCTGGGCATGGGCCTGACCTTCGGTGCGGTGACCAATGCCGGTGCGTACACCTGCAACAACACCAACCCGCTGGTGTGCACGCTGCCGGTGGGCACCGTGCCGGGCACCTACACGGTGACCTACACCGCCACGGTCAATGACCAGGCCGTGGGCACGGTGGACAACGCCGTGGTCGGTACCGGTGATGATGCGCCCACCTGTGCCGGCACCTGCACCACGCAGACGCCGGTTGCCGCGCCCCGCGTGGTGGTCTCCAAGTCCTCCGACCCGGGCACCGGTGCCCAGGTGCAGGTGGGCCAGACGGTGCGCTACACGCTCACGGTGGAGATCAGTGCATCGGCCCTGCGCGAGGCCTTGGTCCTGGTCGATACACCCGATCGCGGCCTGACCCTGGGCGCGCTGCCCGCCGGCTGCACCTTCGACGGCACACGGCTGACCTGCCAGCTGCCGGCCGGTACGCCTGCCGGCGTGCACACGCTGACCTACGAGGCGATCGTGAACCCGAACGCCGGCCCCGTGGTGGGCAACCAGGTGAGCGCCACCGGTGGTGGTGGCGAGCTGCCGACCTGCACCACCTGCAGCACGGAGCATGAACTGGAAGCACCGCAGATCCGCCTGAGCAAGACGGCAGGCAGCCGCGAAGTCCGCATCGGCGATCTGGTGCGCTACACCCTGACGGTGGAGAACGTGGGCCGCGTGAACGTGGTCAACGCCAGCGTGGTGGACACGCCGGCGGCAGGCTTCAGCTACGTGGAAGGCTCCCTGCTGGCCAACGATGCCGATGCCATGGCGACGGTGTCTGGCGGCAACCCCCTGCGCTTCAGCGGGGTGGACGTGGCGGCAGGCGAGACTGCGACCCTGGTCTACGTGATGCGCGTGGGCGCCGGCGTACGTCCGGGCACCCACATCAACCAGGCCCAGGTGCGCTCGGCCACCGACGATCCGGTGTCCAACGTGGCCACGGCCGAGGTCGTGCTGACCGCCGATCCGCTGCTGGACGACAGCCTGGTGTTCGGCACGGTGTTCAACGACCGTGACGGCGACGGCTGGCAGGACAGTGCCGCGCTCAGTGGGGTGAAGGTGCAGGGCGGCTTCGCGCCGACGGCCTACATCGCCAACTCCACCACGGTGGATCGCGGTGCAGGTCCCCAGCCGGAGCCCGATGCGAGCTCGCCGTTGCTGCACGGCATCGCCGTGGGCGCGATCAGTGGCCGTCAGTCGGTGGCCGATCCGGTCCAGGACCATGAGGTGGTGATCCGCCAGCGTCTGAACGAGCTGAGCTTCACCGACGACTTCGTGCTGACCAGCAACCAAGGGGTCACGGTGCGCATGGATGCGGCAGGCAATACCCGGGTCGAGCAGTCCGGTGAAGCGGCCAAGGGCCTGACCGCGGCAACGCCCACGGTCGAGCGCCGGGTGGCCCAGTCCGAGGGCGGTTATGTGGTGGATTACGTCATCCGCAACACCGGTATCGATGAGCGCGGCATCCCCGGCGTGCGCATCGCCTCGGTGGAAGGCCTGCTGATCGAGACCGACCAGTACGGGCGCTACCACCTGGCAGGTGTATCGGGCGGTCCGTGGGAGCGCGGTCGCAACTTCATCCTGAAGGTCGACCCGTCCACGCTGCCGGCCGGTGCGCAGTTCACCACCGACAATCCGCTGCTGCGTCGGGTCACCCCCGGCGTGCCGGTCCGCTTCGACTGGGGCGTCAAGCTTCCCGAGCAGGTGATCGAGGGCGGCACCGAGCAGGTGGAACTGGAGATGGGCGAGGTCTTCTTCGCCCCCGGCAGCGCGGAGGTGCGCGAGAAGTACCTGCCGGTGATCGAGGCCATGGCGGCCAAGGTGCGCCAGTACCAGGGCGGGGACGTGGTCATCCAGGCCAACGGCGACAGCCAGGGCCTGGCCTTCGAGCGCGCGAACGCGGTCAAGGCCGCCTTGCTGGACAAGCTCGATGCCGCCTCTGCCAAGGGCCTGATGGTCAGCGCCCGCGGCAGCGTCGACGATCCGTCTTCGATGATCGTGGGCGTGGACGAAGGCGGCGCGCTGCTGGGCACGGTGCTGTTCGATACCGACAAGTCCAACATCCGGCCCGAGTTCGCGCCGCTGCTGGACAAGGTGGCCGCGGCGCTGGAAAAGATGGGCGGCGGCAGCATCGCCATCGTCGGCCATACCGACGTGCGGGCCTCGCACGCCTACAACCTCGCCCTGGGCATGCGTCGTGCCAAGGCGGTCTATGAAGCGCTGGCCCAACGCCTGAGTCCGCAGGTGCGTGCCAACGTTCGCGTCGAAGCCAGCAACGACCCGACAGCCCCTGTCGGCGTACGCAAGTGAGGGGGGGCCGGGTCATGAACAAGCGCATGAAAATGAAACTGCTGGACTACACGTTGATCAGCCTGCTGGCCGGCACGGCGCCGCTGGCCGGCGCACAGACGGCTGCGCCGTCGCGCACGCCATCGCAAGTGCCCTCGCAGGCACAGCAGGATCGCGTGGACGGTACGGCCACGGCCGTGGACTGCGACGGTGAACGCTGCACGGGCGAAGAAGGCCTGCTGTTCCGGCTGCGTACCCGCAGCTACGACAAGCCGGTGACGCAGGGGACCGACCGCGCCTCGAGCTCTGAAGCCCTGCAGCCGGACCGCCGCGTCACCGTGGCGATGGAGCAGCCGGGCAAGGCCACGGCGATGGGCAAGTTCTCAATCGACCTGCCCGGTGGTGGCGTCATCTGGGCCACCGAAGACCCCACCCTGGGCCAGGCCGAACTGTCGGTCTCGGCGCCCTCGATGGTGCCGTTCGACGGGCAGAGGATCGCCCGCCCGGTGCAGTTCTATGTGCGCGGCAACTATCCGGCCTTCATCGAGCGGATGGAGATCACGCTGTACCGCAGCAGCGATGGCGACCTGATCGAGCCGATCGCCTCGGTGCCGATCGAGGTGGCGGCGGTGTCGAGCACGTCATGGGATGGCGCGCTGCCGGACCGGTATCGGTTCCGCAAGGGCGACGAACTGGTCTACGTGCTGCGCGCCTACGGAAAGGACGGTGCGTTCGATGAGACCCATCCGCGTACGTTGCAACTGGTCTCGCCCGAAGAGGCGGAGCGCGGCATCAACCAGCTGCGCACCCATATCGAACGCGCACAGGGCGCCTCGCTCAGCGCCGAGCAGGCCCAGACGCAGAGCCTAGTGGAGAGCGTGTTCTCCGGCAACGGGCTGCGCCAGCAGAACATCCCGATGTACGGATCGCGCATCCGCATCCAGGGCCGCAGCATCCCCGCCTCTGCCTCGCTGACGATCAACGGCGAGAACTATCCGCTGGACCAGGAACGCAAGTTCGTGGCCGAGTATCTGGTGCCGGTGGGCCACCACCAGTTCCAGATCGGTCTGGGAGGTGGTCAGGCCGCTGGCGGCGCGACAGCGTCCCATACGCTGGAGGTGGACGTCACCGGGCGCTACTTCTTCGGCGTGGGCCTGGCCGACGTCACCATCGCGCAGAACAAGACCAGTGGTTCCGGCGCGGCCTTCGCCAACGACACGCGCTATCAGGACGATGTGATCAGCGATGGCCGGCTGGCGTTCTACGGCAAGGCCAAGCTGCGCGGCAAGTATCTGGTCACGGCGCAGGCCGATACGACCGAACGGGATCTGGACCGGCTGTTCAACGGCTTCACCCAGGCCGATCCGCAGGATGTGTTCCGCCGCCTGGATCCGGATCTGTACTACCCCGTCTACGGCGACGACTCCACCACCTACCGCGACGTGGACACGATGGGCCGGTTCTACCTGCGGGTGGACTGGGACAAGAACCAGGCGCTGTGGGGCAACTACAGCACGGGCATCGCCGGGACCGAGTACGCGCAGTACCAGCGTTCGCTGTACGGCGCGGCGCTGAACTGGCGTTCGCTCGCCACCAACCGCTGGGGCGATCCTGGTACCGAACTGCGCGTGTTCGGTTCGCAGGCCGAGACCGCGCCGGGCCACAACGAGTTCATCGGCACGGGCGGCAGCCTGTACTACCTGCGACATACCGATCTGCTCCCGGGTTCGGACATCGTGACCCTGGAGATCCGCGACCTGACCACCGGCCGCGTGGAGAACCGCGTGGTGCTGCAGCGGGGCGCGGACTACGAGATCGACGAACTGCAGGGCCGCATCCTGCTGACCCGTCCGCTGGCGCAGATCACCCGCGAGAACATCCCCACGCTCACCCGCGATGCGCCGCTGGACGGCCTGGAGCAGCGCCTGCTGGTGGACTACGAGTGGGTGCCCTCCGGCTTCGATGCCGACGACGTCAGTGCCGGCCTGCGCGGCAAGCACTGGTTCGGCGACCACGTGGGGGTGGGCGCCACCTACGTGCAGGAGAACCGCGCCGGTGAGGACTACACGCTCGCGGCGGGCGACCTGACCCTGCAGGCTGGCAAGGGCACCTATCTCAAAGCCGAGTACGCCCAGACCGAGTCCTTCGGTGCGCCGGTGTTCTTCTCCGACAACGGCGGCCTGAGCTTCATCCAGCAGAACGACACCGGCCTGCGCCGCGAAGGCGAAGCCAAGTCGCTGGAGGCACGCGCCAACTTCAAGGAGCTGGGCTGGACCGAGCTGGACTGGAGCATGGGCGCCTGGTGGCGCAATACCAGCGCCGGCTACTCGATCTCGCGCTACGACACCGGCCGGGCCATCACCGAGTACGGCGCTGAAGTGCAGGGCCAGTTCACACCCAACCTCGGCGTGTACGCGCGCTACACCCGTGCCGAGAGCGGCATCGAGTCGCTGACGCAGGCCCAGGCCACGCTGGAATGGCGTGTCGATGACGCCCGTACGTTCAGTGCCGAGGTCCGGCGTGTGGACACCGAAGGCGCCTCCCTCGATGCGGCCGGCACGCTGGGTGCGGTGAAGTACCTGCAACGCTTCGGCAGCACGCTGGAACTGTACGGGCTGGCCCAGTTCACCCTCGATGATGACGGGGGTCAGTACGCCGACAACGACGCGCTCACGCTGGGCGGCAAGTACCTGTACGGGGACAACTCCTCGGTCGGGGCCGAAGTGACCACGGGCGACCGCGGTCAGGCGGCCAGCCTCAATGCCGAGCACCGCCTGACACCCGAGCACTCGGTGTATGGCGCCTACACGTACTCCACCGACACCACGGAATACGACTCGCTGTTCACGCGCAACGCCCAGAACGGCTGGACGCTGGGCCAGCGCTGGCGGCTGTCCAACCAGGTCAACCTGTACAACGAGAGCCAGTTCCTGAAGGAGCCCAACCAGTCCGGTCTGGCGCATACCTTCGGCATGGACTTCTATCCGGCGCAGGGCTGGAACCTGGGCTTCACGCTGTCCAACGGCGAGCTGACCAACACGGCCGGCGGCAACGTCGACCGCCGCGCGATCAGCGTCTCCGGCGGGCGCACCTCGCCGGACACCGACTGGCAGAGCAAGCTGGAGTGGCGCGAAGACTCCGGCGCCGAACAGCGCGAGCAGTGGGTCAGCACCAACCGCCTGACGCACAAGATCAACGAGAGCTGGCGCATCGCCGCGCGGCTGAACTACGCCGACACCGACGACCAGCTCAACCCGCTGGCCGGCGCGAAGTTCATCGAGGGCAATGTCGGATTCGCCTACCGGCCCTGGGACAACCAGCGGTGGGGCGTGTTCGGTCGCTATACCTACCTGTACGATCTGGCCACGCTGGGCCAGCTGGGCGGGGCCGAGTACGACCAGAAGTCGCAGATCCTTTCTTTGGAAGGCGTGTACAAGCTGGACCAGCACTGGGAATTCGCAGGCAAGCTGGCCCGTCGCGAGGGCGAAGTGCGTATGGGCCGCGGGACCGGCGTGTGGCTGGATTCGGCCACCACCTTTGCCGCGGCGCAGGTGCGCTACGACCTGCGTACCCAATGGCATGCGCTGGCCGAATACCGCTGGCTCGATGTCAGGGATGGGGGTACCAAGCAGGGCCTCCTGGTGGGTGTCGACCGCGACCTGAACAAGAACTTCCGCATCGGCGTGGGCTACAACTTCACCGATTTCAGCGACGATCTGACCGACTTCGACTACGACCACAGGGGCTGGTTCCTCAACCTGGTGGGAACCTACTGAACCTACCGGATGCGGAGGCGCCAGCCGCGCCTTCGCATCCGGTTCATCGCCGTGCTGCGTCAGGTACGCGCGCCTGGTCGGAGCGGGATGCGGGCAGGAAATTCCCGACCAAGGCGTTCCGGATCCGCACCGTCACCGCATGGCGCGGGCCCAACTGGCGGCTGGCTTCCACCAACCCATCCTGCAACAAGGCCTCTGCGCGCCGCTGGTCCGTCGCAGCGTCGGGCGTGCCGGCTGCCGCGCGCAGGATCAGCGCTTGCGCCAGCAGGTACTTGGCCATTGGGGAAGGCTGCTGGCGCTGCCTGGTCGCGTGCACCACCTCCTGCAGCATGCTGATCGCGTGCGTCAACGACGCCTCCCGGGAGGGTCCGGATTGGGCAGACGCGAGTTGGATCAGGACCTCGGCCTGTTCCTCCTTGGCTGCGAGCGTAGTGGGATGCCGGGGGCCCAGGATGCGTTCCAGCAGCTGTACTGCCTCGCCCGACAGGCTGACGCTCTTCGATACGTCATGTGGGCGCTGAAGGCGCGCCTCCAGCAGCAACTGGCGCGCGTACTCCGGATGCGCTTTGCCGTATGCGGTGACGATGGCCTCACGCGTTTCACGCAGGACCGTGGGCGGAATGCCGGCGGCGCGCCCTTGTCTTTCCAGCACCTCCAATCTCAGGCGGCTGCTGCGTGCGGTGTCGGGATGCCCAGGGCCCAGTCGCTGGCGACGCGATGCAAGGAGCGCTTCAGCCACCTGCCTAGCCTGGCCATCGTCCTCTTTCAGCAGCAACAGCGACAACCGCGCTTCGTTGACATTGTCGGCCAGTGATGGAGAAGCCTCCCGGGCCAATGCGGTCGCGGCATCGAGTTCGCGCCCGGCCTCGGCAAGATCCATCAGCTGCAGGTGCCACTGGGCACGCAGGATCGACAGTTCGACCTGCGTATCGAGTGCCGGTTGTGACGGCAGACCTGCTGCCACATTCTGCGCGAACCCCAGGGCATTGAATGCGGCATCGTGCTCCGACAGTCCCCAATGGGCGCGCGCCAGCTCCGTCAGTAGATTGAGCGTGGTGATATCCGCGGTGGGACGGGCGGATGTCGACTGGCGGAGGCTTTGGGTGGCGACATCGCGCGCTTCGGCATGGCGCGCCTGGAGATTGAGCAGGGTGGCCAAGGTGGCCTGTGTCTCGGACTGGTGCGCAGGGCTGTCTGTCAGCAGCCGGTTGGCCTGGGAAGCGAGCGCAAGTGCGTGTGCGTAGTCGCCCAGCACGGCATAGCTGCGCGCCAGGGAGGTCAGCGCACGCGCCCGGATCACCGGGCTCGACTGTGGCGGCAGCGCACGCAGGTGCGCTTCGGTCTTCTCGAGCAGTTGGCGCGACGATGGGCGCGCTTCGGCCAGGCCGGAGAGCGTGGCCGCGCCGAGGGTCTGCTCGAACATGGTGGAAACCAGCTGCATGTCGCGGGCTTCCTGCTGGCCGCGCCAGTGGAACCACGCGAATGCGCCCGCCGCTGCAGCCAGCGAAAGCATCACGCTGCCGGCGAACAGCGTGGCGAGTGCGTTCCTCTGGAAGAAGCGTCCCAGGACATACGCACGCCCTGCGCCACGCGCCCCCACGGGACGCCGCGCCAGCCAATGCTCCAGATCCTCGATCAGGGCGCCGACGCTGGCATAGCGGTCACCCGGCGCCAAGGCGACGCATTTCAATGCAATGGCATCCAGGTCGCCCTGGAGCTTCCTGCGCAGCAGGCGGGTATCGCGACATCGCCTAAGGTAGGCGACCTGCGGAAGGGCCGTGGCGGCCAGCAGCGAGGGCGCTTGCGCGGAGCCTGTCCCGATGCCGCTCAGCTGGGTGTGCAGTGGCTGCAGCGGGCGGGGCCATGCATCCACCAGCAACTGGTAGAGCACTACCCCGATCGCGTGCACGTCGGCCGCGACCGAGGCCGCGCCCCCTGTCAGCAGTTCGGGGGCGGTGTAACCATTCGACACCGCAATGGGCGCTGCGGTGTCGCCTTCGCGCCCGCTCATCAGCGTGGACAGGCCGAAGTCGACCAGGTGGACCACGCCATCCGGCGAGACCAGCAGGTTGCCGGGTTTGATGTCCTGATGCAGCACGCCGTGGGCATGGGCGTACTGGAGTGCGCGGCAGGCTTGAAGAAGCAGGCTGATCCGCGAGCCCAGCTCCAATCGCTGCTGATCGGCCCATTGATCGACCGAGACGCCCTGGACCAGGCGCATCGCGAACCACGGACGTCCGTCCCCTTCCACGCCGCCATCCAGCAAAGGGGCGATGTTGGGATGGTCGAGCTTCGCCAGGTGGTTGCGTTCGCGCATGAACGCGTCCACCAGGATAGGAGACGACATTTCCGCACGGATGCACTTCAGTGCGACCTTCTTCTCGTACTGGCCATCGGCGCGACTGGCCTCGTAGACCGTGCCCATGCCTCCCTGCGCCAGCACGCGGTCGATGTGCCAGGGCCCCAGCATGGTGCCTACGCGGGCGAGGGACGCGGGATCGATCCCGTCGCCGTCACTTCTGGCGTGCTCGGCATACAGCGCATCGAGCGCCCCGCCCTCGAGCGGATACGAGGCCGCATCGGCCTGCAGCAGCCTTCGCAGGGCGTCGTGAAGCGCAGGCTCCCGCACCCGCAGTGCGGCGAGGGCGTCCGCACGTCGCCGTGGCGTCAGTTCGACGTACTCGTCGAACAGGTCGAGCGCACGGGCCTCAAGATCGGACATTGAAGACGGTTGTTCGGATACGCGCAGGCTACAGACTACCGTGCATCGGGGTCGGGAGTTCACCGGTGCTGCATGGGTATGCTGCTAACGGAGGAACGTGCCGTCTACCGGCGCCAGGCGCATGGGTACGACGGGCGGCTTGCCTATCGGCGGACCTGCGAAATGCGGATGATCCCTGCGGTCGCACCGTCCAGGCACTTCAGGGGAGATCGACGGATGGGCCGCCGCTGGTGAAGATATCAAGCGGCCACGCAGTCATGCGCATGGCACGGTGAAGAGGCCAGGGACGTCGGCTGACGGGTTTCAGCCGGGGCCATCCTGGCCCCAGACGTATGCCGCTACGCGATCCGTGCCAGCGCCGTGCGCCATTGCCGGGACGCACCATGGCCAAGCGCCCCCCGGGGGGCGCCGCCAGCCAGCGCCCGAAGTCCTGTCAAGGCAGCCCGGTTGCGGTCACCGTGCAGCGCAGCGTGACCACGACCTGCCCCCCGACCGGCAGTGTGGGAATGGTGATGCCTCCCCCCAGCAGTGTGCTCACCGCAACGGTGGGCGAAGGACAGCTTGCGCCCCCGGAAGCGGTGCAAGCCGCAGTACTGCTGGGCGAGAGGCAATCGAGTCCGGCCCCGGGAGTGTCGCTGAGCAGCACGTTGGGCGCGTCGAGCGGTCCGTTGTTCGTCACCGTAAGGGAAAAGTCCACGATGCTGCCGCTTATCGCCGAGGTTGGCGAAGCCGTCTTCACCACGCTCAGGTCCGTCTTGCGGGTCTCGTTGGTGAAGGTGCACGAGATCGGCCCAGCCGTGCTGGTGGCTTGCGCATCCAGTGTCACCGATCGCGTGGCGAGGTCGACCGTTGCGGTGCCGCCGGTGCCCAGGCCCGTGCAGACGACGGAGCGCAGTTCGAACGGAGCGGGCGGCACAGCCTCGGTGATGGTCGTCGCCACGCCTGCCGCCGTCAGGGTCTGAGTCGCGCCCGCCACGGCCGTACCGGCCGTGCTGGTGGTGATGCTGTGCGACTGGATGCCGTTGGTGCCGGTGAAGCCGAACGTGCCGACGCCATCCACTGACGCCTTGCTCACGGTCAACGACGGGCACTGCACCGTGAACGTC
The DNA here is from genome assembly GCF_014397415.1 of Pseudoxanthomonas mexicana. NCBI lineage: Bacteria > Pseudomonadati > Pseudomonadota > Gammaproteobacteria > Lysobacterales > Lysobacteraceae > Pseudoxanthomonas > Pseudoxanthomonas mexicana. The sequence goes on along the minus strand of NZ_CP060731.1, from coordinate 652,665 downwards.
GCGCTGGCGCTGTTGTTGGACGGGTCGATGTCGGCAAAGCCGTCCGTGGCGGAGAAGTCGGCGCTGGCCGTGTTGCTGACCGTGGCGCCGCAGGTGGAGGTCGTGGCCACGGTACCGGTGATGGTGAAGGTCAGTACGCCGCCCGGCGCCATCGTGTATCCGCCGGCGAAGGAAAGATTTCCGCTGCCGCTCGCCGCGGGACAGGTAGATCCCGCCGTCGCGGTGCACGTCCATGTCGCATTGGCGATCTGCGCAGGAAGGGTGTCGACGATATCGGCCGCATTGGCCCCGTCGATGGTGGGAGCCTGGTTGCCCGGGTCCACCGGATTGATGTCGGCGTTGGTGACGGTCACCGTGTAGGTCATCGGCAGGCCGCGCAGGTAATTGGTCGCCGACGCAGCGGTCTTGGTCACCACGATGTTCGCTGGCGTGGACGTCACCACGCCCCGCACCTCGTGGATGTTGTTCAGCCCGCCGGTGGAGCCGCCGAAGCCCATGCGGAGGTTTGCGGGTGCGGTATAGGGAAAGTTGAGGTTGTTCAGTACGTTGGTGATCGCACCGCCATTCTGGCCGAGCCCCACGGTGACGCGATAACCGCCCGAGCCGTTGGGTATCAGCAGCACGCGCGCCCGGTCCGCAGCCGGGCGGACTGCGGTGAAGGGCACGTCGATGCCTCCGGGTGCCGCCGCGCCACCCACATAGACGTTGTTGGCGCTGAGCGGGCCTCGGACGACCACACGGTCGGCCGCCGACCCGGGACTTCCGCTGAGAGCGGAGCAGCCGCCAAACACGCCGGGCAATTGTCCCGAGAAGTTGCCGAACTCGTCCAAACCGATGCCCAGGTAGCCGCCAGCGCCGTTGCAGTAGCCCAGCCCGGCACCGGGGATGGCGCCGGCCATCGTGTCGTTGGCGTCGTACAGATAGAAGCTGATGCCGTCAGCGCCCGTGCCACTCCAGATGACGTAATCGAACTCGACGATCACGCCCTGAGTGGAGGGGAACGAGCCACCGGTATAGCGTGCACTGCCGACCTGGCTGGCCAGGTCCGTCGACAGCCGCAGCCAGCCATTGCCCACGGCGTCATTGGTGTTGTTGCCGTCGGCGATCAGACCGTAACCGCCCGTGAGGATGCCGCTGTCGTTGTTGCCGACGTTGTCGTTGCCCGAGAAGGTCCAGCCTGGCTCAGTGCTGTTGCGGAAGGACGCATTGACCTTGAACTGCGCACTCGCCGGAAACGAGAGCCCCGCACCCAATGCCGCCAGCAACGAAACACAAATTACCTTTGAACGCTTCATGGATCCCTCGACCAGTCATTCTTGAAATGGCGATGCAGGCGCAGTGGGGAACCTTCGGTTCGGACTATACCGGCACGTCGCTGCACACCCAAGCGGACCGATAACGGTGAGGCTTGCGTCGCCTTCCGCGCCATCGCGCTATCCAGTCCAGTTCGCATTAGCGATGACCGGGAGGACATCGCACGGCCCGGTATCCGCCAGGTGGCGTGTCTCGGGAAGGCTGCGCGTGATGCCATGCTTCTTCGCCGCCATCGGGGGCGGTTCCCGTGCATCGTGGCTTGGCTGGCGCAACGAACACGCACGGTCAGCACGGGGGATGACTGCGATGGGGCAGGAGGATCGCCTTCCCTATCTTGCAGGGTCTATCCCGACTACCTTCCCGTGCCTTCGCGACGGCTTCTTGCTCAGGTCGTGATGCGCACCCACCAGCACGTCCTGTCGGGTACCGCGATCGACCAACACGAGCCAGCGGTATTCGTTCAGGACATGCCACCGGAGGCGCAGGTCTTCGCGCTGATCAACGTGTAGTCCAGCAGTTTCATTTTCATGCGCTTGTTCATGACCCGGCCCCCCCTCACTTGCGTACGCCGACAGGGGCTGTCGGGTCGTTGCTGGCTTCGACGCGAACGTTGGCACGCACCTGCGGACTCAGGCGTTGGGCCAGCGCTTCATAGACCGCCTTGGCACGACGCATGCCCAGGGCGAGGTTGTAGGCGTGCGAGGCCCGCACGTCGGTATGGCCGACGATGGCGATGCTGCCGCCGCCCATCTTTTCCAGCGCCGCGGCCACCTTGTCCAGCAGCGGCGCGAACTCGGGCCGGATGTTGGACTTGTCGGTATCGAACAGCACCGTGCCCAGCAGCGCGCCGCCTTCGTCCACGCCCACGATCATCGAAGACGGATCGTCGACGCTGCCGCGGGCGCTGACCATCAGGCCCTTGGCAGAGGCGGCATCGAGCTTGTCCAGCAAGGCGGCCTTGACCGCGTTCGCGCGCTCGAAGGCCAGGCCCTGGCTGTCGCCGTTGGCCTGGATGACCACGTCCCCGCCCTGGTACTGGCGCACCTTGGCCGCCATGGCCTCGATCACCGGCAGGTACTTCTCGCGCACCTCCGCGCTGCCGGGGGCGAAGAAGACCTCGCCCATCTCCAGTTCCACCTGCTCGGTGCCGCCCTCGATCACCTGCTCGGGAAGCTTGACGCCCCAGTCGAAGCGGACCGGCACGCCGGGGGTGACCCGACGCAGCAGCGGATTGTCGGTGGTGAACTGCGCACCGGCCGGCAGCGTGGACGGGTCGACCTTCAGGATGAAGTTGCGACCGCGCTCCCACGGACCGCCCGATACACCTGCCAGGTGGTAGCGCCCGTACTGGTCGGTCTCGATCAGCAGGCCTTCCACCGAGGCGATGCGCACGCCGGGGATGCCGCGCTCATCGATACCGGTGTTGCGGATGACGTAATCCACCACATAACCGCCCTCGGACTGGGCCACCCGGCGCTCGACCGTGGGCGTTGCCGCGGTCAGGCCCTTGGCCGCTTCACCGGACTGCTCGACCCGGGTATTGCCTGCCGCATCCATGCGCACCGTGACCCCTTGGTTGCTGGTCAGCACGAAGTCGTCGGTGAAGCTCAGCTCGTTCAGACGCTGGCGGATCACCACCTCATGGTCCTGGACCGGATCGGCCACCGACTGACGGCCACTGATCGCGCCCACGGCGATGCCGTGCAGCAACGGCGAGCTCGCATCGGGCTCCGGCTGGGGACCTGCACCGCGATCCACCGTGGTGGAGTTGGCGATGTAGGCCGTCGGCGCGAAGCCGCCCTGCACCTTCACCCCACTGAGCGCGGCACTGTCCTGCCAGCCGTCGCCGTCACGGTCGTTGAACACCGTGCCGAACACCAGGCTGTCGTCCAGCAGCGGATCGGCGGTCAGCACGACCTCGGCCGTGGCCACGTTGGACACCGGATCGTCGGTGGCCGAGCGCACCTGGGCCTGGTTGATGTGGGTGCCCGGACGTACGCCGGCGCCCACGCGCATCACGTAGACCAGGGTCGCAGTCTCGCCTGCCGCCACGTCCACCCCGCTGAAGCGCAGGGGGTTGCCGCCAGACACCGTCGCCATGGCATCGGCATCGTTGGCCAGCAGGGAGCCTTCCACGTAGCTGAAGCCTGCCGCCGGCGTGTCCACCACGCTGGCGTTGACCACGTTCACGCGGCCCACGTTCTCCACCGTCAGGGTGTAGCGCACCAGATCGCCGATGCGGACTTCGCGGCTGCCTGCCGTCTTGCTCAGGCGGATCTGCGGTGCTTCCAGTTCATGCTCCGTGCTGCAGGTGGTGCAGGTCGGCAGCTCGCCACCACCACCGGTGGCGCTCACCTGGTTGCCCACCACGGGGCCGGCGTTCGGGTTCACGATCGCCTCGTAGGTCAGCGTGTGCACGCCGGCAGGCGTACCGGCCGGCAGCTGGCAGGTCAGCCGTGTGCCGTCGAAGGTGCAGCCGGCGGGCAGCGCGCCCAGGGTCAGGCCGCGATCGGGTGTATCGACCAGGACCAAGGCCTCGCGCAGGGCCGATGCACTGATCTCCACCGTGAGCGTGTAGCGCACCGTCTGGCCCACCTGCACCTGGGCACCGGTGCCCGGGTCGGAGGACTTGGAGACCACCACGCGGGGCGCGGCAACCGGCGTCTGCGTGGTGCAGGTGCCGGCACAGGTGGGCGCATCATCACCGGTACCGACCACGGCGTTGTCCACCGTGCCCACGGCCTGGTCATTGACCGTGGCGGTGTAGGTCACCGTGAAGGTGCCCGGCACGGTGCCCACCGGCAGCGTGCACACCAGCGGGTTGGTGTTGTTGCAGGTGTACGCACCGGCATTGGTCACCGCACCGAAGGTCAGGCCCGTGCCCAGCGTGTCGGTCAGCACCACGTCGCTGGTGGTGACCGCGTTGACCACCGTGGTGGTCAGCGTGTAGGTGATCGTGTCGTTCACGCTCACCGGACCGGTCGTGCTGGCCGACTTGCTGTAGCTCACCGCAGGCGTCGTCACCGGCGTGCTGGTGCCGCAGTTCGTCGTGCAGGCCGCGTTGGTGCCGACCACGGCGTTGTCCACCGTGCCCACGGCCTGGTCATTGACCGTGGCTGTGTAGGTCACCGTGTAGGTGCCCGGCACCGTGCCCACCGACAGCGTGCACACCAGCGGGTTGGTGCTGTTGCAGGTGTACGCACCGGCATTGGTCACCGCACCGAAGGTCAGCCCCGTGCCCAGCGTGTCGGTCAGCGTCGTCATCGAGGTGGTCTGCGAGTTCGCCACCACCGTCGTCAGCGTGTAGGTGATGGTGTCGCCCACCGCTACCGGACCGCTCGTGCTGGCCGACTTGCTGTATGTCACCGACGGCCGGGCATTGATGTAAGTACAGACGATGTCCGTATCGGCATTCGCGACCGTCAGCGTCATGCCGCTCACCGCGGTCTGGTTGCCGGTACAGGTCAGGCTGCCGCCGTACTGACCAGGATCGCCGACGGCAAACGTTTCGGAGAACGTGATGACGTCGCCGCCATACACCGTGATCGGAGTTGCATCGGTGTCGGTTTCGTCGGTGGTGTCGGCTGTGGAGCTCAGGGTATCGACCACTGTTGCGTCCACCGTCGCTTGGATGGCCACAGCGTCATTGACGGCGGCATTGACCCAGGTCTTGCGCAGGGTGAGCGCGGCAGGGTCGCACCTGCTGCCGGCATCCTGGGCGGACGTCGCGCCATAGAACGACTGCCCGCTGTCCACGATCGTCGTGATCGGCAACGGGGCCGTCGTCGCCAAGGAGGGAAGCGCGTCCACGCGATGGATCTGGCCTGCTTCGCCGATCAGGTAGACAGTGCCCCTGGACATGGCGGCGCCGAACGTACTCGGGACCTCGCCAATTGGAAACACCGAGCCATCCGCTCTCATGCGATACAGGTAGTACGCACCTCCCGTATTGTCGCGGCCCGATGCCAGCAGGTCGCCGTCCGGCAGCGTCACGAAGTCACCCGCCGCTGTGACGTTCGCCGGGAACGAAGCGCCAAAACGGCTCGTTGAACCCGTGACCGGATCGATGACATAGATCGCGCTGACGAAGGCCCCACCCACCAACAGCGTGCCATCCCCACGGAAGCCGAGGCTGTTCAACACCACGACATTGTCGGTCACGATGTCCCCCGTCAGGGAGACGAAGGAAAGCTCTGCGCCCGTGACCGGATCGATGCGGTAAAGGCGGCGCGCATAGGGTTCGTTGAAAGAGAATCCGATGGCATAAAGCACACTGCCGGTCGGGTCGAGGGCGATGTCGCCGTAGTTGTTGGCCAGCGGCACCGTACTGAGGAGGGTGCCTGTCGGGCTCCATGACTGGAGCTGCTCCGCGTTGCTGGGCACATCCGTGACACCGGATCCGGTGTTCGTGTAGATCGGCGCGAAGCCACATGCCTGCGCCGCTGCAGGTGGCGATGTGCACAGGGCGGCCAATCCCAGCAACATCAGCAAGACCTGGAGGCGTCCCGCCCGGCGCAGCTTTCGTGTGCAATCCGCACGGCATCGATCAAGCACGTCGAACATGCCAGCTCCCCCCCGGGTCCGAGCATCGCGTCCATCGCCCCTCGCTAACGACGTTAATGCAGCAGGGTCGGGGAGGGAAGTGCTTTCACATTGACGCGGCGGAACATGCTCGCGCAGGAGTTTCATCGGATATTCCAGTCCGCTTCCGAGCAGGACGCGGACGCCGTGTCGTCAAGTCACATCAGTTCCGTATGCGAGACGCTGGCGAGACCTCCGCTCTTCAAAAGCGTGCGCCGCCTCTTCCAGCTGAAACTCCCTGATCGCCTGCGTGCGCACCCTGCAGGGACACTCACGGCGTTTGTCCAGAAGTGCGACGGGCACGCCTCGATGATGCTTGCATGTGTGTCGTCGCCCTCCACCGATTACATCCATGGAAGGGAAAGGCCGAAGCTTGATGCGCAGTAATGCAGGCTGCGGAAGACGCGGTTCCGGGGCGTACGGTGGAAGTGGAGTGCACCTGAGTGACTGCCTGGGATCCGCAATGAAGCACAACCGCGCGGGTTGCCAAGGCGCTCGACCGGCTGTCGATGCCAACGGCTGGTCAGCGGGGCCTCCCGGGAATCTCGTCGAGGTGGGGCCAAGAGGGCCGGCCTCATGTGTTCCGCGTCGGGAAATGGCGCGCCTGGAGGGATTCGAACCCCCGACCTGGCTTCGGAAGCCACTATCCAAAGTCTACTTAGAAGAATTTAAAAAAGAAATAAGATGCGTCACGATGCATTAAATTATTGATTAAGCAAGCAAATAAATATCGCCTTTGTTGGATGCAGTGATGCAAAAGGGCACGCTGCGTCCATTGACGTTGAGGGCTTCGCTGGTATTTTGTGTCACACATAGGTTGTCGTGGGTGAGTAGTGGCACGCATGGACGCTCAGGCTGGCGCTTCAGCCAGTTTCAAGGCGCTGGTCAGTTGGCCTTGCACAATGAGACTGCCTATTGCGTTGCCGGCTTGGCAGGGCCCGTTATGCCGAGGGCTCAGGAACGTGCTGGCAAACGCTCCAGCGGAGGCACACCTCTTCCCTTGTGTCCTGGCTCATTCGGCGCGATACGGGAGCGATCTCGTCGAACGGGCCTCCGACAACCCCCTCGGTCGCGATCTCAGTACTGAGGAGTTTCCGCTAGCCACCTTTCTCTTGTCCTTGCGCGAGCGGCCTAAGCATCGCATCGCCTGGACGCTGTCTTGGCTCGTGCTTGAAGCCCACTTGTCCGGTGGGCGCGAAAGAATGGTTCTCGAGCTCACTGAGGCGATTCGTGGACTCAGGGGCGATTCGAAGCTGAACGAGACTTTGGGCGACTGCACCGGACCCTCCTTGCTCTTGGCGAAGATGCTGCGGCTTCGCTCTCAAGACTCTGACCTCGGTATTACCGGACACAAGTCTTTTGATGCGCTCTGGAAGAGTGAGCTGGAGGCCTATTGCCACTCACTGTTCGCCCACGATGAGCGAGGGGCGCCAAGTCCGGACGCGCTTGTAGATAGCCCGTTGCACCTGCCGGGTCCGCTCACCGAAGCTCCAATCGATCAGTTTGGTGACGATCCCGATGAAGGGCCCTACTGCATCGGATCGTCTGTGGACGTAGAGCAGGTGATCCGGGGTAGCAAGTTAAGGTCCGCAATGGACTGGTCAGCATATATGAGTCGGCAAAGCTCCCCCGACCTGCTTAGGCCGCAAGAGAACGTACTGCCAGCGGAGCTCCGGCAACGAGCTTGGGAGTTGGCGCTTACCAGAGCGCAGGTCGCGCTACGAGCCAAGGATGTCTTGGGGGCGGAGCTCAGCATTCTTGAGGTGCTCGCAATTGAGGTGGGACTGAGTACTCGTGAGGCACTTCGGACAGGTTTTGGACCGGGGGCGAATGGCGGTGTCCCTGTCATTGATCTAGCCATTCAGGCCTTCCGTCGCCCAGAGGGACTGCCCCCAAACTACTTTCTGCCTCATGAGGGTGACGCGAGATGGCTCCCGACGGGGGGCGACATCATCTTCCCGCTGTCAGGCCAATGCGTGGATCTACTTGAGCAGCTACTCCGACTTAGGGAAGAGAAGCACCCTGATAGCTCACAGTCATTGTTGCTGGGTGGTGACGCGAGGAGCCTTCCAGGTAGGGTGCGGGAGTCCGCCAAGTCGGCTTATCGCCTGTACTTGGCGATCCATCTGGCCAGCTCGCTGGGCATAGATGCGGCCCAGCGAGCCTTCGGCGATACCTTTGGACTGTCTACTGCCGCAACCTTCTATGGTGCGCATCCTGCGGCTGAGCTCGCCCGAGCCGTCGAGACCGCAAACAACTTTTCAGGCCTTGGACTGCGGGCATGGGTGGGTTCTGCAGATCACTGGCTGGGCTCGAGGGTGAGGCCGATCAAGCCTCCCTATGCCGAGGTTTGGTCCAAGCTGGCAGGAGATCCCTACAGGGGCAAAGGCCGCCCCTCTGAAGACCGGCTGCTCCAAGACTGGCAGCGACGGCGTGACCGGCTGCTTGTCCACTTTCTACTGGCGACCGGTCACCGACCCAACAACAGCGTGCTGGAGCTCACGCTTTACGACTTCATCCCAAGGCATGCATTGGCCATAGCGCACGACAAGCAGGCCGACCCATCACATGCGACACGGTTGGTATGCACGGGGTGGCGATTCGTCGGCGAACTGGAAGGGTATGTTGCTGAACTTAGACGAATAGCGAAGAGAAGCAACAGCAGGCCAGCAAGGCTATTCGCCAGTGCAGTGCTCACCGGTGCTTCACCCCTCTTTGAGCTGCCAGCAAGTGCTGGCCAAGAAGGCCCATCGAAAATTCGAGAAATATTGGCATCGTTGAGTCAGCTATGGGGTGATCGTCCCAACGTTCATCGGCATGGGCTATGCCAGTTCCTGATACAGGATCGAGCGGATCCCGAGTTGAGATACTTCCAGATGGGCTGGCTGTCCCATGCTCACCATGCGACGTCCGATTCTGCCCCGCATCCTGCCTACAAGCTGGGGCATGAAGTAGCGCCACTGTTGGACAAATGGCTCGACCAATGTGGTTGGGAGGGCGGAGCGCCGCCTGAAAGCTCAACTGAGGTTGTTCCCCTGACACCGCTCTGTGACTGGAGTGAGAAGCATGCGGAGAGCGACCGTACAGCTGCTCGCGCATACTCCGCTATCAACGGGGCACTGTCCGAATCGATGGACAGATTGAGGCTCAAGGTCGGAGAAGCCTTGAGGACACAGGTTGAACGAGTCGTTCCGGACTATGGGGTGGCCTTGACCAATTCCGGTCTGATCATCACCCCTGCTCGCCTAGGCGAAGACGACCAGCCGAACATTCTCAGGCGCCATGTGGAAGCCATTCTGGCGCCATTCGCAAAAAGTCCCTACGGACCTGATGAGCGATATGTGGCGGCCCGACTTCTGCGGGAAGGAGTCTTGCGGGCCGCCAAACTATACAACTGCCGCGTCCATCTTCCTCAAGTGCCTTTTATGTCCAGGCATCAGGTCCGCAGTCCGTTTCTCCGGGGCTCGGGTATGGCGGTGGCACAGATGGATGCAGTGCAAGCTGCCTTGATCAAGCGGCTCGCGACTGGCAGTCCAGATGGACATGAGGAAGCAGATCTGGCGGCGATGACGGCGCTGTCGCTCCTGATGCACTCGACATGCAGTGCGTGGGATGAAGTCCTGGACGTACTCAGATCGCTCGACAGCATGGAGCATGCGAATAACCAAGCCTGGAACGTCCGAGTGCCATTTCGGACAGGTCATGTATTGCTCTATGGGGATCCGGCCATTCTGGCGACGCGTCTTGTCCAGAGGGCGGGCTGGAAGCAGGCGGTAGAGTCGCTGGCTCAGCGCCAAGGGTCTCGCTTGGCCTCGTTCATCGCAGACCTGGTCCCTGAACTGCGTGCCGCAGGCGTCGCCAATCGAGAGCTTCTGCAGCGATTCATCGCGACCGCGAATACGGCCAAGCTAGTTCTCGCCAACGGACCGGAGCGGCTGTTGATCAGCGGCGCGGCAATTTCGGCAGCGGTCCCCAGCGGGCGTGCCATCGGCGTCATTGATGAGCGCACCACGCCTGATCCATCCCCAAATGAGGATGAAATCTCGGACGAGACGCTGGCAAAGCTGCCCATGCGTGCTAACCCGGCAAATCGACCACTTCGCCACATCGCGGAAGTAATGCGCGCTTTTGATCACGATTTCTCGGGGCCGATATTTGGTCAACCCGCGGAACCGCCGAACAAGCGCCGGCAACAACTCCGCAGGCTTGTAGAAGACGCACTTGGAAGGGCGGGGACCGAACCGACGAAGGGTAGGCTCCTTCTGGAGTATGTCTGGCACCTGCTTCGGCTGGGCGGCCCCCGCAGTGCCGGAGGGCAAGCGCTTTCAACCATACGGAAGACCTATCATCGAATCGAGCCGATTCTGAGAGAAGTAGAGCCCGACGAACTACTAACAGGGTTATCTCAAGATGAGGTTACAGCGCTGTGTAGCGCGGCCTTCAACAGGTCGAAGCGCTCCAGCCACCAGCCGGTGGTGGAAGAACTGCGTCGATTCTTGCGATTCGCAGCATTGCGCTACGAAGTGAAAGAGCCAACCTGGCATCTCCTTTACCGAGTACATGGCCGGCAGATACCAGCAGGCGACCCTGCGATGCTCAGCGACTCAGAGATGTCTCGTGTGCTGGATGAACTCTATGCCAACGTCCTTGCGCTCGAGCAGATCGACGCTGACCCCACGGAAAGGCGGTACACGGAGTGCTGCCTGGCCGCCGCTCTTCTTGCAGAAGCCTCCGGTGCTCGTCCGCGATCTATTCACGGACTAACCTTGGATGATGTCGTCCTCGGTTCAAGCGAGGACTACATTCTGCTCAGCCCCAGAGGCCGCTTCGCATCCATCAAGACGCCAACCGCGGCTGGCTATATTCCATTGGAAGGCGAGCTTTGGCGAAAGTACGAGCCATGGTTCGCAGGATGGTATGCCAAGGCATGCGTTGGAGCCCCCGTCGAAAGCAGGTCGAGCATTCCGATGTTCCAGATTCCGGGACAGCCTGTTGGCACCCGTTATGAGTTGAGGGCCATCTTCGATCGCATTGGATCCCTTATCAAATGGAGCACCCAGCGTCAGAGAGGGAGAACCTACTGGCTGCGCAAACGGAAGGTGAGGTTGCGACACATAGCGGTCATGACGCGGCCTCACGCCCGGGCGAGAGACATGGCGCAGGCGATGCGCTTGAATGGGCACGCGCTGATGGTCACGCCACTGGTAAGTTATCTCAGCGAGCCAGGGGCATATCTTTCACTGGATGGCTCACTCCAGGCGGTGGGCAACAGACCAGGCTCAGCAATCATAAGCGGCCTCTCCGTCAAGACAATCGACGGTGCAAGGCGAGCCGGCATGCTTGGGTCGCGCCCTTATGTCGCAAAACTACTGCGGCTATCGCCGTCACAATCATCGGGCATGGACCTGCCAGAACCGCCACATGCGGGAAAACACAAAGGTGACCTGTCTTGGTCGAGTGTCGCCCGCATCCTGCGAGCCTTGGCGGAGAGTACAGACACCTCATGGATTGCTGAGAGCCTTGGCACGACGAAATGGCAGATCGAGTCGGTCGTGGATGCGCTTGCCGCGTTCAATGCTCGGACGCTGGGCGCACTCGGGGCGTCCGGAAGCATCGCAGTCGCCCGACCTGTGGGACTCTCTGGGGCGATTGATAACTGCCTCGTGAGGGAGGATCCCCGACTGGCGTCGATCGCCGCCGACTGGGTCAGCGTCTCTCGGGGAGCTCAAATCTCTGAAGGCTGTCGGCTTTACGACCAAGCGGCCATGGACGACTTGCGCACACTGTGCAACGAACTCTGGCCCAATGTCCGACTGGGTGAAAAACAAGAGTCTTACGGTGTTCGAACCTTTACGTTCAAGGCTGGCAAAGGAAATGCCTATGGTGCTTGGCCCGCCCTGCGTTGGGCGCTGGCGACGGTGTGGATTGCCGATGAGCGCCTGAAGCGGATGGCGCGCAGTAGGCAGACGTAAGGAAAGGCAATTGCGACGAATACGCGATATGAGGGGGTAAATCACGGGCGCATAGCTGTATTCGTTACATAGAGGATGCAATTTAATTGTTGCTGGCCGGTCCTCGGTCGGCGACCGCCGGCCCCGGTCATGAGGTCGATGCAATGACGAGTGAAGGTACTCCCTTGGACGAGCGGGAACTGATCGCAACGCTTTCTGCGCGCTCAGAGAAGCTCCTTCCAGCTCAAGCTGGATCTTTCTTCGAAGCCCCAGAGGTCTTGAACGCGTTTACTCAACTAGTATCCTCGTTGAAAGCCCCGATGGGTGATGACATTTTCATTGAAGACGTGCGCATCGCAAAGGGCGCCTATCATGCTGATGTCTACGCTAATAAGAACCTTGACTCAATGCAGCTAAGCCTTGAGCCGTTGCTGGAGCAGCTTGGCAAGGGCGTGGCTAGTCTTGAGCTCAACGCTGAACGTCCCCGACCGCTACCAGCGGCGGACTGCGGCGTAGCGAAAGGGATGCTGGCCATCCTTGAAGCTTCGAAAGAGCTCGCAGCTGTGGGAGCTCTTGTGGATGTTGATCACGTCGGTGGTGCGGCTCAAAAGCTTCCAGCGCCCACTCCTAGAGCTATCTCAGCTCTCCCAGCACTCAAGGACCGCCAATCGAGAAAGGTGGATGGGGAGGTAACCGGTCTGGGTCGAGGCGATGCACGGGGATGCGAGGTTCAGATCGATGGCGGACGCTACTTCATCGTTCGGAATCTGGCGATTGAGGATGCATGGTCTTGGGTAAGGGCTAGGGCGAAGCTGGCGGGAAAAGCCAATTGGGACAATGGACAGTGGGTGTTAGACACATATCAGATGCAAGACCAGCTGGCGTTGAGCTATTAGGTCGCAAGCGAGTCATGGAGGACACAAGCTTATCGAAGCACCTACTAGCTTGTCGGCGTCATCGAGCTTCAAGGCGACAGTGCGTACGCGTGTGACACCAGCAGCCTCCAGCAGAATGACTTGCCTTGGCGCTTGGAAAGAGAAGAGGCCCGAACAATGCCGTCCTTGCTTGCAGAGCCAGCCGCGATGTCCGTTTCCAAAGCGGACATGGGGAGGCAGGGATAGTTGGCCGAAGAAAAGACGGGTTCAGAGAAGCCCATAGGGTTGCGCCAGCGAAGGTCGAGCAAAAGTTTCTGCACCCTCTGCCAGAACACACCTGGGTTCGGTTATACGTCGGCTTGTTAGCCGGACCCAGCGGCCCTAAGATCAAGCTGTATCAAGGGGATAGCCCACCATGCGGTGCGCTGTGGACAAGTCGTATAACCGGACGCCGGGATCCGGCTATTAGGTAGTTAGATTTCAAAGGGGAGTTCTCAATGGATCCAATCACAATCATAGCTGGCATAAATGCCATGATGGCTGCGTTGGGTGTCTGGCAGAAGGAGCGAGACTATCGGCGTACTCGGGAAACTTATCGAGCTGTTCTCTCGGAATCACTGCGATCACCAGAAATTCGGGAAGAGGCATACGCGCTCTCTAACCTTCTTCCAGAGCGAACCCTTGACCTTCTTGGGCAACGGGCCGAAAGATGTTGGGGGGAGTTCGAGAGAGCAATTGATCCAGAAGCTGGCAATGTAAGAAACCCGAGGGAGGCTGAGCCAAAGTTGGAGCTATGCCTTTGCAATGAGCTTCGCTCTATCAAGGCACTTAATGGAACCATTCCTCCCGGCAAACTGCGGGAGTGGTGGAACCACTATGGATGTGGCCCGTACATAGCTTGAAATCTAACAGCTCATTCAAGCCGACGCCGCTTCGCGGCGCGGCTTAACTCAGGCGTTCCGATGTCCGCTCCTGGCCGGAAGCGGACAGTCGAGTTCATTTGACTTTGACGATGTGCCTCGTACTAGTTGCGCAGCGTCTGAGAATGCCGGTGAGACGAGCGTCCCCGGAGCCGCCGGGAAAGCCATTCGCCCATGTCATCAATAAGGGTAAAGGCTGCCGGGATGACGATCAGGCTCAGGAGCGTAGAGGTAACCAGGCCACCAATGACCGCAATGGCCATCGGGGCCCGGAAGCTGGAGTCGCCGGCGAAGCCCAGTGCGATCGGCATCATGCCGGCGCCCATCGCGAGCGTAGTCATGATAATGGGTTGTGCACGCTTGCGGCAGGCGTCGATCAGCGCGTCATGCTGACTCAGTCCATGGTCGTCCTCGGCGATCACCGCGTAGTCGACCAGCAGAATGGAGTTCTTGGTCGCGATACCGATCAGCATCAGCAAGCCGATCAGCGCAGGCAGCGAGAGCATGTTCTGGGTTAACAGCAGCGCGCCAAAGGCGCCGCCGGCACACAGCGGCACGGCAATCAAGATCGTCAGGGGCATCAAGGCATGGTTGAACAGCAACAGCAGCACCATGTAGATGCATACGATGCCGGCGGCCATGGCCAGCAGGAAGCCCACGAACAACTCGACAAAGACCTCGGCATCGCCGGTGTTGAGGAAGCTCACTCCAGGCGGCAAGCGCTTGACGCTGGGCAACTGCTGGACCTGCTCCATGACCTCGCCCAACGGACGTCCATTAAGTTCAGCGGTCAGCGTCACGTTGCGTTGACGCTGGTAGCGCGAGAGCTGCGAGGGACCACTGCCCATCTGGATGTCGGCCACGGCCGCCAGCGGCACGGGACCATAGCGGCCGGGCACGCGCAGCTGACCGATCAGGGCAGGGTTGGCGAGCGTGGCTTCCGAGAAGCCCACTCGAATCGGGATCTGCCGATCGGGTAGATTGAGCTTGGCCAAACGCTGCTCGTAATCACCGGCTGTCGCGATGCGTGCAGCCTCAGCGATGGCAGCCGTAGACACGCCCATGTCGGCCGCGCGTGCCGCGTTAGGCAAGATCTGGATTTCAGGGCGCAGCAGCGAAGCTGATGAGGTCACGCTGCCCAGCCCGGACAGACCGCGCAGATCACGCTCCAACGCCAGTGAAGCCTCCTGCAGACGCTGGGGGTCATCACCGGAAAGCACCAACTGCAACAGGTTGCCCGGCTCGGAGCTGACATAGCTCACGCGCACGCCGGGCATATCGGCCAATCGAGCACGTGCATCACGCTCCAGCTCACGCTGGTCGCGGTCTCGGTCATCGGCCAGACCCCAGTCCAGCACCAGGGTGGCCTTGCGCGGATCGGCCACGCCCACGGTGGAAGGATCGCCCAGATCCAGCACGCTGCCTGCGGCGGTATAGACCTGCTTGAGCTCGGGCATGTCTTTGAGCAACGCCCGTGCGCGCTCGGCCACGGCCACGGTCTCTTCCAGCCGGGTGCCAGGCGGCAGCTCTAGGCTCAGGTTGCTGCGACCCAGATCGGACTGAGGAATGAAGGTGGCGGGGATCAGGGGAATCAGCGCCAGCGAGGCGACGAATAGGCCCGTGGCGATCCAGAGCGTGCGCGCACGGTGGCGCAAGGCCGCATCGACCCAGCGCAGATACCAGGTCATGAGCCGGGAATCGGGTTTCTCCTCGCCATGGGGCTTGAGCAAGTAGGCGGCCATCATCGGCGTGAGCAGGCGCGCCACCAGCAGGGAGAACAGCACCGCTGTGGCCGCGGTCCAGCCGAATTCGCGGAAGAACTTGCCGGCGATGCCCGGCATGAAGGCCACGGGCACAAACACGGCCGCCAAGGTGAGCGAGGTCGCAATGACCGCATTGCCGATCTCGCCGGCGGCCTCCGTGGCCGCTTCCTCTGGTGACTTGCCCATCCGTAGGTGGCGGACGATGTTCTCGATCTCCACGATCGCATCATCGACCAACACGCCGACCACCACCGACAGGGCGAGCAGGGTGATCATGTTGAGGGTGAAACCGAACGCATACATCACTGCGAACGTCGGGATGATGGACAGCGGCAACGCCAAGGCCGATACCCATGTGGCACGCCAGTCACGCAGGAACGCCCACACCACAAGCAAGGCCAACAGGGCGCCCTCGTACAACATCGTCATCGACGAATCGTAGGAGCGGTGGGTCTCATCAATGGCGGTGGTGACCAAACGGAAGTCCACACCGGGGTGAGCCTTCTTGAGCTTATCCAAGGCTTGGTGAACCCCTTCTTCGACCTTGACCTCGCTGGAGCCGCGCGTGCGCGACATTGAGAAGGCCACCACATCCTTGCCGTCCAGCAGGGCAGCTTCGGTGGGATCAGCGGCCGCGTCGGTAACGGTGGCCAAGGCCGAGAGCCGGACGGAGCGGCCATCGGGCAGGCTGATGGAGTAATCGCGCAAGGCCTGGGCATTGGCTACTGTGCCCAAGGTGCGAATGGTCTGCAGGGCACCATCGAGCTCGGCCTTGCCGCCGGCGCGCTCGACCTGGATCTGCGCCAGTTGCTGGGAGACATCGCCGGCGGTGACCCCGAAGGCAAGCAGGGCATTGGGATCTAGATCTACCCGCACCTGGCGCTGGACACCGCCAATACGTGTGACCCGGGCCACGCCATGTACGCCATACATCGCGCGGGAAATCTCCCGGTCCACCAGCCAGCTGGCCTCGTCTTCCGTCAACTGTGGGGCGACCAAGGCATAGGTCATCAGCGTGCCGCCGATATCGACCTTGGAGATCACCGGCTCCTGGATGTCCTGCGGCAGATCGGTACGGATCCGGGTGACCGCATCGCGCGTGTCATCCAGTGCCGTGGCCAAATCGGTTTCCAGCTCGAACTCGATGCTGGTAATACTGATGCCCTCGCTGACCGTGGACATCACCCGCTTGACGTTGGTGATGGTGGCCACCGAGTCTTCGACCTTGCGGGTGACCTCGGTTTCCAATTGGCTGGATGAGGCGCCCGGCTGGGTGACCGTCACAGTGGTCATCGGGAAGGCAATGTCCGGAAAGCGCGCCACCGGCAACTGATAAAAACCCCAGAGACCGGCGACGCACAGGACAAAGAACACCATCAGCGCTGGCAGTGGCCGACGAATGGCCCAGACGGAGATATTCATGGGGTGCTGGCCTTCTTGCCGGCCACCACGCGCACACGATCGCCATCGCCCAGAAAGCCGGCCCCTTCGGAGACCACCTGCTCACCGGCTTTCAGGCCGTCCACGATCTCGATGCGTCCCTGTGTGGTCTGACCGGTGCGCACTCGCCGGCGTTGTACGGTTTGCTTGTCCTGGGTAACGAACACATAGCTGTGGCCATCGCGCTGGACCACGGCGGCGCTGGGCACCATCAAGGCTTGGCCATCGCCGGTCAGGATTCGGCCTTCGACATACGTTCCTGGCTTGAGCGGGCCAGGCGAGGGCAGGTCGGCATAGACCGTGCCCGTGCGGGTTTGCGCGTCGATGCCGGGGGTGACGGCGCGAACGCGGCCGGCGATGTTCTGTCCCGCATAAGCCAGGACAATCTCATTGCCCACGGCTACCTGCGCCAGTTGGTTCTCCGGCAGTTCGGCGCGCCATTCCAAGCGTCCGTCGCGTATCAGGCGCAACAGTTCACTGCCCGCCGAGACCACTTGGCCAGGCTGGACCAGACGCTTTGAAATCACGCCATCGGCAGGCGCCCGCAACTGGGCGAAGTCGCGCTGCAATTTGGCAGCATCACGCAATGCGCGGGCGGTGGCGAGCTGGGCTTGGGCCTGGGTGGCGGTGGCGCGCAGCTGATCCAGATCCGCGGCGCTGATCAATTGCTCGGCGGCCAGTTTCGTGCCGCGGGCATGTTGGGCTTGCGCCAGCGTCAGGGCCGCGTTGGCTTCTTGGGTGGACGCTTCGGCTTGCGCGAACGAACTATCCAAGGTGCGGTGGTCCAGCTCGAGCAGCACCTGGCCCTGCTTGACCTGCTGGCCCACATCCACATTCAGGGCAGTGACGCGCTGACCGCTGAGCTCAACGCCCAGTTGCATTTCCTCGTAGGGCGAGACCGGCCCAGACACGGTCACGCTGCGTGCCAGGGCGTAGGTCTTGACAGGGGTCAGGGCAACGGTCAAGGCCGAGGACGGCTCGGCTTGAGCTTCTTCTTTGTCGCCACAGGCAACAAGCAGGGACACTGAAACGAGCAGGAGTGACCAACGCAGGATCGGTGCGCGCATAGGGAAGCCAGGATGTGGGGGTGGGTGGTGCTTGCTACTGCGCTGCGCCCAAGGGCTTACGCGTGGCTGTGGATGAAAACAGCGGGGCCATCGGTGCGGCCTGATTCTTCTCAATACGCATTAAGTTCTCTTTAAAATCTGCTGCTCAACGCCATCGAGAATCAGCTCAATGCCGTTGGTGAAGCGCTCATCGAACTTGGGCTCGGCCAACACCTCGCGTGCCTCCCAACAGCGGGGAAACCGCGCCTTGGCCAGTTCGAAGAAGGCTTGTTGCACGCCTTCGATCACACCCGGTTGTTCGGGCAGGGATTGCTCTTCAATGACAAAGCCCATCACGTAGTAGATCGAGTCCAGCGCCGTGGTCGCAGCGAACTCGACATCGGCACCTGCCTCGACCAGGGCAGAAATGGTGGCATCACCCACACGCAGCACGTTCTCGGTGGCCAGGAAGGTGCCGGCGTACACACGTGCGCCGTCGCGGTGGGCCTTGAACGCGGTCCGAAACTCATTGGCGATCTGATGCATCGTGCTGCGCCAGTGCTGACCGGCGGGAATGTCACGCGCGACATCCGCAATCATGGCGTCGGCCATGGCATCGATCAGCGCCTGCTTGCTTTTGAAATGCCAATACAGCGAGGGCGCCCGGATGCCCAAGCTGCAGGCTAGCTTGCGCAGGCTCACGCCTTCGATGCCGAACTCATCGAGCAACCGGAAGGCCGCCTCGATGATGTGCTCTTGTTTTAGGGGGCTGCGCATGGATGCCCTAACACCGTTAGTTCGGCCACTCTAACGCCGTTAGGGAGCGGTGGCAATCCGGCTCGGTGATTGCCATGGGCGGCCATCACACCCGCCACGGCGTGAAGACAAGGCGAGCCCCGTCATCTGGCGCCTGCCACCCCCGCGCCACCTCGCTCAGCGGCAGCGTCCGTACCTGCGTTTGGAACGTACCGCGCGCCAGCGCTTCGGCCAGTGCGGGCAGTTCGGTCAGCATCTGGCGGCCTGACAGGGCGCCGTGCCCACAACCCATGACTTGGAGCTTAGTCGAGCGCAGAAAGGCCCCGGGAAGCGGTGCGCTCTCGCCGGACATGGAGCCCAGATGGACCCAATCCAGTGGCTGATCCCGCCCTCGGCGATGCCGCAGCACCGCTTCCATGGCGATCACCGCGCTCTGGCCCCACACGAAATCCAGGACCACATCCACCTCGCTGGCCAGTACGCCCAACCGGGGATCGCCCAGGGTCACGGTGTCGGTTGCCCCTAGCGCCGGCAGTTGGGCCAGCCGACCAGCATCGCGGCCTGCGGCGATGACCTCGCCGGCGCCTAGATGTCGGGCGATCTGAACGGCCAAACGTCCCGAGCTGCCGGTGGCGCCCAGCACCAGCACCCGTTTGCGCCGTTGAAACGGCAAGCGCCAGCGAAAGCCCGGCACTCGGCAACGCAACGCCAGCCAGGAGGCCATGGCTGGATTCATGGCGCCGGCCAGCAGGGCCGGGTCGACGTCATGGGGAAGCTCGATGCAGCGATCCAGCGCGATGACCGTGCGCTGAGCCATCGAGCCAGGCAAGCCGGGCTCCTGGACGAAGTAGCGCAGTCGGCCATCGGTGCCGCGCCCGACGCCATCGACGCCGGCAATGACGGGCAAGCTGTCGTCGCTGGAGTAGTGCTGGCCCGAGGCGCGACCGCGGGTGATGTGATGCAAACCAGCCGCCATCACGTCCACAAGCATCTGACCGGACTGCACGGCGGTGGGATCGGGGACATCGCTGTACTGGGGTGGGGCGTCGTACGAGGTGATGAGGGCCGCTTTCAAGTGAGTTCCTTCGGCACACTGGCGCCAATAGTTCGTAATACGATCCAATATTGGTTCGCTATACGAACTATGTCAAGCTGTGCCCATGAGCCCGACCCGCAGCCTGAAGCAGCCCTCCGCCCCCGAAGAAGGGTTAGCCGATGCGTTGGTGACCAGCGCCTTTGTCACCATGGCCGTTATCAACAAGATCGGCGCCGAGCACGATCTCTCGCTCTCCCTGGTTCGGGTGCTGGGCATCCTGGCCGACCGACGGCCACGCATGAATGAACTTGCCGAGTACCTCGGGCTGGAAAAGCACACGATGTCCGGGCTGATCGCCCGTGCGGAAAAACGAGGCTTGGTGGCGCGTGCGCCCAATGAAGCCGACGGTCGGGCCACCGATGTGCTGATCACCGCCGAGGGCACCAAGCTGATCAAGCGACTTCGTGCGCAAGGGCAAAAGGCCTTGGCACCCGTGATCGGTCAACTCAGCTCTTCGGATCAGCAGCTTCTTCAAGAGCTGCTGCACCGCATGCTCCAGAGCAGGTCCGTCTAACGTCCGCCACGCCGGCCGAGGCTGTTTCGCGCGTCGACTCAATTTACGGATTGCGTCATGTCCGCTCCCGACCCGAAGCGGACATCCAATATTGTTGGAGTAAGATCGATACATGAATAGATCCAGCAAGCACCAGGTACACGTGATTTCGCAGGTGATGCTATTCGTGGCCATGGCTCTGGCGATGCTCTCGCTGGCCAACGCTGCACGCAGCGAGTCACTGGGCGCCGCACCGGAAGCCGGTGAGGAATACGAAATCAGCAAGACGTACCAGACCTCCGAACACAGCAGTGATGGCTCATCGGGAAGTTCTAACGGCCGAGATACCCTCGTCGAGCGCGTGATCAGCGTGCGCGAGGGTGGCTTGGAGCTGGAATTCGATCTCCCGAAGCAGGCCACAGCAGAGGACAGAGCACGCAGTTGGCAGTTTCCTGTGCGTGTTTTCAGGTCGACCGATGGATCGATGCAGGTGCTCAACCGCTCCGAACTCGAAGCGCGGATCGAGGGTTGGCTCAAGGCCGCCGGATGGACTCGTGCCGAGTGCGGACGCTGGATTGTCACGTGGAACGTGTTTCGTATCGAATGCGACCCGGAGTCGGTCATCAAGGCGGTTGAATCATTCGATCTGAGATCTGCCGGCATCCGGGAGGGAGACGCATACCGAGAACCTGGGGCAAGAGGCCCAGGAATCTTGACGAGGAAATCGACCGGAGCAGACGGTGCGACGTTTGTTGTCGTACTGGAGATCGACCCTGATGCGGTCCGTCGCGCTCGCGCTGAAGCCGATGTCGTTGTCGGGGAGATGACGCAGAAGCCCGTGACGCTGGACGATGCACTTCGCGAGCGGGCCAACGAAGATGTATCCGGGACCATCTCGGTCACTATCGACACGGACCTCGTCGGCAACATTCGGAGGCGAACCAAGGTGACCAGCGTGGAGACCAAGGGACGGGACAGCACAACTGAACGCCGAACAGAGACCGAGACGGTCGAACGTCGGCCTGTTCCGAATTCCGGGGGCGCCAGTCTGCTACTCGACTGAATGACTGCTTCTGGCCGGTAGCGGACATCTTCTGTGGTCAGCCTAAGGCGTCCTTCCAGTTGAGCCACCAGGCCTTAGGGGGACGAGGCATTCGCTCCCACCAGGAGTTCATGGCATGCACACTCCCGCGCGACCAGGCTTCGCGATGACTGCCATCGATAGGTTCTCCGAGAAGCGCCGCCAGTTTCGGATAGATCGGCCCCGAAGCGAGTGCTGGATAACGGGTCAGGAGGCTGAGCAGCGCGAATCGGTCTGAAGATGTCGCCTGATCCGCAACTTGTTGCTCGAAGTAAGGCGGGCGCATGCCTTGGGTCATCGCACTGTCGAGTTGTTCGACGGCTTTGCGGAAGCCGATCGATACGGTAGTCGCGAGTGGAATCCCCCCACGCTCAGCGTTGAACGCTAGACTCGATCCGGCAGGCACAAGCGTTTCCTGACCTTTCACCCGGTGCATGATCCAGCCACTGGTGACATGGATCGTGCCGTTGCCGCGCAGGTCGCGGTCCATCTCAAATTCACATCCCAGGTCGATGGTTTCGCTGGCACCGGCTGCAATGGCGAAATAGCCAGGGGGTGCCCAGATACGGGCACGCACACGTCCGCTCACCAGTTCCAAACGATGATGGCCGGCGCGGGTATCCAGCAGTTTTACCCGCGTGCCTGGCGTCACCTCCATGCGACCAATGCGAGCTACCTTCACCATCGCCGCCTGGCTGGCGTCGGTGGTCAGCGTGTCACCAACATCCAGAGCGGCTGGCAGAGATGCGACTGTGGTCTCTATGACCCATTGCCGACCGTCCTGCCACTGCAGACGCCAAGGCATCCAGACTGCAAGACCTGCCAAGCAGGCTGCCAGCGCCGCTGCGCCTGTGAGCATCATTCGACGCCTGCGCCCGCGGGGAATACGTGCCGGCCGTATCGACCACGCATGGTCGGAGGGGGGCGCATAACGGTAAGCGCCAAGCAGCGACGTCAAGCGCTGAAGCGGTTCGTCACCCGGCAGAGCGGGGTCCCACAGCGGATCCGGTGTCTCGGACATCATCCTTCTCCTTGCTCCACAGCGATCCCCAGTACCTGACGCAACTGGGTCATGCCACGATGCAGATTCACCCGAACCGACGACGGCGTCAGTCCCGTGAGGTTGGCGATCTCGGGGCCACTCAAGCCTTCAACCAAGCGCAGAATCAGGGTCTCGCGGTAGGCCTCGGGAAGCTGCCGGATCGCGCGCAGTGCTTCATCGGCCTCTGCCACTGATTCGGGGCCGGTGCCGGTCCAGACGGCTTCGTCGGCTTCTGCCAGATCCCGTTCGTCCACACCCCCATGCGGTCGATTCCGGCGGGCGATCATGGCGATCCATGGGCCAAAGCTCGCCGCGTCGCGCAACTGATCCAGCCTGCCGAAGGCGATGACGAACGTTTCCTGGGTCAGCTCCTCCGCCCGCGCACGCGAGGTCATGCCCAGATGGATGGCGTATACGAGCGGCGCGAATGTGCGATGGAGCCAGGCAAAGGCGGTCTGCGACCCCCGTCGGGCGTCCTGCACATAGCCGGCGATGTCAGTGGGATCGAGAGCGGCCTTCATGGCCTCGTTGTCTGGACGGTCGTGAGAGCTAGAGGGCTGCAGAAAGCAGAGTGTTAACAGGCGAGCCGTCGTTAACGGAGTGGTCGGAAGCATGCTCTTCCCGAGCACATCCCGCCGGAGATCCCCATGCCACGTCTTGCGTACCCGTCCTTCATCCCCGCCTTCTGCTTCAATCAGGCAATGGCATTGTGGCTGTTCCTCGCCGGTGCGCCAGCGGCTGCGGCCACGCCCATCGTCGGTCTGCCTTGCGAGGATTGCGAGGTGCCCCTCATTGGGTTGCCAGCCAATCCTCCGTCCACGGCTCAACTGGCGCCGGAAGGGGAGCCGGGCCAGGCTCTGCGCTTGACGGGACGGTTCCTCGATGCCGCCGGACATCCGCGCGGCGGCGTGATCGTGTACGCACACCAGACGGACCAAAGCGGAATCTATCCGGGCGAGCGCTCGAACCGCGACCCCGGCATCCGGCGACACGGGCGCCTGCGCGCCTGGGCCACAAGTGATGCGGAGGGCCGGTACACGTTCCTGACCGTGCGCCCCGGCAGCTATCCAGGAACCACCATGCCGCAGCACATCCATCTGTACGTCATCGAGCCAGGCTGCGCGCTCTACTACATCGACGACGTCCTGTTCCGCGACGACCCACACCTGACACCGGCGGCTGCGCGCAAGGCCGACCAGGGGCGAGGCGGCAGCGGCATCGTAACGCCCCGGCGCATCGGAAGCGGCTGGTTGGCGCAGCGCGACATCATGCTGGGTCGGAACATTCCCGGTTACCCATCGTGCACGCCATGAGCAGAAGTCCTCCGACACGATATCCACTCCCTCTGCGCGTGCTCCATTGGGGACTGGCTTTCCTACTGGTGGTGCAGTTCGTGCTCGGGTTAGCGGCAGAGCACTGTACGACACGAACGATCTCCGAAGCCTTGCTGGTGGTCCATTTCCGTCTGGGCGTCCTGATCTTGGGGGCGATGCTGGTGCGCCTAGCCCTGAGGCTCGTGTTGCCTGTGCCGAAAGAGCACCTGTCGCGCTGGCGAAGGAACGCCAAAGGCTCAGTGCATGGCCTTCTCTATTTGCTGGTCCTCGCGTTACCCATAAGTGGGCACGTCATTTGGGTCTGGATGGGAGCAGACCGGACGCTGGTTGCAGGGATCCAGATGCCAGCATTGTTTACTCCGCCTAACGAAGAGAATGGGCGTGCAGTCGTCTGGTACGTTCATGTTTATGGCGCATGGGCGCTTCTGGGGGTGGTGTGTCTTCATGCGACTGCCGCAGGGTTGCTATCAATGCGGGAACCCGCATTCATCGCTCGACGGATCGGGTTTGGGAGAGGGAGACCACAATCAGATTGAAGCCATGGAGTCGCAACAATAAGTGGCAGCTATCGACCTTGGACTCAACTGATCGACGCAACAGTTTGTCGATATCGCTCTGCTGGTGTTTCGTAGCCCAGCGTCTTGCGTGGCCGTTCGTTGAGCTGGCGCGCCAAGGCATCCAGCTTGGCCTGCGAGACGTCCGCCAGGTTGATGCCCTTCGGGAAGTACTGCCGCAGTAGGCCGTTGGTGTTCTCGTTGGTACCGCGTTGCCAAGGATGGTGCGGGTCGCAGAAGTAGACCTGGATGTCCGTGGCCAAAGTGAAGCGGCGGTGCGCCGCCATCTCCTTGCCCCGATCCCAGGTCAGCGACTGGTACAGCTGCTTCGGCAGACGGCGTGCGTTCTTGATCAGTGCATTGACCACGGTCTCCGTGTCCTTGCCTGCCACCTTCACCAGCATCAGATACCGCGTCTGTCGCTCCACCAGCGTGGCGATCTGACTGTTCCGGTCACCGAACAGCAGGTCGCCTTCCCAGTGTCCCGGCACGGCCCGATCTTCGGCGCTGGCCGGCCGCTCGCTGATCGAGACGGTGTTGGTGATCCGGCCATGGTTCTCTGTCTTCTGGGTGTGGTGTCGTGAGCGACGCATCGCCCGCGTGCGCCTCAGGTGCGCGAGCAGTTCCTGTTTCAAGGCTCCGCGGGACTGGATGTAGAGCGTGCGATAGATCGTCTCGTGGGACACCTGACGGCTCGCATCATCGGGATAGGTGCGTTTGAGCCAGCCGGGCACCTGCTCAGGTGACCACTGCCGCTGGATCTTCTCTGCTACGCGAGCGGCTAAGGCTCGATGCAGCGCCAGCTTACAGGGCTTGGGGCGCCGCGCCCGGTCCCAGGCGGCTCGGTCGGCTTTGCTGGCGCGGTAGCCCTCAGGGCCCTCATTGCGGCCGACTGCTCGGCTCACCGTGGATGGCGCCCGCCCCAGCAACGCGGCGATCGTTCGGATCGATCGTCCCGCCGCCAGGCCACGGGAAATCTCACGCTCGGCCAAGCTCAGCACCCTCGCGGACCGTCGCCTTGTCGGCGGACGAATGCCGCCGTGCTCGGCCAGGATGTTCCGGACGGAGCTGTGGTGCCGGTCAAACAGGGACGCGATCTGGTGCAGCGACTCGCCCTGCTGCCAACGGTCCCACATCAGCGCCTTCTGGGTGTCGGTGTAGTAGATCACCTTCCTGCGCTTCATCCGCAACACTCCCGCTGCCTATGCAGCTATCCGTGTGTTGCATCGATCATATGAATCCGCGGCCGAGAGCCGACGTAGCCTCTCAGCCCGGCTCTCCCGAGCAACTCGCCGAGGGGCCCCAATCGGACTCAAGGTTGATCCACGGCGCATCGTTCGGCAGGACTAGCAGTACGAGACTGAGCCGTCCTGTGGGACGCCTGCAGGTGCGGCCCACCATGCGGGGTGGCGACCACTCGAAGTGTCGAGAGACCGGTCTGGTCCTATCGAGGCAGCCAAAGGCCAAGCTGGGAGAAGTACCCCAACGGATGGTGTGCGCGGGCGACGGTATAGGCATAGGCGAGCAACAAGAGGCCGAGCAGGAACCACGTCCATCGTGGCACAGCAGAGCCATGTTCCCTCCCCATTAAGTGCCGACAACCGACGAATCCTGCAAGAGCGAGTAGCTTGGCGGCCAGCCATCCGTTGGCGTACATCTCGCCGGGAAGAATGGTCAACAGCATCATGGCGGCTGTCAGCAGGGCGACATCGGCTGTCCAACTCACATACCTGATCGGTGTGCGCACAGCGCTCAGCGCCGGCAACGAGGCCGCAATAAAGGTCGCCACGAAAACGAGCGCAACGGTGATGCCGAGGAAGACATGTGCCGACTTGATCTGCAAGTAGTAGTGGATCACGGTTCGTCTCCGGTGCGATCGCGTAGTGTAGGGATGCAAGTACGACTTTGATTCACAAATCCTTTACGTCAACGCGGCAGGATACTGCCGGGACCTCAACGTTAGGGAGAGAACGTGGACGCGACCAAAAAGCTTTGGATCGGACTCGGGACTCTGCTAGTCGTTTCATTCGCAGTCTTGCTCTGGGCAGGCACTGAGATCTTCCGGAGCGCGCCGCCCATCCCTGAGCGTGTTGTCGCAGAAGATGGACGCGAGCTCTATACCCGGGCCGATATCGAACGCGGTCGCCAAGTCTGGCAGTCCATGGGAGGCATGCAGCTGGGCTCTATTTGGGGCCATGGCGGCTACGTGGCGCCGGACTGGAGCGCCGATTGGCTTCATCGCGAGGCCGTTGCGATTCTCGATTCATGGGCGCCGGCGGCGGGTGCTCCGACCTATAAAGAGTTGCCCGCCGAACAGCAGGGCTTGCTCCGCGCTCGGTTGGAGTCGCTGATTCGCGCGAACACCTTCGACCCGGAATCGAAGGTGATTACCGTCCCGAATGTACGGGCCGAGGCCATGGCCACGGTGGCGGCTCACTACGTCAGCCTGTTTGGCAACGACCCAGAAACGGCAACGCTGCGCGAAGCGTATGCCATGAAGAACAATACGATCCCCGATGCAGACCACCGTCAGGCGTTGACCGCCTTCTTCTGGTGGACTGCGTGGGGCGCCGGCACGGAGCGGCCTGGCGCCACAGGCGAATCAATTGCACCCGAGCAGGCGGGTGTCACGCCACAACGGGTGACCTACACCAACAATTGGCCCAGTGAGCCACTGATCGGCAATCGGCCGCCACCCTCACTTTGGGTCTGGTCAGCCTTCAGTGTCTTGTTCCTGATCGCGGGCATCGCCTTGCTTGGTTGGCATCACGCTCGTACGCGGGACGAAGACGAGCCAGCTCTTCCGGCCACCGACCCCTTAGCGACCTTGCGAATCACCCCTTCGATGCGGGCGACGGCCAAGTACTTCTGGGTCGTTCTGGCACTGTTCCTCCTGCAGATTCTGCTGGGCGCGATCACCGCCCATTACCAGGTAGAGGGACAGGTAGCCTACGGATATGAGCTGTCAGAGATCCTGCCTTACTCGATTACCCGCACCTGGCACACTCAACTAGCGGTGTTGTGGATCGCGGTGGCATGGCTGGCCACCGGTTTGTACATCGCGCCTGCCATGTCAGGCCATGAACCCAAGTTCCAACGGTTGGGCGTGAACTTCCTGTTCTTCTCCTTGCTCATCATCGTGGTGGGCTCCTTCACCGGCCAGTGGTTGGCGGTCATGCAGAAGCTGGGGCTGGAGCACAACTTCTGGTTCGGGCACCAAGGCTGGGAATACGCCGACATGGGCCGGTTCTGGCAGTGGTACTTGTTCATAGGTCTGTTGCTCTGGCTGGTGCTGGTGGGGCGTGCGCTGTGGCCCGTCCTGCGCGGCCCCAAGACTGAGACCCGCACCGTTGTCGGCCTGCTGTTCCTCTCTACGGTATGCATCGGCCTGTTCTTCGCGTCCGCACTGATGTGGAACGAGCACACGCATATCTCCGAGGTCGAATACTGGCGCTGGTGGCTGGTCCATTTGTGGGTGGAAGGCTTCTTTGAAGTTTTTGCCGCCGCAGTAATGGCCCTGATCTTTGTAAAGCTGGGGTTGGTGGGGCCGAAGTCCGCCACGACGGCCGTAATGTTTGCCACCATCATCTTCATGTCCGGTGGCGTGCTGGGCACCCTGCATCACCTCTATTTCGTGGGAACGCCGACGGCCGTTGTTGCGTTGGGCGCCAGCTTCAGCGCACTTGAGGTAGTGCCGTTGGCCTATCTGGGCTTTGAGGCCTATCACACCTATCGAATGGGTAAGGCCACGCCGTGGATGGAGCGCTATCGCTGGCCGATCCTGTTCTTCATCGCCGTCTCGTTCTGGAACCTGGTCGGCGCCGGGCTGTTTGGATTCCTGATCAATCCGCCGCTGTCGCTGTACTACATGCAGGGCTTGAATCTGACTCCGCTGCATGGACACACCGCGCTATTTGGGGTCTACGGCATGCTGGGCATCGCTCTGGTGCTGTTCTGCCTACGCGGGTTGCGTGGGCAGATGCGTTGGAACACCAAAGCACTCAAGACAGCGTTCTGGTGTTTGAACATAGGCTTGGCGCTGATGGCCCTGCTCACCTTGCTTCCCTTGGGCACCATGCAGTTGTTGGCGGCCATCGAGCACGGCTACTACTACGCTCGATCCGCTGAGTTCATGCAGAAGCCCATTGTGGAAATGCTGGTCTGGATGCGCGTTCCGGGCGATGTGATCTTCAGCGTGGGCGCAGTATCACTGGCCTGGTTTGTCTTCAGGCTTTGGGTATCCCCGAAGCCTGCAGGGGTGGCTGGCGCCACCGATGTGCACGATTCGCATAATCGTTAACGCTCCTGTGCCGGTGGCCTCAGGGTCACCGGCCACGTAATAGAGACTGTTCCAGGCGCATGCAGGGAGAAGGCATCCATTGGCGCAAGGAAGGCGCTGCCTGGGGCTACTATGTAGGCGAGTGCCGTATCGCGATGGTTGCCCTTGCAGAATCTGACTGGGAATGCAGCTCAACTGTGCCTGGCATCGATCTCCCTAGCTTTGCAAGTCCAAATGCAATCGAAGTTCTAACTCGGGTCGAACATTGGTTGGATTCCCACCGCCGGCTTGTCGTGCGCGTGCTTGTATCGGGTGGCGCGGGGCTGTGCCCACAGAAGCATTCATGACCCACTGCCGAGCGAGTTCGATCTCGGGCAGGCGGCCGCGGGCGGGACGGGAACATCGGGCGTTGGACCGGCCAGAGTTCTGTAGACACTCAGTCGCCGCTCTGCGCGTAGCGCCTTTCAAACTCTACCGGTGACAGTCCGCCAGCGGAACCATGCCGGCGGATCGGGTTGTAGAACATCTCGATGTAGTCAAACACGTCCGATGCCGCCATGGCGCGTGTCGGGTAGATCCGCCGCTTGATCCGCTCCTTCTTCAAGACGCTGAAGAAACTCTCGGCCACGGCGTTGTCGTGGCAGTTCCCGCGTCGGCTCATGCTCGGCACCATCCGGTGCGCTTTCAGGAACGACTGCCAATCGCTGCTGGTGAACTGACAGCCCTGGTCGGAGTGCACCATCACGCCAGGACCGGGCTTGCGCCGCCAAGCCGCCGCCACCAGTGCCTGCAGCACCAGATCGCTGGTCATCGTCGAAGCGGTTGCCCAACCCACGATCTGGCGCGAATACAGGTCCATCACCGCCGCCAGGAACAGCCAGCCCTCGTAGGTCCGGATGTAGGTGATGTCCGTGACCCAGACCTTGTTCGGTGCCTGTGGCCCGAAGTCCCGGTTGAGCACGTTGGCCACCACGCCCGCCGGGCCGCCGCGATGACGCGGCTTGCGGCCATAGCCGACTTGGGCACGCAGACCTTCTGCCCTCATCAACCGCAAGACGCGGTGCCGACTGCATTGCTCGCCGGCCTCGCGCAGGTCCAGGGTGATCTTGCGATAGCCATACACCGTGCCGCTGGCCAGCCAGTGGTGCTTGATCAGCCCCAGCAGACGCTGATCTTCGCGCTCACGAGCGCTGGCGCCATGGCGCAGCCAGGCGTAGTAGCCGCTGCGCTGCACGCCAAGCACCCGGCACATCGCCACCAAGCGGAACTCCCGGGCGTGCGCGCGCATGAACGCGTACTTCGCCCTTACCCCTTGGCAAAGTACGCGGCGGCTTTTTTTAGGATGTCGCGCTCCTCGGTCACCCGCCGCAGCTCAGCCTTGAGCCGTCGGATCTCGGCCGAGTCGCTCGGCGCAACCGTGGCTCCAGGGGCCGGTACCGTCTTCTTGGCCGCCTGCACCCAGCCATACAACGTGTGCTTGGGAATCCCGATCCGGGAGGCGACATCCACGACCGTGAAGCCACGCTCGATCACCTGCTTCACCGCTTCGGCACGGAACTCATCCGTGTACTGCTTGCTGTTGCCCATAAACACCTCGGTCATTGCCATGAATTATGGCAACCGGATGTCTACGAAAGGCTGGCCGGTCCATCTTGGAGATATGGCTGTGTTCTCACCTAGGCCTTTCAAGAAGTGGATTGAGTGCTTTTGAGCGGCGGATGTCATGGTCGGTTTGCCGTTGAGGGATTGTTTCTTGAGCCTGCTGGATTCGCGAAAACCTGCGACAGCTGCCGTTGTTCCTTTCCACTGCGCGATCTAGCCAATTGAGCCGCCGCTTGACGATTGGCTTATAGGTCATCAGGCCAACTGAGTCTTGTGGAATGTCTCAACGGCTCGAAGTTCCAATCATCCGGCTCGGGCAGTGCTTGTTTCGGTGAGGCTAGTGGGATGCTCAGAACCGAATCCTTAATGGACGCAGCCAACCATTCGACGTCTTCCTCAGTAGGGAAGTGTCTTGCGATCGTTGCGGCTCTTCGTCTCAGCTGCAGCGGAAGTGCTTTATCACGCGCGATTTCGACTAGAAGACTTCCTGCCCACAGCAGCGCCCGCGTTCGTTCACTTGCCATCGTCATGAAATGATCCCCATTTGATTGTTCCCGAGCATGGTTTGGGCAGGTATCAGGAACTGAGACGACGGATGGCGAGGATCTCGATCCACTACGGTAGGGACGCAGAGTGATGGGTAGGATTGAAGGGGATTCTGAAGAAGGTGCATCTAGGCATTCCTTTGTTGATCCGGCATGGGTTGCCGTTGATCTCGGCTTTACGCTTTCTGAGCTTGCAGTGGCGCTGCGGTGCAGAAACTGGCAGCAGCCAGAGGCCTGGCAGTCTCCCGATTTGCAACGGAAGCTAACGGATATCAGGGGCATTGCGGCCGTCCTCTCCGAGATGAAGGGGGAGTCGCCCGACGTATTGGTGCAGCTCGGAAAGGCGCCCGTGAGGGCGCTACATGGCATGACGATGTTGCAGGCCATTGGAGCTGGTGAGACAGGGAGAGTCCTTCGATACCTGCAGTCCATCTCTGGCGGGCAGAATGGCTGAGTCTTGGTGAATGCGCCGCTGACGGCACGTCGACTACACCCCGCCAGTTACGAAGGTCTCAGGTAGATATCGAGGCTCGACGGCGCCGGAATGCATCGAGCGAGATCAGGTTACTCGAGCCATTGTCCTCCTCCGGTCCTTTCCAATGTGCATCCAGCCGGCTCGTGTCAGCCAAGTAATTGACATGCTCCAGGGTGGACAGGGCCAACGGGCTGAGGGAGAGGCGGTACTCGTGCTCCATCAGCTCCCTGAGTACGTCCGCATCTTCCGGATACACACTGGCTAGGTGTGACATGGATCCATCGATCTGCCTGAGCAGATGCAAGGCATGCTCGCCGTCAGACCATTCCTCCCTTGGCCACGCCTGCCCTGCGTTTCGGAGCAGGGCGAATGTCATGCCGATGCAGCGTTGGAAGGATGACAAGCCAACACTCCACTGCACCAGCTCGGCATTACTGATCGCCTTCTCGGCCAACGAGCACTCGCGACCATCCATGTCGAGCGAGGTGTTCCAGTAGTCGTAGAACAGCGGACGCAGGGCGAAAACGTCCTGGAGAAGCTGCTGCAGGCCAGGATGCCGGATATGCACCAACAGCGAGCGGAAGCGAGCGACCAGCTTTGCGGTGCCTGAGACCTCGGGGATCAGATCCACCACTTGGAGGGTAGGCTGCCACTGGATACGGTCGATCACCGAAGTCAGCCCCAAGGGATAGCCAAAGGGCCGAATAGTTACCGTGGCCGTCAGTACCGAATCGGTGTTCGCTGCATCGAAGTGCTGCCAGGTCCACGCGGCCAGTTCGCCGTCCGGATGGAGCACGCGTACCGACTGCAGGCCGTCGCCGCTGATCAGTCCAGGTTCGAGAACAGCATCGAAGGTGACGGGCTGGGTGATGAGGAGTTGCTTGTTCATGGGGCTTCCTTGTCTGAGTTGTTGTACGGGGCCGTCGTTGGAGCGCAGGAGGGCCTGACTCGGCGCGCGTGCGTCAAGCTGGTTCTGTCTGGCAAGTAGGGGATTGCTGAGGAGCGCCGCTACTGCTGTTGCAGTTGGGCGACCAAGGCTTCGAGCTGCTTGCGGGTCAGCACTGACAGCGGGGTGATCGGGCCTTCCTGTTTGCTCTTGGCCTGAATCTCTGCACTGATCGGCAGCGATGAGGCGGTCACCAGCCCGGTGAAGGCCTTGCCATCGTTGCGGGTAAGGTTGGGCACGTAGCGCGAATACACACGAAACAACATTTCCGTATTGGCGTGGCCCAAGGTCCTGGCTACCCACTCGGGGTTCTCTCCCGAAGCCAGCATCAGCGTGGCTGCCGTGTGACGCGTCTGGTAGGGCCTGCGCGGCGCCAGCCCGAGATGACGGAGCAGGGGATGCCAGACCCGGTTGGTGAAGTTGACCAGGTTGATCGGATCACCATTGCGCTGCGCAAAGACCCAGCGGCAGTCCTCGGAAACCAGTTTCCGCTGTTCCAACAGGGCGGTCCGTACCAAAGGGACCATGGGGATGTCCCGCATCGAGCCATCGGTCTTCGTGTTCTCAAGCCTCCCTTTGACGATCGACTGGCGAACCAGGATCAGGTCGTGCTCGAAGTCGATGTGCTTCCACTCCAATGCATTGATCTCGCCAGTCCGCATCCCCGTGAAGAAGCGGGTAGCCAAGTACGGGTGCCAGTCCTTACGAACTGTGCCCAAGGCACGATGGACCTCGTCCAGCGAAAGGGGCTGGATGTCGAGCTTGGGAAGACGGAGCGGCTTGATGTTTCGGAAAGGGGTGAGGAACTCGTAGCGCTCGGAGGCCTCTGCCAGCAACATGCGCAGAGGCGTCATGATGTGGTTGATCCTCGAGGGAGACAGCGCGCCGCCGCCTTTGCCGGTTTGTTTGCCCAGTTCGGCCCGGAAGGCCAGCAGGTCTGCTCGGGTGATTTCAGCCAGCGGCTTCTCGCCTAGCTTGGGAAGAATGTGCTGGTGCAGGGTCCCTTGAACCGTGTCGGCATGGGTCAGGCGCCAGCGTGGCAGGTTCTCTTGATACCAGATCCCGGCGAACTGCCCCAGCGTCGGCGTGGAGGGGTCCCTATCCGCTGAGGCATGGCTGCTTGTCGCCATCAGAGTGGGAGTGGCCTCCATATCGCCGTGAAACTGGGCGGCACGAGGGCTGTCGGGGAAAAACCTTCGGTAATCGAACGTTCCCTTGGTCATCTCTCGCTTGATGCGGTTGGCCAACGTCTCCAGAGTCCGCCGGTTGGAGGCGGTGTCCTTCAGGGCCGTCTGTTCCTTGCATCGTTTGCCGCGGAACGAAAAGTCCAGATAGAGGCAGTTTGTCTCGGGGCGCGCGCGAACCTTAGCCATGCGCCACTCCACCGTTGGCCATGGGGATAAGCGGGACGTGGGCGGCGGAAGCGTTGTGAATGTCACGCTCAATGGCCTCCCAAAGGAAAAGCAGCTTCCGCCCACCGAAGGGTCGGATGTAATGGATTCCTTCCAGCAGTACGCTGTCCTTGAGGCGGTTGCGGATGGTCCGGACGTCGTAGTGGATGCGTTCGGACAGCTGTTCGGTGGTAAGGTACGTTGCGCTCATCAGCATTCTCCTATGCAGATATCCGTTGTCGCGTGATAGTTGAAATGATCACGTGATGTCGATATTAGCTATCGAATGATGAAAAACAAGATCATCTGATTGTTTAAATAATCGGTATTCAGCTAATGTTAAGATTCAAGCTTCGGGAGCGGATAGCCGACCTTGAGTTCCGCGAGCGGAAGCGAATCCAACTACAGGAGATCGCAACCGCCACCGGCTTGAATCGGATGACGCTTTCAAAGTTGGTCAACCAGCATGGAGCCAACGTCCAGACGGACGTGCTCGACAAGCTGTGCGCCTACTTCGGATGCCGGATCGAAGATCTGGTCGAACATGTTCCCGAAGGTTTGGCGGACCAGCTGGGAGCTGGCAGGTAGTCAGGGGAGTGGCTGGCCACTTGGTTCCGAGACCGGTAGGGCATCTCCAGATTTGAGACGGAAGACCTTCATCCTCTAGTGGCCGACAGCCGGGGCCGAATGCGTGGCCGATACCCTTTCCCCTGAAGAGCGCAGTGATCGGATGCGCCGAATACGCGGATTCGACACAGGCCCCGAGCTGATGGTCCGTCGCTATCTGCATGCAAGAGGGCTGCGGTACCGACTCCACGATGGTGTGCTACCTGGGCGGCCAGACTTGGTTCTGCCAAAGCACGGGGTCGTGGTCTTCGTGCATGGCTGCTTTTGGCATGCCCATCGCTGCCAGAAGGGGCGAATTCCAGACACTCGAAGCCAGTTTTGGAAGGAGAAGCTGGAAAGCAACCGCCGCCGAGATGCCAGAAATGCGACGTCGCTCCGACGCCTTGGCTGGAGGGTCCTCACCGTATGGGAATGTTCGTTGTCGACGACTTCCAGAAGTGCCAGGGCGCTTGATACTCTGGTGAGAAAAATCCTCGCCGGCACGCCGGCATCGCCGTGAGAAGCTGGGAAGACTTGCGGCGTTGCGAACGTGTCCGGTTGCCATTTCCTCCGGTCAAAAAATGAAAAAGCAAACCTCAGCGCCAAGCCCTACGTTCATTGACCTCTTTTCGGGGTGCGGTGGGTTGTCCCTTGGGCTATCTCAGGCGGGGTGGCAGGGCCTGTTCGCCGTCGAACGTGCAACGGACGCCTTCGAGACCTTCAGGGCAAATTTCCTGGACGTCCGCTCGCGGCATCGATTCCATTGGCCAAAATGGCTCGGCCAGCGCGCCCATTCAATAGACGAAGTGCTGGAGGGTCACAGGGGTGACCTAGAGGCCCTGCGCGGAAGCGTGGACCTCATCGCCGGCGGGCCGCCGTGCCAAGGATTCTCATTTGCAGGAAAGCGAAACGGCGCGGACCCTAGGAACAAGATGTTCGAGCGCTACGTCTCGTTCGTGGACATCATTCGCCCCAAATTCCTTGTTCTTGAGAACGTGCCGGGTATGAATGTCGCCCACGCCGCGCGAGGCAAGTCGGGGCGGAGCCAAGTGACGTACTACACGAAGCTAATTGGGGCGCTTAGCGACCTAGGCTATGAAGCATCGGGGGGGATGGAGCTTGATGCCGCTGAGTTTGGCGTCCCGCAGCGCCGCAAAAGGCTTGTGGTAGTAGGCATACGAAGTGACATTGCGAAAGGACTCCAGTCTGGCTACGCCGAAGTCTTCGAAAGGATCAGGGCTGCGGGTGCGAAGCAGCTTGCCGAGTATGGAAACGGGAAGGTGGTTTCCGCCGAGCAGGCGATCTCTGACCTCGTCGTGGGGTCGGGGCGGATGGGCAAGCAGCGCACGATCGCATATGCGGACATCGGCGCACGTCGTGGCTATGCACAACTCAACTACGAAGGGCCATCGGGGACCGCATACCAAACGCTCATGAACGAGGGTGTTCCAGTCGGGGAAATGGACAGCATGCGGCTTGCGAACCATCGAAAGGACGTCGAAGCCCGCTTCGCAAAGATCCTCGCACGATGCAGGCGGGGCGTGAACCTAAGCAGCGAAGATCGTGAGCGCTTCGGGATGCTAAAGCACCGCACCGTGCCAATGTCGCCAGTCCAACCAGCGCCTACACTCACCACTCTCCCAGATGATGTCCTGCACTACAGCGATCCACGGATCCTGACGGTCCGCGAATGCGCGCGGCTCCAGTCCTTCCCGGATTGGTTCATCTTCAAAGGCAAGTACACCACCGGCGGCGAGCGACGCCGGGTCGAATGTCCGCGCTACACCCAGGTCGGTAACGCAGTACCGCCGCTCTTGGCTCGGGCCGTTGGCGTGGGGGTGCTCGATGCATTGCAGGCGGTTCAGAAAAGAATCGCGCCGGCCTCCAAAACGGACGGCCGCAAGGTGACGCTCGTGAAACGTGCCGTGGCTTTGGCCGGGCGATAGCAATTCAACTCGCCGGGGGGGCGATGCACAAGTATCCAGACGGACTGCTCGATTGGTCAGGTGACAAAGCCGGCGGCGTCAAGAAGCTCTTCTATGTAGGGAGCGGGCGTCCGGCGGGCAACGTAATCAAGACGGGACTGCTTACCCGACTTGAAAGCTGGGCTGGTGCAATCTCCGCAGGCACAGCGGGAACGCCTAAGTTCGTCTTCCTGATCGGTGGACCCGGCAACGGCAAGACAGAAGCGGTCGAGTACACAATCCAACGGCTCGACTCCGCGATGCAGCTCGATGGCGCGTTGGTGCAGGAGCTCGCCGAGCGCTTCTCCGGCAACGAGGGGCAGCCAACGCGCCTCGTCAAGACCGAGAAGACCAAGCTCCCTGCCAAAGCCAGCGTGTCGACCATCGCCATAGTCCAAGATGGCTCAGAGGCTGAGCGAGGCTCCAGCGCAACGCCAGCACAGCATCTCTGCGACGACATCCGAAAGCTGAGGGAGGATGGGAACGATCTCGCCTATCTGGCCTGCGTTAATCGAGGTGTGCTCGATGATGCGTTGATCTTTGCCACCGAACGCGATGACGCCGAAACCTCTGGGTTACTCAAACAAGTCATCCAATCCGTTTCGCTTGGTGCGAAAGGAACAGCTAGCTGGCCGCTGGCGTCCTACCCAGCCTTCGCGGTTTGGCCGATGGACGTTGAATCCCTTGTCGAAGAACTTGGGGGCGACCCTTCAGCAGCACGACAAGTCATCGAATCTGCGACCAACGAGCAGGAGTGGCCGGTATATGGGTCATGTGAGGCGGGGGAACGCTGCCCGTTTTGCACGAGTCGGAGGTTGCTCGGCAGTGAGCCAAACCGGTCGGCGTTCATTCGCGTACTGCGGTGGTATGAACTGGCGAGCGGAAAGAGGTGGAACTTCCGCGACCTCTTCTCGCTAACTGCCTTCCTACTTGCGGGCACCCCGGAGTCAAGCGGTTCGACTGCGTACAAGCCATGCGGCTGGGCAGCCTCGATGCTTTCGCCAAAGGGCAAGGACCAGAACAAGACCGAGATACTGCGTGTGCGGGGCCTGTTCAGGCTTGTGGCGGCGCAGTACCAGCACGCCTTGTTTGGGGCATGGCCCGTGGAGCGAGCAGTCGGCTTGAGGAACGACCTCAAGGAGCTGAAGCTGTCCGATCATCCCGTGCTGGCGGCGCTGCAACAGTTTCTTGCGCTTGATAAACGGAAGGAATCCACCACCACGCTGCGTACCCAGTTGGCAGGCATGGCGGGCTTCCTGGACCCTGCATTCGCCAACCCCTCCTTGGAGGCGGTGGTTAGTGCGAACACCAAGATGACGTTTGAACAGCTTGATCGGCGCTTCAGTCTCTCAATCAAGGAGGGGAGGGAGTTCCTGCAGAAGCGCAAATGCTTATCCACCCTCGAAGTAGATCTCCTTAAGGCCCTCGAGGAGGCCGATAGCAAGCTGTCCGATGAAGGCGTCAGGCGCCACAAGCCGGCGACGGCGGAGCGTGTACAAGCCTTGTTGAGGCTGATCGCTTGCCGTATAGGCCGCCGCTCCATCGGCGTTCGATCTGGCGTCACGAGGGACTCGGATACCCTGGAGGAGTTCAGCCAGATCCTTAGCGGCAATACCGCCGCGCTGCAAACAGCGACACAGCAAGTACAGATGCTGCTGAATCGAGATCGACGCTTCTTGGTTAGCTTGAACACGACGTTCGGCGAGCCGCTGCCCCCGCCAGAGCGCCGGGCAATGCTAACCACTGATATCCAACGGGTTGGTGCGATGCCGTTGGTACATGATGATCGCCGCCCTAGGCCCCCCGTTCGTTTCCTGAGCGTTGGTTCAGCCGGTCGAACCCAGCCAGTGGCCCTGACTTACGAACTCTTCAAGTCGACCAAGTCCCTGAGAAAGGGAATGGTCCCGGCCTCGTTGCCCCGCGCCGTTGTCGCGCTCCTTGATACAACGCGTGCGAAGCTCGCTGGCTCGATCGTTCGAGATGAAGATGCGCTGGAGGGAAGTGAGATTCGACTGGGGATGCGTGACGACGTTATCGTCCGAAATTTTGGAGAATTCTCCATCCGGAAGGAGCCAGTCTGATGTCGACCCAGGAGTTCTTGAAGGACCCTTGGGGGCAGGGAAAGTCTCACCGCGCCTTCGAAAAGTCCGCTTTCAATATTCGGCCTGCACCCGAGTTCTCGACGGGCGAGGTCCTCTTGTCCTCGTTGTACCGCGCCTCGGGATTCGAAGGGATCTCGGAAGGCAAGGTCAAGGGGCTGGGCGACCAGTTCAGCAAATCCGTTGACAGGGAGCGTAGGAGTGGTGCCGACGACGGGGCCATCCAGCCAGATACATGGCGCACGGTACTGGATCGTCTGGTCCAAAGTCCTAAAGTTGCGCAGCAATCATCGAAGCGCTTCTTGTCATTATCCCCCGTAGTGCCGGATGCGGCGTTGTATTCAGGCGCGGCGCGGCTAAGCGGAAATCCGTGGAACCCTGGCCAGCTTGTGAAACGAATGGTCCAGATGGGGGCGCCATCGGACGAGGCAGCGGACAAGGTTTGGAGGAACCTCCACGACGCCTTGGGAGTGGGGCCGGATGACGATGTGTGGGCTCGTTGGTTACAAGCAGAGTTCGAGCCACGTCGCTTTGGAGACGTCGAGTGGCAGCGCGTCGATCTACCTGCGCTTGGCGGCTTTCCGGCTTCGGATAGAGCCCTTTTCCAGTACCCAGCTAAGCAATTCGTCGTTGATCTGGAAGGAATCATCAGCGCCAAGTCGGCTATGACTAGACGGCAGTGGATCAGCCTTCTGGAGGCAGTGCTGCGTATTGGTAGCGTGAGCCATGTCCTTTGGCTCTGCGACGTAAACGATAGGATCTGGAGGCTTGCCCGAGGTCTATTGGAGAAGAATGATCCACTTGGGTTGGAGTCTGATTCCGACGTAGCGGAGCAGATCCTCTCGGTCAAGAGCCGGATGCTTTCATTCGGTCACCCCGCAATCCCTGCAATGAGGGATTGTGCATCGCGATATCTATCCGCCCGCCTTGGGATGAACAGAGTGCTCTGGGCACTGGAGGAGCTAAAGGCCTCAGTCGGTGCGATGGATTCGGCGTCTGGAATTCTCACTTTCCTCCGCGCCGTCGACTCGCAGCGTCGAGCACTTCGTGACTCCGGGGTGCTGGATTCGTACCACGAGCTGCAAGATCGAGAGGTTCGCACCATTGGCTGCAAAAAAGGCGTTGGGGCCAATCTGGTCGAGTTTAGCCAGTACACGCTCGGCCAGCGCCAGACGATGGATGAGACGTTAAGGGGTTACGACCAGGGCTATTTCCTCAGGAAGCGCGGTGAAGCACGGAGCTCGCCGTGGGTACTAGCCCTGGGCCCTGCTGCGGTCTTGGCGATGACCCACTGTTGCCTGCACGAAATCAAGGGGCCTCGCTCGGTTCATCGCCTCGCCGCGCACCTGGCCTCGTATGGAATCGAGTTCGACCTGCATGGCTTGAATGACAGCGACTTGGGCCGCCAGCTACGCATGCTCGGCTTGGTGTTGGACAGTCCTGATGCCGAAAGCGGAATGTTGTTGGTTCCCCCCTTCGCTATCTGAAAATTGGTGGTGACTTGAGCAAGCTCGCACATGCTTTGGCGTCGTGGATCGGGGGAGAAATGTCCCGAGAGATCCTTTCACTTACAGGCGGGAGCCGAGAGTGCCGGGCCGTCTTTTGCGGACCACCACAGGACATTCTCGGGGAAGTATTTGAGGTGTTGGCGGGCGACGGGCGTCTCCTTTCCGCAACCACGTCCGACGGTGCTGAGCTCACTTACCCGGTGGTGCTGCAGGTCGACGAGATCCTTCCGGGCACACCTGAGGCCCGCGTGGATCGATCTGGCACCAGCTTGTTCCATGGCCTGGCGAGCATTCGCAACGACCCCAACTGCGGCACGTTCTTGACACTCGTCCCCCCTGGGGCTCAGGCGAGCGACACCCATGAGTCAACGCGAAAGTCGTTCGGCGTAGCCTCAGTCGCCAACGAAGGTGGCGCCCAGATTTCCGTCTGGTGGAAGGACCCCTTCATCCAGCACATGGTTGAGCAAGCACTAGGGGATGGCGACGACACTCAACTGGAGCAAGCGAAAAGACTTGTCCACGAGGCGGTGATCGCGGCGGATGCCGCGGACCAGCATTCGGTGAGCAGGCCAGGTGCGTGGCGAATCCTGAGAAACCTATGGGAGCTAAGGGACACCGGCACAAGCCTGGATGCACGGGTGAGCCTGGCTACAGGATTTCCACCGTCTGTGGATGGGAGGCTCGACGCTGCGCACAAGGAGTCCGTCCTCTCCTCCTTGGTTGAGAAGTTCGAAAGCGCCAACTTGGGCGCGGGCGTCGAACAGATGAAAGCAAGGGCGCAAGACGATGTCGAGAGTAGGCATTTGGACGCGTTCTTGGCGCACATACGCCTCAAGTGCGAGGTGGTCACTGCGCTGAAGCGATCGATGCCATATTTCTACGCTCCAGACGAGGTCTTGCCAGCACCTGCTTGGTGGCATGCACTTACGTTGCAGCGGTGGGAGGCCCTGCTCGAGGATGATGCAGTCGACCCCCCTGCGGCCGAGGTGGATATCTCATGCGCAAACCCCCTCGCGTTCCATCTGAAAGGCTTTGTACCTGTCGTGAAGCAGTCGGCGTCGATTCGCGTCGTTCTGCCTGAAGGTTTCGAGTCGAGCGAGGTCAAAGTCACCCGAGAAGCGCCGGGAGGGGCGGCCAACCGGCGTGAGTGGAGACTGTCCGGAAGTTCGATTCTGGAGTTCGAGGACGATTCGATTCCAAGCCACAAGACCCCTATCCGCTACGTAGCCGAGGTGCTGGGGTTGGACGCCAAGAAGGCGGCCGTCAGGTTGATATCGCTGGGTTCGTGGGAGCCT
Source organism: Pseudoxanthomonas mexicana (assembly GCF_014397415.1). Lineage (NCBI taxonomy): Bacteria > Pseudomonadati > Pseudomonadota > Gammaproteobacteria > Lysobacterales > Lysobacteraceae > Pseudoxanthomonas > Pseudoxanthomonas mexicana. The sequence goes on along the minus strand of NZ_CP060731.1, from coordinate 611,709 downwards.
GGGGTGATCGTTTGCTCCCGCACCGCCACGAAAGGAAAAGTACCGAAGCTCCCAAGGCGAGGTCCAATCGAGACGACGCTAGAGCTCTCGGGGGCAGGGCGCCACTACCTCGATGTTTACATTAGGCCAGGCGTGAAGGTCATTTCCGACGAGGCGCAAGGCAGTGGCGAGAACGGGGATCTGGACCCCACTGTTACAGCAAAGCTCGGACGAGTCGGGGATGACGAGTTCGGAATCGACATCGAGGCGAACGGCGAGTGCTTCTACCAGTTCGACATCAAACGCCCGGAAGCAGACAGGCCGGAAGCGTTTCGAATCAACCTCGTGGCGGACGAAGCGTCCGCCGAAGAGTGCCCCAGCTACTTTGAATTCCATCTAGCAAGGAACTCCAGAAGGGACGGCGGTCGCTTGCCCCGTACCGTACACGCAAACAGCCAAGCCAGAAGCTCACAACTGCAGGGCTGGATGCTCGAGGTTGGGCGTGTAGCGCGTTCGTACTATCCGTTCGTCCTCGCGCAGGACTATGCATCCGACTGGCGCAGGCGGGAATGGTCTTCAGCCGAAGATACGATCTTCTCATCAGCCAGGTTCCTGAACGATCCGAGGCCGGATTTCGACGAGATGAAGGCGCCTGAGGTCTTCATCGAGGCGAGGAAGGCGATCGCCGCGAAGGTCAGGGGAGATGAAGGCGGCGACCTAATTGAGTCCGCCAATCTCGGCGAATGGCTGGTCACTGACCAAGAGTTCGCGTCGGCGGTGGACACGTACGTACGGTCCTATCTGGATTGGCTGGCAGCGGACCCGGCGGCTGCTTGTTGGTGCGACATTGGCCTAGTGCTGGGATTGGAAAACGACGGCGCCACGCTTCAACAGGAGCCAGACGCCGTCATCGTATCGCCCCTGCACCCCGTAAGGTTGGCATGGCAGTGCCTTGCGCAACGGGCCATGTACCTGGCGGCCAGAAAACAACCCTGTCCCGCGGCGAGCATCATGGACCCGGACTGTGTTCCGGATGCCATCGCCTTGCCGCTTCGCAACGCGACCGGAGGTGCCAACGAGGTCGTCTACTTCTCGGTGGAGTGCAGTTCGGACTACTGGGGAATCCTCTGGAACACCAACCGGTTGGACAAACTGGCCACGCTTGCGGCATCCGCGCCACTTGATCGAGAGATGGGCTTGCTGGTCGGTGGAATCTCGAGTGGGTTCAGCGTCTCACAGGTGCATCGCGCTATGGATGACGTCTGCGAAATGCTCGTTGCCAAGCCCGTCATCGGTGTCATGGTGTCCAGCGCAGCTGGCCAAAACAATGCTTGCAACGAGGGTATCCTGTCCTGGGGGCGGAAGCACTTCTCCATGGACGCCGATTCCGGGCGGCTGATTTCGGCCGTGGGTGCCAACGAGGTCCACATCTTTGACGAGCGGCGAGAAGAGGCGCGTCCCGACGATGCGGAAATCTCCAACCTCGCCGAAGATACCTCAAATGCCATCCAGTGGTATGCGGGGATCGAAGCCACGGACTCCCCAGACTTAGCCATCATCGCGCAGTTGGAGACATCCAACGCCAAAGCCGAGCCCACCAAACTTGCGTCACCTCTGGGCATCGGTGGACTGGTTCGGATGAGAATCCGCGAGCAACAGAAGGCCGGGAGTGGCCAGTTCCTCTGTGAGTCCCGCGTCGCCGCGCCTGTCCGGGTGTCCGGCGACGGTATCGCGGACAACACCGCAAAGGCCATTGCCGCGCTAGAAAATATGGCTTCATCCCGGATGGGCTATGTATTCGCTCCCAGCGTCCATGCCGTGAAGAGGTCTTTGGAGAAGGCGGAGTTCGCAGCGGTATCCTCGTCGGCTGTCGACCCGGCGTGCTTCCTCGGCAACTGGCTCGAAGGAACCTATCTCTGGGACTACGAATTGCCTTCGTACTCCGGCAGGTCCGGCGACAGCAATGGCTACTACCTGCTTTCGCAAATCAAGGAGCTCGACCTCGAGACGTTGAAGATCGTCCTACAGCGGCTGCCTGGATGCGAATCCCTTTCGCAAGATCAGTTGTCAGCGATCGTCCAAGAGGTCGCGCGGCGCGGCATTCCGACGGTGCGGGGACTTTCGGCAGGCGACTCGGGTGCGACTGGCGACCTCGGCTTGCTAGTGGCGACGCGATTGTTGCAGGACAGCTTCAGGGCTGGCGCCGAGGCTGGTGGCTTGTTGGAGCCCTGGGTTGAGTCGAGTGGGGAGCAGCAGATTGCGCTCGTCATCCCGGTGGATCCTTTCCAGGGATATCTCGACGACTTGGCCAAGGCGATCAAGAAGCCGACCATGCACCGGCCAGACCTCATCGTCGTTGCGCTCAACGTCAGTGACTCGTCGGTTCGCTGCAAACTGACGCCGCTCGAAGTCAAGAACCGCACTGGCGGGCCAATGCCGGCAACGGCACGCATGGAAGCGCTCGGGCAAGCAAAATCCCTGTCCTCCCTGCTCCATGCATTGCGGAAGACCTTCACGGAAGACTGCGAAATGTTGCTCTGGCGATTGGCATACCAGAACCTGCTCGCATCCATGGTGGGCTATGGGTTCCGCGTATACAGCCAGCATCTCGCGCAAGGGGGGCGCGCCGCTGAGTGGTCGGCCCTGCATTCAAGGGTGATGGAGGCAATCCTGTCGTCGGAAATGGATGTCGAGGTCGATGAAAGCGGTCGCTTGATCGTCATCGACGGCTCCGCCGCCAGCGCACCCCGCGACACTGATGGCGATGGGTTCCTCGAAACCATCGAGCTTACGAAAGCTGATGCGAGCTTTATTGTACGAAGCGAAGCCGACCCGCTTTACGAATCAATGAAACAAAAGCTCGGCACGTGGGGATTGCTGCCACGAGCAACCAGTTCCGCCGTAGCAAGCGCGGGTACCAGTGCAGATGCATGCAATCGAGAGGACGATCCAAAGCTGCTTGCGGATGAGCAACAAGAAGCTCCTTCCGATGCGCCCAACACCGAGGCCGCCGCGACTGTTGGAGCTAGCGTGCAGGCGCCACCAGGTGATGGTGTCATGACACCGTCGGCCGCAGGGAGGGCCGATGACGGCCCAATGCAAACTGGCTTGCTGCTGCGGGTTGGCGAGACGCTTGACGGGTTCCAGACCCACCTCCGCCACCTCAACCTCGGCCATACATCGCTAAACCAGCTCAACATGGGGGTCGTTGGCGACCTCGGGACAGGCAAGACCCAGCTGTTGAAATCGCTGGTCTACCAGATCGCCACGGGGGAGGCGGGAAACCGAGGGGTCAGGCCAAACATCCTGATCTTCGACTACAAGAAGGACTACAGCTCCGAGGACTTTGTCCAGGCAGTGGGGGCGCGCGTGATCAAGCCCCAGCACCTACCGCTGAACCTGTTTGACCTGACCGGGTCGTCGCAGTCGATCAATCCGAAGATCGACCGCTACAAGTTCTTTGCCGATGTGATCGATAAGATCTATTCAGGCGTTGGCCCGGTTCAGCGGGAGCGTTTGAAGAACGCCATCAAGGACGCGTACGCAGCCGCCGAGCCTGGCTACCCGACGATCTATGATGTCCAACGGAACTACAGTGCTGCCCTCAAGGGCGGGGCCGACTCGCTTTCAAGCATCCTGGGCGATCTGGTGGACATGGAGTTGTTCTCCACGGATCGCTCAGCCATCGCCAGCTCGGCGGACTTCCTAAAGGGAGTTGTCGTCATATCGCTGAACGAGCTGGGCCAGGACGACATGACGAAGAACATGCTCGTCGCGATCATGCTCAACGTGTTCTACGAACACATGTTGAGGATTCCCAAGCGGCCGTTCCTCGGGGCCAATGGAGACATGCGTGTCGTCGACTCCATGTTGCTAGTGGATGAGGCGGATAACATCATGAAGTACGAGTTCGACGTGCTCCGTAAGATCCTGCTACAGGGACGCGAGTTCGGTGTGGGCGTGATCCTTGCTTCCCAATACCTGAGCCACTTCAAAGCAGGCGCTACCGACTACAGGGAGCCATTGCTGACCTGGTTCCTGCACAAGGTCCCGAATCTGCGCCCCCAGGAGCTTGGCGCCCTCGGCCTGAATGACGTCTCCGCACTGACGCAGGCGGCGGAGCGGATCAAAGTCCTTGGCCTGCACGAGTGCCTGTACAAGACACACGACGTGTCCGGTGAGTTCATCAAGGGCGCGCCGTTCTATCGCAGGGCGGAATGGATTTAATGTCGTCGGTAGGGGGCGCCGAATGAAAATATTCAACAACGGACGTGGAATTCATGTTCGCGAGGTTCCTGGGTTAGACAAGCTGAAAGCGCTGCCAGATAGCTGGCAGGCCTTCACGAACCTCGATTTGTCTTTGCCGGGCAAAGGCACTCGAGAAATCGACGTGGTTCTCGTAATAGAAGACCGCCTCCTGCTGGTCGACTTGAAGGACTGGAAGGGACCAATCAGTAGTCGCGATGGCAACTGGTTCAACGGGAACCGCAATAACGGTCGATCCCCCGTAGGGAAAATCGCAGAAATCGCGCGCGAGCTTCACCCCATACTAAAGAAGTCACTATCGGAGCGGGCTAGGAAAGAGGGGCTGGCTGATTCCTTGCCAACGCCGATGATCCAATCGGCAGTAGTCCTGACCAACACCAAGGATCGGTCTCAGATCGCCGATAGTGAGTCAGCATTCGTCTTCCACATCGATGATTTCATCAAGGTTGTCCGAAACAAGGATGAAAGAATCAAGGCCTTTGGCCCAGTCTATTTCGAAGACTTCACGAACGATGCCTGGATGCAGCGCATCCGCCGCTTTTTCAACGTCGGTGGTGGGATATTCCAAGTTGGCAAGCGCAATTACGGCGGCTTCGTCGCACGTGGCGAGGCCCCCACGTTCCAGCATCGCGGCGAGATCTATGCTGAGTTCGATGTGGAGGAATCCGGAATTGACAATTCTTTCGGTCTCTTGCGCCGCTGGGACTTCGCAAAGGCCGACACTAGGTTTCAGACTGAAGCCGGGCGTGCGGAAATAGCAGGCCGGGAAAGGAAGGTTATCGCTTGGTTGGATGATCGAAACCCGAAATGTGGTGAGTCGATTTTCAAACCAAAGTCGGAGGATGCGGAGCGCGGCGTCTCCTACTGGGAGGTTTTCGAGCGCAGGCGACGGATGAAGCGCTTGAGCGAATTCGTCCAGTCGGAGCTCACTGGCACCACTGCGGGAGAACGCATCGCCCTGGCGCGTCAGATTCTGTCGGCAGTAGTGCCGATTCATGCCTTGAACGTCGCGCACCTGGATCTGGGCGCTCACAGCGTATGGGTGGAGCTGCCAAGTACGGTAAAACTCTCGCATTTGATGGCTGCATCTCTACCCGAAGTCAGAACGCTCGGCGAGTCCCGTTTTCAGTTTCTTTCTACTTCCAGCGTGCCTGAGGACATTCTGGGTGGCCCCGTCGACCTACTCCGCAAGGACGCATTCCTGCTGGGATGTGTCATCCACGCCCTGCTGTTCGGGCATGTTCCCCGCGGCGAGCCGCCGGAATGGAACAGCGCAATCGACGCCGACGGAGAGTTCTCGAGCCTACATTCATGGTTCGAGAAGTGTCTTGACATGGATCAGTCCAATCGATTCAGCGACGCGAGCGAAATGCTTGCGGCCTTCAACGCCGCACTTGTAACTGGCGGCGACGAGAAGTCGACAATCGAGGGTCTCGAGCGCCACCGAACATTGAAGACACAGAGAGAAATCTTTAAGGCCTATCCCGAGACTGAGCTCGTAAGCGACGATGAACGCGCAATAATCTGGAGGGCTGATTCCGAAGAGCAACTTCGCCTCGTAAAGATGTGGCAGTCGCTAACGCTCGGGAACATTGTTAAGGAGCGCTCAAGAATCTTGGCGTTTTTGGATCAAGCTCAGCAGTTGTCGGAGGCTCCGCCTAAGGGATCTGCTCGGTTGCTAAATGTGCATTGGACCGGCGACGCGATTGTTCTCGTTCAGGAGTATGTTCCTGGCAAGACGCTTGCGGAAAGCTTGGAGTGCGGCTTATTCGGCGAGGCGTCTGCAACGATAGGGTTTATCGTCGAGCTTATCGATGTGGTTGAAAACCTGCATGGGCGGACGGTGGCTCATGGAGACATTAAACCGGACAACATTGTTGTCGATGAAAGCGCAGGCAAGCCACTGCCGGTCCTCATTGACATGCTCGACTACTCGTCCGCTCAGGACGGATCTCGTCGATCTCGAGCATATTCACCCGCTTCGGGTGGGCGATTCGAACGCGACCGCTATGCAGTGACAAAAATCGCAGAGGAGCTGCTGGCGAAGGTGGACATCCATCCGGAAGTCGCTAGACGAATCGAAAGGGGCGTCGAAGAATGCCGCATGGGACCGCCAGCAAACGGGACGTTGTTGCCGCTGCGCGAGGCTCTCGAGTTAGCTACGAAATCGCCCGCTGACAGTGATCTGCCGAGTTTCAGAATCTCCATCCCTCGCGCCGAGTCCGGTCCGATGCTTTCTGATGAAGGGCAGTTCTGGATAGTTAAGGGTGACAAGCGGCTCAGAATCGTTGGCGCAGTCGAGGAGCTTTCGGTCGAACTAGATGCTACCGGAGCGCCCGCGAAAGCGTGGCGCAACAAGCTTGAGCAAGCACAAGCATCCCGACTCACAAAGCAGAAGGTTTGCGGATTCTGCGCAAACCTCGTGGTTGAGGGAGGGGCGAGCCAATTGGAGGCAATTTCGTCGATCCTCCAACTGCCTGAGGTAGCGGCCGCGCTGGCCGCGCCGCTGCCGCAGATTGAGGACGAGAGCGAGCAGGAGCTACCTCAAGTCGCCAGCATCGAGGCAAAGGAGGACGAGCTAGTAGAACGAGAGCAGGCCGGTGAAACCGGGGCCGGGAATAGCTTGGATGTGCCCCTATTGTGGGAGCGTTCAATTCAGATCGAGGGCGAGCTTAAGACGGAAGTTCTCGCCATAGGTGACAGCACGTATCGCTCACAAGCGCGTCTTCACGTGCTGCCAATTCAGCTTTCTGTCGGCGACCTGGATTTCGACCGAAAGGATGTGGTGGCGGTCGAGCGGCTCGATAATAACGGCATCTGGCGCAGGATCGGAGCCCTTGACGTTCAAAAGACGACCGCGGACGCGTTGGCCATTCACGGCTACGTCGACGGCTCCCGAGGTCCCATCGTTCGAGATGGTGACCGTCTCCGGTTCCAAAGTCGCATGGAGAACACGAGCTGGCAGCGCCGCGAGGAAGCAACGACTCGAATTCTCACAAGAAACTCCGTTGCTTCTGAATTGCTCGACGCCTTCTATCCGGCCACAGGGAAGCTCCCGCGCAACATCGACTTTGAGGTGGAAGAAGACCTGCTGGTGAAGCGCTATAAGCTCAACCCAACGCAGATGGCTGCGTTCAAAGGGATCGTCGCGCATCGGCCGTTGGGCTTGTTGCAGGGGCCACCAGGGACAGGAAAGACTCGCTTTATTGGCGCACTGGTGCACTACGCGCTAACTCACGGGCTAGCGCGAAACGTGCTGGTTGCCAGCCAATCGCATGAGGCTGTCAACAACGCGGCAGAGGCAGTACTGAGCTTGTTCGGAAAAGACCGAGACTCGCTAAGCATGATTCGGGTTGGCGCTGAGGGTCAGGTTTCAGAGTCGTTGAGGCCATACCACGCCGCGGCCGTTGAACGAGCTTACAAGGATGACTTTGTAGCGACCCGCGAACTGAGGATGGGTGCTGTTGCGGGATATCTCGGGTTGGGTCAGGGCGAATGCGAGGCCGTGATGTTCTTCGAGGACACAGTCCGGCCAATACTGGGCCGCGTCTCGGAGTTGGCAGAAGCAAGTGGCGAAGTCGCAAGAATCAACGCACTAAAGGCAACTGTGCAGCAGTGCCTTCTAGATCGCGGCATCGACTTCGACCTGTCGGACGTTGAGCCGAGCGAGATTGAGGACATGGTCACCTCGCTCTTCTTCTCAAGGCTTCCAAATGAGACTGCTCACAGGGTTGAGCGGCTGAGACATATTGCGGAGCTCGGGCGCGACATCGTTGGAACCGTCTCTACCTGGCAGAGGAGCTACGAAACCTTCCTGGCCGGTACCCGCCAAGTAGTCTCGGGCACATGCGTAGGCCTTGGCCGTTCTTCCTTGGGGCTGACGAAGACAGCGTTTGATCTCGTGATTGTGGATGAGGCGGCGCGCTGCACTCCGAGCGAGTTGGCGGTTCCTATTCAAGCCGGGAAATGGGTCGTGCTAGTGGGCGACCACGCGCAACTCGAACCCCAGCATTCTCCAGATGTCGTGGATGCTCTTACGCGTGAGTTGAAAGTTGCGGTTGGCGAAGTGGTCAAGAGCGATTTCGAGCGCGCATTCGAGTCGGCCTACGGCAAACAGGGGGGGCATACGCTAAAGAAGCAGTATCGAATGCTTCCGCCAATTGGCAGATTGGTCTCCAATGCGTTCTACGATCGAGCTCTGCAACACGAGAGGACCAAGCCGGAGATTCCCCCGGATGTCCTGCCGCCTGAACTGACGGTTCCGCTCGTTTGGGTGAGCACTGATGCGCTCGGCACTAGTGCTTATCAGAGGGGAGGAGATATTAGGCGCGGAAGTTTGCAGAATGTCGCTGAGGCGGATGTGATCGTTTGGCTGCTTAAGCGCTGGTCGGAACACGAGCCGTTCTTGAACTGGATTAGGACTCTCCCGGAGGGAGTGGAGGCAATCGGTGTGATCTGCGCGTATGCGGCGCAGCTTGAGCTAGTGAGACGGAAACTCCAGTCCGAGAGCCTCCCAGAAGTATTCCGGCGGGCAATTAAGGTTGACACCATCGACAGCTACCAAGGCAAAGAAAACCTCATCGTGATTCTGTCGCTAGTTCGAAACAACGCAGATGGGATTAAGGATCGCGGGGCGCCCACAATCCAACCAGGCTTCATGGCGAAGAAAAATCGAATCAATGTCGCCCTGAGCCGGGCGATGGACCGTCTTACCATCGTCGGCGCAAAGGCGGCATGGAGGCAAGGGTCCCCGCTTGGTGCTGTTTCAGCCGGCTTCGACGAAGAGGTCAAAGGCGGTGACGCCATGCTTCTGGACGCCTCCGAGCTTCTTGCGACGCCAAAATCGACGAAGAAGGGAAAAGCGAAGGCTGCTGACAGCACCAAGCAAAAGGAAGGTGACGCATGACCGGCTCTCGTCGTGTGCTTTCGTTGTCCAAGCCGGTAGCGGGAGGTGAACCAGAGCCGATCGACGTTCGGGTTCCAGTCGGTATTTTCGACGTGCAACTTCCGGCCAGGCAGTTCGTGGTGCATCACAAAGTGGCTGAAGTTGGCGATGTGTCGCTGACAACTGAGTTCTTGCTGCGGCTGTTACATTCTGCTGATGGCGTGCCGGAGGACGTTGCGGCAAGTTTCTTTGGCTTCAACGCTAACGAGGTGGCGTACGTTATACGTGACGCCGAAAATCGAGCCTATATATCTCGTTCCGAAGGGCGCATCTGGATGACAGATGCCGGCAACGCCCTCTTCAAGGAGGGCGACAAGCCGCAGATCTATGAGGTCGTCAAGAAGACCGAGAGGGTTGGATTCGATCTACTTTCTCTTGCGCCGTGCGAACGGGAGCCCCAATCCGAATTTGAAAGATCGCTTCCAGAAATTGCAGTTCGAGATCCAAACGTAGTGGCCAACGCTTCGAAGCATGTTCCTGAATCATTTCGAAGATTCTACGGAGAGATTTCAAGTCGCAGGGACAGGGAGGCGGCGGATCAACTGAAGAGATCCTTGTACTCGGTGGATGATGTAGTCGCTGGCGACCGATTTTCTGCGGTCGTTCCGTTCGTCGCCATGGCCTCAGTCCGGCGGCCTAGCGAACCCGAGGTGTTTCTGGAGAAGTGGAGAACAGGACACGAACTCGCCGACCGAGACCGAGTCGTGCATGGCGTGGCTGAGTTTCTGGAGAATCTGCGAACCGTAAGGACGCCGGAGGATGCCAACGCGCTCGACGTTCTGGCGCAAATCGCGCCAGAGTATCTGAAGGAGTATTTGAATCGCTCTGGTTTTGCGTCGCTTCGCTATTTCAAGGAATTGGCTGGTCGCGCCGGTGAGTTGCGCAGCAATAGACCTACCGTTGGCATCGTTGGAGCGCTGTATCAACCCGAGAACATCGAGCGAATAGCAACGGCCATCGGCTACACGAACGATCGCGCGCTTGTGAATGATGACGTCTTCTTGTGGGTTGTTCCGAGGCGGTCAGCATGGGGCGCTTCGCGATCCTTCCTGGAGCTTCTCGAAACGCTCGCAAGGGAAGGCGTTGATATAGACGAGACGGGCCGGAAGCTGGAGCGCGCCCCCATTTTGATTGACGAAGGCAAACCTCAGTGGCGGCTAATCAAGGCTGCTTCCACAACGTACTGCAGGCCAAATACGGGGGCGATTCCAAGCTCGCTTGAAGTCCTCCTGATTCCGCGTAGAGTTGCCGCCGTTGTCGTTCACGCGCCAATTGGCGAGGGGCATGGATTTCCGATACCGCTGGGCATCCTGAGCTTTGACCCGACCATTGTTGGCCGTGTACATCGATATCTGACATCTCATTTGCCTGCTGAGGTGACGAAGTACGGTTCAACAGATGGATTTAACATTCGGAGCTGTCTTGAATGGCGTCAAGATGCCGACACAGAAGTCCCGAATTCAGGGCCGTAAACTAGCCGCAACCCGCTTGTCGTACTCGCGCCAGAGTTCTTCGCGGTCGGCCATCTGCACGCCCAGACGGATCTTCGATGGCATTGCTGCCCCATGAAGACTATTTGCGAAGCGACTTGGTCCACCAGTCTGGCTGAGGCTGTTGGTACTCGTTGTGGTACCACCCATCGAGATTGACGTTCATGTCCGTGACGTCTATCAGGTGATGTCCTAATGGATTCAGTTCCTCTGCATGCGCTGTGGCCCAGGAAAGCCAAGTCTTGGCGCGTTGTCGCTCTACCTCGGGTAGCCTCTTGGACCGGCACCCGATCCGCGCGCCAGGCACTGAGGCCGTAGCTCGTTTGCATCGCCAGGCTCAGGTCGAGCCGCTGCGGCTCAGCCATTTCGCAACAGCACGTCCTTCGACGCATGGTGTTCCAGCGCCAAGTCTGCGTACATCCGCTTGAGTCGGGCCAACTCGGTCTCGACATCCTTGAGGTGCCGCAGTTGCGACACTTCAAGCCCGGCGTACTTCGATTTCCAGGCGTAATACGTCGTAAGCGTCCGGTGCTGACATCTTGATGGTGTCGCCGCTGCATGCCGCTGATGCATGGTTCCCACCTATCTACGTCGTGTGGGACCGAAGTAAATCCCACACAACAAGGTGGGACTGACGATCAGGCTTTGGCGTCTGCTGCCGCCGGTAGTGGCAACAGGCGGTCGATATCCCGATGCAGGGTGCGCGGCAAGCGCGCCAGCGTATCGCTGAGCCAGGCATGCGGATCTAGCCCGTTGGTCTTGGCCGTGGCCAACAAGCTCATGATGGCTGCGGCTCGCCGGCCGGCTTGTTCGGAGCCCGCAAACAACCAGTTCTTGCGGCCCAGCGTGACGGGGCGGATCGCGTTCTCGATCGGATTGTTGTCGATCGGGTAGGCACCATCGTCCACGTAACGCGCCAGCGCCTCCCAGCGGCGCAGCGTGTAATCCACTGCCCGTGCCGTGCCGCTGTTACCCGCCACCTGAGCACGCGTCTGCTCCAGCCAGGCCTTGAGTGCGGTCAGTACTGGCACGGCATGCTGCTGACGGTAGTCATGGCGCAGGGCCACCCTCATCGCGGCAGCGGCCTGCTCGATCTGATACAGCTGACCGATGCGCACCAGTGCTTCGGTGGCAATCGCACTACCACTGGCCGCCTGCAGCTCGAAGAACTTGCGCCTTGCATGAGCCCAGCAGCCCAGTTCGGTCACGCCACTGGCAAACAGCGCTTTGTAGCCGGCGTAGTCATCGACCATGAGTGATCCACGCCAGGATCCGAGGAACTGACGGGCGTGAGCACCACTGCGGTTGGTCTGGAAGTCGAACACCACCATCGGCGGATCGGCGCCGGGATGACGGACGCCGGCATAGGCAAAGAGGTAGCTGCGGCGGGTTTTGCCGGCACCGGGCTCCAGCATGGCGACCGGCGTCTCATCGGCGTGCAGGACTGGCTGCTCATGCAGGCGTGCGGTCAGCCGGTCGGCCAGCGGCTGAAGCGCCACGCCGATGGCCCCGATCCACTCGGCCAAGGTCGAGCGGCTCAGCTCCACGCCGCTGCGGGCATAGATGGCCTGCTGCCGGTACAACGGTAGATGGTCCACGTACTTGGCCACCACCACCTGGGCCAGCAGGCTGGCATCGGCCTGGCCGCGCTCGATGATGGCCGGGGCCACCGGCTGGGCAATGACCTGCTCGCAGGCGCGGCAGGCGTACTGCGGATACACATCACGGCGGACGTAGAACTCCAACGGTTTGCAGGCCAGCTTCTCGCTGACCTGATCGCCGATGTGCACCAGCTCGGACTGGCACTGCGGGCAGGCGCAGGCATCAGGCTCATGCCGGGTCTCTATCCGCTCCAGGTGCTCGGGCAGGGGCCGGCGCACCGGTGTACGCAGGCGCGGTACCGACACCATCTCTTCATCTTCAGCCTGCACTGCTTCCAGCTGGGCCTCGACCGCGGCAATGTCGGCAGACATGGTCTGCTGGAACAGCTCACGCTGGGCCGGGTCCAGACGCTCGGCCGTGGGACTGAACTGCAAGCGCTTCAAACGCGCGATCTCGCGCTTGAACTGCTCGATCAGCGAGTCCTTGCGCACGATGGTCTGCTCGCGCGAGGCAAGCTGCTGATCACGCTCATCGAGCATGCGCGTCTGCTCGATGAGCAGACGACGAAGCACGTCAACGTCGGTGATCGAATGCAGTTGCGCGCGGTCCATGGGCGCGCAGACTACCGGGTTATACGCGCAAGGCAAGTGCTGGCGATGCACTCAAGCGTTGCCAGTCAACGCCGGCACACAACCAGGCAAACTGATCGCGCTCCAGCGTCCAGACATCCTCTCCAGCGCGGGGCCAGATGAAGTGCCCGCGGTGTAAACGACGCACGGCCAGCCAGACGCCCTGTGCATCGCAGCACAGCACCTTGATGCGGGTGGCGCTGCGGTTGCGGAAGACCCACGCTGACCCGTCAAAGGGATCGTGACCGAGCTGATCGCGGACATGCACCAGCAAACGATCCATGCCGCAGCGCAGGTCCATCGGCGTGGTGACCAGCCACCATCCCGAAGGGCTCAGCATGCGCTCAGCGCCTTGATCAGCATCGTCAGCGGTGCGATCTCCACGTCTGATGTCACGCGCAACAGCAAGCCGTTGGGCAACGTAATCTGGATGTCGGACGACGATACCTGACTGACCACGATGGGGATGGCCGCCGGCGACGGTGTTGCTGCGCCACCGGCTCGCCTCTGCACGCGGTGACGGTAGCAAAAGCGCCGGTACGACAACCCCTGCTGCCGGCAGTACGCGGCCTGGCTCAGGCCGCTCTCACGCCAGCTCGCCAGATGCCGACCCCAATCCACTTGCTTCTTGTCCATCTGCGCACTCATCTCATGACGGGCGCGTATCGAAACAGATCGACTCACCGTCAAACAGATGTCGTCACCGGACGCTTACGCCCCCTTCAGGGCGTAGGCGGTTGTAGTTCTCGGTGTATGCCAGCAAAGCGTGCGACGCTGAGGAGTAGGCAGTTGATCAGCTCCCCCCTTGATTCGATGCACGGCCATCAAGCGCCGCGTGAGCCAGCAAAGTGTCGGTCTGCGGGCAGATTGATCTTGATCATCCTTGAATGGCCTCGCCGTGCGTCGGCAGGAGGCTTCTACTCATCGTGCCAAAGAGCCTGACTAGAAGTTGTCCCAGTGGCGTCCCAGATTTGTCACAGGGATGATGGCGCGCCTGGAGGGATTCGAACCCCCGACCAATGGCTTCGGAAGCCACTACTCTATCCGGCTGAGCTACAGGCGCGTTTTTAAAGGACTTTTTGCTTCGGGCCAGCCACTTTTGAGTAGTGGCCCGGTGACACTGCGGTTCCCGATTTTGGCCTATGAACAGCGGCTTCGGAAGCCACTACTCTATCCGGCTGAGCTACAGGCGCACGGGACCGGCATTCTAGCCGCAAAGCGGGGGGTTGGCCCACTCCGATGCAAGCGATGCGGAAAATCCGGTCCGGGCGGCGTGCCTGTTACCCTTTCGCGCATGGGATACGAGCGTTTCGAAACCGAAGCCATGCCGCGCTGGCGCGAGCGGCTGGGCCAGTACTGGAAGCTGGTGCGCGGCGATCGCCCCATCGGCGTGCTGCTGCTGCTGTGGCCCACCTGGTGGGCCCTGTGGCTGGCGGCCGACGGCGTGCCGCCGGCGTGGACCCTGTTCGTGTTCACGGCCGGCGTGTGGCTGACCCGTTCCGCGGGATGCGTGATCAACGATTACGCCGACCGCTGGCTGGATCCGCAGGTGGAGCGCACGCGCGGGCGTCCGCTCGCGACCGGGGCGGTCTCCGGACGCGAAGCCCTGGCCGTGTTCGCCGTGCTGATGCTGGTGGCGTTCGGGCTGGTGCTCACGTTGAACCGCCTGACCGTGTGGCTGAGCTTCGCCGGCCTGTTCCTGGCGGCCAGCTATCCGTATCTGAAGCGCTACACCTATCTGCCGCAGGTCTATCTGGGCCTGGCTTTCGGCTGGGGCATCCCGATGGCGTTCGCCGCCGTGCAGGGCGAGGTGCCGCCGGTGGCCTGGGTGCTGTACGGCGCCAATATCCTGTGGGCCACGGCGTACGACACCTGGTATGCGATGGTGGATCGCGAGGACGACATCCGTGCCGGATCCAAGTCCACGGCCATCCTGTTCGGCGACCTCGACCTGGTGATCCAGGCCGTGCTGTACGCGTTGATGCTGGTGGCCCTGTATCTGGTGGGCCGGCAGGCGGGGCTGGGACCGTACTACCTGCTGGCGCTGGGCGTGGCCGCGCTGCTGATCGCGTGGGAGTTCGTGCTGGCGCGCCACCGTGGGCGCGAGGCCTGCTTCCGCGCCTTCCTGCACAACAACTGGGTGGGCGCGGCGGTGTTCGCCGGTCTGGCCCTGGACCTGTCCGGTCTGGCGGTCTGGCCCTTCTGACCAGGGCACAACGGACGGCTGTCCGTCACAGGGCGACGACGGCTTCACGGCACCCGCGCGCACACCCAGGCGTCCACCCGCTCGACGCCCGCAGCCCTCAGCGCATGGGCCGCCGCCGCCAGCGTGGCGCCGGTGGTCATCACGTCGTCGACCAGCGCCACATGCGCCGGCAGGGCGGCCTGTTCCGGTACGGCGAACGCGCGGGCCAGGTTGCGCCGGCGCTGGCCGGCATCGAGTTCGGACTGCGCTGCCGTGGCGCGGAAGCGCTGCAGCAGGTCGGCGCGTAACGGCAGGGCCAGCGCGGCGGCCAGCGGGCGCGCCAGTTCCAGCGCCTGGTCGTAGCCACGCTGTCGGATGCGCCGGGTGTGC
Organism: Pseudoxanthomonas mexicana; assembly: GCF_014397415.1. Taxonomy (NCBI): domain Bacteria; kingdom Pseudomonadati; phylum Pseudomonadota; class Gammaproteobacteria; order Lysobacterales; family Lysobacteraceae; genus Pseudoxanthomonas; species Pseudoxanthomonas mexicana. The sequence goes on along the minus strand of NZ_CP060731.1, from coordinate 596,223 downwards.
AGCGGCACCGGCACCAGGGCATCCGGACGCGGCGCAGACATCAGTGCGCCGGCCATCAGGTCGGCCATCAGGCGTCCGGCCGCCAGGTCGCGATGGAACTTGAAGCGCGGCACCAGCCGGTCCAGCGGAAAGCCGTATACGAATACCGCCCGTGTCTGCGCCAGCAAGGGCGGATCGCGCAGACAGTCGCCGCAGACCCCGGGTGCGCACATCGGAAGCCCGCATTGCAGGCATGCGATCAGGTTCCAGGGAAGCCGTTCAGCGCACGAGGCGCATAGATCGCGCCCGTTGCAACCGCGTTCGCGGCAGATGAGGCAGCGTGGCGTGAGCAGCGACCGGCTGGCCCGGCGCCACCAGCCGTCAACTTTCGGAGCATCCATGCGGTTGACAGGGCGGGGCCCGGTTTCCAGACTTCCGCGACTGTAATCCGCCGAGGCCGCGATGTCCGCTCACATTTCCAGCGATACCCCCCTGCTGCGCCACGACTGGCAACGGGAGGAGCTGCTGGCGCTGTTCGACCTGCCGTTCCCGGACCTGCTGCATCGGGCCGCGACCGTGCATCGCGCGCATTTCGATCCGGCGGAAGTCCAGGTCTCCACCCTGCTGTCGGTGAAGACCGGCGGCTGTCCGGAGGATTGCGCCTACTGCCCGCAGGCGCAGCGCTACGACACCGGCGTGGCTGCGCAGAAGCTGATGGACGCCGAGCGGGTGCTGGCGAAGGCCGCGCAGGCCAAGGCCGCCGGGGCGTCGCGCTTCTGCATGGGCGCGGCCTGGCGTTCGCCGAAGGAACGCGACATTCCCAAGGTCGCCGAGATGATCCGCGGGGTGAAGGCGCTGGGCCTGGAAACCTGCGCCACGCTGGGCATGCTGAGCGGCGCGCAGGCGCAGGCGTTGAAGGAGGCGGGCCTGGACTACTACAACCACAACCTCGACACCGCACCCGACTTCTACGGCGACATCATCCACACCCGCCAGTACCAGGACCGTCTGGACACGCTGGCGCATGTCCGCGATGCGGGCATGAAGACCTGCTGCGGCGGCATCGTCGGCATGGGCGAATCGCGCGACCAGCGCGCCGGCCTGCTGCAGGCGCTGGCGAACCTGCCGGCGCATCCGGATTCGGTGCCGATCAACCGCCTGGTGCAGGTGGCCGGCACGCCGCTGCACGGCACCACCGAGCTGGATCCGTTCGAGTTCGTCCGCACGATTGCCGTTGCCCGCATCGTGATGCCGGCCTCGATGGTGCGCCTGTCGGCCGGCCGCGAGGCCATGAGCGACGAACTGCAGGCGCTGTGCTTCCTGGCCGGAGCCAATTCGATCTTCTACGGCGAAAAGCTGCTGACCACCGGCAACCCGGACACCGAGCGCGACCAGGCCCTGTTCGCGCGTCTGGGCCTGCGACCCATGCAGGTGCAGGTGGAAAACGTGCACGACCATCACAGAATGGAAGGCGCCGGCAGCGGTACGGTGCACGCCGACATCACCCATCCTGCGCCGTGCTGCGGCCAGGCGGCGTAGTCGGGGGCACGACAGGGGGCAGGACGAAGGCCATAACGCCGGCGCGGGCATCGCGTCCCGGCGCGTCGGTGTCGGCGTGTCCCGGCCGCCGCCGATGCGCGCTCCCGTACTCGGTCCCGAACCCATGACACGCCCCGACCTGCACGACCGCATCCTCGCCCAGCGCCAGCAGCGCGTGGCCCTGGCGCGCCAACGCACGCGCCGCACCGTCAACCGGCGCGATGGCGTGCGGGTGGAGGTCGAGGGCCGCTGGCTCACGGAGTTCAGCAGCAACGACTACCTGGGCCTGGCGCAGCAGTTCGAAGTCACCAACGCACTGCAGGACGCCGCCGCACGCGAGGGCACCGGTGCCGGTGCGTCGCATCTGGTCAGCGGCCACCATGCGGCGCACGACGGGCTGGAGCGGGACATCGCCGACTGGCTGGGCTATCCCCGTGCGCTGCTGTTCGGCAGCGGATTCCTCGCCAACCTGGCCGTGCAGCAGGCGCTGCTGGAGGATGGGGATGTCTGCGTGCAGGACCGTCTCAACCATGCCAGCCTGCTCGACGCCACGCGGCTGGCAGGCGCGAAGCTGCGCCGCTATCCGCACCTGGATCCCGAAGGCGCCCTACGCCAGCTGAAGCTGCAGCCGGACGGCGCCGCCATGCTGGCGACCGACGGCGTCTTCAGCATGGACGGCGACACCGCGCCGTTGCGTGCGCTGAGCCTGGTCGCGCGCATGCAGCAGGCGCTGTTCTTCGTGGACGACGCGCACGGCGTCGGCGTGCGCGGACCCGAAGGCCGCGGCAGCGTGGCCGAAGCGCGCATGGGTGTAGCCGACGTGCCGCTGCAGCTGGTCACCCTGGGCAAGGCGCTGGGGGGCTACGGTGCCGTCGTCGTGGGCGAAGAGACGCTGATCCAGCATCTGGCCGAGACCGCGCGCCCCTACATCTACACCACCGCGCTGCCGCCGGCGCTGGCGGCGGCCACCCGCGTGGCGGTGAAGCACGCGCGCCGCGACCAGTGGCGGCGCGAGAAGCTGCAGTCGCTGGTGGACCGCTTCCGCAGCGGCGCGCAGCGCGCCGGACTGCAGCTGATGGCCTCGGAATCGCCGATCCAGCCGGTGCTGTGCGGCAGCGATGGCAACGCACTCGCGTTGGCGGCGGCGCTGGACAGTGCAGGCTACCTGGTGCCGGCGATCCGGCCGCCGACCGTGCCGGACGGCAAGGCGAGGCTGCGGGTGACCCTGTCGGCCCTGCACTCGCCGCAGGACGTGGACGGTCTGGTGGACACCCTGGCGCGCTCGTGGGAAGCGGTGCAGCGCGTGCATGGCGCCGTGGCCTGAGGCGAACCCCCTTCTGCGATCCCGGGGCACGCGGGATCGGCGACAATACGCCGCATGCATATCGAAACCCTCGGCAGCGGCCCCTCCCTGGTGCTGCTGCATGGCTGGGCGCTGCATGGCGGCGTATTCGCCCCGCTGGTGCAGCGGCTCTCCGACCGCTACACGCTGCATCTCGTCGACCTGCCCGGGCACGGCTTCAGCCGTGACAGCGAGGTTCCGCTGACGCTGGACGCCACTGTCACCGCCATCCTCGCCCGCACGCCGCCGGCCGCCTGGCTGGCATGGTCGCTGGGCGGGCTGTTCGCGCTGCATGCGGCGGCATCGTCGTCGCAGGTGCGTGGGCTGGCCATGATCGCGGCGACGCCGCGCTTCGTGCGCGACGGCGACTGGCCGCATGGCGTGGAAGGCCGCGTGTTCGCACAGTTCGGCGACGACCTGCGCAACGACTACGCCGGCACACTGGAGCGGTTCCTCGCGCTGGACACGATGGGTTCCGAGCACGCGCGCAGCGAACTGCGCACGCTGAAGCACGACCTGTACGCGCGTGGCGAGCCGGCACCCGAAGCCCTGCAGCAGGGCCTGCACCTGCTCGAGCAGTCCGACCTGCGTGCAACGCTGCCGGCACTGTCCGTACCCACGCTGTGGCTGGCCGGGCGCCGCGACCTGCTGGTGCCGACGAAAGCGATGCAGGCGTCTGCCGCCGTCACGCCGCAAGCCACTTTCGTCGAGATCGCCGGCGGTGGCCACGCGCCGTTCCTGGGGCACGCCGACCGCGTGGCGACCGACGTGGACCGCTTCATGCAGGCGCTGCCGCTGGGAGCCACGGCATGAGCACGTTCGACCAGCGCCACATCCGCCGTGCGTTCTCGCGCTCGGCCGCCGGCTACGATGCGGCGGCGGCGTTGCAGCACGAAGTCGAGAAGCGCCTGCTGGAGTCGCTGGACTACTTCGCCCTGCGGCAGGGCCAGGATGCAGCCGATCCGAAGGTGGTGCTGGACGTGGGCTGCGGTCCCGCGCACGCGGCCGCCGCCATGCGCAAGCGCTGGCCGAAGGCGCAGGTCGTCGCACTGGACCTGGCGTTGCCCATGCTGCGCGAGGCGAAGAAGCAGGCCGGCTGGTGGAAGCCGTTCCAGCGCGTCTGCGCCGACCTGCGTGCACTACCCGTGGCGGAAGCCAGCGTCGACGTGCTGTTCTGCAACCTGAGCCTGCAATGGGTGGACGACCTGCCGGCCGCGTTCGCCGGCTTTCGCCGCGTACTGGAGCCCGGCGGCCTGCTGGTGTGCTCGACGTTCGGACCGGAAACGCTGCAGGAACTGCGCGATGCGTTCGCGCAGGCCGACGATGCGCCACATGTCAGCCCGTTCCCTGCCATCGCCCAGTTCGGCGATGCGCTGATGCTGGCCGGCTTCCGCGATCCGGTGCTCGACCGTGACCGCTTCACGCTGACCTACGACGACCTGCCGGCGTTGATGCGCGAACTGCGCGCGATGGGCGCGACCAACGCCTTGCACCATCGCCGGCATACGCTGACCGGTCGCGCGCGCTTCGCGGCCGCGGCGGCAGCCTACGAGCCGTTGCGTCGCGCGGACGGCAAGCTGCCCAGCACCTGGGACGTCATCTACGCCCATGCCTGGGCGCCGCCGGCGGGCGCGCCGATACGGGAGCAGGGGGAGGACATCGCGGCGGTGCCGCTGTCGAAGATCCCGATCCGGCGACGCGGCGAGTAGCTTCACCGCGTAGGTTCATCGCACGGGCTCGCTGCCGCCCGCTACGCGTCGCGCCGGCTCAGGGATTGTCGCGGCGCACCTGCCGGATCCAGTCCTGCAGGTTGTAGTAGTTGGTGACGCGCGCGATGCGGTCATCGCGGATATCGAAGAAGGCGCCGCCGGGCAGCGCGTAGGTCTGGCCATCCGCCGGTGGCAGGCCTTCGTCGGTATGCAGGTACTCGCCGTGCACCACGTATTCGGCGGCGGCGCGCAGGCCATCCTGGGTGACCAGGACCACGATGTCGCGCAGCTGTTCGCGGTAGCTGGCGTTCATGCGCCCCAGGAAGGCCGCGAACGCCTCGCGCCCCACTTCGCGCGCGCCCTGGTTGAGGTCGTGCACCACGTCCTCGCTCAGCATCGCCAGCATGCCTTCCCAGTCGCCGCGGTTGAAGGCGGCGTAGTAGCTGAGGACGAGTTCGGTGGCGCGGTCCTGCCGGCGCGTGCCGTCGATCTTCATGGCGGATCCGGGTGGTGGGCGAGCTGGCGATGATACGCCACGCCGTCAGCGCGGCAGGCGGTCGCGGTGGAAGAAATACACTTCCTGCAGCAGGAAACGCCAGCGCGTGGCGAAGGTGCGGAACCGGCTGGTCGGCGTGGGCGAGCCGACCGCGCGGATGCCGAGTTCCTTGCTGATGCGCAGCGCGCGCGCCATGTGCAGCGGGTCGCTGACCACGATGACGTCGTGCAGCTGGTGCTGCTGCATCAGCAGCGATGCCTGGCGCAGGTTGTCGTGGGTGTTGCGCGACAGCGATTCGATCAGGATCGCCTTGTCCGGAACGCCCTGGCGCAACGCGTAGCGGCGCGCGACCTGCGACTCGGAGAAGCGTGCGCCGACGCCGCCGTAGCCGCCGGTGAAGATCAGTTTCGGCGCCAGCCCGCGCCTGTACAGGTCGATGCCGTGGCGGATGCGCTCTTCGAACACCGGCGACGGCTTGGCGTCGTAGGCGGCCGCGCCCAGCACGATGATGGCGTCGGCGGGCCGGGCGTCGTCGCGCTGGCCGACCCAGGTGATGTAGGCGGCCACGCCGGCGAGCCAGAACAGGACCACCAGCAGCAGCCGCCAGGTCCAGCCGAACACCCCGCGCCGGGGCTTCCTGCGACGTGCGTTCATGCCGCGGCCTTCCAGGGCAGGGCGTCCAGGTCGACATTGCCGCCGGACAGGATCACGCCGACCCGCTGTCCGGCCAGGTGCTCGCGCTGGCGCAGGATGGCGGCCAGGGCGATGGCGGAGGAGGGTTCCACCAGCAGCTTCAGGCATTCCCATAGCAGCCGCATCGCGACGAGCGTTTCGACATCGGGCACGGTCACCACCTCCACCCGGTGCGCGCGCAGCAGGGCGAAGTTGGGTGCGCCGAGCGTGCCGCGCAGACCGTCGCAGAGGGTGTCGGGGATGAAGTCCACGCGCAGTTCACCGGCGGCCAGGGATTCGGCGGCATCGGCGGCACCGGCCGGTTCGGCGCCCATCACGCGGCCGCCGGGCGCCGTGGCGGCCACGGCGAGCGCCGTGCCCGACAGCAGGCCGCCACCGCCCACTGGTGCGACCAGGACGTCCAGCGGGCCTTCCGCGTTGATCAGTTCCAGCGCAGCGGTACCCTGGCCAGCAATGACATGCGGGTCGGTGTAGGGGTGTATCAGGCGGGCGCCGGTGTCCGCCTGCACCCGCGCCGCCGTCGCCTCGCGGGCGGCGATGGTGGCCGCGCAGGTGTGCAGGGTGGCGCCCTGACGCGCGATGTTGGCCCGTTTGGCGGCGTTGGCGCCTTCCGGCACCACCACGTGGCACGGGATGCCCCGCGTACGCGCGGCCAGGGCCAGCGCGGCGCCATGGTTGCCGGACGAATGCGTGACCACGCCGCGGGCCGCCGTCGCTTCGTCCAGCGCCCATACAGCGTTGCACGCGCCGCGGAACTTGAAGGCGCCCGTCCGCTGCAGCGGCTCGGCCTTGAAATGCAGCTCGCAGCCGGCCAGCGCATCCAGTGCGCGTGAGCGCAGGACGGGCGTGGCGTGCGCATGGGGTGCGATACGGGCGGCGGCGGCAAGGACGTCGTCGTAGGTGGGCAGGGGCATCGACATGCCGAAAGGTTAACGCATCGTCGCGGTTCGCCGCCGGCTGAAGCGGGCCCGCACGGGCAGGACGCGAACGGTCACCGCCCGGACGGGTTAAGCACGGATTCAATGCATCGGGCCGATGCTGCCTACAGAATCCCCGGGGGGTCCCGACATGAAGCGCTCATCCTTGTACGCCCTTGCCGTCGCCAGCCTGTCCCTGGGCGGCTGTGCGACGTACGACTACGTCGGCGACACCGCCCCGGGCGGTTACTACCACGGCCGGCCGAGCACGCAGTACTACGATCCTTACGGCGGCGGTTATTACGGCGGGGGCGGCGTCTATGGCAGCTACGGGTACGGCAGCCCCTACGGCTATCGCGGCTATTACCCCTATTACGGGTACTACGGCCCGTACTATCCCTATTACCCGCCCCACCATCACCCGCGCCCGCCGCGTCCCGGCGACAGCGACAAGCCGCCGGGTGGCGGCAACCGTCCGCCCCCGTGGCGTGACCCGACCGGCCGCTGGCGTGAGGGCGGCTCACAGCCGATGGTCCCCAACCGGGCGGGCCAGGCGTTGCCGTCGCCCAGCCAGCCGCGCGTGGGCGAGGGTGGCTACCGTCCGCCGCGGGTGATGCCGGCGCCCTCGGCGCCCCGTGCGACCGAACGCCCGCAGCGGATGGAGCGGCAGGCACCTGCCCGGATCGAGCGTCCGGCCCCGCCGCCGCGTCCATCCGGTCGCTCGGACAACACCATCCGTCAGCGCGAACCCTGATCCGGGGCCTCGGAGCGGTCCGAGCCGTTGCTTTCCCCCTGCCGTCGTCGCAGGCTGCGAACTGAGTTGACCGGTTGCGTCGCTTTCTGACGTAAGCGGCAATAAAGGTTCAATGTCGACGTCCGGTGGGGAAATCTGGATCCCCCCTGTTCCGGCCCTGCCGGGCGTCGGCGCCTAACAAAAAGCCCGGCCAAGCCGGGCTTTTTTCTTGCTCTGGTATCCTGCGCGCAGAAAAAAAGGGGCCGGCAGTCCCCCGACTACCGGCCCCTCGGCATCCCCGGCGTGCGCATGGCTGGCCCCTGTTCCAATTACCAGCCCGGCGCCCCTGGTCGCTTGCCACGACGGGTGCACGGGAATACAGCAGGAAGCGTGCCAACTTCCTCTGCCTTCATGCAGGACGCCGCCCTCCCCATCCGATAGTCCACCGGCCTCCGCCACCGACCGCCTCATGAGCCCGAGCTTCCACCACTACGACGTCATCATCATCGGCGGCGGCCATGCCGGCACCGAGGCCGCGTTGGCGTCCGCACGCGCCGGCGCGCGCACGCTGCTGCTGACCCACAATGTGGAAACCGTGGGCGCGATGAGCTGCAACCCGGCCATCGGCGGCATCGGCAAGGGGCACCTGGTCAAGGAGATCGACGCGCTGGGCGGCGTGATGGCGTGGGCGGCCGACCGCGCCGGCATCCAGTGGCGCACGCTCAATGCCTCGAAAGGCCCGGCCGTGCGCGCGACCCGCTGCCAGGCCGACCGCGCGCTGTACCGCAGCGCGATTCGTCGAGCGGTGGAAGCGCAGCCGAACCTGACGCTGTTCCAGGCCGCCGTCGATGACCTTGTCATCGAGAGCGGCACCGTCCGCGGCGCGGTCACCCAGACGGGACTGACCTTCCATGCGCCGGCGGTCGTGCTGACGGCCGGCACCTTCCTCGCGGGCAAGATCCATGTCGGCGAAACGCAGTACGCCGGCGGGCGCGCCGGTGATCCGCCGGCCACCGCCCTGGCGCAGCGCCTGCGCGAAGGCGCGTTCGTGGTCGATCGTCTCAAGACGGGGACGCCGCCGCGCATCGACGGACGTTCGCTCGACTACGCGGTGATGGAGGAGCAGCCAGGCGACGATCCGCGGCCGGCGATGTCGTTCATGGGCAGCGCCGCCGATCATCCACGCCAGGTGTCGTGCTGGATCACCCACACCAGCGAACAGACGCATGAGATCATCCGCGGCGCGCTGCACCGTTCTCCGATGTACTCCGGTCAGATCGAAGGCATCGGCCCGCGCTACTGCCCGTCCATCGAGGACAAGGTGGTGCGCTTCGCCGAGAAGGCCAGCCACCAGATCTTCGTCGAGCCCGAAGGCCTCGATGTCGCGGAGATCTATCCCAACGGCATCTCCACCTCGCTGCCGTTCGATGTGCAGCTGGCGCTGGTGCGCAGCATCCGCGGCATGGAGCACGCGCACATCACGCGCCCCGGCTACGCCATCGAGTACGACTTCTTCGATCCTCGCGGGCTCAAGGCGTCGCTGGAAACGAAGGCGGTCGCCGGCCTGTTCTTCGCCGGCCAGATCAACGGCACCACCGGCTACGAAGAGGCGGCGGCGCAGGGCCTGCTCGCCGGCCTCAATGCCGCGCGCTTCGCGCAGCAGAAAGAGGCGTGGTCGCCGCGCCGCGACGAGGCCTATCTCGGTGTGCTGGTCGACGACCTGATCACGCACGGCACCAAGGAGCCGTACCGCATGTTCACCAGCCGCGCCGAGTACCGGCTGCAGCTGCGCGAGGACAATGCCGATCTGCGTCTCACCGAAACCGGCCGCGCGCTGGGCCTGGTGGATGACGCGCGCTGGCAGCGCTTCGAAGCCAAGCGCGAGGCTATCGCCCGCGAGACCGGCCGCCTGCGCGCGCTGTGGGCCACGCCTGCGAATGCCCTGGGGCGCGAGGTCGCCGACACGCTGGGCGTGCAGGTTAGCCGCGAGACCAACGTGCTCGACCTCATCAAGCGCCCCGAGCTGGACTACGCGAAGCTGATGGCGGTGCCGTCCATCGGTCCCGCCGTGGACGATGCGCAGGTCGCCGAACAGGTCGAGATCGGCGTGAAGTACGCCGGCTACCTGGACCGCCAGCGCGATGAGATCGAACGCCAGCAACGCAACGAATCCACGCCGATCCCGGCGGGCTTCGATTTCGCCAGCGTGCGCGGCCTGTCGGCCGAAGTGCAGCAGAAGCTGGAACGCGTGCAACCGGAAACCATCGGCCAGGCGCAGCGCATCCCCGGCATGACGCCGGCGGCCATCTCGTTGCTGCTGGTGCACCTGGAGCGCGCACGGCGTACGCGGGTGGCGTGAGCGGACGTTGCCGCCTTTGTAGGAGCGACGTGAGTCGCGACCGCATACTCGCTGCGGCAGCGAACCATCGACAGCGGGCGGATCACTTTCCGTAGGTCGGAAAGCGTGCGGTCGCGACTTACGTCGCGCCTACAGGGGTTCTTCGGGATGCCGCTGCTTCCATGCCGCCAACTGCTCCCGATAGTGCTGCAACTGCTCCGCATACAGGTCGTGCACGCAGATCGGGCAGCCGCTGTTGCAGCAGTCGCTGGGCAGCGGCGGCTCGGGTTCGACCGGTCGGGGGTCGTCGTCGGGCCTCACCGGGCGCCCATTTCCTTCAGCAGGTGGGGCGCCGGATAGACCTTGCCCATCAGCCAGCGCAGGTAACGCATGTCCACGTGCACCGCGCGCTTGTAGCGCGGGTCGAACATCCAGCTGGCGCTGACGGATTCCCAGTTGCTGTCGAAGTTCAGGCCGATCAGTTCGCCACGTGCGTTGAGTACCGGTGAACCCGAATTGCCGCCGGTCGTGTCCAGGTTGGTGAGGAAGTTGACCGTCTGCGTCTTCAGCGCCGGATCTTCGGTACCGGCGAAATCGCCTTTCGCGATCGCCTCCAGCAATGGTTTCGGCGCGTCGAACGGCACCTGGCCGGTGTTCTTTTCGACGATCCCGGCGACCGTGGTCACCGGCGTGTACTGCACGCCGTCGCGTGGCGAGAATCCGTCCACCCTGCCGAAGCTCACGCGCAGGGTACCGTTGGCATCCGGGTACAGCGCGCGCCCTTGCTGCCGGCGCCAGGCGAACAGCGCACGCATGTACGCCGGGCGAAGACGAAGCTGCTCGCCTGCGCGGGTCTTGCGCTCCTGCTCCAGGGCCAGCTGCACCGGTACCAGCGACGCCGCCAGGTCGATCAGGGGATCGGCCGCCATCGGTCTGCCTTCGCGGGCTGCGGCGAAGCGCGACAGGCGTTCGGCCTCGTCGCCCAGTTTCGTGTTCGCATACAGCGCATCCAGTGCCTGTTTCAGCGCGGCGGGCGTGCGGCCGAAGGCGGCATCGAAGCCGGGCAGGCGCTGCGCGTCCGGCAACTGCTGATAGCGCGTCAGCAAGGCCGTGAGCAGGGCTTTCTCCACCTCCGGCGCATAGCGGCGCTGCACCTGCTTCAGGACGCCTTCGATCAGGGCGTGGTCGCGCGCCTGGTAGCCGCTCTCGCGCTCGGCGTCCGGTTTGGCCGATTCCACGCGCAGCCGTTCCAGGGTGATCGCGGCGCGCATCAGCTGGGACTGCGAACCGAATAGGGACAGCAGCAGTTCGCGCTCGCGCATGGCCGAGCCGCCGGCGATCGAAGCGGCAAGCGCGTCGATGTCCGCCCGCTCCTTCGCCGCCACGTCGGTCGCCAGCATGCCGCGTTCGTCCTCGGCGCGGACGCGCACGGCATCGCTGCGACGCAGGCCTTCCAGTTCGCCCGCGGCACGCTTGCGGTTGTTCTTCAGCGACTGCAGCTGCGCGGCATAGCGCGTCTTCGCGTCGGCATCCTGCCTGCCGGCCGCTTCGATCACGTCGATCAGCTGGTCGAATGCCGCCACGCGCGCCGGCAGCGTCCAGTTGACCTGCTCGTCGAATTCGGCGGCGGTGCGGTGCCGGTATGTCGTGCCCGGGTAACCGGCCAGCATCGCGTAGTCGCCGGCCTTCGGTCCGTCCTTCGCCAGCGACAGGTGCGCGGGCGCGCGATAGGGCACGTTGTCCGGGCTGTAGGCGGCCGGCTTGCCGTCCTTGCCCACGTAGGCGCGCAGCAGGGTGAAATCGCCGGTGTGGCGCGGCCACATGAAATTGTCGATCTCGTCGCCATAATTGCCGATCGCGCGGGGCGGTGCGTAGACCAGGCGGATGTCGCGCAGTTCCAGCTGTTTGATGCGGTAGAAGTCGGTGCCGTAGTACATGTTCGCCACGCTGCAGCGGACGCCGGCTTCCTGCTCGCAGTCGGCGACGATCGCCTTGCTGGCGCGGTCGACAGCGTCGAAGTAGGCCCGCCCGGTCTTGCCGGCCGCGTCCTTCAGCACGGCGTCTGTCACCTTGTCGTAGCCCACCGTGACCAGCACGCGGAAATCCGGATTGGCGGGCAGCTCGGCGGCAGGATCGCCGGCAATGAAGCCGTCGTCGATCAGGTTGCGCTCGGCCTTGCTGTTGTACTGGATGACGCCGTACGCCACATGATGGTTGGTGAGCACCAGCCCGTCCGGCGAGACGAAGGCGCCGGTGCCGCCACCGGCGCGCACGACGGCGCTCAAGGGCGCGGCGGTGACGTCGGCCAGCGTCTTCGGGTCGCCCTTGAAGCCGGCGTCGCGCAGCGGCTTGGCCAGCTGCGGCAGCTGCGAGGGCATCCACATGCCTTCATCGGCGTGGACGGGCAGGGCGAGGGCGATGCCCAGGGCAAGGGCGGTCGTCGTGAGTCGGCGGCGCATGGTACGGATCCAGCGGAGGAGACGGTCACGATATCGGGTTCGGCCGCGGTGCGGCAACGACGACCCGTGTCGGGTCGTCAGCGTGCGCCGCCAAGGAAGCGTCGCCAGCGTTGTGCCGCACGCTGGATGCCTTCGTGTTCGGCGTCCGCCAATGCGCGGAGCGGAGCGAGCGCCACGTCGGTGTCGCCGGCGCGCTTCCACGTCGCCACCACGCGGCCCTGGACGATCGCCGTGGCGGCGACGAGTCCGTTGATGCCGATCACGCGCCGGGTATGCGGGGCGTCCAGTACCGGCGTGCGGTCGCGGTAGCCGATCAGGTATTCGTCGAACGCGGGCAGCAAGTGGATGGCGCGCGACCGTGGGGGGATGGGAGCGTCGGCGCGCCACCACCACGTCGTACCGTCGCGTGTCTCCTTCTCCAGCGCGGGGCCGCCGAGCCCCAGTGCCCGCAGCGCATCCTTCTGCGTCAGTCCCGACCACCACGCAAGATCGGCGGCGGTCGCCGGTCCATGCCCCTGCAGATAGCGCAGCGCCAGCCGGTGCAAGGCTTCGTCGCGGCCCAGCGGCGCACTCGGCGGAACCCAGGCATCCATCAACACGAATGTCGGCTGTTTGCCATGTCGCGGCCCCTGGCAGATCGCACCTTCGTGCGCCAGCCAGTTCAACATGTGCAGGCCGCGCTGGTGGGCGCTGGCGAAGCCCGCGGCCTCCATGCAGGCATACAGCGCGGACCGCGTGACCGGCGTGCCAGCGGCGAGCGCCTTCTCGACCACGTGCCGGCCCCGGGTCAGTGCGGCCGCATCCAGCCCCAGGTCGCGGGCGATGCGGGCCGCATTCGCCGCCTGCACGCGCGGCGCCAGCAGCGCCACCATCCATCGCACGTCCTCGCGCGCCAGTACGTGCAGGGTGCCGCGCATCGGCCAGGTGCGCACGATCTCGCCGCGTTCGATAGCCCCCTCCACCTGCGCCAGCGTGGCGCCCTGGGTGCGCAGGCCGACGGCCCACAGCGCCGCGTGGTAGTCCTGCGCCTGCATGGCGCCCAGATGGCGCACCGCATCGCCGGGAGATGCCGCCACGGGCGCGCTGATGCCCTGCGCATGCAGGCGCCACGCCGTCAGCGACGGCGGCACGCCTACTTCTCCTTGCGCCAGTTGATCGAGCCGCGCGTCTCGATGGTGCTGGATTCGATTTCCACGTCGAAGCCCTTGCGCAGCAGGTACTTCAGCGTCACCGCCGAGCCGGAGCCGATCATCGACACGCCGTAACTGACGTACAGCTTGGGCGAGAGGTACTTGCCCACACCGAACACCGAGCCGCCCAGCGTGCGCGACTCCAGCACGCCGGCATCGTCCAGGCCGATCTTCGCGCCCAGCTGCGATGCCAGCAGGCCGGCGCCCGCGCCCAGTGCCGACGAGGCGGCGTTGATGCGCTGGCTTTCGTCGCTGCTGGCGGTATTGAGCGAGCGGCCCAGCACCAGGTAGGCGAGCGCTTCGGATTCGGACATGGCCGGGTTGGACCACACGCGTGCGCGCGGCTGGCTGGCGCGGCCGGTCACGTCGATGCCGGCGGTGACGCTGGCGCTGACCACCTCGCGCTCGGCGCGGATGTTGATGCGCGGATCGGAGACGGCGTTGTTGCTCCATGTCAGCTCGCCGCGGGTGATGCGCAGCTTCTGCCCGTAGGCCTCGTAACGGCCATCCACGTCCAGCCGGCCCGTGGCCAGCATCTCGCGGCCTGGCTGCGAACGCACGTGCAGCGTGCCGGCCAGCGTGCCCTCCAGGCCGTAGCCTTTCAGCTTGACCTCATCGCCGACCTTCAGCGACAGGTCCAGGTCCAGCCGCGAACTGGGCGCACGCTCGGGATCGGCCGGGTCCAGCACCACCACGTCCTCCGAGGCGGACACGCCTTCGTCCAGCTTCTCCACGTCGATGGTGGCCGAGGGAATGCCCACCTCGCCGCGGACCTGGATGGTGTTGTCGGCGAAGCCCACCTGGATGTTCGGCGACGCCACCGCGCGCAGGTCGGTGGTGTCGGCGACCAGCACGTTGTCGCCGCGCACCTGGAACTGCAGCGGCGTGGTGTCGTTGTTCCAGCCCAGCGTGCCCGACACGTTGAGGATGCCGCCGGTGCCGGTGCCGCCGGTGGACGACACGGTCTTCATGCTGCCGTCGATGCGCGCGCTGCCGTCCGACAGGGCGACCAGTTCGGCGCCACCGTCCACCAGCGACACGCCCAGCGCCGGCAGTTCGCCGGTGAATTCGGTCAGCGTCGCCTCGCCGCTGAGCAGTGGATGCCCGCGCGTGCCGGCCACGCCGATATGGCCGGCCAGCTTGCCGCGCGGGCGTACCAGGTCGGGCGAGAACAGTTCCATCCAGAACAGGCGCGAGTTGTGGAAGTACAGGTCGCCCTTCAACGGCGCGAACGCATCCCACCCGGTGTTGAAGGTGGCATCGACATAGCCGTCGCCCTTGAAACCTGTGCCCAAGCGGCCCTGGATGCGCTGCGGGGTGAAGTCGACATCGAGGGTGAAGTTGTCGTAGCGGATGATCTCGCCACGCGCCGTGGTGCCCATCTTCAGGCCGCCATCCAGCGAAGCCAGGTGCACCTCGCCCTGCCATGCATTGCCGGTGGGGCGCAGCGTCGCATCGAGGGTGAACTCGCCGCGCAGCGTCAGCGGGCGGCCGTTGCTGGGCGGCAGCCAGGGCTGGACCAGCGCCAGCGACAGGGCTTCGCCGCGGACTTCCAGACCCTGTCGCGGCCAGTTGGCCGTGGCGCACAGCGCGCCGCCGATGTCCGAGCCCAGGCAGCTTTCCGACAGCGTCCAGTTGGCACCGTTCTGCGCGAAGCGCGCCGGCTGCCGCAATGTCCACGGGTTCCCCTTCGATGGGGCGATGCGCAGCGCGTCGAGCGTGCCCTGCCAGTCGGCACCGCGCTTCCGCGCAGCGCCCGACAGCGCGACCGCGCCCATGGCGTTGCGCGCATCGCCGTCGAAGCGCAGGTCTTCCAACGCACCCCGAGCATCGAGTTGCACGCTGTCCAGTACCGTCCCGACATCGACGGCGCGGCCCTGCAGGGCGAGTTCGCCATTGCCGCTACGCCAGGGCAGGCGGCCGCGCAGGCTGAGCGCGCTGGCGCTCCAGTCGTTCCAGCGCAGGTTTTCGCCCCCCAGGTCGGCTTCGATGTCCGGCGCGGTGCGCGCGCCGGTCAGCGCGATCGAGCCCGCCAGCGTGCCGCTGGCCCCCGGTGCCAGGTCGGCCAGATTCAACGGACGGAAATCCGCGTCCACGTCCAGCGTGTCGCCGACCTTGCCCTTGGCGGTGACCCGACTGCCGCCCAGCGAGAGCGCGAGATCGCCCTGGCCGTTGTGGCCGTCCAGCGCGAACGTGCCGCGCGCGTCCAGCGGTCGGTCGCGCAGGCGGCCGGCGAGCTTCGGCACGTCCAGCGTGCCCTGGAACAGGCCGTCCTCACGCTGGCGCCCCTTGGAAGTGAGGTTGCCGGAGAGGCTGCCGTTCCATCCCGCGGCGAAATAGCCGGGATCGAAACCGGCCAGCGTCGCCTTCACGTCCCAGTCCAGCACCGGCGACCAGCCGACGGTACCGGTCGCATCCAGCGTGCCGGTCGGCATGGTGGCGCGCAGCGTCTGCAGTCGCACGCGCTCGGCGTTGCCGCGGCCGTCGAACTCCAGCAGCGCGCTGTCCTCGCCGCGCGTCAGCGTGGCCTTGCCGATGGCGGCCCAGGCTTCCCGCTTGCCGGCCAGGCCGAAGTCGCCCTCGGCGCCGATCATGCTGTCCGCTTCCGTGCCCCAGCGCAGGCCACGGGCATTCACCGCGAACCGGAACTCGGGATTCTCCGGCACGGTGAAATCCGCGCGCCCGCGCAGCGAGGCGTAGCCGTCGAACGCACGGATGGCCAGCGGCTCCACGGTCAGGAGTTCGCCATCGATGCGCGCATGCGAGGGCTCGATCACCACCGCGATATCGCCCTGCTGCACCGAGCCCTGCAGGTCCGCCGCACCGCCGGCGCCCTTGGCCACCAGGTCGAACGCGACCGGCGTGCTGTCCTCCATCACGCCCAGCAAAGACAGGTCCAGCGCTTCGGTTTTCGCGGCGAAGTTCCATGTGGGCTTCGTCTCGCCGCGCAACGTCAGCGTCGCGCGCAGCGGCGCCGGTGCGGCGCCGGCCAGGCCGACGTTCATCCGTGCGCGATTGCCGCGGGCCACCAGGCCCAGGCGGGCCGGGGTGCGGCCCATCGCGGCCGGGAACACGCCGGTCGCCGTCAGGTCCGTGTCGTAGTTGTCGCGCGGCGCGTAGTCGCCCTGCACGCCGAACGCACCGCGGTCGCTGGCGATGGCCAGCTTCTCCGCATGCACGTAGCCGTTGCCGATGTCGATGGCGCCGGTCGCGCGCGAAATGTCGATGACCGGCTGGCCGTTCTGGCGCACCAGAAAGCGGTCGATCTCCAGCCGGTCGGCCTGGATCGCCAGCGGCATTTCGATCTGCGGCAGCAGGTCGGGCCAGTGCGGTAGCTCGAACGGCTCATCGCTCTTTGGCACGTCGAGCATCGCGCCGCGCAGCTTCAGCACGTCCAGGCGCAGGCGCTTGCCCAGCAGCGGTCGCAGGTCCGGTTCCAGGTAGACCTCGTCGGCGGTGAAGCGGATCGTGTCCCAGCGGAAATCCACGCCACGCAGGGTCAGCGGACCGGCGATAGGGCCCTCGACCGACCGGTACGTCAGCGAGGCGTCCGCGGGCAGTCGCGCCTGGATCTGCGCCAGCAGCACGTCGCGGCCGGCGACGGTCTGCAGCAGCCAGTACAGGCCGATGCTCAGCAACACCACCAGCACGCCGGTGCCGATCGCGCTGCGGATCGCCAGCGTGCGCATGCGCGCACGGCGGCGCGCGCGCAGCTCGGCGATGCGGGCTTCGCGCTCCTCGGGCGTCAGGTTGTCGGGCACGCGTCGCTTCACAGGTCGGTCCCGATGTTGAGATAGAGCTGGAAGCTGGAATCCGGATCATCCAGTCCATGGGCGATGTCCAGCCGCACCGGCCCCACCGGCGAACGCCAGCGCAGGCCGACGCCGATGCCGGTGCTGAGCTGCGGGCGGGTGCCGTCGAAGGCGCTGCCGGTGTCCACGAACACCGCACCGCCGTAGGGACCGCCCTTGGGATAGAACTCGTACTCGACGCTGCCCGTGAGCACGTTCTTCGCGCCCAGCGCGTAGTTGCCGCGGCGCGGCCCGACTTCGCGCCACGCATAGCCGCGGATGCTGCGGTCGCCACCGGCGAAGAAGCGCAGCGACGGAGGCATGGCCACCAGCGAGCTGGTGAAGGTGTGGCCGTACTCGCCGCGCACGATCAGCGCGCTGTTGGTCTTGTACTGCTGCGACCAGCGCGCGCGCATGTGGAACTGCAGGAAGTTGGCGTCCGAGCCTGCGCCTTCCACGCCGCCGCGCAGCAGGATGGAGCCGGCCAGCTGGTCGGGGCGGTTCGAGCCGACCGGCGAGTTGGTGTAGTCCGCGCGCAGCGAGGGATAGGTGAACGTGGCGTACTGCACGGCGGTGTCGGGCAGGCCGGTAAGCGGATCGTTCTCGACATAGCGCCAGCGCTCGCGCAGCGCGTGGATCGAGGCGACGGCCGTCCAGTCCTCGCTGACCTGCCCGCTGCGGCTGCCCGTGAACTCGACATGGCGCAGGTCGATGTAGTCGGTCTGTTCGTCGCTGGCCTGCAGGCCGACGGTGTACCAGCCGTCCAGCCACTTGAAGGCGGGGATGCGGTACTGGGTGAGCAGCGTCTTGCGCTTCTGCGCGTAGTCCAGGTGCGTGGACAGCTTGTGCCCGCGCGAATTGACGTAGCGCCGGTCCAGGCCCAGGCGGATACCGGGGCCGCTTTCGGTGCCGTAGCTGACGCCGGCGGTGTAGATGTCGCGCTTGGCCAGCTCCAGCTTGACGTCGATCGGCACGCGGCCGTCCTCGGCCTTGTCGGGGTTGGCCTGGATGTCGATGCTGGAGAAGTAGTCCAGCCCCACCAGCGATTCGCGCAGGCGGTCCAGCTTGCCCTGGTGGAAGTAGCTGCCTTCCTCCCAGTACACCAGCTTGTCCAGCAGGCCCTGATCGAACTTGTCCTGGAGGAAGGTGGTGGGGCCCATGTCGTAGCGGATGCCGCTGACCCAGCCCAGGGCGATGTCGGCGGCGTGGTCCGCGCGGGTGACTTCCACGCGGCGGTGGGTGAAGTCGGCGTCGAAGTAGCCGCGGTCGGCCAGGCGGCGCACGATGGTCAGCTTGCTGGCTTCGTAGGTGGTGTGGTCGAACACGTCGCCGACCTTGGGCGCGAAGGCCTCCAGGTCCTCCTTCAGGTAGCGGTCGTCGCCGCCTTCGCCTTCGATGGACAGGTCGCGCCGGCGCACGCGCACCGGTTCGCCCAGCTGCACCCGCACGGTGACCGTCAGGCGTTCGTCGTCGGCGGCTTCGGTGCGCGGCGCCTCGACGGTGATGGTGGGCGAGTAGTAACCGAACGGCTCCAGCGCCTCGCGCGTCTCGGCGGCCGCTTCGTCGAGCAGGTACTCCAGGCGCGACTCGCCCAGCCGCTTGCCCAGCGAGTCGTTGAGGGAGAGCGCGGCGTTGACGTTCTCGACCATCAGTTCGTCGTCCAGGCCCTCGATGCTCACCTTGTCGACGATGGCCGCCGCCCAGGCAGGCGCCGTGGTGGCAAGCAGGACGATGAAGGTGGCGAGGCGGGGGAGTCGACGCATGCGGGCAGGATACCGGGTGCGGGTTAAACGCGGTGAAGGTCAGCCGCGATCCTGTGCAACATCGTTCACGCGAAACGCGGGTACATGCCAAATGTGAAATGGCACGTCGCCCTGCGTGCCGATGCTCGTCATCCCGGCGAAAGCCGGGACCCCGCGACTTCCCTCCGTCGCATCCGAATCGACCCTTCGAGAGCCAATGGGTCCCGGCCTGCGCCGGGACGATGGCGTGACGTGCGGCGCTGGACTCAGGTGGACAGATGCTCGATGGCCGCCACCGCGCGGAAGCGGTCGGCCAGGCGCTTGAGCAGGGCCAGGCGGTTGGCGCGCACGGCCGGATCGTCGGCGTTGACCATCACGCTGTCGAAGAACGCGTCCACCTGCGGTCGCAGGCGGGCGAGGTGGTTCAGCACGGTGACGTAGTCGTGGTGGTGCAGGGCTTCGTCGGTCTCGCCGAGCACGGCTTCCACCGCTTCGGCCAGCGCGCTTTCGGCCGGGTCGGTGAGCAGCGCGCGGTCCACGGCATGCGGAATGGCGATGTCGGCCTTCTTCAGGATGTTGCCGATGCGCTTGTTCGCCGCGGCCAGCGCCTCGGCCTCCTGCAGCGTGGCGAACGTGCCGATGGCATCCAGGCGCGTGTCGAAATCGTACAGTGAGGCCGGCTTCAGTTCGGCGACCGCGTTGAAGTGCGCGGCGGGCACGCCCTTGTCGGCGTAGTAGCCGCGCAGGCGGTCGAGGATGAAGTCGTAGAGCTCTTCGATGTCCTTAGCGGTGGTGTGGCCTGATGCCGTCACAGCCTGATCGGCTGCCACGCCCTTGCTCTTGGCATCGGCCGCCGCTGCGGCTTTTGTCCGCAATTCAGATGCGACGATCGCGGCCGTCGACTCCGTGCGAGCAAGCGACAGCAACTCCTTCAAGTTCAGATTGAACCCGCTCTCGATCACCGTCCTCGCCAATCCCAGCGCATTACGACGCAGCGCGAACGGGTCCTTGTTGCCCGTCGGCTTCAGGCCCGCGGCGAAACCGCCCGCGAGCGTATCCAGTCGCTCGGCGATGGCGAGCACCTTGCCCAGCGGCGACAGCGCGATGTCGTCGCCGGCGAAACGGGGCTGGTAGGCCTCGTCGATGGCCAGTGCGATCTCCTTCGGCTCGCCCGCGGCGAGGGCGTAGTGGCGGCCGGCGATGCCCTGCAGTTCGGGGAATTCGTTGACCATGCGCGACTGCAGGTCGTTCTTCGCCAGCTCGGCGGCCCGGCGTGCCTGTGCGGGATCGGCACCCACCTGTGTGGCGATGTTTTCCGCCAGCGTCGCCACGCGGGCCACCTTGTCGGCGACGCTGCCCAGCTTGGCCTGGTAGGTGACGGTCTTCAGGCCGTCGCCCATGGACACCAGGCCCTGCTTCAGGTCCTCGTCGAAGAAGAACTTGGCGTCGGAGAAACGCGGACGGATCACGCGCTCGTAGCCCTTGCGCACTTCATCGACGTTCTGCGATTCGATGTTGGCGATGCCGATGAAATGCTCGGTCAGCTTGCCGCCATCGCTCAGCACCGGGAAGAACTTCTGGTTGATCTCCATCGTCTCGATCAGCGCTTCCTGCGGCACGGCCAGGAAGGCGGACTCGAAACTGCACAGCACCGCCGCCGGCCACTCGGTCAGGCAGACCACCTGCTCCAGGTTGTCGTCGGTGATGCGTGCGCTGCCGCCGGCCTGGGCTGCCGCCTTCTCGACTTCGGCGACGATGCGCGCGCGGCGGGCGTCGGGATCGACCAGCACCTTCGCGCCCTGCAGGGCCATCACGTAATCGCCCGGGTCGTTGATCCACACCGGCTTGTCGTGTTCGAAGCGATGGCCGCGGCTCATGCGGTCGGACGTCACGCCCAGCACCTGGGCCGGCACCACGTCCTTGCCCAGCAGCAGCACCAGCCAGTGCACGGGGCGCGCGAACGCGTACTCGTGCGCGCCCCAGCGCATCGGCTTGGGAATGGGCATGCCGGCCAGCGCCTCGCGCACGATGTCGGCCAGCAGGTCGGCGGTCTTCGCGCCCGGCTTCACCGCACGGTGGACGAAGCGCTCGCCCTTGCCGTCGGTGGTGCGCTCCAGCGCCGTCCAGTCGATCCCCGCTTTCGCAGCGAAGCCTTCCAGTGCCTTGGTCGGCGCACCGTTCGCGTCCAGCGCGATGTTGAGATACGGGCCCAGTACTTCGGACTTCTGCTCGGGCTGTTCCACATCCACGGCCGGCAGCAGCACCGCCAGGCGGCGCGGCGTGTACAGCGGTTTGGCATCGCCACGCTCGAAGCCGATGCCGCGCTTCTCCAATGCGGTGATCACGCCATCGAAGAAGGCCTGCGCCAGGCCGGGCAACGCTTTGACCGGCAGCTCTTCGGTGCCGAGTTCGACCAGCAGGGATTTTTGTTCGCTCATGTCGTCAAGCCTTGTGGTGCGTTTCCCTTCTCCCCTCGGGAGAAGGTGCCCGAAGGGCGGATGAGGGGCGAGCGGAGTCATGACGGTCAAACCATCGGGACTCCATTGCCCCTCTCCCCAACCCCTCTCTCCCACAGGGACTTCCTGCGGTCGCCGAGGGGAGAGGGACTCTATGCGGTTTCTTTCTTCAATCCCGGAAAGCCCAGCTTCTCCCGCTGCGCGAAATACGCCTCGGCCACTGCCTGCGCCAGCTTGCGCACGCGCAGGATGTAGCGCTGGCGTTCGGTCACGGAGATCGCGCGGCGCGCATCCAGCAGGTTGAAGCTGTGGCTGGCCTTGCAGACCTGCTCGTAGGCGGGCAGCGGCAGGCCGACGTCGACCAGCTTCAATGCTTCCTTCTCGCAGGCGTCGAAGCGGTGGAACAGTTCCTCCACGTCGGCGTGCTCGAAGTTGTACGTGCTCTGTTCCACCTCGTTCTGGTGGTAGACGTCGCCGTACTTCACCACGCCCTGCGGGCCGACGGTCCAGACCAGGTCATAGACGTTGTCGACGTTCTGCAGGTACATGCAGAGGCGTTCCAGACCGTAGGTGATCTCGCCCAGCACCGGCTTGCACTCCAGGCCACCGGCCTGCTGGAAGTAGGTGAACTGGGTGACTTCCATGCCGTTCAACCAGACCTCCCAGCCCAGGCCCCAGGCGCCGAGCGTCGGCGACTCCCAGTTGTCCTCGACGAAGCGCAGGTCGTGCACGCGCGGGTCGATGCCCAGCGCCTTCAGCGACCCCAGGTACAATTCCTGGATGTTGTCGGGGTTGGGCTTCATCACCACCTGGTACTGGTAGTAGCGCTGCAGGCGGTTGGGGTTTTCGCCGTAGCGGCCGTCGGTAGGGCGGCGGCTGGGTTGCACGTAGGCGGCATTCCATGGCTCCGGACCCAGCGCGCGCAGGAAGGTGGCCGGATGGAACGTGCCGGCACCCACTTCCAGGTCCAGCGGCTGGATCAGGACGCAGCCCTGATCGGCCCAGTACTGGTTCAGCGTCTGGATCAGACCCTGGAAGGTTACCGGTGAAATTGTGTGTCCGGCCATGGCGTTATCGTGCACTGCGGAAAAGCGGGCTAGTATACGGGCAAGCCCTTATTCCGCCGATGTTTGCCGCCGTGGATGCCCGCGTGAAAGCCCCGTTCCTCATCGTCGAAACCGGCCAGCCGGTGCGCTCGATGCGGCGCTATGGCGGCTTCCCCCACTGGATCCGCGTGGCCGCCGGCCTGGAGGCCGGCGAGACGGTGGTGGCGAACGTGGAGCGCGGCGATGCGCTGCCGGGACGCGAGGGGTTCGCCGGCGTCATCGTCAGCGGCTCGGCCGCGATGGTCACCGACCGTGCGGACTGGAGCGAGCGCAGCGCCGAATGGCTGCGCGAGGCGGCCCACGAAGGCCTGCCGCTGCTGGGCATCTGCTACGGCCACCAGTTGCTGGCGCATGCGCTGGGGGGCGAGGTGGCGTACAACCCGGCCGGGCGCGAATCGGGCACCGTCCACATCGACCTGCACCCGCACGCCCAGGATGACCCCCTGTTCTCGGCGCTGCCGCTGAAGTTCACCGCCCACGCCACCCACGTGCAGACGGTGGCCCGGCCGCCGGAGGGCGCCACGGTGCTGGCCCGCTCGGCGCAGGACGACTGCCATGCCTTCCGCTGGCGCGACCGCGCCTGGGGCGTGCAGTTCCACCCCGAATTCGCCACCCACCACATGCGCGGCTACGTGCATGCCCGCGCCGAGCACCTGCGCAGCGAGGGGCACTGCCCCGGCACCATCGCCCGCAACGTGACGGCGGCGCCGCAAGCCCGCAAACTATTGCGGCGGTTCGTCCGCCACGCGCGCGGACTGCACGCGCGCTGATCCACCGCTGCACCCTCCCCAGAGAATCCCGATGTCGACGATCAACAAGGTGCCGGCCAGTGCCGGCGCGGAATGGCTGCTGGCGGGCTTCGCCCTGCTGAAGCGTGCGCCGGTGCCGCTGGCCACGCTGTCCGTGCTGTGGGGATTGCTCTCCATGGGCGTGATGCTGGTGGCGGTGACGCTGCCTGCCATGACGTTGGCCATGCAGTTCCTGTTGGTGCTGGCGGGGCCGTTGTTCTTCGCCGGCATGCTGTGGGCGGTCCGCGAGGTCGATGAGGGTCGCCCTGCGACGCCGTCCAACCTGCTGCAACCCGTGCGCGACGGCCATGCGCCTGCGCTGCTGGCCACGCTGTTGCCGCAGTTGCTGGCGGCCCTGGTGATGGGGGCGCTGCTGTTCGTCATGGTGGGCACCGAACAGCTGCAGCGCCTGGCGGATGTCTACCAGCAGATGCAGGCCGTCGCGGCGGCCGGCGGACAGCCGGACCCTTCGCTGGTGGAAGGTCTGCCGGCCGGACGCCTGCTGCTGTGGCTGTTGCTGGTGGCGGTGGTCTTCGTGGCGGTGAAGTGGATGACCTTCATCGCCTCGCCGCAGATCCTGTTCTCGAACACGCACGTGGTCCATGCCATGCGCAACAGCCTGCGCGCGTGCGCCCACAACTGGACCGCGATGCTGGTGTTCTACCTGCTGGCGGGCATCGCGATCTTCGCCGTCGGCATGGGATCGCTGCTGGTGGCGTCGCTGCTGGCGCTGGTGCTGGGGCCCGCCCTTGCGATGGGGCTGTGGCAGTTCGTGCTGATGGCGGTCGTCATGCCGGTACTGGCCGGCGCGGCTTACGCGGCGTGGCGGCAGATGCTGGGTGGAAGCCCGGCGGCGGGCGCATCGGCGGCGCCGACCCGGATCGAAGTCTGAGCCGTCTGTATCGCGCGACAGGGCGGGCCACGGTACGCCTGCGGAACCGGCAGGGAATCAAGCGGTAGTTCCCGCTGCGGCAGTGCGCTCAGGCGCTGTCGGGGCGCGGGCGCGGCTTCAACCATCCTGCCGCCACGATGCCCAGCTCGTACAGCAGGCACATCGGGATGGCGAGCATCAGCTGCGAGACCACGTCCGGCGGGGTGATCAGCGCGGCCACCACGAACACGCCGACGATGGCGTAGCCGCGGCCTTCGCGCAGCTGCTGCGGGGTCACCCAGCCCAGCAGCACCATGATCACCAGTGCCACCGGCAGCTCGAAGCTGACACCGAAGGCCAGGAAGATCACCATCACGAAATCCAGGTACTTGGCCGGGTCCGGCGCCAGCGTCACGATGTCCGGCGTGAACACGGTCAGCGCGTGGAAGACGCTGGGCAGCACCAGGAAGTACGCGAACGCGCAGCCGGCGTAGAACAGCACGATCGCCGAGACCAGCAACGGCATGGCCAGCCGCTTCTCGTGCCTGTACAGGCCGGGCGCGACGAAGCTCCAGGCCTGGAACAGCAGCCAGGGCGACGACAGGAAGAGGGCGAGGAAGAACGCCAGCTTGATCGGCGCGAAGAAGCCCGAGGTCGGGTCGCTGGCGATCATCTGGGTGGCCTGGCCGGCGGGCAGCTGGGAAATCAGCGGCCGGGCGAGGTGGTCGTACAACTGGCGCACGAACGGCAACAGCGCCAGCAGGATCAGCCCGGTGCCCGCCAGTCCGCGGACCAGCCGCGTGCGCAGCTCCAGCAGGTGCTCCATCAGGCTGCTTTCGGCATCCTGCCCCGGCGCCTCGCGGTTCATCGCGGCTCCTTCGGCGGGAACAGGTCCGCGGTCGTGCCGACATCGGACGCGTGTGTGTCATCCGCTGCCGCAGCGTCATGCGTGTCGGTCATCGACGCCAGATGGCCTTCCTCTGCGATCGCAGGCGCCGGGTCGGGCGAGGCGACCGGCGGCCTGGCGAGTGCGGGCGGCGTGATCGCGGACTCGACGTCCTCGCGCAGGGCCTTGGCATCGTCGCGCACCGACTGGCGCACGTCCTCGAACTGGCGTTCGGTCTCGCGCGCGCTGTCGCGGATGCGCTGCTCGGTGTCGCGCAGGGCGTCCTGGGCGTCCTTGAGGTTGCGCTTGAGCTCTTCGGAAGCGAGCTCGCGTTCCAGTTCGTCCTTGACCGAGTACCACTGCGCGCGCGCGCGGCGTACCCACAGCCCGGCGAACCGCGCCGCCTTCGGCAGGCGTTCGGGGCCGAGCACGATCAACGCGACGACCGCGATGACCAGCAGTTCACTGAAACCGATATCGAACATGGTCGCGGCGGGAGCCCCGCCGGATCAGCGGGCGTCGCGGTCGCGCTCTTTGGAGGCGCTGGTTTCGTCGCTGCGGGACTGGTCGTCCAGCTGGCCGGCCGGCTTGTCGTCGCGCATGCCTTCCTTGAAGCCCTTCACGGCCTCGCCGAGGTCCTTGCCGGCGCTGCGCAGGCGCTTGGTGCCGAAGACCAGCAGCACGACCACCAGCACGATGATCCAATGCCAGATGCTCAAACCGCCCATGGTGTGCTCGCAGGAAAAGTTGGGGCGCTCAGGATAGCGCAGGCGGGGGGCGAGGATGACGCCCGCGCCCCATGACTTCCGTTATGGCGTGCCGTCCAGCGGCTCGGTGCGCACTTCGCCGTCCTGCACCGGCTCGAAGCCCTGCGTCTGCGCCGGCGCCTCCACCACCACCGGCGCCACCGCGGGTGCCGGTGCCTGCGTGGCGGCGGACGGTGCGACGCCGCCGGTACCGCGATTGCCGCGAGCCAGCTCGGTGACTTCCTCCAGCTGGTCGCGGAAGCCGACCACGGCATCGGACGGTTGGCCGGCGCGGCTCTCGAAGATGGCGCGCGGGGTGGCCGCGCTGCCGTAGACGGCCGTATTGGCCTCGTCATCGATCTGCAGCACGGCCCCGTCCAGCGCCACGCCGGCGAACAGGCCGCGCGCGCGCGACCACGACCAGATCTCGGCCTTCAGCTGGCCGTCGGTGGCGGCGCTGGCGTTGCGCCCCACCGGGCCCGCGGCCACGCCGGCGTCGGCACCCAGGGTGACCTTGCCGTTGACGATGGAATCCAGCGACCGGTCGTTGCGGAACACCAGCACCACGTCCGAGGACTGCACGCCGGCCTGGAAGCCGATGCTGCCACCGGTGAGCTTGACGAAGACCGGCTGCGACCAGCTGCCGTCGGGGTTCCTCACCGACATCAGACCATGGCCGCGACGACCGCCGATCACCAGCCCGGCCTTCAGGGTGTCGGGGATGACAATGATCGCCTTGCCCTCGTCCAGCAGCTTGTCGGGGATGCCGTTCTCGGGGATGCGCTGGATCTCGTTGAGCACGCGTACCGCGTTGGTGGCGCGCTCGTCCTCCTTCGGCCCCGCGATGGCCTGGCCGGCGAACAGGGCGGCGGTCAGCGCGAGCGCGGTGGGCGTCAGCAGGCGGCGGGAGGTGCGGTTCATGGCGGGCTCCGTAAGCGATATGGCAGCAACACGCTGCAAGCGATTGAAAGTAGGCGGGCACGGATGAATCGGTGCTGACGCCGGCCGCTGTCGCGACGAGGGAGGTCTTCAGGTCGTGGGGTCGGTCCGCTCTGCCACAATACGCGGATGACCGACACATCCTCCACCGCCCTGCTGATCGTCAACCTAGGAACGCCCGAAGCGCCGACGCCGCGCGCGGTCAGGCGTTATCTGGCCGAATTCCTGCACGACCATCGCGTGGTGCAGCTGACGCGCTGGCTGTGGTGCCCGCTGCTGCACTTCATCATCCTGCCGCTGCGCGGCCCGAAGGCTGCCGCCAAGTACGCCAGCATCTGGATGCCGGAAGGTTCGCCGCTGGCGGTATACACGCGGCGGCTGGCCGGGGCGGTGCAGGACCGCCTGCCGGGATGGCGCGTGCAGGACGCCATGCGCTACGGCGAGCCTTCCATCGGCTCGCGCCTGCAGGCATGGCGGGCCGAAGGCGTGCAAAAGGTGGTGGTGCTGCCGCTCTATCCGCAGTACTCGACCACGACCACCGAGTCGGTGCGCGATGTGGTGACGCGCGAGGCCCGCGGCCTGGACGTGCGGTTCATCGAGGACTATCCGGTCGATCCCGGCTGGGTTGCGGCCGTGGTCGGCTCCATCCGGTCCTGGCGTGCGGAACACGGGGCGGGCGAGCACCTGTTGTTCTCCTACCACGGGCTGCCGCAGCGGCTGGCGCGCAACGGCGACCCCTACCCGCAGCGCTGCGAAGCCAGCACGCGGGCCATCGTGCAGGCGTTGGGCCTGCGCGATGGCGAGTGGACGCTGACCTACCAGTCGCGCTTCGGCAAGGAGCGCTGGCTGGAACCCGCCACGGACGCCACGCTGCAGGCCATGGCCGCGCGCGGCGTGCGGCGGGTCGACGTGGTCTGCCCCGGCTTCGCGGTGGATTGCCTGGAGACGCTGGAAGAGATCGCGATGCAGAACGCCGAGCTGTTCCACGCGGCCGGCGGTGAGGCGCTGCGCTACATCCCGTGCCTCAACGACGCGCCCGCGCATGCCGACGCGCTGGCAGCGCTGGCGCGCCGGGGCGCAGACCAAGCGGCATGACGTTGCGCGAATTCGAGGTCGATATCCCGCTCGGGCGCATCACCGGCCTGCGCGCGGGCCACGACGGTCCGCGCGTGCTGGCGCTGCACGGCTGGCTGGACAACGCGGCCAGCTTCGTACCGTTGGCCGACCATCTTGCGGGTATCCAGCTGGTCGCCCCTGACCTGCCGGGCCATGGCCGCAGCGCGCATCTCGCGCCGGGCGCCGAATACACCAGCGGCGTCGCGGTGAACGCGGTGCTCGACATCGCCGATGCGCTGGGCTGGGAGACCTTCTCCCTGCTCGGTCATTCGATGGGGGCCGGCATCGCCAGCCTGATGGCGGCCGCCGTGCCGCACCGCGTGCAGCGGCTGGTCGTGATCGAGGCGCTGGGCGGGCTGGCCGAAACGGTCGAACGCACGGCGGACCGCTGGCGCGAAGCCATCGCCGCGGCGCGCGCGCTGCCGGGCAAGCGGTTGCGGGTATTCGCCGATCTGGTCGCGCCGGTGCGGGCGCGCATGCAGGCCAACCAGTTCAGCGAAGCGGCCGCACGGCTGCTGGTCGAACGGGGCGTGCGGCCGGTGGAGGGCGGCTTCGTGTGGAGCAGCGACCCGCGCCTGACCCTGCCCACGCCGCAGCGCCTGGACGAAGCGCAGCTGGCGGCCCTGGTGGCCGGCATCGGCTGCCCGACGACCGTGGTCTACGCCGATCCGCCGCAGCCGTATTTTCCGGAGCCGCTGCGCAGTCGGCGGGCCAGTCTGCTGCCCGATGGCCAGTTGCACGTCATCGCCGGCACCCACCACCTCCACATGGAGGACCCGGCCCGCGTCGCGATGTTGATAGGCTCGTTCCTGCGGGCCTGATCAGTCCTGCCGGGCGTAGTGGAAATCCAGCGCCAGGCGGATGTCGCCCTTGCGTATGGGGGCGGTGCTGCGCCACCAGGCCGTGGTGGCGGCGTCGAGCTCGCTGTCCTGCTGCGCCAGCCGCCGCAGCAGGGCGATGTCCTCAGCGCTGGCGAGCTGTTCGTCGGGCAGATGGTAGTGATCCAGCGGCATCCGCGCGGCCCCGGGCGTGCGGGTGACCCGTGCCAGCAGGGCCACCATTGTCACGGCCAGCAGGGCGTATCCGGTGACGAGGATGGCGATGGAGCCCTGCGTGCTGCCGGACCACGCCAGGGCGCCCGCGGCGAACAGGGCCAATGCCAGCCAGCGTGCGGGCCGGTCGAACCGCTGGATCTGGCTGGCCGCCCGCCGGCGCTCGCGCGCCCGCTCATTGGCCTCCTCCACGGACAGGCTCTTGCGGCTCATCAGCGCGCGACGCGCGGCGACCATGGCCGCCGTTTCCTCGTGGGGCGACGCATACAGGGAGAACGCCTTCAGCGAGCGGACCACCGGCTGGGGCGAAGCGGTGGAGGAAGATGCGGGCGGAGCGCTGGCGCGCAGCGATAGGGACATGGCAGCGTCGTATCGGGAGGAGGGAGGCCCCGGCCGCGCCTGCGGTCCCTGCTGGCGCGCCCTGAGGCTTGCCATGTGAAATCGTGATGTGTGTCGCATTCCGGACAAGGCCGGACGGCCTTGGGAGAGGCCCCGTCAGTCCTCGGCCAGCAGGCCGCGCAGACGGGCCTTCAGCCGGCGCCCCTCGGCGTGGAACCAGGCGCGCTCATCGCGCCAGGCCGGGAAGCGGGTCTCGACTTCATGCCAGAACGCCGGCGAGTGGTTGGCCTGCAGCAGATGGCACAGCTCGTGGACCAGCACGTACTCGAACGCCGAAGGCCGGCCCAGGACCAGCGCGAGGTCCAGGGTGAGCGTGCCATCCGGCGCCAGCGAACCCCACTGGGACGACATCACCTTCAGCCGGATCTGGCGTGGCGCGCGTGGCAGCCCCGCGAGATAGCCGGGCAGCCAGCGGCCGATGTCGGTACGTGCCTCGGCTTCGTAGAACGCGCGCAGTGTCCGCCGCAGCGATGCAGCGCTCGCGCGTGCGGGCAGGTCGACATGGATGCCGTCATCCTGCCGCGTGATGCGGGCGAAGCGGCCTTCGTGCCAGTGCAGCGGCAGGTGCTCGCCACGCAGCGGCAGGTGTGTGGCCACGCCCGGAACGAGCGCCACGATGTCATCGTCCGGCGCATGGCGCGCCAGTTGCTCGGCCAGCCAGTCGCGGTGCTGCTGCAGGAAACGATCCCCGGAGACCAGGCTGGCGCGCCAGGGCAGCGTGAGTCGCGCACCGCGCTCGTCGACGCTCAGCTTCAGCCGCTTGGCGCGCGGGTCGCGGACGCGCTGCACCTCCAGCCGCCGGCCATCGTCCAGTTCCAGCGCCACGATGTCGCGTTCGACGCTGCGGGGCGTACGGGCGATCAGGCGGTGGAACACGGACGGCATGCGCGCATCATAGCGGCGGCGCCCGGGGCGCGGCTCAATCGGCCTTGCTGAGCTTCAGCGCGTGCTCCAGCACCAGGAACAGCCGCTTCAGTTCGCCGGCCATCAGGGCGAAGCGGGCGTCTAGTTCGGCGCGCAGGTCATCGTGCTCGGTGTTCTCCAGCTGGTCGACCGCGCCGTCGAGGAACTTCAGCTTGCGCACGATCAGGTCCTCGCCGAGGACGAACGACACGTGGTCGTCCAGCACCAGCGCGAGCTTGGTGACCTGCTTGCCGGCTTCCAGGTGCTTGGCGATCTCGTCGCTCTGCAGTTCCTGGTTCTGGCATTTGACCACCGCACCGCCTTCCATCGCGTCCTTCAGCTCGCATTCCTCGCCCAGCGACAGGCCCTCGGGCAGCGGCTCGCCGGCGATCCAGCCGGTCAGCACGCTGCGCGGCGCGACTTCGGCATTGAGCGGCAGCGCCGGGAAGCTCCCCAGCGCGCGGCGCACTTCCGAGACCACGTTCTCGCCGGTCTTGCGCGAGGACGCATCGACGGCGATGAAGCCGTGCTCCAGGTCGATCAGCGCATCGGTGCGCGAGGGCTTGACGAACGCGCGCGGCAGCAGCTCGTGCAGCAGATCGTCCTTCAGGCGCTTGCGGGTCTTGCCGCCGGGCTTGCGGCCTTCCTTCTGCTCGATCTCCTGCAGCTTCTTCTGCAGCAGGTCGTTGACCACGGCGCCGGGCAGGATCTTGTCCTCGCCGCCCACGCTCAGCCAGATCGCGTCGTTGATGCGATGGGACAGCGCCTCTTCGCCACGGCCGAACGGCGAGATGAAGCCGCGCGAAGACAGCTCTAGCGGGCCGACGGGCTTGAGTGCGGCCTCGGGGAGGAGTTCATCGAGCTGGGAGAAATCGAGGGAGGTGGGGAAGCGGAACAGCGTGAGATTGCGAAAGAACATCGACTATCCAGAAAGAAGAAAGATCGCTCCGCCCATGCAGGCGAAGGCGAGGGGAGGAGTGAAGGTTAAGGCTGGGTCTCGCTGTCGGCGTGCGGCTCGCCCGCCAGCCAGGCGTGTGCATCCGGCAGCGTGGCGCCGTCGCGATGGCCCAGCGCGAGGAAATCGAACAGCTTGGGATCGCTCAACTGCGACGGACGGATGTCGCCCAGCGCGCGCGCGATGGTCTCGATTCGGCCGGGGGACTCGCGCTCCCAGGTGTCCATCATCTTCTTGACCTGCTTGCGCTGCAGGTTCTCCTGGCTGCCGCACAGGTTGCAGGGAATGATCGGGAACGCCTTCGCTTCCGCGTACTGCGCGATGTCGTCCTCGCGCACATAGGCCAGCGGGCGGATCACCACGTGCTTGCCGTTGTCGGACAGCAGCTTGGGCGGCATGCCCGAGAGCTTGGCGTGGAAGAACATGTTCAGGAAGAACGTAGCCACCAAGTCATCGCGGTGGTGGCCCAACGCGATCTTGGTGAAGCCGTTCTCCTCGGCGTAGCTGTACAGCGCACCGCGGCGCAGGCGCGAGCACAGCGAGCACATGGTCTTGCCTTCCGGAATGACCCGGCTCACGACCGAGTAGGTGTCCTGCTCGATGATGTGGAACGGCACGCCCACACGCGCCAGGTATTCCGGCAGCACGTGTTCGGGGAAATCCGGCTGCTTCTGGTCCAGGTTCACCGCCACCAGATCGAAGCGCACCGGCGCCTTCTTCTGCAGCTGCAGCAGGATGTCCAGCATCGTGTAGCTGTCCTTGCCGCCGGACAGGCACACCATCACCTTGTCGCCTTCCTCGATCATGCCGAAGTCGGCGATCGCCTGGCCCACTTGCCGGCGCAGGCGCTTGGCCAGCTTGCCCTGCTCGTGCGCGCTGCGGCGCGGATCGGCGGCAGGACGGCGCAGGACGGGGTCGGGCAGGGGCAGGACGGTGCTCATGGCCGTCATTGTACCGGGGTGCGGTGACGGCCTTGCCGCGGGCGGTGTACGCTCGCCAGGTGGACGCCGACCCTGCCGACATCGCCGAGAAGATCGCCGCGCTGCGGCTGGAGCACCGCGATCTGGATGCGATCATCGCGCGCCTGGCCGGCGACACCGAGGCCGACGAACTGGCGGTGAAGCGTCTGAAGAAGCGCAAGCTGTGGCTGAAGGACTGCATCGCCCGGCTGGAAAGCGCGCTGATCCCGGACGAGCCCGCCTGACCGGTTCCCCGGGATCACGGTGCCGCGCCACGGTCGGCCGAATCTGACGCGGGGCGTCACCTCAGTCGGCGCAGCCCCGGCCCCCTCCCGACGTCGAGGGAGCCAACTCCCTGAAACCTGTGGCGCGCGAAGCTCCTGCTTGCGCCCTGGCCCTGGTTTCGCCGAGTTGGCCCGATGCTTGCGTAAGTCCCGGGTGTGGGGGTTTCCCCGACGACCCGACCGCATGCCGTCCTGCCGGCGCCGCGGTCCCCAACGACGAGCCATGCGCGCCGTGCGCCGTGGCGAGGGAGCGGCATGCAGCAGGACACACCCTTCAATCCCCGCATGGAACCGCGCCTGCGCGATGCGCTGGCGGCTGCGGGCTCGGCAGACCAAGCGACGGCGGGCATGGGGCTGCGCATGCGGCGCATCGCGCCCGGCGACCCGCTGGGCGACGTGCCGCGCCTGCGCCGTGAGGTGTACTTCCACGAACAGGGCCAGTTCGGCGACCGCAGCAAGCGTGTCACCGATGGCCTGGATGCCTGCGGCACCACGCTGGCGGTGGAGAAGGGCGCGCAGGCGGTCGCGACGCTGCGCCTGCACGACTTTTCGCCGCTGGCGGTGCAGGTGGAGTACGGCAGCCTGTTCCAGATCGACGCCTTCGCGCGGACCTGGCCGTTGGCGCAGGTGGCGGTGGGCACGCGGTTCGCGGTGCAGGCCGACCAGCGCAGCAAACCGGTCGTGGACCGGCTGATGGAAGAAGCCTATCGCTGGGCGCAGGAGTCGCGCATCCAGTTCTGCCTGCTGGCCTGCGAGCCCTTCCTGCACGGCGTGTTCGAGCACTACGGCTTCCGTGAATACCTGCCGCCGGCGATCCTGCCCGGCGGCGTGGACCTGCTGCGCATGGTGCTGGTGCTGGACGACGAGCCGCACCTGTCCGAGTGCGGTTCGCCGCTGCTGCACCTGGTGCGCGACCCGGTACGCGCGATGCCCGCCAAGGCGTGGCTGACGCGCAGCTTCAACGTGGCCGGCTGAGGGTCAGTCCTGCGCGGGCGGCAGTTCCGCCGGGCGCGCGGCTTCCGGACTGACTTTCTCGATGGTGTGGCGTAGTTCGCGCCCCAGGATGGCCTTGGCGTCGCGCGCCCAGGCGTCCAGGCGCTCGTCGAACAGCAGCTTGCTGTTCTCGTCGGGCCAGACCAGCTTCAGTTCGCGCAGCTTCTGGATGAAGCCGCGGAACAGCGTCTTGTCGAAGAACTCCGGCGCGGCCGGCGCATACAGCAGGCTGAGGCGCTGCGCGGCCTGCTGGCACAGGCTCTCCAGTTCGGCCGCGCCCAGCGTGCCCGGGCCGTTTTTCACCAGCACCGAGATGGCGATGTAGTAGCGCTCGAAGGCCTGCTGCAGCGAATGGCCGATCGCACGCAGGCGGAACACTTCGTCGGTCTGCCCCGCGCTGCGCGCCAGGATGCCGCCGTCGTCCTCGTTGACCTGCTGCAGCAGGCCTTCGCGGACGAACACCTCGATGGTGCGCTCCATGCGCTCGGCGAATTCGTCCTCGCTCCACGGCAGGAACAGCTCGGCCTGCAGGAACGGATACAGCGTGCGGCCCAGCCGCAGCACGCCGGCACGGCTCATGCGGCGGTTGTTCTGGAAGCAGCAGGCGATCCACGACGACGCCGTGAACAGGTGCAGCACGTTGTTGCGGTAGTAGCTCAGCAGGACCGCGGTGTCGTCGTCCACGCTCAGCACATCGCCCAGCGGATGCTTGATCCGCTGCAGCATGTTGATCTCCTCGGCGTGGGAGATGATGCGGTCGGGCGAGTGCGGGGTGACGGTCACGCGGTCGGAGTACGGCAGTTCCGCCAGCAGCGTCTTCGACAGCTCGATCTGCGCGACCAGGTCGGCTTCGCCCATCGCGTGCTTCGGCGTGGACAGCAGCGCCAGCGCCAGCAGGTTGATCGGGTTCACGTCGGCGGCGCGGTTGATGTTGACCTGGATCTGCTGGGCCAGCGCATCGACGATATCGGAGAGCCATGCGGGCTTCTCCTCTTCGCCGACCGGCGCGCCGTCCCATTCCGGCGCGTGCTTGGCCAGCGCGTCGTTCAACGGGATCGGCTCGCCGAAGTTCACCACCACCTGGCCGTAGTTCTGCCGCAGCACCTTGGGGATGCCCCACAGCACGGCCCAGATGGATTCCTTCTCCTTCGGGCGGCCGCTGAGTTCGTCCAGGTAGCTGGTGCCTTCCAGCAGCTTCTCGTAGCCGATGTAGACCGGCTGGAACAGCACCGGCTTGCGCGGCTGGCGCAGGAAGGCGCGCACGGTCATCGAGATCATGCCGCCCTTGGGCGGCAGCAGCCGGCCGGTACGCGAGCGTCCGCCTTCGATGAAGTACTCCAGCGAATAGCCGCCGGACACCAGCTGCGCCACGTATTCGGTGAACACCGCCGAATACAGCGGGTTGCCGCGAAAGCTCCGACGCATGAAGAACGCGCCGCCCTTGCGCAGCAGCGTGCCGACCACCGGCAGGTTGAGGTTGATGCCGGCGGCGATGTGCGGGGGCACGATGCCGCGCTCGTACAGCAGGTACGACAGCAGCAGGTAGTCCATGTGGCTGCGGTGGCAGGGCACGTAGACCACTTCGTGGCCGGGCGCGGCGTCCTTGAACTTGTCCAGGTGGTGGACCAGTACGCCGTCGTAGATCTGGTTCCACACATGGCTCAGCAGGAAGCTGGCCGACCGCACCACGGGGTTGGAGTAGTCGGCGGCGATCTCCCAGGCGTAGGCGTGGGCCTTCTTCCAGGCGTCCTCGGGCTTGGACTTGTCGCGCCGTGCCTGTTCGGCGATGGCTTCCTTCACCGGCTCGGCGGCCAGCACCTGGTCCACCAGCAGGCGGCGCGTGGACAGGTCGGGGCCGATGACGGCCTCGCGGATGCGGTGGAAGTGCGTGCGCAACACGCGCGACAGCTTGCGGACGGTGCGTTCGGGTTCCAGGCCCTCATCGACCGTGTCGCGCAGCGAGACCGGCGGCGCGAAGCGCACGATGGTGCCGCGGCCGTTGAGCAGGATGGCGAGCAGGCGGCGGAAACGGCCGACGATGGCCCAGTTTTCCGAGAACAGCACCGAGAACCAGCCGCTCTGCTTGTCCGGCGCGCGACCGACGAAGATCGAGACCGGTACCAGCTGCACGTCCAGCGCCGGATTGCCGCGGTGCGCCTGCAGCAGCCGGGCCAGGGAACCGGAATGGGTCTTGGCGCTGACCTGGTCGGGAATCAGCGTGCTGGCGTTGCGGCGCGACAGCGCCACGTAGGCCCGCTTGCGGCCGAGCGGATTGCCGCCCACCGGCAGGGGCACCAGCGGCGAGGGCAGGCCGGCGTCGCGGCAGGCGCGGTCGAGGATCAGTGCATTGGACAGGCCGTAGTCTTCCAGCACGTAGCAGACCGGACGGCCGTCCAGCAGGCCGACCGGCGCCTCGGGTTCGATGTTCAGCGCCAGCCACGGATCGGCCACGCGGCCGAGCAGGCGCGCCCACAGCGGCCGCTTGGCCTGGCGGGTGGGCAACGGCGGGGCCATCGGGACGCCGGCGGTCGGCGCGGCATTGTCGTGGTCGGTCGCCGGGGGCGCCGCCGCGTCGGGCGCGGGCGCATCCGTCGTCGCGGGCTTCTGTGCCGGCGTCGGGGGTTTCGGGGCGTCCGGGAACGGCAGGGAATTCTGTTCAGGCATCGGCCGCATTATGGCGCACGCCCATGCCGGGCTGGAAAGCGGCCGACGCCTGTGGCGCGCGTTGCGATCGCCTTCGGGGCGGGGCGGCGCCGGCGAAAGCGGCTGAAATGCCGGGTGTCAGCGCCCCCGGTAGGGTTCGCAGCCCACGCCGTCGCCGTCGCGGTCCAGATGGGGGCCGTAGCCCGGATCTCCCCGTCGTACCGGCGCCGCGCCCCGGGCGCGGGCTTCGGTGCAGTTGCGGAAGGCCCGCGTGGGCACCGTCTCACGCAGGTGCGCCGGCGTGGCGGGGGTGGCTCCAGGCAGGGGCCGGGGTGCGAGGGGGGGCAGCGCTGGACGGGGTCGCGCTCCGATGGCAGTGGTATTGCCCCGTTTTCCGGTTCGTGTGGCAGCCGTGCCGGTCCAGCCCACCCGGGTGCGCGTACGCAACGGCCGCGCAGGCGAGCAGCCCCGCGAGTGCGAGGGACGCCATCGCGGCCTGCGCCGGGCTCCTCATGGCTGCGGCGGGGTGTCGGGTCCGGGGGGCGGCGGCGGCGACGGGGGCGCTGGAGCGGCCGCCGCGGCGGCCAGCACGTCATCGGCGTGCCGGAGATAGTCGCTGAGGTACCACCGGCCCTCGCGCCGGGTCAGACTGACCACGGTGTCGATCTCACGCTCGCCCAGCGGATAGTGGATGCGCACGGTGGCCGCGTCGCCCTTCTGGTCCACCAGGCCCGTGCGCAGGTCGGCGAACGTGGTGTCCAGGGGCAGGCCATAGCGCGCGAACGTCGCCTTCGCCTCGATGAAGAACGGCGTCAGCCGGCGCAGGCTGCCCGTCATCCCGGCATCGCTGAGTGCCTGCTCGGTGGTCAGCCCGCTGCGGCGGGCGGCGGGCGCCAGCCGCGACAGCGTGGTGCGCGCCAGGGCGGGATCGCCAAGCGGCGCCTGCTGCGCCCACTCGCCCAGCGCCGCGATCACCTGTGCATAGTGGTCGCGTTCTTCCTGGGTGTAGTCGCCCTCGTTCTTCACGTACTGCACGCCGAACAGGCCCAGCGTGCGCGCGGCTTCCTTCAGGTCGCGGTCCTGCCGCGCGAACTGGCGGTCGAAGCTGCGTTGCAGGGTCTTTTCCGCATCCGGGGCGGCCAGCGCGGCGAGCATCGGCACCAGCTTGTCGTCCAGCGGCAGCTCGGTCAGCGGCCAGCGGCTCTGTCCGGCGCGCCACGCCGCGTCCAGCCGTGCATGCGTGGCGGGCGGCACGGCGTCGCGGGCGAAGCCTTCCAGGTCGTTGCGCTGCAGGTGGGCGGCCAGCTGGCGCACGGCCGCTGCCGGCTCGCTGGCGGCGCCAGCGAGTTCCTCGGGAACGCGCTTCTTGCAGGCGCCCAGCAGTGCGAGCGGCAGCACGAGGGCGGCCAGCGCACGCACGACGGACGCAGAGGGCTTCGGCTTCATCCAGTGACTCCCCAGTCGCCCCGCATCTTCGCGGTCCGCGCGGGGAGCGGCAAGCATGCGCGTCGCAGTTGGGAAGCGGCGGCGGGAATGGGGAGCGGGGAAGGGAACATGGCGGGGTCCCTGGGCGCTACGACGCCGGGAAAAGATCGTTCCCCCGTTCCCCGCCGGCATAAAAAAGGGGACCCGGTGTCTTGCGACGCCGCGGGTCCCCTGAAATCCGGCCGAAGCCGGAGGACGAAGTGTTGTGGCACATCTCCGGCCCAAAGGCCGGACGCGCACAGACTACCTGCGCCCGAATGCTAAGGCAACACCTGAAATAACTCTATATAAGTTATTGATTCTATTTGGCCGCTACCGCGATTTCTGCCTGGATGGCCTCGGCAGCGGCCTTCGGATCGGTTGCCTTGCTGATCGGCCGGCCTACCACGATGGCATCGGCGCCCAGGGCGAAGGCCTCGGCCACGCCCACCGTGCGCTTCTGGTCGTCGCCCACCGGACCCCCCGGGCGGATGCCGGGACAGACGATGGAAAAGCCCGGGCCGGTGGCGGCGCGGATCATGCCGGCTTCCTGCCCCGAGCAGATCACGCCGTCGATGCCTGACGCCTGCGCGGCCAGCGCGCGCTGAACGACGATGTCCGCCGGTTCGCCGCTGTTGATGCCCATTGCCCGCAGATCGTTGCCATCCATCGAGGTCAGTACGGTTACCGCCAGCAGTCGCAGGTCGCCCTCGCGCGCTGCGGCGGCCGCTTCCATCATCCCGGCATGCCAGCCGTGTATGGTGGCGTAGGTCACCGGCCAGCGGGACAGCCCGCGGATTACCCCGGCGACGGTGGCCGGGATGTCGAAGAACTTCAGGTCGACGAACACCCGCTTGTCGCGCCTGGCGAGTTCGTCCAGCACGCTGAAGTAGTCGCCGCTGGCCAGCAGCTCCATGCCGATCTTGTAGAACTGCACCGCATCGCCCAACCGGTCGACCCACGCCAGCGCGTCTGCGCCGGAGGGGGCGTCCAGCGCGAAGATCAGGCGCTCGCGCGGAGTCAGCGCGACGGGACCGCGCGCCATCACGGCGCGTAGTCCAGCGCGTCGCGCTTGGCCTGCGTGCGGGCAGCGGCCGGCTGGTCCCAGGCGTTGTTGAACAGGGCGGGTTCCCACGAGCCGTAGGTCGGGTTGGGCAGCATCCACCAGCGCTCGCCGAACCAGTCGTCGTACTCGTCGAACAGCGTCTGGCGGCCCTCGCGGGTGTTGGCTTCCACCTGGACGAAGTCACCGATCTGGTCGCCGAACTGCATCAGCACGCGGTACTTCTGCCCGGCCAGACGGCGGCGGCAGTTCTTTTCGCTGCCGTTCTGCTCGCAGCCTTCCAGCACCGTGCCCAGGCCGAGGAACACGCTGTCGTCGGCCACCGGCAGGCCCGCTTCGCGCAGGTTGGCCAGCGTGGCTTCCTTCAGGTGCACGGCGCGGTTGGAGATGTAGAGGATGGTCACGCCCTTCTCGGCCGCGGCCTTGGCGAAATCCACCACGCCGGGCAGCGGCTTGGCCTTCTTCTCGGCCACCCACTGGTCCCAGCTGATTTCGTCGTACTCCTTGCCATCGCGGATCAGGCGGGCCTGGTACGGCGAGTTGTCCAGTACCGTCTCGTCCACGTCCATCACCACGGCAGGCTTCAGGCCGATGGCGGCGTTGCCGCGCTCGTCGGGGACCAGCGCATCCCAGTGCTTTTCCTTCAGCGCGGCATCCAGGTGGTCGGCGGCGGCACGGAAGGTCTGGGTGGTGATCGCGCGGTATTCCACCGAGGTCTGCACCCAGGCCACCGCGTTGAGGTTGTCGTGCGTGCCGGTGGGCTTGGCCTGGGTCACGGCGGCAGCGGGTGCCGCGGGCTCGGACGGCATGGCCGCGGGTTCGGTGCGCTTGCACGCGGACAGGGTCAGCAACGAAGCCGCCAGGCCGGCGGCGAGCAGGGAAACGCGCATGAGAGGTCCGGTCATCGAAGTGCCGGAATTCTAGCCGACCGGTATGACACCCGTCGTTCGATGCCGCGATGCACGGGTTATCCTGCCGCCCCGCCGTTCCTGTTCCCGATGCCTCCATGGAAGACACCGCGCCCGTCCTGAATGCCGCCGAGGCCCGCCTGCTGGGCTGCCTGATCGAGAAGGAAGCCACCACGCCGGAAACCTACCCGCTGACGGTGAACGCCGCGCAGGCCGCCGCCAACCAGAAGACCGCGCGCGAGCCGGTGATGGCGCTGGATCCCGGTGCGGTGAACCATGCGCTGCGGCAGCTGGAGCAGAAGGGCCTGGCGAAGCAGGTGTTCTCTTCGCGCGCCGAGCGCTACGAGCACCGTACCGCGGCGTTCTTCGGCATTCCGCAACAGCAGGCCGTGCTGCTGGGATTGCTGCTGCTGCGTGGCGCGCAGACGGTGCACGAACTGCTCGCGCGCAGCGAGCGGTTGTTCAAGTTCAACGATGCGGACGATGTTCGCCATCACCTCGACCGCATGATCCAGCGCGAAACGGCGCTCGTCGTGCAGATCCCGCGCGGGCCGGGGCAGCGGGAAGACCGCTACATGCATCTGCTCTGTGGTCCGATGGACGTGGCCGCGATCACGGCACGACTGCCCTCCGCTTCGGCCGGCGAGCCCGCGCATGCGGAACTCGAAGCGCGCGTCGCCGCGCTGGAGGGCGAGGTTGCGGCGTTGCGCGAACAGTTGGCCGATCTGCTCGCGACACGCGAAGCCTGAGCGTCAGGCTTCGTCCGGCAGCAGCGCCAGCAGGTCGGTCACGCCCACGTCCACGCCCGCCTGCGACAGCAGGGTGGTGACCTGTCCGCGGTGATGGGTCTGGTGGTTGAACAGATGCGTGAGCAGACCCTCGACGCTGCGCGTGAACGTGGCCCCCTTCGTGTTGGTGTACGTCAGGCGGGACGCCACCTGCGCCGGCGTGAGGGTGTCCACCCAGCGCAGGATCAACGCATCCAGCCATTCGCGCCGCGCACGCAGTGCGGGAAGCGTCGGGTACGGCACCGCGTCCAGCGCGGTCGGCATCGGCGTGTCGTCCAGCGCGGCAAGCACGGATGAGGCATCGGCGGCCGATGCGAACCGCTTGAGCCAGATCGTGTCGGCCACCACCAGATGATTCAGCGTGCCGATCACCGAACCGAAGAACGCGCCCCGATCCTCGGCCAGCGCTTCATCCGGCAAGGTCGCGGCCGCGTCGTAGAGGCGCCGGTTCATCCATTGGTTGTAGGACGCCAGCAGCGTCATGCGTGCATCAGTGGTCACGTCCCGTTCCTGTCAGCGCTTCTCTTCCATCAGTCCGACCAGGTTGCCGTCCGGATCGCGCAGGAAGCCGGTCCACAGTTCGTGGTCCGGCATGCGCGCGGCCAACTGCGGTGGCCGTTCCTCCGTCGCACCACGCGCCACCAGCGCCGCCTGGGTGGGGACGATGTCCTGCACCTGGAAGTAGAGGATCGAGTTTGCGCCCGCTGTGCCGGCGCCCTGCGGCGTGGTCAGCATCAGGCGGATGCCGTCGGCGCCCAGGAATGCGAGCGTCGGCGCAGGCTGGAACAGGAACGCCAGGCCGAGCACATCGCGGTAGAACGCCAGCGCCGCATCGACGTCGCTCACGGTGATGGCGATCTGGCGGATACCGGAAAGGCGGGGTTCCATCGCGGTGCCTCCTTCCGGCATCACTTCGGCCGCCGGCTGCTGCGCAGCAGGAACAGGCTTCCCACCAGCATGCCGACCAGCGACGCACCCAGGCCCAGGCCGAAGCCGACCACCACGTCCGCCACCGCCGGGCCGGTGCCGGCGACGCCGCGCGCTGCATTCATCGCGATCCGCACCAGCACCGTGACCGGCACGGCCGCCGCGATCAGCAGCCACAATGTCAGGAAGCGGCCCGCGCCGAACGCACGCAGCAGCATGGCGATCACGCCCACCGCCACCAGCCCGGGCCCGTACAGGGCGCGCGGCAGGCCGGCTTGCTCCGTCGCCAGCTGCCAGTAAGGAAAGCCCACGCCGACTAGGGCGATCAGGAAGCCGATCCACCGCCAAGCCCTGCTGTCGCGCGTCATGCCCCGCTCCGTACGTATGCGATGCCGCGCAGCGTAGCGCAACCGTCGTCGCTGCGCGTCAGTCGAACATCGCCTGGATCGCGGCCAGGCCGGCGCTGGCGCGTTCCTTCTTGCGTTCGGCATCCGCCACCGGGTCCGCGCCGTCGCGCTGCAGCTCGTCGGCCGGCAGTTCGTCGATGAAGCGGCTGGGCTGCAGGCGCAGGCGTTCGCCGAAGCGGCGGGTCTCGCGACTGTGGCTGAGCCACAGCTGGATCTTCGCGCGGGTGATGCCTACGTACATCAGGCGCCGTTCTTCCTGCAGATTGCCTTCCTCAACGCTGGTCTCGTGCGGCAGCGTGCCGTCCTCGCAGCCG
Organism: Pseudoxanthomonas mexicana; assembly: GCF_014397415.1. Taxonomy (NCBI): domain Bacteria; kingdom Pseudomonadati; phylum Pseudomonadota; class Gammaproteobacteria; order Lysobacterales; family Lysobacteraceae; genus Pseudoxanthomonas; species Pseudoxanthomonas mexicana. The sequence continues at coordinate 554,328 of NZ_CP060731.1, read as the reverse complement.
ACGATGAACACGTACGGGAACTCCAGTCCCTTGGCGGCGTGCAGGCTCATCAGGCGCACCTGGTTGCCGCCATCGTCCTTGTCGTTGCGCGACAGCAGCGCGAGTTGCGCGGCCAGGTCGCCGGCCGAGCTGCCGCGCGGGCCGCCCTCGAACCAGTCCGCCAGTTCGTCCAGGTTGGCGCGGCGGCGCTGGAACGAGGCCTCGTCCTTGCACTGCGCGCGCAGGTCGGCCAGCAGGCCGGACCGTTCGCTGAGGCGTCGCACCAGGTCGGCCGGCGGAAGTTCCTCGGCATGTCGGCGCAGGTCGCGCAGGATGTCGACGAACGCGCTCAGGCCGTTGGCCGCGCGCGGCGGCAGCGCCTTCATTGCGCCCATCGATTCGGCGGCGCGCGACAGCGGCAGGTGCGCGTGCTGCGCCATCTCGGCGAGTTTCGCGAGCGATGTCGCGCCGACTTCGCGCTTGGGCGACTGCACGGCACGCAGGAAAGCAGCGTCGTCGTCGGGGTTCACCAGCAGCCGCAGCCACGACAGGGCGTCCTTCACTTCCTGGCGTTCCAGGAAGGCGGTGCCGCCGGTCAGGTGATAGGGAATGCGCAGCAGCTGCAGCGCCTTTTCCAGTGCGCGCGACTGGTGGTTGCCGCGGAACAGGATGCAGAAATCGCTCCAGGCCGCGCTCTTGGACGCGTGCACGAAGGAGATCTCGGCCGCGACCTTCTCGGCCTCGTGTTCGCTGTCGCGGCATTCCCACACGCGGATGCGCTCGCCGTCGGCCTGGTCGCTCCACAGTTTCTTAGGGTGTTCGTGGGGGTTGTTGGCGATCAGCGCATTGGCGGCGCGCAGCACGCGGTTGCTGCAGCGGTAGTTCTGCTCCAGCTTGATGATCTGCAGGGCCGGATAATCCTTCGCCATCTGCATCAGGTTGTCGGGGTTCGCGCCGCGCCACGCGTAGATGCTCTGGTCGTCGTCGCCCACGCAGGTGAAGTCGCCGCGCTCGCCGGCGATCGCCTTCAGCAGGCGGTACTGCGCGTCGTTGGTGTCCTGGCATTCGTCGACCAGCAGGTAGCCGATGCGCTCGCGCCAGGCGGCGGTGATCTCCGGGTTGTTTTCCAGCACCTGCACCGGCAGCCGGATCAGGTCGTCGAAGTCGACGGCGTTGAACGTGGTCAGCCGGTCCTGGTAGCGCTGGTAGAGCAGCGCGGCCTCCTTCTCGCGGTTGGTGCGTGCGGCGGCGAGCGCTTCCTCCGGCGAGAGGCCGGCATTCTTCGCACGCGAGATGAGGTTCTTCGCCATCTCCACCTCGTCGGGCTTGGCGCCGTACATCAGGTCCTTGACCTGAGCGCTGGCGTCGTCGGCGTCGAAGATGGAGAAGCCGCGCTTCAGGCCCACGGCGGCGTGTTCGATCTGCAGGAACTTCAGTCCGAGCGCGTGGAAGGTGCAGATCGTCAAGCCTTCGGCAGCGTCGCCCTTGATCCGCTTGGATACGCGTTCGCGCATTTCCTTGGCGGACTTGTTAGTGAAGGTGATCGCCGCGATCCGGCGCGCCGGAAAATGGTTGCCCGCGATCAGGTGCGCGATCTTCTCCACGATCACCCGCGTCTTGCCGCTGCCGGCGCCCGCGAGCACCAGCAGGGGGCCCTTGCTGTGAAGGACGGCGGCGCGTTGGGGGGGGTTGAGACCGTGCATGGGGCGTACTTCTGCGTAGGTCGTCAGTTTACAGACAACCCCGCCCGAGTCCCTATAGGATGGCCGGGCTGGCTCACATGGAGGTCACCTGTATGCGCATTCTCGGATGCTGTCTGCTTGTTCTTGCCTGGGCGCTTTTTTCGGCACCCGCTGTCGCCCAGGAGGCGAGGATCGATCCGGCAGTACTGACGGAGGGCTTCCTGGCAGCCCATCCGGATCTGCGCTGGCGTGCCGAGGGCGTGCGCTCCTATGAGCGCAAGGACTACGCATCCGCGCTGACCGAGCTGAAGCGCGCGGCCTACTATGGCGACAAGCCTGCACAGGCGATCATCGCCGAGATGTACTGGGGCGGCATCGGGGTGCCGACGGACCGCGCGCTTGCGTACGCATGGATGGACGTCGCTGCCGAGCGCCTCTATCACGACTTCCTCGTGCGCCGGGAAGGGTACTGGCGGGCGCTTGACGAAGCGCAGCGTCGTGATGCGCTGGAGCGCGGACAGGCCGTGCTGGCCGAGTATGGGGACGATGTCGCCAAGCCGCGGCTGGAGAAGATCCTCAAGCGTGAAATGCGTCGCGTCACGGGAAGCCGGGTGGGGTTCGTGGGCAACCTGACCATCATTCCCAACACCGGCCCGCTGGCGGGGACGGGCATGACACTGCGCGGCGATGAATACTATGCCCCGCAGTACTGGCAGCCCGAGAAGTACTGGCAACTGCAGGATGCGTTGTGGAAGGCGCCGCTGAAAGGGCGCGTGCGCGTGGGCGAACTGGAGTCGGTGGAGTCCAAGGCGGCGTCCGGTAAGCCCTAGGATCCGCGGGTGCCGGCGTACCACAGAGGGCGTGCATGGGCGTGAACCGCAATGGGGGTGGGTTGTCTTGGGCCCTTGTCTTGGCCTGTCTGGCGGCCGTGCAGGCGTTGGCGGCACAGGAGGTGACCAAGCCGATCTCGCGGAAGCAGCAGGCCACCTTGAGCAGTGCGGTGTTCCTTAACGCACACCCGGACATGAAGCACCGCAAGCAGGGATGGGATGCCTATGCCGAGGGGGATTTCGCGCTGGCGCGCGCCCAATTCCTGAAGGCCGCCTGGTACGGCGACAAGCCGTCGCAAGCGATGCTGGCGGAGATGGACTGGAAGGGCGAGGGCGCGGCCGTGGATCGCGCGTCTGCATATACTTGGGCGGATATCGCGGCCGAGCGCGGCTATGCCGTATTCGTCGGGGTGCGTGAACGCTACTGGCGCGCGCTGGATAGTGCCGAAAAGGCCCGCGTGGCGCAGAACGGTCCGGCGCGCCTGGCCGAGTATGGCGATGGTGTCGCCCGTGGCCGGTTTGAGCGGCATCTGCGTCGGCACCTGCGCGACATCCAATGGTCGTCGAGGACGGTGGCGCCTCCAAGAACAGTAACCGTGTACGACCATCATGGCGTTCCCACGCGGATCGATGGAAGCCGCTTCTTCTCGTCCACTTTCTGGGATCCGGCCCAATACCAGGCCTGGCAGGATGCTCAATGGCGAGCGCCCCCGGAAGGCAGCGTGAAGGTGGGCGAGGTCGAGCAGGCCGGGCCGCCCGAAGGCGAGTAGCGGAGGGGGCGGCCCCTTACAATGGCGACATGGCCAAGCTCTACTTCTACTACTCGGCGATGAATGCCGGGAAGACCACCACGCTGCTGCAGTCCGCGCACAACTACCGCGAGCGCGGCATGCGGGTGGCGATCCTCACCCCGCGGCTGGACGACCGCGCCGGCGCCGGGGTGGTGGCGTCACGGATCGGCCTGCGTTCGGAGGCGGTCGCCTTCGAGCGGGACGACGACCTGGAGCGCTGGATCCGCGACGACATCGCCGCGCACGGCAAGCTCGACTGCGTGCTGGTGGACGAGGCGCAGTTCCTGACCCGTGCGCAGGTCTGGCAGCTCAGCGAGGTGGTGGATGCCTTGCGCATCCCGGTGCTCTGCTATGGCCTGCGTACCGACTTCCGCGGTGAACTCTTCGAAGGCAGCCAGTACCTGCTGGCCTGGGCCGACGAGATGAGCGAGATCAAGACCATCTGCCACACCGGCAAGAAGGCCACCATGACCGTGCGGGTCAACGAGCAGGGCCTGGCGGTGCAGGATGGGCCGCAGGTGGAGATCGGCGGCAACGAGCGCTATGTGTCGGTCAGCCGCGCCGAGTTCAAGAAGATCGCCCGCGGCGAGGGACGCATCGATCCCCTGCAGCCCGGGCTGCCCCTGGAGTGAGCCGCCTCAGCGGCAGGCCGCGCGCAGCGCGGCGATCTCGCGCGGGATGACGCCGCCGTCGGGCTGCGCGCTGCGCAGCTCGGCGGCCAGGGCGTCGAGGTCGCGTTGCGCGCGTTCGCGTTCGCCCATCCGGCACCGCGCTTCGGCCTGGTAGCCGCGCGCCAGCCAGCGCAGCTTGGGGGCTTCGCTGCCGCCCCCTTCATGGCGTGCGAGCGCCTCCAGGGCCGCGAGTGCCTCCTGCGGGCGCCCCAGCCGCGTCTGATGCCGTGCCATCGACAGTTCGGCGAACCAGGTGCGCGGGTGCTCCGGTCCGAAGCCCACCCGGGTGAGCCGCACCGCGCGGTCGAAGCGCTCGGTGGCGCCGTCCAGGTCGCCTTTGGCAGCCAGCACCTCGCCGATCATGCGGTCGGTTTCCCCGATCAGCGCATGGCTGGCGCCGATCGTGGCCACCCGCATGCGGCGGGATTCCTCCAGGGCGGCCAGTGCCTCGTCGTGGCGGCCGGCGCTGTGCAGCACCATGCCGTAGTTGAACAGGCCGCCGGGCAGGATCTGCAGGCTCTCGTTCTCGCGCCAGATGGCGATGGCCTGCGCGACGTCGCGCACCGCGGTGGCGTCGTCGCCGCGTTCCCACGCGATGATGCCCATCGAGTTCCAGCTCGAGGCGGCGTCGCGGTGACGCGGCCCCAGGGTCTCCAGCGTCATCGCATGCAGCAGTCGCAGTTCCTCGTCCGCCTGGCGCAGCCGGCCCTGGTCGACATGCACGGCCGCGATGTGCCGCCGCAAGGCCTGGGTGAGCGGGTGGCGCGGTCCATGGATCTCCTCGGACAGTTCGCGTGCGCGCTGGAACGAGGCCAGCGCCGCGTCGGTCTCGCCGCGATTGCGGTACAGCAGGGCCAGGCTGCGCTGGATCTCGATGACCAGCGGATGCCTGGCATAGCCATGCGCCTGCAGGTGGGCGAGGGCGGCGCGATAGCCGCGCACGCCCGCCTCCGCATTGCCCAGCTCGACGTCCAGCTGGGCGAGGTCGCGCAGGTTTTCCGCCACGCCGGCCTCGTCCTTCAACGAACGACGGGTGTCCAGCGAGCGCTCGAACATCTGTCGCGCCACCTGCTTCTCGCCCGCATCGGCACGGCAGCGGCCGTTCTGCGACTGGAACTCCGCCACCGGAAGCGGCAAGCGCGAGGACAGGCCCGGCAACCGCGCCTCCATCTGCGCCATCGCCTGCACGCACTCGCGCGAACGGCCGAGCAGGCGCAGCACGCGCCCGTGCTGGGTGGCGGCCTGCAGGCGCAGGCTGTCCGGTGCATCGGGCGTGGCGTCCAGCACGCGTGCCTGCTTTTCCAGCAACGCGAGTGATTCGCGGTAGTCCCCCAGGCCCAACCGCAGGCGCGCGATCACGCCCAGCAGCTCGGCCTGCGCCAGCGGCTGGCTGGCAAGCTCACGCATACCGCGACGCTCGCCGGCGGCCAGCAGTTCGCGAGCGTCGAAGGTGCTGCCCTGTTGCGAAGCGCTGGCGTTGTCGAACAGGCCGATCACGAAGTCCTGCATCGCCTGCGCACGCGCGGCTTCGCGCATGGCCTGCCGGCCCTGCCACAGGCTGGCCGCCAGCGCCGCCACCAGCAGCGTGGTCGCCATTCCGCCGATGGCCAGCGTCCAGCGCTGCCGCAACAGGTACTTCTGCAGGCGGTAGCCGAGGCTCTGCGGACGCGCCAGCACGGGCCGGCCCTCCAGATGGCGCTGCAGGTCGCGCGACAGCGCCTCCACCGAGGGATAACGCTGCTCTGGCGCCTTGCGCAGGGCCTTCAGGGCGATGTTGTCCAGGTCGCCAGCCAGGCGGCGGGCGTTGCGTCGCGCATCCGGACAGCGGCTGCGACTGCCGTCCGTGGTGCGCAGCGTGGCGACCGAGGGCTTGAGCGGTTCGACCGCGAGGATGGCCTGTTCCCACTCCGCATCGGTCTGCCGGCGCAGGCGGTAGGGCTTGGTGTCGGCGATCAGTTCGTACAGCACCACGCCCAGCGAATAGACGTCGGTCATGGTGGTGACCAGTTCGCCGCGCACCTGTTCCGGTGCGGCGTAGTGCAGCGTGAAGGCACGCACCTCGGTGCGCGGATGCACGGGTACCGGCTCCGGATCGTCCAGCAGCTTGGCGATGCCGAAGTCCAGCAGGCGCACCTCGCCCGAGGGCGTCACCAGGATGTTGGACGGCTTCAGGTCGCGATGCACGATCAGGTTGGCGTGCGCGTGGCTGACCGCCTCGCAGATCTGCAGGAACAACCGCAGCCGTTCTTCCAGGCCGATGTTGTTGGCCTGGCAGTAGTCGGTGATCGAGACGCCCTCGACGTATTCCAGCGCCAGGTACGGCTGGCCTTCGCTGCCGATGCCGGCGTCCAGCAGGCGCGCGATGTTGGGATGTTCGAGCCGCGCCAGGATCTCGCGCTCGCGGGTGAAGCGCAGGCGGAGGTTGGGGTCGGCCAGGCCGGGGCGAAGCAGCTTCAGCGCGACGCGGCGCTGGTACAGGCCGTCCGCCCGCGAGGCCAGCCACACCATGCCCATGCCGCCCTCGCCCAGCATGGATTCCAGCTGGTAGGGACCGATGCGGATGCCGGGCTTCAGCTGGCCGGGCTTGTCGACCAGGGGCTGGTCGATGAAGTCGTCGCCTTCCTCTTCCAGCGCGAGCAGTTTTTCCAGTTCGCGAGCGGTCTCCGGATCGTCCGCGCGCAGGATCTCCAGCTGCTGCGCGCGTGCCTCCGGATCGAGCTCAAGCAGGACGTCCAACAGCGGCGACAGGCGTTGCCAGCGTTCGGCGTCCATCGCGGTGCGCTGCGCGCCGGCCTCAGCTGTCCTGCATGGCCGACAGCAGGAACATGCGCGCCTTCTGCCAGTCGCGGCGGATGCTGCGCTCGGAGCGCTGCAGCAGTTCGGCGATCTCCAGCTCCGACAGGCCGGCGAAGTAGCGCATCTCCACCACCTGGGCCAGGCGCTCGTCGGCGGCGGCGAGCTTCTCCAGCGCATCGTTCAGCGCCAGCATGTCCTCGTCCAGGCGCAGGTTGCCTTCCACTTCTTCCGGGATGTCGGCCACGCGCTTGAGGTCGCCGCCGCGCTTGCGCGCCAGCCGGCTGCGCGCGTAGTCGACCACCACGCTGCGCATGGAGGACGCGGCGTAGGCGAAGAAATGCGCACGGTCCTCGAACTTGGCCGTGCCGGTGGAGCCGAGCAGCTTCAGGTAGGACTCGTGCACCAGCGCGGTGGCGTCCAGCGTGTAGCCGTGCTGGCCGGACAGCTGCCGGCGGGCCATGGTGTGCAGTTCCTGGTACAGCGTGGCCAGCACGCGGTCCAGCGCGGCGCGGTCGCCGCCCCTGGCCGAGTCCAGCCACAGCGTGATGTCGGGTGCGTCGGCCATCCCTCTCCCCTGCGGAGCCAAGGGCGCGAATATAACGTTATTTCACAGTCGCCGGGCATCTGCCCCATGGCACGGGCGGACGGGTCAACGCTGGCAGTAGCCGCACCACACGGTGGTCCGCTGGCCGACCAGGGCCTGCTTCATCGGCCGGCCGCAGCGCGGGCAGGATTCGCCACCCCGGCCATAGGCCGAGAGTTCCTGTTCGAAGTAGCCAGGCGCCCCGTCCGGGCTGAGGAAATCCCGCAACGTGGTGCCGCCGCGGGTGATGGCGTAGGCCAGGATCGCCTTCACCGCATCGGCCAGCGCCGCATAGCGCTCGCGGGACACCTTGCCGGCGGCCCGCCGCAGCGGCGAGATGCCCGCACGAAACAGGCTCTCCGCGGCATAGATGTTGCCCACGCCCACCACCACCGCCTGGTCCATCAGGAAGGTCTTCACCGGCGCCTTGCGTCCGCGGCTCATCGCGAACAGGTAGTCGCCGTCGAAGCCGTCCGACAACGGCTCCGGCCCCAGTCCCTGCAGCAGCGGGTGGATCTGGCCCGGGGCCTGCCACAGCAGGCAGCCGAAGCGGCGCGGGTCGTTGAAGCGCAGGACGCGGCCCGCGCCGCCGCGCTCGCCGGCCAGGGCGATGTCGACGTGGTCGTGCGCCGTCACCGGCGTGGTCGCCGGCAGCACGCGCAGGCTGCCGGACATGCCCAGGTGCAGCAGCGCGCTGCCGGCCTCGGTGTCCATCAGCAGGTACTTCGCGCGGCGCCGCACGGCCTGGATGCGCTGGCCGGGCAGGTCGCGCGCCACTTCCGGCGGGATCGGCCAGCGCAGGTCGGGCCGGCGCAGCGTCACCGCCTGGATGCGCCTGCCTTCCACATGAGGCGCCAGTCCTCGGCGCGTGGTTTCGACCTCGGGCAGCTCAGGCATGACCGGGCACCGCGCCGTAGTACTCGCCGTCCCGGCGCACCTGCACCGGGCCACCGAAGACGTGGCTCAGCTGGGCTTCGGTCAGCGTGCCGGCGCGGTCGCCGTCCGCACAGACCGCGCCATCGCGCAGCAACAGCACCCGGTCGATCTCCGGGATGATCTCCTCGATATGGTGCGTGACCAGCACCAGGGTGATCCCGCGCTGCGCGAGGCTGCGCATCAGGCCCAGGAAATGCCGGCGCGCCACCAGGTCCAGGCCGGCGGTGGGTTCGTCCAGCAGCAGGGCCTGGGGTTCATGCACCAGTGCGCGCGCGATCAGCACGCGCCGCATCTCGCCGGTGGACAGTTCGGCCACCTGGCGGTCCGCCAACGGCGTTGCGCGCACCTGCTCTAGCGCGCGCCGCGCTTTCGCGCGCATGTCGGCGTCGACCTGCCGGTGCGGCGGCACGACGAAGCTGGAGAAGAAGCCGGTGACCACCGCATCTTCCACCCGCAGGTAAGGCATCTGCTGCAGGTCGCGGGTCAGGTCGCTGGTCACCAGCCCCAGGCGGTTGCGAAGCTCGTTCACGTTCCAGCGGCGCAGGCCGAACACCTTCACCGGCGCGTCGCCTTCGCGTGCGAGCGGGTACAGCTCGCGACTGATCAACTTGATGAAGGTGGACTTCCCGCAGCCGTTGGGGCCGAGGATCGCGGTGTGCTGGCCCAGCGGGATGCGCAGCGACAGGTCGTGCAGGACGCGGGTGGCGCCGCGCACCACGGTGGCGCGGTCCAGTTCGAACAGGGGCGCGAGCGGCGGCGTCGCGGCAGGAGAGGGGGACAGGTTCATCGGAGTGGGGCGGGGGGCGAGCCGGTGCAGCGTAACCGAATCCGCGCCACCTCCGCCGCGCAGGCCATCGCCCTACAATGCGGCCATGTACGCCCGCCTGCTCGTCCTCGCCCTCGCCTGCCTGCCGTGCGCCGTGCGGGCCCAGGTCACCGCCACCGGCGACTATCTGGCGCGGATGGACAGTGACCGCGATGGTCGTGTCAGCCTGGCCGAATACCAGGCCTGGATGAGCTACGCCTTCGAGGGCATGGATCGCAACCGCGATGGCACCCTGTCGGCGGATGAGCTGCCGGGCGGGCGAGGCAAGCCGATCACCCGCGAAGCGCACCTGGCCCAGCTGGCCGAGCGCTTCCGCCGCCAGGACGTGGACCGCGACGGGTTTCTGGGTGAAAAGGAACTGGCGGCGCCGCCGCGGTAGATCACCATGAAGCCACCCCTGGCTCGATGGATTCGCATTGTCGGCGTCGTGGTGCTGGTTACCAGCGCGAAAGCGAAGGCATGCATTCCCATTCCGGCGAACCCGGAAGAGGATGCGACGGTGGCCACCGGCATCAGCGTGGGACGCGTCGACGCCCGTCATGACTTCCCCACGACGGCCGTGCGCGGGCAAGCGGTCTGGGTCGTCACGGCGTCCACGACGCTGAAAGGCATCATGCCGCGCCGCCTCGTTGTTCCGCTGGGATGCGGTGGAGAGCGGCTCGCGGTGGGCGACCCCGTCATCGTGGTGAACGTCGGCCGTCACCTCATCACGCGGCCCGCAGGCGATGAGTACGAAGTTCGCCTGCGAAACGCGCTTCGTCGTCAACGGACTCTGGCGGCGGAGACACCCTGACGCTCACACGACCCGGACCATGCCCCTGGTCTGGGACCTCCGACGCCGCGTCCAAAGAAAAACGCCGGCCACGAAGGCCGGCGTCGGGATGCCGGCCCTGGGTAGGGCCGGCGGGGGAGGACCGTAGAACTACTTCGTGATGTCCACGTCCTTGGTCTCGCGCAGGAACAGCGTGCCGATGACCAGCGTCATCACCGCGATGCCGATGGGATACCACAGGCCGTAGTACAGGTTGCCCGTGCCCGCCACCAGCGCGAAGGAGATCGCCGGCAGGAAGCCGCCGAACCAGCCGTTGCCGATGTGGTACGGCAGCGACATGGAGGTGTAGCGGATGCGGGTGGGGAACAGTTCCACCAGGTACGCGGCGATCGGGCCGTAGACCATGGTCACGTAGATCACCAGCACCCACAGCAGGAACAGCGTCATCGGGATGTTGATGCGTGCGGTGTCCGCCTTCTCCGGATAGCCGGCGCTGGTCAGCGCACCCTTCAGCGCCGCGCCGAAGGTGTCGCCCTGCGCCTTCGCATCTTCCTTGGACAGGCCGGCGGCTTCGTACGAGGTCACCGTGGCGCCGCCCACCTGGACCTGCGCGACGCTGCCGATCGGACCGGCCTGGATCGAGTGCGGCACGCCGGCGCGGGTCAGTGCGGCGGTAGCCACGTCGCACGAGCTGGTGAACTTGCGGATGCCCACCGGATCGAACTGGAAGCTGCAGGTGGCCGGATCGGCGATCACGACGGCGGGCGACGTGGCGCGCGCTTCCTCGATGGCCGGATTGGCGGAGTGGGTGATGCCCTTGAAGATCGGCATGTAGGTGACCGCCGCCAGCAGGCAGCCTGCCATGATGATCTTCTTGCGGCCGATGCGGTCCGACAGCCAGCCGAAGAACAGGAAGAACGGCGTGGCCAGGGCCAGCGAAGCAGCGACCAGCAGGTAGGACACCGTGGGGTCCACCTTCAGCATGCTCTGCAGGAAGAACAGCGCGTAGAACTGGCCGCCGTACCACACCACGGCCTGGCCGGCGGTGGCGCCGAACAGCACCAGCAGCATCAGCTTCAGGTTGCCGCCCTTCACCGAGTCGCGGAACGGCGTCTTGGAGCCCTTGCCTTCCGACTTCATCTGCTGGAACAGCGGCGACTCGCTCAGCTGCAGGCGGATCCACACCGACACGCCCAGCAGGATGATCGAACCCAGGAACGGGATGCGCCAGCCCCAGGCTTCGAACGCCTCGGTACCCAGCGACAGGCGGCACGCCAGGATCACCAGCAGCGACAGGAACAGGCCCAGCGTCGCGGTGGTCTGGATGAAGGCCGTGTACAGGCCGCGCTTGCCGTCCGGCGCGTGTTCCGCCACGTAGGTGGCCGCACCGCCGTATTCGCCGCCCATCGCCAGGCCCTGCGCCAGGCGCAGCAGGATCAGGATGACGGGCGCCGCCATGCCGATCGTTTCGTAGTTGGGCAGCACGCCGACCAGGAAGGTCGAGATGCCCATGATCAGGATGGTGACCAGGAAGGTGTACTTGCGGCCGATGCGGTCGCCCAGGCTGCCGAAGAACGCCGCGCCGAACGGACGGACGAAGAAGCCCGCCGCGAACGCCAGCAGGGCGAAGATCATGCCGGTGGTCGGATTGACGCCGCTGAAGAACTGCTTGGCGATGATCGCCGCCAGCGAGCCATACAGGTAGAAGTCGTACCACTCGAACACGGTGCCCAGGCTGGAGGCGAAGATGACCTTCTTGTGGCCCTTCGTCAGCTCGCCTGCGGCGGAATGCTTCACGGTCGTGGAGCTCATGCGGATTCCCCTCAGAATGTGTACTTGACGGTGGTGTGCAGGCGCTTCAGGTCGCCTTCGCGGTCATCCTCGAGCGAACGCTGGCCGTAGATCAGTTCGGCGCCCAGGTCCAGTTTCGGGAATGGCGAATAGATCACGTTGGCGTGCATGGACTGCGTGCGCTCGGTGACGCCGAAGCCGGTGATGGCGGCGTCGTTGTCGAAGTGCGAGGCCGAGTACATCAGGTTGGTGCGCACCTTCGGGCTGAACACGTGGCGCCAGGCCACGAAGCCGCCGTAGCCGTCCAGCGCACTGATGTCGCCATCGGCTTCGGTCACCACGTCGCTGCCCACGCCGAAGGCCAGGTAGCGGCCGATACCCTGGCCGGCGTTCACCGCATAACGGATGTCGTCGCTCTTGCCCAGGTTGAACTTGCCCGACACGCTGACGGAAGCGCCGGTGTCGGTTTCGTCCAGCAGCTTGAACTGGCGCACCATGCCGGCCACGGTGAAGTGGCCCCAGTCGCCCTTGGTGAGCCAGCGCGCGGTGACGTCCGGCAGGGCGTTGTCGCCGCTGTTGAAGCGGGTGCCGGTGCGGTACGGCGTGACGGTGGTCTGCGGATTCTCCACCGAGAACGACCACGGGCCCTGGGTGTAGCGCAGCTGGGCCTGGCGCACGAAGATCGTGCCGTCGGTCGGGCCGACGAAGTCCACCGCATCCGGCAGCGCGGCCACGTCCATGAAGTTGGACCAGGTCTGGCCGGCCAGCCAGTTGTTCCAGCTGACATAGGCATGACGCAGGGTGACGGCGTAGGTGTTGGTGGCGGTCTCGTTGCCGGCCAGCGCATTGCTGCCGCCGCCGAAGAAATCCATCTCCACGAAGCCCTTGAACTTGTCGCCGCTGTCGGTCACGTGGTCCGCGCTCAGCCAGAAGCGCGAGAACTGCGCATGGAAGTCGGCATACGGGTCGCCGCCATCGGCGCCCGCGCCGGCCACCGGAATGGTGCTGGGCACATAGAACAGGCGGCCGGAAGAACCGTCGGCGATACGGCCATCGCTGGTGTCGGTCGCCATCGCGTCCATCTTGATGAAGCCGCCGTACGAGAACGTCGTGCCCGGGTTGGCGGCGGTCATGATGGTGGTGCCCTGGATCGGCTGCTTGCCCGCCGGCACGGCCGGCTTGGCGGCCTGAGCGGCCTGCACCTGCGTGACCTGCTCCTGGGTGGTAGTGATCTGGGTCTGCTGTTGCTGCTGCGACGAAAGCAGCAGCTGCACCTGCCGCTCCAGTTCGGCCACGCGGGCCTCCAGGGCCTTCTCCTTGGCGGTCTGCGCGAACGCCATTCCCGGCGCGATCAGGGCGACGAAGAGCGCAGCGGCCAGTGGCCGTCGCGCCATGAGTGCGGAACGTTGGGTCATAACCCCTCCCGAAAGGTTGATGGCCGCGTTGCGCGGCTGACGGAGACTTGCGCCTGTGCGCCGACGGCGCCTATTCGCCATTAGTCGTAACGCGGCGCGCCGTCGGAGAAACCCTTGCTGCACAAGGGGTGCGACGCCCGGTCGCAGGCAGCACCCTTGGGCTTTACGACCATTGTCTAAGCCGGATGCTGCGATGCCGCACGACCGTATGCGTCAAACTCGTGGCGCCGGCGCTGTGCTGCATGTCATGCCGTGCTTCGCCCGGCCCTCATCCATGCCTCAGAATCGGCGCATCACAGGAACGTCCCGGGAGGACCTCATGACTGATCTGTATCCGGTCAAGCCGGAATTCGCGGCCAAGGCCCGCATCACGCGCGAGCAGTACCTCCGCGACTACCAGGCGTCCATCAACGATCCCGACGCCTTCTGGGGCCAGGCGGCCGAACGCCTGCAGTGGTTCAGGAAGCCCACCCAGGTCAAGGACGTCAGCTACGCCCTGGACGATTTCCACATCCGCTGGTTCGCCGATGGCGAACTCAACGCCAGCGTGAACTGCCTGGACCGCCAGCTGGCCGAGCGCGGCGACAAGGTCGCGCTGCTGTTCGAACCCGATGGCCCGGACTCGCCGTCCTACGGCGTGACCTACCGCGAACTGTACGAACGTACGTGCAGGCTGGCCAACGCGCTGCGCGCGCTGGGCGTGCAGAAGGGCGACCGCGTGACGATCTACCTGCCGATGATCCCGGATGCCGCCGTGGCGATGCTGGCCTGCGCGCGCATCGGCGCGATCCATTCGGTGGTGTTCGGCGGCTTCGCGCCCAACTCCATCGCCGACCGCGTGGCCGACTGCGGCAGCAAGCTGATCATCACTGCGGATGAAGGCCTGCGTGGCGGCAGGAAGGTGCCCCTGAAGGCGAACGTGGATGCCGCACTGAAGCTGCCGGGCACCAACTCCGTCGAGACCGTCCTGGTGGTACGCCACACCGGCGGTGCAGTGGACATGCAGATGCCGCGCGACCGCTGGTTCGATGCGGTCGTCGATGCCCAGCCGGCCGAGTGCGAGCCCGAGCGCATGAACGCCGAGGACCCGCTCTTCATCCTCTACACCTCCGGTTCCACCGGCAAGCCCAAGGGCGTGCTGCACACCACCGGCGGCTACCTGCTGTATGCAGCGTACACGCACGAGGCGGTGTTCGACCTGCGCGAGGACGACATCTACTGGTGCACGGCCGACGTGGGCTGGGTCACCGGCCACAGCTACATCGTCTACGGGCCGCTGGCCAACGGCGCCACCTCGGTGATGTTCGAAGGCGTGCCCAACTACCCCAGCGTGTCGCGCTTCTGGGAAGTCATCGACAAGCACCAGGTCACCATCTTCTACACCGCGCCCACCGCCATCCGCGCGCTGATGCGTGAGGGAGAAGCGCCGGTGAAGAAGACCTCGCGCGCCTCGCTGCGCCTGCTGGGCAGCGTGGGCGAGCCGATCAACCCCGAGGCCTGGCGCTGGTATTACGACGTGGTCGGTGACGCGCGCTGCCCCATCGTCGACACGTGGTGGCAGACCGAAACCGGCGGCATCCTCATCACCCCGCTGGCCGGCGCCATCGACCTGAAGCCCGGATCGGCCACGCTGCCGTTCTTCGGCGTGCGTCCCGCGCTGGTGGACGCCAACGGCGAGCAGCTGGAAGGCGCCACCGAAGGCAACCTGGTGCTGCTGGATTCCTGGCCGGGCCAGATGCGCACCGTCTACGGCGACCACCAGCGCTTCATCGACACGTACTTCCGCACCTACCCGGGCACGTACTTCACCGGCGATGGCTGCCGCCGCGACGCCGATGGCTACTACTGGATCACCGGCCGCGTGGATGACGTCATCAACGTGTCGGGTCACCGCATCGGCACGGCCGAAGTGGAGAGTGCGCTGGTGGCGCATCCGAAGGTGGCCGAAGCGGCCGTGGTCGGCTTCCCGCACGACATCAAGGGCCAGGGCATCTACGCCTACGTCACCCTGAAGGCGGGCGAGGCGCAGAGCGACGAGCTGCTGAAGGAACTGGTGGCCTGGGTGCGCAAGGAGATCGGTCCCATCGCCACGCCCGACCACCTGCAGTGGGCGCCCGGCCTGCCGAAGACGCGCTCGGGCAAGATCATGCGCCGCATCCTGCGCAAGATCGCCGAAAACGCGCCGGAGCAGCTGGGCGATACCTCCACGCTGGCCGATCCGTCGGTGGTCGAGTCGCTGGTCGCAGAACGCAAAGTGCAGTGAAGCAGGAGTGAGATAAGAGGAGCGAGAAGTGAGTAAAAGCAGAAGCACTTTCGTTCGACTATCCTGAAGCCGCACCTCTCACTCCTCACTCCTCCCCACTCACTCCTCGCTCCCATGCCTACCCTGCTGATCGCCGACGACCACCCGCTGTTCCGCGAAGCCCTGCGCGGCGCCGTGCAGCGCGTGATGCCTGGGGTGAAGCTGCATGAGGCCGACAGCGTCGACGCGCTGTATACCCTGGTCGATGCCCATCCCGACGCCGACCTGCTGCTGATGGACCTCAACATGCCCGGTGCGCACGGCTTCAACGCGCTGGTGCACCTGCGCGCACTGCACCCGCAGCTGCCGGTGGTCATCGTGTCGGCGCGCGAGGAACCGGCGGTGATGCGGCGCGCGCTGGACCACGGTGCGCTGGGCTTCATTCCCAAGTCGGCCGATTCGGACACCATCGGCCAGGCCATCGGCGCCGTGCTCGATGGCGAACGCTGGGTGCCCGATGAAGCGCACAATGCGCCGGCCACCAGCCGCGACGAACAGGAAACCGCGCAGCGCCTGCGCGATCTCACCCCGCAGCAGTTCAAGGTGCTGCAGATGCTGGGTGCCGGCCGCCTCAACAAGCAGATCGCCTACGACCTGGGCGTGTCCGAAGCCACCATCAAGGCCCACGTCACCGCCATCCTGCGCAAGCTGCACGTCACCAACCGCACCCAGGCGGTACTGGCCGCGGGCCGGCTGGCGGTGGACCCGGATGGCATCGTCCTTCCTCCGGAAGAGGCTGAGTAGGGCGAAGCCGCGCGCCACGGCATGGCGTGGAGGCAAGGGCGCGCGTTGGCGTAATCGATGAGGCGCCGAACCGGCCCGTTCGTGAGTCGCGCCGCGTGCCTGCGTGCGCGCGAGGGGACTATGCCGGAAGCTGCGACCGCAGCAGGGCTAGCGCGGCGGCAAGCTGCTCGCGGGAAGCCCGAACGCGCGCCCGACGTGCGGTATCGTCGCCTGGATCATGCACGTTGCCCTGCATGCGCCCGGCACCGTCGAAGGTCGCCAGCTGCGGCGGCCCTATTCCCCAATCACTGCCCGGTTGGCGTGGCACCACGTGGAAATGGAAATGCGGCGTTTCCTGCCCGCTGTACACACCGTTGTTCTGGAACGTCAGGATCCCGAGCGGCCGGTAGGCGCGGACCTGCGCCTCCGCGATCCGCTTCGCGGCGGCCATGACGGCCGCGCACTCGGCATCGGAAAGATCCAGCAGCGTCGCGACGTGGCGGCGCGTGATCACGCAGCACTGCCCCACTTCGAACTGCCAGGGATTGATCACCGTCAGCGCGTGCTCGCTCTCGTCAATGATCTTCCATCGTTCCTCGGCGGCGATCATGCACAGGTCGCACGGGTCTCGGGTGGGCAGTTCGAGCATGCCTTTCTCCAATAAAGCAGATCTTGCGCGGGTGGCACGAATCGGACCGCGTCGTGGAAAAGCATGGCCCGGCGCGAGGCGGTCCCAAACAGGCCGAAGCGGGTTCGGCTTGGGCGAGCCGTCAGGGCTCGATCGATGACTCGGTGACCAAGACCACGGGCTGGCCCGACCTGACGGTATTGTGCACTTCCGCAACTGCATCCGTGTGCTGAAGCAATGCGGCTATCGTGGCGGGGTCGGCGGGCGAGGCCACCCTGGCGCGATAGCGGATATCGGAAGCGGCAAGGCCGATGCCAGGGAAATGCGCAGTAGCTTCCACCTCCACCGCGTCCAGGGTGATGCCGTGACGAGCGGCCTCGCGATAAAGATCGTTGCAGTAGCACGTGGCCAGGGCGAGCATCAGGAACTCGCCGCCATTGACACCGGAGCCTTGGCCGGCGTGTTTGGCGGGAATGGACAGCGGCCGCTCGTCGTTCCCGGTGCGCACCGCAACCAGGTGTTCGCCACCGGCGTTCTTGACGATCGCTGAAATCTCCATCGTGGATCTCCGGAATGGACGGGCCTTGCGCTTGGATCAAGCCGGCCGACGGAGCCTGCTTGGGTTGAATGGGCTGTCAGGCATGGCCTATAGCACCTCATTACCCAATCCCACGTAGTAGAGGAATAGCCACGTCCAAGTGGGTAGAGCGTTCGCGAGCCGCGTTCGTGCATGGCGCCGGAAGCGGATTGAACCGCAAGGTGAATCAGGGTGTTCCACCAAACCGTAGGAACTACCGGTTCGGCTTGAGTGATCTGTTGGGCCCCGCCCATCTACACAGACATGGCCACTGCTAGAAATCCTGAGCTGAGCCACACGAGAAAGCAAATCCCGGCACAAGGCAGCACAAGCACGCGCGAACACGCACCAATAGCTGCGACGACCGCAATCGCGAGAGTGGAGCCCCAGAACATGGTGTGTGCCCCGGGCCCCCAAACGAGCCAATAAGGCGGACCAATAAGCGAGGCGCTCAAGATTGAACCGGTAGGTAGCCAGTCGGGCTTGCGCAGCACGACTAGACAAAGGCCGATGTAAGAAGGAACAAAAAGAAGCAACGACATCGTTGCGACTACTACGAATGGCCGACTATCTGATGCTGTCGAGGACTGCGTGGTCATCGTGAACCCTGATGCGGGGTCTAACGCCTGAAATAAGCCGCGCCGCGAAGCGGGTTCGGCTTGAATGAATTGTTAGGTGCCATGCCCGGGCTCTCGCTTGGCAAGCGCTCGTGCCGCGGCACTTAGGCCAGGGTCATAGGCGCCTTGCTGTTCGTACCATGCCTCGGAGTGCACGTGCTCGTGAGCGAGTGCGAGTGCTTCACGGACGATCTCTAATGGCAGTTGGACGGCTTGATCACCGACGTACACCTCGAACCAAAGCGACTCGTCTGCATCATCCGCGATGATCGCCGCGAGTGCGTGCGACATATTGCCAAAGACGGAATTAAGTTCGAGCTGGCGCCCCTCACTGACGGTTGAGAGATGCATGATTTCGAATTTGGGGCGGATAGCAGACTTTCCCATAGCACCTAACACCGGAATTAAGCCGACCCGCGAAGCGGGTTCGGCTTGAATGAATTGTTAGGCGCGGCCCTAGCCAGCGCTGCGATAGGTGAAGACGCCTGGGGCGACGACATCATAGCTGGGATCTCCGTTGCGACCTGGCATGAAGGATGATGCTGGGTCGAGTATGAAAACGCCACGCTCCTCAATGAAGAGCTCGTATGTGCAGATGTATACACCCTCATCAGTGCGGTAGACGCGCTTTGGTTTGAGGTTGGCTACAGCTTCCGGCCAGCTTGATTGAGGAATGTCTCCTGCGGGATGTTCAAGGAGAACGGAACTCATCGCAGCCAAGTCACCTGACTGTTCACGAGAGACGTGCGGCGTGCAGCCAAGCATGAGTGCCAGGATAGTCGCAAGGCATAACCGATGCAGTCGTGTCATAGCGCCTAACGCCAGAATTAAGCCGAACCGCGAAGCGGGTTCGGCTTGAATGAATTGTTAGGGCTCAGCCCCTGACCGTGACGTACCAAAGAATGAACCCAAACGTTGCAATGGAGATTGACAGAACTATGCGGATAGCGCGAGCGTACCCGTAGGCGGATGAGTCCAGTTGTCTTGCGCGAGGGCTGAGAGCTACGGCAATGACGCGGAGGCTCACATTTGGGTCGAATCTGCGCGGCATGCCCATATAGAAGACGCTCGGCTCGCCCTTGTAAGAGAGCCACGCGGGTCTTTGCTCTCGGAGCGCCGAGTAAAACTGGCTGTAGAGGAAGAAGTAGAAAAGCACCAATAGCGGATACGCCACCAAGGAAAGCACGAACGCCTTGTGGATCATCGCCTGAGCCCTAACGCCTGAGTTAAGCCGACCCGCGAAGCGGGTTCGGCTTGAATGAATTGTTAGGGCTCATGCCGATGTACTTGAAGCTGCACATGTAGCCACCATCCTCGGATTCGAGGTTATCAGACAGATATGCCTCGTAGGTTCCCACACGACTGAAAATCCGCTCTAGCGGTCCGTTGACTGAGGCGCGGCCCTGGAACGATGCTGGCACCTCAATACGAGAGGCCGAGGCGAACTCTCCTGTGGTCATCAGTTGCGGCTCTCCTTCCGGAGGTGAGCCCGCTACGAGGAAGTACCACGAGTTGTCGGAAACACGCCGGATGGCCAGCTCACGCCCGTGTCCAGAACCCAAAGAGAGCACTAATGATTGAGAGGCTCGAAAGGTACCCAGGGTGCAAGCGAGTATGCGAGGATTAGACGACCACACCGCAGGCTCGTATCCATCAGCTGCCACGGGGCTGGTTGTTAGCAGGGCGGCGAAGAATAGGCTTTTCATGAGCCCTAACGCCTGAGTTAAGCCGGCCTGCGTAGCGGCTGAGCGTTGTGGTACACGTTACCGCAAAAACGAGGCCGCGAAGCGGGCTCGGCTTGAACGAATTGTTAGGCGGCTGATCCGCCTGCAGAGTCGGCCTTAATGAAGCGATAGAAACTGTAGCCTGATGCCAGAAGAAACAGCCCGCCCAGTGCGAGAACAGTACTTGGGAGGTGAGGCTGTATGTATGGGTCGATCCGGTCAAATAAGAAGTCGCCGAGGCGAGGGTACTCCGGAGCTTGGACCCAACCATGCATTTCGTTGAAGTAGGCAAAAAAGGCGCCTAGACCCATGACAAGGAAATACACACCGCGTCGTGCCCATCGATCCCCAGTGTCTTGTGTATCCATGGCCATAGCCGCCTAACACCTGAGTTAAGCCGACCCGCGAAGCGGGTTCGGCTTGAACGAACTGTTATGCGCGCCAAGGTAAACCCGACGCCAGCGGCCCGCAACGGGTCCAGGAGACCAGGGAGCACGGACAAGGCATCCGTCAGCATGGCACGGGTCGAGGCCAGCAAGAACCGAAGCCGAGAGCGCCGCCAATCCGAAAGTCATGAAGCCATCCTTTGCCGAGCGGCGCGAACGCGATGAGTCCGAAACCGAGTGAAGCGAAGTGCGGAAACTAAAGTGGTCCGAATGAGTCAACGTACGACCAACACCGAAGCCCGCCATACAACCGAAGTCAGTGCTTCACCGAAGCCGACAACACCAACACGCCTACCCACGCATAACACCTGAATTAAGCCGAGCCGCGAAGCGGCTTCGGCTTGAATGAATTGTTAGACCGCCCAGCGATAGAGTTCCTTGGGGTATGCCCAAGGCTGACGCCCCATGACGACCTTCCTTGTATCCTCCATAAGCGCGCCTCCCAATTTGTTGTCGCCAGACTCATAGTGAGTCTTGGCCTGTTGAAGCATGTCCAATAGTTGTTTGGACTTCATATCACCGAAGCGACCTAAAAGGTTGTCAATTCCGCGCTCCAGTACAAAAAAGGCACCATCAAAATCTTCGAAGTCCAAGAATCGACGAGTGGGGGCAGATAGCATGACATTGCAGATATAGTCGTGAAGGTCTTTTTGGGTCTTCGGAATTAGCGATTCCTTGTACTTCATCTGCGGCTCCTGGCGCCGGATGCTAACGAGCGGTCTAACACCTGAATTAAGCCGACCCGCGAAGCGGGTTCGGCTTGAATGAATTGTTAGGCCCAAACGAACTGAACGTGCTCTTTGCCACGATTGTCCAGGACGTAGGACCGTACGTACATCCGGTGATTCTCCGCCACATACACCTCGGTGCGCATCTCAGAAATGGCGCCAGCCTCAATCTTATGCCGGCTCATGTGCTCTGGCAGAGCCTTGCGATAGTGCTTGAGCGACTCCCGCACCCGCGGCGTAAGGGAAAACAGCTCGTCGTGATGCTCTGGAAGTTATGTGATTGTGACCTTCTGGCCCTTCCGCTCGCGGGCGAGTTGATACATGTCATCAAACACAAAGGCGCCATTAACATAGTTCATGCCACTCATGAAGGAGTGGGTCCAGTTGTGCGCCATAGCTTTGATTAGCTTGTACTTCACGATGGAATGATCTTGGGCCTAACACCTGAGTTAAGCCGACCCGCGAAGCGGGTTCGGCTTGAATGAATTGTTAGCACCTGCTGGGGCACTAACCGCCAAACAACATGCTGTCACCTGCGACCACTTCTCTAATGCCCGTTTCGCTCCAGTAGCAATGAGAGCCAATCTGGATCTGATGCCCCTGATTACTGTACAGAAGCGCCCAAGCGCCTCGGCCAAAAATGACTGCATCTTGCTGGCCAGGAAAACACCTTGAAGGCTTGGCGCTCCGCAAGTGCGAAAGTACGGGTGCCATAAAGTTCTCGCAATTGCCGCCGCAAGCCCGGTACGCACGAACTGTGGAGTTCTTTACCACCTCTGATGGGCTGTAGCTCCACTCTTCAGTCCTTGAAAGGAAAAAGAACTCGACAGCTGAAGCATTACGCAAGCTCTCACCGAACAGCTTGGCCGCATCGACTGGCGAAAGTGATTGAGCGGAAGCTGCGACAGGTGATGTAGCAGCGAGCGCGAGACCCAGGACAACTATGTGCTTCAAGAGCATGCGTACCCCGATACAGGTGCTAACACCGGAATTAAGCCGACCCGCGAAGCGGGTTCGGCTTGAATGAATTGTTAGGGCTCATTGTCAGATCCCTCGGGCTTGATCGAGCGACGTAGCAGAAGAGCCTCTTTGAGTGGCACGTCCGGCTGCTTGCGCCAATTGTGGCGCTTTGTAGCAGCTACAGCAGACTCTACAGCCTCAGGGTCAGCCGGCAGACCACCTGACAAAGCAGAAAGCTCTTGGTGCACGGCCTTGCGGTGAGATTGATTGACCCACTGCTTGCGTTTGGCAATTGCGTCTCGGCCGCCCCACTGACTTTCGGCGACGACGTTGCGCCGATCATTCTCAAGGCTAAGAGCCTTCTTTTCCTGCGGGGTTAGCGGACGCTTCATATGAGCCCTAACACCAGAATTAAGCCGACCCGCGAAGCGGGTTCGGCTTGAATGAATTGTTAGCCCCCAACCGACTGGCGAATGAGGGCGCGGTACTTTGAGTCCTCGCCGTGCAGTATGCGGCCACCTGACTTTTCTAAAGCTGTGCTAAGCAGTTGGCGAGCTTCCTCAAGATTGCCCTGCTCGTATGAAACCTTTGCAAGAAGAAACTCTGCCTCACCTAAGTCGTGACGTTTCTCGTGAAAGGCGAGGCCTCGCTCTGCCCAAGAACGTGCCTCATCCAAACGCGCAAGCTGCAACAAAATTGCCACCGCGTACTCAAGGACCATGTACGCATTTGGCACCTCGACTTTGTTGCTTGGCAAGCCATTCCAAAGGTCGTTCACCTCAGCGAGAGCCTGCTCGTATTGGCCGCCGGAGCAAAGTGCACCGGCCGACCGCAAGGACTGCATAACATCTAGCGCTGGACTTTCCATTGGGGGCTAACACCTGAGTTAAGCCGAGCCGCGAAGCGGCTTCGGCTTGGACGAATTGTTAGGCCCCGGCTCGTCTGGAAACCCGAGAGCTTTCCATTCGCTGAGGCTCGGCGCCACCAGCTCAAAGCAGGCCTCTGTCATATCCCCGCCGTCGACGGCAAAAACGCCGGCCGGACGCAAGGTTGGCGCCACTACGAACTGCCGAGGACCGCCATCGACCCCTATAGTGATCCAACCCGGACAGTACTGCTTCGTCTCGTAGCACTCGTTTCGGTCCGTGAGCTGGCTCGGCGCATACAGCACACTGGAGTCGTTCACGTAGCCGCCGCCGTGCTGCGCGATGAACGCAACTAACTCGGGGGCTAGTTTAACGCCGAGCCATAGTTCAAATGCTTCGAAGTCTGTCCGGGTGTCCATGAAGTCCGTTCCGGGGCCTAACACCTGAATTAAGCCGACCCGCGAAGCGGGTTCGGCTTGAATGAATTGTTAGGCCCCGGCACGTGCAACCGGAGCCTCTTTGCCATGATAAGCAGAGTATGCCAACAGTACGTCTGCGGGATCGAGTGGAGCACCGCTGGCCAAGCGGCTGAGAATTGGCTCAAGCCATGTCCTAACTAAGCCATAGTGCTCGGGCCAATCGCCTAGAAGCTCACCAGCAGATATGCGCGCAGCGTGCGTGTGGTAACCAACACCGGACCAAACCCAGAATGGCCGCGTAGGGTCGTCAGGAGCAAAGTCCACTCCGATGAACTCGGAACCCGATGCTGTGCGCTCTTTTGCAATCTCGTGGCTGAGTTTGGTCATGGGGCCTAACACCAGAATTAAGCCGACCCGCTAAGCGGGTTCGGCTTGAATGATTTGTTAGGCCTCATGGCTGGCAATCTCCGACAGCCAATGCACGCCCCCCGTATCTGCCAACGCGAAGTGTCCGAGAGCAGAACTGTGAGCGATTGTGCCATTGAATAGCAGCGCATCCCATTGACCCGATGGGCCTAGTTCCTCTTGGACGAAGGTGAAATGCGAGCCTAAGGCAGACTCAGGTGTTTGACCCAAAGCTCGAAGGTCATCAAGCGTGCCTTGCACCAGAGCAAAAGAGCGCTCTGCGAGCTGGGAGTTGCCGTCAAAGTAGAGACGCGGATGTGCGGTCTTGATCTGCATAAGGCCTAACACCAGAATTAAGCCGACCCGCGAAGCGGGTTCGGCTTGGACGAACTGTTATGCGCGCCAAGGTAAACCCGAAGCCGGCGACCCGCAACGGGTCGGGGGGAGCAGGGGGCCCGGAAGAAGCCTCCGCAAGAACGGAGCAGGTTGAGGCCAGCAAAGACCGAAGCCGAGAGCGCCGCCAATCCGTAAGCCAGGAAGCCATCCGTTGCCGAGCGGCGCGAACGCGATGCGTCCGAAGCCTATTGAAGCGAAGCCAAGACGCGTGAGTGAAACGGATAGGTCAGCGACCGACCAACGCCGAAGCCAAAGGTGCGGCGGAAGTCGCAGCATTACCGAAGCCGACAACACCAACACACCCGCCCACGCATAACACCTGAATTAAGCCGACCCGCGAAGCGGGTTCGGCTTGAATGAATTGTTAGGCAGCAGTCTAGTCCTCATGACTATAGAAGGTATAGCCAGAGGGCTTGCGCGCGAATGTGCCGGTGACAAAGCCGACCGGGAAAGAATCCTCAACTGTCATAGATGGTATGGAGCCGCGATTGATAGCCGCATAGCTGCCACCAGGCTGCCAGTCGAACAGAACAAGATCCTTGGCCTGTCGCTCCGCTGTCATCAAGTCATCGGCGCGAACAAGTCTGGTGGTAAAGAAGCCAACGACGGGCGTGCCATCAAATAGCAAGTCGATTCCCCGGCCGGACAGCATGACTTTGAAGTACGGCATTGTTTGGTCTGCTGCCTAACACCGGAATTAAGCCGACCCGCGAAGCGGGTTCGGCTTGAATGAATTGTTAGGCGCCAACGAGGAGGCGTGGGCGCCGGCTTGCACGACTAAATGCCGCCAAAAAGGAAGGCTGCAACCATTCCCAGGATGGGTAAAGCGCAGATTGCCACGCCAAGACCTTGCTGCAAAGTGCGTAATGATGGGTTGGCAATCAATGCATAAATTGCTGCCGGAACGACAACAAATGCAGCAGCAGTGCAAAAGAGGCTCGTTAGCACTGAACCCTGAACGATTGCGGGATGGGAGCGGAAGGCAATAGCGCAGAAAAGGGAAACGATCCAGGCAGTGGGAAGAGCCAGCATAATCCAGATGGGTATTTCAACGACTCGCGGGTTGGCCATGGCTGGCGCCTAACACCGGAATTAAGCCGACCCGCGAAGCGGGTTCGGCTTGAATGAATTGTTAGCCATAATGCTTGGCGGTTGCTTGAGAAAGTGCATGCACATGCGCACGAATCCAAAGGAGAAAAGTGCTGAGAAAACTGCATACACGATAAGAGTAGCCAGAAGTGCAACCGGGCCGAATGTCATCTCTAAGCTGCCGCCCATGTATTGCTCGAATACCCACCAGATTGGGAGTACAAACGTACTGGCGAGAACGCTAAAGCGTCCAGGTAAGCGTGTCTTAGCGGCGACGAATGAAGCTGCTGCCACTACACAGACAAAGGCCAGCACGCAGACCCCGAAGCCAACCATGCTGATGGTGCTAAGGAGGTCGAGCTCCTCTGCTGTGAGGGGCCTTACATCGACTAGCTGTGGAGGACTGTCTGACATGATGGCTAACACCTGAGTTAAGCCGACCCGCGAAGCGGGTTCGGCTTGAATGAATTGTTAGATGCCACCCACGTATCACGCAAGTGCATCCAGAAAGCTACGGACCGCGGTCATGTCCCTGTCGGACTCAGCCTTGCGACGTAGCACCGGTGCCAGATGGTATTCAATCAGCCGCCTGTCCTCCGCGCTTGGCGGTACAAGGTCGCGAATCACACTGATTAGGCTTGTGACAGACATAAATGACGCAAAGGCCTCATACCCTAGGGCGCTCGCGAATGGAATCTTAGAGAAGTAGTACTTGGCTAGCCGGATTTGATCCCGCTTTTCCCATGACCTGTGAGGAATGAACAGCAGCGCCTCGCCCCATTGGACGTTACTGATGGGGTAGCGCTCCATCAACCAATCTGCCGCCTCCGAAGATTGCAACTCACGAAGATGGCCACAGATTTGCCTTTGCTTTTCGTTCATGGGCCTCGGTACCGTCCTGTGGCATCTAACGCCCGAATTAAGCCGACCCGCGAAGCGGGTTCGGCTTGAATGAATTGTTAGACCGCATTAGTGCAGGACTCCCCAGGACTCGCAAACGCCGCCGAATTGCCCCATTGCCGCGCTAGCCTGGCGTTGGACTGACGTCACACCCTCGTATGAGACCTTGCCTAGAACTTGGAATTGGACGTAACCGTCGCCGTGCTCGTCAGGCGGATACAGGCCAAGCTCGCCGTACATTGCCCGAAGAAGGTCGAGGGCGGCTGCCTGAGGGGGCCAGCTATCGAAGTCTACGTTGTAGTCGACGGAATACTGCTTGGAGAAGTCGAATGCATTGGCAGCGAGATTGCGGAAGACGCCGCCATCTGCATCGTCAGGCCAATCGTCAGTGAACTCTGCCATGCGGTCTAACGCCTGAGTTAAGCCGGCCCGCCCGAGGAGAGCCGGTTTGGCGCCGAGACCGCGAAGCGGGCTCGGCTTGAACGAATTGTTAGGCCATAGTGCCGATTACTGGTTCAGCCAGGTGCTTGCGGTCGAGCAATCCGAAAGAAGACAAGAAATGCGCTCATGCAAAGACCCGTCAAGCCAGCCCAGATACCAAGAAATGTTAAGGCGAATGATGGGCTAAAAGCGGTGTAGAGGAGAGCTGAAAAGCCAGTTGTGGTCTGAGTCCGAGATTCGATTAGCTTGATCGCATCGTAGTACTTGAGCGCTGCGAGCTCTTCAGGCGTGACGTTGTAGACGGATGTTCCCGCCATGATGTACGAAAGGACGAGAGTGGCGAACAGCGACACCGCTGCGCTTGCTTTCAATGCAGAGGCGAAACTCTTTGTCATATGGCCTAACGCCTGAATTAAGCCGACCCGCGAAGCGGGTTCGGCTTGAATGAATTGTTAGCCACTAGAGGTTATGCGGAAACCGCCATCTCTAGCAGAGTCTCAGCGTAGTTGACTCCGCCGTCCGGGGCCGGTTGGCACTTTAGCTCTAGTAGTGCATACCAGCAGGAGACCTTGGCTCCAACACGGAACAGCTTGCGGTCGTGCTTTTCGTGAGCGTAGATACTCTCGAGCATGACTGTGCCGTCGTCTAGTTGAAGGTTGAAAGAGTTGACGCTATCACCCCATCGGGAGTCCTGCCCCGCGAATACCAAGTCCCGGATAGTACCGGTCACATGGGCGGTTTTGATGCGTCCTGATCTGATGCTCTCCCACCAGTCATTTGAGCCAAACAAGCCATGCACAGGCTTGAGCCCCAAGAATGGCTTGTCGTTGTTCAGGCTAAGGGCCTGGACGATCTGAACGTGTTCTGGATCGTCCCGGAGCTCGTAGAAGAGCTCATAGACCACCTTCAACGTTGGGTCGTTGTGGTTAAGTTCGAGATGCATGTTCTAGTGGCTAACGCCTGAATTAAGCCGACCCGCGAAGCGGGTTCGGCTTGAATGAATTGTTAGGCATCTTGCCCTCGAGACCGGACGCCAACAAGCCCTGCCGAGAAGAAGGTAAGGGAGCCACCGAGCACCATGAGCCTATGAACGGCAGCCCCAGGAACAAGTGCCACCAGCACGAAACCTGCCAGGCCGCCGAGAAGAAGCACCCAGGAGAGAGTGTGGCTGCCGCGCGTACCAAGAGCTCGCGGCTGACCGAATGCTGCGCGGTAAAGCAAGCCAATCCAAATGCTGGTGATGAGAGCACAGACTACAGCCGCCACAGTAGCTCCGCGGTATAGCAGAAGCGCTGCCAATGAGCCGAACAGGCAGGCAAGAAGCGTGTTGAGACCGATTGCGAGCGCTCGTTCTCGCTTTGTTGGTGGGCGCGTGAACTCTTTCACAAGATGCCTAACACCTAGTAGACCCCAAAAAGGGGTGATAGCGCCGAGTATTCAGCCGTTCGCCGAGGTGCGTCAATATCGTTTTCTTTGTAAATCAATGAACTGGATCGCCACTTAAGTGCCTGGCCGGATTTCTTGAAAGGTTCTATCAGCGTAAAGCGATCTGTTATTGGTTTATCAGCCTCATGTCGGGGTGGTATCCGGCTTCAGTCGAGGGCGGGGAGTTGGAGGGGGATGTGGTGGGCGGCGAGGAAGGCGCGTAGCGAGGCGGGCTTCACGGGTTTGGTGAGCAGGCGGTAGCCGCGCTCGCGGGCTTCGCGCTTCAGTTCGTCGCGGCCGTCGGCGGTGAGCAGGGCGCCGGCGACGGGGCCGGGACTGGCGGCGCGCAGCGCGTCCAGCGTGGCCAAGCCATCCAGGCGGTCGTGCAGGTGGTAGTCCACCAGCATCACCGACGGACCTTCGGCGATTTTCTGCAAGGCCTCGTCCACGGTGGTGGCGGTGATGACATCCACCTGCCAGCGGCCGAGCAGCGCCTGCATGCCGTCGATGATCTCGCGGTCGTTGTCCACGCACAGCACGCGCAGGCCGGCCAGGGAGTCGCTGGCCAGGGTGCCGCGTCGCGTCGACGCGCGGCGTTCACTCAGCTGGCTGCCGCGCGGGACCACGATGGAGAACATGCTGCCGTGATCCACCGTGCTGCGCGCATCCAGCTCGTGCTGCAGCAACCGGGAGATGCGCTGGCAGATCGACAGCCCCAGGCCCAGGCCGCGCTCGCCCCAGTCGAACGGCTGCTGGTAGCGGTGGAACTCGTCGTAGATCTGCCGCATGTGGTTTTCGGGGATGCCGGGTCCGGTGTCCCAGACCTGCAGCGCGACGTGGTCGCCGCGTACCCGCATGCCGATCACGATGCGGCCTTCACGCGTGTAGCGCAGCGCGTTGGCCAGGAAGTTCTGCAGTACCCGGCGCAGCAGGCGGCGGTCGCTGCGTACCGGTACCGTGCGTGCGTGCACGCGCAGTTGCAGGCCACGGCCCGCGGCGACGGGCGCGTACTGTGCGGCCAGTTCGCGCAGCAGTTCGCCGACATCGAAGTCGCTGATCTGGGTGTGCAGGCCGCCGGCGTCCAGGCGCGACACATCCAGCAGGCCGTCGAGCAGTTCCTCGGCCGCGCGCAGCGAGGCATCGACGCGTTCGCTCAGGTGCTTGCGTTCCTGTGCCTGTGCATCGTCGCCCTGTTCGCTGTCGCGCAGTGCGCTGACGAACAGGCGCGCTGCGTTCAGCGGCTGCAGCACGTCGTGGCTGATCGCGGCCAGGAAGCGTGTACGCGACTGTTGCGCATGCTCGGCGGCCTCACTGCGTTCTGCCACGCGCTGTTCCAGCGTTTCGTTGGTCTCCAGCAGCAGGGCTTCGGCGCGCTTGAAGTCGGTGATGTCGTTGTAGCTGGTGACGTAGCCGCCGCCGGGCAGCGGCTGGCCGCGCATCTCGATCACCTGCCCGTCCGCGCGCACGCGCTCGAAGATATGCGGTGAGCCCGCGCGCATGTAGCGGATGCGCTTGTCGATCTGCGCGTCCACATCGCCTTCGCCCAGTTCGCCGCGCTCGGCGTTGTAACGGATCAGGTCCGCGACCGGGCGTCCCACGTACAGCATGCCGTCCGGGTAGCCGAACATCTGCTGGTAGCGCCGGTTCCAGGCCACCAGCCGCATGTCCGGGTCCACCACGCTGACGCCGGCGCTGATGTTCTCCAGCGTGGTGGACAGGATCTCGCGGTTGAAGCGCAGCTCCTGCCCCGCCTGGTCCAGCACGGCGACCACTTCGCCCAGTTCCATGCCCGAGCCGCGCAGCACGCTCGTCAGCACGATGCGGGCGGAGGCGGCACCGATGGCGGCGGCCAGCAGGCGCTCGGTGAACTGCACCCAGGCGCGGTCCGCGGGCGCGTTGGGCTGCAGCTCGCGTTCCAGCAGCTGAGCCTGCTCGGCGAAGGCGCGGCGCGCATGCCGTTCGCCGACCACGCGTTCGGCCAGGGTACGCAGGTCGCCCACGCGCACGCTGCCGGGCCATTCGCCGGCCACCAGCGCAGGGCGCTGCGCATACGGGTCGAGGAAGGGCGCGGCGCGCAGCCGCTCGTCCACGCCAGGACGCGAGCGTGCGGAGACGATCATCATCGTGCCGGTGTTGACCAGCAGCGACCAGAACGTGCCGTGGGTCAGCGTATCCCAGCCGCTCAGGCCGAACAGCTGCTGCGGGCGCAGCCAGTGGATGCCGAAGGGGCCGTCGTGCAGCCACGCCATGCCGAACCAGCCGGCCTGCGTCATCGTCGGCAGCAGCAGGGTGTAGATCCACGTCGCGAAGCCCAGCACCATGCCGGCCTCCACCCCGCGCCGGCTGGCACCGCGCCAGTACAGTCCACCGATCAGGCCCGGCGCAAACTGCGCCACCGCCGCGAATGCCATCAGGCCGTACGAGGCCAGCGTGCTGTCGTTGCTGCTGCTGCGGTAGTAGGAATAGGCGGTGAGGGCGAGCAACAGGATCGCCACGCGGCGGATCCACAGCACACGCGAGGCCACGTCGGCCTCGGCGTGGTGCTCGGCCCAGCCGCGTCGCAGCAGCACCGGCATGATCAGGTCGTTGCTGACCATCGTCGCCAGCGCGATGCTGGCGACGATCACCATGCCGGTCGCCGCCGAAAAGCCGCCCACGTAGGCGACGATCGCCAATGCGGTGCGCCCCTCGGCCAGCGGCAGCGCCAGCACGTAGCTGTCGTCGGCCACGCTGGTGCCGCCGAACAGCGACGCACCCGCCGCCGCGATGGGCACCACCATCAGCGAGAACAGCGCCAGGTAGCCGCCGAACAGCCAGCGCGCCTTGCGTATGTCGCCCACGTCGCTGCATTCCACCACCGCCACGTGGAACTGGCGCGGCAGGCAGACGATGGCCAGGAAGCCCAGCAGCGTCTGTGCGATGAAGCCTACCGGCGGCGCATTCTCGAACAGCGTGCGTGCGGAGTGGGTGACGCGGAAGGCGTTGTCGCCCAGCCACAGGTAGGCGAACACGCCCACCGCGATCATCGCCACCAGCTTGACCACCGATTCCAGCGAGATCGCCAGCATCATGCCGTGGTGGTGCTCGGTGGCGTCCACCTGGCGTGTGCCGAACAGCGCGGCGAACAGCGCCATCAGCAGTGCCACGTACAGCGCAGGGTCGGTGAAGAAGCCATGGGCGCTATCGCCGCCGTCGCCGCTGAGCACGCTCAGGCTCATCGCCACGGCCTTGTACTGCAGGGCCAGGTAGGGCACCACGCCGATCAGGGCGATGACGGTGACCAGCGCGGCCAGCCGACGCGAGCGGCCGTAGCGCGAGGAGATGAAGTCGGCGATGGAAACGGTGTTCTCGCTTCGCGCGATCAGCGCCAGCCGCTCGATGATGCGCCAGCCGAACAGCAGCAGCAGCAGCGGTCCCAGGTAGATCGGCAGGTAGCCCAGGCCGTTGCGCACCGCGCTGCCAACCGCGCCGTAGAACGTCCACGACGAGCAGTACACCGCCAGCGCAAGGCTGTAGACCACCGGGCGCAGCCACGGGCGGTCGGGGTACATCGGGCGGCGGTCGCCCCACCACGCCACGCCGAACAGCAGTGCGGCATAGCCGATGGACACCAACAGCAGGATCCAGCTGGAAACCAACGCCCTCTCCCGGCGCTCAACCCGCCGCCGAGTGTACTGTGCGGCCGGTCCGGCGGCGTGCGGTCAGGCGGCGGGCGGGGCCAGCAGGCCGCGCACGGCGGTGTCGGCCTGGCCGCGCAGTTCCGGGATGGCGATGCTTTCCCAGATGCAGCCGATGCGCAGGCTGCCGAGGATGAACACGCGGGGCTGCGGCTGTCCCTGCGCATCGACCATGCGGCCGTCGCGTGCGGCCTTCAGGCCGATCCCGTGCGGCCCGGCCTGGGCGTGGCCCTTGCCCAGCAGGTCGTGAAGCAGCGGATTGCGCATGGTCTGCGCACGCATTTCCACGCCCGTGGCGTTGACCACGTAGTCGACATCAAACTCATCGATGCGCCCGTCGCGTGCATGCGTGCTGACGCGCAGGCGCGGGCCTTCGGCCATCACCGTGTCCAGGCGGCCGCGATGCAGGCGCAGCTGGCCGCGTTCGACGAGCGACTGCAGCCGGGCGTGGACCTCGGGCGCGATGCGGTGGCGGTGCACGTCCCACTGGCGTACCCCGTGGCGCAGGAAGCGCCGCTGCTCGGGCAGCGGCAGCGACTGCCACAGCGCCTGCACCTGGGGGCGGATGCGCTCCATCACCGACTGCCACGGCAGGCCTTCGGCCATGGCCTCTTTCGCCGCGGTACGCAGGAAGCGCATGCGGGCGCGCAGGTCCATCGCCTGCAACGGGGCGGGGTCGAAGGTGGCGGCCGGGCCATGACAATGCGGCAGCGGCAGCAGCGCGTGCCGCGACAGCACATGGATCGTGCCCGCATGGCCGTTTTCGGCCAGGCTGAGCACCGTATCGACCATGCTCAGGCCCGAGCCGACAATGCACAGGTCGGCATCCCGCGGGATCGCCTTGACGGCGTCGAAGTCCCATGCCGCCAGCGAGCGTCCTTCCGGCAGCTGCGGCGCGCCGCGCGCGGGCAGCGGCTTGGGCGTGTTGCCGACCGCGAGCACGACGCCCGCGGCCTGCAGCTCGCCATGCCGGGCAAGGCGCAGCGTCGCGCCGTCGGACCGCGGCTCGAGTTCGGCGACGCGGTCGTGGACGACCTGCAGCTGCGCCGGACTCGCGGCGATGGCCTCGGCCAGACGTACGCGCAGGTACTCGCCGTAGCGACGGCGCTCGATGAAGGCGTGCGCCAACGATGCGCGCTCCGGACCGCCCGGTGGTGTGGTGGCGACCACGTAGTCCAGGAAGTCCTCGGGACGGTCGTCGAACGCGCTCATGCGGGCCGCCGGCACGTTGAGCAGGTGTTCGCCATGCGTCGTCGCATAGGCCACGCCCTGCGCGAGCACGCTGCGTGGCTCGATCATCACGATGCGCAGCGGCGCCGTGGCCTGGCGCAACGCCTGCATCGCCACCAGCACGCCCCCGGCGCCGCCGCCGATGATCGCCAGGTCGCAGGGCGGCAGCGGGGCGGTCGGGGTGTCTTCGCTCATGCGCGCATTGTAGCGAATGCGCCGGATCGGCCCGGTGCCGGGCTACATCAGCGAATCGGCGAGCCGTGCGATGCCTTCGCGGCTGCGTTGCCACCCGGGGCGCCGTCGCCAGGCTTCGGCCTGCACGACATCGGCATGTGCCAGGTAGTCGGCTTCGATCGCGCGGATGCGCGCCACCAGGCCGGCGTCGTAGCAGACCAGTCCGATCTCCGCATTCAGCGCGAACGAACGGATGTCCAGGTTGATCGAGCCGACCAGGGCGATGCCGTCGTCCACCGTCAGGTGCTTGGCGTGCAGGAAGTGCGGCCGGTACAGCGCGATCTTCACCCCACAGGCCAGCAGCTCGGCGTAGTACGACTGCTGCGCCCACGCGGTGAGCGTCTGGTTGTTGGTGGCCGACAGCACCAGCTGCACGTCCACGCCCGACAGCGCCGCGATGCGCAGTGCGCTGAGCGTGGCGTCGTCGGGCACGAAGTAGGGCGTGGTCAGCACCACCTTGTGGCGCGCCAGGTGGATCAGCGCGTTGACGGTGTCGCGCGCGTTCTCGAAGGGGTAGGCGGGTCCGCTGGGCAGCAGCTGCGTGGCCACATCCTGCGGCTGCACGGACAGGTCGGGACGCACGTCCAGCCGTTCCCCGGTCTCGATGTACCAGTCGCTGGCGAACACGCCTTCCAGGTGCGAGACCACCGGCCCCTGCACGCGCGCGACGAGCTCGCGATT
Source organism: Pseudoxanthomonas mexicana (assembly GCF_014397415.1). Lineage (NCBI taxonomy): Bacteria > Pseudomonadati > Pseudomonadota > Gammaproteobacteria > Lysobacterales > Lysobacteraceae > Pseudoxanthomonas > Pseudoxanthomonas mexicana. The sequence goes on along the minus strand of NZ_CP060731.1, from coordinate 520,788 downwards.
CGGATGGCCCGCCACGAACGTGGCCTCCGCCAGGTTCTGCGACCCCACGTAGCCGATGCGGTTGTCGATCACTGCGACCTTGCGGTGGTTGCGCAGGTCCATCCGGCCGCTGCGCCGCCAGCGCAGGCCGCCCGGCAGCATGTCGTGCACCAACACGCCGGCTGCGCGCAGGCGGGCGCGGTATGCGCGCAGCCCGCGCTTGGCGCCCACGGCATCCAGCAGCACGCGGCAGGTCACGCCGCGCGCGGCGGCCGCGCACAGTGCGGACGTGACGGCTTCGCCCACCGGGTCGTCGAACATCAGGTAGTACAGCAGGTGCACCTGCCGGTTGGCCGCGCCGATGTCGTCCAGCAGCGCACGCAGCGACGCGTCGTAGTCATCCAGCAGCGTCACCGCATTGCCATGCGTGGGCATGAAGGCGCCCTGGCGTTCGATCAGCGGGGCCATTTCGGCCGCGGCACCGTCGCGCGGCGTCCAGCGCAGGGCGCTGAGCGGACGCTGTTCCTCGCGGATCACATCGGAGGCGCGCGCCTGCCGCGCGACACGCTCACGCGAAAGCCAGGGATGCCCCAGCAACAGGTACAGCGGCAGGCCGAGCAGCGGCACGAAGCCCACCAGCAGCAGCCAGCTGCGCGCCGCGGCCGGCGTGGTCCGGCTGGGAATCCACCACAGCGCCGCCAGCCGGATCAGCCAGTCGACGATCAGCAGCGCGGTGCCAAGGGACCAGTCCATGCGGTGCGGGTGTCCGGGGAGGGAATGCCCTGATTCTGCGTTGGCCGGCGAACAAATGAAAACCCGAGTGCCGTTCCCTTCTCCCTGCAACGCGGGGAGAAGGTGCCCGAAGAGCCTGCCCCGTACTCGATACGGGGGCGGATGAGGGGAAGCTTTTCGCTCGCCGAAGACTGAAAGCAGAAAACCCCGCCGAGGCGGGGTTTTCCTTGAGGCGCTGGATCCCCGCTTTCGCGGGGATGACCTAGCGGCAAAGGCGTTCGCTGTGCGAACGCGCCGCTAGGTCACTTGATCTTGCCTTCCTTGTAGATCACGTGCTTGCGCACGACCGGGTCGTACTTCTTGATTTCCATCTTGCCCGGGGTGTTCTTCTTGTTCTTGTCCGTCGTGTAGAAGTGGCCGGTGTTGGCCGAGGAGATCAGACGGATCTTGTCGCGCTTGGATGCCATGTTCGATTACTCCTCAGATCTTCTCGCCGCGCGCACGCAGCTCGGCCAGAACGGAGTCGATGCCGTTCTTGTCGATGGTGCGCAGCGCGTGCGCGGACACTTTCAGCTTGACCCAGCGGTTTTCGCTGGCGACCCAGAAGCGGCGCTCGTGCAGGTTGGGCAGGAAACGACGACGGGTCTTGTTGTTGGCGTGGCTGACGTTGTTACCCGTCATCACACGCTTGCCGGTCACTTGGCATACGCGGGACATACGCACCTCGATAAGTAATTGTGTCGCCCATAGCCTGGGGGACGGCGGCCCGATGGACGGCCTGCAGGGCAGGTCGGACACCACGCGATACGGCAGGAAAACCGCTGCTGACCCAAGCCGGAATCGCGCTTCCGGCCGCAGATCCGGCCAGGCCGGACACAGCGAGCCGCGCATTATGCCGGGGTTTCCCTTGTGTCGCAAGCACTTAGGGCGGGCGGCACGGTGGGCCGAAGCCCGCCTGCCCAGCGTAGGTCGGGCCTCGGCCCGACATCGGCGCGTCTCGGCGGCTGGAAGGCGAGGTGGGCCGGGGCCCACCCTATCGGATCACGGTGCGGCCGCGGCCGCCTTGGCCGGGCCGGCCTTGCTGGCGGCGATGAAGGCGCGGATCTGGCTTTCCAGCACCGGCAGGGTCACCGAGCCCTGCTTCAGCACGGCGTCGTGGAAGGCCTTGATGTCGAACTTCGGACCCAGTTCGCGCTCGGCCTCGGCCCGCAGGCGGACGATGGCGATCTCGCCCAGCTTGTAGCTCAGCGCCTGCCCAGGCCAGGAGATGTAGCGGTCGACCTCGGTGGTCACCTCGTGCTCGGACAGGGCAGTGTGGTCGCGCAGGTAGGCCAGGGCCTGGTCGCGGCTCCAGCCCTTGTGGTGCACGCCTGTGTCGATCACCAGGCGCGCGGCGCGCCACATCTCGTAGGTCAGGCGGCCGAAATCCTCGTAGGGCGTCTCGTAGATGCCCATCTCCTTGCCCAGCTTCTCGGTGTACAGCGCCCAGCCTTCGCCATAGGCGGAGATGTAGTTGTCGCGGCGGAAGGCGGGCTGTTCGCCCTGTTCCTGCGCCAGCGCGGCCTGCAGCGAGTGGCCGGGCGAGGATTCGTGCAGCGTCAGCGCCGGCAGGTTGTACAGCGGGCGCGAGGGCAGGTCGTAGGTGTTCAGCCAGTACGTGCCCAGTCCGCCCCGGCCGGCCGTCCAGAACGGCGCGATGTCGGCCGGCACCTCGACGATGGTGAAGCGCCCGCGCGGCAGCGTGCCGATGAACTTGCCGACCTCGCCGTCCACGCGCTTGGAGATCCACGCCGCGCGGTCGAGCAGTTGCTGCGGCGTCTTGGCGTAGAACTGCGGATCGGTGCGAAGGAAGGTCAGGAACTCGGCGAACGTTCCCTTGAAGCCGGACTGCTCGATCACTTCCTGCATCTCGGCCCGGATGCGCGCGACTTCTTCCAGGCCGATCTGGTGGATCTGCTCGGCGCTGAGGTCCAGCGTGGTGTATTCGCGGATCTGCTGGGCGTAGAAGTCCTTGCCGCCCGGCATCGCTTCGGCCGCCAGCGTGGTGCGGGCCTTCGGCACGTATTCGGTGCGGAAGAACGCCAGCAGCGTGCCGAACGCGGGAACCACCCGCTCGCTGATCGCCACGCGCGCCTCCTTCCGCAGCGCTTCCTGCTCCGCCGCGGGAATGCGGGCGGGCATCTTCCTGTACGGTGCATAGAAGGCGGACTGCTCCGGATCCTTCAGCTCCGCCACCGCGGCGATCGACACGTCGCGGCCGTCCAGCACCGCGCGCGGCACGGTGAAGCCGCGCGCCAGGCCGGCGCGCATGTTGGCGATGTGCTGGTCGAAGTGGCGGGGCACGTCGCGCAGGCGTGCCGCATAGGCGCGGTAGTCGTCGGCCGTCTTCATCTGCCGGCGCGCCATGAAGGACAGGTTCGACCAGAACGAGGAATCGGAATTGAACGGCATCTCGTACGCGCGCAGGCGCACTTCCGCCGCCAGGTTCTCCACCTGCGGGCGGTAGATGGCCAGGTTGATGCGGTTCTCGGCCGAGAGTCCGGCCGGGTCGATCCCGTCCAGGTCCTTCAGCACCTGCTCCCAGACCTTCAGCCGCGCCTGCTGCGCCGGGGCGCCCACGTCGGGCAGGCGGGTGTTGTCGCCGCTGGTGTCGGTGTCCTCGTCGGCCTGGCCGGTCTGCTCCTGCCGCCAGGTCCATTCCTTTTCGTAGATCGCCTGGAAGCGCTTGTCGGCGTCGGAGGGCGCGAAGGCGAGCGCGTGCAGCGGAGCGCAGGCGAGCAGAAGGGCGGCGATGCGGAGGTTCAAGGCAGGCATCCGGTGGAAGCGGAAAACGGATGGTAATGCAGGCACAGGGGCCGCGCTTTCTGTAGGAGCGATGTCAGTCGCGACCGTGGGGCCTGGCGATCCGGACGACCTGATCGATCGCGGCGATGCAGGAGGACATGCCGCGCCCTTGCCGCAAGGTCCGGGGATGCGGGAACGGAAGACGTGCGCTCGCGACTGACGTCGCTCCTGCAGGGATCCGGCCTCAGCCCTTCGGGCGCAGGCGCTCCAGCACGCCGTCCAGCGTGTCCAGGTCGGTGTACTGGATGATCAGCTTGCCCTTGCCGCCGCGCCCGTGGGCGATGGTCACGCGGGTGCCCAGGCTTTCGGACAGCTCGGTTTCCAGTGAGGCGATGTCCGGCTGCGGCGCGGCCTTGGCGGGCTTGGTCTTCTTGCCGTTGATCGGCACCTTGCCGGCGGCGAACTGCTGCGCGCGGTGTTCGACCTCGCGCACCGACCAGCCCTGTTCGGCGGCGTCGGAGGCCAGCTTGCTGGCCAGATCCGGCGACAGCGTCAGCAGCGCGCGGGCGTGGCCCATCTCCAAGCGGCGGGCTTCCAGCAGGGCGCGGATGGCCGGCGGCAGTTCCAGCAGGCGCAGCAGGTTGGACACCGCGGCGCGCGAACGGCCCACGGCCTCGGCGGCTTCGGCATGGGTCAGCGAAAATTCGTTGATCAGGCGCTGCAGCGACTGCGCCTCTTCCAGCGGATTGAGGTCCTCGCGCTGGATGTTCTCGATCAGCGCCATCGCGATGACGGTGCGGTCGTCCAGTTCGCGCACGACCACCGGCACTTCGGCCAGGCCGGCTTCCTGCGAGGCGCGCCAGCGGCGCTCGCCGGCGACGATCTCGAACTTGCCGGGCGACAGCTCGCGCACGACGATCGGCTGGATCACGCCCTGCGCCTTGATCGATTCCGCCAGCTCGGTGAGCTTGGAGGCATCCATCTGCATGCGCGGCTGGTACTTGCCCGGCTGCAGCTGCTGCACCGGCAGGGTACGCAGTGCTTCGCCCGGCTGGGCTTCCGGCGGGGGCGTCTCGGCGGCCTTCGGGCCGAGCAGGGCTTCCAGTCCGCGACCCAGGCCGCGCTTCTTCGGGGCGCTCATCACGCGTGCTCCATGTGCTGCTGTTGCTTCTTGCGGTCGGCGGCGCGGCGCAGGATCTCGCCGGCCAGGCCCAGGTAGGCCACGCCGCCGCGCGAGGCGCGGTCGTAGCCGACGATGCTCTGGCCATGGCTGGGCGCTTCGGCCACGCGCACGTTGCGCGGCACGATGGTGCGGAACACCTTGTCGCCGAAATGCGTGGTCAGTTCGCCGGAGACGGCATTGGCCAGGTTGTTGCGGATGTCGAACATCGTTCGCAGCACGCCTTCGATCTCCAGGCCGGGATTCAGGCGCGCGCGCAGCGCCTCGATGGTTTCCATCAGCGCGGACAGGCCTTCCAGGGCGTAGTACTCGCACTGCATCGGCACCAGCACCGAATCGGCGGCGGTCAGCGCATTGAGCGTCAGCAGCGACAGCGCCGGCGGGCAGTCGATGATGATGAAGTCGTAGTCGCCGCGCAGGCTTTCCAGCGCGGTCTTCAGGCGCTGCTCGCGGCCGTCGGATTCCATCAGCTGGATCTCCGCCGCGGTCAGGTCGATGTTGCCCGGCATCAGGTCGAAGCCCTCGGCGGTGGTCACCACCGCGGCCCTGGCCTCCACTTCGCCCAGCAGCACGTCGCAGGTCGAGGCCTCGACCTCGCGCTTGTCCACACCGCTGCCCATCGTTGCATTGCCCTGCGCATCCAGGTCGACCAGCAGCACGCGTTGCGGCGCACGCGCCAGCGCAGCCGCCAGGTTCACCGCGGTGGTGGTCTTGCCGACTCCGCCTTTCTGGTTGGCAATGGCAATGATGCGGGCCATGCGAGGGCGCCTTATCGGTTACGGGGTGGATGGGGGATTATGCGGGCTCTGGAGCGGGCGTGCGAAATCGTCCCAACGGACAACAGGGGGCATATCCGGTCATCCGCGCACGCGCATGTGCGGCCGGGCGCTGTCGCGGTCAGTCATATCAAGGAGTTACACCGCACGCCCCGACGGGGTGCGCGGTTCAGTCGCGGCGGACCACGACCATGTGGCGCTCGCCGACCAGGCCGGGCACGGTCAGCGGTTCGACGGTGGCCACCGACCAGCCGGCGGGCAGGGCGGCGATCTCCTCGTCAGGTCGCACGCCCTTCATCCCCAGCAGCGTGCCGCCCGGTTTCAGCAGGTGGCCGCCGACCTCGATGATTCCGGCCAGCACGTCCAGCGCGCGCGCGGTCAGCGCGTCGTAGGCCTGCGGTTCGTCCAGCGCCTCGGCACGCGACTCGGCCACGCGGGCGTTGTCCAGCTTGAGGGTGCGTACCGCTTCGCGCAGGAAGCGCGCTTTCTTGCCGTTGCTCTCGACCAGGGTCACGCGCAGGCCGGGCTTGGCGATGGCCAGCGGAATGCCGGGCAGCCCCGGACCGGTGCCGAGGTCGGCCAACGCGCCGCCGCGCGCGGCGAGGTCGTCGACGAACGGATGCATCGCCAGCGAGTCCAGCAAGTGGCGGGTGACCATCTCGCGCGGATCGCGGATCGCGGTGAGGTTGTAGGTCTTGTTCCAGCGGTCGAGCAGGGCCAGATAGGCCAGCAGGCGCGGCGCCAGCGCGTCGGCGTCCAGGCCGAGCGCAAGCAGTCCACGATGCAGGGTCTCGCGCAGGTCGGCAGGAAAGGCGGTGTCGTTCATCGCCGCATTATCGCAGGCCTTCGCGCCGCCCCCGCGGGTGCCAGGCCAGCGCGGCGCGGTAGCCCGGCCGGGGCGCCCATTCGTGCAGGTGCCAGTCGTCGGGGCGTCCCAGGCCGGGATCGCACGTGGCCAGGCGCGGGGTCGCTTCGTCCAGGGCGACATGGAAGCGATGCAGGCCGAACGAAATGCCCTGGCCGTGGGCCTTCAGCACCGCCTCCTTGATGCACCAGAGGCGGACGAAGGCCAGCAGGCGGGCATCGTCGTCGTCGAAGCCGCGCAACCAGGCGGTCTCCTCGGGATGGTAGAAGCGCTCCGCCAGATCCATCGCACGTGGGCGCGGACGCAGGCGTTCGATATCGACGCCCAGTTCGATGTCTTCGCCCAGCGCCAGCAGCAGCGCCTCGCCACTGTGGCTCCAGCCCGTTTCCAGATGGTGCAGCGGTGCGATGAAGTGCGGCCGCCCCTGCGCGTCGCGGGTGATGGGCAGCGTTTCAGGTGCGAAGCCCAGCGTATGCGCCAGTGATTCGCGTGCCTGCGGTTCGCCGCGCTGCCGCGGGGCATGCGGCAGCAGCCACACCGCAATGCCGTCATGGCGCCAGTCGGCGGGTGCGTCGCGCCAGTTCACGTGCGCAGGCATCCGGCGTGGTGCGGCACGGCGTGCAAGGCGGTGGCGATGGCGTTATGAAGCACGGGCAAGGACGCTTCCCCCACGTGAATTAACGGCGGTTTCACGCCGTGCGTTGAAGATTCAAGCGCGCCCCGCGGCATGGGGTTCTGTCCATTCAAGGGAGGAAGCAGCGAAATGAATTTTCTCATCTATCTGATCGTGGGTGGTATCGCCGGTTGGCTGGCCAGCCTGGTGATGAAGCGTGACGGGTCGCAGGGCATCATCCTGAATGTGGTGGTCGGCATCATCGGCGGCTTCCTGGGTGGCTGGCTGCTGCCGACACTGGGCCTGGGCCTGGGCGGCGGCTGGGTCGGCTTCCTGATCACCGCCTTCATCGGCGCGGTCGTCCTGCTGCTGATCGTCAACCTGTTCACCCGCGGGCGCGCGAGGTAACGGTTCCGCTGCGGCCGCGTGCGCGTTCGAGACGCACCCAAGGCCCGTGGCAATGCAAAGGCCCGGCGAAAGCCGGGCCTTTGCTCGTTCGGCGCCAGCGCAGCAGGCGTGGTTCAACCACCCAGTCGTACCCATGCGGGCGCATGGTCGCTGGGGCGCTCCCAGGTGCGCGGCTCGCGGTCGATGCCCGATTCCACCGCGTGTCCGCGCAACGCATCGGACACCAGCGTCAGGTCGATGCGCAGGCCCAGGTTGCGGCGCAGGCCGCCCATCCGGTAGTCCCACCAGCTGTAGACATTGGCTTCGTCGCTGTGCAGGCGGAAGGCATCGTGCAGGCCCAGCGCGTACAGCCGTTGCAGCGCCGCGCGCTCGGCGGTGGAGGTGAGGATATGGTCGTCGTTCCACACCTTGGGGTCGAACACGTCGCGGTCGTCCGGCGCGATGTTGAAGTCGCCCATCACCACCAGCTTCGGATGCGTCTGCAGCTCGGCGGCCAGCCAGTCGTGCACCGCGTCCAGCCAGCGCAGCTTGTAGGCGTACTTGTCGGTGCCCACGTCCTGGCCGTTGACCACGTACAGGTTGACGACGCGCACCTCGCCCACCGTCGCGGCGATGACCCGCTTCTGTTCGTCCTCGAAACCCGGGATGCCCACCTGCACGTCGCCGATGGCCTCGCGTGCCAGCAGCGCCACGCCGTTGTAGGTCTTCTGTCCGGCGAACACGCTGCGGTAGCCCAGTTCCGCCAGTGCGGTGTCGGGGAAGCGGTGGTCCTCCAGCTTGGTTTCCTGCAGGCCCACGATGTCCGGCGCGAACGTGCCCAGCCACTGGGTGAGGTGCGGCAGGCGCACGTTGAGCGAATTGACGTTCCAGCTGGCGATTTTCATGGCGGCGATTCTAAGCCAGCGGGACGGTCAGGCGCCCGCGGCGTCTTCGGCCACGACGGCGACGTGCGCCTCGCCTTCGCCATCGCGCATCAGGCGCGCGGCCATCCAGGCGGCCAGCAGCATCATCGCCATGCCGAACACGGCGATCGCGCGCATGGCGCCGGTGAAAGCGGTCCGCGCGGTGTCGACGACAGCCATGCCGGCCGCACCGCCGAGTTCGCCCCCCACGGCCACCGCACCGCCCAGCGTGGACAGCGCGCGGGTCGTGTCGGCGTCGGCGAGTGAGGTGGGCAGGGCGGGATCCAGCCACAGCCGGTACGCCAGCATGCCCAGGCTGCCCAGCACGGCGATGCCGAGTGCGCCGCTGAGTTCGGCGCTGGTCTCGGCCAGGGCCGAAGCGGCGCCGGCACGTTCCGCCGGCGCAGTGGTGATGATCAGCTCGTTGCCCACCGTGAACACCGGCGCCATGCCCAGGCTCATCGCCAGCATGCCCGCGATCAGGATCCACAACCCGTACGGCGGCACCACCAGGGCCGTGATGCCGAAGCCGACCGCGGCCAGCAGCAGGCCGCGCACCATCACCCGGCGCGCGCCCCAGTGTCGCGCCAGCCGCGGCGCCAGCAGCGATCCGACGGTGAAGCACAGCGACCACGGCACGGTCGCGATGCCGGCCTGCAGCGGCGTCAGGCCCAGCACCAGCTGCAGGTACTGGGTCATGAAGATGTACACGCCCATCATCGACAGGCCCGCCAGCGCGTAGGCGACGATGGCGGCGGAGAACGCCGGCCGCCGGAACAGGGTCACGTCCAGGAACGGATAGGCCAGATGCTTCTGCCGACGCACGAACAGCACACCCAGCGCGAGGCCGACCAGCAGCACGGCGATGCCGCGCGCATCGGTGCCGTACTCCGCGATGCGTTTCAGCCCGTAGACCACCGCCAGCACCGAGAACAGCGACTGCACCATGCTGAGCGGATCGAGCGCGCCGGCGTCCGGATCGCGGTATTCGGGCAGCAGCTTCGGCCCCAGCACCAGCAGCAGCACCATCACTGGCACCGCGGCGAGGAATGCCGCGCCCCACCACCACCATTGCAGCAGCAGGCCGCCGACCAGTGGGCCGATCGCGCCGCCGACCGAGAACGCCGCGATCCACACGCCGATGGCGAACTGGCGTTCGTGTTCGTCATGGAACATGTTGCGGATCAGCGACATCGTCGACGGTGCCAGCGTGGCGCCGGCCACGCCCAGCAGGGCGCGCATCGCGATCAGCATTTCCGCGCTGCGCGAGAAGGCGGCGATCACCGAGGCGGCCGCGAATGCCGCTGCCCCGATCAGCAGCAGCCTGCGCCGGCCGATGCGGTCGCCCAGCGTGCCCATGGTGATCAGGAAGCCGGCCACCAGGAAGCCGTACACGTCGACGATCCACAGCAGCTGGCTGGCGCTGGGGTCCAGTTCGGCGCTGATCGCCGGCAGCGCCAGGTTCAGCACGGTCAGGTCCATCGCATAGACCATGCAGGGCAGGGCGATGATGGCCAGCCCGATCCATTCGCGGCGGGTGGCTTTGGCGGGCGGGTTCACGTTCGACATGGCGGTCCGTCAGGGGGGCGTCTTCCCGTCCGACGAACGGGAAAGGCGATTCTCGACGAGGCTGCGGACGGATGTTGTCCTTGGATCGCGGGATGGCGGTACGGGTCCGCCCTCATGCCCTCCCGCGGAGAGGGGGTGTGACGGTCGTGCGGACCCGCCTTCGGGGATGCCGCGTGCCTCAGCGGATGATGAAGTCGATGAACCGCGCGACCTTGGAGTACGGCGGCTTCAGCAGGTCGCTGCCCGCGCGCCGCGGCTGCCACAGCACCGGCAGCGCCTTGCTCATCGCGTCGAAGCCGGCTCGCCCGTGGTAGGCGCCCATGCCGCTGGGCCCGATGCCGCCGAACGGCAGCGCATTGATGCCGAAGTGCAGCACCGTGTCGTTGACGGTCACCCCGCCGGCCAGCGTGCTGTGCAGGATCCTCTCCACCCGCTTGCGGTCGTGGCTGAAGGGATACAGCGCCAGCGGACGGTCGTGCGCATTGATGTAGGCGATGGCCTCGTCCAGCGATGCGACGGTGCGGATCGGCAGGATGGGGCCGAAGATCTCGTCCTGCATCACCTTCGCTTCGTCGCCCGGCTCCAGCACCAGCGCCGGTGCGAACAGGCGCTGCGCGCGGTCGTGGTGGGCGGCGAGCGGGACCACCTCGTGTCCGCGCTGGCGGGCGTCGTCCAGATAGCCGTCGAGCCGCGCGAACTGGCCGTCGTTGATGATGCGGGTGTAGTCGCCGGCATCGGACAGGTCGCCGTAGCGCGCGGCCACCTGCGCGCGCAGGGCCTGCACCAGCGCGTCGCGCCGGCTGCGGCCCACCAGCAGCACATAGTCGGGGGCGATGCAGGTCTGTCCGCCGTTGAACCACTTGCCCGTGGCCAGACGCGCCGCAGCCTGTTCCACCGGGTAGTCGTCGCAGACGATGGCCGGCGACTTGCCGCCCAGCTCCAGGGTCAGCGGTGTCAGGTTCGGCGCGGCCGCGGCCATCACCTTGCGGCCCACCGCGGTCGAGCCGGTGAACACCAGATGGTCGAAGGGCAACGCGGCGAACGCGCCCGCCACCTCGGCGCCACCGGCGGCCACGGCGACCCGTTCCAGCGGAAACACTTCGGCCAGCAGCGAGCGCAGGAACGCGGTCGTGCGCGGCGTGTGCTCGGAGGGTTTCAGGTAGACGTGGTTGCCTGCGGCGATGGCGGTGGCCAGCGGGATCAGCGCCAGGTTGACCGGATAGTTCCATGGCGAGATCACGCCGACCACGCCGACCGGCGCCTGCCGCACTTCCGCGCGCGCCGGCCAGAAGCGCCAGCCCACGCCCACGCGGCGCGGCTTCATCCAGCGGCGCAGGTGCGAGGCCAGGTGGTCGATCTCGTTGAGCACCGTCATGCCGTCGGCGATCAGCGACTCGTGCCGCGAGCGGTGGCCGAAGTCGGCCGCGACCGTTTCGGCCATCTCCGGCAGTCGCCGCTTCAATGCATCGCGCAGGCGGTGCAGGTCGTCGCGGCGCTGGTCGTAGTCCGGCTTGCGTGCCTGCCAGGCCTGGCGCAGCCGGTCCAGGGTGGGCGCGAGATCGGACACGGGCGTGTCGCGCAGCGGGCCACCGGCTGCGGAGGCGGCGGAAGCGGGGTCGGTCGGCGCCGTCGTGGAGGCGGCCGAGATCGCCGCGTTGGCGGCGGTGATGGCGGCGTTCGCGGCGGTCGTGGTGGCGTGCGGGAAGGTCGTCATGGCCCGAGTGTATGCCTTCCCTTGCGAGCGGGCGCACTACAATCCGCGCATGACCGACACTCTGACCGCCCTGCGCCCCTATCTTGGCCGCTTTCCCGTCCTGGGCCCGCGGGTCTACGTCGATCCGGCGGCCACCGTGATCGGCGATGTCGAGCTGGCCGAGGACGTCTCGATCTGGCCGGGCACCATCCTGCGCGGCGACGTCAACTTCATCCGCGTGGGTGCGCGCACCAACGTGCAGGACGGGACCATCGTCCACGTCAGCCATCACAGCCCGTACAACAAGGCCGGCTATCCCACGCTGATCGGCGCGGACGTCACCATCGGCCACGGCACCATCATCCATGCCTGCACCATCGAGGACCTGTGCCTGATCGGCATGGGCGCCTGCATCCTCGACGGCGCGACGGTGAAGAAGTACGGCTTCCTCGGCGCGGGTGCGGTGCTGGGCCCGGGCAAAGTCGTCGGCGAGGCCGAGCTGTGGCTGGGCAATCCCGCCCGCTTCGCGCGTGTCCTGACCGAGAAGGAAATCGAGAGCCTGCATTATTCGGCCGGCCACTACGTCAAGCTGAAGGACCGTTACCTGCAGCCAACATCGCCCGCGGCATGATGGGCGTGGCGCGCTCCGCGCCGCCTGGGAGACCCGCATGGCCTGGAAACCGGACGGCTACACCTCGGTGGCCCCGTACCTGGTGGTCGACGGCGCGCAGCGCACGATCGATTTCCTCACCGCCGTGTTCGATGCCCAGCCGCTGCGCATGCACCCGATGGGCGAGCGGCTGGGCCATGCCGAAGTCCGCATCGACGACACGGTGCTGATGCTGGCCGACGGCATGGACGGCTGGCCGCCCGTCGCCAGCCATGTACACCTGTACGTGCCGGATGTCGACGCCACGTGGTCGCGCGCGCTGGCGGCCGGCGCCACGCCGGTGCAGGCGCCACAGGAAAAGGGCGACGGCGACCGCCGCGGCGGCTTCCGCGATGCCGGCGGCACCACGTGGTGGATCTCCACGCAGGTGGAATGACGGAATCGCGAGGTCAGGGTGCGGTCGCGCGTTCAAGCGCGGCCAGCAGCGCCATTGCGTCCTGCCGGCTGGCCCCGCACATGTCGGGGCCGGGCTTCAGCGTGGCGCAGAACGCCGGTCGTTCCGGCCGCCCGAACAACCGGCAGCGCAGCGCCTCATCCAGTTGCACGCACGGCACGCCTGCCGGCTTGCCGTGCGGCATGCCGGGGATGGGCGAGGTGATCGAGGGGGCGGTGCAGCAGGCCCCGCAGCCGGTGCGGCAGTGAAAGACGGTGTCCACGATGACGCGCAGTCTAGTGCGGCTGGGCAAGTCTGGCGCGGCCGGCTAAAGTCGCCGGGCACGGGGACGGCGCATGGACAGCGGAATACACCACTTCAACCACATCGGATGCAGCGCGGCCCCCCTGCCCATGCAGGCGGGACGTCGCCGGGTGCGCGCCTGATGCTGGACACCTACCGCGAAGTCGTCACGCCCGAAGGCGTGGGTTTGCACCTGCCCGCCGCCGGCCCGGTGCCGCGCGCGCTGGCGTGGGGCATCGACCTGGCCATCCGGATCGGTGTGCTGATGCTGATGGGCATGGTGCTGGCGATGCTGGGCAAGGTGGGCGAAGGCCTGTACCTGATCGGCCTGTTCCTGGTGTTCTGGGCCTACCCCATCGTGCTCGAGTCGGTCTGGCGCGGGCAGACGCCGGGCAAGAAGGCGCTCGGCCTGCGGGTGGTGTCGGCCGATGGCGCTCCGGTGGGCTGGCTGGCCGCGATCACGCGCAACCTGCTGCGCACCGTGGACATGCTGCCGTTCGGTTATGCCGCCGGCCTGGTCGCCTGCCTGGCCGATCCGCACGCGCGCCGGCTGGGCGACATGGTGGCGGGCACGCTGGTGGTGCATGCCGGCGGCGAGCGCGAACACGCGCCGGCGCCGGTCAATACCGTGTTCGTGCCGCCGGCGCGGCTGTCGCCGGAAGAACAGGGCGCCATCGTCGCCTTCGGCGAACGCGCGCCGCGGCTCACGCCTGCCCGGCAGGAGGAACTGGCCAACCTGGCCGAGCCGGTCACCGGCGCGCGCGGACAGGTGGGCGTGCAGCGCCTGTACGGCATGGCCAACTGGCTGTTGGGGCGGCGATGAGGCAGGAGCAGTTCGTCGCCCGCCACCAGGCCGAATGGGTGGCCTTCGAATCCTGGCTGCAGGCGCGCGGTGGCAGCGCACGCCGCGCGCGCCATGAGCGCAACAACGGCGTGCTGACCGACGAGGACGTGCCCGCACGCTACCGGCGCATCTGCCAGCACCTGGCGCTGGCGCGCCGGCGCGGCTACAGCCCGGTGGTGGTGGACCGGTTGCAGGCGCTGATGCAGCAGGGCCATGGCGTGCTGTACCGCACGCCGCCGCCGCGCTGGCAGCACGCGGTGCGTTTCCTGCTGGCGGATTTCCCTCGGCTGGTGCGCAGCGAGGCCGGCTGCATGACGGTGGCCGCGGTGGTGTTCGTGGTGCCGCTGGTGCTGATGTTCGTGCTGCTGCAGGTCCGGCCGGAGCTGGTGTACAGCCTGGCCTCGCCCGAGCAGGTGGCCATGTACGAGCGCATGTACGACCCCAGCGATGCGCGCCATGCGTTGGGGCGCGAGAGCGGCAGCGACTGGCAGATGTTCGGCGTGTACATCTGGAACAACATCAGCATCGGCCTGCGCACCTTCGCCGGCGGCCTGCTGGCGGGCGTGGGTGCGCTGTTCGTGCTGGTGGTCAACGGCGTGGGCATCGGCACGGTGTTCGGCCACCTGCAGCAGATCGGCTATGGCGATCCGCTATGGCGGTTCGTGTGCGGGCATGCGCCGTTCGAACTGACCGCCATCGTGCTGGCCGGTGGCGCCGGCCTGCGACTGGGGCTGGGGCTGATCGCGCCCGGGCGACGGCGGCGCGTGGATGCGCTGGCCCATGCCGGCGCCAAAGGCGCACGGCTGTGCCTCGGCGTGGCCTTCATGCTGCTGGTGGCGGCCTTCATCGAGGCGTTCTGGTCGTCGACGCAGTCCATTCCCGCGGCGGTGAAGTACAGCGTGTCCGGGGTGCTGTGGACGCTGGTGGCGGTGTGGCTGGGTTTCGGCGGACGCGGGGTGGCTGATGCGGATTGAGCAGCTGACCGTCCGGCTGCGCGCGCGTTCGGACTGGGAGGCCGTGGAGCTGGGCATGGCGCTGGTGCGCCGGCATGCAGGCGCCATCTGGAAGCCCTGGTGGTGGCTGACGCTGCCGGTGTTCGCGCTGCTGAATCTCGGTGCGTGGTGGATCGACCAGTTCTGGTTGGCGGCCGCGCTCATGTGGTGGCTGAAGCCGGCCTTCGACCGCATCCCGCTGTACGTCATCTCGCGCGCGGTGTTCGGCAGCGTGCCGGGCACGCGCGAGACGCTGCGCGCGCAGGCATCGTGGGGCGTACGCGTGTTGCCGCACCTGCTGACGTGGCGGCGGCTGTCGCCGGTGCGCTCGCTGTACCTGCCGATCGACCTGCTGGAGGGGGTGCAGGGCGAACGCCTGCGCCAGCGTCGCCGGATACTGGCCGGGCAGGCCTACGGCACGGCCATCCTGCTGACGCTGGTGTGCCTGCACTTCGAAACCGCGTTGCTGCTGGGCGGTGTGGCGGCGGTGGTGATGTACCTGCCGCAGGACCTGCTGCCGGACAGCATGCAGGCGGCGTTCGGGATGCTGGCGACGGAATGGCCGGCATGGCTGAAGCTGGGGTGGAATGCGCTGGCGTGGGCGGCGATCAGCGTGGTGGAGCCGTTCTACGTGGGGGCGGGCTTCGGCCTGTATCTCAACCGGCGCACGCAGATCGAGGCCTGGGACCTGGAGATCGTGTTCCGCACCCTGCGTGCGCGCCTGTCGGCTGCTGCGCCGCTGTTGCTGGCCGTGATGCTGTGGACCGGCACGGACGGCGCGCTGGCGCAGGAGCGGCATGGCGAGCGTCCCACGCCACCATCCGCCGCACCGGCGCCGCCGCGCGATGCGCCCACACCGCCGACCCTGCCGATCGTGTTCGGCGACCAGCGCGTCGATGACCGTGCGTTCCGCAAGGCGGCCGACCAGGCGTACCGCGATCCGCTGCTCGACCGTCGGCACACCCAGACCTCGTGGGAACGACGCCAGCGCGCGCCGGAACAGGACCCGGAGGTGGCGGTCCGCGACAAGGCCCTGCTGGGCGGCATTGGCAACGTGGTGGCCTTCATCGGCGAATGGGGCCTGTGGCTGGTCGTGGGCGTGCTGGTGCTGGCCCTGCTGGTGACGGTGCGCCACTGGTGGCCGTGGATGCGGGGCCTGGCGCGCTCGCCCGCGGTGGCGCCGGAGCCGGCCGTGACCGAAGCCCTCACTTTGCCCGAGACCCTGCCGGAGGACATCGCCACCGCGGCACGGCGCGCATGGCGCGAAGGACGTCCGCGGCATGCGCTGGCGCTGCTCTATCGCGCCAGCGTGGACAGCATGGTGCGGCGCGCCGACATCGTGCTGCCGCCGGGCGCGACCGAGGCCGAGTGCCTGCGCGCCTCGCGCCGCATGCCGCAGGCGGCGGACCGCCAGGCCTTCGCGCGCGTGGTCAGGATCTGGCAGTACGCGGCCTATGCGGAGCGGCTGCCGGATGACGACGAATTCGAGGCGCTGCTGGGCGAACTGCAGCAGCGCTACGGGTGGGTGTCGTGACCGCGGCGCGTCGCAACGGCCGGCTGGTGGGCGTGGCCGTGCTGGTGATCGCCCTGGTGCTGGTGCTGCTGGTGGCGTGGTTCCGGCACACGTTCCACCGGGTCGAGAAGACGCTGTACCTGCCGCCCACCGGCGAAGCCGCCTACAACCCGCTGTACGCGCTGGCGAAGACGCTGGAAGCCGATGGCGTGAAGGTCAACGCGCGCCAGCGCCTGCTGCTGGACGACAACGCGCTCGCGCCCACGGACACGCTGCTGCTGTTCAACGATCCGCGCACGCTCTCGCCCCCCGATGCCGAACGCCTGCTGGACTGGGTGGAAGGGGGCGGCCACCTGCTGGTGCGCACGCCGCTGTATTCGCCGGGCGAGGATGTGGCGGGTCCGGATGCACCGCAGGTTCCGCTGCTGGACCGCCTGTCGGCCTGGCTGGTGGAAGAGAGCCCGGGCTGCGTGGATTTCCAGGTCGAGGGCGAAGACCACCACGTCGAGTTCTGTGCCGGCCGCCGCTTCGCCTTCGAGGGCGAGGTCCCCGAGCTCGCCTGGGGCGACCTGCAGGCCGGGTATGTCTATGCGCGACTGGCGCGCGGACGCGGCCATGTGGACCTGCTGGCCGACTTCGATTTCATGACCAACACCGCGTCGCGCCCGCTGGCGCGGCAGGCGATGGACGTGCCGCCCGACGGCGGCCTGCGCGACGGACCGCACCGTGCGCTGGCGCGTCAGGTGCTCGCCCCCAACTACGGGCTCGGTACCGTCCACCTGGTCTATGCGGCGCAGATGCCCTCGCTGTGGCGCACGATGCTGCTGCGCGGCTGGATGGTGTGGGCGCCGCTGCTGCTCGCGCTGGCGGCCTGGCTGTGGATGCGCATGCAGCGCTTCGGTCCACCCGTGCCTGCGCCGGCGGCGGAACGCCGCTCATTGCTGGAACACGTGCGCGCCAGCGGCGAGCACCTCTACCGCTACGGTCGCGGCGTCATGCTGTACGCCGCGGTCCGCCAGGCTTTCCTGGCACGCCTGCGCCGCCGCGATGCGGTGGCCGCCGCGCTGTCGGGCGAGCCGCAGGTGGCCGCCATCGCCGAGCGCACCGGCCTGCCCGCCGACCGCATCCACACCGCCCTCCATGCCCCTGCCTCGCACGACCGGCAGGCTTTCCGCGACCGCATCGCCCTGCTGATCCACCTGAGAAACCGCCTATGAACGACCAGACCGCCGCCGCCCCGCCCGCGCTTCCCCCGACGCCCGGCACTGCGCTGTCCGCGCGCGTCGATGCCGTGCGCGAGGAGGTGTCCAAGGCTTTCATCGGCCAGCCGGACGTGCTGGACCAGATCCTCATCGCCCTGCTCGCCGGGGGTCACGTGCTGATCGAGGGCGTGCCCGGGCTGGGCAAGACCCTGCTGGTGCGCGCGCTGGCGCAGGCGCTGGAACTGACCTACGCGCGCGTGCAGTTCACCCCGGACCTGATGCCCGGCGACGTCAGCGGCCACGCGGTCTACGACCCGAAGACCGAGAGCTTCAAGATCCGTCGCGGCCCGGTGTTCACCCACATCCTGCTGGCCGACGAGATCAACCGTGCACCGGCCAAGACCCAGTCGGCGCTGCTGGAGGTGATGCAGGAAGGCCAGGTGACCATCGAAGGCAAGTCGTTCGAACTGGCGCCGCCCTTCATCACCCTGGCCACCCAGAACCCGGTGGAGCAGGAGGGCACCTATCCGCTGCCGGAGGCGCAGCTGGACCGGTTCCTGCTGAAGGTGCTGATCGACTACCCGGCGATCGAGGACGAGAAGCGCATGGTGGATGCCATCACCACCGGACGCACCGCCGCCGACTTCGACCTGTCGCAGGTCGGGCGCGTGCTGGGCGCGGCCGACATCGTCGCCATGCAGCGCGACACCGCGGCCGTGCGGGTGGATCCGGAAGTCATCGACTATGCCGTGCGCATCGTCGCCGCCACGCGCACCTGGCCCGGCATCGCGCTGGGCGCGGGACCGCGCGGCAGCCTGGCGCTGGTGCGCGCGGCGCGTGCGCAGGCGGTGCTGCAGGGGCGCGACTTCGTCACCCCTGACGACGTGCGCGACATCGCGCGGCCTGCGCTGCGCCACCGCATCACACTGGCGCCCGAACTGCAGATCGAAGGCCAGTCGCCGGACGATGCGTTGCGTGCGTTGCTGGCCAAGGTGGACGCGCCCCGGAAATGAGGCCGGCACCGCTGCTCATCGCCCTGCTCGCAGGCTGGGGTCTGGCCGGCCTGGCTGTGCCGTTCCTCGGCTGGCCGCTGTGGCAATGGCAGTTGGCGGGCGGCGCGATGCTGATGATCGCGGCGCTGGATGCGTGGCGCCTGCGGGGCCGGCCCACGCCGGACGTGGTGCGCGAAGTGCCGGAAGCGCTGCCGCTGGGCATCGAGCGCGACGTGGCGCTGTGCTTCGAGACGCACGTCCGGCAGCGGTTGGAGGTATTCGACCTGCATCCGGGCGGATGGACGTCGTCGGGCCTGCCGCGCCGGCTGTCGCTGGCGCCGGTGTCGGCGACGCGCTTCACCTACCGCCTGCGTCCCACCGCGCGCGGCGATGCCCGCTTCGACGGCGTGCAGCTGCGCTTGCGCTCGACGCTGGCGCTGTGGCGGCAGTCGCGTGTGGCCGGCGTGCCGCAGCGGGTGCGCGTGTACCCCAACTTCGCGCCGCTGGCGCGTTTCGCGCTGTTCAGTGCCGAACAGGCTTCGCGCCTGGTGGGTGCGCACCTGAAGCGCCGGCGCGGCGAGGGTACCGACTTCCACCAGATGCGCGAGTACCGCGTCGGCGACAGCCTGCGCCAGGTCGACTGGAAGGCCACCGCGCGCTCGCGCAAGCTGATCTCGCGCGAGTACCAGGACGAGAAGAACCAGCAGCTGGTGATGCTGATCGACACCGGCCGCCGGATGATGGCGCGCGAGGATGCGCTGGGCCATTTCGACCACGTGCTCAATGCGTCGCTGGTGGTGTCGTACCTGGCGCTGCGGCAGGGCGACGGCGTGGGCCTGTTCGCCGCCGGCGGCGACAGCCGCTGGGTTGCGCCACAGCGCGGCATGGCGGCGATCGACACGCTGCTGCGCGCCAGCTACGACCTGCAACCGCGCGCGGTGGCCACCGACTACCTGGCCGCGGCCACCGAACTGAGCCTGCGGCAACGCCGGCGCGCGCTGGTGATGCTGGTCACCAACGTGCGCGACGAGGACATCGACGATCTGCTGGCGTCGGTGCGGCTGCTGCAGCGGCGCCACCTGGTCTTCGTGGCCAGCCTGCGCGAGAAATCGCTGGACGCCGCGCTCGCCGAGGAGGTGCGCGACCTGCAGGGCGCCCTCCATGCCGGCGCGGTCGCGCGCTACCTGGAGCAGCGCACCGCCGCACACGAGGCCCTGCGCAGCCACCGGGTGATGGTGCTGGATGTCACCGCGGACGAGCTGCCGGCGGCGCTGGTGGAGCGCTACCTGGCGGTGAAGCGAGACGGCGTGCTGTAGTGGCGGGCATGCGCACGAAGGCGGTCCTCCTGCTCGCGACGGCGATCTGGATGCACGTGTTCGCAGCCGATGCCGCGGACGTCGAACGCATCCGCCTGCAGTCGCGTGACGCAGTCCTCGAGGTCACGCCTGCACTGGGCGGGCGCGTGCTCGCCTTCGGCTTGGTGGGGCATCCCAGCCTGATCAAGATCGGCGATCCGGTGGCCTCGCAACCGAACCCGGCGGTATCGGCGACCGCGGACGACATCGGCTATCTCGGCCACGATGTATGGCTCGGTCCACAGAGCGGATGGTGGTCCGACCAGCAGGTGAACGCGGCGCGCCGCGACGCCCGCGCCGTGTGGCCGCCGGATCCGTACCTGGCTTTCGCGCAGACGCGCGTGGTGGCGCGCGCACCCGATCGGCTGGTGCTGGAAGGCATCGACAGCCCGGTCACCGGCGTGCGCTTGCTGAAGTCGTTCGCGTTCGATCCCGCCGATCCGGCCACGCTGGAGGTGTCCGCGCTGGCGCGCAACATCCGCGACCGGCCCGTGTCGCGCGATCTTTGGTTCAACACGCGCACCTCGGCCGCCACCCGCGTGTACGTGCCGGTCGCCACTGCCGCCGACGTCCGCATCGAAGCCGCGGAAGCGATGGCGCCCGCATGGCGCATCGACGCCGGGGTGTTCGCCTTCCTGCCGCCATCGACGGCGGGCGCCAGCCGTCGCGGGAAGGTGCTGATGCAGCCCTCGGCAGGATGGATGGCCGGTTTCGCGCATCGCCAGGCCTTTGTCATCCGGTTCGATCATCAGCCGCGCAGCGCCATCCACCCGCAACAGGGACAGGTCGAGCTCTATCTCGATCACGGCGAGGACATCGCCGCGGGCCTGCTGGAGATGGAAGTGCATGCGCCGTACCGCACGCTGGCGCCGGGCGAGGCCATGCAGGCACGCGAACGCTGGACCGTGTTGCCGTATGACGGCGCGGATACGCCACAGGCGCACCTCGCCTTCCTGTGCCGCCGCCTGCAGCTGTGCGCCGCTTCCACGGCGGACTGAAGTCTCAGCGCGCCGCGTCGATGCCCTTGCCGGTCGCGGCCCACCAGATCCCGCCGTACAGGTGTTCCAGGTACAGCGGATCGTCGTACAGCGCCGGCGTGTGGCCCAGCGCGGTCACGAACACGCGCCCGCCGTCGTAATGGTGGTACCACGCCACGGGATGGTGCGCGCCCATGCCGTTGGCGGTCTGGCCGGGCCAGATGCGGGTGGAGTCGTAGGTCGTTTCGTCCACGCTCAGCACCGTGCGCAGGCCGCGCGTGACCGGTGCGTTGAACTCGTACCACTCGTCCGTCCAGATCCAGCGTGCCGGCAGGCCGAAGGTGGCGGGGAACGACGCATCCTCCACGCGCACGGTCGCCGTCTGCACCTTCGGGTGGATGCGGAACGTGCGGCCGATCAGGCGTTCGAACCACGGCCACTCGCCGGGCGGGTTGAAGATCAGGGCGCGATGCACCGCGACCACGCCGCCACCCTTGCGCACGTATGTCTCGAAGTTCTTGCGCTGTGCGGCCTTCAACTCATCGCCCGGCGTGTTGAGCAGCACGATGGCGGCATACGGCGACAGGTCGCCGTCGAAAGGGGCGCTGTTCCACGACCAGGTCAGGTCGACGCCATGCCGCTGCGCCATGCGTTCGAACTGCGGCTTGGCGACCACGGTGTAGTCGTGGTGGTAGCGGTTGGGAATGGCCACCACCAGCACCTTGAACTGGTCTTGCGCCAGGGCGATGCAGGGCAGCAGGGTTGCCAGGCACAGGAGCAGGGTCAGCAGGCGTCGGGTCATGCCACGATGCTACCGGCCGGCATCGCGCGAAGTGCGCACGGACCTATTCCGATCCGCGCCGCGGGTATGCAGTTATCGCCTAGGCGGGTGCGCGTGCCGCCTGCATCGCCTTGCTGGCACCCCAGGCCAGCATCACCAGGCCTGCCGCGGACACCACGCCGAGCAGCATGCCGACGGCGCCGAACAGCGACATCATCCCGCTGATCGAGGCGTATCCATCGGCCGCACTGTGGATCAGCCAGGCCTGCCAGGCGCTCATCGCGCCGCGCAGCACCGCGGCCGCCAGCATCAGTCCCGTGCCCGCCAGCGCGAGCGGCCGTCCCGGCGCGGCGGGCGCCCACATCGACAGCATGGCCACGCCGGCCACGCAGGCCAGCAGTTCGGGCAGCTGGTAGCCCAGCATCGTCAGCAGTTGGGTGAGGAAGCCGTCCATGCGCTACTCCATTCGTGATTGCATGCAGGGTAACGCAGGCGCGCCGCTCAATCCGCCGTCACCAGCACCTTGTCCCGGTCGCGCAGCGCGGCGTAGACCGGGTCGGTGTCCGGGCGCACGCCATGCCAGTGCTCGAACGCTTCGGCGGCCTGTTCCACCAGCATGCCCAGTCCATCCACCGCATCGTGGCAGCCGGCGGCGCGCGCCCAGGCGAGGAACGGGATGGCGGCCTCGCCGTAGTTCAGGTCCACGGCCAGCGTGCGCGGCGTGGCCAGGTGGAAGGGCAGGGTGAATGCGCCCTGGTCCTGCCGCGAGGCCGAGGTGGCGTTGACGATCAGCGAGAAGTCGCCCAAGTCGCCCAGGTCCCGCCAGTAGCGCGAGTGCGCGCGGTCGGGTTCGCCCAGTGCATCGGCCAGCGCGTCCGCGCGTTCGGCCGTGCGGTTGACGATGATCAGTTCGCTGATGCCCGCGTCCAGCAACGCAGGCGCCACGCCGCGCGCCGCGCCGCCGGCGCCGAGCAGCAGCGCACGCCGTGCGCGCAGGTCCAGACCGTGGCGACCGGTCAGGTCGCGCACCAGTCCGGCGCCGTCGGTATTGTCGCCATGCCACTGGCCCTCGTTCCGGGTCAGCGTGTTGACGGCACCGGCGCGGCGCGCGCGGTCGGTGGTCTGCGCGCAGATCGCGAAGGCCGCTTCTTTCAGCGGCAGGGTGACGTTGGCGCCCGCGCCACCGTCGTCGGCGAAGCGGTCGAGCGCGGCGACGAAATCGTGCGGGGCCGCATCGATGGCGGTGTATTCCAGCGCGATGCCGGCCTGCTGCGCGAACGCGGCGTGGATGCGTGGCGACAACGAATGGGCGACGGGATGGCCGAAGACGGCGTAGCGATGGCTGGACATGGTGCGGGACCCCGTCGGAAAGGAGGAATGGGATGCCGCAGGGACGCGCCGCGAACGAGGGCGCCGCTGCCGCTCCGACCGAGTCTACCGCGCGCGGCCGGCGGCTTGACAGGCCGTGGGTGCCGCGGCACTGTGCCGCCGCTGCAAAGGCGCCAGGGATCACGGCGACAGGCGGGCCGGAAGGGGAGTCCGGTCACCCTCCATCGCATCCGGAACCGGGCGGGCATCCACGGGCCGCGAACCGGCCACGCGACGCCCCCGCATGTGCAGGCCTTAGCGGCGCAAGCCGAGCACCCACGCCACCCCGCCGGTACCGCAAGGACGCGGGGACATCACCATGACCGAAAGGGGAAATCCGATGACGCTGTTCCGTTGCCTGCCGCTGGCCCTGGTGGCCTTCGCCTTCCACGCCCAGGCCCAGTCCCTCTCGCCGGCCTACGACGCCTTCCGCAAGAAGGAAGCGCCGGCACCCGCGCCCACGCAACCGGCGACGCCGGTGCAGACCGATGCCGCGCCGCCGGCACCTGCTCCCGTCGCGGCGCCGGCACCGGCCCCCTATGCCGCCACCTTCGACACCGCTGCGCGCGAACAGGACGACGGCGGCTTCTTCGTCGGCGTGCAGGCCGGCCAGGGCTGGATCTATGAAGACGTCGAACAGGACGCCGTGGCTGTCAGCGCCGGCTACCGTTGGCAGGCCGGTCCGTGGACGCAGGTGGGCGTGGAGCTGTCGGGAGGCCGGCTGGACGAAACGACCGATGGTGGCTGGCGCTATCCGAAGGCCACCTATAAGGCCGTGGGCGCCAACGCGCGCATGAGCTTCGGCGAGAGCCCCTGGTTCATGATGGTGCGCGGCGGTTACTTCGACGCGGAACAGGACATCCCCGGCGGTGGCGACTTCTCCACCGATGGCGGCTATGCCGGCCTCGCGGTCGGCGTGGACATCAACCGCCACTTCAACATCACGCTGGGGTACACGGGATTCGTCTACGCCGACGAGTACTACGACAGCGACTGCGATGACGACTACACCTACGACTGCGACTTCAACCGTGCCGACACGGTGACGTTGGGCGTCGAAGCGCGGTTCTGATTCGGGAACAGGAACAAAAACGGGAGCCGCAGGGCTCCCGTTTCACGCCAGCGCATGCGGTCGACGTCAGCCGCTGCGCAGCCAGCGCGCCGCATCCAGCGCGAAATAGGTCAGCACGCCGTCCGCGCCAGCGCGCTTGAACGCGGTCAGTGCTTCCAGCGCGCACGCCTTCTCGTCCAGCCAGCCGTTCGCGGCGGCGGCCTTGATCATCGCGTACTCGCCGCTCACCTGGTACGCGAACGTCGGCACGCCGAACTCGTCCTTCACCCGGCGGATCACGTCCAGGTACGGCAGGCCCGGCTTGACCATCACCATGTCCGCACCTTCGTCCAGGTCCAGCGCGATCTCGTGCAGGGCTTCGTTCGAGTTGGCCGGGTCCATCTGGTAGGTGAACTTGTTGCCCTTGCCCAGGTTGCCGGCGCTGCCCACCGCGCTGCGGAACGGGCCGTAGAACGCGCTGGCGTACTTGGCGGCGTACGACATGATGCGGGTGTTGATGAAGCCGGCCTTCTCCAGCGCCTCGCGGATCGCGCCGATGCGGCCATCCATCATGTCGCTGGGCGAGAGGATGTCCACGCCGGCGGCGGCATGCGCGAGGGACTGCTTCACCAGCGCCTCGATGGTCTCGTCGTTGAGGATATAGCCGGTGTCGTCGATCAGTCCGTCCTGGCCGTGCGTGGTGTACGGATCCAGCGCCTGGTCGCTCATCACGCCCAGTTCGGGGAAGCGCGCCTTCAGGGCGCGTATCGCACGCGGGATGATGCCGTGCTCGTCCCAGGCGATGCGGCCGTCGGCGGTCTTCGCCGCCGGATCGGGCACGCCGAACAGGTCGAGCACCGGCACGCCCAGTTCCAGCGCTTCCTCGCCCACGCGCAGCAGTTCATCGATCGAAAGCCGCTCGACGCCCGGCATCGAGGCCACTGGCACCCGGCCCTTCTCCTCGTGCACGAACACGGGATAGATCAGGTCGTTGGTGGTCAGCACGTTCTCGCGCATCAGCCGGCGGGAGAACTCGTCGCGGCGCATGCGGCGCGGGCGGGTATACGGAAAGGCCATCGTGGGCTCCTGGCAGAGCGCCGCATGATACGCCCGCGCGGCCCGGCCGGGCCTGCGACAGGCGGTCGCAGCGCGGAACGCTGCGTTCGGAGGCGTGTCAGACGATCCCGCCACCCAGCGACAGGCGGATGATCCCCACCACGATGACGATGCCGTTGAGCACCAGCCCGGCCTTGGCGCGGCCACGGTGCTCGGTGCGGGTGAACAGGATGCCGACGGCCGCGATGATCGCGCCCACCGCCGCGAACGGGATCAGGAACCAGTTGCCCCAGCCCAGCAGGGGAATGAGGGCCAGCACCATCCACAGCATCGCGACGATGCCCCACAGCAGGCTGATCAGTCCCATCGCACATCCTCCGCGGTCGGGCGCGCGTTGCGGCGCCTCATGCCTGCACTATGCAGACGCGGCGGCGCCGCTTCAAGCGCCGACGCCGTGCATGCCCTCGATCTCGACCAAGAGTTCGCGCCGGCAGACATCGGCATGCAGCATCAGCCACGGCACGCGCGTGCCCAGGCGGGCTTCCAGCTGCGCGGCGACGGCATCGGCATCGGCCGCGTCGCGCACGTAGACCTTCAGTCGCGAGGTGCCGTCCAGGTGCGGCGACAGCGTCGGTGCGCGTTCGCGCGCCGCGCCCAGCAGGCTGTCGAGGTTGGTCAGTGTTTCGTCCAATTGGGCGCGCAGCGAATCGGCATGCTGCGACGCATGGCCGACGATGCTCGCCGTGCCCGACAGCAGCAGCGGCACGCGTGGCGAAGGCGGCAACAGGGCGCGCGCGAACGTTGGCGACTGCGGGCCGTACTCGCGCGGGTAGCGGTAGGCGCTGACCTGGCGCGGATTCTCCAGCGGCACGCCGGGCTCGCGAGCGGCCAGCCAATACACCTGCAGCACGCGGCGACCGTCACGGCTGCCGATGGCGGTGGCGGCCGGCAGCGTGCGCGTGTCCACATCGCCCAGGCCCTGCACGCGACCGACGCAGAACTGCCGGTAGCGCTCGCTGTCGCCTTCGCCCAGGGTGATCGCATCGAAGTAGTTCCAGATGCGCAGCAGGTGCGGATAGTCGCTGTCCCGCCAGAATGCCACCAGCGCGGCATACGCATGGGCGCTCGCATGCAGGATGCCGCCGTCCGGTTCTTCCCACTCCAGCACGCCGAACATCAGCGCGCCATCGTGGCTGTAGCGGATGGCGCCTTCGCGCCCCGTCGCCACCGGGCCGGCCGAGCGCCACACCTCGTACGGCGCGGCGGCTTCACGCAGCGGCGAGAGCGGTACGTGCAGGTAGCGGGGATCGTCGATGGCGGCCGAGCTGGGCGCAAGCGCGCCGAACCCGAACACCGCCAACGTTTCGGACATGCCGAGCAGCGCCTGCGGGCCGGGAGCGTGGATGTAGTCGACCGCCAGCCGCTGCGGCGCGGGCGGGAGGTCGGGAGCGGAGCTCATCGTGCGGGGAACAGGCGCATGGTCAAGGTGAAATGATAACCCGCCGCCCCGTGGCACCGCCCGGCGACGGGATATGCCAGTATTCAGGCGGTGCGGCGGAACATCGCCGCTGGGCCACCGGGAGAAGCCACCATGTCGTTCCGTACCGTTGCCATCGTGCTCGCCGCCGCGCTTGTCGCCGGGTGCGCGGGCAGCTCCAAGGTCATGCTGGGCCAGGCCCGCGCGCCGATCGATCCTGCGCAGGTGCAGATCTATCGCACGCCACCGGCAGGTTCGCAGGAAATCGCGCAGCTGGAGTCCAAGAGCGCGGTCGGCTTCGGCACCCAGGGCCAGACCGATGCCGCCGTGGCGCGCCTGAAGCGCGAAGCTGCCGCCCTCGGCGCCAACGGCGTCGTCCTGCTGGGCGTGGGCTCCAGCGGTTCGCCGGTAGGCATGTCGGTCGGTGCAGGCAGCTACGGCCGCCACTCGGGTGGCGGACTGAGCGTGGGCATTCCCACCACGCAGAAGCAGGCCGCCGGTGTGGCCATCTACGTGCCGCCGGGCACGCCGGTGGATCCGTCCCTCGTGGTACCCGATCCCGCGCCTAAACCCTGACGCAGTCCGCCAGGATCGGATGCGCGAAGGCGGCCCTGGGCCGCCTTCTTCGTTCGGGGATCAGGGCAGTGGCATCGCCGCGTCGTCTTCCAGCACGATCCGCTCGCCGCCGTCCACGTTCACCGCCAGTGTTTCGTAGCGCCACTCGCCGGCGTGCTTCTTCGCCACGACGAACAGCGTGCCGTCGGCCTTCGGGCCGTCCAGCGGGATGGACAGGTTGGCTTCGCCGTCGGGGCCGTTGCTGCTGAAATTGCCCTGCACCAGCCAACCGGCCTGGATCGGGGCGCCGAGCGCGGCTGTGACGGCAGGATCGGTCTGCGCCTGCTTCATCGCATGCCGGTAGGGTTCGGAGGATTTCATCGCGCCGAAGACCAGCATCAGGATCCCGAACACGAAGGCGGCGAACAGCGCGAGCAGCAGCGCCGCCAGCACCGGTACGCACCACTTCCAGTTGCGGCTCCACCAGGTGGAGGGGGGTGGGGTGGTGGCGTGCATGCGCGGGCTCCGGTCGTTTCCCGTTGAACGCTTACGGCTTCAGGCAGCGGCCAAGGAAATCCTCGGTCAGCCGGTAGCGATGCAGCAGATCGCTGCCGCGCAGGCCGTGCTTGGCGCCGGGATAGGTCATCAGCTCGAACGGCGTGCCGCGCTTCTGCAGTTCGCTCATCAGCTTGGTGGAGTTGGTGAACAGCACATTGTCGTCGGCCATGCCGTGGATCAGCAGCAGCTTGCCGGCACCGATGCCGTCCACGTGGGTGAACACGCTGGCCTCGCGGTAGCCGGCTTCGTTCGCCTTCGGCAGATCCATGTAGCGCTCGGTGTAGTGGGTGTCGTACAGCGCCCAGTCGGTGACCGGCGCGCCCGCCAC
Source organism: Pseudoxanthomonas mexicana (assembly GCF_014397415.1). Lineage (NCBI taxonomy): Bacteria > Pseudomonadati > Pseudomonadota > Gammaproteobacteria > Lysobacterales > Lysobacteraceae > Pseudoxanthomonas > Pseudoxanthomonas mexicana. Next base: position 492,892 of record NZ_CP060731.1, on the reverse strand, counting down.
ACCGCAGGCGTAGGCCTCGCTGTGCTTCGCCAGCAGCATCAGCGTCATGTAGCCGCCGTTGGACCAGCCGTACACGCCGATGCGCGCCGGATCGACGAACGCCTGCGACTTCAGCCATTCGATGCCGCGTAGCTGGTCGTCCACCTCCACCGTGCCTTGCTTGGCGTACAGCGCACCGCCGAAGGCCGCACCCCGACGGGGCGTGCCACGGTTGTCCAGCGAAAACACCACGTAGCCCTGCTGGGCCAGATATTGGTTGAAGAAACTGTCGCTGCGGCCGGGCCAGGCGCGCGTCACCGTCTGTGCGGCGGGGCCGCCATAGACGAAGACCACGACGGGGTACTGCTTCTTCGGATCGAAGCCGGCCGGCTTGATCAGGCTGTAGTGCAGCGGCGTGGTGCCATCCGCGGCGGTCAGCGTGCCGTAGGCGGTCGGCTGGTGCGCGGCGCGGTACTTCGCGTACGGGTGCGTCGCGTCGGAGACGTCGTTGACGAGCAGGGTCGCCAGCTTGGTGCCATCGGCTTTAAACAGTTCGATCTGCGGCAGGGTGGTGTCGCTGGACCAGCTGTCGACGAAGACGCTGGCGTTGCGCGCGAAGGTGGCCGCGTGCATGCCGGGCGCCTGCGTCAACCGACGCGGCTCGCCGCCGGACAGAGGCACGGCGTAGACATGCGCTTCCGTGGCGCCGTCGCGCGTGCCGCTCACATAGGCCAGGCCGGCGGTTTCATCGATCGCCAGCAGGCCATCGACGACCCATTCGCCCTGCGTCAGCGCGGTCAGCGTCGATCCGTTTTCCGACGCGATGTAGAGATGCTCGAACCCGCTGCGCTCCGACGACCACAGGAAGCGTCCGTCCTTCAGGAAGCGCAGGTCGTTGTGCAGCGGTACCCAGGTGGTCGAGGTCTCCGTCACCAGCGTGCGCTGCGTGCCGTTCGTCAGCGTTGTCTCTATAAGCTCGAGCTTCTTCTGGTCGCGCGACTGGCGCTGGAAGGTCAGGCGCTGCGGGTCTCGCCAGTCCACGCGCGCCAGGTAGATGTCCGGGCCTTTGCCCAGATCGATCCAGCGCGGCCGGGCACCGGTCTTCGGCGCGATCACGCCCAACTGCACGAGTACGTTGTGGTCGCCGGCGGCGGGGTAGCGCTGCTCGACCACTTCAGTGCGATCCGGATAGACCTCATAACGCTTCTGCACCGGCACGGGCGTTTCGTCGATACGCGCGAACGCGATGGCCGCATCGTCCGGCGCCCACCAGTAGCCGGTGTGGCGGTCCATCTCCTCGTCGGCGACGAACTCGGCCACGCCGTTGCCGATGGTGTCGCTGCCGTCGCGGGTCAGCTGCACTTCCTTGCCGCTGGCCAGGTCAATGACCCAGAGGTTGCGGTCGCGTATGAAGCTGACGAAGCCGCCCTTGGGCGAGATCTTCGGATCGGTGGCGAAGCCGCCGCCGTTGGTGAGCTTGCGCACCGCGTCCCTGCCGGACTTCGTCAGGTCGTAGAAATACAGCTCCCCGCCGAGCGGGAACAGCAGCGCCTTGCCATCGGGCGACCACTGGTAGTCGACGATCCCCGACAGCGCGGCGATGCGCTGGCGCTCGCGGCGCGCTTTTTCCTCGTCGCTCAGCACTTCCTCGCCCGGCAGCACCACCGACGAATCCACCAGCAGGCGCGTCTGCCCGCTGGCGATGTCGTATTCCCACAGGTCCAGCCGATTGCGGTCGGTGTCCTTGCCGCGCAGGAAGGTCACCCGCGATCCGTCCGGTGCGATCTGCGGCTTTGTGAGCGTCGGACCCGACAGCGGCGCGCTGCCGGTGATGGCTTCCAGGGTGAGCTTCTCGGCGTGGGCGGGCAGGGCGGTGGCAACGGTCATCAGGGCGAACAGGGCAAGGCGCATGAGGTTTCTCGGGCGGCGGGGCCGGTCAGGCCCGGATTATTGCACCCGCCGCCGTAGCGTGCGCCGCGCGCACGACCGCTGGGCCCGACACCGTGCGTCGTGCGCATGGCGCACGCTACCGGCCGAACAGATGCTTGCGCTCTTCGTCGGTCAGCGGTTTGCCGGCGTCCGGATTGACCTGCGTTTTCAGCGCGTACGCACGCTGCACCGCAGGCCGTGCCGCGATCTCCGCGTGCCAGCGTTGCAGATGCGGATAGGGCGACAGGTCCAGCGGCGCCTTGTCGTAGGCATTGACCCAGGGATGGATCGCCATGTCGGCGATGCTGTAGTCGCTGCCTGCCACATGGGCGTGCTTCGCCAGCTGCCTGTCCAGCACGCCGAGCAGGCGCTGCACTTCGCGGGTGTAGCGGTCGATGGCGTAGGGGATCTTTTCCGGCGCGTAGACGGTGAAGTGGCCGTACTGTCCCGTCATGGGCCCCAGGCCGCCCATCTGCCACATCAGCCACTGGTTCACGGCCACTTTCTGGCGCGTGTCGGCGCCGAAGAAGCGACCGGTCCTGTTGGCCAGGTACAGCAGGATGGCGCCGGATTCGAACACGCTGATCGGTTCGCCGCCATCGGCGGGCGCGTGGTCGATGATCGCCGGCATCTTGTTGTTGGGTGAGAACGCGAGGTACTCCGGCTTGAACTGATCGCCCTTGCCGATATCCACCGGAATGATCCGGTATTCCAGCTTGGCCCCCGCTTCCGCCAGTTCTTCCAGCATCAGCGTGATCTTGTGGCCGTTGGGCGTAGGCCAGTAGTACAGGTCGATCATGGCGGTTCCTCGCGGGGGAGAGCCGCCAGTCTAGCCGCGGCCGCGGACTTGGCAGCGTCAGATCCGGCCGCTACCCTGCGCCATCCTTGGAAAAGACCGTTCCGGCCCATGCAGCCCTCCAATTCCCGTCTCGGCTTCCTGCCCAACCTGATCTTCGCCTCGCGCTGGCTGCAGTTGCCGCTGTACCTGGGCCTGATCGTCGCGCAGTGCGTCTACGTGTTCCTGTTCGGCAAGGAGTTGTGGCACCTGATCCACCGAGCCCCGGGCCTGGGCGAGCAGGAGATCATGCTCATCGTGCTGGGCCTGATCGACGTGGTGATGATCTCCAACCTGCTGGTGATGGTGATCGTGGGGGGGTACGAGACCTTCGTGTCGCGCCTGCGCCTGGAAGGCCATCCGGATCAGCCGGAATGGCTGAGCCACGTCAATGCGAGCGTGCTGAAGGTGAAGCTGGCGATGGCGATCATCGGCATCTCGTCGATCCATCTCTTGAAGACCTTCATCGCGGCGGGGGCGCTGAATGGCCTGCCGTTCTGCTCGTCCGCGCAGTTGGCGCAGATGAAGGCCGAGATGGCGATCACCAGTGCCCAGTGCACGCAGCTCACGCCGGATGGCGTGCTATGGCAGACGATCATCCACTGCGTCTTCATCCTGTCGGCGATCGGTATCGCCTGGACCGACAAGTTGATGAATGGTGCGGCGCCGGCAAAGCACGCCGCGCACTGACCCGCGACCTGTCGATGGCGACGTTCCCGGAGGGGAATCGCCGCCATCCTGGCGCAGGATGGGTCGATAGCCACCGCAAGCGGATCTCCGTCAGGCTCATCCAGCCGGGTCGAATCGCCCGAGTCTCAGGGTTTGGTCCTCCGCAGGCCGTAAAATGCGCGGATGGATGTCTCCCACCTGCTCGATGATCTGAATCCCGCCCAGCGCGACGCCGTCTCGGCCGCGCCCGGGCATTACCTGGTGCTGGCCGGCGCCGGTTCCGGCAAGACCCGCGTGCTGACGCACCGCATCGCCTGGCTGAACGAGGTGCATGGCGTCCCCGCCCATGGCATCCTGGCGGTGACCTTCACCAACAAGGCCGCTGGCGAGATGCGCGCGCGCGCCGACGTGCAGCTGCGCAATGGCAGCCGCGGCATGTGGATCGGCACCTTCCACGGCCTGGCGCACCGCCTGCTGCGCCTGCACTGGCAGGAGGCGAAGTTGCCCGAAACCTTCCAGGTGCTGGACAGCGACGACCAGCAGCGACTGGTGAAGCGCGTGGTGCAGGCGATGGAGCTGGACGAGGGCAAGTATCCGCCCAAGCAGCTCACCTGGTGGATCAACGAGCAGAAGGACGAGGGCCGCCGGCCCGAGCACATCCAGCCGGCGCCGAACGACGACTGGCTGGACGTGCGCCGGCAGGTCTATGCCGGCTACCAGGAGCGCTGCGACCGCGCCGGACTGGTGGATTTCGCCGAACTGCTGCTGCGCGCGCACGAGCTGCTGCGCGACACGCCGGCCCTGCTGGCGCACTACCGCATGCGCTTCCGCGAAATCCTGGTGGACGAGTTCCAGGACACCAACGCCATCCAGTACGCCTTCGTGCGCGTGCTGGCCGGCGACACCGGACACGTGTTCGTGGTCGGCGACGATGACCAGAGCATCTATGGCTGGCGTGGCGCGAAAGTCGAGAACATGCAGCAGTTCCTGCGCGACCATCCCTCCGCGCGGACCATCCGGCTGGAGCAGAACTACCGTTCCAGCGCCAACATCCTGGGCGCGGCCAACGCGGTGATCGCGCACAACCCCGGCCGCATCGGCAAGCAGCTGTGGACCGATACCGGCGATGGCGAGCCGATCGACCTGTATGCCGCCTACAACGAGATGGACGAAGCACGCTTCGTCGTCGAGCGCATCCGCCAATGGGTGCGCGACGGCGGCAGCCTGGGCGACGCCGCCATCCTCTACCGCAGCAACGCGCAATCGCGCGCGTTCGAAGAGGCGCTGCTGTCGGAACAGCTGCCGTATCGCGTGTACGGCGGCATGCGCTTCTTCGAGCGCGCTGAAATCAAGGACGCGCTGGCCTATCTGCGCCTGGTGGCCAACCGCGGGGACGATGCCGCCTTCGAGCGCGCGGTCAACACGCCGGCACGCGGCATCGGCGAGCGCACGCTGGACGAAGTGCGCCGTCTCGCACGCAACGCGCGCGTGTCGCTGTGGGGCGCGGCCATGCTGGCCACGCAGGGCACGGAACTGGCCGTGCGCGCACGCAACGCATTGGCCGCGTTCATGGCGCTGGTCGAACAACTGGCGGGTGAAACCGCGGAACTGGACCTGGCCGAGCGCGTGGACCACGTACTGGTCCGATCGGGCCTGCGCGAGCACTGGGCGAAGGAAAGCCGCGGTGGACTGGATTCCGAATCGCGCACCGAGAACCTGGACGAGCTGGTGTCGGTCGCCTCGCGCTTCGTGCGCCGCATCGACGACGACGAAGCGACGGAAGGCATGAGCGAACTGGTCGCCTTCCTCTCCTACGCCGCGCTGGAAGCCGGCGAAGGCCAGGTGGAGGCCGGCGAGGACGGCGTGCAGCTGATGACGCTGCATTCGGCCAAGGGCCTGGAGTTTCCGCTGGTGTTCCTGGCCGGACTGGAAGAGGGGCTGTTCCCCAGCAACCGTTCGCTGGACGAGAGTGGCCGGCTGGAAGAGGAGCGCCGCCTGGCCTACGTGGGCATCACCCGCGCCCGGCAGAAGCTGGTCCTGACCTATGCCGAGGCGCGCCGCCTGCACGGCCAGGACATGTACGGCATTCCGTCGCGCTTCCTGCGCGAGATCCCGGCGAGCCTGCTCAACGAAGTGCGTCCGCGCGTGCAGGTCAGCCGGCCGGCCTCCGGCTTCGCCACCCGTCCCGCGCCCGGTCATGCCAGCCTGGAAACACCGGGACTCAAGCTGGGCCAGACCGTCACCCATGCCAAGTTCGGGCCGGGCGTGGTGACCGATTACGAGGGCAGCGGGGCGCACGCGCGCGTGCAGGTCAATTTCGCCAACGAGGGCAGCAAGTGGCTGGTGCTGGCCTACGCCAACCTGCAGGCCGTCTAGGCGCTGCCCGTTGATCCAGATCACGGCGCCCTAAGCCCGGCAGGCGTGTAATGGCCGCACCCCATCACCACGAGGTGCGGCATGTACCGGCATATCCTGATCGCGACGGACGGCTCGGAACGGGCCAGCAAGGGCGTGCAGCACGGCCTGGCGCTGGCGGCCCGCCTGCAGGCCCAGGCCACGGTGCTGACCGTCAGCGAACCCATCAACACCGGCTTCGACGATGCACTGGGCTGGAGCGCGGTGGCGACCTCGCTGCCGGATTTCCAGAACGCCCGCAACGAAGCCGCGCGCAAGGTGCTGGATGCGGCGGCCGCAGAGGGTGCGCAGGCAGGGGTGACGCCACAGCTGTTGCACGTGGCCGACCGCTATGCGGCGGAGACGATCGTGGACACGGCCGAGCGCCAGGGCTGCGACCTCATCGTGATGGCCTCGCACGGGCGGCGCGCCCTGGGCCGCCTGCTGCTGGGCAGCCAGACCAGCGAAGTGCTGGCCCGCTGCGGCGTGCCGGTGCTGGTGATCCGCTGAGCGCGGGACCTCACCAGCCGTAGAGCTTCCAGTACACCGGCGATACGTCGACGTTGTCCTTGCTCTTGTCCAGGCGCCCGTCGCCGTCGGAGTCGTACAGGTAGTAGGCCGCGCCGCGCGCCGGCGTCACCTTGACCATGCGCAGGTTGCCGGCTACCCGGTATTCCTCGATGGTGTCGCCGTTCTTCTCCGTGCGGACCGCGACCTGCGCGTTGGCCAGGTCGATGTCGGCAGGCGTGCTGCCCGCGGTCGAAGCGCAACCGGCCACGGCCAGCAGGCAGGACAACGGCAGGGCAAGGGTCGTCATGCGGTTCATGGTGGCGTCCGGTGGGGAGTGACAGCCCGATTATGCGCCGGATGCCGGCACGGCGCGCGTGACGCTGTGCCCAGGGGTGCGGCGTAGAATGCCGGCATGACACGACTCGTACTGATCGACGGCTCCAGCTACCTGTTCCGCGCATTCCATGCGCTGCCCCCGCTCACCAACGCGCAGGGCGAGCCGACCGGTGCGCTGTTCGGCGTGGTCAACATGCTGCGCGCCACGCTGAAGGAAAAGCCGGACTACGTGGCCTTCGTGCTGGACGCCAGCGGCCCGACCTTCCGCGACGCACTCTATCCCGACTACAAGGCGAACCGGCCGCCCATGCCCGAGGACCTGCGCGCGCAGGTCGAACCGATGATCCGCATCGTGCAGGCGCTGGGATTCCCGCTGCTGCGCGTGGATGGGGTGGAGGCCGACGACGTGATCGGCACGCTGGCGCTGCAGGGCGCGGCGCAGGGCATGGAGGTCACCATCTCCACCAGCGACAAGGACTTCGCCCAGCTGGTGCGGCCGGGCGTGGCGCTGGTCAACACGATGAGCGGCAGCCGTCTGGACTCCGCCGACGCCGTTGTCGAGAAATTCGGGGTGCGCCCCGAGCAGATCGTCGACTTCCTTGCCCTGATGGGCGACACGGTGGACAACGTGCCCGGCGTGGAGAAATGCGGGCCCAAGACCGCTGCCAAGTGGCTGGGCGAATATGGCTCGCTGGCCGCGATCATCGACAGGGCCGGCGAGATCAAGGGCAAGATCGGCGACAACCTGCGCGCCGCGTTGCCGCGCCTGCCGCTGAATCGCGAGCTGGTCACCATCAAGACGGACGTGGCGCTGGACGGCGGTCCGGACACGCTGCCGTTGCGCGAACGCCATGTCGACGAGCTGCGCGAGCTGTACGCACGTTACGGCTTCAACCAGGCGCTGAAGGAACTGGAAGGCGGGTCGCCCGATGCATCCGCCGTGGCCGAGAAGGAGCCGGGTCGCGCGCGCGGTACCGGACGCGTCGCGACGACGGCGCCGGACGAAGCCGTCGACCCGGCGCTGGGCGCCGCCGGCGAGTACACTGCCGTGACCACGCCGGAGCAGCTGGAGGCGCTGGTGGCGCAGTTGCGCGCCGCGGACGAATTCGCCTTCGACACCGAGACCGACAGCCTGGATCCGATGCAGGCCAACCTGGTGGGCCTGAGTTTCGCCACCCGGACCGGCCAGGCGGTGTACGTGCCGGTCGGGCACGACTACCCCGGTGCGCCGCCGCAGCTGGATCGCGCTGCGGTTCTCGCTGCACTGTCCCCGGTGCTGTCCGACCCCGGCAAGCGCAAGCTGGGCCAGCACGGCAAGTACGACCTGCACGTGCTGCGCCGCCATGGCGTGGATGTTCAGGGCTATGCCGACGACACGATGCTGGAGAGCTTCGTGCTGAACGCCGGCAGCAACCGCCACGACATGGACAGCCTGGCCAGGCGCTTCCTCGGCTACGACACCATCAAGTACGAAGACGTGGCCGGCAAAGGCGCGAAGCAGATCCCGTTCTCGCAGGTGGCCGTCGACGACGCCACCCGCTACGCTGCCGAGGACGCTGACATCACCCTGCGCCTGCACCGCGTGATCGCGCCGAGGCTGGCGGCGGAGCCTGGCCTGGAGCGTGTGTACCGCGACATCGAAATGCCGCTGGTGCCGGTGCTGGCCCGCATCGAGGCCAACGGCGTGATGATCGACGGCGACGAACTGCGCCGGCAGAGCGCCGACCTGTCCAAGCGCATGCTCGCCGCCCAGCAGAAGGCCACCGAGCTGGCGGGCCGCACCTTCAACCTGGACTCGCCCAAGCAGCTGCAGGCCCTGCTGTTCGACGAACTGAAGCTGCCGGTGCTGGTGAAGACGCCGACCGGCCAGCCCAGCACGAACGAGGAGGCGCTGGAAGCCATCGCCGACCAGCACGAACTGCCGCGGGTGATCCTGGAATACCGCGGTCTGGCCAAGCTGCGCAGCACCTACACCGACAAGCTGCCGGAGATGGTAAATCCCGACACCGGTCGCGTTCACACCAGCTACCACCAGGCGGGTGCGGCGACCGGGCGGCTGTCCTCGACCGATCCCAACCTGCAGAACATCCCGATCCGTACCGACGACGGGCGCCGCATCCGCAAGGCCTTCGTGGCACCGCCAGGCCGCAAGCTGGTGGCCTGCGACTACTCGCAGATCGAGCTGCGCATCATGGCCCACCTGTCGCAGGACCCGGGCCTGGTGCGCGCGTTCGAATCCGGCGCCGACATCCACAAGGCGACGGCGGCGGAAGTATTCGGCCGCAAGCTGGAAGAGGTCACCGCCAACGAACGCCGCGCCGCCAAGGCGATCAACTTCGGCCTGATGTACGGCATGAGTGCGTTCGGGCTGGCGCGCCAGCTGGGGATCGGGCGTGGCGAGGCGCAGGACTACATCGCGCTGTACTTCAGCCGTTACCCCGGCGTGCGCGATTACATGGAACGCACGCGCCAGCAGGCGCGCGAGCACGGGTATGTCGAAACCGTGTTCGGCCGCCGCCTGTACCTGGAGTACATCAACAAGGGCACCCAGGGCCAGCGTGCCGGCGCCGAGCGCGCGGCGATCAACGCGCCGATGCAGGGCACGGCGGCGGACATCATCAAGCGCGCGATGATCGGCGTGGATGCGTGGCTTGCGGATCACCGCGACCAGGCCCTGATGATCCTGCAGGTGCACGACGAACTGGTGTTCGAAGCCGACGCCGGTTTCGTGCCGGAACTGCTGGCCGAAGCGACTTCACGGATGGCCGCCGCCGCGCAACTGAGCGTTCCGCTGGTGGTCGACAGTGGGGTGGGAGACAACTGGGAAGAGGCCCATTGAGCCGGGTCTGAAAACGTTTTCCTTGCAGAACATGCACTTGCGAAAAGTTCAGGAAAACCCTGACAGGTATATTTGTATACCGGCCAGTTCAATAAACTGAATTCCTCCTGAATCTTACGGTTTTTTAACCGGAATCTTCACGAACCATCCATGTGCGGAGTGGTCATATAGCTCGCGACAGATGCAACGTCTGTCGCTGATCTCTCCCATCCCCTGGAGCGATCTCCCCCGGAGCGACGACCCCTCCCCAGGTCCCGCTCCTCTGGCCCCGCCGATCTCCCCCTGGTCTGCGGGGCTTTTTATTGCCTGTCGTTTGGCTCGATGCCGTGCGCTACCGTGCGCGGAGTCCTCGACCACGCGGTGCCGCATGAGCGCGATCCTCGAACCGATGTTCCAGCTGGCCATGCCGTGGTGGGCGTTCGTGCTGCGCGCCTGTGCGGTGTATTTCATTCTGCTGGCGATGATCCGCATGACCGGCAAGCGCACGATGGGGCAGTTCACGCCGTTCGACATGCTGCTGGTCGTGCTGTTGGGAAACGCGGTGCAGAACGCGCTGCTCGGCGATGACACGTCGGTCGGCGGCGGCCTGCTGCTGGCCGCCACCCTGATCGCGCTGAACTGGAGCGTGGGCCTGGTGTCGGCGCGGTCGCCGAAGGTGGAGCGCTGGATCGAAGGCGTGCCGGTGCTGCTGGCAAGGGACGGGCAGGTCTATCGCGAGGTGCTGCGGCGGGAGCTGATCAGTCGCGAGGATTTCGAGAAGGCGATGCGCGAAGCCGGTTGCCTGGACATGGCCGACATCCGCTTGGCCGTGCTGGAGAACAACGGACATATCACGGTGGTGGGCCGGCAGCCCTGACAGCGGTTGTAGGAGCGACGTCAGTCGCGACCGCGCGCCCTCGACAATCCTGTTGCCGCCAGGCAGTTGATGCATCCTCTAAAGCGACGCCACGGCGGCTCTTCCGCGCTGAATCGAATCCTGACGCATCGGATGACGTGCGGTCGCGACTGACGTCGCTCCTACAGGAGAGCGAGCTCAGGCGAATTCGGCCAGCCAGTCGCGTGGGCGCAGGTAGTCCGCCAGCCGCTGCTCGTCGCTGCCGTCTTCCGGTACATAGCCGTACTCCCAGCGCACCAGCGGCGGCAGGCTCATCAGGATGGATTCGGCGCGGCCGCCGCTCTGCAGGCCGAACAGCGTGCCGCGGTCGTAGACCAGGTTGAACTCGACGTAGCGGCCGCGCCGGTACAACTGGAACTGGCGTTCGCGCTCGCCGTAAGGCGCATCCTTGCGGCGCGCGACGATGGGCAGGTACGCATTCAGGAAGCCGTCACCGACCGCACGCAGATAGCCGAAGTCCTGATCGAAGTCCTCGCACAGATCGTCGAAGAACAGCCCGCCCACGCCGCGGGTCTCGTTGCGGTGCTTGAGGAAAAAGTACTCGTCGCACCAGCGCTTGTGCGCGTCGTAGCGGGCCTGTCCTCCATACGGCTCGCACAGGTCGCGCGCGGTCCGGTGCCAGTGATGCACGTCCTCGTCGACCGGGTAGAACGGGGTCAGGTCGAAGCCGCCGCCGAACCACCATGCCACCGTTTCACCATCGCGCTCGGCGCGGAAGTGGCGCACGTTCGCGTGGGTGGTGGGCAGGTAGGGGTTGCGCGGATGGAACACCAGCGACACGCCGACCGCGCGCCAGGAGGCGCCCTCAAGTTCGGGACGATGTGCGGAGGCGGAGGGTGGCAGCCGATCGCCGGAGACATCCGAGAACCCGATGCCGGCCTGTTCGAACACCGCGCCATCGCGCAGTACGCGCGTGCGTCCCCCGCCGCGGATCGGCGAGGGATCGCCGGGTGCGCGGCTCCAGCCGTCCTCATGGAAGCGCGCACTTCCATCGGCGGCCTCGATGGCGGCGCAGATGCGGTCCTGCAGGTCGGTCAGGTAATCGCGGACGGGCGTGATGTCGTTCATGCCGCGCATTCTACCGGCTGCGCTGCACCCACCCGAACTCGGCGCGCACGTGGGGACGGCACAGCTGCCAGACGATCAGCGCATGCAGGGCCCCGAACGCCACCGCCGTGGCCCAGGCGAGTGCCAGCGACAGGCGGCGCAACGCGGCGAGTTCGGCCGCCAGTGACGCGGCATCGGGCGCCTTCGGCAGGTGGTCGATCCAGGCGAAGAGCGCGTCGATCACGGCGATGACGCCGAAGTTGGCGGCCGCGCCCAGCACCAGGAAGGCGACGAAACCCCACCAGCCCCACGCGCGGCGGCGCAGCAGGCCCACCGACACCGCCAGGAAGGCGCCGCTCACCAGCAGCAATCCGACCGTGATGGCCACCAGATGCGACAGCACCCACCGCACCCCCGCAGGACTCGGCTGCGTTGCCAGAAAGGCGAGGACGCTGTCGGTCGCGCCGCCGTGCAGCACCAGCAGTGCGACCAGCACCTGCACGGCGGCGTACAGCGTCGCCACGATGCCCATCACGATCGACACCTTCGCGGTGACGGTGACGAAGGCGGTGCCGTTCGTAGTGGAAGGCGATGCGGCCATGCGCTACTTCAGGTTCTGCTCGAACAGCTTCAGCACGCGCTTGTACTCGTCCAGCCACGAGTCCGATCGCGTGAAGCCGTGGCGCTCCAGCGGATACGCCGCCAGTTCCCAGTTGTCCTTGCGCAGTTCGATCAGCTTCTGCGTCAGCACCACCGAGTCCTTGAAGAACACGTTGTCGTCGATCATGCCGTGCGCGATCAGCAGGTGGTCCTGCAGGCCGTCGGCGTACTCGATCGGCGACGAGGCGCGGTAGGCCTCGGGGTCCAGTTCCGGCGTGTTGAGGATGTTGCTGGTGTACTCGTGGTTGTACTGCGTCCAGTCCACCACCGGCCGCAGCGCGGCGCCGGCCTTGAAGGTGCCCGGCGAGCGGAACAGCGCCATGAAGGTCATGAAGCCGCCGTAGCTGCCGCCGTAGATGCCGGCGCGGTCGCGGTCGCCCTGCTTCTGCTCCACCAGCCAGTCCAGGCCGTCGAGATAGTCCTCGAGCTCGGGGTGGCCCATGTTGCGGTAGATCGCCGTGCGCCAGTCGCGTCCGTAGCCTTCGCTGGCGCGGTAGTCCAGATCGAGCACGATGTAGCCGCGCTCCACCAGCAGGTGGTGGAACATCTGCTCGCGGAAGTAGTTGGGATAGCGCGCGGTGACGTTCTGCAGATAGCCCGCGCCGTGCACGAACATCACGATGGGATAGCGCTTGCCCGGTTCCATCGTCTCCGGGCCGTAGTACTTGCCCCAGACCGCGCCGGCGCCATGTTTCGACGGTACCTGCACGTACTGCGGCTCGTGCCAGCGGCGCGCCTTGAAGGCCGCGGAGCGGGTATCGGTGAGCTGCCGCGCCTGGCGGCCATCCATGCCGACCACCGACAGCTGCGCGGGCGTGTAGCTGCGCGAATGGCGGACCAGCAGCTGGCGGCCGTCCGGCGAGGCGCTGAAGCTCTCCACGCCGTCGAGTGCGGTGACTTCGCGCACATGGTTGCTGGCGAGGTCGAGTGCGCAGACTTCATAGTCGCCCGGCCAGGCGCGGTTGCACAGGAACAGGAAACCGTTGCCGTCCGGCGCCACCTGCGGCTCGGAGACTTCCCATTTGCCCGACGTGCGTGCGCGGAATCTGTCCGAACCCGTCGCCGTGTAGAGGTGCGAGTAGCCGGACTCTTCCGACAGCAGCCACAGCGTGCGGTTGTCCGGCAGCCAGCCGAACTGGTTGAAGCCCCAGTTGATCCAGGCCTCGTCGGTCAGGCGGTGGCGTGGCTGCAGGCGCGCGCCGGGCAGATCGACCGTGGCGATCCAGCGGTCCTTGTTGTCCACGGCATGGATCTGCACCGCCACCTGCGTGCCGTCGTCGGTCCACGCCATCGCGCTGCCGTCGCTGTCGTTCTCCACGCGCACGTCGCGGTGGCCCTTCAGTGGCTCCTGGCCGGCCTTCTTGCGCAGCGCCGCCAGCGGATCCTTGTCGATGCCGGGCAACGGGTCGAACGCGAGCGGCTTCACGCTGCCATCGGCCAGGTCCACGCGCCACAGCGCATGCGGCAGGGGCGCGTTGCGTCCCACGCGCGTCCGCACGTCCTGGAATTCCTCGTAGCCCGATTCGGTGACGTACTTGGGCATCTTGCCGCCTTGTCCGGCATCGGCGCCCTTCTTCCGCGTGACCACCAGCAGCCATCGGCCATTCGGCGACAGCGAGCTGGATTCGATCTCCACCTCGGCGCCCAGGTAGATCGGGGCAGGCGCGCGCGTGGGATCGGCCTTGCGCCATGCCTCGGCCTGCTTCTGCGCGGCCTCGCGCTGGGCGCGGTCGTCGGCCAGCGTGCGGATCGTGCGCAGCTGCTGCTCGCGCAGCGCATCGGCCTTGGGCGGGGCCAGCGGATCGCGTTCGGCCTTGAGTTCGGCGACGACCGCGGTGCCGGTGCCGGCGGTCCAGCGGTACCAGCTGTTGCCCGCCCGCCAGAGCACCGCGCCGTCGGCGCCGAAGCGCGCCTGCTGTTCCACCTCATGGGTGCGGGTGACCTGGGTCAGCGCTCCGCTGCGCAGGTCGCGCACGAACAGGTCGCCGTTGCGCGTGAGCAGCATGCGCTGGCGGGCGGCATCGTAGACCGGGTTCGCGGCGTCCAGGTGCGCGCGCTGGTCGTCGGCGATGCGATGCGCGGCGGCGCCGTCGAGCGCCTGTTGGAAGGTGTCGCGCACGCTGCTGCCGTCGCGCTTGAGTTCGTACTGCACCTGTTTGCCGTCCCAGGTCCACCAGGCACGTTCCACCGGCGGACCGATCCAGTCCGGTTCGGCCATCGCCTGTTCCAGCGTGAACGGCGCGGACGTCTGGGCGTTCATCGAGGGGGCGAGGGCGAACGGCAGCAGCAAGGCAAGCAGGGCGGGGCGCATCGGGCATCCGTTAGTGCAAGGTGAAGAGGCGAAGATTACCAGCCCCTCCACCCGGCTCCGGCCGCCGATCGTCACGGCCCGCGCGCCAGCGGCGCGGGTTTCGCGCATGGGGTATTTCCCGCACAATCCCCGCTTGTCCACTCGCAGGGCGCACGACGCGCGGATGCACGCCTACGTCTACAAGAGCCAGCGCAAGGCCGACACGTTCGTCTACCTGGCGGCGCGCGACGATTTCGGTCGCGTGCCTGAGCCGCTGCGCACGCAACTGGGCGCGCTGACGTTCGTGCTGGACGTGGCCCTGACCGCGGACCGCAAGCTGGCCCGCGAGGACGCCGCCGTCGTACGCACCAACCTGGCGGCGCAGGGCTTCCACATCCAGTTCCCGCCGCAACCCGACCCTGCCGCCCGTCCCGATGCCTGAGTCCCGGCTGCAGACCCGCCCCGTCGCCGTGGTCGCCTTGCTGGCGGGCCTGCTACTGGCTGGCGCCGGCGGTTTGGCCGGGGGCGTGCTGGCCGCACTCGGCGCCTGTCTGGCACAGCCGGCCGTCGCGCTGGGGGTGTCCTGGCTGCGTGGCACGCGCGTGCTGGCGCCGGCCCGTGCATGGCGCGAGGACGTACCCGCCCTGCTGCTGGCCTGGGCGGCTGCTTTTGCCGGCACGGCGGTGCTGCTGGCATGGCCGCTGGCTTCGTTGCGCGACACCGGCAGCCTGCCTGCCGCGCTGGGCGTCAGCGCGGTGGTCGGCGCGGTGATCGTGGGGCTGTGGCGCACGTGGCCGCTGTGGCACGGGCTGGAACGCGACGGCGGCGCCCTGTCCGCACACTGGCGTGGCTTGGTGGAACGCGACTTCCACGCATGGCGCGGTTTGGCGGTGGCCACCCTGTTGGCGCTGGCCGTCGGCGGCGGGCTTTGGCTGGCCTGGCCCGGCCTGGTGCCGGACGGCGTGCGCACCGGTTCGGCGGTGGCCTACGCGTTGCTGCTGCCGGTGCTGCACTGGGGCGTGCAGCGGCTGGAGGGCGCAGGCGTGCTGCCGGTCGTGGACATGCCGGATATCCGGAGCGACGCCGCCACGCCCGAACCGGTGATCGAGACAGCTGCCCAGGCACTGGATCTGGACCAGGCGCTGTTCGAAGCCGCACGCGGCGGGCGCGTCGAGCGCGCGCTGGAGTTGATCGAAGCCGGGGCGGATCCGCATTCGCTGCCACCCGAAGGCGCGCGCGACCAGCGCAGCCTGGGCGCGCTGGCGGCGGTGCTGCCCGACCTGCGCCTGCTGCGCACGCTGATCGCGCATGGCGTGGACCTCAACCACGCGCATGCCGGGGTCACCCCGCTGCTGGCGGCGACCCGCGACAGCTGGCACGGCCGGCCCGACGCGGTCACCACCCTGCTGGCCAACGGTGCCGATCCCCGCATCGCCGATGCGGACGGCAACACGCCGCTGCACCATGCCGCCCGCAGTTCCGACCCCGGCGTGGTGGCGCTGCTGCGCGACGCCGCCGCCGAACTCGATGCGCTGAACCACGACGGCCTGACGCCGCTGGGGGTGGCCTGCGTGGCGGGCAACTGGCGGCTGGCGAAATTCCTGCTGGAACGCGGCGCACGTCCCGACCCGCAGGATGGACAGCCGGTCCTGCTGGCCGCCGCGTCGACCGAAGAGGACGATCCCGCCGGCGTGCAGCTGCTGCTCAAGCACAAGGCGAAGGTGGACGCGCGCGACGCGCAGCGCCGCAGCGCCCTGCACGAGGCGGCCCATGCCGGCCATGCCGAGATCACGGCCACGCTGCTGGCCGCCGGCGCCGACGTGCACGCCCGTGACGCCCTGCAGCGCACGCCTTGGCTGGAGGCCGCGCGCGGCGCGCATCTGAACGTGCTGGACAAGCTGGCCGATGCCGGCGCCGATCGCCACGCCGTGGATGCCGACCGCCGCAATGCCTTGATGCTGGCGTGCACCGCCGAGCAGGGGTCCCCGGCCCTGGTGCGCCGGTTGCTGGAATGGGGCGTGGATCCCGCCTCGACCGACGCGCAGGACCGGCGCGCCGTCGACCTGGCGGCGGAAGCCGGGCGCTGGGCGCTAGTCTCCGTGCTGGACCCCGGCTATGCGCTGCCTACCGCGGTGTCGGCCGGCGACGACGAAGCCCCGCCCGATCGCGCGCCGGTGGCGCTGCTGCGTGACGGTCTGGCGAGTGGGCAGGTGGAAGGCCTCGACGCACTGGCGCGCCTGAGTGCGCGGGACGAACTGGGCGCACTTTTGCACGACCCGGAGATGCAGCGTCCGGCACGCCTGGCGTGGCTGCTGCGCCACGGGGCCGATCCGGACAGCCGCGACGCACGCGGCGACACCCTGGTGTTCTCGCTGATGTCCCTTGGCCCGGCCGCCGTGCCGGCGCTGGTCTCGGTGCTGGCGCGCGGCGTCTCGCCGGCCGGGGCCGGTGGGCTGGCCCGCTTCATGGCGGCGTGCGCGGCGGACGACCAGGCCGCGCGGACCCTGGAATCCTTCGCCCTCGATCTGCTGGAGCGCGGCGCAGACCCGTTCGCGCCTTCACCGCAGGGCGATCCGGCCCTGTCGCTGGCGGTGCGGCTGGGCTGGCAGCGCCTGCTCGACCGCCTGCTCGACATTGGGGTGGACCGCGAAGCGCGCGACAGCCATGGCATGACCGCGCTGCACCTGGCGGCCGTGCTCGGCCGCGAAACCGCGCTGAAGCAGCTGATCGCGAAGGGCGCATCGCCCGATGCGCGCGCCGCCGACGGGCAGACGCCGCTGGGCGTCGCACTGGCCTGCGGTCGTCGCGACCTGGCCGATTGGCTGGACTGGCGTACCTGGTCGCTGCCGCGGCGCGCGCTGCGTGCGTCGGACCTGCCGGCGGCGGCGATGGCCGGCGACCGCGACGCCGTGCGGCGGTTGCTCGACCTGGGCTTCGATGTCGATTCGCCGGATGCGCAAGGGTGCACTGCCCTGTTGCGCGCGTCCGGTGGCGGCTTCGGGTCCACCGTGGACCTGCTGCTGGCCCGCGGCGCCGATCCGCAGCGCGCGGCCACCACCGGCGCCACGCCGCTGTCGGCGGCGGTCAGCATGCGCCAGGCCGATATCGTCGGCGCGCTGCTCGCGGCCGGTGCCGACATCGAACACCGCCTGCCCGGCGGCGTCACCGTGCTGATGCTCGCGGCCGCGCTGGGCCTGCCGGAGATCGTCGCGCGCCTGATCACCGCCGGCGCCAATGTGCATGCCGGCGATGCGCAGGGGCTGACGCCGCTGCACTGCGCGGCGCTGTACGGCTTCACCGCGCGCGAGAAGCCGCGCCTGGTCGCCCTGCTCGACACGCTGCTGCTGTCGGGCGCGGAATCCGAGCAGGTGGCCGCCGGCGCGGTGACGCCGCTGCTGCTGCTGCTCGGCGCCCGTGCCGAGCCTGGCACGGCATGCGACGAAGAAGTCGTTCTGGCCGGCCTGGAACGCCTGCTCGACGAAGGCGTGTCGCTGGACGTGCAGGACCCGCGGGGCTTCGGCCCGCTGCATCTGGCCTCGCTGCACGGCCTGTTGCGGGTGGTCAGCCGGCTGCTGCGCGCCGGCGCCGATCCGGAGTTGCGCGACACCCTTAACCGCACGCCGCGCGAGATCGCGGTGATGCGCGGTTTCATCGATGTGGCCGCCGAGTTCGTACCGGTCGCGCCGGGCGCGGGCGCCTCGATGGCGCGCTTCCTGCGCGACCGAGGCTAGCGCGCGCCGGGCGGCGTACCGTCGCCGCTCGCATCCGCCTCGAACAGTCGCTCCAGGTCGCTGATCGCGTCGCGCGCGGTCTGGATCACCGCGCCATCGTCGTCGTAGACCAGGTACTGCGCGCGCAGCAGCTTCTCGTCGTGCGCGCGGAAACGGCGCGTGTGCTCGGCGGCGGTTTCCGGCGGCACGCCCAGCTCCACCAGGACCTGCTGCGCCATCTCCAGACTCGAGCCCAGCGTTTCCCGATAGGCTTCCGCGCTGAGGTCCATCAGCCGCCACGCATGCTGGCGGTTGCGTGCGCGCGCCAGCACGCGGGCCTCGGGGAACATCCGCCGGATCAACCGCGTGGCCTTGATGTTGGTGTCGGGGTCGTCCATGGCGATCACGAATACCTTCACGTGCTGCGCGCCCGCCGAACGCAGCAGGTCCGGTCGGGTCGGGTCGCCGTAGTACAGCCGGATGTTGCCGAAGCGCCGCAGCGTGTCCACGGTTTCCGTGCTGTGTTCCAGCGCGACGAAGGGAATGCGCTGCGCGGTGAGCAGGCGCGCGACGATCTGGCCGAACCGGCCCATGCCGGCGATCAGCACCTGCGGCTGCGCGTCGGGGATCTCGTCGAAGGTACGGCCCTGCGGCGGTGGACGCTTCACCTCCGCCAGCAGGCGATGCAGGCCCAGCAGCAGCACCGGCGTCAGTGCCATCGAGACGCCGACGATGGCGGTCAGCTGGTTGCGCAGTTGGGCGTCCATCAGCTTCACCCGGGCCGCTTCGCTGAAGACCACGAAGGCGAACTCGCCGCCCAGCCACAGGGTACCGGCCAGCATCAGCGCGCCGCGCGGGTCCAGTCGCCCCGGCCAGCGGCCGATGCCGAACAGCAGCGCGAACTTGACCGTCAGCAGGGTCGCCACGCCCGCGGTGATCAGTTCGGGCTGCGCCACCACCGCGTCCAGGTCGATGTCCATGCCGACGGCGATGAAGAACAGGCCCAGCAGCAGGCCCTTGAACGGGTCGATCTGCGATTCCAGCTCGTGGCGGAATTCGGAATCGGACAGCAGCACGCCGGCCAGGAACGCGCCCAGGCCCGCGCTCAGGCCGGCCAGCTGCATGAACCAGGCGATGCCCAGCACCACCAGCAGCGCGGTGGCGGTGAACACCTCGGGCATGCGCGTGCGCGCGACGATGCGGAACAGGTGGCGCAACACCAGCCGGCCGCCGAAGATCACGATCGCGATGGCGCCGATCGCATGGAACACCATCGTCCAGGTCAGCGTCTCGTTCTTGGCGCCGCCCAGCAGCGGGATCGCGGCGAGCAGCGGGATCGCCACCAGGTCCTGGAACAGCAGGATGGCGAAGCCGAGCCGGCCGTGTTCGCTGGTCAGTTCCTTGCGTTCGGACAGCAGCTGCAGGCTGACCGCGGTGGACGACAGGGCCAGGCCCAGGCCGACCACCAGCGCGGTCTTCCAGTGATGCTCGAACAACAGCGCGATCCCGCCCAGCAGCAGCGCGCTCAGCAGTACCTGCAACCCGCCGGCGCCGAACACCGGCTTGCGCATCACCCGCAGGCGCGAGGGCGACAGCTCCAGGCCGATGACGAACAGCATCATCACTACCCCGATCTCGGCGGCGTTGAGGATGCGGTCGGCGTCGCGCACCAGCGCCAGGCCATCCGGGCCCAGCACCACGCCGGCCACCAGATACGCCAGCACCGCGCCCAGCCCGAACCGCTTGAACACCGGCACCGCGATCACCGCGGCCAGCAGGAACACCAGCGCCAACTCCAGACCACTACCGTGCATGCATCACCTCGTGGGGATAGTATGCGGCGGACAGGGCCGGACCGGCCCGCTTCCAGGGATAGAGGAGGGCGTATGAGGCAGCGCAGTGTTTGGTTGGCGTGGATGCTCGTAGGCATGGCGGCTTTCGTGCAGAGCGCCTGGGCGCAGGGCCCGGGCGCCGTGCGCAAGCAGGTCGAGGCCAGCATGCGGGTGACCGGCATGCTCACGATCCGCACCGACGGCAGCGTAGCGGCGGTGGAGCTGGACACGCCGGACCGGTTGCCCGAGGGCATCCCCGCCTTCGTTTCCGGGGTTGCGGCGTCATGGCGCTTCGAGCCGGTGGTCATCGACGGTGCCGCCAAGCAAGTACGCACCAAGATGAGTGCGCGTCTGGTGGCCAAGTCCACCGGCGACGGCAAGATGCTGGTGTCGGTGCGTGGCGCGGACTTCGGCGACTACGAGGCGACTCCGCCGGAGGAGCGCGTCAGCAGCGTGGTCATGAAGCCGCCCGGCTATCCGATGGCGGCCGCGCAGAGTGGCGCCCAGGGGACGGTGTACCTGCTGCTGAAGATCGATCCCGATGGTTCCGTCAGCGACGTGGTCGCCGAGCAGGTGAACCTGCGCATGGTCGCCAGCGAGGCGCAAATGCGCCAGTTCCGCGACCGGTTCGCGCGTGCCGCCGTCGGTGCGGCGGAGAAATGGACGTTCAAGCCGCCCAGCCGGGGCGAAGCCGCCAGTCAGCCGTATTGGGTGGTGCGCGTGCCGGTGGATTTCAACTTCGGCGGCAAGCGCCGCTACGGCCAGTGGGAAGCCTACGTGCCCGGCCCGCGCGAGCGCGTCTCCTGGTCGCGGGATGAAGACCGCCCCGGATTCTCGCTCGATACGCTCGCAGACGGTGGCGTGCACATGGCGGGCGACACCCGGGGGCCGAAACTGCTCACCCCACTGGGTGGCGAGGGCTCGTAGCGTCCCGGTCGGCGCAGCGGAAGGCGATGGTCATCCGCCGCCGAGTGCCTGCAACAGGTGCTTGCCGTACTTCCCCGTCGATGTGGCCGTCACCGTCACGACCGCATAGGCGAATACGCCGCCCGCCAGCGCGAACCCCGCGATGGCGGGCCAGGCCCACCGGCGCGGTAGCGTGATGCGCCGGTGCAGGTTGCGGATGAAGCACTCCGCCACCAGCAGGTTGGGCAAGAAGAACAGATAGAGGATGGCGTAGTCGAACGGTCCGCTGGTGTCGCCGGCGCCCATGCCGAGACCGCCGGTGAGATCCTTCCAGGCGCGGATCTCCAGATCGAACACCCAGGACCCCAGCACCATCGCGAACAGGCGGATCGCCCATGCGCGGTGCCGGTCGAAGCGTTTCGCCCGGGCGTGCACGAAGGCCATGACGGCGCACAACATCATCACCGCGCCCCAGAGGCCGAAGGCGATCGACGCCGCGGGCGTGTAGGCGCCATGGGTAAGGATGAACGACATGCCGCCCACGCCGGCGAGGACGCCGGCGGTGACGTAGACGCGGCCCGTCCAGCGGTGCACGCCACGATGGCGGCTGCGGATGCGCGACGACAGCAGGATCGGCCACGCCAGCACCAGCACGGTGCCCATCGCGAAGTGCAGGCCGATGCCGAGATTTGCGATCCAGTCCGCCGCGGTCGGCATCGCCAGCCCGTCCACCAGCGCATGCCATTGACCGAAGTTCCGCTGGCTGGCGCCGGCGGCGCGCAGCACGATGTAAAGGCCGAAGGCGACCAGCCCGACCAGTGCGAGAAGCTGGAACGTGCGGCCGAGCCCGCGCAGCAGGCGTTGCTCGGGCGCATCGGCGCCGGGCGGGCGGGCGCGTGCGGGCGACAGGTCCATGGGGTTTCTCCGGTGCCATCAGCGGATCGCGATCGACCCGCAGCCTCGCCCATGGCGTCGTCCAGATCGTTAGGCCAGTCGCAGGAAGTCGTGAGGCCGTGCACTTCGACGGTCGCGCGGGACGCCCGCCCGCGCACCTATACTCGGAGGCCGAGGGCCCTGTCCGCTGGGAAAGCGCATGCCGCAGCCGGATCCCGATCGCCTTGTCTTCAGCGACGTGGTCATCGACTTCGCCGGCCGGCGCCTGCTGCGCGGCGGGGCCGAACAGGCGCTCGAACCCAAGGCGTTCGCCGTGCTTGCGTTGCTGGCGTCGTCGCCGGGCCGGGTGTTCGGCCGCGACGAAATCCTGGATGCGGTCTGGGGCCACCGGCACGTGACCCAGAGCGTGCTCAATCGCGTCATGAGCCTGCTGCGCCAGGCGCTGGGTGAGGATGCCCAGCAGCCGCGCCTGCTGCATACCGTGTACGGCATCGGCTACCGCTTCGACGTGCCGGCCACGGAAGGTGTCGCGGCGCCTGCCGTCCCGGCCGGCCGGGCGCGGCCACGTTGGCCGCGGGTCGCGACCGTGGCCGTACTGGGGCTACTGGTCGTCGGTGCCGTCGCGTGGAAGATGCGCGGACCCGTCGGGCCCGCCTCGCCGCGCGCTGTCCTCGTGGCGCAGGCGCAACCGTCGCTGGCGGTGCTGCCGTTCGTCGACCTCTCGCAGGCCCGTGACCAGGGCTATCTCGCCGATGGCTTGGCCGAGGAGATCCGAGACCAGCTGGCGCAGTCGCCCGCCCTGCGCGTGGTGGGTCGCACGTCCAGTGCCGCGTTCCGGGGCAGGGACGACGACCTGCGTGCGATCGGCCGTGCGCTGGACGTGGCATATCTGCTGGAAGGCAGCGTACGCCGGGAGGGGAGTCGCCTGCGGGTTACCGCGCAGCTGGTTCGTGCCGAAGACGGGTCCCATCTGTGGTCGAAGACCTATGCGCGCGACCTGCGCGACATCTTCGCGGTGCAGGACGGCATCGCGCGGGACGTGGCCCTCGCCCTGCGAGTGAAGCTGGACGTGGCCAGGTTCAACCGCGAGCAGGGCGGCACCACCCGGGTCGATGCCTATGAGCGCTTCCTGCGCTGGCGCGACATCGTGATGCGCGAGCAGTTCGATGTGGACCATGACCGGGAGCGTCTGCGCCTTGCGCGCGAGATGGTCGCGCTGGATCCGGCATGCGTGCTGTGCCAGGACACGCTGGCGTCGTCGCTCACCGCGATGGCGAAGGAACTCGATGGTCCGCAGGCGGACCGGCTGCGGGCAGAGGCCGCGCAGGTCCGCGCACATATCGCCCGCATCGCGCCGGGCAGCTGGGTGGCCAGGCGCGACCGCTCGAATGCGCTCTGGCGGGAAGGTCGCTACGCCGACGCCATTGAGCTGGCCAAGCAGGTTGCCGACGGTGGGCCTTTGAGCAAGGAGCGTACCTGGGACTATGCCTACATGCTCTACGCCGTGGGACACCTGGAGGACACCATCGCCCTGGTGGAACGGGTACGCGCCGTGGAGCCCAGGGCCCTGTTCCTCTCGCGCGACCTGCAGTACGACTACACCGCTGCCCGCCGTTACCAGGACGCCGAGGCCGAGTATCAGCGTGGCCGGCGGCTGGAAGGCAGCCAGCACGAGGCGGACTATGTCGCCTTCGTCCGCCAGCTGGCGGGGAAGCGTGGCGGGGGCCAGCCTGAACTCCGGGATCTGCACCGGCGATTGCAGGCGCACGAAGGCTTCGATACGCCGTTCTTCCGCGAACTGGGAAACGTGCTCGGCGATCGCGATGCGATGCTCGAACTCGTGCGCCGGGCGATCCGAGACGAGGCCTACGCGGGCGAGGCTATGTACGTTCAAACCGGCGTGGCCGATGCCCTGGGCGATGCGGACCTGGCGGTGGCCGCGCTGCGCCGCGAACTGGAGGCCGAGCCGGGGTTCGGCGAGGGCACAATGGCGCAGTACTCCTATGTCGCCTTCTGGAACGCGCCGTACTCCGGCCTGCGCGCGCACCCGGGCTTCAAGGCGCTGCTCGTGCAGGCCGGTATCGTCGACTACTGGCGCCAGACCGGGCGTTGGGGCGATGGTTGCGCGCCGCTGGGCGCGCAGGATTTCCAGTGCCGGTAACGAAAACGCCCCGCATCGCGGGGCGTTTCGTCGATCGTGCGCTGGATCAGCGCTTCATCGAGCTGAAGAACTCGTCGTTGGACTTGGTGTTCTTCATCTTGTCCAGCAGGAACTCCATCGCCGCGATCTCGTCCATCGGGTGCAGCAGCTTGCGCAGGATCCAGATCTTCTGCAGCAGCTCCGGTTCGATCAGCAGGTCCTCGCGGCGGGTGCCGGAGCGGTTGATGTCGATGGCCGGATAGACGCGCTTCTCGGTGATGCGGCGGTTCAGGTGCACTTCGCTGTTGCCGGTGCCCTTGAACTCTTCGTAGATCACCTCATCCATCTTGCTGCCGGTCTCGACCAGCGCGGTGGCGATGATGGTCAGCGAGCCGCCTTCTTCCACGTTGCGCGCGGCGCCGAAGAAGCGCTTCGGGCGATGCAGGGCGTTGGCGTCCACGCCACCGGTCAGCACCTTGCCGGAGCTGGGCACGACGTTGTTGTAGGCGCGGGCCAGGCGGGTGATCGAGTCGAGCATGATCACCACGTCCTTCTTGTGCTCCACCAGGCGCTTGGCGCGCTCGATCACCATCTCGGCGACCTGCACGTGGCGCGCGGCCGGCTCGTCGAAGGTCGAGCTGACCACTTCGCCGCGCACGGTGCGCTGCATCTCGGTGACTTCTTCCGGACGCTCGTCCACCAGCAGCACGATCAGGTGCACGTCCGGGTGGTTGGTCGTGATGGCGGTAGCGATCTGCTGCATCATGATCGTCTTGCCCGCCTTGGGCGGCGACACGATCAGCGCGCGCTGGCCCTTGCCCTGCGGCGCCATCAGGTCGAGGATGCGGCCGGCGATGTCTTCCGACGACCCGTTGCCGCGCTCCAGGGTGAAGCGGCGGCGCGGGAACAGCGGGGTCAGGTTCTCGAACAGCACCTTGTTCTTCGACGCTTCCAGCGGCTCGCCGTTGATGGTGTCGATGGTCGACAGCGCGAAGTAGCGCTCGCCGTCCTTCGGCCAGCGGATGCGGCCGGCCAGGTGGTCGCCGGTGCGCAGGTTGAAGCGGCGGATCTGGCTGGGGCTGATGTAGACGTCGTCCGGGCCGGCCAGGTAGCTGGCCTCGGCGGCGCGCAGGAAGCCGAAGCCGTCCGGCAGGATTTCCAGCACGCCGTCGGCGGCGACGCCTTCACCGTGGCGGGTCAGCACCTTCAACAGGGCGAAGATCACGTCCTGCTTGCGGGCGCGGGCGACGCCTTCCTGGATGTTCAGCTGCTCGGCGATGTCCAGCAGCTTGGGCGCGGGCATGCGCTTGAGATCGCCCAGCGAGTACTGCGGGAAACCCTCCGGCACGTTCGGCATCGCACGCGGAACGAATGGCTCCTGGCCGCCGTTGCCGTCCTGCGGCATGGCGTCGTGGCCCTGGCGGTCGCGCTCCCGGTTGCGATCGCGGCGGTTGCGGAAGCGGTCGCGGCGGTTGTTGCCGAAGCGGTTGCCGTCGCGGTCGCCACCCTCGTGCTGTTGGCCGCCCTGCGCCTGCGCGCCGGCGTTCTCGCTGGCGCCCTGCGACGGTGCCGGGGCGGCGGGTGCCGGGGGCGCCTCGGGGGCCGCGGCGCGTTCGGCGACCGGCGGCAGCGGAAGCTGCGGCGCGGGATCGGCCGCGCGCTCGGCGGGGGCGGCGGTATCGGCGGCGGGAGTCTTGGGGGCGCGGGTCTTGCGCACGCGCTTCTCGGCGGGGGCGCCGGTTTCGTTGCTGCTGTCGGACAAGTTGCGAATCCTCGCTAGGTGGCGAGCGCCGGCGTTGCGGCGGCGGGTGAGTAAAAGGAGACGGGGGCTTCAGATGGGTGCGGCGCATCCCCTGCGCCGGAATTCGGGTTCGACACTATCACCGGGTCTGGGTGGCGGCAAGCCGGGCCGCCACGGCGGGTTCAAGCGGATTCAGCCAGCGCGCCCCGCCATGCGGGGCGCCAGCGGTTCAGGCGGCCTGGGAGCCCAGCGCCTTGTCGATCATCTGGGTCAGCTGGCCCTTGCCGACGGCACCGATCTGGGTGGCCTGGATCTGGCCGTCCTTGAACAGCAGCAGCATCGGGATGGACCGCACGTGGTACTTGATGGCGGTGGCGCGGTTCTCGTCCACGTTGACCTTGGCGACCTTCAGCTTGCCGCCGTAGGTCTCGGCCAGTTCGTCCAGGACCGGCGAAATCATCTTGCAGGGGCCGCACCATTCGGCCCAGAAGTCCACCAGCACCGGCTCGCCGGACTGCAGCACGGCGGCGTCGAAATCGGCATCGCCGACGTGGGTCACTTTGTCGCTCACGGGGATCTCCTGCGGGGTCCGCGGACGGGCGCGGACGGGTTCGGGCCGGGACGGCCTCCACGATTGGGGTAAACTGGGGCGTTCCGCGACCTTTTCAAGGTTACCCAGGTGGTCGCGCAACCCGGCACAGGGGGCGCAGTGTGCGACGCCGGTTCGGCCGATGCAAGCACACCCACCGCATTCACACCACACGCGCGCGGAACACAGCGACGCAAAAGAAGAAGGCATGAGCGACAAACCGTTAACCGACATCACGTTCTCCTCGTTCGACCTGCATCCGGCGCTGCTCGCCGGGCTGGAAGGCGCAGGTTTCTCCCGCTGCACGCCGATCCAGGCGATGACGTTGCCGGTCGCCCTGGCGGGGCGCGATGTCGCCGGCCAGGCGCAGACCGGCACCGGCAAGACGCTGGCGTTCCTGGTGGCGGTGATGAACCGCCTGCTGAGCCGCCCGGCGCTGGCCGAGCGCAAGCCCGAGGATCCGCGCGCGCTGATCCTGGCGCCCACGCGCGAACTGGCCATCCAGATCCACAAGGACGCGGTGAAGTTCGGCGCCGACCTGGGCCTGCGCTTCGCCCTGGTCTATGGCGGCGTGGACTACGACAAGCAGCGCGAACTGCTGCAGAAGGGCGTGGACGTCATCATCGCCACGCCCGGCCGGCTGATCGACTACGTCAAGCAGCACAAGGTGGTCAGCCTGCACGCCTGCGAGGTGTGCGTGCTGGACGAAGCCGACCGCATGTTCGACCTGGGCTTCATCAAGGACATCCGTTTCCTGCTGCGGCGCATGCCCGAGCGCACCACCCGGCAGACGCTGCTGTTCTCGGCCACCCTCTCGCACCGCGTGCTGGAACTGGCCTACGAGCACATGAACGAGCCGGAGAAGCTCGTCGTCGAGACCGAGTTCATCACCGCGGCCAAGGTGCGGCAGAAGCTGTACTACCCGGCCGACGAGGAGAAGATCCCGCTGCTGATCGGCCTGCTGTCGCGCAGCGAGGGCGCGCGCACCATGGTGTTCGTCAACACCAAGGCCTTCGTCGAGCGCGTGGCGCGCGCGCTGGAGCGCGCCGGCTACCGCGTCGGCGTGCTGTCCGGCGACGTGCCGCAGAAGAAGCGCGAGTCGTTGCTGAAGAAGTTCCAGGCCGGCCAGCTGGAACTGCTGGTGGCCACCGACGTGGCCGCGCGCGGCCTGCATATCGATGGCGTGTCGCACGTGTTCAATTTCGACCTGCCGTTCGATGCCGAGGACTATGTGCACCGCATCGGCCGCACCGCTCGCCTGGGCGCCGAGGGCGATGCGATCAGCTTCGCGTGTGAGCGCTATGCGATGTCGCTGCCCGACATCGAGGCCTATATCGAGCAGAAGATCCCGTCCGAGCCGGTCACCGCGGAACTGCTGACGGCGCTGCCGCGTCCGGAGCGTCCGAAGCCGGTGGCAGGCGAAGGCGATGACGAAGAAGAAAGCATCGGCCAGATCTTCCGCGAGGCGCGCGAACAGAAGGCCGCCGACGAAGAACGCCGTGGGGGTGGCCGCAAGCCCGGTGGCGCCGGCGGTGCCGGTCGTCGCGACGGTACCCGCCGCGACGGTCCGCGTTCGGCCGACGGCAAGCCGCGCCCGCCGCGCGCACCGCGTGCGCCGCGCCCCGAAGGCGAGGCGGCCGCACCGGTGGCGCCCGCCGCTGCCGTGCCGCGTCCCGAGGCCGCCGCGCTGCCCGAAGGCGAGCGAAAGCCACGCAAGCGCCGTCGCCGTCGTCATGGCCGTCCACTGGAAGGGGCCGAGGGCGCCGTGGTGAATGTCGCACCGGCCGCACCCAAGCCGGTCGCCGCACCGAAGCCTGCCGACGACAATGCGGGTTTCCTGACCCGGCTGGGACGCAAGATCCGCGCGCTGGTATCTGGCGGCTGAGCCTGGCCATCGTGCGTGTCGTGGAAAAGCCGGGCATGTCCCGGCTTTTTCTTTGCGCGTCGGCATCGCCAGCGTCTTCGTCGGTCCGGCATAATCGGCGCACATGAGCGTCCTGCGATTCGAAAACGTCAGCAAGCAGTACCCCGGCGGCCACGCGGCGCTGGAGGACGTCAGCTTCGAGGTGGCCGAAGGCGAGATGCTGTTCGTCACCGGGCATTCCGGCGCGGGCAAGAGCACGTTGCTGAAACTGATCCACCTGAGCGAGCGGCCCAGCCGCGGTGCGGTGGTGTTTGGTGGCAGGAACCTGCTGAAGGTGCGTGGCGGCCGTATCCCGCTGCATCGTCGCGAGGTGGGCGCGGTCTACCAGGATCATCGCCTGCTCACCGACCGCACGGTGATGGAAAACGTCTCGCTGCCGCTGATCCTGCGCGGCGACCGCCGGGGCGATATCGGCAAGCGGGTGCGCGAGGTGCTGGCGCGGCTGGGGCTTGGCCACCGGGAGAATGCGCTGCCCACGCAGCTCTCCGCCGGCGAGCAGCAGCGCGTGGGCATCGCACGCGCCATCGTCGCCGAGCCGCGCCTGCTGGTGGCGGACGAGCCCACCGGCAACCTCGACCCCACACTGGCGGCGGAGATCATGTCGCTGTTCGCCTCCATGCCCGAGCGCGGCACCAGCGTGCTGGTGGTCAGCCACGATCTGTCGCTGCTGAAGCGGATGAAGAAGCGCGTGCTGATCCTCGACCACGGCAAGCTGGTCGACGACATTTCCCCGGCGGATCTGGCCGAATGAGCGACGCGAAGAACAGCCGTGCGCAGGCGCGCTCCGGTGCAGGCATCTGGCTGGACCAGCATCTCTACAGTGTCGTATCCAGCCTGGGACGGGCCGTGCGCCGCCCGTGGGCCACGCTGCTGACCGTCGGCGTGATGGCGGTGGCGTTCGCGCTGCCGCTGGGCCTGTGGCTGGCGTTGCAGAACGTGGGCCACTTCGCCGGCGATGTGCAGCAGTCGCGCGAGATCGACCTGTTCCTGACGCCCGAGACGCCGGTGGCGCGCGCGCAGGCGCTGGCGGAAACGCTGCGCGCGCGCGACGACGTGGCCAGCGTGGAGTTGCGCACCCCCGACCAGGGCCTGGCCGAGTTCCGCCAGCGCAGCGGACTGGCCGATTCGCTGGACCTGCTGGACGGCAATCCGCTGCCGGCCCTGCTGGTGGTGGTGCCGCAGGGCGATGAGGCGCGGCTGGTCACCGCGCTGGAGGCGTTGCCGGAAACGGACCTGCTGCAGCACGATGCGGCCTGGCGCGAACGTCTGACCGGTTGGATGGGGTTCGGTGAGCGCCTGACCTGGGTGCTGGCCGCCCTGTTCGGGCTGGGTGCGTTGCTGGTGGTGGGCAATACCGTGCGCCTGGACATCCAGTCGCGGCGCGAGGAGATCGGCGTGCTGCAGTTGCTGGGTGCCAGCGACGGCTTCATCCGCCGGCCTTTCGTCTACCTGGGGGCCTGGTATGGCCTGGCGGCCGGTGCGCTGGCCCTGGGACTGCTGACGCTGGCAGCGCTGGCGCTGCGTGATCCGCTGGCCGCGCTGGCGCGCAGCTATGGCAGCCCGTTCACGCTGTCAGGGCTGGATCCGCTGGGTGCTGCGCTCGTGGTCCTGGCGGCCACGATCGTGGGCTGGCTGGGCGCATGGCTGGTGACCGGCCACTTCTTGCGTCAGACTCGCCCGACTGCCACCTGACTTCCGCATCTTCATGGCCCAAGAGCTCCGGCATCTGATCAGCGACGCGCCCCGCGTAATGGTGGTGGATGGGTCGAAGCTGGTGCGCAAGCTGATCGCCGACGTGCTGCAGCGCGAAGTGCCGGGGGTGCAGGTGATCGGCTGCTCCAGCATCGCCGAGGCGCGCGTCGCGCTGGAACAGGGCGAAGTGCACCTGGTCACCACCGCCCTGGCGCTGCCCGACGGCGACGGGCTGGAGATCGCGCGCAGCGTGCGCGAGGCGGCGGGCCAGGCCTATGTGCCGGTGATCGTGGTGTCCGGCGATGCCCAGCAGCACCTAGAAGAGCGCCGCTTCACCGAGTTCGTCACCGATTATTTCGACAAGGCGCTGGGCCACGAGGCGCTGGCGACCTTCATCCGCGGCTACGTGCAGCCCGAGCCGGTGGTGGGTGCGACGATCCTCTACATCGAGGACAGCCGCGTGGTGGCCGAGACCACGCGGCGCATGCTGGAGCGTCAGTCGCTCAACGTGGTGCACGTGCTGAAGGCGGAGGATGCGTTCGCCCTGCTTACCGCCGAATCGCTGGGCCTGTCCACGCACAAGTTCGACCTGGTACTGACCGACGTGATCCTGAAGGGCGAGCTGAGCGGGCGCGACATCGTGCAGCGCATCCGCGTGGATTTCGCCTACGGCAAGCGGCGCCTGCCGATCCTGGTGATGACCGGCGACAGCAATCGCGACAACCAGGCCGAGCTGCTGCAGGCCGGCGCCAACGACCTCGTGCTGAAGCCGATCGCCGAGCGCCTGCTGGTGACCAAGGTCCTGTTCCAGCTGCGTCTGGCGCGCATGGACGCATCGCGCGCGCTGGTCTGAGGCGCGTGCGTCCGGCATGACCGAAGAAGACCGCATCAGGCTGGAGCCTTCCTGGAAGGCGCGCATCGGCGACTGGCTGCAGCGGCCGGAGATGCGCGAGCTGTCCGCGTTCCTGCGCCAGCGCAAGGCCGCGGGCGCGCGCATCTATCCGCCGGGGCCGCAGATCTTCGCGGCCTTCGACGCCACGCCGTTCGACGCGGTGAAAGTGGTGATCCTGGGCCAGGACCCCTACCACGGCCCCGGGCAGGCGCACGGGCTGTGCTTCTCGGTGCTGCCCGGCGTGCCGGTGCCGCCGTCGCTGGCGAACATCTTCAAGGAGCTCAATGCCGACCTGGGCATCGCGCCGCCGGACCATGGCTGCCTGCTGTCGTGGGCGCGCCAGGGCGTGCTGCTGCTCAATGCCGTGCTGACGGTGGAAGAAGGACGTGCCGGCGCCCACCAGGGCAAGGGCTGGGAAGGCTTCACCGACCACGCCATCGAGACGCTGGCGCGTGAGCGCGAAGGGCTGGTGTTCCTGCTGTGGGGCAGCTACGCGCAGGCCAAGGGCAAGGTGATCGACACGCGCCGGCACCGCGTGCTGCGCGCGCCGCATCCCTCGCCGCTGTCGGCGCATCGTGGTTTCCTGGGATGCGGGCACTTCGGCGCCACCAACCAGTACCTGGCGCAGCGGGGACTGTCGCCTATCGACTGGCGGTTGCCGCCGCGCGACCAACTGGTGCTTTGAGCGCGCAGTGTGGGATGGCGGTCTGTGGGAGCGACGTAAGTCGCGATGAGGCGTTACCGGTAAAGCATCGCGACTTACGTCGCTCCCACGCCATAAACGCCTACTCAGGCGTCAGCGCGTCCGGCGTCGCTTCTGGGGTGGCGAAACCGGGGGCGGCGGCGTGACCGGGATGTTCTTGATCTCGGCCTGCAGCTCGTCCAGCATCGGTACCATCTTCTGCTGCACGGCGGTCATGATGTTCTGCATCAGCGCCGGATTCTTGTCGAGCATGCGCTGGCCGGCGGCGCTTTCGTAGAACTTGGTGATCGCCCGCACGTCCTCGCGCGTGTAGGTCTTCTTGTAGACGTCCAGGTACACCGGGCGCATCTCTTCCCACGACAGCGCCTTGCGCACGATCTCCTGGGTCTTGGCCTGGATGCGGGCCACCTCGGCCTTCTGCTCTTCGGTCATCTCCTTGCCGGCGAAGTGCTTGTCGAACTCCTGCTGCTGCACCGCCTCCATCTGCGGCACCACGCCCGCGAGCAGGCTTTCGGCGCGCGATGCCTTGAGCAGGCGGTCGATGTCCGCGTCGGTGGGCTCGGCGGCGAAGGTCGGTGCGGACGCCGCCAGGGCGAGAGCGATCAGGAGGCGGGACAGGGCGCGGGCCGTGGTCGACGTAGGGTGGGGCATGCGGCGTGGACGGCGTGGAACAGGGTCGTAGGGTGCCTGTCCGGGAGTAAATCTGGTGTTAATCGACGACGATCGGGGCGCCAGCGCGCTGCGAACGGCCCCGCATCCTGACTACAATCCGCGCATGGGGAGCACCGCACTCGAGATCACGCCGACGCTGTCGATACCGGACAACGAACTCGTCGAACGGTTCGTGCGCGCCAGCGGCGCGGGCGGGCAGAACGTCAACAAGGTCGCCACCGCGGTGGAGCTGCGCTTCGACGTGGCCGGTTCGCCGTCGCTGCCCGACGCCCTGCGCGAGCGGCTGCTGTCCCGGCGCGACCGCCGCCTCACCGACGAAGGCGTGCTGGTGATCGACGCGCAACGTTTCCGCACGCAGGACCGCAATCGACAAGACGCGCGCGAGCGCCTGGCCGCGCTGATCGCCGCGGCGCTGGTGGTGCCGAAGAAGCGCATCGCCACCAAGCCCTCGCGCGCGGCCAAGGCGCGCCGGCTGGACGCCAAGCGCGGACGCAGCGAGGTCAAGCGCGGCCGGTCGCAGAAGAACCAATGGGAGTAACCGCTTGAGCCACGACATCGTCCCGCGCATCCCGCCGAACATGCCGCAGGTGCCGCCCAACCGCTTCACCCGCTGGATGGGCCGCACTTTCCTGCGCGTGTTCGGCTGGAAGATCGTCGGCACGCTGCCGGACATCCCCAAGCTGGTGATGATCGTGGCGCCGCACTCGTCCAACTGGGACGGCATCTGGGGCATGGCGGCGAAGATCGCGATGGGTTTCCAGGTGCGCGTGCTGGGCAAGGCGCAGCTGTTCTGGTGGCCGCTGTCGCCGCTGCTGCGCAAGCTGGGCGTGGTGCCAGTGGATCGCAGTTCGCCGCAGGGCACGGTGGAACAGGCGGTCCGCATGATCCGTCAGTCCGACAGGATGTGGTTCGCGCTGACACCTGAAGGCACCCGCAAGCGCGTGGACAAGTGGAAGGGCGGCTTCCTGAAGATCGCCCAGCAGGCGCAGGTACCCATCCTGATGGCGTACTTCCACTATCCCGAGAAGACCATCGGCATCGGCGATGTGTATTACCCCACCGGCGACATGGACACCGACATGGCTGCGATCCGTGCGTGGTACCAACCGTGGCAGGGGAAGAACCGCGGGACGGTGTGAGCGTCGAGGGGCCTGGACCTGGTCGGAGTTGGGCCAGCGCGTGCGCCAGGATGACGAAGTCGCGGTTGCCTCGTGGGCGTTCGGTGCAGCATGGGAGGCGTGCAGAGACGCGGGGTTCCGGCATTCGCCGGGAGGACGGGTCGCGAATCTCCTGAGCGGTTGGCCGTCGGCGTCCGAAAAGAAAAGGCCCGCCTTGCGGCGGGCCTCGCTCCCTTCCCTGGGGTTGCGGGTTACAGCGCTTCGCCGCCCAGCTTCCAGGTGACCTGCAGGAAGTAGCTGCGGCCGGTGGAGTCGAACCAGGACGTGTCGTAGTACGGATAGTTCGCCCAGGTGGCGTCCTTGGGTGGCATGTCGTCCAGCAAGTTGTTGACGGTCAGCGACACGCGCAGGTGGTCGTTGATGTCGTAACGCGCACCTGCATTGAAGCGCCATGTCGCCTTGGTCCAGGCGTCGTTGGCGTAGTTGGCCACGCGGCCCAGGTAGTTGCCGAACAGGCTGGCTCCCCAGGCGTTGCGGTCCCAGCTCACGCCCAGGTTGCCCTTCTGCCGCGGCAACGTGGTGGCGCTGAAGCTGACGTCCAGCATGTCCTCTTCCGGGTCGCCCGGATACTGCTGGCGCGTGTGCTTGTCGGCCCAGGTGTAGGTGCCGGTGAAGCGGAAGTCGCCCGCGTTCGCCGTCTGCAGGCGATAGTTGGCGGTGACGTCGATGCCCGACGTTTCCTCGTTGGCGATGTTGATCGGCGCGAAGCGGACGCTGGTGATGTTGCCGTCCGCATCGCGGATCACCCGCGCGAGGGCGTCCACGCAGGTCGGCGAATTGATGTCCACGGCGGCACCGCTGTCGGTGGTGCCGAGGCGGCAGTTGGCCTCGTCGACGCGCAGCTGCTCGCGGCTCTGCGCCTGTACCTGGTTGGACACGCGGATGCGGTAGTAGTCCACCGCCAGGTCGAAGTTGGCGAACGGCGACCACACGAAGCCCGCGGAGAACGACTTGCTGGTCTCCACGTCCAGGTCCATGTTGCCCGTGTAGACGTCGAACGTGTTGATGTCCCACGTGCCGTCGTCGTAGCACTCGTCGTCGCTGAAGGTCGGCTCGTCGGTGCGGCACTGGTAGTAGTCGGTCGACAGCGTGCGGTAGTAGTCGTCGCCGGCGAACAGGTAGTGCATGTCCGGCGCGCGGAAGCCGGTGCCGTAGGAGCCGCGCACCAGCAGCGTGTCGAGCGGACGCCATTCCAAGCCCGCGCTGTAGGTGAACTTGCCCGGGTTCTTGTTGCCGTAGTCGTAACGGTCGTAGCGGCCGGCCAGGCTGGCTTCCAGGGTGGACAGCAGCGGCATGCGGAACTCGGCGGCCACGCTCCAGCGGTCGCGATCGCCCTCGCCGTCGCCGTAGCGCGGGCCGTAGTAGGCGTCGGCGGTCAGGGCGAGCGGATCGGGATTGATCTCGTACGACTGCTGGCCGTACTCGATGGCCGCGGCGAAGCCGACGTCGCCGGCCGGCAGGGTGAACAGCGCCGGCGTGTCGAGGGTGAAGCTGAGGTTGTCGTTGTCGGCCTTGGGACGGAAGGTGGACATCGCCGCGATGCTGGCGAACTCGGCCGGCGTCAGCGGGGTGAACAGGCGCGTCGGGTCGGGGCTATAGATCGCGTAGCCGTCGGCGTCGTAGCCCTGGCGTTCGCCGAGGAACAGCTCGTTGGCGGCCTGCGCGCGGATGCGCGGCATGCCCACTTCCGCCTTGTACTGCGAATGGTTGTAGGCCGCTTCCCAGTTCCAGGCCTCGCCGAAGGCGCCCTGCAGGCCGGTGGTGACCGCAAACGTCTTCTGCGTGGTGACGTTCATGCGGTTGCGCAGGCCGCCGATTTCCTCGGGCGTGAACTGGCGGGACCAGACCTCGTAATGGCCGGTGAGGGCGTTGTAGAAGACCTTGTCGTTGTTGTCCGTGGAGTTGGGATCGTGGAACTCCCAGCCCATGACGTCGCTGACCACGTCGTTGCCGTTGGTGCCGGTGAGCAGCCTGACTTCCTGGCGGCCGGCCTGCACATCGGCAAACCACGACAGGCTGTCGGAGAACCGGTACTCGAACGAACCGTACGCGGTGACGCCCTTGCGCTCGTTCTGGATGGTCCGGTACGCGATGGCGCGCTCGCTGCCGCAGTAGGGTTCGCCCCAGCGGTTTTCCGCGAGCACGGTGGTGCCTTCGTTCAGGCCGCCCATCGCCGCGCAGTCGTCGTCGGGACCGATGAGGACGTCGTCATCCCAGTCGTAGCGTTGCGCGGTGAGCCGCGGCAGGCTCCGGCGCGAGGTGGGCGCGTCGAGGGTGGAGTCCTGGTTGCTGCGCTCGTAGCCCCACAGCGGGCGCTTGTCGAGCAGTTCGACGCCGACGATGCCGCTGAACGCATCGCGCTCGAAGCCGGTGGTCAGGGTGAGCTTGTGCGATTCGCCGCCACCGCGTTCGGTGTCGCCGTAGCGGTAGTCGATGATGGTGCCGTCGGTGGACTTCTTCAGGATGAAGTTGATCACGCCGGCCATGGCGTCGGAGCCGTAGACCGCCGAGGCGCTGCCGGTCAGCACTTCGATGCGGTCGATCATGCCCAGCGGGATGTTGCCGATGTCGGTGAAGTTGCTGCGGCCGTTGAGCGGCAGCGGGAAGTCGGCGATGCGGCGGCCGTTGATCAGCACCAGCGTGTGGTTGGGGCCCAGGCCACGCAGGTCGACCGCCTGTGCGCCGGGCGTGGACTGGGCGCTGGTGGTGTTCTGCTGGCCCTGCACGCTGCCGCTGTTCTGGCTCAGCGAACGCAGTACCTCGGGCACCGAGGTCAGGCCGGCGGCCTGGATCTGTTCCGCCGTCACCACCGTGATCGGCGCCGGACCTTCGATCTGCGCACGCGGGATGCGCGAGCCGGTGACCTGCAGGGTCTCCAGCTGGGTTACGGGTTCTTCGGCCTGTGCGGCACCGCCGCCGGGAGGCGCCTCCTGAGGCGCGGGACGCGGCGCCGGGGCACGACGCGGGGTGGCGGCGGCCTGCACGATCAGCACCGCGCCGGAGGCGTCGCGCTTGGCTTCGAAGCCGCTGCCCTTGAGCAGCCGTTCCAGCGCCTGTTCGGTGTTCGCGGCGCCCTGCACGCCCGTGGTGCGACGGCCCTTCATCTGGTCGGCGCGGTACACCAGCTGCGTGCCGGACTGCTTGGCCAGCGTGTTCAGCGCCGTGGCCAGCTCGCCGGCGGGCAGGTCGATGCGGCCGGGCGCCGCCTGGGCCTGCGCGGACAGCGCCGCGCTACAGGCCATGCTCAACAGCAGGACTCGCATTGGATACCGCATGGAAGACTCTCCCCGGGGCGCTCGGAATGGCGCCTTCTGGACATCAGGACGAACGAACCGGACAAATCCCCCCGCGACGTTCGTCGGTGGCGCGGCGGCCCGCTAGCGTGCGTGCAGGACGATGCGCTCCGGGTGCCGCTCCACGCGGACCGGGAACCCCTGTTCCAGCAGGCGCGCGAAGCCCTCGGCATTGGACCAGCGGAAGTTCCCGCCCACGCGCAGGTCGGCCACCGTGGCGTCGGCCAGCTCCAGCTTGCGTGCATTGAACCGGTTGAACTCGGCGGCGGCCTCGGCCAGCGAGGTGTCGTCGAAGGTCAGGAATCCCTCCCGCCACTCCAGGTAGCGTTCGGCATCGGCCACCGGGACCGAGCGCACCAGCACGCCGTTGCGCCCGGCGGTGGCCACGCTGCCGGCCGGCAGCAGGGATACCGGTTGCGCGCGGCCGTCGTCGCCGATGCGGGTTTCAAGGCGCACCTTGCCCTCGGTCACCACCACGCGCACGTCCTCGGGGTTGCGGCGCACGGAGAAGCGGGTGCCCACGGCGGCGACGCGGCGGCCCTGCGCTTCCACCACGAAGGGGCGACGCCGGTCGTGGGCCACGTCGAAGAAGGCTTCGCCGCGCTTCAGCGCGACATGGCGTTCTTGGCGGGTGATCCGCACGTCGAGCTGGCTGTCGCTGCTGAGGGTGGCGAGAGAGCCGTCCGGCAGGGTCAGGGTCTGCACCTGGCCGACGGCACTGGCGTAGTGCGCCTGCTGGCGCCCGGTCAGCTGCCAGCCGCCCCATGCCGCCGAGCCCAGCGCCAGCATCGCCAGCGCGGCCGCCACTCCGTGCCGCCAGCGGCCCGGGCGCGCGTGCGCATGGCGCGGCGCGAAGGTGATGCCGCGCAGGTCGGGTAGGCCAGGCGCAGGAGCACCGGGGCCGGCGGCCTCGGTGCGCGGCGGCGGTCCACCCGCCGGCAGGCCGGCCGCCAGCGCCTGCAGGCGGCCGGCCTCGGCCCAGGCGGCCTCTAGCCTCAGGAACGCGACCTTGTGGCGCGCCGACGCCGACAGCCATGCCTCCAGCGCCTGCTGGTCGTGCGGCGCCCAGTCTCCCGCGTCGCGGCGCACCAGCCAGTCGGCCGCCTGCTGTTCAATCCGCTTGCTGTCGGTCATGTCCGTCGTCCTCGTCCATGACAAGGCGGGCATTCCTGCGCCCGCCCGGCGCGTGCGCATCGTCGCCACCGTACAGATGGTCGGCGATCAGGCGCATCCCCTTGGCCAGATGTTTTTCCACGGTCTTCTCGCTGATGCCCAGGCGCGCGGCGACCGCCTTCTGCGGCAGCTCCTCCACGCGTCGCAGCCACACCACTTCGCGGCAACGGTCGGGGAGTCGGTCCAGGGCCTCCACCACGCGCTTGAGCGCCTGGCGGGTCCCGGTCCAGCGCTCGGGCGACACCTCGTCGATCAGGTAGACGTTCGAGGACTCGAAATCACCCACCGGCTCGATCGACACCACCCGGCTGCGGCGCAGGCGATCGGTCATCAGGTGGCGCGCGGTGGTGAACAGAAAGGCCTTGGGCGCGTCCGGGCGCACGCGCCCGGCGGCTTCATAGACCCGCGCGTAGACCTCCTGGCGCAGGTCGTGCCATTCGTCGCGGTGCGGCCAGTGACGTTGCAGGAACAGCGCCAGTGCCCGTTCATGGACCAGCACTTCGCGGACGAACCACGCATCGAATTCAGTGGGCATGCCCGCACTCTAGCCCAAGCGCGCGCGCCGCGGCATGGGGGAAGCGCGGCCCCGCTTCGTCTCCACAAGTCACCGGTACGTGGCATCCTGCCGCGACCTTCGACGTGGAGTGCATGGCATGGTGTCTGTCCTTAGTGCGGTGCGGCGCGGTGCGCTGGGCATGCTGTTGCTGGCGGCGGCGCTGCCGGCGTTCGCGGCCAAGCCCGCCCATTACGTGCTCGGCGACGTGTCGGCCAGGACGCCGGGCAAGGTCGAGCCGGGCCTGCTGCTGATGGGGGGCGGCGACCGCAATTTCGAGGCCATGCGCTGGTTCATGAAGAAGGCGGGCAACGGCCACATCGTGGTGCTGCG
This sequence comes from Pseudoxanthomonas mexicana, assembly GCF_014397415.1. NCBI lineage: Bacteria > Pseudomonadati > Pseudomonadota > Gammaproteobacteria > Lysobacterales > Lysobacteraceae > Pseudoxanthomonas > Pseudoxanthomonas mexicana. Next base: position 454,284 of record NZ_CP060731.1, on the reverse strand, counting down.
CGCCTCGCAGGCGGGCGAGATCGGCGAGGAGTTCTTCAACGAGGTCGGCGGCATCGCCTCGGTGGAAACCTACGTCTTCAGCGACCGCGAAAGCGCAAGCGATCCGGCCGTGCTGCGCAGCCTGAAGCGCGCCGACGGCATCTTCCTGGCCGGCGGCGACCAGTCGCGCTACGTGCGCTACTGGCGCGGCACGCCGGTGGGCGCGGCGCTGGATGCGCACGTGCGCGCGGGCAAGCCGCTGGGCGGCACCAGCGCCGGCCTGGCCATGCAGGGCGAATACCTCTACGGCGCGATGGACGGTGGCAGCGTGATCAGCCCGCATGCGCTGGCCGACCCGCTGGGTCCGGACAACACCATCGAGACGGATTTCCTGCAGCTGGCGCTGCTGAAGGGCGTGATCACCGATACGCACTTCAGCGAGCGCAACCGCCTGGGCCGGCTGATCGCCTTCGTCGCCAAGGCCGAGTCGCTGGCCGGCAGGCCGATCCTGGGCTTGGGCGTGGACGAGGATGCCGCGGTCGCCGTGGAAGGCGACGGCACCGCGCGCGTGTACGCCACCGCGCCGGGCGCCGGCGCCACGGTGGTGAAGGGCGGCTTTGCGCAGAAGCAGGTCGAAGACGAGCCGATGAACCTGGACCGCGTCGATACCGTCATCGCCGGCGTGGATTCCGTGCTGCACCTGCCCAGCGGACGCGTCGACAACCCGGCGGCCGAGCGTCGCTACGCGGTGCGCAACGGCGTGCTGGTGGCGATGGATGCGCCGGTGCTGGTGATCCACGGCGGTGCGGGCGTGGAGCGCGCCGGCATGACCCCGGCCGACGAAGCCGTCGCGCGCACCGCACTGGAAGCGGCACTGCGCGCAGGGCACGCGCAGCTGAAGGCGGGCAAGCCCGCGCTGGAGGCCGTGACCGCCGCGATCACCGTGCTGGAGGATGCGCCGCAGTTCAACGCCGGCCGCGGTGCGGTGTTCACCCACGACGGCAGGAACGAACTCGACTCCTCGATCATGGACGGCGCCACCGGCAAGGCCGGCGCGGTCGCCGGCGTGCATCGCGTCAAGAACCCGATCACCCTGGCGCGCGCGGTGATGGACCGGTCGCGCCACGTGATGATGGTCGGCGGCGGCGCCGAGGCGTTCGCCAAGGAGCAGGGCATCGCCCTGGTCGATCCGTCCTACTTCCGCACCGAAAAGCGCTGGCAGCAGCTGCAGAACGCGTTGAAGGAAGAGCAGCAGGCGCAGGCGAGCAATATGCCGCAGGACCTGCCGGGCAAGGCCTACTTCGGCACGGTCGGCGCGCTGGCGCTGGATGCGAAGGGCCAGCTTGCCGCGGGCACGTCGACCGGCGGCATGACCAACAAGCGCTACGGCCGCGTGGGCGACTCGCCGATCATCGGCGCGGGCACCTGGGCCGACGACCGCTGCGCGTTCTCCGGTACCGGCTGGGGCGAGTACTACATCCGTGCCGCCGCCGCGCACGAGGTCTGCGCCCGCGTGCGCCTGGCCGGCCAGAGCCTCGCGCGCGCCGCGGACAGCGTGATCAACCGCGACATCCCCAAGGCCGGCGGCGATGGCGGTGCGATCGCGCTGGGCGCCGATGGCAGCATGGCGTTCCCGTTCAATACCGAGGGCATGTACCGCGGCTGGATCGGCGCCGATGGCGTGCCGCATGTGGCCATCTACAAGGAAGATCCGCTGCCCGCGCGCTGAGTCGGGATGGCGCTATGCTTCGACCGACCCTGGGGAGAGAGAAGCCATGCGCAAGATGTGGGGAATCGGGCTGCTGATGGTGGCCCTCAGTGCGGCGTCGGCCGAGCCGGCGCCCAAGCCGATCCACTTCCGTGCGCATGCGCGGGTCGCGCTGGATGCGCAGGGCGTGCCGCAGCAGGTGGACGTGGACCAGAAGCTGCCTGCCGTGATCCGCGATGCGATCGCGCAACGCGTGGGGCAATGGCGTTTCGAGCCCGCCCGGGCCGGCGAACAGCCGCGTGCGGGCGCCACGACCGTTTTCGTGGATGCGTGCGCCGTTCCGTCGGTAGACGGCGCCATGCGGCTGGCGGTGGACTATGGCTGGAACGGGCCAGGCTATGCGGACGGACGCTACTTCCATCCGGCGCCGCGTTATCCGGTCGAGGCCGCGAGGCGGAACAAGGGGGGCGCGTTCCGCGTGGTGCTGCAGATCGGCACCGATGGGCGCGCCACGGTGGAGACGATCGAGGCCCAGGAGGGGCAGCTGCCGCTGTTCGAGCAGGCGCTGCGCACCTGGGTGGCCTCGTTGCGCTACGTGCCCGAGGAGATCGACGGAGCGCCCGTCGCCACCCGCGTGGCGATCCCCGTGGATTTCTCGATGGGCGGCCCGGGCCTGCGTGAGTACCGGCGCCAGGAGCGCGAGGCCCGGCAGCAGTCGCCCGAATGCCGGGCGGCGATGGGAGCAGAGGATGCGTCCCCTTCGCAGCCGGTCGTGCTGGATTCCCCGTTCAGGCCGGTCACCGCCGGGTAGATCTCCCGTTCGGAACATCGGCGCCCCGTTGGCTGCCTCTTGGTGGCCACAACTGTGACGTGGTTATCAAATGTGCCGTCTGTAAGTTAAGATACAGATCACACTTTGGATCCACCCCGCCTCGCCAGGACCGGCGCCACGGGGAGGGTTCACCACAGGGGCAGGCGGGGCCATCAGGGAGGTCCGACCCGGGCAGCGCCTCGTCAACAGACGCGTCAGGGGTTCCGTTCGTCGATGTCGTACCGCGCTCATGGTGATCTGCGCCCGAGCGGCGCACCTTCCGCACGCCACCCGCACGCTCCCAACGCCGCGATGACCGCGCCGCTGCGGCGCCGAAAGGCTGGCGCCTTCCGGGCCGGCCTGGTGCTCGTCGGCCTGTTGCTGGCCGGCCCCGCGCTGGCGCTGATCACCACGGGCTGGACGACCAATGGCACCGCTTCGGCCAGTGCCACCGTCAACGGCATCACCGTGACATTGACGGGGCAGGCGGACGAGGCCTATTCGACCGGCACCTTCAACAACACCAACTGGTGGAACGACCCCTACGGCGGTGGCGTCAACGGCGGTCCCTCGCTGACGATGGTCTACGACAATGCCGGCACGCGTAACTACGTGTTCACCTTCAGCAAGGCGGTGGACAATCCGGTGCTGCATGTAGATCGCCTTGGCGGCTACTACGACAACAACCGGCCGAACAGCGCGCGCTGGACACTGACCGGATTCACCGCGACGGGCGGATCGGTAGCGCTGGAGCGACTGTCGGGCAACAACCAGTTCACCGTGACGCCGGCGCAGAACCGCTTCCTGCGCGCGACGACCGGGACGTTCGGTGGGACCGGTTCGGCAGAATGCCTGTCCACGTCGAACGGTACCGCCTGCGGATCGGTCCGCTTCAATGGCACCGGCATCACCCGGCTTACCTTCGCGGTGGACATGGCGGGCGACCGAGGTGCGGGCGACGAGTTCGAACTGCGCTGGAGTTTCGATGGCGCGAAGATGGTCGTGCGCAAGCAGTCCGTCGGCGGCACCGGCACATTCGGCATCACGGCCGGCAATGCGCTGTCGCAGGCCTTCAACCTGGTCACGACGGCGCAGAACACGCCCGTGGCGTCGAACACGTATCCGCTCACCGACCACGCGGCGGCGATCACGCTGACCGAATCCAACGTTCCTTCCGGTTATGTGCTGCTGGGAGCCGCCTGCACCGACCAGAACGGCGCCACGGTGTCTGCCAACGTCGACACGGCCGCGCGCCAGGTCACCATTCCGTCCGCCAACTACCGCGCCAACCAGACCATCACCTGCACGCTGAGCAACGCCGCACCCGCCACGCTGGCCCTGGCCAAGACGTGGACCAATGCCGCGGTCAACGACACCGCCACCCTGTCGGGCAGCGGCGGCACGAACACCGCCACGCTCACGTCCGTCGCCAACAGTGCCGCCGAGACCGATACCGGTGCCGCCGTGCAGGTGGCGCCCGGGAACGTCATCACCCTGTCCGAAACGCTGGGCGCGGGCAATGCGCGACCCTACACCGCCAGCGCTTGGACGTGCACCGGCGGCACCCTGAGCGGGAACACGCTGACCCTCACGAATGCACACGCCGGGCAGGCGATCGTCTGTTCCGTCACCAACAGCGGGCAGGTGACCGACGTGTCGGTGATCAAGTCGGCCGCGGCGGGCCCGGTGATCAGCGGGCAGGTGGCGAGCTTCACCGTCGTCGTCTCCAACGCCGGACCGCTTGCCGCCGATGGCGCGGTGGTCAGCGACACCCCCGGTGCCGGCCTGGACTGCCCGGTCTCGGGCAATCCGATCACCTGCAGCGCCAGTGGCGGCGCCGCCTGTCCGGGCGCGGCCTCGCTGCCGGGCCTGGTGGGGGCGGGCGTGGCGGTGCCGACCCTGCCGGTCGGCGGGACCGTGACCTTTACGGTCCCCTGCCAAGTGACGGCCAGCGGCCTGTAGGTCCGCACGCGCTTCCCAAGCGCGTCGCCCGTCATCCATGATGCGGCGTCCCGATCCGCTGCATTGAAGTGATGAGTCGTACTGCCTGGGCCTGGGCGGTGGTGGTGCTGACCACCGTCGCGCTCGCCGCGACCTTCCTGGTCACCCCCCGTTTCCCCGTCCCCGTGCCCGAATCCGGGCCGCCAGCCACCCCGTTCGGATGGTCCGGGCAGCTGTCGCTGGTGGCGGGCGATGGCATGCGCGGGCTCCGGGACGGGACCGGCGCGGCGGCACGGTTCGACGACCCCTGGGGCATCGTGGTGGCGGCCGACGGGACGCGCTATGTCGCCGACGCGGGCGACAACAACCGGATCCGCCGCATCGCGCCCGACGGTACCGTGTCGACCCTGGCGGGCGGACGCGAGGGATTCGCCGATGGCACGGGCGCGACGGCCGCCTTCCATACGCCCTCGGCGCTGGCGCTGGACGGCGACGGCAACCTGTATGTCGCCGACACCGGCAACCATGCCATCCGCAAGGTCACGTCGCAGGGCGTGGTGACCACGCTCGCCGGGGGAGGCGGCCCCGGCTTCCGCGACGGGCCGGCGCGGCAGGCCCTGTTCAATGGACCCATCGGCGTGGCCGTGGACGGCGCCGGCCGGGTCTACGTGGCCGACACCTACAACGACCGCATCCGCGTGATCAGCCGCGAGGGTCAGGTGAGCACGCTGGCCGGTGGCGACGGCCCTGGCTTCCAGGACGGCACCGGCGATCAGGCGCGCTTCGATACGCCCACCGCCGTGGCGGTGGATGCGACAGGGGTCGCGTGGGTGGCCGACCTGCGCAACGACGCGATCCGGCGCATCGGGCCGAAGGGCGGCGTCAGCACGCTTCCGCTGCAGCCCGATCTGGACACGCAGGCCGGGCCGCGCCGCCCGCTGGCGCTGGCGCTCACCCACGATGGCCACCTGTACGTCGGCGAGCTGTCCACCGGCCGCGTGATGCAGGTGATGCGCGATGGACGCTGGCGGGCGCTGGCCGGCCATCTGCCGGGGCAGCGGTTCTCGCGGACCGCAGGACTGGCCGTCGACGCCGCCGGCGATGTGCATTTCACCGACGCGGGCAGCCATCGCGTGCATCGCATCGCACCGATGACGGCGGCTGCGGCGGCCGCCGTCACGCCGGTCGGTCCCGCGCCGGACGATCCTCTGCCCGACACCGGGGGCCGCTGGCCGCTCGCGCCGCAGGACGGATGGCACGAAGTCGTGGGGACGCTGGGCGAAGTGCGCGGCGACTACCAGGGCGAGAGCCGCCACCACCTGCACGGCGGGCTCGACATCCGTGGCGATGTGGGTGCCACCGTGCTGGCCATCGCCGATGGCAAGGTGAGCAGCCCCTCGGCTGCATGGGGATTCGATGGCCTGGGCGAAGGGCTGGCCGTCGGCGCATTGGCCTACATCCACATGAAGGTGGGGCGTACGCCCCGCGGCGACCTGCTCGATCCTGCGCGCTTCCAGCTGCTGCATGACCTCAGCGGCGATCCTTCCCGCATCCGCGTGCGCCGCGGCACCCGCTTTTCCGTGGGAGATGCACTGGGCACGGTGAACCGCATGGCCCACGTGCACCTGTCCCTCGGCCCGCCCGGCTACGAGCGCAATGCGATCGCGTTGGGCTTCGCCGGTTTCACCGATGTCTATCCGCCGCGGATCGACGAAGTGGCGCTGTTCGATACGCTGGACCAGCCCATCGATGCGAAGCAGGACGGCCGCATCGTGGTGCCGCGCGACCTGCAGGGCATCCGCATCGTGGTGGATGCGTGGGACCAGGTGGACCGCAACCTGCCGCGCAGGCGCCTGGGTCTGCATGCATTGGGCTACCAACTGCTGCACCCCGACGGCACACCGGTACCCGGCTTCGAAACGCCGCGCATGACCATCGATTTCCAGCGCCTGCCTTCCGACGATGCCGTGCAGGTGGCCTACGCGCCGGGCAGCGGCATCACCGTGCACGGCAGCGCCGTCACCCGGTTCCGCTACAGCGTCACCAACACCGTGCGCGACGGCGCCTGGGCCGAAGGCGCGTGGCAGCCCGCGTCGCTTGCGCCCGGCGACTACCTGCTGCGCATCACCGCCCGCGACCACAGCGGCAACGAGGCGCAGGCGCGCCGCGACCTGCCGCTGCGCCTGCCCTAGGCGCGGGATCGGCGTGTCGATCGCCGCCCCTTCCGTTCGTCGTCTCCCTGAAAGCGCCGGATCGCCCGGCGCAACGCGCGACGGAGAACCCGCATGAAAGTCATGGTCCTGGTGAAGGCCAGCCCCGCATCCGAAGCCGGCGAGATGCCGGGCACCGAACTGCTCACCGAGATGGGCAGGTTCAACGAAGCGCTGGTGAAGGCCGGCATCCTGTTGGCTGGCGAGGGCCTGCATCCTAGTTCGCGTGGCGCACGCGTGCGGTTCGACGGCAGACAGCGCACGGTGATCGATGGGCCGTTCGGCGAAACCAAGGAACTGGTGGCGGGTTTCTGGTTGTGGCAGGTCCGCAATCTCGACGAAGCCATCGAATGGATCAAGCGCGCGCCGTTCGATGGCGGTGCGGAGATCGAACTGCGCCCGGTGTTCGAAGCCGACGACTTCGGCGACGCGCTGACGCCCGAACTGCGCGAGCAGGAAGCGCGTCTGGCAGCCGACCTCCACGCCCGCAACCCGCAGTGAGGCGCAGCGCATGAGCACCCAGATCTTCGTGAACCTGCCGGTACGCGACCTGTCGGCGTCCAAGGCCTTCTTCAACGCGCTCGGCTACGCGACCAATCCGAGCTTCACCAACGACGAAGCCGCCTGCCTGGTCATCAGCGACAGCATCTACGTGATGCTGCTGGTGGAGCCGTTCTTCCTGGGCTTTACCCGCAAGTCGCTATGCGATGCGCGGACGCATACCGAGGTGCTGCTGTGCCTGTCGGTCGCCAGCCGCAGCGAGGTGGATGCGATGGTCGCCAAGGCACTGTCGGCCGGCGGTCGTGAGCCGATGGAAGCCAAGGATTACGGTTTCATGTACCAGCGCGGCTTCGAGGATCTCGATGGCCACCTGTGGGAGGTCGTGCACATGGATGAGGCCAGACCGTCTACCGACTGATGCAGCCGGTGGGGCTTTGAAGTAAATGAATGCAGTGCGCGGCGTTGCTCACATTAGCGCGTCGCGGCTTGCGTCGCGTGGCACCGTGTCGTACAGATAAGGCTGTTTCTGGCAGGAGGCCTCGCGATGATCCGAAGACCAGCGCCTGCCGGCAGGAATGGCGTTCGCTCCGCTTTCGCAGGGATGATCGTATCGATGGTCGTAACCACAGGGTGCCAAGGCATGGCGATGACGCAGGAATCCGGGCACGTGCCCTCGGGGGGGGGAAACTCAACGAATAGCGAACCATTGACGTTCGTGCGGCATAACTTCGGTGCGTTCTGCTACTCGACCTATGGCTGCCGGGTGACCTACAACGGGTTCATGCACATCTCCGAGCCAGACGATGTGCTCCAGCTGTCTTCAGCCTCGCTCGGCGAGAAGTACCCTGCGAACCTGGATGCGAGCTATCTCTCGGTCGGTAATTTCCCAGAACCAGCCCAAGTGGTGTGGAAGTCGAAGGATGGTGTGAAGCATTCGGCTTCCGTTGACATTGCAAGCATATTCCGGGACCAGCGCGTCCTTCATCATGTGCCCAATGGAGCCGTGGATGGCGACATCGGCGACCCCGGCATCATTCTGGAAGTGAACGACAGGACGATCAACGTCTACATGAAGGCGTTCGTGCCTACCCGGGTCCCGCAGATCCCAGGAAACGAGTACAGCCGCTTCCGGGATGACCTGATTCTGGCGTGGAGCAAGACCTACTAGCGGGAAGACGCACAAGGAGCGTGAAGATGGGCGGCGATCGACATCCGGATGGCGTGGAAACCTACCCGGCAACGCCGGAAGACCTGGCGACCTACACGCAGGCGCGGGCGCAACTCGCGGCATTTCAGGCTCCTGTCCTGGTGGATGGGGACCGGACTCGGGAGCGACTATTCGTCGCGGCATTCGATGGAACCGGTAACAGTTTGCATAAGGATGCTCCTGAGAACCTCACGAATGTAGCGAGGATCCGCGAGCAGGTTGAGGCGCTCCACAAGCGAGGCGAGGCTTCGCAGATCGCAACGGGGTATGTCGAAGGGCCCGGAACCCAAGGCGGGTTGCCCGGGCTTTCGGATGCGATACGTGGCGGCACTTACGAAGCCAGGATGGAGGAGATGTATCTCCAGTTCACCCATAAGGCTGCCAAATGGCTGCAGGAGAACCCCAACGCCGACATCCGCATCGCCGCCATCGGCTTCAGTCGAGGTGCCGAGCAGGCCGCCGGCTTCACCCGCCTGATCGAAGAGCGGGGCATCCAGGATCCCGCGGGCATGAAGGTGGTCCGGGATCGAAACGGCTTCATCGAGCGGCTCGAGTTCACGCGCCCGCCCCTGCGCGAACCCGGCACCGTCATCCAGGCCGTCGGCCTGTTCGATCCGGTGGGTACCGGTGAGCCGCGCAACCATGATCGCCGGCTGCCGCCCTCGGTGGTGTCGGGATTCCAGATCACCGCCGAAGACGAGCGACGCAACCTGTTCCAGTCCACGCGCGTGCTGGATCCCGGCGTGACCGATGGCGGGCGCTTTCTCAACGTCACCGTCGCGGGTGCGCACAGCGACATCGGCGGAAGCTACGCGCTGGACGGGCTGTCCATCCGCAGCGGCAACCTGATGATCGACTACCTCAACGCGCTGAGCGATCCGCCCTTCCTGCAGAAGCGCGAGGAACCCACCGATCCGGCGCGGAACGTCATCCATCGGTCCGAGGACCACCAGTTCTTCTACCGCACCTCCGTGTACGACAAGGGGGGAGTCCGCGGCAGGCAGGAAGAGCTGGCGCCACCAGCGTTGTGCAGGATCGACTGCCTCGATGCCCAGCCCCGCAATGCGGCGATGACCGAAAGCCTGCGCTGGCATCCGGTCGAGATCGGACCCACGCCGGTAGCGGCATCGCCGGCGAACATGGTCGAACAGCTGCTGCAGGCAGCGAAGCAGGGCGATACCGCCGCCATCGACCGGATCGGGCGCGACCATTTGCACAGCGAACACGGGCAGGCGTGGCTGCGCGGTGGCCAGCAGCGGTTGCAGGAACTCCAGCCGATCCTCCCCGCGCTGCCGGTGGAACCGCAGCGGGATCCCGCCGCACTCGCGCGCTGATCCTTCGCTTGTCGCGTCCCGTCGCCCTGCGGTTTAATCCACGCGGGGACAGCGATGCCAAGGAGGCATCCATGGGGTGGGGAACACGGAGTGCGGGCATTCTGCTGGGATGCCTGCTGGCGCCGCTGGCGCAGGCCCAGGTGGATCTGGAGCCGTTCCTGAAGCAGGACGTGCTGGAAACGCTGAAGATCTCGCCGACCGGCGAGTACTACGCCCTGACCGTGCCGCTGGAGGACCAGACCATCCTCGCCGTGCAGCGGCGCAGCGACCGTCAGATCACCGCGAAGATCAGCGCCGGCGCCGACAGCATCATTGACGATGTCTGGTGGGTCAGCGACGATCGCGTCGTCGTGTCGGTGGCGAAGAAATACGGTTCACGCGACCAGCCCTATGCGACCGGCGAACTGTATGCGACGAACGTGGACGGCTCGGTGCGCCGGCAGATCTTCGGGCGCTATGGGCTGGATGGCAACGACCCGCTGCCGCGCGCGGCCGAGCTGGTCGACCCGATGCCGGACGATCCGCGCAAGGTGCTGATCAGCATGTACGCGCTCGACACCTCGATGCCGAACACGCGGCTGATGACCCTGGACGCGTACAACGGCAAGCTCGACACCGTGGCGACGGCCCCCATCCGCCGCGCCGACTTCGTCGTGGATGCGACGGGTGAGGTCCGCTTCGCGCTGGGTGCGGGCGAGGACAATGCCAGCAAGCTCTATCACCGCGCCACCAGCGACGCTCCCTGGACGCTGATCAACGACGAGAACACGACGCAGCGTGTCGAAGTGCCGAGGGGCTTTGCGCCCGACGGCCGCACGGCCTACCTGCAGGTCGAGCAGCGCGACGGGCCGGACGCGATCGTGGCGCTGGATACGGTGACCGGCGAGCGCACGCAGGTACTCCGCGATGCGGTGGTCGATCCCTACCGGATCATCCGCGCCCCGGGCGGTCGCACGCCGGTGGGCAGCTTCTTCATGCACGACAGGCTGCGCACGGTGTTCTTCGACGAAACATCGGAGACGGCGCGCCTCTACCGCAAGCTCGAGCGGTCATTTCCGGGTCATTCGGTCCTGATCACCTCGGGCACGCGGGACGGCAGGCTGAAGGTCGTGCACATCTGGAACGACACCAGTCCGGGCGACTTCTACCTGTTCAACACCGAAACCAACGCGGCCGACCTGATCTTCAGCCGGCGCAGCTGGTTGGATCCGGCCACGCTGGCGCCCAGCGAATCGGTCGCGTTGAAGGCGCGCGATGGCCTGCCGCTCCATGGGTACCTGACGCGCCCCCGCGGCAGCCGCGGTCCGCTGCCGTTGGTGGTGATGCCGCATGGCGGACCGATCGGCATCTTCGATCGCTGGGAGATCGACGACGAGGCGCAGATGCTGGCGCGCGCCGGCTACGCCGTGCTCCGGCTCAATTTCCGCGGCTCGGGCAACTACGGGCGCGCGCACATGCAGGCCGGTGCACGCGAATGGGGCGGTGCGATGCAGGACGACCTCACCGATGCCACGCGCTGGGCGATAGAGCAGAAGATCGCCGACCCGCAGCGCATCTGCCTGTACGGCGCCAGCTATGGCGGCTATGCGGCACTGATGGGCGTGGCGAAGGAGCCGGCGCTGTATCGCTGCGCGGCCGGCTACGTGGGCGTGTACGACCTGGAGCTGATGCACCGGCAGAAATCGCGCCATGCCAAGTGGCTCGGCAACTACATGGACGACTGGGTGGGCGACGAGCGCGCGGCGCTGGCCGATATCTCGCCCACGTCATTGGCGACGAAGATCCGTGTGCCGGTCTTCCTGGCCGCGGGCGGAAAGGACGAGATCGCCCCGCAGGCGCACACCGAGAGGATGGAAAAGGCATTGAAGGCGGCGGGCGTGCCGGTGGAAGCGCTGTACGTGCGCACCGAGGGGCATGGCTTCTACGCCGAAGAAAACCGCCGTGCGTACTACAACCGGCTGCTGGGGTTCCTGTCGCGCCACCTCGGCGGCGCGGCCGCCAAATGACGCGCGCTCAGGCGCCCACGCGCCTGCGTACCGCGTCGAAATCGCGCACCGGCCGCACCTCGATGCTGCCGGTGCCGATCCACGGGAACTCCTGCGCGATCTTCACCGCCTCGTCCAGGCTGTCGGCCTCGATCAGGTTGTAGCCGCCCAGGATCTCCTTGGTCTCGGCGAACGGGCCATCGACGACCTGTGTCTTGCCGTCGCGAACACGCACAGTGCGTGCGGTGCTCCCATGCTCGAGTTGCTGCGATTCGAGCAGCGTGCCCTGCGCCTTCAGTTCGTCGGCGTGGGTGATGCAGCCGTGCATCATCTGGTCGAACGCACCGGCAGGCAGCGCTTCGAGCAGCGTGTCGTCGGTATAGATCAGCAACAGGAACTTCATGCGCCCTCCCGGCGAGCCGTGCAGGCCGGGATTGTGCCACGCCCTCGTGATGGACGGCGCCACGGCCGCGGCAGGCGCGGCGACGCGCTCACTCGGCGGCGGGCGAGCGGTACCAGGCCTCCACGGTGCCCTTGATCTTCATCGTCATCGGGTTGCCGCGGCGATCCTTGGACTTGCCGACCGGTACGCGCACCCAGCCCTCGCTGATGCAGTACTCCTCCACGTTGTCGCGCTCCACGCCGTTGAAGCGGATGCCCACGCCACGGTCCATCGCCTGGGCGTCATGGAAGGGGCTGCGGGGATCGGAGGCCAGGCGGTCGGGAGGGGTATCAGACATGGTCGTGCATCGTGCGGGCGGAAAGGCGACAGGATACCCGAAGCGCGCCGTTCACCACGCCACGCGGTTGCGGCTGCACACCAGGACGGCCTGCAGCGTCAGCCTTCCCTGGCGCGGATCGGTTGCCAGCCGGGAGGGGTCGGCGATGGCCGGCGCGTGGAAGGCCGCGCCGTCGTGGATGAGCAGCCTGTTCCAGCGTGCCGGCACCGTGCGCATGTGGGCGAAATACGCGCTGCTCGCATGCGGAAAGTCTGCGGCGATGGCATGGCGTTGGGAGAACGCGTCCGGCGACAACGCGTCCGCATCGTGTTCCAACTGCTCGAGCACCTGTGCCGACACGCGCGGGGCGAAGAAATGCGTGCCACCGAGGGTGGTGTCGTGGAACAGGAACAACTCCGCCACCGCGATGCACTGCTCCGACGTGAAGGTACGCTCGCGCCGCGGAATCCAGTGCGTGGGTGCCAGCGCCGCTGCCGGGGATGTCAGCAGCGCCAGGCGGCTGGCGCTGCGCAGCACACGGCGGGCCCCCAACGCGCGTCTGGCGTGATCGCGGAAGACATCGTGCAGCAGGGCGGTGAATTCCTCCGGCATCCGCAGCTGCAGGCCGGGGAACACGGCCGGCGGTGCCGCCTGGAAATCCTCCCGGTACGCCTGCGCGAACGCAGGCAGCCGTTCCGGTGCCAGCAGGGCATCGTCGATGACGACGCAGGCGGCCTGTCCGTCAAGGGGCAGGTACTGGACCTGGGGATGCGGATTGAACATGGCGCGGCCTCCCCGGCATGCGGCCAAGCGCGCCGGCACCGCCACGATAGACCGCCGCGCGGGCGGAAACAAAGAACGCTGGGGCGGCCCACCACGACCGCCCCGGCGTGTGCTGCCGTCGAGGAATTACGGCATCAGCACCTTGTCGACCACATGGATCACGCCATTGCTGGCCTTCAGGTCGGCCGTGGTCACCTTGGCCACGTTGCCCTTGGCATCGGTCAGCGTCACGCCGCCGTCGGTCACCTGCGCCTTCAGTTCGCCGCCCTGCACCGTCTTCAGCGTGGCGGTGCCGCCGCTGGCCTGGATCTGCTGGGTCAGCGTGGCGGCGTCGACGTTGCCGGGCACCACGTGGTAAGTCAGTACCGCGGTCAGGTCGGCCTTGCTCTCCGGCTTGAGCAGCGTATCCACCGTGCCGGCCGGCAGCGCGTCGAAGGCGGCGTTGACGGGCGCGAACACGGTGAACGGGCCCGCGCCCTTCAGCGTGTCCACCAGGCCCGCAGCCTGCACCGCACTGACCAGCGTGGTGTGGTCGGGCGAAGCGATGGCGGTGTCCACCACGTCCTTCTGCTCGACGGCGGGCGTGGTGGCTTCGGCCGGGGCCGGGTCGCTGGCTTCAGCCACCGGCATGGGGGCCGCGCCGGCTTCGGCGTCGGCGGTCTTCGGCGAGCATGCGGCGGCGGTGAAGGCGGCCAGCAGCGCAACGGAAAGGACGGTGCGATTCATCGGTATCTCCTGGGTGGTCGGGTGAGGTGTCGGAACTGCGGCAACACGTACGCGCCGCCCTCACGCGCGGATGCATCACATGGCCTTAATATTCAGCCAGCCTTGACGCTGTCCGATCGCCCACGCCCATGACACTGCCCGACCACGAGTTCGATCCCGACGACAACTTCCGCCACGCCTTCGACGACGAAGACGACATGGACCTGGACGACACCGAGGCGCTGGTGTGGAATCTGCTGGTCCTGATCAATCCGGGTGACGAGGAGACGGCGCTGCGCCAGTTCGCCGCCTATCGCGACGCCACCGGCGAAGCGGGCACCGAGCCCGACCAGGTGCTGTGGACGTTGAAGGACGCCATCGACTGGACATCCGGCTTCTACGTGGACTGGAAGGACACCGAGACCTTCATCGACTGCGTCAACCAGCTGGCGACGCGCTATGCCATCGAGATCGACTGGGGCGGCGACCCCAGCGACGAGGACTTCCTCGACGGCACCGATGTGCCCGCCCTGATGGCCACCGCCTACGACCGCCTGCGCGAACACGGTTATACGCTGTGGAACTGGAATACCGGCGGCGATGCCTACGCCGGCTGGATGGCGCTGCGCCGCGACGACGACGGCATGCAGCAGCTGGCGGCGGTGATGGGCGTGGAGATCCGGCCGGGCAGCGACGCGTTCTGATCGCGTCGCTACGGCCACGCACACGCTAGACTCGCGTCGTCGCCCCGTTCCGAGATCGCCCGTCATGCGCGTGCTGCTGGCCTGCCTTGCCTGCCTGGTGCTGTCGGTGGCGAATGCCGCAAAGGCGCAGGACGTCACCACGCTGCTGTCGCCCTCCAAGCCGAAGGCGCCCGAAGCGATCACGCTGGCCGACATCCCCGGCCGCGCCGATGCCGACGAGCGCTACGCGGAGGAAGTGTCGCTGCGCGCGGCGCGCGCCGATCCGCTCGGCCGCTTGGTGCCGCGGCTGGCGGCCATCGAGAAATCGGTGGCGGAGAAGAACGGCCTGTTCGCCTACGGGGAACTGCGCACGCTGCCGGTGCTGCGCCTGGAGAGCATGGAGCGCCACTGGAAGTTCGACGCGCGCCAGTACGCGCGCTGGCGCGGCGACATGCAGGCTTCGGTGGCGCCGTATGCGCAGGATGCGGCGGAACTGGCGCTGCGCCGCGCCGACTGGGAACTCACCCGGCAGGGCATGGCGGCGGACGGCACGCCGGATGCGCTGCGCTCGCGCGTGGAGGGCGTCTCCGCGCGGCTGCAGGCGGCCGAGCAGGCGCTGTCCACCCCGCTGGCCGGGCAGATCCGCCTGGGGCAACGCGCCAACCTGCTCGCCGCGCGCATCCAGGCCGGCCAGCAGGCGGTGGACGATGCCATCGCCTACGCCGACCGGCGCCTGTTCCGCCTGGATGCTCCGCCATTGTGGCGCGTGCAGGACCGCACGGTCCTGCGGCAGGACGTGGCGGACAGCCTGAAGCGTGAGGTCCAGCAGGAGAACAGCTTCGTCGCCCAGTACGCCGCGGCGGATGTCGGCAATCAGCGGCTGTTGCATGTGCTGCAGCTGTTGTTGCTGCCGGTGCTGCTGTGGATTGCGTGGCGGCACCGGCGCCGCCGCCTCGATCCGACCGCGGTGCTGGCGACGGAGGCCGAGTCGCGCGTGGTCGGACGTCCGTTCTCCACATGGTTGCTGCTGTCCATGATCGGCGTGCTGGTGTTCGAGCCGAACGCGCCGCTGTTCCTGCACCAGCTGGCGATGCTGGTCGCCCTGGTGCCGGTGTTGCGGCTGATGCCGCAGCAAGGCCGTCGCCTGCTTGGGCCGTGGCCCTACCTGGCGACCGCGTTCTACCTGCTGCAGCACCTGGCGGTCCTGCTGATGGCCAGCGACTACCTCTACCGGCTGTACTACCTGGCGCTCTCCCTGCTGGCGCTGGCCGCGACCGGCTGGCTGCTGTGGCGCTCGCGCGGCGAGCGCTACGCCGGCGTGGCTGGCCGCGCCGGGCAACTCGTGCATGGCCTGGCCTGGGGCGGCGTCGTCATCCTGTCGGTGGCGATCGTCGCGAACGTGCTGGGCAACGTGTCGCTGGCGGAAATGCTGACGGCCGGCATCATCGAGAGCGGCTACTTCGCGCTGGTCCTGTATGCGGCGGTGACGGTGCTGGAAGCCCTGTTGCGCCGGCTGGGTGCGCGCCCCGAGGTGCGCCGGCTGTGGCTGATGCGCCGGCATGGCGGCAACCTGCTCGACACGCTCGCGCGCTGGGCGCGCGTGGCGGCGGTGATCGGCTGGATCGCCTACACGATGACCCGCTTCCGTATCTTCCGGCCGGTGTACGACACGGCCAAGGCCATCGTCACGCATCGCTTCGAGTACGGCGAGCTGTCCATCAGCCTGGGCCACGTGCTGGTGTTCTCCATCGGCGTGGTGCTGGCGGTGTGGGTCGCGCGGACCCTGCGTGCGCTGCTGCGCGAGGAAGTGCTGCCGCGCATGTCGCTGCCGCGCGGCGTGGACAACAGCGTGGCGTCGTTGAGCTACTACGTGCTGCTGCTGGTCGGCCTGCTGGCGGCGCTGTCGGCGGCGGGCTTCAAGATCGGGCAACTGGCCTTCATGTTCGGCGCACTGGGCGTGGGTATCGGCCTGGGCCTGCAGGACGTGGTGCGCAACTTCGTCTCCGGCCTGATCCTGATGTTCGAGCGGCCCGTCAAGCCAGGCGATGCGGTGGACATCGGCGGCACCGCCGGCCGCATCCGCACCATCGGCATGCGCGCCACCACGGTGCGTAGCTACGACGGCGCCGACGTGGTGGTGCCCAACGGCATGCTGCTGTCGGACAAGGTGACCAACTGGACGCTGGTCGACCAGAACCGCCGCGTCGACGTGGACCTGGGCGTGGCCTACGGCTCCGACGTGACGCGGGTGATGCAACTGCTGCAGGAGACCACGCGTATCACACCGGGCATCGCCGACGATCCGGCTCCGGCGGTGCTGTTCACCGGGTTCGGCGCCAGCTCGCTGGACTTCGCCATCCGCGCGTGGACGCGCCGCTTCGACGACTGGGGCACGACCCGCAGCGACCTGATGGCCCGGCTGTACGCCGCCCTGACGGAGGCCGGCATCGAGATCCCCTTCCCGCAGCAGGACCTGCATCTGCGCACGGTGTCCGAGCAGGTGCTGCGTTCGCTGGCCCGCTCCCCTTCGCCGCAGCAGCAGGACAGCACCGATGGCGATACCTGATCCGGAAACCATACCGCGCCCCTTGGGGCCGTCCGACATCGGCCTCATGCGGGACATGCTGCGGATGTTCGGCCGGGCCTTCGAGGACGTGCCGACCTACACGGCGGCACAGCCGGATGACGCGTACCTCGCCCGCCTTCTCGACAGCGATACCTTCATCGCGGTGGCGGCGCTGCAGGGCGGGGTGGTGGTCGGCGGACTGGCCGCCTATGTGCTGCCGAAGTTCGAACGTGCGCGCAGCGAGGTCTATCTGTACGACCTGGCGGTGGCGGAGACGCACCGCCGCCGCGGCATCGCCACCGCGCTGATAGCGGAATTGCGCCGGATCGCCGCCGCGCGGGGCGCCTGGGTCGTGTTCGTGCAGGCGGATTACGGCGACGACCCTGCGGTGGCCCTGTATACCAAGCTGGGCACGCGCGAGGATGTGATGCACTTCGATATCGAAGTGGAGTGAACCGCATCCGTGTCGAAACCGGGGCGGATCGTTCGTCGCTGTGAAGACTGTCCTGGAGACCCGCGATGATCCCGCCCTTCGACGTCCAGCGTATCGACCACCTCGTCCTGCGCGTGCGCGACCTCGCACGCAGCATCCGCTTCTACGGCGAAGTGCTGGGTTGCCACATCGAGCGCCAGCGAGAACACCTGGGCCTGGCGCACCTGCGTGCGGGCGCTTCCATGATCGATCTCGTCGACGTGGCGGGAAAACTGGGTGCGCGGGGCGGGGCGCCGGCGGGCGTGGAAGGGCGCAATGTCGACCACCTGTGCCTGCGCATCGATCCTTTCGACGAAACGGCGCTCCGGGTGCATCTGGCGCGTTTCGGCATCGCACCGGTGGGGCCGGCGGACATCAACTTCGGCGCGGAAGGCGACGGATTGTCGCTGTACTTCCAGGATCCCGACGGCAACACGATCGAGCTGAAAGGGCCTGCCTCACGGATGGCCGGGGTCGGGCGCGCTGGCGATCGGGGCGGATGAGGCGACCGCCTGCACGGGCGCCTGCGGCATCGCGGTGTCGGCATCCGGCAAAGGCGCACCCGGCGACAGCAGTCGGCCTTCGCCCTGCAATGCGTCCTCGGCCGCCTTGGTCATCACCACGATGCTGATGCGGCGGTTGATCGGATTCTGCGGGTTCTGCTTGTCGAACAGCACCGACGACGACAGGCCGACGACGCGCGACACCTTGTCCTCGTGCATGCCACCGGCCACCAGCGCACGCCGCGCGGCGTTGGCGCGTCCGGCGCTGAGTTCCCAGTTGGTGTAGTCGCGGCTGGAGGCGTATTGGGTGGTGTCGGTGTGGCCGGTGATGCTTATGTGGTTCGGCACCTGGTTGATGAAGGTCGCCAGCTCCGCGAGGATCGCCTGCGTGTACGGCTTCAGCACGGTCCCGCCCAGGTCGAACATCGGCCGGTTCTGTTTGTCGACGATCTGGATGCGCAGGCCTTCCGGCGTCAGATCCAGCAACAGCTGGTCCTTGAACGGTTCCAGCGCCTGGCTCTTGCCGATGGCTTCCTCCAGCGCCTGCATCAGCGATTCCAGGCGCTGCTTTTCCTCCGCCTTGCGCTGCGCCTCGGACGCCTGCTGCGCATCGCCGGGCGGCTTGGCGAAGGGGTTGTCGCTCTCGCCCTTGGGCATGTCCATGGTGCCGCCGAGCTTGATCATCGACGTGCTGGCGCCGCCGGGGCCGGCGGGACCGGGCGCGGGCGAGAAGCTCTTGCCGCTCAGCGGGCTGGGATTGCGGAAATACTCCGAGATCGCCGCGCGTTCCTTGTTGGTGGTGGCGCCCATCAGCCACATCACCAGGAAGAACGCCATCATCGCGGTGACGAAGTCCGCGTAGGCGACCTTCCACGAGCCGCCGTGATGGCCGCCGCCGGCGACCTTCTTGACCCGGCGGACGATGATGGTGGGGCGCTGTTCGCTCATCGCCGTGGCTTACTTGTTGGCCTTCAGGTGCGCTTCGAACTCGGCGAACGGCGGACGCACGTCCGAGGGCAGCGTCTTGCGCGCGAACTCCAGCGCCACCGCCGGGTTGTAGCCGCGCAGACAGGCCAGCAGCGCGGTCTTCACCGATTCGTACATGCGGCTGTCCTGCTCCACCTGCGCCTCGATGGCCGCGGCCAGCGGCGAGACGAAGCCGTAGGCCAGCAGGATGCCGAGGAAGGTGCCGACCAGCGCGGCGGCGACGTGCGCACCGACCGCGGCGATGTCGCCGCCGATCGAGCCCATCGTCACGATGATGCCGAGCACCGCGGCCACGATGCCGAAGCCGGGCAGGCCGTCGGACACCTTCTGCAGTGCGTGCGCCGGCGCCATCGCCTCGTGGTGGTGCTTTTCCAGCTCCAGCTCGAGCAGCGGCTCCAGTTCGTGCGGCTCGATGTTGCTGCCCACCATCAGGCGCAGGCATTCGGTCAGGAAGTCGAGCAGGTGGTGGTCGCCAAGGATCTTGGGGTACTTCTGGAACAGCGGGCTGTTGGTCGGGTTCTCGATGTGCTCTTCCAGCGACATGAAGCCGTCGCGACGCGCCTTGTTGAGCATCTCGTGGATCAGTGTCAGCACGTCCAGGTAATCGGACGACTTGTACTTGGCGCCCTTGAACACCGACAGCGTGGCGGTCAGCGTGCCCTTGACCACCTTGGTGGGGTTGCTGGCCATGAACGCGCCCAGCGCGGCGCCGCCGATGATGACCAGTTCGAACGGCTGCCACAGGGCGCCGAGCTTGCCGTGCGAGCCCAGGTAGCCGCCGATCACGCTCAGGGTGACGATGATGAAGCCGACGATGATGAGCATGGCGACATGGGCGCAGGGTAGGGTTTCCTCAGGATCGGCCCGGTCATCCGTTTCTTGAGGGACGACCGTTCGTCGGCACCTGCCCGGGCAATGACCTTCGGCAGGGTTGACTACAGCTGTCGTCACGGGCAAGTTGACGACAACTGTAGTCACGAGGCGATCCCATGCCCGGCAAGGCCCGCAAGTCCATCGGCGACCAGGAACTGGCGCTGCTGCAGCATCTGTCCGAACACGGCGAGGCCAGCGTCGGTGAAGTCGCCGCTGCCTTCGGCGAACCGCGCGGGCTGGCCCGCTCCACCGTGCTGACCATGATGGAGCGGCTGCGGGCCAAGGCGTACCTGCGGCGACGCCAGGTCGACGGCGTGTACCGTTACGCGGCGGCGGCCCAGTCCGACGACGTCATGCGCAGCGCGGTCGGCAGCTTCGTGGAGAAGACCCTGCAGGGCTCGCTGTCGCCGTTCGTGGCGTGGATGTCCCAGCGTACCGAGGTCAGCGACGACGAACTGGCCGAACTGGAAGCGCTGGTCGCCAACCTGCAGTCCAAGCGGAAGGAGGGCTGACATGGATCTCGTCGCACTGGCCGATGGCCTGCTGTCGCGGCTGCTCGCCGTCGGGCTGCAGGCGTTGTTGCTCGCCGCCCTGGTGTGGGTGCTGTGTCGCTATCTGCCGCGACTGCATGCACGCACCCGGGCCTGGCTGTGGTGGCTGGTCGCCTCGCAGATGGTGGTCGGCCTGGTCTGGTACGCACCGGTGGCGCTGCCCCTGCTGCCGGCCGAGCCCGTCGCCGCGCCGGTCGTGCTGGCGATGGCTGCCGAGCCAGCGACATACGCAGTGCCCGCGATGGCGGCCGGACCGGTGCCGGCGACGCAGGCATCGCAGCTCGACACCGGCGTCCTGCTGCTCGTCGCCTGGCTGGCGGGCGTCGCGGTGATGCTGGCGAACACGCTGCGCCACGCCTGGCGCCTGCATGGACTGGTGCGGCACGCGCGTCCCTGTCGCGACCGCCGCGTGCAGGCGCTTTACCGCGCGCTGGCGCAGCGGCTCGGCGTCGTCGCGGCCCCAGAGCTGCGGGTCAGCGACGCGATCGACTCGCCGATGCTGGCCCGGCCCTGGCGTCCGGTGCTGATGCTGCCGGCCTCCTCCCTCGCCACGATGGGCGACGACGACCTGCGCATGGCCCTGCACCACGAACTGGCGCACCTGCAGCGCCGCGACCTCTGGTGGGCGTGGATGCCGGCGCTCGCGCAGCACCTGTTCTTCTTCCATCCGGTCGCGCACCTGGCCGCCCGCGAATACGCCTTCGCCCGCGAAGTCGCCTGCGATGCCGCCGTGCTGCAGGACGAACAGCACGCCCCCCACGACTACGGACGCCTGCTGGTGAAGCTGGGCGTTTCCACCGCACCGTCGCCGGCACTCGCCGGCGCGTCCCCCACGTTCCGCATCCTCAAGAGGAGACTGCTGATGCTGCAGCACACCGCTTCCCCCCTGCGCGCCGGCGCGCTGGCCCTGACCATCGGCATCGTGCTGCTGGGCGTGGTGCCGTACCGCGTGATCGCCAGCGGCACGCCGGCCGCGCCTCCCGCGCCTGCCGCACCGGTGGCGCCGATCGTGGTCGCGCCACCGGCCACGCCCACCGTGGCGCCGTCGCCGCTTGCCGCGCCCCGCGCCGTCGTGGTCGCCGACGCGCGCGACATGCCGGCCCCTCCGGCGCCGCCCGCTCCCCCCGCAGCGCCGACCATCGCGCCGCCGGCACCGCCGCCGCCCACGCTCCGCATGCGGGGCACCCTCAGCATCAGTGATACGCGCGGCGGTGATGCCTACGTGCTGATCGAAGGCGACGACGTGACGATGGCGGGCCACAGTGACGACATCCGCACCGCCCAGCTCTTGCAGCAGGGCAATGCCCCGGTGCTGTGGGTGCGGAAGAACGGCAAGCAGTACGTGGTGCGCGATGCCGCCACGGTGCAGCGGATGAAAGACGCGCATGCGCCGGTCCATGCGCTGGGTGAGCAGCAGGGCAAGCTCGGCGAACAGCAGGGTGCGCTCGGCGAACGCCAGGGCGAGCTGGGCTCGAGACAAGGCGAGCTGGGCGTGAAGATGGCGGAGATCGCGCAGGATCAGGCCGCCGCCGCCCTGCGTGGCGCCGACACTCGCGAGGCCGCCAACGACCGCCGCATGAAGGCGCTGCAGGACGAACAGGAGGCCTTGGCCCGGCAGCAGGAGGTGCTCGCCCGCCAGCAGGAGCCCCTCGCGCGGCAGCAGGAGGCGTTGGCGCGCAAGCAGATGGCGGCGACCGACAGGCTGCGGCGCGACGTCGATCGCCTGCTGGATGAGGCGATCCGCAGCGGCAAGGCGCAACAGCTCTGAGTGCCCCGTAGAGCGGAGCTTGCTGCGCTGCTCTCCGGCTCCACCACAGGAGATTGAAAGACCAAGGAGCCGAGCAAGCTCGGCTCTACGGCATCAGGATTCTGCCGCGTGTCCGCTCCACTGCAAGCGGGCGATGCGGATGATGGCGCGGACCTGATCGCGGTCGCGATGGCGGGAAATGGCAACGGCGCCGAGCCGCAACGCCTGCTCGCGCAGTTCCTCGGTCAGGTCATAATGCGCGCCGCTGCGCTTGTCCTGGAACGCGCGCCGCGGCACGCGCAGCCGTTCCGCCATCGCGTGCAGTTCGTCCAGCGTGTCGGCCATCAGGTGGGCCCAGCGCCGGCCACGCCACAGCGTGACCGCGTCGTCCACGTAGACGCTCATCGCGGCAGGGTGGCCTTCGGCGGTCGCACCATGCGGTCCATCAGGTGCTCCAGCGTGGCCGCCAGGTCGCCGCAGCGGCCCATGTGCACCGGCGAGGTCTGGATGATCGAACTGCGTTTGGCCGTGAGCCAGTGGAAGCGCGCACGCGGCGGCAGCAGGCCGATCGGTGCGGCCGCTTCGCCGCCGCGGCAGATCGCCGGGATGGTATCCAGGTGCCGACGCAGCGATTCCAGGTCGAGCGTGGGATCGAGTGCGAGCAGTCGCGCATCGTCCAGTTCGATGCGTGCCTCGAGGAACTTCGCACGCTCGCACGACAGGATGATGCCGACGTTGACGAACTCCTCGCGTTCCACGCGCGGGACGACGCGGATCACGGCGTAGTCGTAGGTGTCATGCGCGCGCACGTATCGCCTCCTGCACGAACGCATCGCGCTGCGCCACACGGCGGACCAGGTATCGGACGTACGCGGCGCGCTGCGTCGCCGGATCGCCGAAACCATCGGGGCCCTGCAGCCACGCATCGGGTACGTCGGCGACGATGCCGGCGATCGTGGCTTCGGTCAGCACGGCCGCCATGCCGCCGTCGATCTCCGCCAGCCGCGAAGCTCCGCGCAGCAGCACGTGGTCGCGGATCAACGGGAACGCCTTGTCCGCGCCCGACACCTCGCCGTCCCACCCATGGTGGAAGTACAGCGCGGCACCGTGGTCGATCAGATAGAGCCTGCGGTGCCACATCAGCAGGTTGGTGTTGCGCGCCGTGCGGTCGACGTTGCTGATGAAGGCATCGAACCAGACGATGCGCGACGCCAGGTCCGCATCGGGCTGTTCGGCAACGGGGTCGAAGTTCACCGCGCCCGGCAGGTAATCCATCGCCAGATTGAGTCCGGCGCTGGTCTTGATCAGGTCCTGGATCTCCGGATCGCCTTCGGTGCGCGCGAGTTCGGCGTCCAGGTCCATCAGCGCCAGGTCCGGCATCGGCAGTTGCAGCGCCTTGGCGAGTCCGCCGGCGATCACTTCGGCCACCAGCGCCTTCGGGCCCTGGCCAGCGCCACGGAACTTGAGCACGTAGAGGCCTTCGTCGTCGGCTTCCACGACGGCGGGCATGGAGCCGCCTTCGCGCAGTGGGGTGACGTAGCGGGTGGCGGTACGGAGGGGGAGCGTCATCAGGCCGCTAGGATAGCGCGCCGGCGCATCGGGCTCAGGTGGAGCGCGCCACACCCATGCGCCGCAACAGCAGGTAGACCCCGACGCTCGAGGCGGCGCCCAGCAGCAGCGCGAACGCCAGCCCATGGGCGCTGTGCGCGAACGGCAGGCCGGGCAGGTTCATGCCGAACAGGCCGGCGACCAGGCTGGGCGGCAGCAGCAGGGCGGTGATCATGGACAGCACGTACAGGTGGCGGTTGGTGCGCTCGGCCAGCTTGGCGGCCACTTCGTCCTGCAGCAGGCGCGCGCGTTCCTGCAGCGTGCCGACATCGCCGTCCAGGTCGTCGAACCGCTGGTTGAGGCGGGCGATGGCGGCGAGCAGCGCGTCGTCGGCATCGCCCGCATGACGTTGCTCGAACGGTTTCAGTACGCGCCGCATGGCGGTGAGCGGGCGGTGCAGGCGCACGGTCTGGTGGCGCAGCTGCGCCAGGTCGCGGCGCTCCTCGCCGATGCTGTCCGCCAGCACGCGGTCCTCGATGCGGTCCAGCCGCACGGACAGTCCGTCGCTGCTGCGTTCCACCGTGTCGGCGAAGCGTGCGGCCACCATCTCCAGCAGACGCACCGGAGAATCGGCCGCTGCGCCGGCGACCACCGCGCGGCGCGCCGCTTCCAGCGAGCGCAGCGCCTGCCGTCGCGCGGTGACCAACAGGCGTCCGGCCATGGCGAAATGCAGCCAGCCGATGCCGTCGTCGCCGCGCAGCTGGCCTTCGGCCGCCGGATCGACGCCGCGCTGGTGCACCCAGTCGACGAACACGCCGTGCGCCACCGTGTCTTCGAGCTGCAGATTGACGTGCGTGTCGGGCGACAGGAGCGTCGCCTGCGCCTCCTCGGGGAGCGCCAGCAGCGCGACGATCTGCGCACTGCGGACATCGCTCAGGTCCAGGTGCAGCCAGTGCCAGTCATCGCCGGGAGGCCGCCGCAACGTGCCCGCATCGTAGGTGGCCGCATCGCACGGATGGGCGCGTCCGTCGCCATCGAACCGGTACAGCCAGAGCGCGGCGGACCATCCGGCGGACGCCGGCAAGGAGGCTGGGTGATCGTGCGGGGTGGCCATGCATGACAGCCTGGCGACGATGGGGTGACGATCAGGCTACCGTCGCCATGTGCCGGTCTCGTGACAGGCGGCTATCGTCACCCCGCCGCGTGCGACTCCGCCCCGCCGCGCTGCAGCGGATCGGGCAGCGGCTCACCGTTCGGGGTGAAGGCCAGCGACACCGAGTTCAGGCAGTGGCGTTCGCCGGTCGGGGGCGGCCCGTCCGGAAACACATGGCCCAGGTGGCTGTGGCAGCGCGCGCACACGATCTCGGTGCGGACCATGCCGTAGCTCGTGTCGCGGATGCGGCCGATGTGCGCCTCGTCCACCGGCTGGAAGAAGCTCGGCCAGCCGGTGCCGGAGTCGAACTTGGCACTGGACCGGAACAGCGGCAGGCCGCACAGGCGGCAGGTGTAGACGCCGTCCTGCTTGTTGTCCAGGAACACGCCGCAGAACGGCGCCTCGGTGCCGTGATGCAGCAGCACCCGGCGCTCGTCATCGCTCAGGCCGGCGATCAGCGCCGTGCGCTGCGCATCGGTCGGCGGGGTGAGGTCGAAGGCCGTCATGAAGGTGCTCCGCAGGAGGGGGTACCCCGATATGGTGCCGGTCCGTACCCATCACAACCTGCAGCGGCATCGCCGCCACCCCTCTGCGACGTGGCCGTCGCCGGCGTCACGCGGTGTGGCGCCGGTATGGGCGTGCGATCAGGGCGTGGCCGTCAGCGCGGCATTGTCCTTGAACTCGCGGCGCAGCCAGTCGTCGATCAGGCGCTTCTCGTAGCGCAGGCTGTCGTTGCTGTTGACGTTGGTGCCCGTCAGGAAACCATGGTCGACCAGCTTGCGCTCGCCTTCGGCCAGCACCTGCCCGTCAGCGCCCTTCACGACGAAACGCAGCGTCATCCGCGGTGGGTAGATGTCCTTGACGATGCGGATGTCCTGCATCGCTGCGCGCACGACGGGTTCGTACCGGCCCGCGCGGTCGATGTCGGTGATGGTGACGTCCATGGTCTGGCCGCGCGCCAGGCGCTGGCCGGCTTCATCCCGCAGGTATCGCGCCAGGTCGACGACCCACGTGCCCTGTTCGGACTCCCAGCGGTTGCCACTGAACTTGATCTCGCTGAACTGTGCGGGATCGGTCCACTGGACGCTGACCGCGCCACCGTCGGTGGGCAGACTGCGTGGAATGTCCGGGTCGGTGACGTTCTTCGGTCTCGCCTGGCCGGGCAGCGCGGCGGCCAGCGCGATGAAGGCGGTGAGCAGCAGGGCGGGGGCTTTCATGGGCGTTCCTCGGCAGGTAACCAGGGCGATTGTGCGCCCGGCCGCAAACCGGCGGCCACGTCGCCAACGGGCCGACTTACGGAAGGTTCAGGGCGGGACTCATGCTGTCCGGGGTTGCGCATGCGCTCCACGTCGCGCAGCGGCGGCGCACCGAACATGCGGCTGTACTCGCGGCTGAACTGGGAGGGGCTTTCATAGCCCACGCGATGGCCGGCGCTGGCGGCGTCCATCACCTCGCTGAGCATGAGGCGACGCGCTTCCTGCAGGCGCAGCTGCTTCTGGTACTGCAGCGGACTCATCGCGGTGACCGCCTTGAAATGATGGTGCAGGGCCGAGGGGCTCATGTGCACCTCGCGGGCGATGTGGTCGATCCGCAGGGGCTGCGCATAGTGCTGGCGCAACCAATGGATCGCCTTGGCCACGCGCTGGCCCTGGCTGTCGGCGATGCCGATGTGGCGCAACATCGCGCCCTGCGGGCTGCACAGCACGCGGTACAGGATCTCGCGCTCCACCAGCGGCGCCAGCAATGGGATGTCCTGCGGCGCATCGAGCAGCTTCACCAGGCGGATCGCGGCCTCCAGCAGTTCCACGCTGCTGGGGGCCAGGCACAGGCCGCGCGACGGCGGCGGCAGCGGCGCCCTCGCTGATTCGGCCTCGGTCACGAGCTCGGCGATGGTGGACGGGGAAAGCTTCAGCACCAGGCACAGGTAGGGCGCGTCGGGGGCCGCTTGGGTGACCTGGGCGGTCACCGGCAGGTCGACCGACGCGACCACGAAGCGGCTGGCATCGTAGTCGTAGACCTCGTCGGCCAGGATCGCGCGCTTGGCGCCCTGCACGATCAGGCACAGGGCGGCTTCCTGCACGCCGCGCGCCGGTAGCGGCATGGGGGCACTCAGCCGGGAGAAATGCAGCGCGGGAATCGTGGTGGTGTGCAGGCCGTCTTCGCCGGTGGATCGTTCAATCAGGCCGGCCAGTTCGCGCAGGCAGGCTTCATGGGCGGGCGTGTTGTCGGGCATGGATTGTCCCTGTGGTGCGAACGCGGGGGAGGGAAACGAGTCTACGCAGCGCCGGGGTGGATGACATGGCGCGGAAGGCGCCTGGGCAGGATCGGGCAAGGATCGTGGAGGAATCCGATATCGGGCAAGCGCCATCGGCGCCCAGACTGCGCCCCTTCCCGACGCAGCCCGCGCCGGGCTTCCCCTCAAGAGGTGTCCCATGTCCGGAATCCAAGGAAAAGTCATCGCCATCACCGGTGCCAGCAGCGGCATCGGCGAAGCGGCCGCGCGCGAACTCGCCCGCCGCGGTGCCCACGTCGTCCTCGGCGCGCGACGCACCGACCGGCTGGAGCGGCTGGTCGCCGAGATCACCGCTGCCGGCGGCAGCGCGCGCTGCCGTGCGCTCGACGTCACCCGCCTTGAAGACGTGCAGGCGTTCGTGGCGTTCGCCCAGGCCGAATACGGCCGGCTCGACGTGATCGTCAACAATGCCGGCGTCATGCCGCTGTCGCCGCTGGCCGCACTGAAGATCGACGAGTGGAATGCCATGATCGACGTCAACCTCCGCGGCGTGCTGCACGGCATCGCGGCGGCGTTGCCGGTCATGCAGGAACAGGGCAGGGGGCAGGTCATCAACGTGGCTTCCACCGCGGGCCATCGGGTGTGGCCGAGCGCCGCGGTCTACTGTGCCACCAAGCACGCGGTGATCGCGCTGTCCGAAGGCCTGCGCCAGGAGCACGACCGGCTGCGCGTCACCGTGGTGTCGCCCGGCGTCACCACCAGCGAGCTGGCCGAGACCACCAGCGATGTCGGCATCAAGGCGTGGCTGGAGGATTTCCGCCAGGTCGCGATTCCCGCCGAGGCCGTGGCGCGCGCGATCGCCTATGCGGTCGAACAGCCCGACGACGTGGACGTCAGCGAGGTCATCGTGCGGCCGGCCGCCAGCCCGAACTGACGTTTCGTCGGCAGGCAACAAAGTATTCCACGCCCAGGGGTTGCCGCCCGCGGAACGGGGGAGTGCAATGGCGTACTCCCCCGCTTCTGGAACTCTCCCCATGGAATACCGTTACCTCGGCGCGTCCGGCTTCCGCGTGCCCGTCCTCTCCTTCGGCACCGGTACCTTCGGGGGCCAGGGTGCGCTGTTCAGTGCCTGGGGCAGCACCGACGTGGCCGAAGCGCGCCGCCTGGTCGACATCTGCCTCGACGCCGGCCTGACCATGTTCGACAGCGCCGACGTCTACTCCAAGGGCGCGGCCGAAGAGATCCTCGGTGAAGCGATCAAGGGCAGGCCGCGCGATGCGCTGATCATTTCCACCAAGGCCACCTTCCGCTTCGGCGATGGCGAGAACCAGGTCGGCTCTTCCCGCCACCACCTCATCAACGCCGTCGACGCGGCGCTCAAGCGGCTCGGCACCGACTACATCGACCTGTTCCAGCTGCATGGTTTCGACGCGCGCCCGCCGGTGGAAGAAGTGCTGTCCACGCTCGACACGCTGGTGAAGGCGGGCAAGATCCGCTACCTCGGCGTGTCCAACTTCTCCGGCTGGCATCTGATGAAGTCGCTGGCCGCCGCCGACCGGCATGGCTGGACGCGCTACGTGGCGCACCAGGCGTACTACTCGCTGGTCGGTCGCGACTACGAATGGGAGCTGATGCCGCTGGCCGCCGACCAGGGCGTGGGCGCGGTGGTGTGGAGCCCGCTGGGCTGGGGCCGCCTGACCGGCAAGATCCGCCGCGGCCAGCCGCTGCCCGAGAACAGCCGCCTGCAGTCGCAGGCCGCCCACGATGCCGGCCCGCAGGTCGACCTGGATTACCTGTACGACGTGGTCGATGCACTGGACGAGGTCGCGCAGGAAACCGGCAGGTCGATCCCGCAGGTCGCGCTGAACTGGCTGCTGCAGCGTCCGACCGTGAGCACCGTGGTGATCGGGGCACGCAACGAAGCGCAGCTGAGGCAGAACCTCGGTGCGGTCGGCTGGAACCTCACCCCGGAGCAGGTCGCGAAGCTGGACAAGGCCAGCCAGCGGCCAAAGCCGTACCCGTACTGGCACCAGGCCGGCTTCGCCTACCGCAATCCCACGCCGGTCTGATCCACGTATGCGGGGCGGGATCGCCCGCCCTGCTTCGTCACCGGATGCGTGCGGCTGCTAGAGTCGCGCAGCCCCCTTCCAGCCCGGAGTTCCGATGCGCCTGCATGCCCGTATGGTGAGTGTCCTCGCCGCTGCCCTTTCCCTCGCCTGCATGCCCGCGTTCGCCGCGACGACCTACGTCAAGGCCGGCCGCCTGCTGGATGTCGAATCCGGGCGCATGCTGACCGACCAGGCCATCGTGATCGAGGACACGCGCATCACCGCCATCGGTCCGGCCGCCAGCACGCCCGTGCCGGCCGGCGCGACGGTGCACGACCTGTCGGGAAAAACCGTGCTGCCCGGCCTGATGGATGCCCACGTGCACCTGCACGGCGACGCCGACCTGCAGGGCTACCGGCGCCTGGCGATCTCGCTGCCGGCGGCGGCGATCAAGGGCGCGAAGAATGCGCGTACCACGCTGCTGGCCGGCTTCACCACGGTTCGTGTGCCCGGCTCACCCGGTTACGCCGACGTGGCGCTGCGCGATGCCATCGCGAACGGCGAGGTCGAGGGTCCGCGCATCCTCGCCGGCGGCGTCGCCATCGGCATCACCGGCGGCCACTGCAGCGACAACAACCTGCTGCCGGCCGAGTACAAGGCGGTGGGCGACGGCGTGGCCGACGGTCCCTGGGCCGTGCGGCAGAAGGTGCGGCAGGACGTGAAGTTCGGCGCCGATTTCATCAAGACCTGTTCCACCGGCGGCGTGCTGTCCAAGGGCACCGAGGTCGGTGCGCCGCAGTACTCGCTGGAGGAACTGAAGGCGCTGGTCGACGAAGCGCACGCGCTGGGCCGCAAGGTCGCCTCGCACGCGCACGGCGCCACCGGCATCCGTAATGCATTGCTCGCCGGCGTGGACTCCATCGAGCACGCCAGCTTCATCGACGACGAAGGCATCGCGCTGGCCAAGAAGAACGGCACCGTACTGGTGATGGACATCTACAACACCGAGTACATCCTCGGCGAAGGCGAGAAGGCCGGGTTCCTGCCCGAATCGCTGGAAAAGGAGCGCCGTGTGGGCGCCACCCAGCGCGAGAACTTCCGCAAGGCGCACCAGGCCGGCGCCATCATGGGCTTCGGTACCGATGGCGGCGTGTATCCGCACGGCCTCAATGCGCGCCAGTTCTCGCGCATGGTGCAGTTCGGCATGACCCCGCTGCAGGCGATCCGCTCGGCCACGCTGGTCAATGCGCGGCTGTTCGGCATCGACAAGGAGGTCGGCGTGCTGAAGCCCGGCTACTTCGCCGACCTGATCGCCGTGGACGGCGACCCGCTGCAGGACGTGGCCGTGCTGGAGAACGTCGGCTTCGTGATGAAGCAGGGCCACGTGTACAAGAACTCTGCCGGCGAGTGAGGTCCCGCGCATGCCCAGGCCCGTGAAGATCGATTTCGTCTCCGATGTCGCCTGCCCCTGGTGTGCGATCGGCCTGGCCGCACTGGAACGCGCCATGGCGGACATCGGCAACGATCTGCAGGTCGAGTTGCGCTTCCAGCCGTTCGAGCTCAATCCCGACATGGGTCCGCAGGGCGAGTCGATCGCCGAACATCTCGGGAAGAAATACGGCCTGAGTGCGGAACAGCTGGCCCAGAACGGCGAGGCGCTGCGTCAGCGAGGCGAGGCGCTCGGGTTCCGCTTCGACCTGCAGAAGCGCGACCGCATCTACAACACCTTCGATGCGCACCGCCTGCTGCACTGGGCGGGCGGACAGGGCGCCGCACCGCAGCTCGCGCTCAAGCGGGCCCTGCTGCAGGCGTATCACGGCGAAGGAAGCAACGTGTCCGACCACGACACGCTGGTTGCGATCGTCGAAGCGACGGGACTGGATGCGGCCGAGGCCCGCCAAGTCCTGGCTACGGGCCATTTCGCCGCGGAGGTCCGCGAGCGAGAACGCTTCTACCAGCAGCAGGGCATACGCGCGGTGCCGGCGGTGATCTTCAACGACCGCCACCTGATACAGGGCGGCCAGCCTGCGGACGTGTTCGAACAGGCACTGCGACAGCTGTCGGGGATGGCGGCGTAAGAGGATCAGCCGTGGCGGGCCAGCAGGACGGACTCGTTGCTGGGCATTTCCACCACCACGGCGGTCGGGATGCCATGGTGCTGGTGCAGGGTGGCGGCGAGCAGCTTGGCGCTTTCTCGCGCATCGCCCAGGTTGTCGAACCAGTTGCGGCCGTACTGGCCTTCGTAGAGTTGCCAGCCTTTGTCGTTGGCGGCGATGGTGAACAGCAGGCGGGGCATGACGGACTCCGGTCAACACGCCGGGCAGGGAACCGGCGTGCAGACTGTGCGCGAATGTGCCAGTTATCACATTCGGCGGAAGTCTCGGATCCGCGTAGGAAAAGTCCTACGCGGCTGTAGGTAGGACGCCCGGCCTCAGCGCAGCAGGGGCTCCAGGGCCTTCCAGACATGGTCCCGCAGCTTGGGTTGCGCGCTCGCGACCGGGTGCAGGTTGTCGGCCTGGTAGGCGTTGCGGTCCAGCGCGATGGGTTCCAGCAGGAACGGCAGCAGGGCGGTGCCGTACTGCTTCGCCAGCACGCTGTAGTTCTGCTCGAACCCGCGCGTGTAGTCCGGTCCGTAGTTGGGCGGCATGCGCATGCCCACCAGCAGCACCTTCGCCTTGCGTGCCTGCGCGGCCTTGATCATCTTTTCCAGATTGGCGCGCGTCTGCGCCAGCGGCAGGCCGCGCAACCCATCGTTCGCCCCCAGCGCGATGACCACGACGGCGGGCTTGTGGCGTTGCAGTTCCGCCTCGATGCGCGCCGCGCCGCCGGCAGTCGTCTCGCCGCTGATGCTGGCGTTGACCACCCGCCATCCCGGCCGGGTCTTGCCGATACGGTCAGCGGTCAGGGCCACCCAGCCCTGTGCGGGTGACAGGCCATAGGCGGCCGACAGCGAATCGCCCATCACCAGAAGGGTGCGGGCGGCCTTCGCGGGTGCGGCCTGTGCGGTCTGCGCCACGACGGGACGTGCGAATAATGCGACGAACAGCAGCATGACCAGGCCCGACGCCCATTGCATGCGTGCGCGCCCGGCCCCATACCTGCCTAAATAACGAAACATGCGAACCGTGCTCCCGATGATCCACGAAATGACCGACGAGACGATCATGGCCGACGCCAGCAGACTGCACACTGAAGCCCACGCCTCCGCCCGCGCCGTCCTCGACGTGCAGGGGCTGGGCAAGCACGTGACGCTGCCCGGCGGCGAACTGACGATACTCGAGGAGGTGGGCTTCCGCATCGGCCATGGCGATACCGTGGCGATCGTCGGGGCATCGGGATCGGGCAAGAGCACGCTGCTGTCCCTGCTGGCCGGGCTGGACGTGCCCAGCACGGGTTCGGTGACGCTCGATGGCGAGCGGATCTCCGCCATGGACGAGGACGGCCGGGCACGCGTGCGCGGCGAGAAGGTCGGCTTCGTGTTCCAGAGCTTCCAGCTGCTGCCCTCGCTGACGGCGCTGGAGAACGTCATGCTGCCGCTGGAATTGCGCGGCGATACCGACGTGGAAGGGCCGGCGCGGCAGATCCTGCAGAAGGTGGGCCTGGGCGAGCGCCTGGCCCATTACCCGCGCCAGCTGTCCGGTGGCGAACAGCAGCGCGTGGCACTGGCGCGAGCCTTCGTCACCCGGCCGTCGCTGCTGTTCGCGGACGAGCCCACCGGCAATCTCGACACCCACACCGGGCAGGCGATCATCGAGCTGCTGTTCGCGCTGAACGCCGATGCCGGCACCACGCTGGTGCTGGTGACGCACGACGACCACCTGGCGGCACGCTGCCAGCGCCTGCTCCGGCTGGATGCCGGACGCCTGCAGGGTGGGGCCGCATGAGGACGCTGGCGCTGGCCTGGCGCCAGTTGCGGCGCGACCTGGCCGCGGGCGACATCCGCATCCTGTTCGCCGCGCTGGTGCTGGCGGTGGTGGCGGTGACCTCGGTGGGCTTCGTCACCGATCGCGCCGAGCGCGCGCTGGCGATCGAGGCGAACCGCCTGCTGGGCGGCGACGTGGTGGTGCGCGGCGATGCGCCGCCCACCGAGGCGCTGCGTGCGCTGGCCGCGGCACCGGGCCTGCGCGTGACCGAAACGCAGGAGCTGCAGAGCATGATCCGCGCCGGCGAGTCGCTGTCGCTGGGCGACCTGCGCGCGCTGGGCGAAGGATTTCCGCTGCGCGGCAGCTTCCGCATCGTCGATCGCGCAGGTGCGGCCGAGCGAGATGCCCGTGGCCTCCCCGCGCCGGGCACGCTCTGGATCAGCCAGGCGGGCGCGGAGACGCTGGGCGCGAAACCGGGCGACGCCATCGGCATCGGCACGCGCACGTTGAAGCTGGCCGCGCTGGTGACGCAGGAACCGGATGCGGCGCTCGACTACTTCAATGTCGCGCCGAAAGTCTTCCTCAACCTCGCCGACCTGCCGTCCACCGGACTGGTGCAGGAAGGCAGTCGCCTGCGCTATCGCCTGGTCGTGGCCGGCGATGCGGCCGCGGTCGAAACCTTCACCGCGGCGGTCAAGCCGCAACTCGCGCGCGGTCAGCGCATGGAAACCATCCAGGACGCGCGCCCGGAAGTGCGCTCCGCGCTGGATCGGGCCAGCCGCTTCCTCGGCCTGGCGGCGCTGGTGTCCGTCGTGCTCGCCGCCGTCGCCGTGGCGATGGCCGCGCGGCGCCACAGCGAGCGCCATCTGTCCGGTACCGCCGTCATGCGCTGCCTGGGTGCGCAGCAGCGCACGCTGGTGGGCATCCACGTCGGCGAACTGGTGCTGCTGGGATTGGCCGCCTGCACGGTCGGCGTTCTCATCGCGTTCGGCCTGCAATGGGGTATTGGCCGCTGGCTGCAGCAGTCGCTGCAGATCGACATTCCCCCGGCGGGCCTCATGCCGGCGCTGCAGGGCTATGGCGTGGGCATGATCGTGCTGCTCGCCTTCGGTGCGCCGCCGGTGCTGGCATTGCGACGTGTGCCCGCGCTGCGCGTGCTGCGTCGTGACCTGGACCGGACCGAACCCAGCGCATGGCTGGTCGCGCTGACCGGCTTCGTCGGCCTGGGCGCGCTGCTGTGGTGGAAGGCGGGTTCGCCCACGCTCGGCACCGCGATGCTGGTCGGCATCGTCGGCACGCTCGCCGTGCTTGCCCTGCTGGCGTGGGCGTTGATCGTGCTGGTGCGCCGGCTGCGCTCCCGCCTGCGCGGCAGCCTGCGTTACGGGCTGGCCAACGTCAGCCGGCGCGCCGGCACGTCGATCGCACAGGTATCCGCGCTCGGCCTCGGTCTGATGGCGCTGTTGCTGCTGACCTTCGTGCGCACCGACCTGCTGGACCGCTGGCAGCTGGCGCTGTCGGCCAATGCGCCGAACCGCTTCATCATCAACGTGCAGCCGGACCAGGTGGACCCGGTGAAGGCCTTCATGCAAGCGCGCGGGTTGTCGGCGGTCGACCTCTACCCGATGATCCGGGGCCGTCTGGTCGAACTCAACGGCACGCCCACCAGTGGTGCCGACTATCAGGGCGCCGACGAACGCACGCAGCGTCGCGCAGACCGCGAGTTCAACCTGTCGATGGCCGCGACCCTGCGCGACGACAACAAGGTGACCGCGGGCGAGTTCTGGAGCGGTCGCACTCCGTCGTCGCCTGAACTGTCGGTGGAAGAGGGGTTCGCCGAGGACCTGGGCTGGAAGCTCGGCGACCGCGTTGCGTTCGACATCGCGGGCCAGCGTTTCGAGGGCCGCATCACCAGCCTGCGCAGCGTGGACTGGGAGAGCTTCCGCCCCAACTTCTTCGTCGTCGCCTCGCCGGGCGCGCTCGATGGATATTCCGCCAGTTACATCACCGCCGTCAGCGTACCGTCGGGCGATGCCGCCTTCACCCGCGAACTGGTCAACCAGTTCCCCAACCTGTCGGTGATCGATGTGGAGGCGGTGCTGAACCAGGTGCGCAGCACGGCCGAACAGGTCTCGCAGGTGGTGCAGGTGGTGTTCTGGTTCTCGCTGGCGGCGGGCCTGCTGGTGCTGATGGCCGCGGTGAGTGCCAGCCAGGACGAGCGCCTGCTCGAAGGCGGCGTGATGCGCGTGCTGGGCGGCAGCCGTCGCCAGTTGCGGCTTGCGCAGGCCTCGGAGTTCGCCGCCATCGGCCTGCTGGCCGGTCTGGTGGCGGCGATCGCGGCGTCGGTATTGTCGGGCGTGGTCGCGACCCAGGTGTTCGACCTGCCGTGGAAGGCCAACTGGCAGCTGGCCGCCATCGGCGGCGGGCTGGGCATGCTGGCTGCGTTGTGCGCGGGGCTGTTCGCCACGCGCAAGGTGCTGGATGCGCCGCCGTCGGTGACGCTGCGGGAACTGCAGAGCTGAGGCTCTTCCGCTTGTAGGAGCGCCCTCGGGCGCGATGCTCTTGCTTTCGCGGCAGGATCAAGAAAAAGCATCGCGCCCGAGGGCGCTCCTACACACACAAAGGAATGGGTGAGCCGCAAAAAAGGGGCGAGCCGAAGCTCACCCCTTGATGCACACCACCTGGCGCAGCGTGTGGACGACCTCCACCAGGTCGCTCTGCGCCGCCATCACCGCGTCGATGTCCTTGTACGCCGCCGGTGATTCGTCGATCACGTCGGCGTCCTTGCGGCATTCGACGTGCGCCGTCGCCTCGCGGTGCTGCGACAGGGTGATCTGCTGGCGCGCGGCGGTACGGCTCAGCACGCGGCCGGCCCCGTGGCTGCAGCTGTGGAAGCTGTCCGCGTTGCCCTTGCCGCGCACGATGAAGCTCTTCGCGCCCATGCTGCCGGGAATGATCCCCAGCTCGCCGACACGCGCGCTCACCGCGCCCTTGCGGGTCACCAGCAGGTCCACGCCGCCGTGCGTCTCCTTCTGCACGTAGTTGTGGTGGCAGTTCACCGCCATCTTCTCCAACTGGAACTTCGGCAGGCGGTGGCGCATCTCCGCCAGTACGCGCGACATCATCGCTTCGCGGTTCTCGCGGGCGTAGTCCTGTGCCCACGAGACCGCTTCCACGTAATCGTCGAACAAGGGCTCGCCTTCCATGAAGAAGGCCAGGTCCTTGTCCGGCAGGGGGAAGCCCAGCACACGGTGCGCCAGCTGTTCGCGCGCCCGCTCGATGAAGTAGTTGCCGATCAGGTTGCCGGTGCCGCGCGAACCGCTGTGCAGCATCACCCACACCGCATCGGCCTCGTCCAGGCAGATCTCGATGAAGTGGTTGCCGCCGCCCAGCGTGCCGATCTGGCGATCCAGCTTGTCGGTACGGATCTTGCGGTGCTTCTGCTTGATCGCCTCCAGGCGTGGCTCCAGCCCCGACTGCGTGATGCGCGTGCGGATGCTGTCCGGCAGCTTCCAATGCTCTCCGCCGCGCCCGTTGCCGACCGGCACGCTGCGTTCGATGCTCGAACGCAGTTGCGCCAGGTTGTCCGGCAGGTCCTTCGCGCGCAGCGTGGTCCGCACCGCGGCCATGCCGCAGCCGATGTCCACGCCGACCGCCGCCGGAATGACGGCGCCGCGCGTCGGGATGACCGAGCCCACGGTCGCGCCCTTGCCCAGGTGCACGTCGGGCATCACCGCGACCCACGGGCCGACGAAGGGGATCGCCGCGATGTTCCGCAGCTGCTCGTGGGCGCCCTGGTCCAGGGGCACGCCGCGCACCCAGCCCTTGATCGGCGTGGTGCTGCCCTCGGCGTGCAGTAGTTCGAAGTGTGTTTGTGTGTTCATGTGATGTCCTTGTCCATTGTAGGAGCGCCCCATGGGCGCGATGCGCTTGTCTCCGCTTCTTCCATGAAAAGCATCGCGCCCATGGGGCGCTCCTACAGAAGGCCCGTCGCGGCGGGTCCGTCCACCGCGCGGGCCGTACTACTTCAATGTCACCAGCTGCTTCAGCACGCCATCCAGGCCGCCGAACACGGTGAGCTTGTCGATCTTCTCGGTGACCTTCTCCAGGGCCTCGAGCTCCTTCAGGCGCATCAGCACCGGCGACTCGTCGATCAGCTTCGCGGTGTGGAGCAGGGAACGCGTGGCGTTCGCCTCCTCGCGGCGGCGGATCACGTTGGCCTGCGCCGTCTTCTCCGCCTGCACCACCCCGTTGAGGATCTCCTTCATCTCGCCCGGCAGGATCACGTCCTTCACGCCCACGCCCAGCACCTCGACGCCGAGCCCGGCCATCTGGCCGCGCACGTAGGCGAAGATGTCGGCGTCCAGCGAAGCCTTGTCGCCCAGCAGCTCGTCCAGCGTCTTGGCGGAGACCGCCTTGCGCAGGCCGTACTGCAGCTCGCGGTAGACGAAGTCGCCGACCTTCGCGACCTTGGTGCGCGCCGCCACCACGTCGGTGACGCGGGTGCTGGCGGCCAGGTTCACGCGCAGGCTGACCTTGTCGCGGGTCAGGAGCTCCTGGCCCGAGACCTCGATCGCCTGCACGCGCAGGTCGACGATGTCCACGACCACGTTCTTCTGGAAATTCCAGAAGGCGTAGCTGCCCGGGGCGAGCGTGCGCTCGAGCTTGCCGTCGATGAACACCAGGCCGGCGAATTCCGCCGGCACATCGGTCACCACGGCCAGCTTCGACAACGCGCCCAACTGGCGCAGGCGCCGCGCAACGGCGACGTCCACGTCCGGCGTGGCGAGCGCCACCGCCTGCACCTCGACCTTCACCAGGCCGATCCAGTACAGGCGCCGCGTGCCGGGCGGCAGCACGTCTTCCAGCTTGCCGTTCTTCAGCACCAGGCCCACCTCGTCCACGCCGATGTCGGCGAGAACGAAGGTCTCGCCCAGGCGCTCGCCGAGGCGCGCGATCAGCGCGTCGACGTCGTGGCCGGCGTATTCCGGCGCTGCGATGTTGAACGTGCGCACCTCGATCCGACCCAGCGGGTCGAACCAGCGGTACACGCCGGGCGCGAGCAGCTGCTCGAACCGACGGTTGCGATACACCAGGCCGCGCTCGCCGTCACCGATCACGACCCTCTTGGTCCAGAACATGGCGTTGTTCTCCTTGTTGGCTCTGGTGGTTCGATCCGGATTCAACGGATCGCCGCGGTGGATCGAATCCCGCGACGAAAGGTGCCCATCGCGATTGGCGATCGGCGGAAGAAGGTGGAAACGCCCCTGGACGGAGGCGATGCGGGCGACCGGCGCTGTCGGCGGAGGCATCGCAGCGACGGCGCGGTCCGTGGACTGCGTCGAACGCTGCGCGCTTCCACGTCGAGGGCGCGGTGCCGGCACCGTCCCCGCTGCGTTGCGCCGTCGTCCCGCATTCCATCGTGGAAAGACGACACGCCGCACGGGGTGTTTCCTGGGTGGGACTTGCGTCCCGGTGTCATGACGTGAAAGGTCATGTGCCCTTGCGGGCGTTGGAGCGGGAGTCGAACCCGCGACAGTCGGATTAACCGTCCGATGCTCTAACCATCTGAGCTATCCAGTGGTGGACGAACCGGATTCGAACCGGTGGCCAACGGCATGCGCCGCTGCTCTGCCTCTGAGCTTCCGTCCGCTCGAGGAACACCGTCTCCCCCGCTTCGGCATACGCCGCGGCAGCGCCGCGCGCACCGGACGGGACGCTAGCCCGTACCGCTGTAGCGTGTTCGGTCGATGTTCCGCATTGCCGGCTGTCGCCAACCGGCAATCCGTTCGGGCGCGACGCGCCCTTGTGGGTGTTCTCTCCACGTGCAGCCCGCGTCGGGGCATCACGACGCAGCGCACATGCGCCAGTCGCAGCC
Source organism: Pseudoxanthomonas mexicana (assembly GCF_014397415.1). Lineage (NCBI taxonomy): Bacteria > Pseudomonadati > Pseudomonadota > Gammaproteobacteria > Lysobacterales > Lysobacteraceae > Pseudoxanthomonas > Pseudoxanthomonas mexicana. Next base: position 415,299 of record NZ_CP060731.1, on the reverse strand, counting down.
GCGCCCCTGCATCGGGGCGCGCACGCGCACTACCCGGATGCCCCAGGGCGGAAAGGAACTTCCGTGGTGGAAAGAAACGAACCTCGATGCATGCGCACCCTCCGCGAACGCCGAAAACAGAACGCCCCCGGGTATGGCGACCCGAGGGCGTTCGCGTTCCTCGGAGATCGGGGTGGCCGATCTCCCAGGGAGTCAGCCGGATGTCAGAAGTCCAGGTGCCGTGCGCGTTCGGTACCGCGCAGGTCGCTGCCGTTCGCACGCAGCGCCAGGCCGCAGCGCGAGGGCTGCAGGGCGGGCTTGCTGTCGAAGGAATAGGCGGGCTTCATGGGAAGAATTCGATTGCTGAAAAAACGGCCACGTGGCCGACGGGCGCGCACGATACGCCGCTTGTTTGCGATGCGCAACACTTTTTTTATTTTATTTTCGAAGCCCGACCGACGGTGATGGAATCGGTCGCGAGTGGCTGCCGTTAGAATGACGCCTCATTCCCCGCCTGCGCGCCGCATCGTGGCCTCTCCCTTCTCCGATCCCGCTCTCGATGCCCTGATGCTTCCCTTCGCGCAGGGCGTGCTTGCCTGGCCATCCGGGCCGGTGCTGTTCCTGCGAGCGCGCGATGGCGCCGCGTTGCGCCAGTTCCCGTTGCCGCAGCTGGTATGCGAACAGAGTTTCCGTCCCGACGCCGAACTGCTGGAACGCGCCGGCTTGCGCGTCGTCGCCGATGCGGCTGCCGAAGAGACGCGCTATGCCCTGGTGCTGGTGTTGCCGCCGCGCCAGCGCGAAGAAGCGCGCGCGTTGCTTGCGCGCGCCGTGCAACTGGCGGCGCCCGATGGCGTCGTCGTCGCCGCGATGACCAACAACGAGGGCGCCAAGTCGGGCGAAGCCGACTTGAAGCAACTCGCGGGCCTGGCGGGCACGCTGACCAAGTTCCATTGCCGCACGTTCTGGACGCGCAAGCGCGCGGACAGCGTCGACGACGCGTTGCTCGCGCAATGGTCGGCGCTGGACGCGCCGCGTCGGATCGAGAACGGCCGCTACCTCAGCCGTCCGGGCGTCTTCGCCTGGAACCGGATCGATCCGGCGTCCGCGCTGCTGGTCGAGTGCCTGCCGACGGACATCACCGGGCACGGCGCCGACCTGGGCGCGGGATGGGGATTCCTGTCGCTGTCCCTGCTGGCGCGCAATCCCGGCATCACCGCGCTTGATCTGTACGAGGCCGAGGCACGCGCGTTGTCGCTGGCCAGGGCGAACCTCGCGGAAGCGGGCGCGAGCGCAACGCTCGATTTCCACTGGCACGACGTCACCGCCGGACTGCCGCAGCGCTACGACTTCATCGTCAGCAATCCGCCCTTCCATACGCAGAGCCGCGCGGATCGCCCCGACATCGGCCAACGCTTCATCACCGCCGCGGCCGCCGCGCTCAAGCCCGGCGGCCGGCTGTGGCTGGTGGCCAACCGCCATCTGCCTTACGAGCAGACCCTGAACGATCAGTTCGGCGAGGTGCGCGTGGCCGGCGAACGCGATGGCTTCAAGGTCATCGCCGCGGTGAAGGCGAGGCGGTGAGCGCATGAAGATCGTCAAGCACATCGCCAACCTCGGCTATGGCAGCCGCAAGGACGTGCAGTGGATGTTCCGCGAGGGGCGGATCACCGACGCCGCGGGCGAGGTGCTGTATGCCGACGACCCGGTCGACCACGACAACATCCGCGTGGATGGCGAGCCGCTCGACCCTGCGCCGGGCGTGGCGATCCTGCTGCACAAACCCGTGGGCTACACCTGCTCGACCAAGGATACCGGCCGCATCGTCTACGACCTGTTCCCGTCGCGATTTCGTGAGCGTTCGCCGGTGCTGTCCACCGTGGGCCGGCTGGATCGCGAGACCAGTGGCCTGCTGCTGCTCACCGACGACGGTGGCCTGCTGCACCGGATCATCTCGCCCAAGGCCAACCTGCCCAAGGTCTACGACGCGACGTTGGCGCAGGACCTGCGCGGCGACGAAGCCGCGATCTTCGCCAGCGGCACGCTGATGCTGGAGTCGGAGCAGACGCCGCTCGCGCCGGCACACCTGCACGTCATCGATGCGCGCCATGCGCAGCTGACGCTCACCGAGGGTCGCTACCACCAGGTGCGCCGCATGTTCGCCGCGGTCGGCAACCACGTCCAGGCGTTGCATCGCAGCCGCATCGGCGGGCTGACGCTGGGCGACCTTGCGCCGGGGCAGTGGCGCCTTCTCGATCAGGGGGATCTCCGCCAGCTGTTCGGAGCCGAGGCATGAGTCGGGCGGCATTGCCGTTCACGCCCATGGCGGTGGTCTTCGACATGGACGGGCTGATGCTGGACAGCGAACGCGCCATCATCGCGTGCCTGGCGGAGGCCGCACGCGAACGAGGGCATGACCTGCCCGAGATGCTGTGGCTGTCGATGGTGGGCCACAGCGAAGCCGTCTGCCGCCACCTGCTGGACGAGGCGGTGGGTGAGCTGGAACGCGCGCAGGTGCTGCAGCGTTCGCATGCGCTGTACGACGCGGTCGTCGCGGCAGGCGTGCCGCATCGTCCCGGCATCATCGAGATGCTGGATTTCCTGCAGGCGCGCGGGATTCCACGCGCGGTGGCGACATCGACGCGGCGTCCGTTGGCCCTGAAGAAGCTGGAGGCCGCGGGCCTGCTGCCCCGGTTCGATGCGATATGCACCAGCAGCGACGTCGAGCATCCCAAGCCCGCGCCGGACATCTACCTGCTGGCCGCAGCGTCGCTGGGCGTCGACCCGGCGCAGTGCCTGGTACTGGAAGACTCGCCTACCGGCGTGCGTGCCGCGCTGGCCGCCGGCATGCATCCCATACAGATTCCGGACCTGCTGGAGCCGGACGATGCCGTGCGTTCGCTCGGCCACACCATCCTGCCGTCGCTGGACGATGCGCGTCGGCTGCTGGAGCGGCGGTTTGCCGGTGAGCTGATGTAGGAGCGACGTCAGTCGCGACCGCACGGCAAAATCCGACCCGTTTTCCCGCCATCTCCCGATGTCGCGCCGGCGATGTAGGAAACCATGCTCGCAGGCATGGATCAATCCGCACACCATCGTCCTGCGCAGGGTCATGCCGGTCTCCGTCGTGGGCGCAGGTCGATTGCCGGGCACGTCTACCTGGTGACCTTCGTCACCCGTGATCGACGACCGTTGTTCTCGGATCCGGTCATCGCTCACGACATGGCGCGTGCGATCACGGACAAGCGACTGTGGTATCGCTCGCGCCTGATGGCCTGGGTGCTGATGCCGGACCATTGGCATGGACTGATCGAACTGGGAGCGACGGAGACCCTTCCTGTTTGTGTCCAGCGGTTGAAAGCCAATACCTCCCGATCTTTCCGGGTCGGGCGGCAGCATGACGGTGTCTGGGCTCCAGGCTTCCATGATCGTGCGCTGCGGTCCAGCGACGACCTCAGGGTCGCGGCGCGCTATGTGATCGCAAATCCTCTGCGCGCAGGACTGGTCGATGAGATTGGAAAGTATCCGTACTGGGATGCCGTGTGGCTTGGGAACGAGTGCCTTGCAGACCGATCCTGAGCGCTGATGGCGTCCGGTCGCGACTGACGTCGCTCCTACAGAAAGCACAAAGCGTCGTCAGTCCGCGAACAGCTTCGCCCACCCCGCATGCCCCAGTACATCCAGCGTCTTCACGTTGCGCTCGACGATGACATCGGCATCGGGGAAGGCCTCCACCGCGCGGTCGATGCTGGCTTCGCGAAGCAGGTGCAGGGTGGGGTAGGGCGAACGGTTGGTGTAGTTGCTGATGTCGTCCGGCATCGTGCCGGCGAACTGGTAGTCGGGGTGGAAGCTGGCAACCTGGATCACGCCCTGCAGGTCCAGCGCCTCGACGGCGGCGTCGGCGTTGTCGAGGAAATCGTTGTAGTCCAGGAAGTCGGTCAGCACGTCGGGATGAACGATCAGCGTGGTGTCGATCTGCTCGGGATCGGCGTCGCGCAGCAGCACCAGTTCCTCGGCCAGTTCCTCCAGCAGGGCTTCCGGCGTGCTGGCATCGCTCAGCACGAAGCGCACCTGCTGCTTCACGTACGCCGCCTTGGCGAACGGGCACAGGTTCAGCCCGATGACGGCACGTTCCACCCAGCGGCGGGTAGCGTCGATGGGATCGCGCACCCCGTCGGCGGCCGCGGACGTATCAGTCACGGAAGTTGTCGAACTGCAGCGGCAGCTCGAATTCTGTCTTCTTCAGCAGCGCGATGACGTCCTGCAGGTCGTCGCGCTTCTTGCCGGTCACGCGCAGCTTGTCGCCGTTGATCTGGGCTTCCACCTTCAGCTTGGCGTCCTTGATGGTGGCGACGATCCTCTTCGCCAGCTTCTGCTCGATGCCCTGCTTGACCGTGATTTTCTGGCGGGCGCCGGCCAGGTTGGTTTCCACGTCGCCGAACTCCAGGCAGCGGGCGTCGATCTGGCGGGCGATCAGGCGCGCGCGCAGGATGTCGGTCATCTGCTTGAGCTGGAAATCGCTGGGCGCGGACTGGGTGATCAGCTTGTCGTCCAGCACGAATTTCGCTTCCACGCCCTTGAAGTCGAAGCGGGTGGAGAGTTCGCGGTTGGCCTGGTCCACGGCGTTGGTCAGTTCGTGGATGTTGACTTCGGAAACGACGTCGAAGGAGGGCATGGGGGAATTCCTGGTACCGGACGCGGAATTCTACCGTGCGCCGGCAAGCGGCACCGCTCCGGGTGGCGGCACGCGTGTGGCGCGCCACAGCCCGGCCAGCCGGCAGACGGTCTCGCATGCGAGCAGGGGCACCACCCAGCTGCACCAAAGCAAGGTAGCGATCAGGGCCGGCGAGGGCGCGAGCCCGCCCGCGATGGCGAGCGGCAACGACAGGCGGAAGAGGATCGGCGCCAGCGTCACGGCGTAATGGCGGACCATCCAGCGACGATGCCGCTCCACGGCCCCGCGCCTGATCGCCACCAGGCCGGTCAGCGCCGTGGTCAACCAGGCAAGGGCGGTCGCGGAGAACGCCAGGCGGATGGCGAACGGTGCGGGCGAGCTGGCGATCAGTCCGACGGCGCCGGTGGCGGCCACCAGCAGGCCGGACAGATAAAGGCGGCCCACCAGGCGGTGCGGGCGCGGATAGCGGTGGCGCCATTGGGTGAAGAACTGCACGGGCCCCAGCAGCACCGTGGTGAGCCCGCCGGCCAGATGCATCCACAGCCAGCTGCGCCGCATCATGAACATGCCGTAGGCAGCCGAATCCAGGTGCCGGTACTTGCCGTAGGCGGCCAGCAGGAACTCGAGGCTGGCGATGCCGAGCAGCAGCCACAGCGCGGCCCAGGCCAGGTGCAGGGCCATGCGGGAGCGGGGCGACGCGCTGGTGCGTGGAGCGATCCCTGTCATCGGCCTGCCTGCGCGGGTGGTTGCGCGCAGGGTAGCGCAGGCGTGAGGGAACGTGTCCAGCGGAGGCGATAATGGCGCATGGCCACGCCCCGTTCCTCGCTCACGTCCGCCGTCCTGCTCATGCTGGCCGCCGTGCTGCTGTTCGCGTTGATGGACGCGGGATTGAAGCTGCTTTCATCGCAGTACCCGCCGCTGCAGGTCGCGGCATTGCGCGGGTTGTCCTCGCTGCCGCTGGTGACGCTGTGGGTGCTGGCCACGGTGCCCGCCCGCTCGCTGCTGCGCGTGCATTGGCCGTTGCACCTGCTGCGCGGCGCGCTGGGCATCGCGATGATGGCCGGGTTCGTGTACGGCTTGCGCACGATGCCCTTGTCGACGGCCTACGCCATCACCTTCGTGGCGCCGCTGCTGGTCACGGCGATGGCGGGCCCATTGCTGAAGGAGCGGGTGGGGGCGGGGCGCTGGATCGCGATCGTCATCGGTCTGGTCGGCGTGTTGGTGATCCTGCGCCCGACCGGCGAAGGCATGCTGACCGGCGGCGGGCTGGCGATCCTCATCGCGGCGATCTGCTATGCGCTGGGTGCGGTCACCGTGCGCATGCTGGCGCAGCGCGACAGTACGCAGGCGATGGTGTTCTGGTTCGTCGTGCTGCTGTCGCTGGGCGCGTGGCTGCTGGCGTTGCCTGCATGGAAGCCGCTGCAGCCCGCGCACGGCTGGATCATCGCCGGCGTCGGCATCTCCGGTTCGCTAGCGCAGGTGGCGCTGACCGAGGCCTTCCGTCGTGGCGAGGCCTCGCTGATCGCGCCGCTGGAGTACACCGCGCTGGTCTGGGGCGTGCTGCTGGACGTGGCCTTGTGGTCGGTGCTGCCGGATGGCGTGACCTGGATCGGCGCGGGCATCATCGTCGCCAGCGGACTTTATCTGTTGCGGCGCGAAAAGGTCCACGTGGAGGCAGAACATCCTTGACGCGCGATGCGGCATGATGCGTGCATGCCTATCGTCCTCGTCCTGCTGTTCGTATTCCTGCTGCTCGCACTGTGGGTGGTGCTGTTGCCGCTCTCGCTGTGGCAGCGCTACCGCTACGGGCGGTCGCGCCGCATGGCCCGCAGCTGGCTGCTGGCGCTCAACGCGTGGAGCCTGCTGGTGTCGGTGGCGATTTTCATGGCGGTCAGTGCGTTCGGCCTTTTCTGGTGGCCGGACAGCCTGGCCGGCGCGGGGGTGGGATTGGCTGCAGGCAGCCTGCTCGGCCTGCTGGGCGTGTGGCTCACGCGCTGGGAGGTCGCGCCGCAGGGCGTCTTCTACCAGCCCAATGCCTGGCTTGCCCTGTTGCTGGTCGCCATCGTGGCCGGGCGCATCGTGCTGGGGTTCGTGCAGATGGCGCAGTACTGGCAGAGCGATGGCGTGCCGGCGACCCATGCGCTGCTGAGCGGGCACGGCAGCCTGCTGGCGGTGGCCGGCCTGCTGCTCGGTTACTACCTGGTCTACGCGTGGGGTGTGAAGTGGCGTGTCGCGCGCCTGCAGCGCCTGCGCGGTCACGGCACACGGTGATCCCTCCGCCCTCAGGAAAAGGCGGCGGGCCCGGAAGCCCGCCGCCGCATCGACGCGATGGTGCGATGGATCAGAAGCGTGCGCCGATACCCACACCCACGACCCACGGGTCGATCGTCAGTTCTTCGCCGGTGCCCTGGCCGGCCACGCGCACGCCTGCATCGCCCTTCATGTAACGGGCATCGGCACGCGCAAACCAAGTCTGGTTGATGTTGAAGTCCACGCCCGCGGTGGCGATGGCGCCCTTGGCGGTCTCCAGGCCGACGTGCGCGCCGTCGCCTCCGATGGTCTCGTTGCTGAAATTGGACTCGTAGTAGCCCAGGCCCACGAACGGGCGCATCACCTGGTCGGCGGTGCCGAAGTGGTACTGGCCGCTCAGCGCGATGGGCTGCTGGTCCACGGTACCGATCTTGCCGGCGCCATCGGCGCGCACACGGTGGTTGAACTTGTCGGCGGCACCCCACAGCTCGACGGCGATGTTCGGGGTCGCATACCAGCTGGCGCTGATCACCGGCGCGACGTCGCCGTCGATCTTCAGGCCGGGCGCGGGATCACGATCGGGCTTGAGGATGGCGGCGCCGCCGACCACGGCGAAGCGCTTGCTGGCGGCATCGGATGTCGTGTCGGTCGTTGCGTCCTGCGCCAGGGCAGGCATGGCAATGAGGGAAGCCAGGGCAATCGTGAGGGTACGAATGGATTTCATGCAGGAATCTCCTGTTCTGTTTTCTTATGTCCCCTCCGCGCGGTGCGATGCGTGATGCGTCGTCGCCGTCAGGGCGAGCGCACCGTAACCACCCCTGCATGAACATCTCCTGCTGCGCGACGTGAACCGATCGCGAACATGGCGGAAATGTCCTGCTACTGCACCTGCATTTCACGGTGCGTGCATGTCGCTGAGCGCACGCGCCATCTCCGTTCAGTGATCCATGCGATATCGCAGTGCACCGAGGCGGCGGCGCACGGCATGACGCGGGCCCCGCGGCTGCGCTACTGTTCGTACAAACGGAGTGGCCAGCATGGCGAGCAGCAAGGCGAAGACGGTCGACGACTACCTGACGGAACTGCCAGAGCAACGCCGGGCCGTGGTCTCTGCGGTACGCGACCTGGTCAACCGGCATCTTCCCCCGGGCTACGTCGAGGCGATGAGCTGGGGCATGATCAGCTGGGAAGTTCCGCTGTCGCGCTATCCTGACACCTACAACAGACAGCCCCTGGCGTACGTCGCGCTCGCAGCGCAGAAGCAGTACTACGCGCTTTACCTGACGGCGTGCTACGCCAACTCCACCCAGGACGTGGCGCTGCGCAACGCGTACGCGGACGCCGGCAAGGCGCTGGACATGGGCAAGAGCTGCCTGCGCTTCAAGGCGCTGGACGACCTGCTGCCCGAGGTGGTCGGCGGCGTGATCGCCTCCACGCCGGTGGACGCGCATATTGCACAATACGAAGCCAGCCGCGCACGGAAGTGACCCGCCGTCGTATCGGCGACCCCCGTCTCCCGCCTGTCCGGGGAGGCGCGCTGCCTGAGCGCGTTTCGCTGTCGCGTTGGCCTTGCTGCCGCCGGACCGTGGCGCGGTGTGAGGGGACGATGGCGCGTTGTCGTATCGTGTCGCTCTCCCTCCGCACGAGACACGACATGAACGCGACCGGCGTGGCCCTGGCCCTCTTCATCGGCATGTTGCTGCCGCTGCAGGCGTTGATCAACGCATCGCTCGGCAAACAGACCTTCGGTCCCGTGTTCGCCTCGCTGGCGTCCTTCATGGTCGGGACGGGCGTGCTGCTGGCGTGGTGGCTGCTGACGCGACCTGTGTTCGTGCCTGCGGCGCTGGCGAAAGTGCCGTGGTGGGCCTGGATGGGGGGTGTGATCGGCGCGGTGTTCGTCGCCTCGGCCACTCTGCTGGTGCCTCGCCTGGGCGCGGCCTCGTTGATCTGCCTGGTGGTGGCCGGGCAACTCGTGGGCTCGGTCGTGCTGGACCATTACGGCGTGCTGCACGCGCGCCAGCCTGTCGATGCGCTCCGCATCGTCGGACTCCTGCTGGTGGTGGCGGGTGCCGTGCTGGTGGTGAAGCCGTGGCAGGCCTCGGGCGGCTGACGCATGGAAGAAGTGCTGACCGGTCTTCCACCGGTGGTCGCATCCGATTGCCGGGTACTGATACTGGGGTCGATGCCGGGTGCGGCTTCGATCCAGGCGAGTCGCTATTACGCGCATCCGCGCAACCGCTTCTGGCCGTTGATGGCCGCGCTGGCCGACGTTCCGGAAGAGGCGTCGTATGGGGAACGGCTGGTCGCGCTGCAGCGGGGCGGGATCGGCCTGTGGGACGTGATCGGCGAATGCCGGCGCGCCGGCAGCTTGGACAGCGCGATCGTGCGCGGCAGTGAGCGGGCCAATGCGCTGGTGCCCTTGATCGTCTCGTTGGGCCAGCTGCGCGTGATCGCGTTCAATGGCGCCACGGCGGCGTCGCTGTTCCGCCGCCACGTCGAGCCACACCTGCCCGAGCTCCGCCAGCCCGTGCAGCGCATCGCGTTGCCTTCCACCAGTCCGGCGCACGCCGCGATGGGGCTGGAGGCGCTGCGGGAGGCCTGGAGCGTGCTGGCGCCGTGGCGGGAGGGCTCAGCCCACGGCGGTACGGGGCTGCGGGCGCAGGCGTAGCCAGACGGTCTGCGCCGCCAGCACGAGCGCTACCACGACCGCCACGAGCGCGGCGGTATCGCTGCCGGGGAGGCGCCAGCCGGACTGCTTCACGTACACCGCGGCCAGCGCCCAGAGCGCCGCCGCCACGAACGGCAGGTTGCCGCGCATGCGGTGGTTAGCCCACAGCAGCAGCGCGGTCGCCAGGGCGAACAGCACCAGCGTCCACGGCAGCATGGCGTCGGTCGGCAGCAGGCGGTATGCCACGATCACCTGCGCGGTGTTGAGGAATGCGGCCAACGATAGCCAGCCTGCGTGCAGCGACAGCGGTGCCCATGCCCAGGCCGTCAGGCCGGGTGCGGTGATGCGCGCGGTCGACAGCTTGAGCGCACAGGTGAGCAGGCACGCCAACGCCGACCAGATGATGAGCAGCGCCAGCCAGAACAGCTGCTGCGAGAACACCGGCATCCACACCGCCGTCAGCGCGAACCCCGCCGCCGCCCAGGGGCGGATCCCCGCAAGTGGGTCCGTTGCCGCGCGTCGCGAGAACGCCTGCCACGCACCGAACACCATGTCCCACAGGAAAATCAGGCCCCAGATCGCAAACGCATAGCCTGCGGCCACGATGAGCGTGGGGTAGCGGTCCGAGATGGCGCCATTGGTGGGCCCGAATACGCCCTGCTGGGAAAACCAGGACACGACGGGCATGGCGAGCGACAACAGCAGGACGAGCCAGCGCATGGGTATCTCCTCTTGCGGATGGGGGGCGATCCTAGGCACGGGCCTGTGAACGCCGCATCCAGATACGCGCGTCAGGGCGCCGTGGATGAACAGTGCGGGTGCGTATTGCCGCATGGGAATCGTGTGGCGGCCCGACCAAAGCGATACCACTGCGCGCGATGCGGGCCCCGATGTCCCGATGGAGACATCGATCGGCCGCAATGGATGGTTGGCGCGTGGCGCCGCTGCGGACACAATAGGGGTTCCCTCTTCACGCACGCACCGGAGTAATGCCATGTCCGACATCAAGGAAGCCAAGGTCCCCGATATCGGCGACTACGACGGCGTGCCGGTGATCGAGATCCTGGTGGCCGTGGGCGACACGGTGAAGAAGGACCAGGGCCTGGTCACGCTGGAGTCGGACAAGGCCACGATGGAAGTCCCGTCGGCATTCGCCGGCGTGGTGAAGGAAATCAAGGTCAAGCTGGGCGACGAGATCGCCGAAGGCGCGGTCGTGGCGCTGATCGAAGTCAGCGAAGGCGCCGCCGAGGCGAAGCCCGCCGCTGCACCCGCACCGACCGCCACCACGGAAACCGGCGCCAAGGTCGAACCGGTCGCGGTATCGCCGACCCCCGACAAGATCGCCCAACGGGAGATCGCGCAGGAGCGCGCCGCACCGGCCGTCGCGCCCGCGGCCTCGCGCGTGCTGGACGACAAGCCGGGCATCGATCCCGAAGCTTCGCCGCCGCGCACGCCGCCGGTCGAATTCAACGCCGACCGCGTGCTGCCGGAAAAGGTCGCCTACGCTAGCCCGGCCGTGCGCCTGTTCGCGCGCGAACTCGGCGTGGACCTCAACCAGGTCAGCGGCAGCGAGCGCGGTGGCCGCATCAGCAAGGAAGACGTGCAGAAGTACGTCAAGGGCGCGCTGGCAGGTGGCGTGGCCGCGCCGGCCGCCGCCGGAGCGCCGGTCGCCGCCGGGGGCGGGCTCAACCTGCTGCCGTGGCCGAAGGTGGACTTCAGCAAGTTCGGCGAGACCGAAGTCGTCGCGCTGTCGCGCATCAAGAAGATCTCCGGCGCCAACCTGGCGCGCAACTGGGCGATGATCCCTCACGTCACCCAGCACGACCACGCTGACATCACCGACCTGGAAGCGCTGCGGGTGGCGCTGAACAAGGAAAACGAGAAGGCAGGCATCAAGCTGACCATGCTCGCCTTCCTGATGAAGGCCAGTGTCTCGGCGCTGAAGAAGTTCCCCGATTTCAACGCCTCGCTCGACGCCAGCGGCGAGAACCTCACGCTGAAGAAGTACTTCCACATCGGCTTCGCCGCCGACACGCCGAACGGCCTGGTCGTGCCGGTGATCCGCGACGTCGACAAGAAGGGCGTCAACGAGATCGCCCAGGAAAGCGGCGAGCTGGCCAGGAAGGCGCGCGAGGGCAAGCTCGGCCCGGCCGAGATGTCCGGCGGCTGTTTCTCGATCTCCTCGCTGGGCGGGATCGGCGGCGTGGCCTTCACACCCATCGTCAACGCACCGGAAGTCGCCATCCTCGGCGTGTCCAAGTCCTCGATCCAGCCGGTGTGGGACGGCAAGCAGTTCCAGCCGCGCCTGATGCTGCCGCTGTCGCTGAGCTACGACCACCGCGTGATCGACGGCGCCGCCGCCGCGCGCTTCACCGCCTATCTCGCCCAGCTGCTGGCCGACATGCGCCGCGTGCTGCTGTAAGTCCGTAGGGTGGGCCCCGGCCCACCGACCCGAACAAACCACGGTGGGCCCAGGCCCACCCTACGAAAGAGAAGAGTGGTATGGCGAACACGATCGAAGTCAAAGTCCCCGACATCGGCGATTACAGCGATGTGCCGGTCATCGAAATCCTGGTCGCCGTCGGCGACACGGTGAAGAAGGACCAGGGCCTGGTCACGCTGGAATCGGACAAGGCCACGCTGGAAGTGCCGTCCTCGGCCGCCGGCGTGGTGAAGGAACTCAAGGTCAAGCTGGGCGACACGCTGTCCGAAGGCAGTGTGGTGGCTGTGCTGGAAACCGAAGGTGCTGCAATGTCCGCGCCGGCACCGGCCGCGCCTGCTGCTCCCGCCGCACCTGCGCCGACGCCCGCCGCTGCACCCGCACCTGTCGCCGCGGCGCCGGCCGCTGTCGGCGGCGGTGGCCTGATCGAAGCCAAGGTCCCCGACATCGGCGACTACGATGGCGTGCCGGTCATCGAGATCCTGGTCGCGGTCGGCGATACGGTGAAGAAGGACCAGGGCCTGGTCACGCTGGAATCGGACAAGGCGACGATGGAAGTCCCGTCGCCCGCCGCCGGCGTGATCAAGGAGATCAAGGTCAAGCTCGGCGACGAACTCGCCGAGGGCAGCCTGGTGGCGATCATCGAAGGCGAGGGCGCTGCGGTCGCTCCCGCCAAGCCCGCACCGGTCACGCCCTCGCCCGCCGCGCCTGCTGCGCCCGCCACATCGGCGCCGAAGCCCGCACTGGGCACCGGCAAGCCGGCCGATATCGAATGCCGCATCGTCGTGATCGGCTCCGGTCCCGGCGGCTACACGGCGGCGTTCCGCGCCGCCGACCTCGGCCTGGATACCGTGCTGGTCGAACGCTACGACACCCTGGGCGGCGTCTGCCTCAACGTGGGCTGCATCCCGTCGAAGGCGCTGCTGCACGCGGCGGCCCTGATCGATGAAGCGGCGCATTCCGACGACATCGGCATCAGCTTCGGCAAGCCGAAGATCGACCTGGACAAGCTGCGCGGCTTCAAGCAGGACAAGGTGGTCGGCCAGTTCACCAAGGGCCTGGCCGGCATGGCCAAGCAGCGCAAGGTGCGCACGGTGCAGGGCGTGGCGAAGTTCGTCTCGCCGAACGAGCTGGAAATCCTCGGCAGCGACGGCAAGACGCAGCTGCTGCGCTTCGAGCAGTGCATCATCGCGGCCGGTTCGCAGGCGGTGAAGCTGCCGAACTTCCCGTGGGACGATCCGCGCGTGATGGATTCCACCGACGCGCTGCAGCTGGCCGAGGTGCCCAAGAAGCTGCTCGTCGTCGGCGGCGGCATCATCGGCCTGGAGATGGCCACCGTGTACCGCGCGCTGGGCGCGGAGGTCACCGTGGTCGAGTTCATGGACCAGCTGATGCCGGGTGCCGACAAGGACCTGGTGAAGCCGCTGGCCGACCGTCTGAAGAAGCAGGGCGTCATCGTCCACCTGAAAACCAAGGCCGCCAAGGTCGAGGCGTCGAAGAAGGGCATCACCGTGCACTTCGAGAGCGCCGCCGAAGGCCAGAAGCCGGAGCTGGAATCGGGCATGTTCGACCGCGTGCTGGTCGCGGTGGGCCGTTCGCCCAACGGCGGCAAGCTGGATGCCGACAAGGCCGGCGTGACGGTCACCGACCGTGGCTTCATCCCGGTCGATGCGCAGATGCGCACCAACGTGCCGCACATCTTCGCCATCGGCGACCTGGTGGGCCAGCCGATGCTGGCGCACAAGGCCACGCACGAGGGCAAGCTGGCGGCGGAAGTGGCCGCCGGCGAGAAGAAGGAGTGGGTGGCGCGGGTGATCCCGTCCGTCGCCTACACCGATCCGGAGATCGCCTGGGTCGGCGTGACCGAGACCGAAGCCAAGGCCAAGGGCCTGAAGATCGGCGTGGGCAAGTTCCCGTGGGTGGCGTCGGCGCGCGCCGTCGGCATCGGTCGCGGCGAGGGCTTCACCAAGCTCATCTTCGACGAGCACACCCACCGCATCATCGGTGCAGGCATCGCGGGCGTGCATGCCGGCGACCTGATCAGCGAACTGGCGCTGGCCATCGAGATGGGCGCGGAGGCCGGCGACATCGGCGCGACCATCCACCCGCACCCGACGCTCGGCGAAACGGTGGCGATGGCGGCCGAGGTGTACGAGGGCACCATCACCGACCTGTACATCCCGAAGAAGAAGTAACCCACCGTCAGACGGGCCGAAACCGAAAGGCCACGCGGATGCGTGGCCTTTCTTTTGCTTGCGCGGCCGTGGCTCAGGCAGGCAACGCGGTCGCGCGCGCCGCACGCCTGGCCTCGATCCGCTTCCACACCTTTTCGTGGAAGTGGAACACCACGGTGTTGGTCGCCGGTTCGATCAGCGCCAGCATGCCGCCCACCAGCAGGCTGCCGGTGAACAGGTAGCCCAGGGTGAAGGCCACCGAGAAGTGCAGGATCGCGAAGCTCAGGGTCTTGTTCACGACGAGGCCTCCAGATGAGAATTGATCTCATTATGGGGTGGGCGCGCGCCCCGTCCAATGAAACGATCCGTTCGAATCGATAGCTGTTCTCTATTGACGGCTCAGAATGCCAGCGTCACGCCCGCCACCGGCCCCTTGAAGCGCTGGTCCAGGCCCAGCAGGCCGTCGCTGCCGGCCTGTTCGACATCCAGTTTGAACCAGTCGTAGCCCACGAACGCGCCGAACTTCTCGGTGAAGCGGTATTCCACCAGGGCGTTGGCGCGGGTGATGCTGCCGTCGTAGTCGCCGAAATCGCCCCATCCCGCATCCAGGTACTGGCCCTGCAGGTTCAGCAGCCACTTGTCCGACGGGCGGGTGGTGAAGCGCACGCCGACCACCGGCGCGTAACCGGTCTCGCTGCGGCTGTCCCGGTAGCTGTCCTCGCCGGCCTCGGCGTACACGCTGCCCTTGAGCTTGGCCCACTCGGCCCCGAGTTGCAGGCCGATGCTCGAGCGCTCGGTTTCGACCACCGCAAAGTCGTACATCAGGCTGGCCAGCTGAAACTCGACCTGGCCCTTGGCGAAGCTGCCGGCGGGGAGGGTCACGTCGTCGTAGGACAGGTCTTCGCTCAGCGTGGCGCGCTGCGACTTGTCGTACTGGAAGTAATCGAAGATCAGCCGCTGGCGCTCGCCCATGCGGAACACCCCGTCCACCCGCGGCACCCACTCCTTGCTGCCGAAGTCGAAATCCTCGGAGAACGCCAGGTCGCTGCCCTCGAAGACCGTGCTGCCGCGCAGTTCGCCCTGCGCATCCACATTCATGGCGCCCAGGCGCAGCGTGAAGCGGTCGTCGGTGTCGGCGGCGTGCGCGGTGGAGGCGACGAGCGCCAGCGACAGGCAGCAGAAGAGGGTGGCGCGGCGGCGGGGGAAGGCGGGGGTCATCATGGCTCCATGCGAAACAGGGGGGAGCCGTTACCGTGGCGGCAGACGGGTCGACAACGGGTGAAGTGGCTGAACCATGCTGGCGTCGGCCCGGGGGCGCAGAAAAGGCGAAGCCCCGGGGGCAGCCGGGGCTTCGGAGAGGCCTGCAACGGAGCATCGGACGAGGAAGTTGAGCAGCAGGCCTACAGGGACTGACAGGCCCGATTTTCCAAAGTTCCGGAAAACCGGGAAGAAAATTCTGAATAGGGGAAACGGTTACATGCAGGCCGCACAAGGCTTGCCGGCGGGCCGGGAGCGGATACCTGCACTTCGACCTTTGGCGGTTGTCCCTGAAATTGTCCCGCTGCTATACTTTTGCGGCTCGGCGAGGCGCTTTACTGCCTTGTACCCGCCAATTCCGTAGGGCTTTCGTGTGCTGAATTCCGTCGCTGCGGGCCGGCGGCTGGTGTTGCGCGCCGCCGTCTGGCAGACGGCAGCGGTGCTGCTGGTCGCGCTGTTGTTCCTGCTCCGGGGCGTGCCCCAGGCAGTGGCGGCGGCCGTCGGGGGGCTGGCGATCGTGGCCGGTGCGCTGTTGGCGGCCTGGCTGGCCTTCGGCGGCGGCGTGTTGGGGGCCGTCTCGGCGGTCCTCAGGCTGGTCGGCGGGATGGTGGTGAAGTGGGTCGTGGTGATCGGCGTGCTGGTGATCGGCGCGGGGCTGTACAGGCTGCCCCCGCTGCCCCTCCTGGCAGGCGTGGTCGCCGGACTGGTGGCACAGATGCTGGTTGCGGTTGGCAAGCAGCGATAAACCCAATCTAGACGAAAGGTTTCCGACACATGGCGGGCGAGGCGCTTACTCCCACCAACTACATCCAGCACCACCTGAAGAACCTCACGGCCCAGGTCGGCGGAGAGGGTCCCTTCTGGACGATCAATGTCGACACCTTCGTGACGGCCGTGCTGATGGGGCTGCTGATCGTGTTCGCGTTCTGGCTGGCCACCCGCAAGGCCACGGCCGGCGTGCCGGGCAAGTGGCAGGCCTTCGTCGAGATCATGCTGGAATTCGTCGACAAGCAGGCCCGCGACACCTACCACGGGACCAGCAAGCTGGTGACGCCCATCGCGATCACCATCTTCTTCTGGATCCTGATGATGAACCTGCTGAAGATGATCCCGGCAGACTTCATCGCCAAGCCGCTCGAACTGATGGGCGTGCATTACTGGAAGCCGGTGCCCACCGCCGACGTCAACGCCACCCTGGGCATGTCGATCAGCGTGTTCTTCCTGATGATCGTCTTCGCGCTGCGCTCCAAGGGCCTGGGCGGCTTCACCCACGAGTTCCTGACGGCGCCGTTCGGCAAGTGGATGATGCCGTTCAACCTGATCCTCAACATCGTCGAATGGGTCAGCAAGCCCATCTCCCTGGCGATGCGACTGTTCGGCAACATGTTCGGCGGCGAGATCGTCTTCCTGCTGATCTGGGTGCTGGGCGGCGCCGGCATCCTCGGCATGCTCGGCGGTGCGACGTTCGGCCTGGGCTGGATGCTGTTCCACCTGCTGGTCATCCCGCTGCAGGCGTTCATCTTCATGATGCTGTCGATCGTCTACCTGAGCCTGTCGGAAGACAGCCACTGAGTTTCCGCTTCACCGTTCCCTTCGTACCATCCACCTTTCAAGCACTTAGTTCCGGAGATCACCATGGAAAGCATCCTCACCAACCTCGCCCAGGTCCAGGCTTCGACCGCCCTCGCCATCGGCATCATGATCGGCCTGGCCGCGCTGGGCGCCGGTCTGGGTCTGGCCATCATGGCCGGCAAGTTCCTGGAATCGGCTGCCCGCCAGCCGGAACTGATCCCGGTCCTGCAGGTGCGCATGTTCATCACCGCCGGCCTGATCGACGCCGCGTTCATCATCTCGGTCGCCGTCGGCCTGCTGTTCGCCTTCGCCAGCCCGTTCATCACGATCTTCACCGAGCAGCTGGCCAAGCTGGCGGGCTGATCCGTCGCGTGCACGCCTGACCACGGGCCTCGGCCCGCGGTCAGTCACCAGGCGTAGCTGGGCCGGCGCGATGTGCGCGGGCCCTTCATCACCGGCAGGTTTACGATGAATATCAATCTCACTCTGTTCGCCCAGGCGCTGGCCTTCGCCGGCCTGATCTGGATCATTGCGACCAAAATCTGGCCGCCGCTGCTGGCTGCCATCGAAGAACGCCAGCAGAAGATCGCCGAAGGCCTGGCCGCGGCCGATCGCAGCCAGAAGGACCTGGCGCAGGCGCAGGAAAAGGTCAACGAAGCGTTGAAGGAAGCCCGCGTCAAGGCCAACGAGATCATCGACCAGGCCCACGCGCGCGCCAACCAGATCGTCGACGCGGCCAAGAACGAGGCGATCGCCGAAGCCAACCGCCAGAAGGAACTGGCGCAGGCCGAGATCGAGGCCGCCGCCACGCGTGCCCGCGAGGACCTGCGCAAGCAGGTGTCCGCGCTGGCCGTCAGCGGTGCCGAGAAGCTGCTCAAGCGCGAGATCGACGCCAACGCCCACAAGGCGCTGCTCGACGAACTCGCCGCCGAAATCTGATCCGGACGAGCTGATCGATGAGCCAGGCCCTGACCGTCGCCCGCCCCTACGCCCGCGCCGCCTTCGCGACGGCGCGCGACGAAGGCAACTTCGCCGCCTGGTCGCAGGCGCTGGGTTTCGCCGCGCACGCCGCGGCGGACCCGCGCGTGGCCGCGCTGCTGCCCAATCCGCAGCTGCTGCCCGCCGATGCGGTGTCGCTGCTGTCGCCGGAAGGCGCCAGCGAGGCGTTCACCCGCTTCCTCGGCATCCTCGCCGATGCGCGCCGCCTGCCGCAGCTGCCGGAAATCGCCGGCCTGTTCGAGGAGCTGCGCGCCGAAGCCGAGCACGTCGTCAAGGCGAGGGTCACCTCCGCCACGGCGATGCCGGACGGTGAGCTGGACGTGATCAAGGCGGCATTGAAGAAGCGCTTCGGCCGCGAGGTCGAGGTCGAAACGGCCATCGACGCCTCGCTGATCGGCGGCGCCGTGATCGACGCCGGCAGCGTGGTGATCGACGGCTCGCTGAAAGGCAAGCTGGCGCGCCTGCAGTCGGCGCTGACGCACTGAATTCCCATTGAACCGCCGCGCGCGAGCCGGCACACAGGACTTACCCATGGCTACCACGCTCAACCCCTCTGAAATCAGCGACCTGATCAAGACCCGTATCGAGAAGGTCAAGCTGGCCGCGGAGTCGCGCAATGAAGGCACGGTCACCAGCGTGTCCGACGGCATCGTGCGCATCTTCGGCCTGGCCGACGTCATGCAGGGCGAAATGATCGAGCTGCCGAACAACACCTACGCGCTGGCGCTGAACCTGGAGCGCGACTCGGTCGGCGCCGTGGTCCTGGGCGACTACGAGCACCTGCGCGAAGGCGACGTGGCCAAGACCACCGGCCGCATCCTGGAAGTGCCGGTCGGTCCGGAGATGCTCGGCCGCGTCGTGAACGCGCTGGGCGAGCCGATCGACGGCAAGGGCCCGCTGGGCACCTCGCTGACCGCGCCGGTGGAGCGCGTGGCCCCGGGCGTGATCTGGCGCAAGTCGGTCGACCAGCCGGTGCAGACCGGTTACAAGTCGGTCGACGCGATGATCCCGATCGGCCGCGGCCAGCGCGAGCTGATCATCGGCGACCGCCAGACCGGCAAGACCGCGATGGCCATCGACGCCGTGATCAACCAGAAGGGCACCGGCATCAAGTGCGTGTACGTCGCGATCGGCCAGAAGGCTTCGACCGTGGCCAACATCGTGCGCAAGCTGGAAGAGAACGGCGCGCTGGCCCACACCGTGGTCGTCGCCGCCACCGCCTCCGAGTCGGCCGCGATGCAGTACATCAGCGCCTACTCCGGCTGCACCATGGGCGAGTACTTCATGGACCGCGGCCAGGACGCCCTGATCGTGTACGACGACCTGTCCAAGCAGGCCGTGGCCTACCGCCAGATCTCGCTGCTGCTGAAGCGTCCGCCGGGCCGCGAAGCCTACCCGGGCGACGTGTTCTACCTGCACTCCCGCCTGCTCGAGCGCGCCGCCCGCGTGTCCGAGGAGTACGTGGAGAAGTTCACCGAAGGCAAGGTCACCGGCAAGACCGGTTCGCTGACCGCGCTCCCGATCATCGAAACGCAGGCCGGCGACGTGTCCGCGTTCGTGCCGACCAACGTGATCTCGATCACCGACGGCCAGATCTTCCTGGAAACCGACCTGTTCAACGCCGGCATCCGCCCGGCCGTGAACGCCGGTATCTCGGTGTCGCGCGTCGGTGGCGCCGCCCAGACCAAGATCATCAAGAAGCTGTCGGGCGGCATCCGCATCTCGCTCGCCCAGTACCGTGAGCTGGCCGCGTTCGCACAGTTCGCCTCGGACCTGGACGAAGCCACCCGCAAGCAGCTGGAGCGCGGCCAGCGCGTCACCGAGCTGATGAAGCAGAAGCAGTACGCGCCGATGTCCATCGCCCTGCAGGCGCTGTCCATCTACGCCGTCAACGAGGGTTATCTGGACGACGTGCCGGTCGGCAAGATCCTGGCGTTCGAAGAAGCGCTGCACGCGCACTTCACCAACACCCAGGGCGCGCTGGTCGACACGATCAACAGCACCGGCAACTGGAACGACGAGATCGAAGGCGCCTTCAAGAAGGGCATCGCCGAGTTCAAGCAGACCGGTACCTGGTAAGCGTAGGGTGGGCCCCGGCCCACCATTCGTGAAGGCGGCGGGCCAGGCCCGCCCTACGAAGACGAATCAAGCGAGCAGAGCATGGCAGGCGGACGCGAAATCAAAACCAAGATCAAGAGCGTGCAGAACACCCGCAAGGTGACGCGCGCGCTCGAGATGGTCTCGGCCTCCAAGATCCGCAAGGCGCAGGACCGCATGAAGACCTCGCGCCCGTACGCGCGCGCGATGAAGCAGGTGATCGGCCACCTGGCCCAGGCCAACACCGATTACCAGCATCCCTTCATGGTGGAGCGCAAGGACGTGAAGCGCGTCGGCTTCATCATCGTGTCGTCCGACCGCGGCCTGGCCGGCGGCCTGAACAACAACCTGTTCCGCAAGATGCTGGGCGAGATCCGCCAGTGGAACGAGAAGGGCGTCGAAGTCGATGTGGTCACCATCGGCCAGAAGGCTTCGGTGTACTTCCGCCGGGTCAAGGTCAACATGCTGGCCAGCGTGTCCCACCTGGGCGACACGCCCAAGCTGGACCAGCTGATCGGCGTGATCAAGGTGATGCTGGACGCCTACACCGAGGCCAAGCTGGATCGCGTGTTCGTCGTCTACAACGACTTCGTCAACACCATGACCCAGCGCGCCGCGTTCGACCAGCTGCTGCCGCTTCCCGCCGCTGAAACGCAGGTCGCCCGCCACGACTGGGACTACATCTACGAACCCGATGCCGCGACCGTGCTCGACCACGTGATCACGCGCTATATCGAGTCGCTGGTGTACCAGGCCGTGCTGGAGAACATCGCGTCCGAGCATGCGGCGCGCATGGTGGCCATGAAGGCCGCCAGCGACAACGCCAACAAGCTCATCGGTACCCTGCAGCTGGTCTACAACAAGGCCCGCCAGGCGGCGATCACCCAGGAAATTTCCGAAATCGTCGGCGGCGCGGCGGCAGTCTGACGCGCGTAGTCACAAGAATTCATCTAGAGGAATGCAGCAATGAGTCAGGGCAAGATCGTTCAGATCATCGGTGCGGTGGTTGACGTCGAATTCCCGCGCCACGAAGTGCCGAAGGTGTACGACGCGCTGAAGGTGCAGAACACCGACATCACGCTGGAAGTGCAGCAGCAGCTCGGCGACGGCGTCGTGCGCACCATCGCCCTCGGTTCCACCGACGGCCTGAAGCGCAACCTGGTGGCCGTGAACACCGACAAGGCCATCTCGGTGCCGGTCGGTGCGGGCACGCTGGGCCGCATCATGGACGTGCTTGGCAACCCGATCGACGAAGCCGGTCCGGTGCAGGCCTCCGACCATTGGGAAATCCACCGTGCGGCCCCGTCGTACGAAGACCAGTCCTCGGCCAACGACCTGCTGGAGACCGGCATCAAGGTCATCGACCTGATGTGCCCGTTCGCCAAGGGCGGCAAGGTCGGCCTGTTCGGCGGCGCCGGCGTGGGCAAGACCGTCAACATGATGGAACTGATCAACAACATCGCCAAGGCGCACTCGGGTCTGTCCGTGTTCGCCGGCGTGGGCGAGCGTACCCGCGAGGGCAACGACTTCTACCACGAGATGAAGGACTCCAACGTCCTCGACAAGGTGGCGATGGTGTACGGCCAGATGAACGAGCCGCCGGGCAACCGCCTGCGCGTCGCGCTGACCGGGCTGACCATGGCCGAGTACTTCCGCGACGAGAAGGACGCGTCCGGCAAGGGCAAGGACGTGCTGCTGTTCGTCGACAACATCTACCGCTACACGCTGGCCGGTACCGAAGTGTCGGCGCTGCTGGGCCGCATGCCGTCGGCCGTGGGCTACCAGCCGACGTTGGCCGAGGAAATGGGCGTGCTGCAGGAGCGCATCACCTCCACCAAGACCGGTTCGATCACCTCGATCCAGGCCGTGTACGTGCCCGCGGACGACCTGACCGACCCGTCGCCGGCCACCACGTTCGCCCACCTGGACGCCACCGTCGTGCTGAGCCGCAACATCGCGTCGCTGGGTATCTACCCCGCCGTGGACCCGCTGGACTCGACCAGCCGCCAGCTGGACCCGAACGTCATCGGCCACGAGCACTACGACACCGCGCGCCGCGTGCAGGCCACCCTGCAGAAGTACAAGGAACTGAAGGACATCATCGCCATCCTCGGCATGGACGAACTGTCCGAAGAGGACAAGCAGGCCGTGTCGCGCGCGCGCAAGATCGAGCGCTTCTTCAGCCAGCCGTTCCACGTGGCCGAAGTGTTCACCGGCTCGCCGGGCAAGTACGTCTCGCTGAAGGACACGATCCGCGGCTTCAAGGCGATCGTCGACGGCGAGTACGACCACCTGCCGGAGCAGGCGTTCTACATGGTCGGCGGCATCGAAGAAGCGGTCGAGAAGGCCAAGAAGCTCGCCGAGAAGGCGTAAGCACGTAGGGTGGGCCCAGGCCCACCTTCGCGGCAACCGGCGGCGGGCCAAGGCCCGCCCTACACGGCAAAGAGAGTTCCATGAGCACCATCCGTTGCGACATCGTCAGCGCCGAGCAGGAGATCTTCCATGGTGAAGCCACCCTGGTCGTCGCCACCGGCGAACTGGGCGAGCTGGGCATCGCGCCGAAGCATGCGCCGCTGATCACCCGCCTGAAGCCGGGCAAGGTGGTGGTGACGCTGGCCAGTGGCGAGCAGCTGGACTTCGCCATCTCCGGCGGCATCCTCGAAGTGCAGCCGCAGGTCGTCACCGTACTGGCGGACACCGCCGTGCGCGCGTCGGACATCGACGAGGCGCAGGTGCGCAAGGCGAAGGAAGAAGCCGAGCGCGTGCTGGCGCACAAGGATCCGAAGATGAGCGTGGAAGAAGCCCAGGCCCAGCTGGCCATGAGCATCGCCCAGCTCAGCGCCTTGGAGCGCCTGCGCAAGAACCTCAAGCACTGAAGTTTCCGCGCGGACGCTGCATCGGAAACGCCGGCCTCGCGCCGGCGTTTTCATGTCCGTCGCGTGCGCAGCGCGCGCGATGCGGTCAGCGATAGACCACGTGCCGCCAGAGGAAGAAGGCCACGACGGCCAGCACGCCTTCCACCAGCGGCTTGGCCAACCAGGCGTGCGCCAGGCCCAGCGACGTGGCTACCCAGGTCACCGCGAGCGTGCTCACCACCGTCAGCGGCACCCGCACCAGCAGGAACTTGGCGAACCGCCACCAGCCCAGGCGTGCGGTGCCATCGCGCGCGAAGGTCACGCGTCCGTTCAACCAGAAACCGAGCAGCGCGCCACTGATGCGCCCGGCCAGGTTGCCGGGCGCTGCCGGCACACCGAGCGCGGTCAATCCGACGAAGACCAGCCAGTCCAACAGCAACTGTGCCAGGCCGACGGCGATGAAGCTGCCGCCTTGGCGGAACAGCAGCTGGCGTGGAGAGGAAGGGTTCATGCGTGCATGGTACCTGCCGGGGTGAGGGCCGATGGCACCTCGCGGGCACGATCTGCGTTGAAGGGGGAATTGTTACCATGCGACGACATCGCGACGCCGCACAGCCACAAGGACACGTCACATGAAACCACTCCACGTCGTCATCCTCGCCGCCGGTGAAGGCAAGCGCATGAAGTCCGCGCTGCCCAAGGTGCTGCAGCCCATCGCCGGGCGGCCGATGCTGGCGCACGTGATCGAAGCGGCGCGCGCGCTGTCGCCCGCGGGCGTGCACGTGGTCTACGGCCACGGCGGCGACCAGGTGCAGGCGGCCTTCTCCGACCAGGCGGATCTGCACTGGGCGCACCAGGCGCAGCAGCTGGGCACGGGCCATGCCGTCATGCAGGCGATGCCGGACGTACCGGACGGCGCACGCGTGCTGGTGCTGTACGGCGATGTTCCCCTGACCCGCAGCGAGACGCTGCAACGCCTGCTGGACGCGCCGGGCCGCTTGGCGGTGCTGGTCGCGGAACCCGCCGATCCCTCCGGTTACGGACGCATCGTGCGCGATGAGGCCGGCCGCGTGGCCGCCATCGTCGAGCACAAGGACGCCGACGAGGAGCAGCGCCGCATCCGCACCATCAACACGGGCATCATCGCCGCCGATGGCAGCGCGCTGAAGGGCTGGCTGGCCCGCCTGTCCAACGCGAATGCGCAGGGTGAGTACTACCTGACCGACGTCTTCGCGATGGCGGCGGAGGAATTCACCCCGGCGGAAATGGTGCTGGTCGGCGAGCCCATCGAGGCCGAGGGCGCCAACGATCCGTGGCAGCTCTCGCAGCTCGAGCGCGCCTATCAGCTACGCGCCGCGCGTGCGCTGTGCGTGCAGGGCGCACGCCTGGTCGATCCGGCGCGCTTCGACCAGCGCGGCACGGTGACCGTGGGCCGCGACGTGCAGATCGACGTCGACGTGGTGCTGGAAGGCAGGGTGGAACTGGGCGATGGCGTGGTCATCGGCCCGTTCACGCGCCTGAAGGACGTGACCCTCGCCGCCGGCACGCAGGTGCGCGCGCACTGCGATCTGGAGGGCGTTGCCAGCGAGGGCGCGGCGCTGATCGGCCCCTATGCGCGGCTGCGCCCGGGCACCGTGCTCGCCGATGGCGTGCATGTGGGCAACTTCGTCGAGACGAAGAACGCGCGCATCGGCACGGGCAGCAAGGCGAACCACCTGACGTATCTGGGCGATGCCGTCATCGGCACGGGCACCAACATCGGCGCCGGCACCATCACCTGCAACTACGACGGCGTGAACAAGTCCACCACGACGATCGGCGACCGCGTGTTCGTCGGCTCGAACTCGTCGCTGGTCGCGCCGGTGACGCTGGCCGATGGCGCGACGATCGGCGCCGGTTCGGTGATCTCGAAGAACGCGCCGGCCGACAAGCTGACGGTCGCGCGCGCGCGCCAGATGACGGTCGAGGGTTGGCAGCGGCCGCAGAAAAAGCCGAAGTGACGTAGGGCGGGCTGAAGCCCGCCATGGGTGGAGTATCTGGACGAAAGTCCGTTGACTCGGGATCGCGGCTGCCAGCCCTCACCCCTTGCCCTCTCCCGGTGGTAGAGAGGAGTCGGTGCCCTGCGGGTTCGGCTTCGGGTGCAGCGCGGTGCCGCTGCCGGCCTACCTTCGGACAGATCAGGTTTCGGGCAACTGGATCGCCACGCACAGGCCGCCGCCATCGCGGTTGTGCAGCGACAGGCGGCCGCCGTGCGCTTCGATGATCTCGCGCGTCAGCGCCAAGCCCAGGCCGGTGCCGTTGCGCTTGGTGGAATAGAACGGCACCAGCGCGTTCTGCAGCACCGCGTCGTTCATTCCGGTGCCATGGTCCATCACCTCGATGCGCACCCAGCCCGGCAGACGGCTGACGCGCACGGACACGCCATCGGCGGTGGTGCCGGACTCGTGCGCGTTCTTCAGCAGGTTCAGCAGCGCCTGCTCGATCTGCGCCAGATCGATGCGGCCTTCGACGTCGGCATCGCGCATCTCCAGTTCGAAGCCGATCTGGCGCCGCAGTCCTTCCAGGAAGCCGCGCCAGTGCACCGTCTGCAGCTGCGGTTGGGGCAGCTTGGCGAAACGCGCATAGCCGCGGATGAAGCCCTCCAGATGGCGTGCGCGGTCCTCGATGGTGCCGAAGACCTCCTCCAGCCGCTCATGCTTGCCGCGCCGGACGAGTTCCGCGCCGGAGTGCGCCAGCGACGCCACTGGTGCCAGCGAGTTGTTGAGCTCGTGGCTGATCACGCGGATCACCTTCTTCCACGTCATCACTTCCTGCCGGCGCAGTTCGTTGGTCAGCAGGCGCAGCAGCAGCAGTTCGTGCGGGCGTCCGTTGAGCCGGAAATTGCGGCGGGCCAGGTGGTAGACCTGCTCCTCGCCATCCTCCTCCTCGCTTCCGATGGCGAACAGGCTGTCGCCGCTACGGGCCAGCGCCTCGCGCATCTCCACCGGCGAGGCAGACAGCAGGCTGTCGTAGTCCTGGCCTTCCAGTTTCCAGCCGCCGTGCAGCAGCTTGCGTGCGGCGACGTTGGCGAACACGACGCGCCGCACGCCGTCGCCCCCGGGCGCCACCAGCAGCATCGCCACGGGGGTGTTCTGCACCATCGTGTCGAGCAGCAGTTCGCGTTGCACCAGCGTCTGCCGCTGCTCGCGCAGGACTTCGCCCAGGGCGGCGTGCGAACGCACGAGCTCGGCGAGTTCGTCGCTGCCTTGCCAGTGGATGCCGAAGTTGTATTCGCCGTCTCGGTAGCTGTTGACGCTGCCGGACAACGCGCGGAACAGCGATCGTGTGCTGCGCAGGCCGCGATGGATGGCCCAGGCCGCCAGCGGCAGCACGATGATCGCCGACAGCAGCACTGCCAGCACGTCGTCCTGCAGCCAGTGCGACAGGGCGACCGGCAGCACCAGCGCCACCGCCAGCAGCGGCAGCAGCCAGGACAGCACGCGGCCGGCGAGCGAGCGGCGGATCATGTGGCCTTGATGCCGAAGCGTTCCATGCGCCGGTACAGCGCCTGCCGGCTCATGCCGAGTTCGGTGGCGGCCTGCGCGATGACGCCGCCGGCGCGGGCCAGGGCCGTCTCGATGTCGGCTCGCTCCGGTTCGGCGACGATCGCCGTGCGCACCGGCGCGGGCTTCGGCAGGTTGAGGTCGCCGGCCTCAATGCGCTCGCCCATCGCCAGCAGGCCGGCGCGCTGGACGACGTTGCGCAGCTCGCGCACGTTGCCCGGCCAGGCGTGCCGCAGCAGCGCCGCACGCGCACTTTCGCCCAGCGGCTTGTCGTCGGGACGGAAGCGCTCGGCCAGGGGCAGGATGTCGCCCGGGCGTTCGGCCAGCGGCGGCAATGCCAGTTCGATGGCGTTGAGGCGGTAGTACAGGTCTTCGCGGAAGCTGCCGTCGCGGATCATCGCGGGCAGGTCCGCGTTGGTGGCGCTGATGACGCGTACGGTGACCTTGCGCTCGCGGTTGGAGCCCAGCCGCTCGAAGCGCCCGGTCTCCAGTACGCGCAGCAGCTTCATCTGGCCGGTCAGCGGCAGGTTGCCGATCTCGTCGAGGAACAGCGTGCCGCCGTCGGCGGCTTCGAACTTGCCTTCGCGCGCCTTGTTGGCGCCGGTGTAGGCGCCTGCGTCCGCACCGAACAGTTCGGCCTCGATCAGTTCCGACGGCAGCGCACCGCAGTTGAGGGTCACGAACGGCCCGTGCTTCACGCTGGAGTTGGCCTGGATGATCTCGGCGATCTTCTCCTTGCCCGCACCGTTCGGCCCGGTGATCAGCACCGGCAGGTCCGAGCGCGCCACCTGGCAGGCGAGCGCGACGACGCGTTCGCTGGCCGGGTCCTCGAAGACCAGGTTGCGCAGGTCGTACTTCTGCTCCAGCTGATGGCGGCTGCGGCGTTCGCGGCTGCGCCGACGGTCGAGCTCGCGTCGCGTTTCGGTCAGTTCAAGCAACGTGTTGACGGTGGCCAGCAGCTTGCGGTCGTCCCAGGGCTTGGCCACGTAATCGGCGGCGCCGGCCTTCACCAGGTTCACCGCGGCTTCCAGGTGCGTCCAGGCGGTCAGCAGGATCACCGGCATGTCCGGCCACTCGTTGCGCAGGTCGGCGAACAGCTGCTCGCCCTCCAGGCCCGAGGTGGTGTCCTCGCTGAAGTTCATGTCCTGGATGACCAGGTCCACCGGCTGCTCGCGCAGCAGCGCCAGTCCGGCCGCCGGCGATTCGGCGTGCAGGGTGTCGATGTCGTGCAGGGAGAACAGCACTTCCAGCGCCGTGCTGACGGCGCGGTTGTCGTCGATGACGAGGATGGTAGGCATGCGCTATAGCCTAACCGAAGGGCTGCGGCTGACGAGGTGCGGCGGAATGCGGCGGGCCAGATGGGCCGGCCATGCGGCGGCCAGCTGCACGGCCAGCATCGCCCACGCGGCGGCGGCCACCAGCGCCCCGTGCGAGGGCGGGGCAGACCCGCGCACAAGATGGGGCAACAGCCATTGTCCACCCGCCAGCCCGACCGACGCCGCCGCGCAGGCCAGGCCGAGGTACTCGAGACGCAACCGTCGCGCGAGTTGGCGACCGGTGGCGCCGGCCGCGCGACGCAGGCTGAGTTCCCGAGCATGTTCCTGCACCCAGCGCTGTCCGCCGAGCATCAGCAGGCCCAGTGTCGAGAGCCACCATGCGATGCAGGCGCCCGACCACCACCATGCGCGGGATCGCGGCGCATGCAGGGACGCTTCGCGCAGCGCGGCCATGTCCACGGGATGTGCCACCACGACGGAGGGATGCGCGGTGGACAGCGCGGCTCGGATGCGCGTTGCGACGATCTCCGGATCGGCTGCATGGCGGACGATGAACCGGGCGTCTGCTGCCCGCGACATCCGCACCGGCAGCACCACGGCCAGGTCACCCGTATCGCGGGCGCCCGCCGGTGGAGGCAGGCGCTCGAACACACCGACCACGCGCAGCCGCGCGCCCGGGGCCATCAGCAAGGGGCGCCCAAGCGGATCCGATCTGCCGTAGAGCCGGGAGGCCAGAGCCGAGGACACGACTACGGAGTGGGTGCCCGCCTGCAGATCGGTCTGGTCGCCACGGTAGTCGCGGAATTCATCTGTCATGAAATGTCGCCCTGCGGACGTCGCCATGCCGAGTGTGGAGGCGAAGTCCTCGTCGCCGAGGAAGACCGACACGACGTGCTTCGTTGCGGGATGCGTCGCGGTCCAGACCTGCACGCTCCACGCGGTGGCGTCATATGGCGCCTGGTTGGCCGCGGTGGCCGACAGCACGCCCGGGACGTTGCGCAGCCGGCCAAGCACATCGGCCACGCCCGGATCCGATGCCGGCGCCATCTGCATCCACGGCACCAGCAGCAGGCCGGTGTCGTCGATCCCGTCGGGTGTGGTACGCGCAACATGTAGCCCGACGAGCGCCTGCCACGCCTGCAGGCACAGCACCACGCCGATCGCCAGTTGCAGCGCGATCCACCCGATGCCCGCATGGTGGCGTCCCAGCAGCAGGAAGGAAGACATGGAAACCCCGAGGGGCCGCGCACGCCGGCGGGGCGTGCGCGGCAGGGAGCGCAAGGCTCAGGCGGTGCGGGTGGCGACCGCCGGCGGCACCGAGGCGGCCTTACGGGCCGGACCGTACACGGCCGCCTGGCCCAGCAGCCACAGCAGCACGGCCCCGATCGGCAAGTAGAGCAGCGGCAGGCGCGGCAGTTCGTACTTGCCCATCAGCATCTGGTTGATGCCGTAGGCCAGGATCATGCCGATGACGATGCCCAGCGTGGCCAGCAGGAAGTTCTCGGTCTGGAAGTAGCGCAGGATCTGGCCCTTGGTCGCGCCCAGCGCACGACGGATGCCGATCTGCTTGGTGCGCTGCTGTACCCAGAAGCTGGCCAGGCCCACGATGCCCAGCGCGGTGACGACCAGCAGCGAGACGATCACGGTCAGCAGCAGCCAGGCCATCGCGCGATCGCCGCGATAGTAGTTGTGCTTGATGTCCTCGAACGTGCCGTCGCGAAGCACGAGCCGACGGGCGCTGTTCTTCTCCAGTGTCGCCAGCGCCGCCTTCAGCACCTCCGTGCGACGCTCCGGTGCGGTGCGCAGGACGAAGGTGCCCATGGTGAGATCCCTGGCCGGCAGGATCATCGTGTAACCGGCTTCGGCAGGACCACCGTTGTCGTTGGTGCGGATCAACCGATCGACCACGCCGACCACACGGTGCGGCGTGTTGTCGGCATTCCACGAATAGATGTTCTTGCCGATGGCGCTCTCGCCCGGGAACAGCTTCTCCGCCAAATCGCGGCTCAGGATCACCGCGGGCAGGTTCACCCGGGCGTTCTGCTTGTTCATCTCGGTCCAGTTGGAATACTCGTCCTGGTTGAAGTCGCGACCTTCAGCCAGCTTCAGGCCCAGCGTTTCGACCACGGCGTCGCCCAGGTAGATGTTGGCCTGCGCGCTGGGACGTTCCTGCTCGGGAGCGAGCTGGATGGAGCTGTTCCACGACGAGTTGTCGAACGGCACGTGGTTGATGCTGCCTGCGGCCTTCACGCCCGGCAGCGCACGCAGGCTGGCGACGTCCTGCTTCACCAGCGCGTCGGCCTCGGGGTTGTCACCAAGGTTGCCCATGCTGATGCGCACGATCTCCTCGTTCGCCATGCCGGTGGGACGGTCGATGCGCTCCAGGCGCTGGGTGATGAGGAAGACCGCGTTGCAGATGATGGCGCACGACAGCGCCACTTCCAGCACGATCAGCGCGGCGGCCGTCTTGTGGCGGGCCAGGGTGGAAAGAATGGGGCGGATGTCCATGACGTGCCTCTTGGATGGATGGGTCACTGGCTCTTGAGCTGGATCGCGGGCGTCACCTGCATGGCGCGCCACGCGGGCAGCATGCCGGCGAGCAGACTGGCGACGATCGCCAGCGCGAAGGTGGCCAGCAGCATCTTCAGATCCATGTGCGCGAGGTCGGCATAGCCGGCGGGCTGCTGGCGAACGGCCAGCAGGCCCAGCCAGGCCAGCACCAGGCCGAGCACGCCGCCGACCAGGCCGACCGTGCCCGCTTCCACCAGGCACTGCGCGAAGATGGCCTTGCGCGTCGCACCCAGGGCGCGCCGCACGCCGATCTGCGACGCGCGGCCCAGGAACTTCGCCAGCAGCAGTCCCACGGTGTTGAGCAGGCAGACCGCCAGGAAGCCGAACGCCAGCCATACCTGCAGGCGGACGTCGCTGGGCACCGCGCCCTGCTTGTCCAGCCACTGCATGACGTTGTGCAGGTCCACGTTGGTCGGGCGCTCGAAACGGCCCGCTGCACGCTGCTGGTCGGAATAGTTCTTCAGGTACTGCTTGTAGGCCTCGACCTTCTCAAGCGTGCCCAGCTCGACCCAGTACTGCAGCCACGAGCAGGGTGCATTGGGTCCGCGCGAGCCTTCTTCGTCGCCGCTGGAGTCGCCCCAGCAGTTCATGTTGCCTTGGGTGCCCATCTTCAGGCTGAGCGCCGTCCAGAACGGCACGAACAGCTGCTCCACTTCGGTGAAGCGGTCCTGGGTCATGTCGTAGAACTTGGGAGCCGGCCGCCACTCGTCCAGCACGCCGATCACGCGGAACGTCGCGCCGGAGGCCTTGATCTCGCGGCCCACGCTGTTGGCGCCGCCGAACAGCTTTTCGTTCAGCGCCTTGGAGATGACGGCGACGCGTGCACGCGATTCGTCATCCGCCGCCGACCAGCCGTTGCCGTAGCGGAACGGCACATCGAACATCGGGAAGAAATCGGCCGTGGTGTAGCGCGAATCGATGCGGAAGGGTTCGATCCTGCCGTCTTCGGTCTCGATCGAAGAAGCGCCACCGGTCATGAAGGCCTGCCGGTCGCCCTTTTTGTCGCGCAGCATGCGTTCGGCATCGTAGCGGGTGAACTGGTCCTCCGGCTCGTCGCCGGGGGTGAAGCCATTCGCCGAGCGCGGGTCGATGCGGGGGTAGAACAGCTTGTCGCTCTTCTGCGGGATGGGATCGCCGGACAGCACATAGAACACGGTCAGCGTGGTCATGCTGGCGCCGATGCCCAGCGCGATGGCCAGCACCATCAGGAAGGTCAGCGCCTTGTTGCGCTTGAAGCTGCGCAGCGCGAGGGAGAAGTAATAGCCGAACATGCTTGGCTCCGTAGGGTGGGCCCTGGCCCACCATGTGGTCGTCTGGATGCTGTCTGCGGTGGGCTGGGGGTGCGCCTTACGCGGAGGCGTTGGCTTCGGCGGCATGCGCCGCGCGGATCAGCGCAGGCTCCACCGACAGGTCGGTGGCCATGCCGTCCACGATGTGCACGTTGCGCTGCGCGCGCGCGGCGAGTTCGGGATCGTGCGTGACCATGATGATGGTGGTGCCCTGGCGGTTGATCTCCTCCAGCAGCTCCATCACGCCGCGGGCCATCTGCGAGTCCAGATTGCCGGTCGGTTCGTCCGCCAGCAGCAGACGCGGGCTGCCGGCCAGGGCACGTGCGATCGCGGTGCGCTGCTGCTGTCCGCCCGACAGTTCGGCCGGGTAATGCTTCATGCGTGAACCCAGGCCCACGCGCGCCAGCGCGTCTTCGATGCGCTGCTTGCGTTCGGCGGCGGGCATGCCGCGGTAGCGCAGCGGCACGTCGACGTTGTCGAACAGGTTGAGGTCGGGGATCAGGTTGAAGCCCTGGAAGATGAAGCCGATCTTCTGGTTGCGCAGGCGCGAACGCGCGTCGTCGCCCAGGTGGCTCACGTCCTGGCCGTCGAGCAGGAACTGCCCGCCGGTGAAGGTCTCCAGCAGGCCGGCGATGTTGAGGAAGGTGGTCTTGCCCGAACCCGACGGACCGGTGACGGCGACGAACTCGCCCTCGCGGACATGCAGGTCGAGGGAACGCAGCGCATGCGTTTCCACCTGTTCGGTGCGGTAGACCTTGGCGACTTGGCGCATCTCAAGCATGGCGGGTTCCTTATTCGGGTTCGGGTGCGGAGTGAATGACGCAGGGGAGGACGCGTGGGGAAGGCGGGTGATGCGGATCAGTTGACCGAGACGCGCTCGGCGTCGCCGAACTGGTCGCTGCCGGAGACGACCACCTTGTCGCCGGGCTGCAGGCCGCCCAGCACTTCGACGTGGCTCAGGCTGCTGGCGCCCAGCTGCACCGGGCGACGCACCGCGGAGCTGCCGTCCATGACGTAGGCCTGGCGGCCGCCGCCCTGTTCGACGAACGGGCCGCGTTCGACCATCAGCACGTTGCGGCGCGTCTCCATCAGGATGCGTGCGGACAGACGCTGGTTCTGGCGCAGGCCGGGCGGCTGCTTGTCGGAGAAGCGCAGGCGGGTGACGACCTCGCCGTTCACCACTTCCGGCGACACCGCGGAAATCTCGCCCGGGTAGGGCTGGCCGGCGCTGGTCAGCGTGGCCGGCATGCCGATGGCGAGGTCGCGGGCGAAACTTTCCGGCACCTTGATCTCGACTTCGAACACCGACAGGTCGACCACGCTCAGCACCGGCGCGTTGATCGCCACGTTGGAGCGTTGCACGGCCTGGATCTGGCCGACCTGGCCATCGAACGGCGCGCGCAGGGTCAGCGCATCCACCTGGCGCTGCACTTCGGCCACCACCGCGCGCTGGCGCTCGGCCAGCAGCTGCTTGTTGCGCGCATCCAGGCCCGCGCCCTGGCCCTGCAGGCCCGCGTCCTTGCGTGCGTGGGCCAGCGCGATCTCGGCCTTGCGCAGGTTGTCCTGCGCTTCCAGCACGTCGACCTGCGGCACTGCACCGCCCTCGAATCCGCGCTGGTAGCGCTGCAGGGTGCGCTCGGCCGCCTGGCGCTCGATCCCGGCCTGGTCCAGCGCCTTCTGCGCATTGGCGCGGGTGACGCTGGCATCCAGCGTGGCGCGGCTGGCTTCGGCTTCCAGGCCGGCCAGCGTGGTCTGCTCCTGCGCCAGCTTGCTGCGCAGCTCCGGGCTGTCGATCTCGGCCAGCGGCTGGCCCTGGGTCACCTTGTCGCCGGCGACCACCTTCAACGTGACCACGCCGCCCGCCACTGCGTACAGGGTGGGGCTGTTGGCGGCGATCACGCGGCCATCGGCGGCGATGTCGCGGACCAGGTCGCCCCGGGTGACTTCGGCGATCCGCAGCCGGGCGCCGTCGACCGACGTGGTGCCGGCCAGCCAGCCGCGCGCGGCGAACACGATGCCGGCCAGCAGCAGGGCGCCGCCCGCGGCGGGCCATACCCAACGGCGCCAGGCCGGGCGGGCCTGGGTGGAACTGAGCACTCGGTCTTGCGCGGAGGTGTCCCGAATCATCGTCGGCATGCGTTGTTTGGAATGACCTGCCGTACTCAGCAGGATGCGTGCCAAACGCAAATGATTGATTCAAAAGGGGGTTGTCCGGCGCTGAAGGCTGTCCGGGTGTCCGCGGACACTCGCCGGACAGGGCCTGTCCAGTACCGGACACGTAGAATGTCCGCTCGTTTCACTCAGAAGGAAGAAGCAGGCCTATGTGCGGAATTGTGGGCGCGATCGCCGATCGCGACGTGGTGCCGGTACTGATCGAAGGACTGAAGCGGCTGGAATACCGGGGCTACGATTCCGCGGGCATCGCGGTGGTCGAGCAGCAGGACGTGCGCCGCGTGCGCCGCACCGGGCGCGTGGCCGAAATGGAGGGCGCCGCCGCTGCCGAGGGCTTCAATGCGCGGCTGGGCATCGGCCATACGCGCTGGGCGACCCATGGCGGCGTCACCGAGGCCAACGCGCACCCGCATATCAGCCACGGCGTGGCGCTGGTGCACAACGGCATCATCGAGAACCACGAGGAACAGCGCGAGAAGCTCCGCGCTCTCGGCTACGTGTTCGAGTCGCAGACCGATACCGAAGTCATCGCCCATCTGATGCACCACCACCTCAAGGGCGGCGACGACCTGCTGGCCGCGCTGCAGCGCACGGTCAAGGAGCTGACCGGTGCCTATGCGCTGGCTGTGGTCAGCCGCCAGGAGCCCGAGCGCATGGTCTGCGCCCGCATGGGCTGCCCGCTGCTGATCGGCCTGGGCGAGGGCGAGAACTTCATCGCCTCCGACGTCTCCGCGATCATCCAGGCCACGCGCCGTGTGATCTTCCTGGAGGAGGGCGATACCGCCGAAGTGACGCGCCAGTCGGTCAAGGTGTTCGACGGCAAGGACCAGCCCGTGCAGCGCGACGTGCATGTCTCCGACGTGTCGCTGGCCTCGCTGGAGCTGGGCCCGTACCGCCACTTCATGCAGAAGGAAATCCACGAGCAGCCGCGCGCGATCGCCGACACCATCGAGGCCGTGGTCGATGGCGGTTTCTCGCCCGCGCTGTTCGGCGCCAATGCCGAAGCGGCGCTGAAGGACATCGAGGGCGTGCAGATCCTCGCCTGCGGCACCAGCTACTACGCCGGCATGACCGCGCGCTACTGGCTGGAAGCCATCGCCGGCGTGCCGTGCAACGTCGAGATCGCCAGTGAATACCGCTACCGCGCCGCGTACGCGAACCCCAAGCACCTGATCGTCACCATCTCCCAGTCCGGCGAAACGCTGGACACGATGGAGGCGCTGAAGTACGCCAAGTCGCTGGGCCACGAGCACACGCTGTCGATCTGCAACGTGCCCGAGAGCGCCATCCCGCGCGCCAGCGAGCTGGTCTGCTACACGCGTGCCGGCGCCGAGATCGGCGTGGCGTCCACCAAGGCCTTCACCACCCAGCTGGCGGCGCTGTTCCAGTTGACCGTCGTGCTGGGCAAGCTGCGAGGCAAGGTCACCCCGGAGCAGGAAGCCGATTACCTGGAGCAGCTGCGCCATCTGCCGGGCAGCGTGCAGCACGCGTTGAACCTGGAGCCGCAGATCGCCGCGTGGGCGGAACGTTTCGCACCGAAGTCGGATGCGTTGTTCCTCGGCCGCGGGTTGCACTACCCGATCGCGCTGGAAGGCGCGCTCAAGCTGAAGGAAATTTCCTACATCCACGCCGAGGCCTATCCGGCCGGCGAGCTGAAGCACGGTCCGCTGGCGCTGGTGGATGCGGACATGCCGGTGGTGGTGATCGCGCCGAACGACGTGCTGCTGGAGAAGGTGAAGTCGAACATGCAGGAAGTGCGCGCGCGCGGCGGCGAACTGTTCGTGTTCACCGACCAGGACAGCCACTTCAGCGAGTCCGAAGGCGTGCACGTCATCCGCACCCCGCGCCACGTGGGCGTGCTCAGTCCCATCGTGCACACCATCCCCGTGCAGTTGCTGGCCTACCACACCGCCCTGGCCCGCGGCACCGACGTGGACAAGCCGCGCAACCTGGCGAAGTCGGTGACGGTGGAGTAATCAGTCGCCGGCGACGGGATCGCCGGCCGACCACGCCTGCGCCTGCAGGCGGTCGAGCAGGGCGTTGACGCGTTCGCGCGCGCCGACGCCGTGCACCGGCAGGGCAAGGCTGTCGCCGGGGCGGGCGGCGGACAGGATCGCGCGTACGGCCTCTGTTTCGTCACGGCATTCCTCGATGGCGGCGTCGGCCACACCGTGGCGCACTAGTGCTGCGCGCAGCACCCGGCCCACCTCGCCGCTTTCGCGTCCGCGCATATAGCCTTCCATGTCCTTGAGCACCACGTGGTCGGGATGGAACGACGCGGCGGTGGCGGCGAGGTCGGCGATGGCCGCGTCGCTGCGGTCGCCGGCCTGGCCCAGCAGCAGGTGCAGGCGGCCACCGTCGCGGTGCGCCTGGCGCACCAGATCGAGAAACTGGGCCAGGCCGTCGGGGTTGTGCGCGTAGTCCACGTAGACCTGCACGCCGCCACCGAGCACCCAGCGCTGCAGGCGGCCGGGATTGTCGCGGTTGTCGCGGCCGAAGCGGGCGAGCACGGCCGCGATCGTCGCCGGGGCGATGCCCAGCCCGCTGGCGGCGAGGGCGGCGGCTGCGCAGTTCTGCACGTTGTGCGCGGCCAGGCCGCCGAGGGTCAGCGGCATGTCCGTGACCGCGCCGAGATCATGGGTATTCGTACCGTCGAACAGCCACAGGTGGCCGTCACGCACGCCGCAGCTGCGGCGACCCGCGGCGCGCGCCTGCCGCAACAGCGGATGGTCGTCGTCGGTCGAGAACCAGGCCAGCGGCACATCGACACGGGCAGCATGGCGACGCAGCAGTTCATTGTCGGCGTTGAGCACGAGCATGCCGTCTGCGTCGATGGCGCGGGCCACGGTCAGCTTCACGTCGGCCAGGCCGTCGAGGTCGTGGATGCCGTATTCGCCGAAGTGGTCGGGGCTGACATTGGTGACCACGGCCACGTCGGCGCGTTCGATCGCCAGGCCGCGGCGCAGCAGACCGCCGCGCGCAGTTTCCAGGATCGCGGCCTGGGTGCGGCGATCGCGCAGCAGGCTGCGCGCGCCGCCGGGGCCGGAGTAGTCGCCCCCCTCGATCAGGGCGCCGTCGAGATAGAGGCCGTCGGTGCAGCTATTGGCGGTGTGCCAGCCGTGGGCGATGGCGATCGCGGTCAGCAGGCGCACGGTGGTGGTCTTGCCGTTGGAGCCCGTGACCAACGCCACGGGAATCGCGTGCACGTCCTGCCACGGCACGTCATCGGGCGTCGGCAGGGCAGGGTTGTCCCAGGTGCGGCTGCCACTGCCCATGCCGATGGAGAGCTGCTCGTCGTCGAGCAGCAGCGGCAGGCCGTGCGCATGCGCGGCCTCGCGCAAGGCGGGCAGTCGCGGCAGGCCTTCAGCCGCGGCGACGACACGCAGCAGGCGCAGGTCCGCGTCTTCGTCGACGAACGAGGGATGGCCCGGCTGCAGCGCGGGTTCTCCCGTGGTCATCCCGGCCGCAGCCAAGGCAGACAGCCACGCCCATTCGTTCACGTCGGCGGCGGTGTACAGCATGTCGCCGGGTGCGGCGAAGGCGAGGCTGGCGCCGCTGGCGTGCTCCCGCACCGTCACCGGGCCATCCGGCCAGCCCAGAGCGGCGCGCGCGCGGGCGATGCGTCGCTTCCAGTCTTCGATCAGGGCGGTTGGCACCGGGGCACCCACCCTTGTTTCCAGCACAGCGCCGGGTCCGGCGAAGTACAGGTTGGGCCCGGTCAGGCGGCGCAGGTCGTCGAACGGCAAGGGAACGGATTCACTCATGCGGCAGGTCGTGGGTGGAGAGCGCGATCGGGCGGTTGTGGATCGCCACCGCTCAATCGCTGTCCTCGTCGTGGCGTGCGAACACCAGTCCGCGCTCCTCGCGGATCACGCCCTCCATCGCCGCCACCGCCGCCTCGTCGGCGCTGGGCGCCGGCGCCAGCGACGGCAATTCGACCGTACGGGCGCTGCGCGGCTCGGCGCCTTCGGGCGTGAACTTGGTGATCTGCTTCCACGAGCGGGCCAGGGCATCGGCGAACACCAGCAGCAGGTCGCCGGGCCTGCCCATGCGCAACGCGGCGTCGATGGCCTGCTGCTCGTCGGGGATCTGAGTGATCGCCGTCTCCGCCACGCCCGCCGCCTGCAGCGCGCGGGCGATGATCCGCGGGACCTCGTCGCCATCGCGGCCGCGCAGGCTGTCGTCGCGCTTGACCACGTAGTGGTCGAAGCGACCGGCCACCGCGCGGGCGATGTCCTGGATGTCCTCGTCGCGACGGTCGCCCGGGGCGGCCACCACCACGATCCGACGCCCGGCCACGTCCAGACGCTGGGCCAGGTCGGCCATCATTCCCACCGCATGCGCGTTGTGCGCGTAGTCCATCACCACCTTGAACGGATGCTCGTCGTACACGTTCATCCGGCCCGGGGCCTGGAAGAAGGTGGTGTCGAAGGTGCGCAGGCCCTGGCGGATCGCGTCGAGCTTGATGCCCAGCGAGAACGCCATGGCCGCGGCGAACATGGCGTTCTGCACGTTGTGCAGCGCACGGCCTTCGAGCGTGGCCGGGACGAGGTGCGTCCACATCAGCGGGATATGGCTGCCCTTGTCGTACAGCGTGATCATGTGCCCGTTGACGCCGGCCTCCAGTGCGCAGGCGCGGCCACCGGCTCGGATGTGCTCGCGCACCAGCGCATGCGACGGGTTCATCGTCACGTAGCAGATGGTCTTCGCATCGGTATAGCCCGACATCTTCAGCACGTTGACGTCGTCGGCGTTGAGCACCGCGCAGTCCTTGGCCACCTCGACCACGATGCGCTTGATCTCCGCCAGCTGTTCCAGCGTGTCGATGCCCTTCAGGCCCAGGTGGTCGGCGGCGATATTGAGTACCGCGCCCACGTCCACTTCGGGTACGCCCATGCCGGCGCGCAGCAGGCCACCACGCGCAGTCTCCAGAACCGCCAGGTCGATGTGCGGATCGGACAGCACCATCCGCGCCGACACCGGGCCGGTCATGTCGCCTTCCACCGTGCGCTGGCCGTCGATGTACACGCCGTCGGTGGTGGTCAGGCCCGGCGTGTAGCCGGCCATCTTGGTGATGTGGGCGAGCATGCGCGCGGTGGTGGTCTTGCCGTTGGTGCCGGTGACCGCCGCGATCGGTACGCGCGAGGGCGTGCCCGGCGGGAACAGCATGTCGATCACCGGGCCGGCGGCGTCGCGCGGCGTGCCTTCGCTGGGCGCGACGTGCATGCGGAAGCCGGGCGCGGCGTTGACCTCGCAGATCGCGCCGCCGATGTTCTTGTAGCTCTCGGCGATGTTGGGGCTGATGAAGTCCACGCCGCCCACGTCCAGGCCGATCGCGCGTACTGCGCGCACCGCCATGTCGCGGTTGTCGGGGTGGATGACATCGGTGACGTCGGTGGCCGTGCCGCCGGTGGACAGGTTGGCGGTGGAGCGCAGGAACACCACTTCGCCCTCCTTCGGTACCGAGTCGGCCGTGTAGCCGACGCGTTCCATCATCAGGTTCGCCTCGCGATCGAGTTCGAGGCGCGTGAGTACCTTCTCGTGGCCGACGCCGCGGCGCGGGTCCTGGTTCACGATCTCCACGAGCTCGGTGATGGTTCTGCTGCCGTCGCCGACCACGTGACCGGGCGTGCGCCGGGTCGCCGCGATCAGTTCGCCATTGACCACCAGCAGGCGATGGTCGGCGCCCTCCTGGAAGGTCTCCACGATCACCGAGCGAGAATGCTCGCGTGCGGCGTCGAATGCGGCGCGGATCTCGTCTTCGCCAGTGATGTTGATGGTGATGCCGCGGCCATGGTTGCCGTTGTAGGGCTTGAGCACCACCGGCCCGCCGAGTCGTTGCGCGGCCTTGATCGCTTCGGTCTGGCTGGTGACCAGATGCTGGCGTGGCACCGGCAGGCCGAGCGAGCCGAG
Source organism: Pseudoxanthomonas mexicana (assembly GCF_014397415.1). Taxonomy (NCBI): domain Bacteria; kingdom Pseudomonadati; phylum Pseudomonadota; class Gammaproteobacteria; order Lysobacterales; family Lysobacteraceae; genus Pseudoxanthomonas; species Pseudoxanthomonas mexicana. Next base: position 375,572 of record NZ_CP060731.1, on the reverse strand, counting down.
GATCTTGTTGGTCTCTTCCTTGTCGCTGGCCAGTTCGACCGAGATATGGGGGGTCTTGCCGGTGATGGTGGCCTGGATGCGCTGCTGGTACTTGCCGTGGCCGAACTGCACCAGCGACTGGTTGTTCAGCCGCAGCCAGGGGATGCCGCGCTCCTCGGCCGCGCGCACCAGCGAGGCGGTGGACGGCCCCAGTGCGCGCCGCTGCGCGTAGCGGATGAAGTCGTCGCGCGCCGGTTCCCAGTCCCAGTCCACCGGCATGCTGCCGGCGGGGCGGATGCCTTCGGGCAGCAGCGAGCACAGCAGGCGCAGTGCCAGTTCGCCCGCGGCGATGCCTTCCTCACGCTGGGCGTATTCGTAGACCACGCTGTAGACGCCCGGACGGCCATCGACGCTGCGGGTCTTGCCGAAGGTGACGTCCTCGCCGGCGATGTTCTGGAGTTCGATCGCGACGTGTTCCAGCACGTGGCCCAGCCAGGTGCCTTCGCCCTCGCGCATGCGGCGCAGGAAGCCGCCGGGCTCGCGGTAGGAACAGCCGTGCTCGGCCAGGCTGGGCACCGCGGCCACCAGGCCGTCGATGAAGCCGGGGCCCAGGCGCGCGGTGGGCCACTGTTCCAGGTCGCCCAGGTCCAGCAGCAGCCGGATCACCGGGAAGTGCGCATGCTGCGAGGGGCCAACGTAGACGGAGCGTTCGAGAATGCGCATGCAGGATGTCCCCTTGTCGGATCAGGTCTTGCGGGTCGCCAGTCGGCCGGCCGAAGCCCGCCGCGTATGCAGGTTGAAGGTGGCGCCGGCGATCAGGATGTGGACGCCCAGCCCCAGCAGGCAGACGGGATCGTCCTCGCCGGCCTGGGCCATTGAGGAGAACTGCAGGTCGTGAGCGTCGACCACGGTGACCGCGCCGCTGCCTTCGACCTCGAGCGTATCGTCGGGGGAGATGAAGGCGGCGGTGTCCTCGTCCAGGCCGATGCCGATCGCGAACGGGTTGTAGCCCAGCGCCGCGGTCAGGCGGCCCAGACGGTCGCGCTGGCGGAAGTGCTGGTCGATCACGAAGCGGTTGGTCAGGCCCAGCCCCGGCGCCAGGCGCACGCTGCTGGCGCGCGGCGACGAGCCCTCGGCACCGAAGGCGATCATGTGCTCGCTCAGGAACCCGGCACCGGCGCTGGTGCCGGCCACCGTCACCCCCTGGGCGTTGCGCAGGCGGATGCAGCGCGCCACCTGGGTGCCACCGAGGATGGTGGACAGGCGCAGCTGGTTGCCGCCGGTGAAGAAGATGCCGCTGGCCTCCGCCAGCCGCGCCAGACGGCCTTCCTCCTGGCAATCGCGGCGGGTGTCGAAGTCCAGCACCTCGACCCGCGCCGCCCCCATGCCCTGGAACAGCGTCTCGTAGCGGGTGCCGGAATCCTTCAGCCGGCTCGCGGTCGGGATGACGACAATGTCGGCGTCGGCGCCGCCGCTCAGTTCGACGAAACGCGCCAGGATGCGCGGGTTGGTGTCCTTGTCCTCTGCGCCGCCGATCGGGATGATCCAGCCGCGGTGTTCCCCGTTGACGGGCTTGCTTGGCATCGAGTGCTCCGGTGCTTCAGGTGTCTTGCGATTCGAACGTACCACGCCGCAGCACCGCGCCATCGCGCAGGTGCGGGCGGCCACCGGCGAACACGTCGGTCACCGCGCCGTCGGCGTCCAGCGCCACCAGGTCCGCGTCGGCACCCACCGCGATGCGGCCCTTGCCCGGCAGCCGCAGCAGCCCGGCGACGTTGGACGTGAAGGCCGGCAGCGCGTCCTGCAGGGCGATGCCGCGGGTCAGCAGCTCGCGCAGCGTGTCGACCAGGGCGCCGGAGTGGCCGACGTCCATGCTGCACACGCGGCCCTGCGCGTCGAAGCAGGGCAGGCAGCCGCCGGCGTCGGAACTGACGGTGACCCGATCGCGCGGTGCGCCGCTGTCGAGGTAGCGGACCAGCGCATCGGCCGCGCTCCATGCGTCCTCGCCTTCGTCCACCGGGAAGGCGGTGATGTCGATGCTGCAGCCGCGCCGCGCCAGCGCAATGGCTTCCTCGAACAACGCCTTGCGCCGATTGACGTGGGTCGGGTTGAACACCCGCGGGGGCAGTTCGCTCTGGTCGAGCGCGCGCCGCACCAGGTCCAGGCCGCGCGAGCCGTCGCCCAGGTGCAGGTGGACGATGCCCGCCTTGCCGGTCATCAGCCCGGCCACGTGCGCTTCGGACGCGATCCGCAGCAATTCGTCCAGGGTCGGCTGGCTGGAGCGGTGATCGCTGATCGCCAGCTCGCCCACGCCGATCAGGCAATCGATGAAGACCAGGTCCGCACGCACGCTGCCAGTCAGGGTGGCCGGCGGCAGATGGTAGCCGCCGGCATATCCCCAGGCCGACAGGCCTTCCTCGCGCAGTGCGTTGACGTGGGCCAGCAGTTCGCGCGTGCCGCGGGCGACATCGTCGGTGCCCAGCAGGCCGACCACCGTGGTCACGCCGCTGCGGGTATAGCGCGACAGCGTCGGCGCAGGCACCCGGCTGGCGAAGCCGGCCTCACCGCCGCCGCCGGTGACGTGCACGTGGCCGTCGATCAGCCCCGGCAGCAGCCGACGGCCACTGAGGTCCAGCACCTGCGCGCCGAAGGCGGCGGGAAGATCGGGTGCATCGGTCCCGATCCAGAGCACCTTGCCGCCACCAAGCAGCAGATCACGGCGCCCCAGCGATTCGGGCGCGTACACCTCCGCGTTGCGGATCAGGGTGGTCGTCATCGGCGGTCGATCGTCCTGTCCATGCTTCCTGCCAGCAGGCGCTTGTCAGGATGGCATGCCCAGGCCTTCAACCCACTGGCCTGACGGGAGGTGACATAGGCGTCGTCGCTCATCTTCTTCTCTTCGATCCGATGCTGTCCCGGCGCGGTCATCCGTGCGGCGGGCCAGTTTAACCGCGCGGGAGCGCGTTGGCCGCGCCGAGCGAAGGAAAGCGCAGCGTCGGGACCGAAGAAATCGTCGATAACGTGATGTGACGTGACGCAGTGGCGTCGACAGGCTCCACCATGCCGCAGCCCCCGTCGCCAGCATCGAATCCGGAAAGGCGCACACGCCGATCTTCGCCGTCCACGCGCACTGCCAATGCGGCGATGCGTGGACCTGGCCGGCAGCGGGTGCGTCCTACGCGCGCTACGGCGTGCCGTTGCCCGCCGTCGGCAGCGCCAACCGCTTCTCCAGGTCCTCGCGCATGTCGACGAGCTCCGTCGAAAGCTGCCTGCGCCTGGCCATGCCTTCTCGGTGGATCTCGCGGACTTCCTCCACCGTGCGGATGAGGGTCTCGTTGACGGTGCGCAGGGTCTCGATGTCGATCACCGAGCGCTGGTTGGCGCGTGCGGTGCCGACGGCGGTCGAATGGACCAGTTCGGCGTTCTTGCGCATCAGTTCGTTGCTGGCGTCGTCGATGGCATTGGCCAGTTCGACCGCGTTGCGCTGGTCGGCCAGCGACAGCTGGATGGCGAACTGGTTGCGCCACATCGGGATGGTGATGTCGCGCACGGCGCTGAACTTCTCGATCAGCTGGATCGCGTTGGCCTGGATCAGGCGGATCATCGGCAGTGTCTGGTCGGCCGCGTGCTGCAGTACCTGCAGGTCGGACACGCGCTTGTCGATCAGGCGCAGTGCGGTATCGAGGGCGGCACGGCGCGTGCGGGATTCCGGATCTTCCTTCCCCGACAGCGACGCCAGCTCCGCCTCCAGTTCGGCGATGCGCACGCGGCCGGCGGCCACATGCACGCCCAGCTCGCGGCGTTCTTCCAGCACGATGTCGTGCATCTGGTCGTACTCGCGCACGCGCTGCTGCTGGATCTGCTGGGTCTTGCCGACGTCGGCCATCAGCTGGTCGATCTGGCGATTGGTGGAGCTGTAGCGCTGGACCAGGTCATCCCTGGTCGCGCGCATCTTGTCGATCAGCGGGCCGAGGATGGGCAGCTTCGAGCGACCATGGAACGATTCGAGGTTGAGCGAGCGGGCGATGCGCACGACTTCGCCCAGCTTGTCGCCGCTGCTGTCCAGATCGGCGTTGCGGACCTTGTCCAGCAGTTGCGTGCTGAAGGCGCTGGTCTTGGTGGTCGCTTCGCGGCCGTAGGTGTGCAGGTTGCCGGGCGCGATGTCCTGCAGCGCCTTCGTGGCCTCCTGGATGCGCGGGATGTCGGCGCTTTCCAGGCCCAGGTCGGTCAGCAACTGCGGCGACAGCGCCGCGGGCACGAGCGTCTGTTCGGGGTTCGTCGTCGTCATGGGGCCTCCTGGGTGTGGGTGGTGCGCGCCGACGTCGCGGATACGACGGGCGGCGCGGGCAGGTGTTCGATATGGGCTTCCAGTGCGTCTATCGTCTGCATGGCGGAGGATAGCTGCATTCCGTGGCCGGCACCGGCGGCGACGCCCAGCTGCTGGTCCAGCAGCACGGTGAGCCGCGGCAGCTGCTGCGCGTGGCGCTCGGCGATGGCGAGCGCATTGGCGGCGACGAGGTCCAACTGGCTGGCGGTCACCTCGTAGGCGCTGCGCAGGGTGATGAGATGCGTTAGGCGCGGTATGCCGCCTTCCGTCGTGGCCTGCTGGTGCGCGAGTCCGTCGATCTCGTGCTGCAGCTTCGCACAGGCCTCGCGCAACTGCTGCGCATGCGTGACGAGCGTTGCGTGCTGGTTGCGCAGCCGGGATGCCTCGAAGCCGGCCTGCCGCAGCAGGATGCCGCTGCGTTCGCGCAGCGACCGTGCCTCGGCGGCGAGACGGATGTCGCGACCGAGCAGCCGGCCCCAGAAACCGACGCTCCGGCGCAAGGCGCGCGGATCGGCGGACAGCAGCACCGTACGCAGGTCGCGCAGCGTCGCCTGCAGATCGCCCGCGCCGGCCTGGGCCAATGCGCGGATGGCGGCGGCGTGCTCGGCCACGCCGAGGGTGTCGGCGTCCGGGGGAAGCGGCAGGCTCACGTCCGCGGCTCTCCTTCTTCATCCGTGTCGGGCGTCGATGGCGATATGTCCAGGATGGGCGTCGGACGTTCTTCCTTGAAGGCGAGGCTGGCGATGACCTGGTCGAATTCCGCTTCGCGCGGCGACCGGGCCTTCGCCTTGCGCGTACCTGCAGACGCCGGGGCCGGCCCGTGGCTGCGCATCGCCTGTGCCAGCGCGACGACGGCAGCGTTGAGCTGGTCCTGCCGCACCATCGTCTGCTGCAGGGCTTCCAGCACGGGAGCAGTATCGAGCACAGGCGCCACGGGAGCGGACGTGGAAGGCGTGGTCGTCTCCGGCGTGCGCAGTGCATGCAGGGCGGAAAGCAATGCCTCCCATGGCGCAGGGGCAGGGGGTTCCACAGGGACAGGTTCGCCGAGCCGCTGCAGACCGACGGCGATGTCGGCCAGTTGCGCGACCACACGGCCACCGACATCCGCATCCTCCGCGCCCATCGCCTTGTTGCGCAGGAAGTCGGCCTTGATCTGCTGCCAGCGTGCCTGTTCCTCGGCGGTCAGCGTGCCGCGCAGCTCGCCGAGCTTGAGCAGGTTCTCCTCGGCGCCGGTGGTCAGCAACTGCGCTTCGCCCAGGTAGTGGTCGGAAATCAACTGCTGCAGCTCGGCAGCATTCATCACCGGCGAGATCTTTTCCGCCAGCTTGTTCATGTTGCGGTAGCTGCCCTGCAGCCGGAAGGGCGGCTCCACCCGGTATTTGTCCGCCTGCGCGGCACTGGCGATGTACTGCTGGTTGACGCGGTAGACCATGTCGCGCACGGTCAGCAGGCGCTGCAGCACCGCGACGATCTCGCCGATCTCCGCGCCGCTGTAGGCATGCGAGAGCTGGTTGGTGCTGACGTCTTTTCCGCGCGCCTTGTCGACCAGCAGGTAGAGGTCGGCCATGTCGCGGGTGGCGAGCGGGGCCAGTACCGGATTCGACGTCAGACAGTTCTCCACGTAGCTCAGCAGGAAGGCGTCTTCCATGCCGCCGAGCACATCGCCCAGGTTGTAGATATCGGCGCGGTTGGCCAGCATGTCCGGGATCTTGAAGACTTCGCCGGATTCCGTGTACGGATTGCCCGCCATCACCACCGCGAACTTGCGCCCGCGCATGTCGTAGGTCTTGGTCTTGCCGCGCCAGACACCCTCGATGCGGCGCGTGCCGTCGCACAGCGAGATGAACTTCTGCAGGAACTCCGGATGCGTGTGCTGGATGTCGTCCAGGTACAGCATCACGTTGTTGCCCATCTCCAGCGCCAGGTTGAGCTTCTCCAGCTCCTGCCGCGAGGTCGCATCCGGCGCCTGCGCCGGATCCAGCGAACGCACCTCGTGGCCGAGCGCCGGGCCGTTGACCTTCATGAAGACCAGCCCCAGCCGGTGCGCCACGTATTCCATCAGTGTGGTCTTGCCGTAGCCGGGCGGCGAAATCATCATCAGCAGGCCCATCAGGTCGCTGCGCTTGTTCTCGCCGACGGTGCCCATCTGCTTGGCGAGGTTGTCGCCGATGACGGGCAGGTAGACGTCGTTGATCAGCCGGTTGCGCACGAAGGAGCTCAACGGACGCGCCTTGAACTCGGACAGGCGCATCGCCGCGCGCTCCCGCTGTGCCACTTCGCCGCGCAATGCCTGGTACTGCTGCCATGCCGGCAGGAACTGTTCGCGGTGCGCGGCGAAGCGGGCCGGCAGATCGTCCACCGCCAGCGCCAGGCGTCCCTCGCGGATGCGCGCGTGTTCGCCCAGCAGGCCGTCGACGGTGGCCATCAGCGTGACGTGTTCGACCACGTGGGTCAGGTGCGGGCCATGCCGTAGCAGCGCGATGGCTTCCGGCACGTAGACGGCGAGATGTGCGTGGTCGGGCAGGGCGGTCAGGGCTTCGAGCGCCTGCCGGAGCAGCGACCACGCCGCGGCGGGTTTCGCCTCCAGCCGTTGCAGTGCGCTGGCCAGCACGGCACCGCCGGCATCGTCGACCAGGCGCGCGCGGAGCGCGGATGCCAGGGCGTCGGCGTAGTGGGTGAACCGGAAGGTCGGTGTCGCCGTGGTGACGGTGTCCACCAGGAACGTGGCCGCCGCCGTCGCATCGGTGGTGACGAAGGGCAGCGCATCGCGCTGCATCCATTCGCAGATCGTGGCCGCCAGCTCGTCGCGCAGCGTCGCCACGGCGCGGCCCGCCGACGACAGGGCATCGATCGCGCGGGAGGCCCGGATGCGGTCGATCGCCTCCTGCGGCATCGCGTCGCTGCGGCACCACCAGGCGACCGCAAGCGCACGCGCGGCCGGCGCGTGCCGCAAGGTGCCCGCGGCATTGCGCAAGGGAAGGAAGGCGCGCAGGATCGCCGCCGCGTCGTGGTCGTGGATGCCCTTCTCGTAGCCTTCGCGATAACGCGGCGCGGCGTACTCGCGGACGATCCTGTCGAGCGCTTCGGGATCGGCCAGCGCTTGCTCCAGCGCCTGCACGCGCAGTCCGCCTTCGCCCGCCAGCGCGTCGTCCAGCAGACGGCACGCAAGATACTCGCCGCGGTAGAGCGAGGGCGATTCGGATTCGAGGCTGACGTCCCAGTAGGCGCGCAGCGCATCCAGTGCCGGTTCCTGCAGCGGCTCCAGGTAGTCGGTACCGGTCAGGTGCACGGCCAGCGTGTCGCCGCGCGGGATCAGCGTCAGGTCCAAGGGCTGCGTGTTGACGCTGAAACGGTGGCGCGGACCGAGACGGATGACATTGCCGCCATCTTCGAAAAGATCGCTGCGGTCGCGCAGCGCGCGCACCGCCTGGTCGCGCGCGCCCTTGATCCGCGCCTCGATGTCGTCGGCCTTCACCGAGTCCTTCAGCTCGCGCAGGCGGCCGGCCAGCTCGCGCAGCTTCAGGATCAGGGCGTCGCCGGCGAAGAAGGCGTTGAGTTCGTCCGGCGTGGTGAAGCGCTCGGTACGCCGACCGAGGCCCTCCAGGATGCGGTTGGCCGCTTCCTGCACCGACTGCGCCTTGCGCTGGCGCTCGTCGAGCAGCGCCTGCTTGTGCGCCTCGAAGGCGTCCAGCATCTCCTCGCGCTTGGACAGGATGTCGCTGAGGAACTGTTCGTGTTCGCCGAACTGGCTCTCCAGTTCCTCCAGCTGCACCATCAGGCGCGATAGCTGCTCATCGGCACGCTCCGGCGTAGTGGCCATCGCCAATGCGTTGCTCACGGCCTGGCTGAAGAGCGTGAACTGCGCGCCGAACTGGGCGACGGCTTCGGCGGAGCCGAGCTCGCGGCGTCGCTGGGTGGCGCGTGCGCGGGTCTGGTTGAGGCGGGCGTAGATGGCCGACAGCGCGTCGACCACGCGGGTTCGCTGGGTCGCGTCGTCCACCCGCAGTGTCGCCATCAGCTCGGACAGCATGTCGAGTTCGCCGGCCATGCCCTGCATGGCCTCGATGGCGTCGGCCAGTTCGCGCGCACTGGCGGCCTTCTGCGCGCGTGCATCCAACTCGATCAGGCGCTGCTGGAAGGGCGCGAGTGCCTTCTCGCCGCCGAGGAACTCCCCGGTCGCCGCGCCGACCCGCTCGTGCGCCTCCTGCAGCGCGGCCGTCATGGCGTCGATGGCGGCGGTATCGATGTAGCGGAAGTCGCGCAGCGTCAACAGGTGCCCACGCAGCCGGGAGACCGCGCCCAGTGCGTCGACGAACTCGCCGATGCCGTTCCATCCCTCCGGCTGCAGCCGGCCGAGCAGGGCACGGTGGTCGCGCTGCGCCTGTGCCATTGCCGTCTCGGACTGGCGCCGGATTTCCTGCACCTTCTCGTACTCGTCCAGCACCGATTCGCCGGTGCCGGCGATCTCGTGCAGCAACGTGGCCAGGCCGTCGCACTGGGCGTCGTCGATCCAGTGGTGCAGGTCGAACAGGCGTCGCGTGCCGTGCGTCAGCAGCTGGTAGCGCTGCGCGGACACGTCCGGTCGTTCGATTTCGCGGGCCAGGTCGAACAGGTTCGAGACCGCGCGCACCAGTTCGGCGTTGCCGAGCTTCGCCATGAACGAGGTGCCCGCCGGGCGCGTTGCAGCGAACTCGTCGGAACTGAAGGGCGTCTGCCATACCTGCATCGGGTGGACGCGAGTGGGGTCGTCGTTCTCGGCGCGGAACAGCACCATGCGCCCGTCGTGCAGGCGCGCATAGCCGTGCGCGAGCACCGGCGGCTGCAGGCGGCGCTGCACCAGGTTGTAGACGAGCAGGGCGGCCTGGCCGGTCTCGCGCTCGTAGAAGACGTACATCACGTCTTCGCCGTTCGGCGAACGGATCGTGCGCTTGTACTGCATGTGCTGCACGGCGGCGTCGAAGGCCTTGTGTTCGCCGTTCTGCAGGTAGTAGCCGCCCGGGAAGATGATGCCGTGGTCCTCGGGCAGCTGGATGCAGGCCTGCACGATGGCATCCAGCCGGGTCGCTTTGCCGGTCTGCGTGTTGTAGACCAGTCCGCGCCACGTGCTTTCGCGGTACGGCAGCACCTTGAGCAGGATCAGCGAGCCCACGCGCGCGAACTCGATGTGCGCGTCGTCCAGCGACTGCGTGCGGTCCTCGACCGGTTCGCTGTAGACGCCCGCGCCGGTCTCCGTGTTGTTCTCCACCTTCAGCGTCAGGTCGCCGCCGATGGTCTCGACGAACAGGGTGTCGAGGATGTTCAGGTGCGGGTGGCGGCCGCTGACTTCCATGTCCTTGGTCGCCCGCGTCCATTCGAAATCGAACGGGGGCGGCAGCACGATGTCGCGCTCGCCGCGCGCATCAAGGTAGTTCACCTCGCCCTCGGCCGTAAGCGTCCAGCGGAACACCCGCACGTCCGTGTTCTTCAGGCCGATCTGGAAGGCCATCAGCAGGCGGCCGTCACGGACGATCAGCTGCAGCAGCCGCGCGTCCTTGTAATAGCTGTACAGCTCGCTGAAGTCGCGCTGGAACGCATCATCGGCCAGGAAGGTCGCCGCGATGTCGACCGGCGCCACATCGTAGCCATCGCCCGTCTCCACCAGCCGGTAGATGCCGAACACGTCGGCGACCGAGGTGGTCGCCTTCAGGCCCATGTAGACGTTGAAGCCGAACAGCAGCAGGTCGCCGACCTGCACGATGTCGCGCCCGACGGAGTTGTGCTCGGTGCGTATGCGCAGGCGGCCAATGGCCTCCATGCGGCTGTCGCCGAACTCCTGCAGGCGGCGCGTGTTCAGTGCTTCGACGAGCGCACGCAGACGCGCGCCCTGCTCGTCGAGGCGCCGGCGAAGCACATCGTAGGCGCCGCCCTGGGCGACGGCCTGGTCGACCTGCGTCTCGGCGGAGGGAGCATCGGTATTCGGCGTATCGGACATCGGACCTCATCCTCGCCCGTCCTGGGCGGTCGATGCGGAAATCAGGGCCGGCGCACATCGTCGCCGGCCCGGCTCAGGCACAGGACGTCAGGCGTCGGTGGCTTCCGCCGGCCTACCGGGTGCGGGCAGGCCGCTGCCCGCCAGGCGTCCCAGCAGCTGCGAGGCGATCGGACTCTCGCCGACGATGCCTTCCAGCGCCTTGCCCAGCGAGATGCCCTTGGTCAGTGCGTTGAAGACGCCGCCGTCGCCACCGATCAGTTCGATGTTGGCGTTCTTCAGTGCCCCGGCCAGCACTTCGGCGTTCTCGCGCGAGATCGCCTTGCCGGCGTCGATCGACGCCAGCAGCTGGCGCAGCTGGGTTTCCAGCAGCATGCGGAACTCCTCGTGGCTGCGCGCATCCGGGCTCATCTTGCCCATCGCATCGAACTTCGAGGTCAGGCCCTCGGCCTCGGCGGACATCTTCTTGGCGATGTTGCTGGCTTCGGCATCGCCCATCGCCTGCGTCGCGCTGGCGTTGGCCTGGCCCAGCTTCTGCGCGCCTTCGGCTTCGGCGGTCAGGCGTTCGGTCAGCACGCGCGCGTCGGCATTGCCCTGCTTGTAGGTGGCGTCGGCCTTGGCTTCCAGCACGCGGGCCTCGGCCAGGCCGGTCTTCTCCATGGCCACGGCGTTGGCTTCCCGTACCTGCGCTTCGGCCAGGCCGGGCGCGGCGCTTTCGGCGCGCACGCCGTCGGCCAGCACGCGCTTGGCTTCGGCCTGCTTGCCGGCGGCCTGCAGTTCCGCCTCGGCCAGCACGGTCATCTCGACGGCGCGGTGGCGCGCGGCTTGTTCTGCCGCTTCGGCGGCCTTCACGTCCTTGACCAGCGTCTCCTGGGCAGCTGCCTCCGCTGCCAGCACGGTCACCTGCTTGGCACGGTCGGCCTCGGCGACCTCGCGGGTCTCCTTGATCTTCTCTTCGGCCACGGCGACGGTCTGCTCGATCTGGGTCCGCTCGCGCACGACGTTCGCCACTTCCATGCGGCCCTGCTCGACCACCTTGTCGCGGTCGACTTCCTGCATCTGCACTTCCTTCTCGGTGTTGACGCGTTCCAGCTGCTCGGCGCGGGCCACGCGCTCGAGCTCGATGGCGACGGCGCGGCGACGGTTCTGCTCGGCGACTTCCACCTGGCGCAGCTGTTCCTGCTCGCGGATCTTGATCTGCTCTTCGGTCTCCAGGCGCGCGCGCTCGGACACCTGGCGCTGCTCTTCGATCACCTTGGCGGTTTCGGCCGCCTCGCGGGCGCGCACGGTCTCGACCTCGCGCTGCTGGCGCGCTTCGGCCTCGGCCTGCTGGCGTTCCAGCGCCAGCAGCGCCTCGCGGGCTTCGGTGTTCTTCTTGGTGATGGCGAGCTTCTCGTTCTGCTCCAGCTCGTTGGTCTGCACGTTCTGGCGCGCGGTCAGCTCGGTGATCTTGCGGATGCCTTCGGCGTCCAGGATGTTGCTGGGGTCGAGCAGGTGCTTGGGCGTCTGCTCCAGGTAGTCGATGGCGACGTCCTCCAGCACGTAGCCGTTGAGGTCCTGGCCGATGACGGCGACGATCTCGTCGCGGAACTCCTGGCGCTTGTCGAACAGCTCGGTGAAGTCGAACTTCTTGCCGACTGTCTTCAGCGCCTCGGAGAACTTGGCGTTGAACAGTTCGTCCACCGCGTGCTTGTCCGAGGCGCGGTCGGCGCCGATCGCCTTGGCCACGCGCAGCACGTCGCCAGGGGTCTCGTTGACGCGCAGGTAGAACGCCACCGCGATGTCCGCGCGCATGTTGTCCTTGCAGACCAGGCCTTCCTTGCCGCGACGGTCGACCTGCAGGGTGATCAGGCTGATCTTCATCAGCTCGGCCTTGTACAGCACGGGGATGATCAGTGCGCCGGTGAAATGCACCTTGGGCTGCGAGCTCATGTCGTTGACGATGAGGGCCGTGCCCTGTTCGACCTTCTTGTAGAAGGCCTTGAAGATGCCGATGAAGCCCAGTCCCAGCACCAGCAGGACGCCGAGGCCGATGACGAAGGGAAGGATCGATGCAGTGCTCATTGCGGAACTCCTTGTAGACGGCGCGGGTGCTTACTGCTGGTGGAAGGTGGTTTCGGACATGACGCGGTAGGTGTTGTCGGACTCCAGGTGCTCGATCAGCACGACGCGGTCGCCGCGCGCCAGCCGTTCGCCCGGCAGCGTGCGGACCTGCAGGATCAGGCCGGCGCCGCCGTCGTCGAACTGGGCGCGCCCCGTGTCGGCATCGGCGTACGGCGAGATCACCGCGCCGGCGCGACCGAGCACGGACGGCGGCACCGGGGGGCGCAGGCGTGCGATCACGGCGGCCAGCGGGCGCAGCAGCAGCGACGTCACCAGCGCGCCGGGCAGCAGTGCGACGATCAGCGTGCCTGCACCGGCGATCCAGCGCAGGCCATCCGGCAGGTGCTGCAACAGGAACAGGTGCGCGAAGTAGGTGATCAGCCAGCCGAAGAAGGACAGGACCGTCAGGACCAGCATCATCGGCACGCCGGACAGGCCAAGCCTGGCCACCATGCCGGCCACCACGTTGGGTTCGGCCGTGTCGCCGTCGGTGGTCAGCCAGCCATCGACCGCGTCGAAATCGACAATGCCCGTGGCCGCCAGCAACCAGTACACCGTGCAGAACGCGAGCAGCACGCTGTACACCAGCGTGGGAAAGGTCAGGACGGTGTTCAGGAACTCGGTCATCGTGGCTCCCCCAGATTCAGCGCTTGCGCGCGGACGATGTGATGCGTTTGCGTGCGCGGTCCAGCACGGCCTGTGCCGGATCGTCGGCGGTCTTGCGGTGCTTGCGCTGGCCCGTGACGCCTGTCCCCTCAATGGGCGCACGGCGTTGTTTCATGCGCGCCGCGGAGGCGAACGCGGGTTCCGGATACAGTGCATCGCCGGGCTGGCGCCGCGCCACCGTTGCCTGTGCGCGCTGCAGGCGGTTGGATGCGCGCAGGATATCCAACTGGTGTTTCAGTCGGCGCAGACGGCCCTCGAGCTGTTCGACCACGTGCGCGAACTGGCGCTCCTGCGTGCCCAGCACGTGCCCCTCGTGCATCCGCTGGCTGCGTTCGGCCTCCAGGTGGACGACCTGGTCCGCGGCCGTACGCGCCAGCGTCGCGCGTCCCTGCTTCAGCGCGGTTTCCACCCGGGCCTCCGCTTCGCCGATGCGGGCGGTGATGGCGGCCTGGTGCTGCTCGTTGGCCACGCGCCGCGCCTTCGCCGCCGCATGCTCGCCGCGTGCGCCGTGCAGGGCGTCGTCGATGGCGCGGATCTCCTCGTCCAGCAAGCGTTCGGCACGGTCGCCCAGTACCGCATCGGCGACGCCTTCCATGCCTTCCTGGATGCGCTTGAACAGGGTCTTCAGCGTGTCGGGCATCAGGCCTTCCTCCGCGTAGCCGTCCGCAGGAAGGGGCGATAGGCCTCTGTGGCGCTGATGACGTTCTCGGCCAGCGTCTCGATCTCGAACATCACATTGGCGAGGCTTGAGTGCGTATCCAGCGCGCCGAACATGGTGTAGCCCGCCACGCCGCCTATACGCTGCAAACCGATCGTCGAGAGAGGCAGCAGCACGTGGGTGCTGAGCACGTGGGCGTTGAACGCCGCCACGTCGGTGACGTCCTCGACCGGCCACAGGTAGGCCTCCACCAGGATCTGCTCGCCGCCCACGGCAAGGAACACCGACAGGTCGCCGTACTCGTGCATCACCAGATGCAGACTGGGCTCCGCGCCCTCGATGGTCTCCAGGCTGATCCGGCCGTCGCGCACGGTGCTGGCTTGCTGCAGGGCATGGCGGATGGCGGCGACGGTCCAGCCGGCTTCGGCGGGCTGGGTCGGCAGGTAAGGGATGCCAGCGTCGCGCTCGGCGTCGCGCATCGATTTCTCGATGGCGGCCAGCTCTTCGGCGTACTCGGGTCGGATCCACACGTCCTTCTTCACCAGGCCCTGCTCGCGCATGCGCTCCCGGTAGTTGCGGACATGCAACGTGGAGGCCTTGATCGCGGGACGGGTGGCTGTCATGAAATGAAAGCTATTGCTTACATGTAATGTTTGTCAAGCGGCGATGCGGCACCGACGGCAGGGGGGCTGGCGCTGTCGTCATGACGCGCCGGTGACGCCTGTCTCCCGCCTGTAACACGCGGCCTGCACAATCCTCTCCGCAACGAGGCACCTCTCTCCTCCCGCGTTGCACCAAAGCCCGGCCCTGCCGGGCTTTGTGCTTTCCGGGTGGCACCGCGCCCGTGGCATGCTGACACCATGAGGACCACTCGATGCCGTTCCGCACGTTGCTGCCGCTCCTGATGGTGGTCGCGCCTCTCATACCTGCCATCGCCGGTGAGGCGCCGGGGCGCCCCGTCGTGATCGCGCACCGGGGCGCGAGCGCGGTGCTGCCGGAGCACACGCTGGCGGCCTATGCGCGCGCCATCGAGGACGGTGCGGACTTTATCGAGCCGGATCTGGTCGCCACCCGCGACGGCGTGCTGGTCGCGCGGCACGAGAACGAGATCGGCGGCACCACCGATGTCGCGCAGCGGCCGGATTTCGCCGCCCGCAAGCGCCGGCAGGTGATCGATGGGGAGGCGTTCGAAGGCTGGTTCACCGAAGACTTCACCCTGGCCGAGTTGAAGACCCTGCGCGCACGCGAGCGATTGCCCGGACTGCGTGGCACGGCACACGACGGTCGATATGAAATCGCGACGCTGGACGAGATCATCGCGCTGGCGTCGGAGCACGCCGCGCGCACCGGTCGCAGGATAGGCCTGATTCCCGAGATCAAGCATCCCAGCCACTTCCAGCGCATCAGCCTGCCGATGGAGGAACGCCTGCTGCAGGCACTGGCGGGGCACGCGTATACGCGCGAAGTGCCGGTGGTGATCCAGTCGTTCGAACAGGCGAACCTGCGCGAGCTGCGCAAGCACCTTGGGCCTTCGCACCGGAACATCCGCCTGCTGCAGTTGCTGGGTCCGGCGGACACGCAGCCGGGCGATGCGCTGGCGGCGGGAAAGCCGACACGCTACGCAGACCTGACGACGCCCGAGGGGTTGCAGGACATCGCCGGCTATGCCGACATCATCGGGCCGTGGACGCGTCAGCTGATCCCGGTGACGGAGGACGGCGCACTGGGGGCGCCGACGCCATTGATGGCGGATGCGCGCAGGGCGGGCCTTCAGGTGTGGCCATATACCTTCCGGCCGGAGAATCACTTCCTGCCCGCCGCCCTGCAGGAAGGCGGCGACCCGCGCACGCGCAACGAGGCGGGAGCGCTTGTCGAGATCCGCGTCTATCTTGCGCTGGGGATCGGCGGCTTCTTCACCGACGATCCCGCGCTGGGGCGGCGCGCGGTGGACGCGCGCTGAACCTCACTCAGACGCGGCCGAACACCAGGCTGGCGTTGGTGCCGCCGAAACCGAAGCTGTTGGACATCACCGTGTCGAGCGTGGCGTCGCGGCTGGCCTGCACGATGGGGAAGCCCGCCGCGCCTTCGTCCAGCGTCTCGATGTTGGCCGACCCTGCGATGAAGCCATCGCGCATCATCAGCAGGCAGTAGATCGCCTCATGCACGCTGGCAGCGCCCAGCGAGTGGCCGGACAACGCCTTGGTGGAGGAGATCGGCGGCAGCGTGTCGGCGAGCGCGGTGCGGATCGCCTCGAGTTCGATGATGTCGCCCAGCGGGGTGGAGGTACCGTGGGTGTTGAGGTAGTCCAGGGGCCGGGAGACGCCTTCCAGCGCCATCCGCATGCAGCGCACGGCGCCTTCACCGGACGGCGCCACCATGTCGGCGCCATCGGAGGTCACGCCGTAGCCCAGCAGTTCGGCATGGATGTGCGCGCCGCGCTTCACCGCGTGGTCGTAGTCCTCGAGCACCAGCATGCCGCCGCCGCCGGCGATGACGAAGCCGTCGCGGTCCGCATCGTAAGGACGCGAGGCATGGGTCGGATCGTCGTTGCGCTTGCTGGACAGCGCGCCCATGGCGTCGAACATCATCGTCAGCGCCCAGTGCAGCTCTTCACCGCCACCGGCGAACATGATGTCCTGGCGGCCGGCGCGGATCATGTCCGCGGCCGCGCCGATGCAGTGCGCGGAGGTCGCGCAGGCGGCGGAGATCGAATAGCTCACGCCCTTGATCTTGAACGCGGTGGCCAGCGTGGCGGACACGGTCGAGCACATCGTGCGCGGGACCATGTACGGCCCGACCTTTCGGATGCCCCGGCTGCGCAGCAGATCGGCGGCTTCGATCTGCCATTCCGCCGAACCGCCACCGGAACCGGCGATCAGGCCGGTGCGCGGCTGGCTGACCAGCGCCTCGTCCAGGCCGGCATCGGCGATCGCATCGCGCAGGGCGATGTGCGCGAACGCGGCGGCATCGCCCATGAAGCGCTTCTGCTTGCGGTCGATCTGCGCCTCAAGGTCGATCTCCGGCGCGCCGCCCACCTGGCTGCGGAAGCCGAGTTCGGCGTACTGCGGGATATGGCGGATGCCCGAACGGCCTTCACGCAGCGCGGCCGACACGGTATCCGCATCGTTGCCCAGGCAGGAGGTGATGCCCAGGCCGGTGATGACGACGCGACGCATCAGAAGCTCTCCGTCGAGGTGAACAGGCCCACGCGCAGATCCCGCGCGGTGTAGATCTCGCGGCCGTCCACGAGCATGCGGCCGTCGGCCACGGCCAGCACCAGCTTGCGGTTGACCACGCGGCTGATGTCGATCTCGTAGCTGACGCGCTTGGCGGTGGGCAACACCTGGCCGGTGAACTTCACTTCGCCGGAACCGAGCGCGCGGCCGCGGCCCGGCGCGCCGATCCAGGTCAGGAAGAAGCCGGTCAGCTGCCACATCGCATCCAGGCCCAGGCAGCCGGGCATCACCGGATCGCCGATGAAGTGGCACTTGAAGAACCACAGGTCCGGGTGGATATCCAGTTCCGCACGCACCATGCCCTTGCCGTGCGCGCCCCCGTCCTGGCGGATCTCGGTGATGCGGTCGAACATCAGCATCGGGTCGTTCGGGAGGCGGCCACTGTCGGGGCCGAACAGTTCGCCGCGCGCGCTGGCCAGCAGCTGTTCGCGGGAGAAGGAGGCGGGGGCGTTCATGGCGGGGTCCGTTCTGCGAAGCACAAATAATGCACACATGTGCATACGCTTGTCTTGATGCAGATCAACGCGGGTTTTTCCATACGCCGGCGTACCATCGCCATAACCCAATTGCGGCAAGGGTTTGGCGAAGCCTGCCCGCATTCTGCACGCGCATGCGCATCGGATCGGAAAGCCTCCATGCGATCGCGTACGGCGGCCGATATCATCGCGTGATGCGCAAGATCATCCACATCGACATGGACGCGTTCTACGCGTCGGTGGAGCAGCGCGACGATCCGTCGCTGCGCGGACGGCCGGTGGTGGTGGCCTGGCGCGGCGAACGTTCGGTGGTGTGCGCGGCATCCTACGAAGCGCGCGTGTTCGGCGTGCGCTCGGCAATGCCGGCCGTGCGCGCGGAGCGGCTGTGTCCGCAGGCGGTGTTCGTGCCGCCGGACTTCGCACGCTACAAGGCGGTGTCGCGACAGGTGCGCGAGATCTTCCTGCGTCATACCGACCTGGTCGAACCGCTGTCGCTGGACGAAGCCTATCTGGACGTCACCGCGCCGAAGTCCGACCTGCCGACGGCCACCGCCGTGGCCGAAACCATCCGCGCGCAGATCCGCGAAGAGACGCGGCTCACCGCCTCGGCCGGCGTGGCGCCCAACAAGTTCCTGGCCAAGATCGCGTCGGACTGGCGCAAGCCTGATGGGCAGTTCGTGCTGCGGCCACACCAGGTGGAGGCTTTCCTCACACCGCTGCCGGTGGAGCGCATTCCGGGCGTGGGCAAGGTGATGCAGGGCAAGTTGAATGCGGCCGGCATCCACACCGTACGCGACCTGCGCATCTTCGACCAGCGCGATCTGGAGCAGCGCTTTGGCAGCTTCGGTGGCAGCCTGTACCGGCGCGCGCGCGGCATCGACGAGCGGCCTGTCGAACCCGACCAGCCGGTGCAGTCCATCTCCTCCGAAGACACCTTCGCGACCGACCTGCCGCTGTCGGAACTGGAACCGCATATCGTCCGCATCGCGGAGAAGGCCTGGCAGGCCAGCCGCAAGACCGAGCGCGTGGGCCGCACGGTGGTACTGAAGCTGAAGACCGCGCAGTTCCGCATCCTGACCCGCAGTTTCACCCCCGAAGCGCCGCCGGCATCGGCACAGGAGTTCGTCGATATCGCGCTGGCCCTGCGCGAACGCGTGGACCTGCCGGCCTCGACGCGCTACCGGCTGGTCGGCGTGGGCCTGTCCGGCTTCCGTGATCGCGACGAGGTCGCCACCCAGCCAGGGCTGTTCGACACCGTCGTTTGACGTCGGTCACGAGGCCGTTGTGCACGTGGCCGCTGCCTGTTGGCACTCGCTGCGCGCGCCTGCCAGCGCGTCCTGCGCTTCGGCGATAGTCTCGGCGTCGTCGACCCGAGGGGAGGCAGACGATGGATACGATTCGACAGGGTGCAGCGGCCGAGCTGTGGCAGTCGTTGGTACGCGAGGCCTGCACGCGCTGCGGACAGTCGCTGGACGAAGCGCAGGAGAGCTATCTTGTGTTCGTGCTGCTGCGGCACCAGCGCGACGGACACTTGCTGGCGCGTACGCAGGCGCTGGAATGGTTGGAGGCGCAGCTGCGCGTGGGCAGCGCACGCACCGATGCCTTGCGTGATGTCGGCGACCGCTGTCTGCTGATCGCAGGCCTGTTCCCTGCCTTGGCGCAGCGGCGCCGCGTCAGCGTGGAGTACTTCATCGACCTGGGGCGCGGCGCCTACCAGGGCGTGGCCGACAGCGGGCGCAGCGCCTATGCGGACCTGTTCGCTCAGCTGGCATCCACGTATCACCAGCTCGTGCACACGCTGCGGGCGGTACGCGGCGAGCCTGTCGTTTCACTGGGCTCGCATCGGCACGGCATGCTGCATTGAGGGCGCGCGCCGATGACCCGCGGGAGGCGGGTCACCGGCATCCACGTCAGTCCTGCGGCTGGTAGCGCAGGCTCAGACCATAGGTGCGCCCGGCCTGGTTGTACCAGGCGACGGTTTCGTAGTCGCGGTCGAACACGTTGCCCACCTTCGCCTGCAGCGTCCATGCCGGCGCGATGGCGTACTCCAGTCGCAGGTCCAGCGTGCTGTAGCCGCCCAGTCGATCGGTATTGGCCAGGTTGTCGTAACGCTCGCCCGCGGCGTTGAACGTCAGACCGGTGCGGAAGTCGCCGAACGCGCGGTCCACGTCGATGCGCGCGGTGTTGCGCGGACGACGGGCCAGCAGGTTGTCGTGGTTGGGGCCGGCCGAACGGTTGCGCGGATCGGTGTGGCTCAGCTGGGTGGCGATGTCGAAGCCGGCCAGCGTGAAGTCGACGGTGAACTCGGCGCCGCGGATGCGCGCCTCGTCGATGTTGTTGGGCAGGAAGATCTGAGAATCGTAGGAGATCAGCTGGTCCACCTTGTTCTGGTAGACGTTGAACGTCCAGTTCCAGGTATCCGCGTACTGCGCGATGCCCAGGTTGACGCTCTCGGATTCTTCCGGCTTCAGATCCGGGTTGCCGAAAAAGGGGTAATACAGGTCGTTGAAGCTCGGCGCCTTGAAGCCGGTGGCCACGCTCGCGGTCAGCTTCAACCCGTTGCCGAAACCGAACCCGTAGCCCAGGCTGCCGGTGGTGTGGTTGCCGAACTGCTCGTTGTCGTCGTTGCGGATGCTGGCCTGCAGCTGGTGCGCGCCGAGACGGCCCTGGTACTCGACGAAGCCGGCCAGGTTGTCGCGCCGGGTGACGGCGAACAGGGTGGTGCTTTCCACCCGATCGTCCTGCCAGTCGATGCCCGCAGTCAGCAGCTGGTTGGCGGCCACGGTGAAGTCGCCCTGCGCCGAGGCCACGTAGCGTCGCGTCTGGAAATAGCCGGACTGCACGTCGTCGTGGAAGTCGTCGGACTTGTCGTGGTTGCGGCCCAGGCTCAGCAGCAGGTTGACCTTGTCGCTGGGCGTGTAACGCAGCTTGGTGCCCAGCACCTGCTGCACGGTCTCGGAGCGGTTGGTGAAGCTGCCGTCGAACTCGCTCTTGCCCTCGGCGCGCAGCGCGTTGGCTTCCAATGCCAGCGTATCGGTGAAGGAATAGCCACCGCGCAGGGTGGCCGAGGTGTTGCGGTAGCCGTCGCGGTCGGGTTCGTCCGTGAAGCAGCCGGCACCGAACGGGTTCGCGGCATCCCCGCCGGTGCCGCGACAGGCGTTGAAGCCGTCGGTGCGCGTGTACGCCACATCGGCGCCGAACCAGCCGCGCCCGACGCCGCCGCCGATGCCGGCACTGGCTTCGCGGGTGCTGTCGCTGCCCACGCCGATGCGGACGTTCGGACGCACCTTGCCGGTGTTGCGACGGGTGAACACCTGGATCACGCCGCCGATCGCTTCCGAGCCCCACAGGCTCGAGCGCGGACCGCGGACGATCTCGACGCGGTCGATCTGGTCGATCGGCAGGTCCTGCAGCGCCGGCAGGCCGGCGGTCGCCGAGCCCATGCGCACGCCGTCCACCAGCACCAGCACGTGATCGGATTCGGCGCCGCGCAGGTTGAGCGTGGTGATCTTGCCGGCGCCGCCCTGGTTGGCGATCGAGATGCCCGCGCGGCCCTGCAGCAGCTCGCCCAGCGAGCGCGCCTGGCTGCGCTGGATCGCGTCGCGGCCGATCACCTGCGCAGGCACCAGGCTGTCTTCGACGGCGACCTCGGTACGCGTGCCGGAGACGACGACCTCGTCGAGATCGGTGGCTTCCTGCGCCTGGGCCGCGAATGGCAGCGCCATCGCGACCGCGAGGGCCAGTAGGGAAGGGGAGGAAAAGGTACGGCTCTGCATCGGAACTGCTCCATCGCGCGCCCCGCGCGCATTGTTCGGCGTGGAGTCGCGATGGAAAGGAATGCGGAGCGGACAGCGCAGGCGAAGCGGCGCGGCACGCCGCGACGCCCTCCGCATCGCAACCAGTGGACTTCCGGGCCGGTCTCCGGGCTTGCGAGCGAGTGCAGGGCACTCCGCCGGGGCGCCTTCCCATGCGTCGTGGACGCACAGTGGCCGATGCCGCGGCTTTCTTCGCCTACCGTTGCGGGGGCAGCGCCGGCATGCCGCCTGCGCGGGTCACCGGCTTCCCGTTTCAACCCGGCACGAGGCACGGGTCACCTGAAAGCGCGCGCAGTATACGGGAAGCGTGCGCCCATCGTGCCCAAGGGGCATTTCCTGGCAGGAAATCCATTGTAGGAGCGGGCCATGCCCGCGATGCTTTTGCCCGGCATGTCCCGTTGCAGAAGCAGGCCGGCTCGCGATGTTTCTGCGCCGGGTGCTGCGCGAAAGGCATCGCGCCCATGGGGCGCTCCTACAAAGGTTCGCGATGCTTGCCGGCGTCAGTCGTCGCCGCGCGAGTCGAACAGGTTCAGCGAGGGACCTGCGTCCTCTTCCTGCTCGGTGTGGGTCGTGGTCACCGGTCCGGCGGCCGGGCGGCCGCGCGGCGGGGGCAGCAGCGCGGCGGCCGCATCGTAGGCCACCAGCAGTTCGCCCCGACGGGCCTCCGGCAACTGCTGCCAATGGCAGTCCAGCAGGGCGCCTTCCAGTGCATAGAGCAGATTGAGGCTGGGGCGGAACCCCGCCCGCTTGACCCGGATGAAGGCCTCCACCGCGCCTACCGACTCCAGATCCTCCTGCGTGCGCAGGCCGACCTGGCGGAGCCAGGCGGCGGATTTGGGGCCGATGTTGCGCAGCTTGGTGCCTGTCATGTCAACGAATCCAGAAAAATGGCGGCGATGCGTTCCATGCCCGCCTGGTCGTCGGCATCGAAGCGCGCCAGGCGCGGGCTGTCGAGGTCGAGCACGCCGACCAGGTCATCCCCCTTCACCAGCGGGACCACCAGTTCCGAGCGCGAGGCGGAATCGCAGGCGATGTGGCCCGGGAAGGCGTCCACGTCGTCCACGCGCTGGGTCTGGCGGGTGCGTGCGGCGGCTCCGCAGACCCCCTTGTCCAACGGGATCCGCACGCAGGCTGGTAAGCCTTGGAACGGACCGACCACCAATTCCCGGCCATCGAAGAAGTAGAAGCCCACCCAGTTGAAGTCGGGCAGGGCGTGGTAGATCAGCGCAGCCAGGTTGGCGGCGTTGGCGATCCGGTCCGGTTCGCCGGCCAACAGGGCGCGGGCCTGGTCGGCGAGCTGTGCGTATTGTTCCGGCTTGCTACCGGTGAGCGTCTGATGGGCGAATGACATGCCATCGATTCTACTCCGCGCGTCCGGTGAGGGCCCGCTATCATTCCTCGCATGAGTACACAGGCCCCATGCGTCGCGACGGCGGCGCGCGACGGTAGCGAAATGGTCCCGGACGCGTGATGGAGCGGGCCGTGGACAGGCTTTTCGTCACCGGAACGGACACGGGAGTAGGCAAGACCGTGGTGAGCGCGGCCCTGCTGCATGCGTTCCGCGCGCACGGAAGGCGCGCCGTGGGCATGAAGCCCGTCGCCAGCGGCTGCGAACGCGCGCCCGAAGGGTGGCGCAACGAGGATGCGTTGGCCCTGCAGGCGGCCAGCGATCCGTGGCCGCCCTACGATGACGTCAATCCCTACGCGCTGCCCGCCCCGCTGGCGCCGGAGATCGCCGCGCGCGATGCCGGCGTGGATGTGCAACTGGGTGTCCTGGTGTCCGCCTTCGAGCGCCTGCATCCCCTGGCCGACATGGTGCTGGTGGAAGGCGTCGGCGGCTGGGCCGCCCCGCTGACCGCCACCCTCGACCAGCGCCACCTCGTGCAGGAACTGCGTCTGCCGGTGGTGCTGGTGGTGGGCATGCGGCTGGGCTGCATCAACCATGCGCGGCTCAGCGCGCGTGCCATCCAGGAAGACGGCGCACGCCTGGTGGGCTGGATCGCCAACGAAGTCGATCCGGCGATGGCGCGTCGCGACGAGAACTTCGCCCTGCTCTCGGCGCGCATGCCGGTGCCGTGCTGGGGACGGTTGCCGCATGCGCCGGACATCGACGCCGGACAACTCAGCCGGCACCTCGCGATTCCCCTGTAGCAGGGTCCGAAGGTCCTCGTACAGGAAAACTGCGGGCAATAAAAAACCCGGCAGCGTGGGGGCTGCCGGGTCGGGTTTGCGCGGAGGGAGGGGAGGGCCGCGCAATAACCGGTTGAAGCGGGCTTGGTTGAAGCGCGCTTACTTGGCCTTCGCGGCCTTGGTCGCCTTGGCCACCGAGGCCTGGACGCTGTCGGTCGCGCTCTCGAACTGGCTCTTCACCAGCTGGCCGAAGGCTTCGCCGGTCTTGAGGCTCAGGCCGAACACTTCCTGGCTGGCGGCGACGACGCGCTCGGCGTTGTCCTTGGCCACCTGCAGGCCCTTCGGCCACAGGTTCTTGTAGCCGTCGAGGTCGCGGGTCTCGGCCAGCTCGCCGAAGAAGGCGGTGGTGGCGTCGATGTTCTTCTCGAACGTCTTCAGCTGCACGCCGAACACGGTTTCGGCGCTTTCCAGGGCCAGGCGGTTGGCGCGCGAGGCGGCCGCAGCGAACTGGTGCGTGAACTGGCTGAAGCTTTCGTTGAATTGCGCGTTCATGGCGTGCTCCTGAAAGGGGAATCCCGTTTGTTGCGTCGCAGCATAGGCGGGCCGATGTTGCAATGCAATAACCGCCGTATGGAAATCCGACGAACGGTCAGGAGCCGTTACAAATCAAACGCTTGTAAGAGGTGGTATGAAACCGGTTCCATCCCTCTCAGGGGCCGGTATAGCGGCAGCCGGAGGTGCAGGTTTCGTGCACCACGATGGCGCTCAGCAACGGCAGCAGCGGCTTGGCCTGGTCCCAGATCCACTTCGCCAACTGCTCGCTGGTGGGGTTTTCCAGGCCGGGGATGTCGTTGAGGTAGTGGTGGTCCAGCCGCTCGTAGATGGGCTTGAAGGCCGCCTTCACGTCGGCGAAGTCCATCACCCAGCCGGCCT
Organism: Pseudoxanthomonas mexicana; assembly: GCF_014397415.1. Lineage (NCBI taxonomy): Bacteria > Pseudomonadati > Pseudomonadota > Gammaproteobacteria > Lysobacterales > Lysobacteraceae > Pseudoxanthomonas > Pseudoxanthomonas mexicana. The sequence goes on along the minus strand of NZ_CP060731.1, from coordinate 351,281 downwards.
GCGGATCGACCGGGCCGGACAGATGCAGCTCGATGCGGAACGAATGCCCGTGCAGGCGCGCGCACTTGTGGCCTTCCGGTACGTGCGGCAGGCGGTGGGCGGCTTCGACGGTGAAGACCTTGAAGATGTCCATGCGGCGGTTCCTGGAGCGGGGAGGCGCGCGGCACCTGCACAGGTGCCGCGCGCACGGGACAGCTTAGCGGGCCGGGCGCGACTGGCCCTGGCGGGCACCGCCGGAACGGCCGCCGTCACGGCGCTGGCCGCCGTGCTTCTTCGGCCCGGCGTGCGCATGCCGCGGTGCGTCGCCGTGCGGACGGCGCGCGTGCTTCTGCGGGCCGTTGCGGCGCGGGGTGCGCTCGCCGCCCGGCAGCTCGGCCTTGCCCGGCGCGCTGTTGCCCCAGCGGATCGGCGTCTGCGGCTCGAAGCCGGGCACGTCGCGCAGGTCCATGTCGCGGTTGAGCAGGCGGACGATGGCGCGCAGGTACTTGGCTTCGTCCTGCGCCACCAGCGAGATCGCCTGGCCGGTCGAGCCGTTGCGGCCGGTGCGGCCGATGCGGTGCACGTAGTCCTCGGCCACCATCGGCAGGTCGAAGTTGATCACCTGCGGCAGCTGGTCGATGTCGATGCCGCGCGCGGCGATGTCGGTGGCGACCAGCACGTTGATGCGGCCGGCCTTGAAGTCGCTGAGCGCGCGCTGGCGGGCGCCCTGCGACTTGTTGCCATGGATCGCCGCGGTCTTGATACCGCTCTTCTCCAGGAACGTCGCCAGCTTGTCGCTGCCGTGCTTGGTACGGGCGAACACCAGCGTCTGCAGGCGGCTGTCCTGCGCCAGCAGGTGCAGCAGCAGGTCGCGCTTGCGGCTGCCGTCCACCGGGTGCACGCGGTGGGTGATGGTCTCGGCCACGGTGTTGCGCGGGGTCACCTGGATCTGCTTCGGCTCGCGCATGAACTCCAGCGCCAGCTCGCGGATCGGGTCGGCGAAAGTCGCCGAGAACAGCATGGTCTGGCGGTTCTGCTTGGGCAGCTTGGCCAGGATGCGCTTGATCGAGGGCAGGAAGCCCATGTCGAGCATGCGGTCGGCTTCGTCCAGCACCAGGATCTCGATGCCAGACAGGTCCACGCTGCGGCGCTCAAGGTGGTCGATCAGGCGGCCCGGGCAGGCGATCACCAGGTCCACGCCACGGCGCAGCGCATCCAGCTGGTTGCCCATGCCGACGCCGCCGTAGATGGTGGTGCTGGGGATGCGCAGGTACTTGCCGTAGCCCCGCAGGCTGTCGTGCACCTGCACGGCCAGTTCGCGGGTCGGCGTCAGCACCAGGGCGCGCGGCCTGCGCGGGGCGCCGCGCTGGACTTCCTGCGGGGTGGTGGCCAGGTACTGGATCAGCGGCAGGCCGAAGGCGGCGGTCTTGCCGGTGCCGGTCTGTGCGCCGGCCAGCAGGTCGTGGCCCTCCAGGGCCAGCGGAATGGCCTGTTCCTGGATGGGGGTGGGCTGGGTGTAGCCCTGTTCGTCCAGCGCGCGCAGCAGGGCGGGCGCAAGGCCAAGGGTTTCAAACGTCATGGGTAAGGCTCCAATGGCGGCCGACCGGACGCGTGCGCAGTCGCCACACGCGGGTGTGGCGGCGCATGCACGCGGAATGCGGGACTGGCCGTGACTCGAAGCGTTCCCTGAAACCGCGCTGCGAGAAGGGGTGCGGCGGCGCCAAAACGGCGCGACCGAGCTTGCGCAACGAAAGAAGTCGGAGCGGGGCGGGCGCGGGAAACCAGAGCGGATTCCCGGCGCCGGCGGACCATCGGGGAAACGAACGGCCGCAGGCAAGCGGCGCGCACTGTAACCGAATCCGGGCCTGAATGGGGGAACGGCGCCTGAAAGCCCCGGGTCCGCGACCGATTGTCGCAGCCGGTAAATACGTGACGCGGGGGCGTATCATGGCCCCCGAAGACCCACGTAGCCGACGCCATGAGCCTTCGCATCCTCCGCCTTAACGACACCCCGGTGCCCGCCGCGCCCGGCGATGGCGTGGTGTGCCAGGTCGCGCGCGGCTGCAGCGGCTGCCTGGTCCGGCACCTGGCCGTGTGCGCCGCCCTGCCGGTGGAGAAGGCGCATGCGATGGAAGCGCTGGCCGACGATGTCCGTCTGGTGGCCGGCGAACCGCTGGTACGCGAAGGCGAAGCCCGGCGCGGCGTGTTCACGGTGACCAAGGGCGCGCTGCGCCGCATCCGCCTGCTGCCCGACGGGCGCCGGCTGGTGGCCGGCTTCCTGATGCCGGGCGACTTCATCGGTTTTTCGGGCACCTCGCACTACAAGCACACCATCGAAGCCATCACCGACAGCACCCTGTGCGAGTTCTCGATGGCCGACATGCGCGGCCTGTGCCACGACCACCCGCAACTGGAGCGCGAACTGCTGGAACGCGCCTGCGTCGAGCTGGACGCCACCCGCGGCAACCTGATGGCGCTGGCCCGCCTGAATCCGATGGAGCGGCTGGCCGGCTTCCTGGTCGACATGGCGCAGCGCCGTCGTCGCCAGGGCCAGGACGACACCGAAGTCATCCTGCCGATGACGCGCACCGACATCGCCGATTACCTGGGCCTGACCGTGGAAACCGTCAGCCGCAGCTTCACCCGCCTGCGCCAGGAAGGCAGCATCGCCACCGACGACCCGCACCACGTGCGTCTGCTCAACCGCAAGCGCCTGGACGCCCTGGCCGAAGCGCGGGCCTGAGGGTCCGCTTTCTGTAGGAGCGACGTGAGTCGCGACCGCAGGCCTGGACAGCACGCATGGGTGATCGGAAAGCGAAGCCTCCGTTGAGTTTTTCACCAGATGGCGCGCGAGTGCTTCATTGCTACGGTCGCGACTTGCGTCGCTCCTATAAGGAGCGGGACGCACATTCTTTGGTCAACTTCCCGTCCCCCAGCCGGTAGCGCGTATCCACCACGCCATCCGGCAGCGCCGCGTGGCTGATGATCAGCACGCTGCGCCCTTGGGTCGCCGCCGCGATGTCGCGCATCAGCGCATCCGCGGTGTCCTGGTCCAGGCCTTCGGTCGGTTCGTCCAGCAGCAACAGTGGCGCATCGCGCAGCAGGGCGCGCGCCAGCGCCAGGCGGCGCGCCTGGCCGGCCGACAGCGTCGCACCGTTCTCGCCGACCCACGTGTCGAGGCCGGTATCACGGAAGCGCGTGTCCAGCTTCACATGCGCCAGTGCCTGCCACAAGCGCGCGTCGTCGGCATCCGGATCGCCGAGCTGCAGGTTCTCGCGCACGCTGCCGGAGAACACCGGCGCGTCCTGCGGCAGCCAGGCGATGCGGGCGTGCCACCGTGCCGCGTCCAGGGTGCGCAGGTCGTCGCCGGCGAAAGACACTCGACCGGACTGTGGTGCGTGCAGTCCCAGCACGAGCGCCAGCAACGACGACTTGCCCTCGCCGCTGTCGCCGGCCACCAGCACGCGCTCGCCCGGCGCAATGCGCAGCTGTGCGCCGTCGAGCACACGCCGCGTGGTGCCCGGCCAGGCGAACACGATGTCCTGCAGTTCGAGCGCACCGCAGGCTGCCGGTATCCGCGTGCCGTCGGCACCGCCCTGCGCCGCCGGTGCATCCACCACCTGCTGCAGCCGCTGCGCCGCCACCGTCGCCGCGCGCCAGGCCTGCCAGGCGGGCCCGATGGCGGAGCAGGCTTCCAGCACGGCGACGGTCATGAAGAACAGGCCGCCCGCCGCCGCGGCGCCGATGCGTTCCGCCTGCACGGCCGCCACCAGCACCCACAGCATCGTTGGCAGCGTGAATGCGGTGACCAGCCCATGCGCGAGCGTCGCCAGCGCAAGCCGCTGCTTGCGGCGGTCCTCCCAGCGCGCGACCTCGCGGCTGCGCGCATCCAGCGCGGCCAGCCATGCCGCGGTCGCGTCCATCGCCACCAGGTCCTGCTGGCCTTCGATGCCTTCCTGCACGGTGGCGCGCAGGCGGGTGCGGGCCTGCGCCCGCTCGCCTTCGAGGGCGGAGACACTGCGTGCCGCCAGCCACGGCGCCAGTGCCGCGATCGCTGCCAGCGCGACCAGCAGCACGGTGCCGGCCAGTGGCAGCACGGCCAGCGTCACCGCCGTGGCGAGCAGGCACAGCGACAGCAGCGCGAGCAGTGGGCCGATGGCGCGCACCAGCAAGCCGTCGATCGCGTCGATGTCCGCCATCAGCCGTGCCATCAGGTCGCCGACGCGGAACCGGCCCAGCCCCAGCGGCGCCAGCGGCAGCGCGCGTGCGAAGAACCAGGCGCGCAGGTCGCGCGCGATGCGCAGGGTCACGTCGTGGCCCAGCAGCTTCTCGCCATAGCGCGACAGGATGCGCACGAAGGTCAGTGCGCGGATGCCGGCCGACGGGCCGAAGAAGTTGAAGCCGGCCGCGGCGCTGCCGGCCAGGGCCGCCGCGGTGAGGAAGTGTCCGGACAGCCCCAGCAGTGCGGTGCCCGCCAGCAGCGTCAGCAAGAGCAGGACCACGGCCAGCGTGATGCGCGGACGATGCCTCGCCAGCACGTCGTGCAGCGACGTTGCATCGTCATGCCGATGCAGGCTCACGGCATGCCTCCTTGCGTACGCATGCGACCGTCGTGCACGTGCCAGACCTGCATCATCGCCGCCTGTGCGGCCGGGCTGTGGGTCGCCATCAGCACGCAGCGGCCGCGCGCGAACGTCCGGATCGCCTGCAGCACCGCGGCTTCGGTGTCGGGGTCGAGGAAGGCGGTGGGCTCGTCGAGCAGCAGCAGGTCGGGATCGCGCAGGAACACGCGCGCCAGCGCCACCCGCCGCGCCTCGCCGCCGGACAGTCCGAAGCCGCGTTCGCCGATCACCGTGTCCAGGCCCTCCGGCAGGCGCGATGCGAAGCGCAGCACCTGCGCGGCCTCGGCCGCCTGTTCCAGTTCCGCATCGCGGGCGCCGGGCTTGGCCATGCGCAGGTTGTCGCGCAGGCTGCCGGCGAACAGGAACGGGCGCTGCGGCGCGTAGCCGATGCGCAGGCCGGGCGCGTGCCGCAGGGTGCCTGCGTGGAGCGGCAGCCAGCCGGCCAGGGCTTCCAGCAGCGTGCTCTTGCCGTCGCCGCTGGCACCGACCAGGGCGACATGCTGCTCGCGATGCAGGTCCAGCGTGAGGTCGGACAGCACGTCGCGCGCGGCGGCGGGATGGCGCAGCGTGGCATCGCGCACGCTGACGAGCGGTGTTGCGGCGATGGGCGTTCCCCCGTCTGCGTCGCTCGCTACGACAGGCGGTGCGTCGTCCAGCACCAGCGCGATCTCGTCCATCGCCGCCAGGGCCGCGGCGCGGTCGTGGTAATGCGTCGCCAGACGCCGCAGCGGCGCGTAGAACTCCGGCGCCAGCAGCAGGCAGAACACGCCCATGCCCAGCGTCAGCGGCGCCGTACGCAGGTCGAGCATGCCCAGGTAGGTCAGGCCCAGGTAGAGCGCGATCATCGCCACGCTGAGCGAGGCGAAGAACTCCAGCACCGCCGACGACAGGAAGGCGATGCGCAGCACGCGCAGGCTGCGCACGCGCAGTTCCTCGGCCGCTGCGCGGATGCCGTGCAGCTCCGATGCCCCGCGTCCGTACAGGCGGATCAGCCCCAGTCCGCGCAGGCGGTCGGCAAAATGCCCGCCCATGCGCGTGAGCGCCTGCAGCTGGCGCTGGCTGGCGGCCTGCGCGCCCCAGCCGACCAGCATCATGAAGACCGGCACCAGCGGCATGGTCAGCAGCAGCACCAGGCCGACGGTGCGATCCACGAAGAACACAGCCAACAGGATCGCCAGCGGCACGCCCACCACGTCCGCCCGCAGGGGCACGAAGCCGCCGAAATAGCCTTCCAGCGCGTCCACGTGCGCGCCCATGCGTTCGGCCAGCGCGCCGCTCTGCTGCGCGCGCACCCAGACCGGCCCGCGGGCGACCAGGCCACGCGCGATCCGCGCGCGCACGTCGACGCGGATGCGTTCGACGGCGCGGTCGGCGAGTCGGCGGCCCGCCCACGTCAGGCCTGCGCGCAGCAGCAGCGTTGCCAGCAGCGCGCCGAGCAGTGGCAGCAGCGCGGCGGGCGGGGCGGCTTCCACGAACGCGCGCTGCAGGCACAGTGCGATCAGCGCCGCCTGCGGCACCACCAGCACGCCGCCGATCACGCCCAGCGCCGCGGCGGCGCGCAGGGGCGCGCGCGCGACTGCGCCCAATGCCTGCAGGCGCGCCTTCGCCGTGGCGCCGGTCGGTGGCTCCATCGCGTTTGCGCTCACGTCGGCAGCGGCTGGCATCCGAGCGCTGCCAGCACGCCGTGCAAGGCGGGATGCTGCATCAGCCACGGCGAAGCGATCGTCAGCAGCCCGGCCGCCAGCACGAACACGGCGGCCGCGCGCCGCACCGAGGTGCGCTGCCAGTGGCGACCCAGGCGCGCGCCGGACCATGTCAGGGTCACCATCATCGGTAGCGTGCCCAGGCCGAACATCGCCATCGTCAGCGCGGCATCGCGTGCATTGGCCTGCAACCAGGCCACCGTCAGCAGGCTCAGGCTCAGGCCGCACGGCAGCCAGCCCCACAGCGCGCCGGCCATCAGTCGCCGTGGCACGGTATCGGCCGGCAGCACGCGCGCATGCAGCGGGCGCAGCACCTGCCACACCTTCGCGCCGGGGCGGGCGAGGAAGTCCAGCCGGCCGCGCTGGTCGAGCAGGCGCAGCGCCAGCACCACCAGCGCCAGGCCCACGCCCACGCGCATGGCGAGCACGGCGTTCTGGTGCCGCGCCAACGAGAGCAGGCCGCCACCGAAGGCGCCCACCAGCGCGCCGGCCAGCGCGTAGCCGGCGACGCGTCCGAGATTGAGCTGCAGCGCGCTGCCCCAGCCCGGGCGGGACGACATGGCGGAAAAGCCGGTGGCGATCCCGCCGCACATCACGGCGCAGTGCGTGCTGCCCACCAGGCCGGCCAGCAGCGCGGCCAGCAGCACCGGAACATCAGGTCCCATCGTCGCCTTCGCGGAGCGCGGGCGCGGACGGACGCGGCGGTGCGTCGTCCAGGATGTCCAGCGCCGGGGTGTCGAGGTCGTCGAACTGGCCCTTGCGCACCGCCCACGCGAACGCGGCGATGGCCAGGCCCAGCAGGACCAGGCTGATCGGCAACAGCATCAGCAGGATGTTCATGCCGCCATCTCCGTGGAGGTGCGCGCCAGCCGCAGCGCATTGAGGGTGACCACCAGCGAGGATACCGCCATGCCCAGCGCCGCGATCCAGGGCGTGACCATGCCCGCCGCCGCCAGCGGTACCGCCAGCAGGTTGTAGCCGGCCGACCAGGCCAGGTTCTGCTTCACCAGCCGGCGCGACAGGCGCGCCACGCGCACGGCATCGGCGATGCGCAGCAGCGAGGGGCCGGTGGCGACCAGGTCCGCGGCCTGCTGCGCCAGCGGCGCGCCTTCGCCCATCGCGATGGACACGTCGGCGCCCGCCAGCACCGGCGCATCGTTCAGGCCGTCACCGACCATGGCGACGATGCGGCCTTCGGCCTGCAACCGGCGCACGGCCGCCAGCTTGTCCTCCGGCGACTGCCGGGCGTGCGCGGACGTGATGCCCAGTGCGTGCGCGAGCCGGCGGACCGCGCCCTCGCCATCGCCGCTGGCCAGGTGGATGGCCAGCCCCTGGCCGCGCAGCGCCGCGATCGTCGCGGCAGCGTCGTCGCGCGGCTTCTCGGTCAGGGTGAACCGGGCCACGCCACGCGTGCCATCGCCCAGCCACAGCGTGCCGTCGTCGTCGCGGCCGGCCGCCCAGTCGCCGCGTCCGAAACGCCAGTGGCGCCCGTCGATGTCGCCTTCCACGCCCTGGCCCGGCCGTGCCACCACGGCCTGCGCCGGGGCATGCGTGGCGATGTCGGCGAAGGCCGACGCGATGGGATGGCCGCTGTCCTTTTCCAGTGCGGCGACGATGCGGGCCGCGGCGTCCGCGTCCAGGCCATCGAATACCTCCACCGCGACGCAGGCCGGGCGGCCGTCGCTGAGCGTGCCGGTCTTGTCGAACACCACGTCGGTCGCGCGCGCCAGCGTGTCCAGCGCCTCGGGCCGCGTGGCCAGCACGCCGCAGCGCGCCAGCGCGCCATGCGCGGCGGCGAGCACCGCCGGCACCGACAGCGACAGGGCGCAGGGGCAGCTGATCACCAGCAACGCGAGCGTCACTTCGAACGCGCGCTCGGGCTGGTACATCCGCCAGCCGGCATAGACGCAGGCGGCCAGCACCAGCAGCGACAGCACGAAGTGGCGGCCCACGCGGTCGGCCAGCTGCGCCATCGGCGGGCGGTGGCCCTGCGCGCGGTCGACCAGTTCGGCCAGCTGCGACAGCCGCGTGCCGGTGCCGGTGGCGGTGACGCGCACGCGGGCCGGCCGTTCGCGGCAGGTGGTGCCGGCGTAGACGGTGTCGCCGGCGTGGCGGCGCACGGGTCGCGATTCGCCGGTCAGCAGCGCTTCCTCGAAGTCGGCCGCGCCGTCGAGCAGCACGCCGTCGGCGGGCACCCCATCACCCGCGGACACGCAGACCACGTCGTCCACCCGCAGTGCGGACGGCGGCACCGATTCGCGCGTGCCGTCGTCGCATTCGCGGATCGCGAACACCGGCTGCGCCCGTGCCAGTGCATCCACCTGCGCGGTCGCCACGTTGCGCGCGCGCTGCTCCAGCATGCGCGCGGCCAGCAGCAGGAACACGAACATCACCGCCGCGTCGTACCACACGTGGGTGCCGCCGCGGATCGTCTCGACCAGGCTGGCGAAGTAGGCCAGCAGGGTGGAGCCGGCGATCAGCGTGTCCATGCCCACGTGGCGCGCGCGCAGTTCGCGTGCCATGCCGGCCAGGAACGGCCAGCCGCTGTAGAACACCACCGGCGTGCTGACCAGGAAGGTCAGCCAGCGGAACATGTCGCGCGTGGGTACCGGCATTGTCGCGTTGACATCCAGGTACAGCGCCTCGGCCAGCATCATCGCCTGCAGCGACCCCAGGCCGGCCACGCCCAGGCGCAGCAGCCAGCGGCGGCGGTCGGAGAGCCGCTTCTGCTCGCGCGCATCGCCGGTGGCGAGGTAGGGCCGGTAGCCCAGCATCGCCAGTCGCTGCAACAGGGCCGACAACTTGGTGCGCGCCGGATCCCAGGCGATGCGGATGCGGCCGGTGACGGCGTTGGCGGTGGTGTCGAGCACGCCGGCCTCGCGCGCGAGGGCGCGGTCGATCAGCCAGGCGCAGGCGGCGCACCGCATGCCGTCGGTGAGCAGCACGATCTCGCGACCGCCATCGACAATGCGGCTGTGCTGGTCCAGCAGTTCGCTGCGGTCCCAGCTGTCCAGGTCCAGGCGGTCGGCCTGCACGCGGTTGGCGTTGGCGCTGCGCAGCCGGTAGTAGCTGCCCAAGTCCGCTTCCTCGATCCAGGCCGCCGCCGCGGCGCAGCCGCTGCAGCAGAACGCGTGCCCACCGGCATCGACGCGGTGGGCGGCATCGGCGACCGGCTCACCGCAGTGGTGGCAGGGCACCAGGGGCATGTCCATGCCGGACTCAGCCGCCCCCGTGCGCGGGAGCGAGCCGTACCGCCCGGGTGTCCTTCTGCAGGCGCCCGCGGATGCGCCACAGGCCGTCCTGCGTGGCGAGCTGGACATTCCAGTCGTGGGATGTGTCGATCTGAGCCGGCGCGGTCCAGCCGGCGGTATCGCGGGCCAGGGTCAGGGTGGTGTCCTTCGCCGCTTCGGTCGGGTGGGCCAGGGTCAGCACCAGCGGCGACGTGCCCGCGAATTCGCCCGTCACCGGCACCAGTTCCACATGGTCGGCGCGGATCTGCACGATGGCGCTGAGCTTGCGTGCGGCAGCGGCTTCGTCCGGGCCCAGGTCGGTGGTCTGGATCTGCGAGACGCGGTCCACCTTGTCCATCACCGCGTCCGCACTGCCGGAGCGCACCGACACCACCACCAGTCCCACGCCGGCGACGATGGAGGCCAGCGGGATGCCCAGCACCACCCACATCATGGGTTCCTTCCAGAACGGGCGCTTGCGGTCGCTGGCAGGGGAGGCATTCGACGTCATGGGGTGGGTCCGAAGTAGCTGGTGTCGACGGTCTTCTCGTTGCCGCCCTCGGTGGCGACCACGGTCAGCGTGACCGCATGACGGCCGGTGACCGTGGCGGGGGCGGTGGCGACGACCGGCAGCGACAGCACCTGCTCGGGCTCGGCGATCACCGTCATCTCGCCACCGCGCAGGACGATGCCGGGTGTGGGCGAGGCCAGGGTGACGCGGTAGCTGCGCGTCTGCTGGTCCTTGTTGATCAGTTTGAGCGTGTAGCTGTTCTCGACCTGTCCACCGGCGACTTCACGGTACAGCGCATTGCGGTCGCGCAGCACCTCGGCGATCAGGTCGCTGCGATGGGTCACGCCCCAGGCCCAGCCGGCCACCAGCGCCAGCAGCAGGCCGCCGTAGACGAACACGCGCGGGCGCAGCACGCGCGACGGCTTGCCGTCGATGGCGTTCTGCGTGGTGTAGCGGACCAGGCCCTGCGGATAGCCCATCTTGCCCATGACGTCGTTGCAGGCGTCGATGCAGGCGCCGCAGGCGATGCACTCGTACTGCAGGCCGTTGCGGATGTCGATGCCGGTGGGGCAGACCTGTACGCAGATCGTGCAGTCGATGCAGTCGCCCAGCTCCTCGGGCGCGAACTTCGGCAGCGGCGCCACGTCGCCCAGATCGCCGTCCCAGGTGATGGTGCCTTTGGCGTGCGCGGCCTGGCTGGCGGCGGACGGATGCTTGCCCGCGCGGAACACGTAGTCGTACGCCGTCTCCTTGGACAGCAGCCCGCGTGCGCGTTCGAGCACGCTGCCAAGGCCGCGCTTGCGCGGGCCGCGCGGTTCGCCGCGCATCGGGTCGTAGGCGATGATCAGGGTGTTGCGGTCGAACATGGCGCTCTGGAAGCGCGCGTACGGGCACATGTACTTGCACACCTGCTCACGCAGGAAGCCGGCGAAGCCCCACGTGGCCAGCGCGTAGAACAGCACCCAGAACGTCTCCCATCCGCCCCAGGCGAACGGCCACAGGCGCGCGCCCAGGTCCAGGATGGGGGTGAAGAAGCCGACGAAGGTGAAGCCCGTCCACAGCGCGAACACCGCCCACAGCACGTGCTTGCCGCCCTTGCGCAGCAGCTTGTTGGCGCTCCACGGCGCCGCGTCCAGCTTCATCCGAGCGCTGCGGTCGCCCTCGGTCCAGCGCTCCATCCACAGGAATACTTCCGTCCACACCGTCTGCGGGCAGGCATAACCGCACCACAGCCGGCCGGCCAGCGAAGTGAAGAAGAACAGCGCCATCGCCGCGATGATCAGCAACATGGCCAGGAACAGGAAATCCTGCGGCCAGAAGACCAGCCCGAACACGTAGAACTTGCGCGCCGGCAGGTCGAACAGCACCGCCTGGCGACCGTCCCATTTCACCCACGGGAACACGTAGTACATGCCCAGCAGCCACCACACCGCCGCCACCCGCAGGCGGTTGAGCGTGCCGGCGACGTCGCGCGGATAGACCTTGCGCTCGCTGACGTAGAAGGAATTGCCCTGCGCATCGACGACGTCCAGCGGAATGCGGCGCCTGGTCGAATCGGAGGGTGAGGAGGAGGCTGGCGTGGACATGGAGGGCTCTGTCTTGGCTGGCGTCATGCTCGCGCCGCGGGCGTGCGCGAGGTAGCGACGGTTTGTCGCAGGTGCGTGCTTCCGTCGCGCGCAGGCGGCAGGAGGACGCTGCGGGCGCGCTCAGTCCGGCGGCAGCGCGCGGTTGAAGCGGCTGGCGGGGCGCAGCAGGATCCAGGTGAACAGGCTGCTGGCCGCGGTGGCCAGCCAGAACATGAAGAAACCCAGCGTGTAGCCGAACTCGCGGCTGATCGCCAGGTCTGGGAAGGTCATGTCGCGCAGCGTCAGCGGGTCGACGAAGGCGAAGAACACCATCGTCGCCACGCCGGCCGCGAAGAAGCTGGGCCAGAGCACCGCCCCGACGCGCTGCGCGAGCGGCCGGGGCGGATGGTCGAGGCGGGGCTCGGTGAAGTCGGTCATTGCGCCGCGCCGGCCGCCTGCTTGTGCGACAGCGACCATACGTACGACGCCACCAGCCGCGCGCGCGTCTCGCCGAGCAGCTCGCGGTGCGCGGGCATCACGCCATGGCGACCCTGGGTGATCGTGGTACGCATGCTCTCCTTGCTGTTGCCGTAGAGCCAGTAGCCGTCGGTCAGGTCGGGCGCGCCCAGTTCCTGGTTGCCCTTGCCGTCCACGCCGTGGCAGGCCACGCAGAGGCCATCGTACAGCGGCTTGCCCTGGGCTGCCATGAAGTTGTTCTTCATGCCTTCCTCGGGGTTGTTCAGCACGTTGACGTAGGCGATCACGTAGTCGACCGCATTGGCACCGCCCATGTTGGTCAGTGCGGTGCCCCATTCGGGCATCACGCCTTCACGGCCATCCAGCACGGTCTGCAGCACCAGGTCCGGGGTACCGCCCCAGTGCCAGATGTCGTCGGTCAGGTTGGGGTAGCCGGTGGCGCCCTGGCCGGACGAGCCGTGGCAGGTGGCGCAGGTGTTGTTGAAGATGGAACGGCCCAGCGCCTGCGCCTTCGGATCCTTGGCCAGCTGGTCGATCGGCTTGCCGGCGAACGGCGCGAACGTCGCCTCCAGCTTCTTGTCTTCCAGCGCCTTCTGCTGGTCGTGCTCGCCGGTGGAGGTCCACTTCGCGTAGCCGGGGATGATGCCCAGGCCGCCATACCAGGCGATGTAGCCGATGCTGAAGAAGATGGTGATGTAGAACAGGTTGATCCACCACTTCGGCAGCGGTTTGTTGTACTCGGTGAGGTCGCCGTCCCACACGTGCGAAGTGTCTTCCGGCGCGGGATCGCCGGGGCGGCGGCGGCTGGTCCACCACAGCAGCCACACGCAGCCCAGGATGTTCAGTACGACCAGCGCGACGATGAATCCGATCCAACCAGCGCTCATGGGTTCTTCTCCCCTTCCTCACCCAGCGGCAGGCGCGCCGCATCCTCGAAATCGGCCTTGCGGCGCGGGCTCCACGCCCACGCCCAGCCGGCCAGGAACAACACCAGCAATACCCCCGTGACGATGCCGGATACCATGGCTCAGCCCCCCCTCGGCGCGGCCTTGCCCAGCCCTTGCAGGTAGGCGACCACGGCGTCCAATTCGGTCTTGCCTTCCACGTCGGCGGCGGCGCTGGAGATCTCGGCCTCGCTGTACGGATGGCCCAGCGTCTTCAGCGACTTCATGCGGGAGGCGACTTCGGCGCCGTCCACCGTGGCCTTCTGCAGCCAGGGGAAGGCGGGCATGTTCGACTCCGGCACCACGTCGCGCGGGTTGACCAGGTGCACGCGGTGCCAGTCGTCGGAGTAGCGTCCGCCCACGCGGGCCAGGTCCGGCCCGGTGCGCTTGCTGCCCCACTGGAACGGGCGGTCGTAGACCGATTCGCCGGCCAGCGAGTAGTGGCCGTAGCGTTCGGATTCGAAGCGCAGTGTGCGCACCATCTGCGAGTGGCAGTTGTAGCAGCCCTCGCGCACGTAGATGTCGCGGCCCGCCAGCTCCAGCGCGGGGTAGGGCTTCACGCCTTCCAGCGGCTTGATCGCCTCGGCCTGGAACATCAGCGGCACGATCTCCGCCAGTCCGCCGAAGGACACCGCCACCGCGATCAGCACCGCCATCAGGCCGACGTTCTTCTCGATTTTCTCGTGGGAATTTCCGTTGCTCATCTCGTCGGTCCTCAGGCGCGGGCTTGCGAGGCGTCGGGCGCCATGATCGGCTGCGCCGCGGTGGACTTGGCGCCCTGCAGCGTCTTCACCATGTTCCATGCCATCAGGAACATGCCGCTCAGCACCAGCAGGCCGCCCGCCAGGCGGAACAGGTAGTAGGGATAGGTGGCGTTGAGCGCCTCGACGAAGCTGTAGGTCAGCGTGCCGTCGGCGTTGGTGGCGCGCCACATCAGGCCCTGCATCACGCCGGCGATCCACATCGAGGCGATGTAGAACACCACGCCGATGGTGTGCAGCCAGAAGTGGGTATCGATGGCCTTCACCGAGTGCATCTGCTCACGGCCGACCAGCTTGGGCAGCAGGGCGTAGACCGCGCCCACCGAGATCATCGCCACCCAGCCCAGCGCGCCGGAATGCACGTGGCCGACGGTCCAGTCGGTGTAGTGGCTCAGCGAGTTGACCGTCTTGATCGACATCATGGGACCTTCGAAGGTCGACATCATGTAGAACGACAGCGAGACGATCAGGAACTTCAGGATCGGATCGGTGCGCAGCTTATGCCACACGCCCGACAGGGTCATGATGCCGTTGATGGCGCCGCCCCAGCTGGGGGCCAGCAGGATCAGCGAGAACACCATGCCCAGGCTCTGCGCCCAGTCCGGCAGCGCGGTGTAGTGCAGGTGGTGCGGGCCGGCCCACATGTATACCGCGATCAGCGCCCAGAAGTGCACGATGGACAGGCGGTAGGAGTAGATCGGGCGGCCGGCCTGCTTGGGCACGAAGTAGTACATGATGCCCAGGAAGCCCGCGGTCAGGAAGAAGCCCACCGCGTTGTGGCCGTACCACCACTGCACCATCGCGTCGACCGCGCCGCTGTACACCGGGTAGGAGTGCAGCAGGCCGGTGGGCAGCGCCAGGCTGTTGACGATGTGCAGCAGGGCCACGGCGATGATGAACGAGCCGTAGAACCAGTTCGCCACATAGATGTGCTTGACCTTGCGCTTGGCGATGGTGCCGAAGAACAGCACGCCGTAGGCCACCCATACCACCGCGATCAGCACGTCGATCGGCCAGATCAGCTCGGCGTACTCCTTGCCCTGGGTCAGGCCCAGCGGCAGGGTCACCGCCGCCAGCAGGATCACCAGCTGCCAGCCCCAGAACACGAACGCCGCCAGCTTGTCCGAGATCAGCCGTGCGTGGCTGGTCCGCTGCACCACGTGCAGGCTGGTGGCGAACAGCGCGCTGCCGCCGAAGGCGAAGATCACTGCATTGGTGTGCAACGGGCGCAGGCGCCCGTAGCTGAGCCACGGCAGGTCGAAGTTCAATGCGGGCCAGTACAGCTGGGCAGCGATCAGCACGCCCACGGTCATCCCCACGATGCCCCAGATCACGGTCATCACCGCGAACTGGCGCACTACCTTGTCGTTATAAGTCCCCTGGACGCCTTGCATGCGGCCTCTCCTAGTTTTCCACGGCGGGATTCTCGGCCCCGGACATCGGGACCGCATTGATTCTGATCAAAGCTCCCGCCAGGGTCCCTGGCGGAAGGGGTGCAAGGATGGAGCATAGACTGTGCATGGCGGGTGCGACAGATGGTCGCCCCCCTGCCGCCGACGGGCGGGTCTAGAATGCCGCCAGGTCCCAGGAGCTCCCCCATGCCCGACATGACCGTCGTCGAACTGTCCCGCCTGCAGTTCGCGCTCACCGCGATGTACCACTTCCTGTTCGTGCCGCTGACGCTGGGGCTGTCCTTCCTGATCGCCATCATGGAAAGCGTCTACGTGATGACGGGGCGCGACATCTGGCGGCGCATGACCCTGTTCTGGGGCACGCTGTTCGGCATCAACTTCGCCATGGGCGTGGCGACCGGCATCGTGATGGAGTTCCAGTTCGGCACCAACTGGTCCTACTACAGCCATTACGTGGGCGACATCTTCGGCGCGCCGCTGGCCATCGAAGGCCTGATGGCGTTCTTCCTGGAGGCGACCTTCATCGGCCTGTTCTTCTTCGGCTGGGACAAGCTGAGCAAGGTGCAGCACCTGGTGGTCACCTGGCTGGTGGCGCTGGGGTCCAACTTCTCGGCGCTGTGGATCCTGGTGGCCAACGGCTGGATGCAGAATCCCGTCGGCGCCGTCTTCAATCCCGAGACCATGCGCATGGAGATCACCGACTTCATGGCGGTGATCTTCAACCCGGTGGCGCAGGCCAAGTTCGTCCATACGGTGTCGGCCGGATATGTCACCGGTGCGATGTTCGTGATGGCGATCAGCGCGTTCTACCTGCTGCGGGGCCGCAACATCGACTTCGCCAAGCGCTCGATGGCGGTGGCTGCCAGCTTCGGCCTGGCGGCGGCCCTGTCCGTGGTGGTGCTGGGCGACGAGAGCGGGTACGCCACCAGCGAGCACCAGAAGATGAAGCTGGCCGCGATCGAGGCCATGTGGGAGACCGAGCCGGCGCCGGCCGGTTTCAACGCCTTCGCGATCCCGGACCAGGCGAACCAGACCAATCACTACGCCCTGCATGTCCCGTATGTGATGGGCCTGATCGGCACGCGCTCGTTCAATACCGAGATGCCGGGCATCCTGGAGCTGGTGGAGCGCGCCGAAGGCCGCATCCGCAATGGCCTGCTGGGCTACGAGGCGCTGCAGCGGCTGCGCGCCGACCGCAACGACGGCACCGCGCGCGTCGTCTTCGAGGCCCATTGGCGCGACATCGGCCACGCGCTGCTGCTCAAGCGCTACCGCGAGGACATCGGCAACGCCACCGAGGCGCAGATCGCGCAGGCCGCGCACGACACCATCCCGCACGTGGCGCCGCTGTTCTGGAGCTTCCGCCTGATGGTCGGGCTGGGCTTCTACTTCATCGCCTTCTTCGCGCTGGCGTTCTGGCTGGCCAGC
This sequence comes from Pseudoxanthomonas mexicana, assembly GCF_014397415.1. Lineage (NCBI taxonomy): Bacteria > Pseudomonadati > Pseudomonadota > Gammaproteobacteria > Lysobacterales > Lysobacteraceae > Pseudoxanthomonas > Pseudoxanthomonas mexicana. Next base: position 334,649 of record NZ_CP060731.1, on the reverse strand, counting down.
CGGCAGCAGCTGGACCGGTACCGCTGGTTCCTCAAGCTGGCATTCTGGAGCCTGCCGCTGCCCTGGGTGGCAATCGAGGCCGGCTGGCTGATCGCCGAGTACGGGCGCCAGCCCTGGATCATCGATGGCGTGCTGCCGACCTTCCTGGCCGCATCCGGGCTGAAGCTGCACCAGATCATGATCACCCTCAGCGGATTCGTGCTGATCTACACGGTGCTGGCCATCGTCGAGGTCTGGCTGATGCGCAAGCTGATCCTGAAGGGCCCCGAGCACCTGGCTGCCCCGGCGCCCGACACCCCCTCGCCTCAACCGGCCCTGGCAGGCTGACGGGAGACTGCGGATGGATACGATTCCTCTCGACTACGCCACGCTGCGGCTGATCTGGTGGCTGCTGCTGGGCATCCTGCTGATCGGCTTCGCGGTGATGGACGGCTTCGACCTGGGGGTGGCCACGCTGCTGCCCGCGGTGGCCCGCACCGACGAGGAGCGGCGCATCGTGCTGAACGTCATCGGGCCGGTGTGGGAAGGCAACCAGGTCTGGCTGATCCTGGGCGGCGGCGCGATCTTCGCGGCGTTCCCGCCGCTGTATGCGGTCAGCTTCTCGGGCTTCTACATCGCGATGTTCCTGATCCTGGTGGCGTTGATCCTGCGGCCGGTCGGTTTCAAGTTCCGCAGCAAGGTGCCCGATCCGCGTTGGCGGGCGGTATGGGACTGGGCGCTGTTCGCCAGCGGCCTGGTGCCTTCGCTGGTGTTCGGCGTCGCCATGGGCAACGTGCTGCTGGGCGTGCCGTTCCACTTCGACGACACCCTGCGGGTGTACTACGAAGGCGGCCTGTTCGGCCTGCTGACGCCGTTCGCGCTGCTGTGCGGGCTGGTGAGCGTGGCGATGCTGCTGATGCACGGGGCGGGCATGCTGGCGATGAAGACCTCCGGCGCGGTGGCTGAGCGTGCGCGGCGCTACGGCAGCATCGCCGCCATTGCGACAGCGGTGCTGTTCGTGATCGGCGGCATCTGGGTCGCGCGCCTCGACGGATACGCGCTGCAGGTCGCGATGGATACCGCCGGTCCGTCGAATCCGCTCGCCAAGATCGCCGTGGCGAAGCCTGGCGCGTGGATGGACAACTACGCCCGCTGGCCGGTGACCTGGCTGCTGCCGGCGATCGGAGTGGCGGGTGCGCTGCTGAGCGCCGTGCTGTTGCGTGCCGGTCGGGCGGGGCTGGCGTTCCTGGCGTCGTCGGCCAGCATCATCGGCATCATCCTGACCGAAGGCTTTGCGACGTTCCCGTTCCTGCTGCCGTCGTCCACGCAGGCCGGCTCCAGCCTGACCCTGTGGGACGCCTCGTCCAGCCACATGACGTTGTTCATCATGCTGCTGGCCACGGCGTTCTTCCTGCCCATCGTCCTGCTGTACACCGCCTGGGTCTTCCGCGTGCTGCGCGGCAAGGTCGACGGCGACGGCATGGGACGCAACCCCAACGCCTACTGAGGAGAGTCGCATGTGGTACTTCAGCTGGATCCTGGGCGCCGGCCTGGCCGCGAGCTTCGCCATCCTCAACGGCATGTGGTACGAGATGCGGGAGAATGATCGCGACGCGGACGATCGCGATTCCTGACCGCGCCATCGGGTCGTCCACAAGTGAAAAGCCCCGGCTCGCACCGGGGCTTTTCGTTGCCGCGATCCATCGCGTTCGGCCTCAGAACTCCTGCGAGAACCGCACGCCGATGGTGCGCGGCTGGGTCACCACCGTATAGACCTGGCCGTTCGGATACTCCGGCACCACGCCCGCGGCGCCGCAGACGGACTCCGCGCACTGGGTGAACCGGTTCAGCTCGCCGCGTTCGTCGAACAGGTTGTTGACGTACACGTCCACCTTCCAGTCGTTGCGGCGGTAACCGGCCGATACGTCCACCGTGGTGTAGGCATCCAGGTCGCCGAGGATCTCGCGTTCGGCCAGGCGCAGGTCGGACTTGCGGTCGCCCACGTGCACCACCGCCCCCTGCAGGAAGGCCTCGCCGCCTGCCACGTCGAAGGTGTAGCGCGCGGTCAGGTTGCCCTTCATCTTCGGCGTGACCGGCAGCTGCGTACCTTCCGGCGCCTCGGGGTCGGCGCACTCCGTGACCGGGTTGCCGTCGTCGTCGGTGAAGCCGCAGTAGTTCTCGGTCAGTTCCGCGTCGTAGAACGCGGCACCTGCCGTCAGCTGCAGGTTGTAAGTGGCCGCGAACGCCAGCGAGAACTCGGCACCGTTGATGCGCGCCTGGTTGGCGTTCTTGATCTCGGTCAGGCCGTTGGCGCCGAGGATGGAGAACTGGAAGTCCTCCCAGTCCTGGCGGAACACCGAGCCGTTGAACGACAGCCGGTTGTCCAGCCACGTGGTCTTCCAGCCGAACTCGTAGTTGGTCAGGTAGTCCGACAGGTACGGCGGCAGCGTCGTGAACTGGGCGGGCGGGTCACGCGCGAGGCGCGCCTGCCGGGGCTGGCCGAATGGGCGCGTGTGCTCGACTTCGGCGCCGAGCACGTCGTCATCACCGCGGGCTGCCACTTGCGGCGTGACGGATTCGGGTGCAGCCACGGGCTGGGCATCGCCGACAACCCGCGGGTGTTCACCCCGGACGACCTGATGGACGGGCGCTGGCCCGAGGGTCGCGTGGTGGTCTACGACGACGACTACTTCTACACCGCCAGCGTGGTCGCCGAGGCGCTGTGCCTGCGCGGTTGCGAGGTCACGTACCTTACCCCGGACGACACCATCGCCTCGTGGAGCGCGAACACCCTGGACTACCGCCACATCCAGTGGCGGATGGCCGAGCTGGGCGTCGTGCAGCGCGTATCGCACCTGGTCACCGGCTATACGGGAACCACGCTCGCGCTGGAGCACGCATGGAGCGGTGCGGCGTCTTCGCTCGAGTGCGACGCGGTCGTGGTGGTCACCGCCCGCCTGCCCGACGATGCGCTCTACCAGGCATTGAAGGCACGCGAGCCGGAATGGATTGATGCGGGCATCCGCAGCGTGGCCTGCATCGGCGATGCGCTGGCGCCGGGGCTGATCGCGCACGCGGTGTACGCCGGCCATCGATATGCGCAGGAACTGGACGCGCGGCGCGACGGCGAGGTGCCGTTCAAGCGGCATTTCCATCACGACCCTACGAGGACGTGATGGCGGGGAAGGGCGCTGTGCGGCCTTGCAGGCGGGTTCTGCTGCATCCCTGCAGGTTCCGTGCAGTCGCGCCGCAGCGAGCGAGGTGCGCGCTTTCGACGCACCTGTTCAGAAGCAATTTAGCTGCACGGTGATGCGGTGCCCATTCTCACGAATTCGTGCCGAGAATCTAATGAGCGCTTAACTCGTACCTAATCGAGCCTTAATCCGGCGCTTCCAGCATGCCCGCCATGCACTGGATCCGTCCCCACATCGCCCTGGCGCCCCTTCCCGGACGCTTCGTCAGCGTCCAGCTGGTCGAGCGCGACGACCCCGGCCGCGAGGCCGTGGAAGCCTTCATCGCCGACGTCTATCGGGACCGCTACGGCGCCGTCCTGCGGAACTTCTTCCCCCACTTGATCGCCTACCGGGACAGCGACGGCCGCCTGGCCGCCGCCGTGGGCATCCGCGCCGGCGCGGAGGGGCCGCTGTTCGTCGAGCACTATCTGGACGGACCGGTGGAACATGCCATGACACGGCGAGGCATCGCGCACGTCGACCGCCGCCGCGTGGTGGAGGTGGGGAATTTCGCGGCCACCTCGCCCGGGATCGCACGCGAACTGATCCTGCAGCTGGCGCTGACCCTGCAGGCGGCCGGCATGGACTGGGTATTGCTGGTCGCCACGCAGCAGCTGCGCAACGCCTTCGAGCGGCTGCGCCTGCCGATGCTGGAGCTGGCCGAAGCGCGCGCCGAGCGCCTGGGCGATGCCGGTGCGGACTGGGGGCGCTATTACGACGCGCGTCCCCGGCTCATCTGCGGCAACCTGGCCGAGGGTGTCGCCTATCTGCGCGGCGTGGAGCGGCCGGCGGCCTGCACCGCGCCGGATGCCTGCCTGGCGGGTGCGCCATGACGCGGCCGATGGATGTCGTGCTGCGCGGGACACGGCTGAATGCGCCGCGCGTCATCAGCGCCGAGGGCACACTGGACGATGCCGCACTGGCGGCACGGATCGACGCGCTGGTGGCGTGGCTGGCCAGGACCGGCATCCGCCGCGTCGCCAGCCGCCTGGACAATGGATCCGGCTGGTTCGTGCTGGACCTGGCCCTGCGCGAGATCGGGGGCGTGCATGTGCCGCTGCCGGTGTTCTTCTCCGAGGCGCAGGTGCGGCATGCGCTGGCGAGCAGCGGCGCGCAGTGCGTGGTGACGGCGCGCGAGGACGCCATGCCGCCAGGCGTGGAAGCGCTCAGCGGGTTCCTCGACGGCGAGCGGCTGGCGTACTGGCGCACCCCGGCGCACGACACGCCGGGACCGGCACTGCCGCATCGGACGGCCTGCATCACCTATACGTCCGGCACCACGGGACGTCCGCGCGGCGTATGCCTGGACGCGGAGACCCTGTTCACTGTCGCAGGCTCGCTGGTCGACGCCGCGTCGGCCGTGGCGCCGCGTCGGCACCTGTGCCTGATGCCGCTGGCGACGCTGCTGGAGAACGTGGCGGGCCTGTACGCGACGCTGCTGGCGGATGCGGAAATCGCGCTGCCATCGCTGTCGGAGATCGGCTACACCGGCGCCACCGGCCTGGACGTGCCCACGCTGCTGCGTTGCCTTCACCGTTACCAGCCGGAGAGCGTGATCCTGGTGCCGCAGCTGTTGCTGGCGCTGGTGATGGCGGCCGAGCAGGGCGCGCCGCTCCCCGCATCGCTGCGCTACATCGCCGTCGGTGGCGGGCGCGTGGGGCCGGGCCTGCTGCAGCGCGCTCGCGCGCTCGGGCTGCCCGTGTTCGAAGGCTATGGTCTGACCGAATGCGGCTCCGTGGTGTGCCTCAACCGCCCGGAGGCCACGCGCGATGGCAGCGTCGGCCGTCCGCTGCCGCACGCCCGCATCTCGATCGTGGAGGGCGAGATCCAGGTCGAAGGCGCGCGTGCACTCGCCTATCTCGGCGGTGAGCGGCTGCCGGACGGTCCTGTCCGCACCGGTGACCTCGGCTACCAGGACGACGAGGGTTACGTGCACATCACCGGCCGCCGCAAGAACGTCTTCATCACCGCGTTCGGCCGCAACGTGTCGCCGGAGTGGGTCGAAAGCGAACTGCTGGCGCATCCCGCCATCGCCCAGGCCGTGGTCTGGGGCGAGGCCCAGGCGGACAACGTCGCGGTGCTGGTGCCGCGACGTGCCGACATCGACGACGCGCGTCTCGCGCGTGCGTTGGCCGACATCAACGCGGGCCTCCCCGATTACGCACGCGTCGCCCGCTTCGTGCGTGCCGCCGCCCCCTTTACCGCCGAGGCGGGCCTGATGACCGCCAACGGTCGCCCGCGCCGCGAAGCGATCCTCGGCCGCTACCAGGCCGAGGTCGACGCCTGCTACCGCCGCCCCCCGAACGTATCCCCCTCCGGAGTTGCCGCATGAGTTTCCATGATGAGCTGGTCGCGCAGACCGCGCACGAACGCAACGGTCTGCTGTCCGTCCCGATCATCCAGTCCGCGCTGGCGGGCAGGATCGCGCGCGATGACTATGTGGCTTTCCTCAACCAGGCCTTCCACCACGTCCGCCATACCGTGCCGCTGCTGATGGCCTGCGGGGCGCGGCTGCCGGCCCGGCTGGAGTGGCTGCGTACGGCGGTGGGCGAGTACATCGAAGAGGAAATGGGGCACCACGAATGGGTGCTGGACGACATCGCCGCCTGCGGCGAGGACCGGGCCGCCGCGGAGGCGTCTTCCCCTTCGCTCGCCACCGAACTGATGGTCAGCTACGCCTACGACACCATCCAGCGCGGCAATCCGGTGGGCTTCTTCGGCATGGTGCTGGTGCTGGAAGGCACCAGCGTCGCGCTCGCCACGCGCGCCGCCAACACGCTGCAGACGTCGCTGGACCTTCCCCGCAACGCCTTCAGTTACCTGCTCTCGCACGGCGACCTGGACATCGAGCATGTGGGCTTCTTCAAGCGCCTGATGGATCGCATCGACGATGAGGGCGACAAGGCCGCCATCGTGCACGCAGCACGCCGCTTCTACGTGTTGTACGGCGACATCTTCCGCACGCTGCGCGACGGCGGTGCCCGCCTGGCGGAGGCGGCGTGATGGAACTCGCCGGCAGGACGGTGATGGTGACCGGCGCCAGCGGCGGCATCGGCGAGCCGCTGTGCGCGGCCCTGATCGCCGCGGGCGCGCGCGTGCTGGCGGTGGGCCGCAACGAAGGCAGGTTGCGCCGGCTCGCCCAGCACCTGCCCGCGGGTGCTCTGTCATGGGTGGCAGCGGATGTCGCCACCGACGAGGGACGCGCGCAGGTGGTGCGCGCCGCGGCCGCGGCCAACCCCACGCCCTCGGTGCTGGTGCTGGCGCACGCCCAGGGCGCGTTCGGCCTGTTCGCCGATCAGTCCCCCGAAGACATGGCACGGCTGGTGCAGACCAACCTGGTGGCGCCCATGCTGCTGGTGCACGCACTGCTGCCGGTGCTGGGCACGCACACGCCGGCGTCGGTCGTCGTGGTCGGCTCGACCTTCGGCAGCCTGGCGTTTCCCGGCTTCGCCGCCTACAGCGCCAGCAAGTCCGGCCTGCGCGGACTGACCGAAGCCCTGGCACGGGAGTACGCCGACACGCCGCTGCGCTTCCAGTACCTGTCGCCACGTGCCACGCGCACGCCCTTCAACACGCCGGCCGTCGACGCCCTGAACGCCGAACTGAAGACCGCCAGCGATGCGCCCGCCGATGTGGCACGCCACCTGGTCCGCGCCATCGAACGCGGCACCGCACGCATGCAGATCGGCTGGCCGGAGAAGCTGTTCGCCCGTCTCAACGGCCTGCTGCCGGGCCTTGTCGACCGCAGCCTGCGGTCCCGCCTTCCCGCCGTCCGCAAGCATGCGCGACGGTCACCCCTGTCCACGACGGAGCACGTTCCCCATGAAGCGCAGCCACGGTAAATCCATGTTCTTCCTCATCCTGATGTCCACGGCGCTGCTGGTCGGCATCGCCGTGGCCGGCGAGCCGGCGACGGGCAGCGTCAACCAGGTGCGCGACCGCTGGGCGCAGATCAACTACCAGCTGCCCAAGCCGCAGCGGGAGGCGGCGTTCGAAGAACTGCTGCACCAGTCCGAGAAGATCCGCCAGGCCACTCCGCGCGATGCCGCGGCGCTGATCTGGGAGGGCATCGTGCTGTCCAGCCTGGCCGGCGAGAAGGGCGGCATGGGCGCGCTGGGCCTGGTGAAGCGGGCGCGCGCGGATTTCGAGGCGGCCATCAAGCTCGATGCGGGCGCGCTGGACGGTGCCGCCTACACCAGCCTGGGTGCCCTGTATTACCAGGTGCCCGGCTGGCCGCTGGGGTTCGGCGACGATGCGGCCGCGCGCACGATGCTGCGCAAGGGACTGGCCATCGATCCGGACGGCATCGACGCCAACTACTTCTACGCGGATTTCCTGCGCGACCAGAAAGACTGGGCCGGTGCCCGCACGGCCTTCCAGAAGGCGCTGGCGGCCCCCGCTCGCCCCGGCCGCGAGGTGGCCGATGCTGGCCGTCGCCAGGAGGCGCAGGCCAAGCTGAAGGACGTGACGGCGCACCTTGCGCACTGAGGTGACGGCCACCAGACTGGCTGCATGCGCATCCTGCTGGTGGAAGATGATCTGTCGCTGGGCGAAGGCATCCGTACCGCGCTGCGGCGTGGCGCCTTCGCCGTCGACTGGGTGCAGGACGGGGCCAGCGGGCTGCTGGCCCTGCGAGGCGGCGGTTTCGACCTGGTCGTGCTGGACCTTGGGTTGCCCCGGATGGACGGCATCGAGGTGATCCGCCAGCTGCGCGCCGCCGGCGATACCGTGCCGGTCCTCGTGCTGAGCGCGCGCGAGCGCCCGGCCGACCGCACCCTCGGCTTGGACGTGGGCGCGGACGATTATCTGGGCAAGCCTTTCGATACCGCCGAGCTGCTGGCGCGCGTGCGTGCGCTGATCCGGCGCAGCGCCGGCCGCGCCAATCCCACGCTGGAATCGGGCCCGCTGCGGCTGGATCCGGCCACGCTCACCGCCAGCTGGAAAGGGCGGCCGCTCGACCTGACCCGCCGCGAGTTCGCGCTGCTGCGCGTGCTGATGGAGCAGCGCGGTCGTCCGATGGCGCGCGACGCGATCCAGCGGCACCTGTACGGCTGGGATGCGGACGTGGCCAGCAACGCCGTCGATGTCCATGTCCACCAGCTCCGCCGCAAGCTGGAGCCCGGCATCATCCGCACCGTGCGCGGACTGGGCTATGCCCTGGGCGATGCCGTCGGGGATGCCCCATGAGATCGATGCGCGCCACCCTGCTGTGGCTGTTGCTGGGCACGCTGGCCGTGGTGATGGCGGCGGCGGGCCTGCTCAGTTACCGGGCCGGGCTGCAGGAAGCCGGCGAGATGTTCGATGCCCGCCTGGTGCAGTCCACCCGCGTGCTGGTCAGCCTGGTCGACGAGCCGCTCAGCGAACTGAACGCGTTTCCGGGCGAGCCGATCGTGCTGCGCGGCTGGCACGGACAGGCGCACGGCGTGGGCGAAGCGCTGGCGTTCAACGACGGCCATGCCTACGAGAACAAGCTGGCCTTCCAGGTCTGGGACGCCCAAGGTCGGCTGCTGCTGCGCTCAGACAGTGCGCCGGCGCGGCCCTTGGCGACGTTGAAGGCCGGATATGAGGACGTGGTGGTGGATGGCGCGCACTGGCGCGCGTTCACCCTGCGGTCGCCGAACGGACGATGGTTCCAGTCGGCCGAACTCACCGACATCAGGGAGGAGCTGGCGGGCGACATCGCCGGCGGCACGCTGCTGCCGCTGCTGCTGTCGCTGCCGCTGATCGCCCTGCTGGTCTGGTGGAGCGTCGCACTGGCCACGCACTCGCTGCGGCGCATGTCGCACGAGATCGGCCAGCGCGATCCCGAGCGGATGACGCCGCTGGATCCGGCCCAGGTGCCGCTGGAGGCGCGTGGCCTGGTCGATGCGATCAACGGCCTGCTGCAACGGCTGGACGCTGCCCTGGCGCGCGAGCGCACCTTCGTGGCCGATGCCGCGCACGAACTGCGCACGCCCATCAGCGCGCTGAAGGTGCATGCCGACAACGCATGCCATGCCGGCGACGAGAACGAACGCGAAGCGTCCCAGCAGCTGCTGACCGCCAGCGTGCAGCGCGTCGAACGTCTGGTGGCGCAGTTGCTGTCCTTGAGTCGCGCGGAAAGCACGGGACGCGTAGTGGCGCGTACGCGGCTTGACCTGGCCGCGCTGGCCGGCATCGAGATCGACGCCGCCCGGCCGTTGCTCGATGCACGGGGCCAGACCCTGCGCCTGGATCTGCAGCCGGTGCTGGTGTCGGGCGACGAAATCGCGCTCGGCCTGCTGGTGCGCAACCTGGTGGAGAATGCCGCGCGCTATGCACCGGCCGGCGCCACCGTCGAGGTGCGCACGTGGAAGGCCGATGGCCGCGCCTTCCTGTCGGTCGACGACAGCGGTCCGGGCATTCCCGACGACGAACACGAGCGTGTGTTCGATCGCTTCTATCGCCGGCTGGGCAGCCGCCACGAGGGCAGTGGGCTGGGCCTGGCGATCGTGAAGGAAGTGGTGACGGCGCACGCCGGCACCGTCCGGTTGGCGCAGTCGCCGCATTGGGGTGGCCTGTCGGTATCGGTCGAGCTGCCCTGCCTGGCGTGAGCGCGCGCGGCGCGACCTAGCCGCTGCAGCCGCCGCAACACACCGACGGCAGGCGCTCGATGGCGTCGGGCGCGAGCCGGTGGCCGGCCTGGGCGAAGACCAGCATCAGTTCCACCGCGAGCGCACTGGTCGAGCAACGGAGCGCGCCGGAAGCGGCGTCGCGGTCGAGCAGGGCGGCGGGATCGAGATCGAGCAGCTGCCGTTCGATCGCGGCCAGGTCGGCGGGCGCATCGTCCAGGCGGATGACGTATTCCATGCGCGGACTCCGGAACGTACTGCGCCGCCCGGAGGCGGCGCAGCAGCGGTGTTACTTGGTGACGACCAGCTTGCCCTTCATCAGCGTGGAGTGGCCGGGGAAGCTGCAGAAGAAGCTGTAGTCGCCGCCGGCGGTCAGCTTCTTGCCGGGGAAGGTGATCTTCGTCTTCTGTCCGCCGCCGATCAGGGCGGTATGCGCGATCACGCGCGCGTCGCCGGCCGGGACGTAGGCGCCCGCCGCGCCGGCCTTCATGCCATCGCGCGCCACGCCGGCCAGGTCGGCGGTCTTCGACACCACCACGTTGTGGCCCATCGCCGCGGCCGGCAGCTTGCCGCTGTGCGTCAGCTCGAGGGTGATGGTGGCGCAGCTGGCGGAGACCGTGGCCTCCTTCAGGTCGAATTTCATGGCGTCGTCGCCCTTCAGGCTGACCGTGCAGTTGCCGGCGGCCTGGGCCATGCCGGCGGCGCCGAACAGGGCAAGGGCGAGCAGGGAGTGGGAGAGTTTCATCGTGTGGCTCCGTCGTTCATCGTTTGGGTGGGTGTGGGACCATGACATCACGGTCCGGCGAGCAGCGCCTTGACCTGGGTCAGGAACTGCGGATCTGCGGCGGCACCGGTCACCTCGCTGCGCGCGCGCACGCGGCCGTCGGCGTCCAGCAGCACCAGCACGCTGGTGTGGTTGATGCTGCCGTCGTCGCGGAACCGGTAGCGCACGTCCAGTACGCTGGCGATGGCGCGCACGTCGTCGGCCGCAGGCGTGAGGAACCGCCAGCCGTCCGGCACGCGATGGCGCTGCGCGACGTCCTGCATGGCGGACGGGGTATCGCGTGCCGGGTCCAGGCTGACCATGACCACGCCCAGCCGCTTGCGTTCGGCGGACGTCAACTGCTTCTGCAGGCTCTTGGCGTTCTCGATGATCAGCGGGCACATCAGGTGGCAGTTCGTATAGAACATCGACACCACGCGTGGCTGGCCGCGCAGCGAGGACCAGGCGACCGGTTGCCCGTCGGCGGCCTGCGTACTCGCCTGCAGGTGGTAGACCGAATCGCCGGGCAGCGGCTGCGCGCGCAGCGGCGCGGCGAGGACCAGCAGGGAAAGGAACAGGGAGGCGATCTTCATGGCGTGCTCCTGGCACAGCGGAAACCGAGGTTGCCCAGCGTGGCGTCGGGTGGCAGCGCGGAGAGCAGCACGAAGCGCTTGACCACACCATAGTCGCCGGGGTCGTTGAAGCTCATGGCCGTGGCGCCGCAGTAGCGCAGGGCGTCGCCGTCCTGCTGGCCGCGGCGGTCGCCGTCGCCCAGCAGCGAGGCGACATCCTCGCTCCATTCCCAGTGCGCGCCGTGCAGGCCATGGACGCCGTAGGCATTGGCCGGCGCGTCCGCGGCCGCATCGATGGCATGCGGCGTGCCGTCGTTGACCTGGCGCATCCGCCAAGCGCCATCGGCGCGCGCGTCGCGGCGCGTGGCGTCGGCGGCGGCCGCGTATTCCCATTCGACGAAGCGCGGCAGCCGCGCCTGTTGCGCGCGGCAGTAGGCATCGGCGGCGTACCAGTTGACGTGCACGACCGGCGCGTCCGGATCGAGCGCCGGCCCGGGTGCGTCGGCCGTGGCCCAGTGGCCCAGGTAGCCCGGGCTGGCGAACACGGCGGGAATGCGGTCGCGTCGCCACTGCGGCTGGCGCGCGAGGAATCCGGCGAAATCGCGATTGCTGACGGGCCGTGCCATCAGCGCGAACGAGGGCACCCGCACCACGCGGGTGTCCTCCTCGAAGCGCACGGACGAACGGAAATCGCCGCCCTCGATGCGCCGGTATCCGCTGTCCGCGTCGCCGGCGACGGCGAACGCCGATGCCAGCGCGAGCAGCAGGAACGTGGCGGTCGAAGGCGGCATCCGTTTCATCCTGTCCTCACTGGCCGGCCGCCGGCTTGGCTTCCGGATACTCGATGTCGTGCTGCTGGCCCGTGTAGATGTCGGGATTCTTCTGTCCCTCCACCTTCAGGATGCCCAGCGAGCCCTTGTGGAACGTGCGGAAGATGCTGTGGTCCACCAGCACGAAGTTGCCGGGCACGTCGGCCTTGAACTCGACCATGGCCGAACCGCCGGCGGGGATCAGCGTGGTCTGCACGTTCTCCTGGTACTTGCTGCCGCCTTCGGTGTAGACCTTGTCGAAGATCTCGCCGATCACGTGGAAGCTGGACACCAGGTTCGGGCCGCCGTTGCCGACGAACATGCGGATGGTTTCGCCCGCCTTCGCCGTCAGCGCGTTGTCGCCCTGCAGCGCGTCCACCGAGCCGTTGAACACCACGTAGGTGGGATGCTCGTCGATCGCCTTCTCCAGGCTGAAGGGCTGCAGGCCGGGTTCGCCGTACGCGCCTTCGGTGTAGAAGTCGCCCTGCACCACGTAGAACTCCTTGTCCACCGGCGGCAGGCCTTCTTCCGGCTCCACCAGGATCAGGCCGTACATGCCGTTGGCGATGTGCATGCCCACCGGCGCCATCGCGCAGTGGTAGATGTACAGGCCGGGGTTCAGCGCCTTGAAGGAGAACTGCGTTTCATGCCCCGGCAGGGTGAACGTGGCTTCCGCACCGCCGCCCTGGCCGGTGACGGCATGCAGGTCGATGTTGTGCGACATGTGCGAGTCGTGGCGGTTCTTCAGCTTGAACTCCACCGTGTCGCCCTTGCGCACGCGGATGAAGCTGCCGGGCACGGTGCCGCCGAACGTCCAGAAGTTGTAGGTCACGCCATCGGCCATGCGCATGTCCTTCTCGATCATCTCCAGGTCGACGACGACATGGGCCGGTGTCTTGCGCGTGATCGGCGGGGGCACCATCGGCGGCGCCGTCATCACGGCGTGGATGGTTTCGCCGGCCGGCGTGATGCGGCCGCCCTGTTCGCCAGCGAAGGCGGGGGCAGCGGACAGTGCCGCGAGTGCGCAGGCGAGCAGGGAGGGATACAGGCGTTTCATGGTGCGTTCCTCGGTCGATCATCGGTGGGTGTGCGGCCATGGTGGAAATGCACGCACGGCGCCTCGTTGATCTGAATCAATCGAAAGGGCGCGAACGCGCGGATTCGCGCACGGGCTTGACTCACGTCAAGCGCGCGTATCGATGCGACACCTTGTCGCATCTGCGCTCCAGGGTGCGTCGTGAGAATGGCGGCATCACATGAGGAGAAGCGTCATGAACCGTAATCTGCTGTGCATGGCCCTGCTGGGCGCGCTCGCGAACATGCCGATCGCGCATGCACAGGAAGCGCACGTCGCGCCGCACGCCGATGCGATGCCCGCCACCACGCTGGACGGCATCGTGGTGGTCGGCGTGGCGCCCGCCATGGCCGCCACCTTCGTCACCGATCCCAAACTGCCGCGGCAGCCGGTGCCGGCCAGTGACGGAGCGGATTACCTGAAGACCATTCCCGGCTTCGCCACGCTGCGCAGCGGCGGTACCAACGGCGATCCGGTGTTGCGCGGCATGTTCGGCTCGCGCATCAACCTGATGACCAACGACGGCGCGATGAGCGGCGCCTGTCCCTCGCGCATGGACAACGCGCTGTCGTACATCGCGCCGGAAACCTACGACCGCCTGATCGTCGTCAAGGGGCCGCAGACGGTGCTGTGGGGCGGCGGCGCTTCCGCCGGCACGGTGCGCTTCGAGCGCGAGATCCCGTACTTCGCCGAGCCGGGCGTGCAGGCCACCGGCAGCCTGCTGGCCGGCAGCCGCGACCGCAACGACCAGGTGCTGGACATCAGCGCCGGTACGCCGCGGGGCTATGCGCGCGTGTCCGCCAACCGTTCCGAGGCCGACGACTACGAAGACGGCAACGGCGACGGGGTGCCGTCGGCATGGAAGAAGTGGAATACAGACGCCGCGCTGGGCTGGACGCCCGACGAAGACACGGTGCTGGAACTCAGCGCCGGCATCGGCGACGCCCAGGCGCGCTACGCCGGCCGCGGCATGGATGGCGCGCAGTTCCGCCGCGACAGCCTGGGCCTGCGCTTCGAGAAGAAGCACATCGGTGGCGTGCTCGACGCCGTGGTCGCCAATGTCTACCAGAATGACGTGGACCACGTGATGGACAACTACAGCCTGCGCGACCCCGACCCCACCGGCAGCATGCCCATGCCGATGGCCAGCAACGTGGCGCACCGCACGCGCGGCGGCCGCGTCGCCACCACCTGGCAGGCCGGGCGCTGGGAAGTGACCACCGGCGTGGACCTGCGCGACAGCCGGCACCGCAGGCGCAGCGCCAGCGGGCGGGGGGGCTACCTCGCGCTGCCGTGGAGCGTGGACGCCAAGTTCCACAGCTGGGGCGCCTTCGCCGAATCGCACTGGCACATCACCGACACCCATCACGTGATGAGCGGCGTGCGCGTCGACCGCGCCGAAGCGCAGGACCTGCGCGCCAGCGCCGGCGGCATGATGCCGATGCCCAATCCCACCGCCGGCAGGGTCCGCAGGGAGACGTTGCCCAGTGCGTTCGTCCGCTACGAGCACGACATGGGTGGCCGCTGGGGCGCGTACGCCGGCCTCGGCCACACGCAGCGCATGCCCGACTACTGGGAGCTGTTCTCGCCCACGCGCGGCCCCGTCGGTGCGCCCAACGCCTTTGCCGGCGTACAGCCCGAGCGCACCACGCAGCTGGACATCGGCCTGCAGTTCAACGGCGCCAAGGTGGATGCCTGGGCCTCGCTGTACGCGGGCCGCGTGCAGGACTTCATCCTGTTCGACTACACCGCCGGGATGATGGGCAGCACCACCCGCGCACACAACGTGGACGCCCGTATCCGCGGCGGCGAAGCGGGCATCGACTGGCGTCCCGCCCAGGGCTGGAAACTGTCGGGCGCCGCGTCCTACGCCTGGGGCGAAGTCCGCGATACCGGTACGGCGCTGCCGCAGATGCCGCCGCTGGAGGCGCGCTTCTCGGTCAGCCATGAACGCGGGTCATGGTCGTGGGGCGCGCTGTGGCGCGTGGCGGCCGCGCAGGATCGCGTCAGCACCACGCAGGGCAATGTGGTCGGCCGCGATCTTGGGCCGAGCGCGGGCTTTGCGGTGTTCTCGCTCAACGGGGGCTATCGCTTCAGCGATCGCCTGCAGCTCACGGCGGGCATCGACAACCTGTTCGACCGCGCCTACAGCGAGCACCTCAACCTGGGCGGCAACAGCGCCTTCGGCTATCCGGCCGATCCGGTGCGGATCAACGAGCCTGGCCGCACCGCCTGGATGAAGCTAAACCTGCGCTACTGACGCACCGGTATCGGCTGACAACGGCGTCGAGCGGTCGCTGACCCTCGATGCCGTTCGTTCTGCGAGGAATCAACGGGCCCTTGCCGCTATCCGACGCGTGGTTCGACAGGCTCGCCACGAACGGCCCGTCGTTGAGACTTCCAGGACGAGGGCGGTGCTGGAACATCAGTCGCCAGCGCGCCGCCACGTCGCCGCCTGCCGCCAGCAGCGCCATTGCCCGTGCAGGCTCACCGCATAGGCGAGCGCGATCGCCAGGCCGGCGCTGCGGGCGAGGGCCGGCGCGAATGCGGCCGCCACCAGCCATGCGCCCGCGACGGCATGCAGGACGAAGGCGCGCCGCCTGTCCGCTTCCTCGAACAGGCTGCCCACGCCGGGCACACGGGCGCCGCGCGGTACGCGCTGGCGCAACGCGATCCAGGTGAGGAAGGCCGTGATCTCCAGCGCCATGCCAACGACCAGCAGCGGCAGGCCGACCCCCAGCACCAGGACGCCGAGCGGCACCAGCGGCACGTCGGGTCGCAGCGCGAGCAGGCTGGCGGCGAACAGGCACGCACAGCCGGCCTGCCAGAAGCGGCGCAGGACCGGATTGCGACGATGCGGTGCGCGCGCCTGCAGTACGTATACGGTGAGGGCGAACGCGGCCAGCGGCCACGCCGCGAGGCGCCAGGCGCTGCCGGGCACCACGTCCGCCAGCGTCGCCACCGAAATGCCCAGCGTCAGCATCGATGCGATCTGCCAGGTGCGCAATGCAGGGACCGGCAGCGTGCGCGTGCCCTGCAGCATCGGCAGCGTCACTCCGCCCACGGCGGCCAGCAGTCCCAGCACCCAGCCGATGACGCCGAAGGCCGCGTGCACGTCCACCATGCCCGCGGCCGCAGGCCCGCGCCAACCGGTGCGTGCCGCCAGCAACAGCAGGCCCAGTGCCGCCGTCGCGATCAACGCGAGCAGCGCCAGGCCGATGCCCTCGCGCACCGCGCGTGCGCCTTTGCCGCGAATGACGGCCGCCAGTGCCAGCAGCGCGAAGATCGCCAGCGATCCGCCCAGCAGTCCGCCCGCCGGCAGGGCCAGCGCGTGCGACGACGCGGCGAGCGTCGCCAGCAGCAGGGCCAGGCCGGCGTTGAACGCCGCATGCAGCCACGGCACGACACGCGTGCCCGGCAAGGGACTGCCGGCGGCGACGGGCAGGAACTGCACCAGGCTGCCCAGCATCGCGTTGCCCAGCAGGCCCAGCGCGAACACGTGCACCAGCACGAGCGTCGCGGGCGTCCAGCGCGACAGCAGCGCGATCTCGCCCTGCCAGGCCAGCCACAGCCCCGCCGCCGCGCCCCACGCCAGCGCCGCGATCAGGAAGCGCATCGGCAGCGACGGCCGCGGCGCCGACGCGAACGCCAGTCCGCTCATGCCGCCTGCGGGGGCTCCAGTACATGCCGGTCGGCGACGTGGCAGATCGCGATGCAGGCGTTGCCCGCTTCGGTATCGCGCACCCGGTATGCGAATCCCCACTGGTCCAGGATCGGCAGCAGCGGGGCGGGAAACAGCGGCGTCTGCGCCACCAGGCGCTCACCGCGCTGCAGGGTGCGCAGGCAATCGAGGATGCGCTCCATCGGCTCCGGCGCCGCCAGGTCGCGCACGTCCAGCCGCACCAGGGTCAGGGCATGTGCCATGCGTCCGGCTCCGGGTCCTGGTGGTCGGGCGCGCAGTCCAGCGACAGCCCGGCGGCGTCCAGCGATTCGCGCACGCAGCAGGCGCAGGTCGCGAAGGCTTCGGGCAACAGTCCGGTATCGAAAGCGGTATCCATGGCGTTCAACTCCCAAACCACAGCAGCCAGCCCCACGGATCGTGGGCGCGGGCGATGCCGTACACCTGCAGGAAGCACAGCGCCGCCGCGACCACCAGTGCGGTGCGCGCACCGTTGCCGCGTGCGGGACGGAACGCGGCGATGCCCAGCCCCACGTAGGCGGCCAGGAAGGCGATCTTCACCGTCAGCCAGCCGTTGGCGAACATGCCCGCCGGCAGGATCGTCAGCAGCATCATCGCGCCGGTCAGCAGCACGGTGTCGATGGTGTAGCTGGTGTAGCGCACCACCGCCGCGCGCGGCCAGCGCATGCCGGCCAGCAGCGCGAGTGCGCGCAGCGCGAACAGCGTGCCGCTGGTCATCGCCGCGCCCATGTGGACCAGCTTGATGTCGGGGTAGAAGGTCATCATGGCGCTCATCCGGGCCTCCCGTCCGCACGCGGACGCAGGTAGATGCCCCCGATGCGCCCGACCCACGGCGCCAGCGCCAGCAGCCAGCCCACGGCGGCGGCGGCCTGCCACGCCATCGCATCCGGCGCGACATCGGCCACGATGCGCATCACCGCCACCCCCTGGATCGCGACGAAGGCGAACCACGCCACCTTCGGCATCTCCAGCGGTCGTCCGGAATGGCCCTGCGTCACCCGCGTGACCATCGCCACCAGCAGGCTGCCGAAGAAACCGATGAACATCGCATGCATCGGCGCACGTCCCAGCACGAACTCGCCCGTCGTCAGGAAGGTGATGCTCTGCACCCCGTACAGCAGGAAGGTGATGGGCAACCATGCGGTGCCGATGAACAGCACGGCCAGCAGTCCCGGCATGCGCCCGCGCGGCCACCAGCGATGCACCGCCCACGCGGTCAGGAGCAGCAGCGGCACGTCGGCCAGCCACAGCCAGGCGTAGGCGTGCGCCAGTTCCAGGCCCAGATGCGCCATCAGCAGCGCCCACACCGCGCCCAGCCACGGCAGCGAGCGCCACGGCACGTAACCCGGCACCACGTTGCCGGCGAAGAACGGGAACATGCGGTGTGCCACCGTCACGTACACCGGCAGCAGCAGGCCGAAGCCACCGAGCTTGATGCTGGCGAACGCCCACGTGGGCGACGCGCCCAGCGCGAAGGCGATGAACATCACCAGCCCCAGCCAGCCCAGCAGCAACCCGGCAAAGCACGAACGCGCGTGCCAGGTCCTGGCGGTGTCGTCCGCGAGCAACCGGCCCAGCGTCAGCAATGCCGTGGTCCAGCCGGCCAGCGCCATCCACAGGCCGACGGTCAGTCCCGCTTGCCAGCCCGCCACGCCCAGCAGGATGGCCAGCTGTCCGCCCATCAGGCCCAGGCCCACCGGCACGTAATGCCAGCGCTTCAGGTCGGCCATGCCCATCCAGCGCGGGAACACGGTCAGCAGGAAGCCGAAGATGAAGCTGGGCAGCACCAGGTACTGCATCAGGAACGCATGCAGCCAGCCGGCGTAGATCGGCGTCTCGGGCATCGTCCACAGGCCCCAGCGTGTGGCCATCAGCCACAGCGCCCACCACAGCATCGCCAGCAACACGTTGCCGGCGCCGATGAAGAACATCAGCCGGTGCGGTGCATGCGCCAGCCACGCCGGCGAGAGGCCGGCCTGCGGCGGCGCGGCGCGCGGACGAGGCGGGGGAACGATGTCGATCTTCATGGGTACCAGCGTGCCCGCACAGACCCGCGACCGCCTTGACGTGGGTCAGGCCGGGCGCGATTCGCATGCCTGTGTCGCCTTGATTCCGGTCAAGGCCGTGCGCGTGGCGAACGCCTACAGTCCTGCCACCCGCGCCAGCGCGCACCCAAGACCACAGGAAGCCCGATGTCCGACCACACGCATGCACCCTCCGCGCAACGCCAGCAGGCCATGACCGAGGCCCTGCGCGCCTGGGACCCGGAGGCCGAAGTCAGCCTGGAAGCCGGCACCGGCAGGCTGATGGTGATGACCACGCTGCCCACCGAGCGCGTGATCGCCATCCTCAAGGAGGTCGGCGAACACGCCGAAGCCGGCGACAGCGAACCGCGCGGTCACAAGGCGGGGCAGTGCTGTGGTGGGTGTTCGCATTGATCAGCGCAGGATCGTGAAGCCTTCCGGTGCCGTATCGGGTGCTGGCGTGTGGCAGTGGTACAGGTCGAGATACAGCGTATGGGTGGTCTTTCCGCACTGCACGGCGTAGGCATCGATCATGTGATGGTCGGTCGCGCCGTCGGCGAGCGGCGCGAAGCGGTCGCCCAGCAGTCGCTGCATCATCTGCTCCTGCGGGAGATCCTTCGGCAGATCGTTGCGCGGCCCCACGCTACCCCGGCGTTCGAACTTCGGATGCGACTGGTCCGGACACACCAGACGCGCCAGGTAGGCACGCTGGCCATCCGGCTTGCAGACTTCGATGGCCTGTTCGCGTGTCCTGCCGTAGTCGGCAGCGGTGGTCGTGTCCTGGGCCGCCAGCGCGGCACAGGTCGTCACCAGCGGTAGGGCGAGCAGGAGCTTCGGCAATGCTGTCTTCATGGCGCGTCCTTGGTGAGGGGGAAGGGTTCGGGGGTTCAGCGGCGCTTGATCGCGTAGAACTCGCGTACGCTGCGCCATGCATCGCCGCCCTTGATGAAGGCGAGTTGGATGGCCTCCAGCTCGGGGATGGTCTCGGGCACCTCCCTGGCCATTAGGGTGGCGTTGGTCGTCCTGTCTTCGTGGATGACGGAGAGTCCATGGTTGGGTAGCAGGCTGCCGCTGGTTTCCATCGAGACGCCGGGCTCCCGGACCACGATGACCTGGTGGAATCCTTGTTCCCAGTCGAGGCTACGGATCGCCTGTCGCACTGCACCGTCCGTCAGTTCGGCAACGTATACCGTTTCCTCTTCGCCGAAATAGGGAAAGATGTGAATGCCGATACGTTGGTAGATGGCGACGTCGGAGCAGTCACTCGCGAGCGGACGCGTCTCGTCGGGGAATGCCAGGCGGATCAGCGCTTCGAAAATGCTCATGGTGTTCCTCCCTGTGCTGCCGACAGCGTGGCCCCGACGCGTTCCGGGATCAAGGTTCGCAGCCACGCAGCCCGATGACGAACAGGCCAGCCTCGGAGAGGAGGAACAGGTTCAGGAGCGCCACCAGAAACGCAGCGATCAGAATCGACAGGACAAAATAGGCGCATGCATTCGCATGCGCCCACCGGCCGGTACGCACGCGGGTACGGAACAATACTGCGGTGCCGGGGGCGGGATACTGTCCGGAGCGCCAGATTCGGAAGGCGCTGCGGCCGGACAGCCATGCACCGCCGGTGCAGATCGCTACCATCATCGTCACCATGACTCGCATCCACGGCAACTGCTCGCAGGTGGGGAGGTCCGCGGCGTGCTGCGAATAGAGGCGCGCGGCCAGCGCCACTGCGCAACCGGCGAGAAAGGGGAGACTGGCCCTGCTGAGCGCGATCAGTCGTTGGCGCGGCGTCGGTGTGATGTGGGCGATCATGGGGTGAGGTCCAAAGCGCCAATCGACTGTTCCATATCTCGATCCATATGAATGGCGCTATCCAAGACGCTTTCCACAAGCGCGATCAACTGAGAAACGTTCGCCAGTTCCTCAAGTCTGCTTATGTAGTTCTTGGTAGTGCCAACATATTTCTCTTCGTCGATCTCGTCGATGTAAAGCTTTGCATCCAGTGGCTTTAGGTCCGCGAGTGGATGGATGGTATGGCGGGCAGTCGGAACGCGATCATGCAGCGCATAGGTTGGGGTAAGCCTGCAAGCCCCAACAGCGTGATCTTTATCCGCCGGGACGATTCTTGCTCCATGGTCGAGTCGGTGTGGGTACTGGGCTTTGCTCAGCCCAGCCCGTGAGCCTATCCGCATCAGAATATCTTCCACCACGGACGCTTGGCCTGCTTCATGCCGGGCGATGCAGCTTCTTCGACCGCCTCGGCGGCCTCGGCCATTTCCCCATCCTCCCCGTACTCTTCCCCTTCGTCGCCCACCACGCGGGCGCCGAGCGCCTGGGCGATCTCGAACATCTTGGCCAGGATTTCCCTGTCCGGATTCTTGGCCACGATGCCGCCTGAGCCGGGGTAGAGCCAGGCCATGTTGCCGTCGACGCCATGTCCGGAATATGCGGTCCAGACCGCAATGCCGTCGTGCTCAGTGCGGAAAACGTCGCCGTTTTCCATGGTTGCTTCCGCGTAGCCGTCCAGCCGCATTTCGGGGTCCGATGCGATGTAGGCCTTCCAGCCCTCGAGCGATATCTCCGGTCCGTCTTCGTCGAACCATTCGGTCTTGCGGGTGATATGGATTTCGTAGCCCATGATCGCTCCATCGATTGCATCGGGTTCACTTGAGGTGGAAACACCAGTCGCCAGCAAGCGGCGATGTCCGCCGCCTCGGTGGATGTTAGTGGCAAAACGCTGCGCAGAGTTTGCGCCGGGCGAGCTTCCGGACGCGCAGGGGTCTGCAGCTTCGGCGCCCCTCATCCGGCCTTCGGCCACCTTCTCCCCGTGAACGGGGAGAAGGATTCCAATCTGACGCCCGCGCACAAAAAGAGAGCCGCTTGCGCGGCTCTCTGGCTGCAACCTGCAGCAGGTGGCCCGGCATCCCCATCCGCGGATGCCGGTTCCAGGGTCAGGCTTCGCTCGGTTGCGCGGCGGGCAGAGGCTCGCGGCGCGGGGCCACCCACAGGCGGAACACGAACCAGGCCAGCGCCACCGCGCCCACGCTGAACAGCGTGTCGGCCGGTACGCGCATCCACACCAGCATCTCCACGATCGGCTGCTGCATGAACTCGGCCGAGCGCGCGTACCAGTAACCGTGGTCGATCGAGGCGATCAGCTGCAGGATGCCCAGCGGTAGCAGGGTGAAAGCGGCCATGCCGGCCAGGCCGATGTTGAGCGCCCAGAACGCCGTCTTCAGCAGCTTCTCGTTCCACGCCACGTCCGGCTTCAGCCCGCGCAGGCAGAACAGCATCAGGCCGATGCCCAGCATGCCGTACACGCCGAACATCGCCGTGTGGCCATGGTTGGCGGTCAGGTTCAGGCCCTGCATGTAGTAAAGCGGCAGCGGCGGGTTGATCAGGAAGCCGAACAGGCCTGCACCCACCAGGTTCCAGAACGAGACCGCCAGGAAGAACATGATCGGCCACTTGTACTTGGCCATCCACGGCGTCGCCTTGCCCAGCTTGTAGTTGTGGTAGGCCTCGAAGCCGACATAGGCCAGCGGCACCACTTCTAGCGCGGAGAAGCTCGCACCCAGGGCGATCACCGACGGCGTGGTGCCGGTGAAGTACAGGTGGTGCAGCGTGCCCAGCACGCCGCCGGCCATGAACACGATGGTGGCGAACAGCACCGTGAGCGTCGCGCTGCGGACCTGCAGCAGGCCCAGGCGGGTGAACAGGAAGGCGATCACCGCCACCGCGAACACCTCGAAGAAGCCTTCCACCCACAGGTGCACGACCCACCAGCGCCAGTACTCGACCATCGACAGGTGCGTGTGCTCGCCCCACATCAGGCCGGCCGCGTAGAACAGGCCGATGCACACCACCGACAGGAACAGCAGGCCCACGATCGAACGCGAATCATCGCCCTTGCGGATCGCCGGCCACAGCGCGCGTCCCACCAGGGTCAGCCACAACAGCAGGCCGACGAAGAGGAACCACTGCCAGAAGCGGCCCAGGTCCACGTATTCCCAGCCCTGGTGGCCGAACCAGAAGTTCCTGGCCAGCCCCAGCTTCTGCATCACCGCCAGCCACTGGCCGGTGAAGGAACCGACCACGATGATCAACAGGCACGCCCACAGGAAGTTCACCCCCAGGCGCTGGAACTTCGGCTCGTGTCCGGAGATCGCCGGGGCGATGTACAGGCCCATGCCCAGCCAGGCGGTCGCGATCCACAGCACCGCCAGTTGGGTATGCCAGGTGCGCGTGAGCGAGTAGGGCAGGATTTCGGCGAGCGCGAAACCATAGGCTTCCTGGCCTTCGACCTGGTAGTGCGCAGTGGTCGCGCCCAGCAGGATCTGCACCAGGAACAGCGCGATCACCACCCAGAAGTACTTGGCGGTGGCGCGCATCGAGGGCGTCACCTTGATGGCGGCCAGCGGGTCCTTCTTCGGCAGCACCGGCACCATTTCCTCGCCGTGGCTGGTGGCGTAGTGCCAGCCCAGCAGGCCGATGCCGGCGATCAGGAACAGCACGCTGAACACCGTCCAGATGAGCAGGTTGGACGCCGGCGTGTTGCCGACCAGTTCGTCATGCGGCCAGTTGGCCGTGTAGGTGATCTCCGAACCGGGGCGCTCGGTGACCGACGCCCACGATGCCCACCAGTAGAACGCGGTCAGCTGGCGACGGTGTTCGGCATCGGCCACGGTGTCGTTGCGCATGGCATAGGCCTCGCGCAGCTCGGCGGTGGAAGGGTCGTGGCCGAACAGGCGCTGATAGTGGTCGGCGACCTGGGCCATGGCCTGCGCGCGGTCGGCGTCGACCGTGATCGTGCCGGTGGCGGCGTCGTAGGTGTTGGGCCGCAACAGCGACTGCACGCGCTTGGCGTAGGCCGCCTGCGTGGCTTCGTCCAGCGTCTTGTAGCTGTCCGCGCCGGTGTCGCGCTTGGCCCACAGGTCGAGGATCGCCTCCGCTTCGCGGTGCAGCCAGTCCGCGCCCCAGTCGGGCGCCACGTAACCGCCGTGGCCCCAGATGGAGCCCAGCTGCTGGCCGCCGATCGACTGCCAGACCTGGCGGCCGGTCTCGATGTCCTGGCGGGTGTAGACCACCTTGCCGTCGGTGGTGACCACCTGTTCGGGCATGGGTGGCGCCTGGCGGTAGGTCTCGCTGCCGACCCATAGCAGGACGGCGAACGACGCCATGAGCAGGGCTGCCAACCCCACCCACAACTTGCGTGTCGAATTCATGATGCGGCTCTCCTCGGGAAACGGCCGCATCATCGGCGCCCCGGCACGGGGGCTCCATGACGCAGGTCAAGCGGGGAGCGGATCGGACGGTGTGCTCTCTGTAGGAGCGACGTGAGTCGCGACCGCGCCCCGAAATACCTTGGGTATTCAAGGTGAAGAATGCGCGCAGCGCGCCCGACTGGCGAACGATCGGCTTGTTCGACTGTTTGGCCGTGCGGTCGCGACTGACGTCGCTCCTACAGGGGATCCGCCGCCCTCAATCCCGCAGCCACGTAGGGTGTGCCTCGGCACACCATCGCCGTGTCGTGGGTGTCGCGATAAAGGGGATGGGCGCGCGAAACGCGCCGGGGCAACCCGCGATCAATCCCGCAGCACGGCCAACGCGAGGGCTTCCAGGCGCGGCAGGTCGAGGATCTCGACGTCGCGCTGCTTGATGTGCAGCAGGCCGTCCTGCTCGAAACGGCGCAGCACGCGGCTGACGGTTTCCGGCGCCTGGCGCAGGTAGTTGGCGATGTCGGTACGCGCCATGGTCAGCTGGAACCGGCGCGGCGAGAATCCGCGCGCGGCCAGCCGGCGCGACAGGCCGATCAGGAACGCGGCCATGCGCTCGTCGGCGGTGTTGTCGCGGGCGAACAGCGAGGCCACGCCGATGTCGCGGCTCATCAGCTTGAACAGGTGCTGCTGCAGGTTGGGCAGGCGCGTGGCCAGCAGTGCGATCTTCGGGAACGAGAAGCGGCACAGCATCACCGTGTCCAGGGCGATGGCGTTGCAGGGATAGCGGTCGCCGTGGATCGCGTTCAGGCCGATGACTTCGCCGGGCAGATGGAAGCCGAGCACCTGCTCGTGCCCGTTGCGGTCGATCTGGTAGGTCTTCACCGTGCCCGCGCGCACGGCGGCGATGGCGCCGAACGGATCGCCCTCGCGGAACACGTGTTCGCCGGCGCGCAGCGGGCCGACGTGTTCGACCAGCACATGCAGGTCCATCAGCGCCCGCTTGTCCATGCCCTCGGACAGGCAGGCCTGCGAGAACGCGCAGGTGGAGCAGAAGCTCAGCGCATCGCCGTCGTCGGCGACGATGCTCGCGTCCGTGCGCGGGAAAACCAGCGGCGAGCTCATGCGGACACTCCCGGAGTGGTCAGACGGTGCGCGAGAAGCGAGGCGTCGAGGCTGCAGCGGTGGGCAGGTAGCGGTCGAAGCACATGGCGATGATACGCAACAGCATCCGTCCGCGCGAGGTGGCCTGCAATCCGTCCGGGCGCAGTTCCACCAGTCCGTCGTCCTGCAGCGGGCGCAGCCGCTGCAGGGCATCGGCGAAGTAAGTCGTGAACTCGATCACATGCCGGCGGCCCAGATCGCGGTAGTCCAGCGTGCCGTGGCACATCAGCTGCTGGATCACGTCGGCGCGGATCACGTCGTCTTCCTCCAGCCGCATGCCGCGCCACACGGGCAGGCGGCCCTGGTCGATGGCCTGTTCCCAGCTGCCCAGGTCGCGCGGGTTCTGGCTGAAGCTCGGGCCGATGTGGCTGATGGCGCTCACGCCCAAGCCCACCAGGTCGCTCTCGGCGTGGGTGGTGTAGCCCATGAAGTTGCGGTGCAGGTCGCCGCGTTGCTGCGCCTGCGCCAGGCTGTCGCCGGGCAGGGCGAAGTGGTCCATGCCGATGTAGATGTAGCCGGCTTCGCCCAGCTTGTCGATCGCGCACTGCAGCAGGCCCAGCTTGACCTCGGGCGAAGGCAGGTCCTCGGCGTTGATGCGCTGCTGCGGGCGGAACATCGACGGCAGATGCGCGTAGCTGTAGATCGCCAGGCGGTCGGGGCGCGCCTCCAGGGTGATGTCGAGCGTGCGCGAGAAGCCCTCAAGGCTCTGCTTCGGCAGGCCGTAGATCAGGTCCACGTTCACCGACTGCAGGCCATGGGTGCGGCAGGCGTCGATGATCGCCAGCGTCTGCTCCACGCTCTGGATGCGGTTGACCGCGCGCTGCACTTCGGGGTCGAAATCCTGCACGCCCAGACTGGCGCGGTTGAAGCCGGCGGCGGCGAGCGCGCCGACGTCGTCCGGGGTGATGAAGCGCGGATCCAGTTCGATCGAACAGTCCAGCCGCGCCGGTGCGGCGAAGGAGAAGTGCCGCCGCAGCACGTCCATCACTTCGGTGATCTGCGCCGGGGTCAGGAAGTTGGGCGTGCCGCCGCCGAAGTGCACCTGCTCCACGTCGCGGTCGCGGTCGAACAGCGCCGAGGCCATCGCCACTTCGCGGTACAGCCGCGTCAGGTAGGCCGCGCCGCGCGCCGTGTCGCGGGTGATGATGCGGTTGCAGCCGCAGTAGAAGCACGGGCTGGTGCAGAACGGGATGTGCAGGTACAGCGACAGCGGCCGCGGGATGGGGTCGCCGTTGCTGGTCGCCGCCATGGCGCGCAGGTCGCTCTCGTCGAAGCCGGGCGAGAACTGCGGCGCCGTGGGATACGAGGTGTAGCGCGGCCCCGGCGTGTCGTAGCGCCGCAGCAGGTCGGGATCGAACAGGGAGGACAGGTTGGCCATGGGTGCAGCCTAGGCCCGCACCACGCGACTGTCCTTGATATGGGTCAATCGGCTGCGGCTTGCGGTCGCAGGTTCAGTCACGTGAAGGTATGGCGGCGGCTGGCAAAGGCCCGCGGCCGGCACTAGGCTGGGCCGGGCGTTGTCGGCGAGGGGACAGGGTGATCGGTTACCGGGAAGCGGTGGAGCGGCTGTGCGGCGGCGCGGACCGGCTGGGCGTGCAGCCCTGTGCCCCCGGCGATGCCATCGGTCGCGTGCTTGCCCACGAGGTGGTCAGCCCGGTGGCGCTGCCGCCTTTCGACAACGCGGCGCTGGATGGCGTTGCGCTGGTCGCGGCCGGACGGCCGGATGCCACGGCGCAGGAGTGGGAGATCGGCGCGCGCATCGCCGCCGGACAGCCCGCGCCGCAGGACGACGCGTCCGCCTGGGAGATCATGACCGGAGCACCGTTGCCGGCGCGCGCCGACACGGTGGTGCCGGTGGAGCGGATAGAGGCCTTGCCTGCCGCCACGTCGGGCGCTTCGCGCATACGCGTGCAGGGAGACGTGGCGGTGGGCGCGAACATCCGTCGCTGCGGCGAAGACGTGCAGCCCGGGCAGTGCGTGCTGCCCGCAGGGCACGTGCTGGATCCGGCCGCCGTGATGCTGGTCGCCGGGCTGGGTATCGAGCGCATCCGGGTGGCACGGCGTCCGCGCGTGGCCGTGCTGGCGACCGGTGGCGAGATCGTGGCAGCAGGCACGCCGCTGCCGCCGGGCGGCATCCACGATGCGACCTCGCCCTATCTGCGTGCCGCGCTCGTCGCGGCAGGTGCGGAACCGGTCTTCGTGCGGCGCGTCGGCGACGAGGTCCCGGTCTTCCAGGCCGCGGTGGACGCCGCGCTGGCCGAGGGCGCGGACCTGGTGCTCAGCACGGGTGCGGTGTCGAAAGGGTGCTACGACTTCGTGCCGTCCGCGCTGCAGGCGCGCGGCGCCGAGACGCTGTTCCATGGGGTGGCGCTGCGTCCGGGCAAGCCCGTGCTGGCTGCGCGCCTGCGCGAAGGCGCGATGTTCGTCGGCCTGCCGGGCAATCCGCTGTCCACGGCGGTGGGCTTGCGTTTCCTGGTGGAGCCGCTGCTGCGCGCCTGGCTGGGCCTGCCGCCGGAAACGCCGTGCTGGCTGCCGCTGGCCGACGACTGCCGCTCGCGCGCAGGACTGCATGCCGTCCTGCACGGCACGCTGCGCTGCGACCGCGACGGTCGCCTGCATGCGCACGTGGCGCAGGCGCAGGCATCGTTCCGCCTGTTGCCGTTCTCGCAGGCGACGGCGTGGATCACGTTGCCGTCCGATCTCGGCGACGTCGCCGCCGGCACGCGCGTGCAGGTGCATGGCCTGAGCCATCTGCAGTCGCCCGCCTGGATGCCGGCATGAGCCAGACATCGCCCGCATGGCGTGCGGTGCTGCTGGCAGGTGGGCGTTCCTCGCGCATGGGCACGGACAAGGCCTTGCTGCCGTGGGGGAACGGCACGTTGTTGACGCACATGCGCGGCATGCTCATCGACGCGGGCGCGGTCGAGGTGGTCGTCAGCGGGGACCGCCCTGACATGGGCGGCGTGCCCGACGCGACGCGCGATACCGGACCGATGGGGGCGCTCTCACAGCTCGCATCGCGTCTGACCGACGGGACATGGATCGTCGTGCCCGTGGACATGCCGTTGCTGTCCACCGACCTGTTGCATGCGTTGCGGGCGGCGGATGCGGCATGCGCCTGCGTGGAAGGCCATCCCCTGCCGATGATGCTGCGCGTGGACGACGGCATGCGCGCGCTGATGCATGCCATGGGCGCGCGCGCAGGCCGGGAGCGCTCGCTGCGGGCCCTGCAGCAGGGCATCGACACGCAGCATCTGCCTGCTACGCACTTCGATCGGGCATTGCGCAACTGCAACACGCCGGAAGACTGGATCGCACTGCAGCAATCGGCGACCCAGGCCCGCAGCGGATGAGCGGGTCGGACGCGTCACATTAATGTGATAGCCTGCGTCCGCAGCACCGTCGCACCCAATACCTACCCACAAGGTAGGCATCATGGAGCAGGGCGCAGGAACAGCCGTTGCAAGCAGACAGCAGGAGCGCCTGGCGTTCCTGCTGCTGACGCTGGTCGTGTTCCCTCTGATGGCGATCCTGTTCGTCGCCGGCTACGGCTTCCTGGTGTGGATGTGGCAACTGCTGTTCGCCGGGCCGCCGACCGGGCCCTGAGCGATGGACGACATCCGCTCTCCTTCCCGTCGTGCCCTGCTGTTCGGTCGTGTGCCGGCCACGCCGCCACCTGCCGCATGCCGACCGCCGTGGTCGAAGTCAGAACCTGAATTCCTCGCCGCGTGCACGCGCTGCGATGCCTGCGTGCGCGCCTGCCCCGAGCAGGTGCTGTTGCGCGACGCCGATGGCCTGCCGCGCTTCGAGGCGCGCGCGGGCGAGTGCACGTTCTGCGGCGACTGCGTGGCCGCGTGCGGCAGCGGTGCGTTCGAGCCCGCGCGCGATCCGCCGTGGACGCTCGTGGCTGGCGTCTCCGACACCTGCCTGTCGGCGCAGGGCGTGGTCTGCGCCAGCTGCCGCGAGGTGTGCCCCGCATCCGCGATCCGCGTGCCGCCCGGCGCGCGCGGCGCCGCCACGGTCGATCCCGAAACATGCACGGGCTGCGGCGCCTGCGTCGTTCCCTGTCCCGTGGACGCCATCGCCCTGCATCACGCACCCGCCATGGAGGCCGTCGCTTGAACGCACCCGCTCCCGATGCCGAAGTCCACATCGCCAGCTTCGTCGTCCAGCACCGCGAAACCGCGGCCGACGCACTGGCGGCGATGATCCGCGAACACGCCGACCTCGACCTGGCGCTCGCCAGCGGCACGCGCAGCGTGGTCATCTGCGAATCCGCCGACCGCCACGCGGTGATGGCGCGTGTGGACCAGCTGCAGGCCGTGCCGGGCGTGCTGAACGTGCTGCTGGTCTACCACCACGCCGAGCCCGCGCACGCGCTCGACGAGGCACTGCCTCCCCTGTCCATCCTGTCCGCGACCGGAGATGCCCATGAGCACACGTCGTGAATTCATCCGCCACAGCGCGCTGGCCACGGCGGCCGCCGCGGCCGGCCTGCCGCTGACCGGCACCGGCAGCAACGTCGTCACCGAAGGCGACCTGACCACGCTGAAATGGGACAAGGCACCCTGCCGCTACTGCGGCACCGGCTGCGGCGTGAACGTGGCGGTGAAGGAGGGGCGCGTGGTGGCCACGCACGGCGACGTGCACGCCGAGGTCAATCGCGGCATCAACTGCGTGAAGGGCTACTTCCTCTCCAAGATCCTGTACGGCGCCGACCGCCTGACCCAGCCGCTGCTGCGAAAGAAGAACGGCGCCTACGCCAAGGACGGCGACTTCACCGCGGTGAGCTGGGACGAGGCCTTCGACGTGATGGCCGCGCAGTTCAAGCGCGTGCTCAAGGACAAGGGCAGCGACGCCATCGGCATGTTCGGTTCCGGCCAGTGGACGATCTTCGAAGGCTACGCGGCCAACAAGCTGATGAAGGCCGGGTTCCGCAGCAACCACATCGACCCCAACGCGCGCCACTGCATGGCCTCGGCGGTGGCGGGCTTCATGCGCACCTTCGGCATGGACGAGCCGATGGGCTGCTACGACGACATCGAGGCGGCCGATGCGTTCGTGCTGTGGGGTTCGAACATGGCCGAGATGCATCCGATCCTGTGGACGCGGGTGACCGACCGCCGGCTGTCGCATCCGCACGTGAAGGTGGCGGTGATGTCCACGTTCGAGCACCGCAGCTTCGAACTGGCCGACATCCCGATCATCTTCAAGCCGCAGACCGACCTGGTGATCCTCAACTACATCGCCAACCACATCATCCGCACCGGCAAGGTCAACAAGGCGTTCGTCGACAGGCACACCACCTTCAAGCGCGGCAACGACGACATCGGCTACGGCCTGCGCCCGGAGCATCCGCTGGAGGTGAAGGCGAAGCATGCCAAGGACCCCAACGGTGGGCAGCCGATCGGCTACGAGGAGTTCGCCGCCTTCGTCGCGCCGTACACGCTGGAGAAGGCCGTCGAGATGACGGGCGCGGAGCGCGGATGGCTGGAGCAGCTGGCCGAGCTGTACGCCGACCCGAAGACGAAGGTGATGTCGTTCTGGACCATGGGCTTCAACCAGCACACGCGCGGCGTGTGGGCCAACAACATGGTCTACAACATCCACCTGCTGACCGGGAAGATCGCCACCCCCGGCAACAGCCCGTTCTCGCTGACCGGGCAGCCGTCGGCGTGCGGCACGGCGCGCGAGGTGGGCACTTTCAGCCACCGCCTGCCGGCGGACATGGTGGTGACCAATCCCGAGCACCGCAAGCATGCCGAGGAGATCTGGAAGATCCCGCACGGCACCATCAATCCGAAGGTGGGCTACCACGCCGTGGAGCAGAACCGCGCGCTGAAGGACGGCAAGCTCAATGCGTACTGGGTGATGGTCAACAACAACATGCAGGCGGCGGCGAACCTGCGTGAGGAGACGTGGCCGGGGTACCGCAATCCGGACAACTTCATCGTCGTCTCCGATGCCTATCCCACGGTGACGGCGCAGGCGGCGGACCTGATCCTGCCCGCGGCGATGTGGGTGGAGAAGGAGGGCGCCTATGGCAATGCCGAGCGCCGCACGCAGTTCTGGCACCAGCTGGTGAATGCGCCCGGCGAAGCGCGCTCGGACCTGTGGCAGCTGATGGAGTTCTCCAGGCGCTTCACCACCGACGAGTGCTGGCCGGCCGAGCTGCTGGCGGCCAACCCGCAGTTCAAGGGCAAGACCCTGTTCGACGTGCTGTACCGCAACGGCAACGTGGACAGGTTTCCGACTTCCGACATCGAACCCGGTTACGCCAACGACGAATCGGCGCTGTTCGGCTTCTATGTCCACAAGGGCCTGTTCGAGGAATACGCCGCCTTCGGTCGCGGCCATGGCCACGACCTGGCGCCGTTTGACGACTACCACAAGGCGCGCGGCCTGCGCTGGCCGGTGGTGAAGGGCAAGGAGACGCGGTGGCGCTATCGCGAAGGCGCCGATCCTTACGTGAAAGCGGGGAGCGGTTTCGAGTTCTACGGCAACAAGGACGGCAAGGCGGTGATCTGGGCGCTGCCGTACGAACCGCCGGCGGAATCGCCCGACGACGACTTCGACCTGTGGCTGGTCACCGGGCGCGTGCTGGAGCACTGGCATTCGGGTTCGATGACGATGCGCGTGCCCGAGCTGTACAAGGCGTTCCCCGCCGCGGTGGTGTTCATGAATCCGGACGACGCGAAGGACCGCGGACTCAAGCGCGGCGACGAGATCATCGTGGCGTCGCGCCGCGGCGAGATGCGCTCGCGGGTGGAGACGCGCGGGCGCAACCGCATGCCGCGCGGGGTGGTGTTCGTGCCGTGGTTCGACGCGGGCCAGCTGATCAACAAGGTCACCCTGGACGCCACCGATCCGATTTCCAAGCAGACCGACTACAAGAAGTGCGCGGTCAAGGTCGTCGCCGCCTAGGAGGCTCGCCATGCAGAACAAGCAGCTGTGGATCGCGGTGGCGCTGACAGGCGTGCTGATGGCGCTGGTGTTCGTGGCGGGCTGGCTGGTAGGCCGGCCGAAGCACGTGGACGCCGTGGCGGACACCGCACCCGTGCCGGTGGAGGCGCGCGCGGTGTTCATCCCCGGCGCGGGACAGATCGATGCGCTGCGCCGGGGCGTGCCGGTGGACCAGGAAGGGCACCCGCCGCCGCTGGCGCCCGTGGAGAACGCCGACCTCAAACGTGCGCGCGCCTACCCCATGCAGCCGCCGACCATCCCGCACACGATCGACGGTTACCAGGTCGACCGGAACAGCAACCGCTGCATGCTGTGCCACGCGCGCGCCAATGCGTCCACCTTCCAGGCGCCGCCGGTCAGCGTGACCCATTACATGGACCGCGACGACCAGTTCCTGGCGACCATCTCGCCGCGCCGCTATTTCTGCAACCAGTGCCACGTGGTGCAGACCGACGCGCCGGTGCTGGTGGCCAACCAGTTCCGCGACATCGACAGCGTGCTGTCGCCGCCGACGGCGAAGGAGTAGCCCATGTGGTCACGGACCAAGGCGCGGATACTGGACCTGTGGCGCACCCTGCGACTGCCCAGCCGACACTACAGCCTGGGCTTCCTGACGGTGGCCGGATTCATCGCCGGCATCCTGTTCTGGGGCGGATTCAACACGGCGCTGGAGGCCACCAACACCGAGGCGTTCTGCACCAGCTGCCACGAAATGCAGGACAACGTCTTCGAGGAACTGAAGACCACCATCCACTACAGCAACCGCTCCGGCGTGCGCGCGACCTGCCCGGACTGCCACGTGCCGCACAACTGGACGGACAAGATCGCACGCAAGATGCAGGCCTCGAAGGAGGTGTGGGGGAAGATCTTCGGCACCATCAACACGCGCGAGAAGTTCCTGGACGAGCGCCTGATCCTGGCCACGCACGAATGGAACCGGCTGAAGGCCAACGACTCGCTGGAATGCCGCAACTGCCACGACTACGACTCGATGGACCTCACCCGCCAGGGCTCGCGCGCCGCGCAGGTGCACAAGCTGTGGCTGGGCACCGGCAAGAAGACCTGCATCGACTGCCACAAGGGCGTGGCGCACCGCCTGCCCGACATGACCGGCGTGCCGCAGGGATGACGCGCTAGAGACGTGCCGCGTCGGCGCGCGCACGGATCTCGGCGAAGGTCCAGTCGCGCAGCAGGCGCCCGTCTTCCCAGACGGTGACCATGGCGTCGTCGTAACCGGCTGGCCTTTCGACATCGTCCAGCGAGGCGGCGTAGGCGGGCACGGGCACCGTGCGGAAGCCGCCGTACTCGCGATGGCGCAGCAGGGTCATGCGGCCGCGCTTGCTCTGCTTGCCCTTGTCGGTCACCGGGTCCTTGTACACGTCGATCCATTCGCCGTCGACGCGCGCGGCGGAGCACTTGAGTGCGAACTTCTGGGTGTCGCGGTCCAGACGCTGCAGCAGTGCGCCGCCCATGCCGAAGGCCAGGTTGTCGGTGGCGTAGCCGGCGCTGGTGATGCGCTCCAGGATGGCGCGGATGCTGCTGGGGTTGATGCCGTCGCCCTGGATCAGGCGCACGTGGTTCAACACCTTGTAGCCCTTGCCGTTGACGGTATGGCCGAAGGCCTCGTCCAGCAGGTCCAGGCACTGGTGGACCACGGCGACGGGATCGCCCGAATCGGGACGGATCACGACGGTCGCGCCGGAATCGATCACCTCCTGCTTCAGCGTGGTGCCCCAGTGCTGGCGGATGGCATGGAAGATGTCGTAGCTGTCCGACACCACTGCCACGATCGCCCCCGGCCTGGCGAACTGCCGCAGCATGTTGCGGTAGGCCTCTACCTCGTTGTCGCGGCCCCAGCTGGTGATGGTGCTGTGCTCGGCGGCCGGAATGGAGAAGCCGGCCATCGGTTCGTGATAGTGCGCCTTCGCCAGCAACAGGCCGGAGACGGTGTCGGTGCCCATGAAGTTGACCAGGTGCGCGGCGCCGCCGAGGGCGGCCGACTCCAGGCTGGACACGCCGCGTGCGCCGAAGTCGTGCAGCTTGAAGGGCAGCTGGCCTTCCGGGTCGTCGCTGGTGCGTTCCAGGAACTGGCGGATCGTCTGCTTCGCATGCCAGCTGATGGTCGCCACGGTGATGGGGTACCAGATGCGCAGCAGCATCGTCTCCAGGTACGACGGCGCCCAGAACGCCTTTGGATCGGTCGACTCGATGGTCATCAGCGCTTCGTGCGTGGGCACCACGGTGCCCTCCGGTACGGCGCGGATGCGGATCGGCAGGTGGCCGCCGTGGCGGTCGACGATGTCGCGCCAGCCGGCTTCGTTGAACGGCTCGCCATGCGCGGCGAACACATCGCGCGCCTCATCCACATCGGCGTGCGTGACGGGCGTGGCGAGGTATTCCTTCAGGGTGGCCTGAAGGCCGAAGAATACGGTGCGGTCATGGATGCCGCCGCGCGATTCCACGTAGAAGAACGTGGCATCGGTCCCCGGCGGATACTGCAGCCAGTGGCTGGCCTTGTAGCTGTCGGTGTTGAGGAGGAGGTTGCGCAGGGCGTGCATGAGGGTGTTCCACATCCGGATGCGGTAGTGTCGCAGCTTCGAACGTCCCGTCGGGCGTGGTCCGGCATTGCGCCCTCGATCTCCAGGCTAGGAGCACCGCCCATCTGGCATCGATCCTCTCTGCAGGCCTGTGACGGGCTCCCACGCGCAGGAGCCTGGCAATGGGCCCTGCCAGGTTGGCCGCGCGCCGCGCCAGATCCCGGTCCAGATCGAATTCCTGCGTCCAAAGCGCTTCCCAAGCATGAGTGTGCATGCTGTCGTCTCTCCCTGCGGAAACGTGTCATGGGACCTTCTGTTCCCTCCCGGCATCCGAGTGTGGCCCAGCCCCAGCCCAGCTCTGCAGCCCCGGCCTGCCGAGGGCGCTCGGTCGCGTCCTTTGCCGCTGTCCGGTGCCGTGGACGGGTCCTGCGCGCAGGGCGAGCGGCGCATGGCACTGCCGGAGGCGGGCCGCGACGGGGGCGAGACACCGCCGCCGCGCCGCTGCGTTGCCTATCTTTCCGGCGATCGGCTGGCGCACAATCGGATCGGGCCGGCAAATCCCTGGGGGCCTCACGGACGCGGACTGCCATGGGTGCGCGCCCCAAGAAAATGGTTGGGCGAGGGCATGCGCATTCTCATCGTTGAAGACTCGCCGACGCTGGCAGATGCGTTGTATGCCAGCCTGGCACGCGAAGGATACGCCTGCGATCACGCCGGGGATGGGGTCAGCGCGGCGGCCTACACCGCCCAGTACGACTACGACATCCTGGTGCTGGACTGGATGCTCCCGCGTCGCGAAGGCATCGATATTCTGCGGGAGCTGCGGGAAAGGGGTGCGCAGACGCGCGTGCTGATGTTGTCCGCGCGCGACCAGGTGGTCGATCGCGTGATGGCGCTGGATGCCGGCGCCGACGACTATCTTGTCAAGCCGTTTGCGCTGGATGAGTTGCTGGCCCGCCTGCGGGCGCTGGCGCGACGCCCGCGCGAAGGTGGGGAGACGCGGCTTGCATTGGGTGAACTGGAGCTCGAACTGCGTTCGCGCCGTGCGTCATGGAGGGGGCAGGACCTCCATTTCACGCCCAAGGAATACGCCCTGATGGCGCTGCTGTTGCGGGAGCGGGGCCATCTGCTGACACGGGCTCAGATCTTCGATCGGCTCTACGACAGCCAGAGCGAGGCCTCCGACAAGGTGGTCGAGGTCATCCTCAGCACGCTGCGCGGCAAACTGGCCAAGGCAGGGGCGCCGGATGTCATCGAGACGCGCCGCGGATTCGGCTATGTCATCCCCTGAGGCCGATTCCCCGCCCTCGCTGCAGCGGCGCCTGCTGTGGCGTCTGACGCTTGGCATCGGCCTGCTGCTCGGCATGCTCTTCATCGCACTCGACCTGCTGCTGGACCTGGCGATGTACCAGCGGCTGGATCAGTTTCTCGCAGCGCGGGCGGACGCCTTCTCGGTTCAACTGCAACGGCGCGGCCCTGCGGACCTGGATACCTTGCTCGCCGCTTACGACCTGGCCGGACATACGGAATTCTTTGCGATCTACGACGGAAGCGGCCGGCTGCAGACCAAGTCGGGGAACAGTGCGGGCGGTGCGGTGCCATTGCCGCGGCGCGCCGGCGCCAGCCTTCATTACGATACGGTGCTGCCCGACGGACACCGCGGGCGCGCGTTGGCCCTGCCGCTGTCCAGAGGCGGGTGGCTGGTGTTGGCAACCGAACGCGAAAGTTGGGACCGCACCGAGCGGCGGATGCATGGAATCATGGCGGGCGGCATCGTGCTTGCCATCCTGCTGGCCGTGGCCATGTGTCTGCTGCTGGTAAGGCATGCGTTCCGCACCATGACGGAAGAGGGCCGCAGGTTGGCGGCGATGTCGCCCGAGCAGGCGGCCCAGCTTCACGTCGACCATCTGCCGCGTGAGATGCAGTCGTACGCGCGCGCGGTGCGGGATGCATTGGAGCGTTCTCACCAGGCGCTCGAGCGGGAGCGCCGGTTCTCGCGCCACGTGGCCCATGAGTTGCGCACGCCGGTGGCGGAGGTCCGTCTCGCCGTCGAACACGCGCTACGCGAAGGCGACGCGCCGGCATTGCGGAAGGGAATGGAGGCCGCCTTGTGCGCGAATGCCCGCATGGAACGCAGCATCCATGCATTGCTGGCGCTTTCTCGTTGGGAATCCGGACTGGAGTCGCCCGAACCCGATCCGCTGGACCTCTCGATGCTGTTGCGTCAGTTGATCGAAGCCAGCGCAGTCCCGTGGGCAGGACTGCCGCCGGTGCAGTTGCAAGGACCGCCAAGCGCATGGGTGCACTCGGACACCGGCATGCTGGAACGGATTCTGGCCAACTTGCTGCACAACGCGCGTGAGTACGGCGATCCCGCGAAACCGGTGCAGGTGCAGCTGCGGCTGGACGCCGATGGCTACCGGGTGTGTGTATCGAATGCGGCAGCCGAAGTGCGTGCCGAGGACGTTGTGCGTTTCGGCGAGCGTTACTGGCGGGGCGGAGACCGCGACGCAGACCGCCATCATGCTGGACTGGGCCTGGCGCTTTCGCAGGCGCTCGCCAGCGCCCTGGGCCTGCAGCTGGTGTTTGCACTGGAGCAAGGTGAGGTCGTTGCCACGCTGGGGCCGCTTCCCGCGCTGTAGAAGCCGTCGTTCGCTTGCGCCGTGTCCTGGCCGCGTGGTGCCTTCTCGTCGCGCCGCACGCGCGGATGCCGTCTTTAAGCATTGCCCAAGTTTGCCCGGGCAGCATAGGCGGTCACTGATCAGAGGAATGGCGTACATGCATCCGCGCGCACCGCATTGGGTAGCCATCGCAGCCGTTGCTGGAGCGTTATTGGCGTGGTGGCTGTGGCCGCAGGGCGCGGATGCCCCGACGAGCGAAACACCGGTCTCCACCGATGCGCAGGGACGGGTCCGGTTGACCCGTCAACAGGAACGCAATCTTGGCATCAGGACAGAACGCAGTCGCGCCGCGACGGACGTGCCGGTGACGGGGCTGCCCGCGGAGGCGATGTCGCCGCTCGCGACCACTACCCAGGTCACCGTTCCGTTTGCCGGCGTGGTCACGCGCGTGCTTGTGGATGAAGGCGAACAGGTGCGGCGCGGACAGCCGTTGTTGCGGGTGCAGAGCCGGGACTTCATCGCCTTGCAGGGCGAGTTGGCGCGTGTCCGTGCCGAATCGGGCGCAGCGAAGGAGCAGGCCCGCCGGGATGCATTGTTGGCCAAAGAGGGCATCATTCCGGCGGCGCGCAGGATCGAGAGCGAGGCGCGTTCTGCGGCGGCGTCAGCGAGCGTGACGGAGGCCAGCGCCATGTTGTCCCAGTTGCGTCGCCCCGCCGAAGGCATGCCTGGCGAATACGACATCCTGGCTCCTCAAGCCGGCCGCATCCTTCGGCGCGGCGTCAGGCCGGGACAAGCGATGGAGGCGATGGCCCCGGCATTCGTGATGGCCGGGAGTACCGAACTGGATATCGTGTTCACCTCGCCCATCGGCCTGCACAGTACGTTGCGGCCCGGCCTTGCCGTGCACCTGCCCGATGGGGGCGTCGCCACTGTGGTGGCGGTGGGGGCGGATACCGACGCGCTGAGCCAGAGCCTGCGCGTGCGTGCGCGCGCAGAACACGCGGGTGCGTTGGTCCCGGGCCAGCAGTTCGAAGTGGCGCTGTCCCTGCCGCCGCCGGAGGATGCGGTGGAGGTGCCGGCATCGGCCCTGCTCCCGCATGGTGAGCAGCAGGTGCTGTATCTCCTCGATGAGACCGGCTATCGCGGGCTGGTGGTCGTACCGCTCGGCAGCGATGGCGGGCGTGCCGTGGTCAGTGCAAAGGGCCTGCGTCCTGGCATGCAGGTAGTGGTTGCGGGTGCCAGCGTACTCAAGTCGCTGGCACCGACGGAGTAAGTCGCCGTGCTCGCACGCCTGATCGAGTTCTCGCTGCGCCAGCGCCTGCTGGTCCTGCTGGTTGCGTTCGGCATCGCGGCAGCTGGCATGATCGCCTTCGGCCGCCTGCCGATCGATGCGTTTCCCGACATCTCGCCCACCCAGGTGAAGATGGTGCTCAAGGCGCCCGGGATGACGCCCGAGGAAGTCGAGGCGCGGGTCATCGGTCCGCTGGAAATGGAGTTGCTGGGCGTGCCGCGCGCCGTGATGCTGCGGTCCACGTCCAAGTACGCCATCGCCGACATCACGCTGGATTTCGCAGAAGGGACGGACATCTACTGGGCGAGACAGCAGGTGGCCGAGCGCTACGGCAACGTCGTCCCGCTGCTGCCCGCTGATGTGGGCGGAGGTCTTGCGCCGATCTCCACCCCGCTGTCGGACGTCTACATGTTCACCGTCGAGGGCGGCAACCTGAGTCTGCAGGAGCGCCGCAGCCTGCTCGACTGGACCCTGCGTCCGGCCCTGCGCACGCTGCCCGGCGTGGCGGACGTGAACGTGCTGGGTGGCCATGCGCGCAGCTTCGTGGTGGTGCCGGACCGCGTCCGCTTGGCCGCGACCGGCTTGCGCCTGCGCGATATCGCCGATGCGCTCGAGCGGAACAACCGGAACGACGGCGCGGGCCGCCTGCGGGCCGGCGAATCGGCCTTGATCGTCCGCGCCGAAGGCGCACTGCGTTCGCTCGAGGACATCGGCAACGTCGTGGTGCGCGCCGGCATGCCGCCGATCCGGATCAGGGACGTCGCACAGGTGAAGGTGGACGCATTGACGCGCTATGGCGCGGTGGCCAAGGATGGCGAGGACGAGGCGGTGCAGGGCATCGTCGTCGCGCTGCGGGGTACCGACGCTTCGCAGCTGATAGCGCGTGTCGAGGCGCGCCTGGCCGAGCTCGGGCCAAGCCTGCCCGCTGGCGTCCGGATCGTGCCGTTCTACAACCGCAGTGCGCTGATCGAACGCGCGGTTGGAACGGTGACCCGCGCGCTGATGGAGGCCACCGTACTGGTGGTGATCCTGTTGCTGCTGTTCCTGGGCGAGTGGCGCGCCTCGGTGGTGGTCGCTTCCATGCTGCCGTTCGCCTCCTTGTTCACCTTCCTGCTGATGCAGTTGACCGGTCAAAGCGCCAACCTGATGAGCCTGGGTGGCTTGGCGATCGCCATCGGCATGTTGGTGGATGCGGCGGTGGTGGTGGTGGAGAACACCGTGGCCCGGCTCGGCCCCGAGGCCGCCGGCGCGCATCTGCCGCGTCTCCACCGGGTCTACGCGGCGGCGCGCGAGGTGGCCACGCCGGTGGCCGCAGGCATGCTGATCATCGTACTGACCTTCCTGCCGCTGCTGACCCTGGAAGGACTGGAGGGCAAGCTGTTCAGTCCGGTCGCGTTGACCATCGTGTTCGCGCTCGGGGCGTCGTTGCTGTTGTCCTTGACCTTCGTGCCCGTGGTGGCCTCGTTCGTCCTGAAAGAGCATGCACACAGCGAACCATGGCTGATGCGGAAGATCGACGGCTTCTACCGGCCGCTGCTGGACAAGGTGTTGGCCAGGCCGGGCATGGCTTTCATCGGGGCAGGGCTGGCGCTGGTGCTGGGCGTCGTCGGCTATTTGGGCGTTGGCAAGAGTTTCATGCCGACCATGGATGAGGGCGACATCCTGGTGCAGTTGCAGAAATCGCCCTCCATTTCACTCGAGCGGTCGGTGGAGCTGGACATCGCGGTTGGGCGTGCGCTTCGCAACCTGCCCGAGGTCGACCACGTGGTGTCGCGCGTCGGGTCCGATGAGTTGGGTCTGGATCCGATGGGCCTGAACGAGACCGACATGTTCCTGAAGCTCAAGCCGAAAAGCGAGTGGCGCGAGCCGGACAAGGGCTGGTTGATCGAGCAGATCCGTCGGAAGCTCATCGAGTTTCCCGGCATCGAGTACGGCTTCACCCAGCCTATCGAGATGCGTGTTTCGGAGATGCTCACCGGCAGCCGCGGCGACCTGGCCATCAAGGTGTTCGGTCCCGACCTTGGGGTGCTGGGTGATCTTGCCACGCGCGTGGCGGCAACCGTGGAGAAGGTGCCGGGTGCGCGTGATGTGCTGACCCAGACGACCGAGGGCGTGGACTACCTCAAGCTCGACATCAATGCCGCCGCCGCGGGGCGCTACGGGTTGTCGGTGGCCGATGTGCAGGATGAGCTGCGTGCGCAGGTCGAGGGCGTGGCGGCGGGGCATGTCATCGAGCCGGACCGGCGCACGCCGATACTCGTTCGCGGAGGCGATGAGGTGCGGATGTCCGCCGAACGCTTCGCTCGCATCCAGATCAGCCTGCCCGAGGGCGGTGAGGTACCGTTATCGGCGCTGGCCCGGATCCGGCCTGGCAGTGGTCCCGTCAAGATCGGGCGGGAGGGCGGCGCGCGCTTCGCCCTGGTGCAGGCCAATGTGGACGGGCGCGACCTGGTCGGATTCGTGGATGAGGCCAAGCGAGCCGTGGCGTCCCGGATCGCACTTCCCGCAGGCTACTCGCTGCAGTGGGGCGGACAATTCGAGAACCAGCAGCGTGCAGCCGCGCGCCTGGGACTGGTGGTGCCGGTGGCGCTGGGCCTGATCTTCGTGGTGCTGTTCATGACGTTCGGCTCGGCCAGGCAGGCGCTGCTCATCCTGTGCAATGTCCCCTTCGCGCTGGTGGGTGGCGTGCTTGCACTATGGATGTCCGGCCAGTATCTGTCGGTGCCGGCTTCGGTGGGCTTCATCGCGCTGCTCGGGGTGGCCGTGCTCAACGGCCTGGTGCTGGTGACCCAGTTCAACCAGCTCCATGCACAGGGATTGCCGATGCAGCGAGTGGTGCGCGAGGGCGCATGGCGGCGAGTGCGTCCGGTGATGATGACGGCCAGCATTACCGCACTGGGTCTGGTGCCGCTGTTGCTCGCGTCGGGGCCGGGCTCGGAAATCCAGCGCCCCCTCGCGATCGTGGTGGTCGGTGGGCTGGTATCGGCCACGGCGCTCACCTTGCTGCTGATGCCGTTGCTGTACTACCGATTCGGTCAGCCCGATACCCTGCGCGCGCACGATGGCATCGCACCCGTTGAAGGAGCCACGGCATGAGCTTGCTGCGTCTGAGCGTGCTGTTTCCGCCAGGGCTGGAAGAGCCCATCACCGAAGCGATCAGCGCGGATGCCTCGATGCCCGGGTTCACCTTGCTGCATGCCGAGGGTCATAGCAGCGATTTCAGCCGCGCTTCCAGCGCGGAGCAGGTGCGTGGACGGATCCAGCGGCGGGTGCTGTGGATGGTGGTGGAGGCCGATCGCGTCGAGGACGTACTTCAATTGTTGCGTACGCATGTGGATTCCCACGACGTGCGTTGGTGGACCGAACCTGTGCTGGCGATGGGAAGGCTAGGATGAAGATCGTGCTTCTGGTGCTGCTGTCCCTCGTCGTCTCGCCTGTGCACGCAGCGCAATGGCTGCCGAATCCCCTGCGCGTCGCCCAGGCTATCGGCGCGCAACCGGAAGTGCAGGCTGCCCGTGCCCGGCTCGACGCGGCACGGGCGCAGGCCCGCGCCCGTGCGGTGGGTCCTCATGAGGTCACTGCAAGCGCCATCGTCCAGCAGCGCAACGTCGACGAGGCCGAAGGCGGGCGTGGCTATCGCGAATACGAGGTGCAGGTGGGGCGCGCCTTCCGGCTGCCGGGCAAGGTGGCGTTGGACCGCAGCATCGGTGAGTTGGGCGTGCTGGCTGCGGAGTTGCGCCTGGACGATGCGCGCCACCAGGCGGCCCGCCGACTCCTGGACGGCTGGACGGCCTGGTTGCGCGCCGACGCACAGCGCAGGGAGCTGGATGCCCAATTGCAGGCCCTGCGGCGGGAGCACGCTGCGCTGGGGCGTCGCGTACAGGTAGGCGATGCCGCGCAGAAGGATCTCGATCTGCTGGGAGTGGATCTGGCCCAGGCCGAGGCGCAGCACTTGGCGGCCAGCAGTGCGGTGGACGTCGCGCGGCAGGCGCTGACGACCGATTTTCCGTCGTTGCCGCTGCCGGCGCGGGTTCCCGAGGTGACGGTCCCGCAACCGCTGACGGAGCCCGCTGAGGTCTGGGCTCGGCGCATCGTCGAGCGGAGTCACGAGATCGCCGCCCTCGAAGCCGATGCCGCCCAGGCCGATGCCCTTGCTGCGCGCAGTCGCGCCGACCGCTTCGCC
Source organism: Pseudoxanthomonas mexicana (assembly GCF_014397415.1). Lineage (NCBI taxonomy): Bacteria > Pseudomonadati > Pseudomonadota > Gammaproteobacteria > Lysobacterales > Lysobacteraceae > Pseudoxanthomonas > Pseudoxanthomonas mexicana. Next base: position 291,932 of record NZ_CP060731.1, on the reverse strand, counting down.
GACCCCACCATCGGCCTGCGCCTGATGAATGATCGCGGCGGCGCCGAACAGGCGCTCGGCGTGGTGGTGTCCGTACCGATCGGCGGGCGGTACCGCAGCGCCACCGCGGCCGCGGAATCCGCCGCGGCCGCGGCACTGCATGGCGACGCCGCCGCCCTGCACCGCGACATCCGTCGCGAGGCGGAGCGAAGCGTCGAAGCCGTACGCGTCCGATACGCGCAGTGGCAGGCCCAGCGCCGTGCATGGGACGCCAGCCAAGCTGCCAGCCAGCGCGTGCATCGCGGTTGGCAGCTGGGCGAACTCCCGCTGTCGGACTGGTTGATGGCCGAGCGGATGCAGCGCCAGATTGCATTGAACGAGACTGAAGCGCGTATTGCGGCCGAGGAAGCCCGTCTTCGCGTCCTCGTGGACAGCCATGAGCTCTGGCACGACGAATGACGGGGTGGGACGCCGGAGTCGCGGCGATCGGCATCGTGGGGGTCGCCCGTGACCGGCAGCTCCCGTCCCGGCAACAAAAAACCCGCCTCTCGGCGGGTTTCTCTCAACGCGTTGATTCCGCTCGGGAATCTGGTGGCTATGGGTGGACTCGAACCACCGACCCCAGCATTATGAGTGCTGTGCTCTAACCGGCTGAGCTACATAGCCGCGTGAACCGCGTATTCTTCATTTCGACCCCCTGCCTGTCAAGCAGGGCGGCCGCGCTTGTCGCCTGCAGCGGGGCGTGGCAGAGTCGGGGACAGTAGATTTCAGGAGTCCGCATCGTGATCGATCCGGACGGCTACCGACCCAATGTCGGCATCGTGTTGATGCGGCCCGATGGCCGGGTGTTCTGGGCACGGCGCGTGCGCCGGGATGGCTGGCAGTTCCCGCAGGGCGGCATGAACACGGACGAGACCCCGGTCGAGGCCATGTACCGCGAGTTGCGCGAAGAAACCGGCCTGCTGCCCGAACATGTCGAAGTTCTGGGCGTCACGCCCGGCTGGCTGCGCTATCGCCTGCCGCCCCGCGCCATCCGCCGCAATGAACGCCAGGTCTGCATCGGCCAGAAGCAGGTCTGGTTCCTGCTGCGCCTGATCGGCGACGAAGCCCACCTGCGGCTGGATCTGACCGAAAGCCCCGAGTTCGACCACTGGCGCTGGGTGGACTTCTGGTACCCGCTGGAACACGTGGTGATCTTCAAGCGCCGCGTCTATGCCCGTGCCCTGGGCCACCTGGCCACCTTCGCCCGCTCCGTGGCCGGCCCCCAGGCCATCCCTGCCGCCTTGCCCGCTGCCGCCCCCCGCGTGCCGGACGGGCCGCGTCGTCGTGGCCGCGACCGGCCCGCACGTAAACGGGGCGGGACCGGCGAACCTGCCAAGAATTGACAATCATTCTCATTCAAGGTGGAATGGTCGCGGGCCACCCCGTGCTCGCCGTCCTGCCGCCGACACCGTGTACGTCTGCATCTGCAATGGCGTGACCGACCGCCAGATCCGAGAAGCCGCCGCCGCCGGGTGCGCCACCGTGGCCGAACTCACCATGCGGACCGGCGCCGGCGCCACCTGCGGCAGCTGCCTGGAGATGGCGGCGGACATCCTGCAGGCGGCGCAACCGGCCCCGCGCGAGTCGCTGCTCCCGATCCTCACCCTGTCGAACGCCGCCTGACGCGGCCAGCCGCGCCGCCGTCGGCGGGTCCCTGCGCGCCAAGATGATCACGATTCGCGTTCCGGCACCGGGGTCGTGCGCGGGCTAACCTGTGCCGTCCATCCGCCCACGGAGCATGGCCATGAAAGGCGACGCCAAGGTCATCGAGTACCTCAACAAGGCGCTCTACAACGAGCTGACCGCGATCAACCAGTACTTCCTGCACGCCAAGATGCTGAAGAACTGGGGCTTCAAGGAACTGGCCGAGCACGAGTACAAGGAATCCATCGACGAGATGAAGCACGCCGACAAGCTGTCGGAGCGCATCCTGTTCCTCGATGGGCTGCCCAATTTCCAGGCGCTGGGCAAGCTGCGCATCGGCGAGACGCCGCGCGAGATCCTCGAGTGCGACCTGGCGCTGGAACAGGAAGCGCTGCCGCCGCTGCGCGAAGCGATCGCCTATTGCGAATCGGTGGCCGACTACGTCAGCCGGCAGCTGTTCGTGGACATCCTGGATTCGGAAGAGGAACACATCGACTGGCTGGAAACCCAGCTGTCGGTGATCGACCGCATCGGCGAGCCGAACTACCTGTTGACCAAGCTCGACGACTGAGGCGTTGCCGACGCCGGCTGCACCGGTGACGGCGGCCGCGCCTGCGGCGGCACCGGCAGCAGCGGCCGGCCCAGCTGCTGCGCCGCATAGCCCTGCAGCGCCATGCGCGCGCGCGCGTATTCGGCGATGACCAGCGCCACGGCGACGGCCGGGCGTTCCAGCTTGCGCGCACGCGCGCCCAGTTCCACCCGCTTGGCGGCGGCGGACAGGGCCATCGCACCGACGTTGGCGCTGGAGGACTTCAGCGTGTGCGCGGCATCGCGCATGGCGTCCAGGTCCGGCACCGCCGCGGCCTTCTCCAAGGTACCGATCAGGCGCGGCGCATCCTCCAGGAAGATGGTGATGATGCGCGTGGTCTCGTCGCCCGCGATCTCGCGCAGTTCCTCCAGCATGGTCTGGTCCAGCACCGGGAAGCTCGGCGCCGGCGCGCGCGCGGTGGCGACCGCGGGGGGCGGCGGGGCCGGTTCGGCGGGCGGGACCAAGGCTGCGTTGCGCAGCACGAAATTCATGCGGTCCGGCAGCCAGCGATGCAGGCACCCTTCCAGCTGTTCGCGCGAGACCGGCTTGGCCAGGTAATCATCCATGCCCGCGTCCAGGCAGCGCTGGCGGTCGCCGGCCATTGCGTTGGCGGTCATCGCCACGATGGGCAGGCGGGCGCCGTCGGCGCGCTCGGCTTCCAGTTCGCGCCAGCGGCGCGTCGCGGCGTAGCCGTCCAGCACCGGCATCTGGCAGTCCATCAGCACCAGGTCGAACGCATCGGCCTGCATGCGCTTCAGGGCCAGGTCGCCGTTTGCGGCGGTGTCGCAGTTGAAGCCCAGCGCGGCCAGCAGCTTCTGCGCCACCAGCAGGTTGACCGGGTTGTCCTCCACCAGCAGCAGGCGCGGCTCGGTGCGCATGGCGCTGACGATGGCGGGTTCCGGGGCCGCCGCAGCCGGTTCGACGACGGCGGGCGTGGTCACGGAAGCGGGGGGCTGCGGTGATGCGGAAGCATCGATGACGGGTGCGGCCTGGGCCGGCTCGCGCACAGGTTCCGGGAAGATCTCCTCCATCGTCGGCAGCAGGTCAGTCGCGTCCTGCTCCGGCGCAGCACCGGTGAGGGCCGCGCGCAGGTCCGCATCCGGCGACTGCCGCGACAGCTGCGTGCTGCGCGGCTGCAGTTCGGTCGGCACGGCCTCGTCGCCGTACAGCCACACCAGCCGCAGCGCGTCCGGCGAGGGCCGTCGCGCGATCGCCCGGTGCAGTGCCAGGGCGGTGCTGCGGATGCCGCCGATGTCCGCCAGCACGGCCAGGTAGTCCTGCTGTCCCTGCTCTCCGACCAGGCGCAGCCGATCCATCGCCTCCTGCGTGGTCTCCACCGCCACCGGCTGCATGCCCCAGTTGGTGGCCAGCAGGGTCAGGCGCTGGCGCAGGCGTGCATCGGGCGACACGATCAGCACCCGTCCGTGGTCCAGCGCGCCGTTGTCGCGCTGGCGCAGGTCGCCGATGACCTTCATCAGCGGCGCTTCGAACCAGAACGTCGAGCCGCGACCGACCTCGGACACCACGTCGATGCGCCCGCCCATCAGGTCGACGATGCGCCGGCAGATCGCCAGGCCCAGCCCGGTGCCGCCGTACAGGCGCGTGGTGGAGGCGTCGGCCTGGCTGAAGGAATGGAACAGGCGGTGGCGGGCATCCTCCTCGATGCCGATGCCGGTATCGCGCACCTCGAAGCGGAGCAGGTGCTGCGCCGCCGTCTCCCCCAGCCGGCGCACCACCAGCGTGACCGAACCGCGATCGGTGAACTTGATGGCGTTGCCCACCAGGTTGGTCAGCACCTGGCGCAGGCGCACCGGGTCGCCACGCACCGGCAGGCGCACGGCCGGGTCCAGCTGCAGACTCAGGCGCAGGCCCTTGTTCTCGGCCGGCCGATACATGAGCTGCAACACGCTGTCGAGCAGTTCGCGCAGGTTGAACCCGGTGATCTCCAGGTCCAGCTTGTTCGCTTCCAGCTTGGAGTAGTCGAGGATGTCGTCGACGATGCGCAGCAACTGGTGCGAGGAGGCGGTCGCCGTACTCAGCATCTCGCGCTGGTCCGGCGCCAGCGGCGCGCGCGACAGCATCTCCAGCATCGGCACGATGCCGTTGAGCGGCGTGCGGATCTCATGGCTCATCGTGGCCAGGAACTCGCCCTTCGCCATCGCGGCCGATTCGGCGGCCTGCTTGGCGCGCAGCAGCTCCTGTTCCAGGCGGTCGTGGCGCTGCAGGTCGCGCTGCAGACCGTCGCGTTCGGATTCGGCCATCGCCGCCCGCGCCTGGATGCCGGCCTGGAGGTGCGCCTGCGCACGCGACTGCAGCGCAGTCGCGATGGCGGACGCCAGGGCGCAGGCACCGCTGCCCAGGGCGACCGGCAGCCAAGGGCCCGCGATGCCGGCCTGCTGCAACCCGACCGACGCGAGCGATGCCGCGGCGAACGCGGCCGTCACCCAAGGCATCACCGGCGTCCGTCCGGCGGCGGGCATCGTTACAGCACCGCGTTGTGGAAGTCGAAGCCGAGTTCGCTGCCGACCGCCTGCACCAGGTTGCCCTGGATGAAGTCGACGCCGCCCATCCACATGGCCGCGGCGGCCTGCGGATCCTCGATCTGCTGGCCGATCACCTGCAGGCCCTGGCGGTGGGCGTTGTCGATGATCCCGCGCAGCTGGTCGCGCAACTGCATGTCGGCGTGGGCGCTGGCGTACTTGCTGGACACGCGCACGAAGCCCAGCGGCAACTGCGTGAGCAGCGCATCGGCTTCGGCGCCCGGCTCGAACTGGCTGAGGCAGAACTGCACGCCCGCCGGCATCAGCTGCTGGCAGAACTGGCGCAGGGTGACGGTGTGGATCAGCGCATCGGCCAGGCGCAGGTCGATGACCAGCGACGTGCCCTCGATGCCGCGCGCGCGCAGAGCGTCGAGCAGCCACTGCGCATGCGACTCGCGCGCCAGCGAGCGCGGCGACTGCGAAACGAACAGGCGCAGCGACGGGCCCTGGGCCTGCCGTTCGGCCAGCACGAACAGCGCGTGTTCCAGCACCCAGTGATCGATCTGGGCGATGCCGCCGGCCAGTTCGGCGGCGGGAATCACCTGCGAGGCGGGCAGCAGCGAGCCGTCGGGCTGGCGCATGCGCAGCAGCACCTGATACTGCGCCTGCTCGCTGCCGGCGACGGCCACGATGGGCTGATAGGCCAGCTCGAACTGCCCGTCCTCCAGCGAGATGCGCGGGGCATCGTCGTCGATCTCGGCCGGGACGTACTCGGCCACGCTGTCGGGCTTCAGCCGGGCCTGCAGCACCGCACGCTCGATCGCCTCCAGCGCACTGCCGGCGTCGGCGAAACCCAGCGACAGCGCGGTATAGCCCACCGAGCTGCGCAGCTTGAGCACTTCGTTGGCGCGGGTCTGGAAATCATGGCTGCCCAGCCCGTCGCGCAACTGCTGGGCCAGTGCCGGCAGCGTGCTTTCGTCCACGCCGTCGGCCAGCATCAGGAAGCTGTTGTCGTTCAGGCGCGCCACCGGGTGCGGCGACGCAGCGGCGGCCAGCTGGCGGCCCGCCTGGTTCATCAGGTGTTCGAACACCGCGTAGCCGTAGCGTTCGCGCAGGCTCAGCGCGCTGTTGACCTCGACGAAGAACAGACCGCCGCGCGACTGCCGCTGCAGCGAGTCGGCCAGGTGCTGCAGCACGAAGGTGCGCGTGGGCAGGCCGGTGTCGCTGTTGACCGAGGGGCGCGGGGCCTGCAGCGCCTGGGTGCGCTGGCGCGCGCGCTGGATGCGGTTGGAGACCGCCGCGATCAGGTGGCGTGGCCGGATCGGCTTGTTGAGGAAATCGTCGGCGCCGCTTTCCAGCACCTCGAACTGGCGCTCCGGGTCCGGGTCGCCGGTCAGGAACACGATCGGCAGGTGCAGGTATTCGGGCTGCTGGCGCAGCAGCATGGTCAGCGACATGCCGTCCTTGCCCGGCATGTGCAGGTCCATCAGCACCAGGTCGGGGCGGAAGCGGCGCATCGCGTCCAGCAGGCCGTCCGACTGCATCTGCACCTCGGCCTGCATGCCGGCGCCGTGCAGCACGCTCTGCGCGAACAGCGCCTGCCCGCGGTCGTCCTCGACGATCAGTACGCGGTACGGGGATTCGGGATCGACCGGCTCGGGGGCCTGGGGCGCGGCCGCGGCGGGCGCCTCCGTGGGCGGGGTGGCCGGCGCGGTGTCGACGGGGGGCTGCGGGAGGGAATTCATCGTGGGGGACTCTCCGGCATCGGGGGCCTCTTCCATGTCCTCGGGCGTGGCATCGCCCACCCAGCGGCGCCAATGATGCGCCGGCGGGGTTTCCGCACGCAGGCGCGAGCGCGAGGGCTCATCCTGCGGGCGGGACGTGGAATCGAGGACGGACATCAGGCTTCCCCAAGCTGAGCCCCATTATGCGATCAAGTTCACGGCCGAGGCAGGAGGGCCATGATCCCCGAAGCGCCGGCCCCTGTCACGGGCCGGAGGTCGGGGGTGTCGCCTGCGCCGAGGGCGCCGTCTGCAGCAGGCGCTTCAGTCCGCGCGCGACCTTGCGCCAGACCCACCACACCGCCACGGCGATCAGCAGCGACACCCCGATCACCAGACATAACGCAATCCAGGGGTGCGCAAAGGCCAACGCCAGCCCGCCGACCACCACGGCATCCTCGGTGACCGAGGCGGCCCAGTTGCTGACCGGTTCGGGCGAGGTGTTCATCAGCGCACGCGATCCGCTTTTCAGTACATGGCTGGTCAGGGCGATGCCGGCCCCCGCGGCCAGCGCGCCGCCGCTCAGCTGTCCGTCGGGCGACAGCGTGGCCGCGGCGAGGAAGGCGCCCGCCGGCACGCGGGCCAGGGTCTGCAGCAGGTCCCAGCCCGAATCCACGCCCGGGATCTTGTCGGCGAAGAACTCGGCCAGGGCCAGCGCACCGGAGGTGCCCAGCACCCACCAGGACTGGGTGGCCTGCAGCGCGGGCGGCAGGTCCAGCCAGCCGAGGGCGCCGGCCAGGCCCACGCCGAACACGGTGAGGTAGACGCGGATCCCGGCCATCCATGCCAACAGGATCCCAATTACGAAAAGATGCGCTTCGGACATCCCGGCCACTCCCGTTAGACTCGTGGGCTCGCGCCACTGCGGCGAGTATAGGGGTCCCGTCTGGCTGCCGGCTGAGCATCGCCCGCCGCCCGTCCGTCATGTCCGCACCTGTTCCTTCCCGCTTCCGGATCGTGCCTCGCGACGTGGCCGTACGCCGCCGCGGCACGTCGCTGTTGCTGGGCCTGGCCTGGCTCGCCAGCCTGGGCGCGGTCTGGTTCGTCGCCAGCCATACCGCGGCCCCACGCCTGGCGCAGGCCGATGCGGCGCGGGTGCGCGCGGAGCAGGCGTTGCAGGCGGCGCAGGCCGAGGCGCGCACACTGCGCCAGCGCGAATCCACCCTGGCCCGTTCCGACCAGATCAGCCGCGCCGCCAACGCCGAGGTCCAGGATGCGCTGGCCGAGCGCGACGAGGAAATCGCCGCACTGCGCGCCGACGTGGCCTTCTACGAGCGCCTGGTGGGATCGACCAGCCAGCGCAAGGGGCTCAGCGTGCATGTGGCCGAGTTCGCCCCGGAAGCCGGCGGCACCTGGCGTTACCAGATCATGCTGACGCAGACGCTCAACCGCGGCGCGATCAGCCAAGGGCAGATGCGTTTCAGCGTCGAGGGCGTGCGCGACGGCAAGCTCGCCGCCGTGCAGTGGGACGAACTGCACCAGCAGCGCGGCGCGCCCGGACAGACCTATTCCTTCCGTTATTTCCAGCAGTTGGACGGCAACGTGATGCTGCCGCACGGGTTCACGCCGCAACGCGTCAAGGTGACGCTGAACGGCGAGGACGCGGCGGTGGAGCAGGCCTTCGACTGGAAAACCGCCACAGCCGCAGGAGGCAAGTGAGATGTTCAAGCCCAAGCCCATCCGTCCCGACGTGGGCGCCATCGACACCCTGATCGGTCCCCAGGTCACCATCCGCGGCGACGTGATGTTCTGTGGTGGCCTGTACGTGGAAGGGCACATCCAGGGCAAGGTGATCGCCGAAGCCGGGGAACGCGCCGTGCTGACCCTGGCCGAGCAGGGCAGCATCGAGGGCGAGGTGCAGGCACCGGTGGTGGTGATCAACGGTCGCCTGACCGGCGACGTGCACGCGCACGAGCGCATCGAACTGGCGGGCAAGGCCCGCGTGCAGGGCAACCTGCACTACAAGGTGGTGGAGATGAGCGCGGGTGCGCAGCTGACCGGGCGCCTGGTGCATGCCGATGCCGTGCCCGCCGCGGGGCACGAGGGCGCGGTCCAGCCGGAAGCCTGGGCGGCCGCCGACGCCTGACCGGGCATTCAGAGCCTGCTGGGACCGGCCGCGCTATCCTGCGGCCATGAACGCCAGGCCCGCTCCGCCGACCGTGCCACCGCCCCGTTTCCGCAGGGGGCCGGTGATCGCCGGCATCGCCGTGGCCATCGCCCTGGTGCTGGGCGGCTGGGGCCTGTGGCGCGGGCTGGCAGGCGGCGCGGGCGATGACGCCACGCCTGCGCAGCTGCGCGCGCAGCAGCGCCGGATCGAATCGCTGGAACAGCAGGTGGCTACGCTGTCGCGCTCGGACCAGATCAGCCGCGACGCCAACCGCGACCTGCAGGCCACGCTGTCCGAACGCGACGAGGAAATCGCCGGCCTGCGCGCCGATGTGGCCTTCTACGAACGCTTCGTCGGTGCCACCGCCCAGCGCCGCGGTCTGTCCGTGCACGAACTGACCCTGCAGCCGCAGGACGAGCAGGCCTGGCACTTCACCGCCACGCTCACCCAGAACCTCAATCGCGGCGCCGTGAACGCCGGCCGCCTGCTGGTATCGGTGGAAGGCACCGAGGCCGGCAAGCTGCGCCGCCTGGCCTGGTCCGACCTGCGCCAGCAGCCGAATGCACCGGGCGTGCCTTACTCGTTCAAGTATTTCCAGCAGGTCGAAGGCGACCTGCTGCTGCCGCCTGGCTTCAAGCCCGTCCGGGTCATCGCGCGTGTGGTGCCACAGGGCGGCGCCGCGGTGGAACAGTCGTTCCCGTGGGCGCAGGCCGCGGCGAAGGAAGGCGCAGGCGAGGGCGCCGACACGCACTGAGCTTGAACTGACTTCCGCCAGCCCCCATCCTTCCGCCATGACCACCGTCGTCTCACTGCCCACCGCACCCGCCGCGCCCGACTACCAGTCGATCGACCGGCCGCTGAACTTCACGCCCGCCGCGGCGGCGAAGGTGCGCGAACTGATCCACGAAGAGGGCAGCGACAGCCTGGCGCTGCGCGTCTACATCCAGGGCGGCGGCTGTTCGGGCTTCCAGTACGGGTTCGAGTTCGACGAGAACCGCGCCGAGGACGACGTGGCCGTCGATACCGATGGCGTCTCGCTGCTGGTGGACCCGCTGAGCCTGCAGTACCTGATGGGCGCGGAAGTGGACTACAGCGAAAGCCTGCAGGGGGCGCAGTTCGTGATCCGCAACCCCAATGCCAAGACCACCTGCGGCTGCGGCAGCAGTTTCAGCATGTGAACCCCGGCCTGCCGCGTTCCGTGACAGGTCCGATCGCTCTCCCCGTTCCGCTGGCCGGCTTCGCCTTCGCAGGCGATACGCTGGATCGCGCCGATGCGCTGCGTGACGATGCCGAGGCGTTGGCGCGCCTGTGGCCGTCCGCGCGCGTGCTGCTGCTCGACGAGGACGGGCGTGCGCTGGCGGACGAGGCGGGCATGTTGTCCGCGATGTCGGGCGCGACGCTGGGCGGCGGCCCGGGAGCCAGCTTGTTCCTCGGCCTGAAGGACGGCGAGGCCTGGTTCGCCGCCGATGCGCGGCACCATCCGGTGGATGCGCCATCCCGGATCGACCTACGCCGCGCGGCGGCGGCATGGCCCGCCTTCGATTCGGGCGTTTTCGCCATGGCGCGCGCGCTGCTGCACTGGCAGTCCGCCACGCGCTTCTGCAGCGCCTGCGGCGGCGCCATCACGTTCCGGCGCGCGGGCTACATCGCCCATTGCACCCACTGCGGCAAGGACCACTATCCCCGCGTCGACCCGGCCGTGATCGTCGCCGTCAGCGATGGCGAGCGCCTGCTGCTGGGGCGGCAGGCGGCCTGGCCCCCCAGGCGCTACTCGGTGGTCGCCGGTTTCGTCGAGCCCGGCGAGACGCTGGAGCAGACCGTGGCGCGCGAGGTGCTGGAAGAGACACAGGTGCGCGTGCGGCATTGCCGCTATCTCGGTTCGCAACCCTGGCCGTTCCCCGGCGCGCTGATGCTCGGCTTCAGCGCGGTCGCCGAGCCCGACCCGCCGCAGGTCGATGGCGAGCTGGAGGACGCGCGCTGGTTCACCTTCGGGGAGATCGGCGCGGCGCTGGCCCGGGACGGCAACGACGACGGGGCCGGCCTGCTGCTGTCGCCTTCCATCTCCATCGCGCGCGCCCTGATCGAACATTGGCACGCCGGCATGCGGACGCGCCGCGTGGATGCGCCGACGCAAGCCGAGACCGGGCATTAACGGGCGGCGGGACTAGAATCCCCCTGCTGGAGGAACCGCATGTCGATCACGCTTGTCGCTGTCGTGCTGGCGCTGGTGCTGGGCCACGTGGCCCCTTCGCTGGTCGCGGCGTTCCGCCGGCACGCCTGGTACGACGCATGGCTGCGCTGGTTGGGCGAGGGCGGGCGCGGAAGTGCCGGATTCTGGGGTGGCCGCTACGGCATCGCGCTGGCGCTGGTGCCGGTGTTGCTGGTGGTCGCGCTGCTGCAGTGGCTGCTGGACGGGCCGCTGTACGGTCTGCCGGGCCTGCTGTTCGACATCGTGGTGCTGGTGTATGCCTGGGGTCCGCGTGATCTCGACGTGGATGTGGAAGCGATCATCGACGCGCACGATGCGCCCACGCGCCGCGCCGCCATCGCGCGCCTGGGCCTGACCGGCGAAGCGGCGGCGCTGGACGGTCCGGCGCTGGTCGAAGCGGTGTTCGCCAATGCCCTGCGCCGCTGGTTCGGCGTGCTGTTCTGGTTCCTGCTGCTGGGGCCGGTGGGGGCGCTGCTTTATCGCATGTCCTCGCTGGCCGTCGACGGCGAGTCGGCGACCGAACTGCCGGAACAGACCCGCGTGGGCGCACGCGCACTGGTCACCGCCCTGGACTGGCCGGTGGCCCAGCTGATGACGCTGGCGATGGCGCTGGTGGGCAACTTCGACACCGTGTTCTCGACCTGGCGCGAAGCGGGCGGCACGCAGTTCCGTCTGCACACCGGCTTCCTGGGCAGCGCCGCGCGCGCCAGCGTGCGCGGCGAACTGGCGGAAGAGGCCGAAGAGTACGCCGAGGAAGGCATGGTGCAGGCCATGCGTGAGCTGCCCGAACTGCGCGACGCGATGAGCCTGGTGTGGCGCATCCTGCTGCTGTGGCTGGCAGTGCTGGCGGTGTTCGTGATCGGCGGCTGGGTGGGCTGACCCGGGACATGAAAAGGCCCGCCGAAGCGGGCCTTTCCATCGCAGGCTTGGCTGCCCGGTTACTGCGAGAGCGCCGCCATGCCGCCCATCGCGAAGATGAAGATGATGTAGAGCACGACCAGGGACACGCCGGCGATCGCCGACCACATGGCCCACTTCTTCGCCTTGTCCGAGGCTTCCTGTGCGCCCGCGACGTCGCCGGCGGCCAGCTTGCCGTTGACCTGCGCGGCGAACACGATCGAGACGATGCCCAGCGGCAGGCAGCAGAACAGCGTGGACAGGATCGCCCACACGAGATGATTGGGGACGTAGGACGGGCTGGTGTTCAAGCGAAGGATCTCCGGGTGGATGGAGTGGAAGGAAAGGGTAGCCGCGTGCGCTGCTCAGCCCGGGGCCAGCATCGAGAAGGGGAACCAGGGCAGGTTGCGCGCGATCCAGTAGGCCGGCAGCAGGACCAGCCAGAACCGCGGCGCCAGCAGGACGCGCATGACGGGCTCCAGCGTGCGCGGGCGCCAGCCCTGTCCGTGCGCGATCATCATCGGGATGGCCGGCAGCAGCAGCATGGCGAGCGGGTTCATCGAGAACGCGCGCGCCAGATCGCCGTGGACCAGCGCATGCAGCGCGCGGGTCAGCCCGCAGCCGACGCAGAAATAGCCGGTCAACGCACGGAACATGCAGCCGGGGAACGGGCTGTGCGCCGCGTTCGGATCGAATTCCCGCAACAGCCAGACGCCGACGGCGGCCGCAAGGGCCGCCGCCGTCAGTGCCAGATAGTGCGGGGCACGCAGTGCGATCACTGCGACTGCTGGATCTGTTCCATCATCATCATGTACTGCTCCATGCCGCCGGTGGCGAACATGGCGATGTTGATCAGCAGGCCGATGATGGCGAACGCCGTGGCGACCCAGCACCAGGTCTTGGCATTGGCCGACGCGCGCTGCGCGCCTTCCAGGTCGCCCTGGTTGAGCTTGCCGTTCACCTGCGACGAGAACACGATGGCCACGATGCCGATCAGGCCGAGCGGGCAGCACAGGCAGGTGGCCAGCACCGTCGACACGATGGCCCATGCGAGGTGATTGGGCACGTTGCCCGGTGCGGTGGTCGGAGGCATGGGAGGTACGGCGCTCATGCAGGCGTTCCTTGTGAAGAGTGGAGAGATCGTGCGAGCCGGCTCACATGCCGCTCAGGCCGCCCAATAGTGCCAGACCGCCGAACAAAAAGAACCACAGCGCGATCAGGATGGGCGCGATCAGCGCCGATGCGATGGCCCAGTTCAACGCCTTGCGCGAGGCCTCCTGCGCGCCGGCCAGATCGCCTGCGGCGCGCTTGCCGTCCACCTGCGCGGCGAACACGATGGAGACGATGCCCAGCGGCAGGCAGCAGAACAGCGTGCTGAGGATGGCCCACACCAGATGGTTGGGAACATAGGGGCCTGGCGTGGCGGGCGGGATGGCGCTCATGACGGTTCTCTTGCGGCAGGAAGACGGACGGGAACGTCCACCGCAGGCGGCAGGCACGTGTAGCGAACGAGGATCCCCGCGGACAGCCTAGCCGGGATGGCGGCCGGGTGGAAGCATCACGCCGCGTCGCCGCGCAGCGCGCGCACGCGGGCCTCCAGTACATCGGCGGTGGCCGTCGCGCCGTCCATCGGCTCGCCCGCCATCACCTCCACGTGCGCGCGGAAGCGGCGCGGCACGCGCATGCGGCCCAGGCGCGTATCGCGCCGGCTCCACATGCTGGTCCACATCCCCTTCAGGGCCATCGGCACCACCGGTACCGGGCGGCGTTCCAGGATCTTCTCCACGCCGGACTTGAACGCGGCGATCTCGCCGTCCTTCGTCAGCGCGCCTTCGGGGAAGATGCCCACGATCTCGCCCGCCGCCAGCGCCGCGTCGATCTCCTCGAACGCGCGGCGCATCAGCTCCGGATCCTCCTTCGCGCCGGCGATGGGAATCGCCTTGGCGGTGCGGAAGATCCAGCTCATCACCGGGATGTTGAAGATCCTGTAGTACATGACGAACCGCACCGGACGCGGAATGGTGGCGGCCAGGATCAGCGCGTCCATGTAGCTGACGTGGTTGCACACGATCAGCGCCGGGCCCTCGTCCGGCACGTTCTTCTCGATGCCGTGCAGGCGCAGCCGGTACAGCGTGCGCACCAGCAGCCAGCTGAGGAAGCGCATCAGGAACTCGGGCACGATCGTGAAGATCCAGATCGCCACCACGGCGTTGGCGATCGCCAGCGCCAGGAACATCTGCGGGCTGCTCCAGCCCAGCCCGCGCTGCAGGGCCAGGCCGGCCAGTGCGGCCAGCACGATGAAGCCCGAGTTCTGGATGTTCAGTGCGGCGAACACGCGCGCCATCTGCGAGGCGTGCGTGCGGCTCTGGATCAACGCGAACAGCGGCACCACGAAGATGCCGGTGAACAGGCCGATCCCCAGCAGGTCCACGATGAGGCGCACGCTGCCGGGCTGGCGCAGGAACTGCGCCAGGTCCAACCCGCCCACGGGCGCCAGGCCGGGTCGCGCGAAATACAGGTCCAGCAGGAACGCGCTCATGCCGAACGCGCCCACCGGCACCAGGCCGATCTCGACCGTGCGGCCGGACAGCTTTTCGCACAGCAGCGAACCCACGCCGGTGCCGATGGAGAACAGCGCCAGCGCGAACACGTACAGCGTGGCCGAATCGGCCGGCCCGCCCAGGTGGAGCTGTGCGTAGGTCGGCAGCTGCGAGGTCAGCAGGGTGCCGAAGAACCAGAACCACGACACGCCCAGGATTGCGTTGCGCACGGCCAGTTGCTGCTTGGCCATGCGCAGCACCGCCAGCGACTCGGGAATCGGATTCCAGTGCACCTTCAGGTCGGGCGCGCCCGCGTCCATGCGCGGGATCATCCGCGACAGCACGTTGCCGAGCACGGCGAGCAGCACGATGGCGATGGCGGCGGCCTGCGGGCCATGCGCGCCGGCCACCTGGAAGATCATGCCGCCGGCGATCATGCCGCACAGGATCGAAATGGAGGTGCCCATCTCGACCAGGCCGTTGCCGCCGGTCAGCTCCTCCGGCTTGAGGATCGCCGGCAGCACCGAATATTTCACCGGCCCGAACAGCGTGGACTGCACGCCGGTGCAGAACAGCGCCACCAGCAACACAGGCAGGTTCTGCAGCAGGAAGCCCACGGCCGCCAGCGACATGATCACGATCTCCATGGTGGTGGTGATCACGATCAGGCGCTGCTTCTCCAGCTTCTCGGCGATCTGGCCGGCGATGGCGGAGAACAGGAAGTACGGCAGGATGAAGATCGCGGGCGCCACGATGGCGTACAGCGCGCGGTCCTCGGTGCTCGCGCCCAGGAAGATCAGCAGGCCGATGATGGCCTGCCGGTACACGTTGTCGTTGAAGGCGCCCAGGGCCTGGACGGTGAAGTAAGGCAGGAACCGCCGTTGTGTCAGCAGCGAGAACTGGCTGTAGCCGGACATGCGCCCTCCGTGGGTTGCGCGCAGCCTAGCAAATCGCGGTGACGCTGCCAGCCGTCGCGCCCGACAGTGTTCCGTTTGCGGCGTTGATGCCGACCGGGAGCGGGCGGATAGTGGCGCCCCCACGTCCCTGATGCCCCTTGCCATGAGCCGTCTGTTCTCGCCGCTCGATTTCGGGCCGCTGCGCCTGTCCAACCGCATCGTCATCGCGCCGATGTGCCAGTACTCCGCGGAGGAGGGGCGGGCCACCGACTGGCATGCCTTCCATTGGCCCAACCTCGCCCAGTCCGGTGCCGGGCTGGCGATCGTCGAGGCCACCGCGGTGTTGCCGGAGGGCCGCATCAGCTGGGCGGACCTGGGCC
Source organism: Pseudoxanthomonas mexicana (assembly GCF_014397415.1). Lineage (NCBI taxonomy): Bacteria > Pseudomonadati > Pseudomonadota > Gammaproteobacteria > Lysobacterales > Lysobacteraceae > Pseudoxanthomonas > Pseudoxanthomonas mexicana. The sequence goes on along the minus strand of NZ_CP060731.1, from coordinate 276,388 downwards.
TGTGGGACGACACCACCGAGGCCGCGTTCGCCCGGGCGCTGGCGGCGACGCGCCGCTATTCGAAGATGCCGCTGGGCGTGCAGCTGGCGCACGCGGGGCGCAAGGCATCCACGCATCGCCCCTGGGAACACGGCGGCGCGCAGATCCCGCCGGAAGCGCCGCACGGCTGGCAGACGGTGTCGGCATCGCCGCTTCCCTACAGCGCAGGCCAGCATCCGCCGCACGCATTGGACCAGGCGGGCATCGACGCCGTCATCGCCGCCTTCGCCGCAAGCGCGCGCCGGGCGGTACGCCTGGGCCTGGACCTGATCGAGATCCACGCCGCGCACGGCTACCTGCTGCACCAGTTCCTGTCGCCGTTGAGCAACCAGCGCGACGACGCCTACGGTGGTTCGCTGGAGAACCGCATGCGCCTGCTGCTGCAGGTGTTCGATGCGGTGAAGGCCGCGGTGCCGGCCTCGATGGCGGTCGGCGTGCGCATCTCCGCCACCGACTGGGTCGACGGCGGCTGGGACCTGGCGCAGAGCCTCGTGCTGGCGAAGGCGCTGGAGGCGCGCGGCAGCCACTTCCTCCATGTGTCCAGCGGCGGCCTGCATCCGGCGCAGAAGATCGAACTGGCGCCCGGCTACCAGGTGCCGTTCGCCGAGGCGATCAAGCGCGAGGTGGGCATGCCGGTGATCGCCGTCGGCCTGATCACCACGCCGCAGCAGGCGGAAGGCATCCTGCAGCAGGCGCAGGCCGATGCGGTCGGGATCGCCCGCGGCATCCTCTACGACCCGCGCTGGCCCTGGCACGCAGCCGCGGCGCTGGGCGAGCGGATCGCCATCGCGCCGCAGTACCTGCGCAGCGCGCCTCGCGAGTACGCGGCGAGCTTCGTGCAGGCCCCGTAGGGCTCAGGCGTCCGCGCGTTCGCGCGCGATCGCGCGCCAGCCGATGTCGGTGCGGTGGAACTCGTTCGTCCATCGCACCTTCGCGACGCCCGCGTACGCGTTGCGCTGCGCATCGGAGACCGACTCGCCCAGCGCGGCCACGCACAGCACGCGCCCGCCGGCGCTGACGACGCGGCCTTCCGCATCCAGTGCCGTGCCGGCATGGAAGACCTTGGCCGTCGCGGGCACGTCGTCCAGTCCGACGATCACGTCGCCGGTCCGCGGCGCGTCCGGGTACGGCGCGGCGGCCATCACTACGCCCAGCGACGGGCGCGGGTCCCACTGCGCCCCGGTCGCCTCGAGCTTGCCGTCGATCGCCGCTTCCACCAGGTCCACCAGGTCCGACTGCAGGCGCAGCATCACCGGCTGCGTTTCCGGGTCTCCGAAGCGCACGTTGAATTCGATGACCTTGGGCGCACCGCTGGCATCGATCATCAGGCCGGCATACAGGAAGCCGGTGAACGGCACGCCATCGGCGATCATGCCCTGCACGGTGGGGTTCACCACCTCGCGCATGACCCGCGCATGCACCTCGGGGGTCACCACGGGCGCGGGCGAATAGGCGCCCATGCCGCCGGTGTTGGGCCCGGTGTCGCCGTCGCCGACGCGCTTGTGGTCCTGGCTGGTGGCCATCGGCAGCGCGGTGGCGCCATCGACCATCGAGATGAAGCTGGCTTCCTCGCCCTCGAGGAATTCCTCGATCACCACGCGCGCGCCGGCATCGCCGAAGGCGTTGCCCGACAGCATGTCGCGCACCGCGGCCTCGGCTTCGTCCAGCGTCATCGCCACGATCACGCCCTTGCCCGCCGCCAGGCCATCGGCCTTCACGACGATCGGCGCGCCTTTCTCGCGGATGTAGGCCAGCGCCGCGTCGACATCGGTATGCACGGCATAGAACGCGGTGGGAATGCCGTGGCGTGCCAGGAAGTCCTTGGCGAAGGCCTTGCTGCCTTCCAGCTGCGCGGCGGCCGCCGTGGGGCCGAAGATGCGCTGGCCCGCCAGGCGGAAACGATCCACCACGCCCGCCACCAGCGGCACTTCCGGGCCGACCACGGTCAGGCCCACGCCTTCATCCTGCGCCAGCGTCAGCAGGCCCTCGATATCGGTGACCTTGATCGCGACGTTGCGGCATTTCGTCTCCGTCGCCGTGCCCGCATTGCCGGGCGCGACGATCACCTCGTCCACGCGCGGCGACTGCGCCAGTTTCCATGCCAGGGCGTGTTCGCGACCGCCGGAACCGATGACCAGGACTTTCAAGGGGCATTCCTCATGCAGGGATGGCGCGATCACGCCGGCGGCGCCGGGCACTCGCTTACGGGAAGTTCGGTTTCGAAGAACAGCGTGTCGTGGCGGTCGACGAAACGGCGCACCAGCACGGCATCGGTGCCCAGCAGCGGCTGCACGGCGGGCAGCGCGCAGAGCGATGCCATCTGCTGCTGCTCGCTCTGGCGTAGCGCGTCGAACCCGGGCACCTGCCGGGTCTTGTCCGCATCGCCCGTCGGGCTGCGTACCAGCAGCACCAGGCGGTCGCCTTCGACCGACACCGATTCGGTCACCAGATCCTCGAAGTAGGGCGCGGGCAGGGTGCGTGCGAGGGTGTCGCGTGCCTGCTGCAGGGCGCGCGGCGTGTCCTGGCAGCCGGTCATTGCGGACAGGCTGGCCAGCAGCACCAGCAGGGCGGGATACCGTCGCTTCGTCATGGGCATGCGTGCTCCGGCAAGGATCGGGCGAGAGTGAATGCGTCGTGGCAGGCGACCGCCGCGTCGGTGACGCGACGGATCGCATCATGGTCGTCGCGGGTCCCGGCGCGGATCCACATGGCGGTCGGTCAGTGGCGGAAGTGGCGCACGCCGGTGAACACCATGGCGATGCCGTGTTCGTCGGCCGCGGCGATCACTTCGCCGTCGCGCATGGAACCGCCGGGCTGGATGACGGCCTTGATGCCCGCCGCGGCGGCGGCATCGATGCCGTCGCGGAACGGGAAGAACGCGTCGCTGGCCATCACCGAACCCTCCACCACCAGGTTCGCGTCGGCGGCCTTGATGCCGGCGATGCGTGCCGAGTACACGCGGCTCATCTGGCCTGCGCCGACGCCGATGGTGCGGTGGTCCTTCGCGTAGACGATGGCGTTGGACTTCACGAACTTGGCCACCTTCCATGCGAACAGCAGGTCGTCGAACTGCGCCTGCGTCGGCGCGAGCTTGGTCACCACCTTCAGCTCGTCGCGCGTCACCACGCGGTCGTCGGCGGTCTGCATCAGCATGCCCGAGCCCACGCGCTTGGTGTCGATGAAACCACGCGAGGCCGGGGCAAGCGGGATGCGCAGCACGCGCACGTTGGCCTTCTTGGCCGCGTAATCGAGCGCGCCCGGTTCGTAGTCCGGCGCGATCAGCACCTCGACGAACTGGCGGTCCAGGAGGACCTTCGCCGTGGCCGCGTCCAGCGTGCGGTTGAAGGCGATGATGCCGCCGAAGGCGCTGGTAGGGTCGGTGGCGTAGGCCAGTTCGTAGGCGTCGCCGCAGGCCACGCCGACGGCCACGCCGCAGGGATTGGCGTGCTTGACGATCACGCAGGCCGGCGCATCGAACTGGCGCACGCATTCCCAGGCCGCATCGCTGTCGGCGATGTTGTTGTAGCTCAGCTCCTTGCCCTGCAGCTGGGTGAAGGTGGCCAGCGATCCGGGCGCGGGATACAGGTCGCGGTAGAACGCGGCCTGCTGGTGCGGGTTTTCGCCGTAGCGCAGGTCCATCACCTTGACGAAGTTGCCGTTGGCCTGAGCGGCGAACGCGGCGCGCGCCGGTACGTCGCCCGAGGGGTCGGTGACGGAGGACAGGTAGGTGCTGATCGCCGCGTCGTACTGGGCCACGCGGTTGAACGCGGCCACCGACAGCGCGAAGCGCGTGGCCGCCGTCAGGGCGCCGCCGTTCGCGTCGAGCTGGGCCACCAGGTCCGCGTATTGCGAGGGATCGGTCGCCACCGCCACGCGCGCGAAGTTCTTCGCTGCCGAGCGCAGCATCGCCGGTCCGCCGATGTCGATGTTCTCCACCGCGTCGGCCAGGGTGCAGCCGGCCTTGGCGGTGACCGCTTCGAACGGATAGAGGTTCAGCACCAGCAGGTCGATCGCGCCGATGCCATGCTCGGCCATGACCGCATCGTCCACGCCGGCGCGGCCCAGCAGGCCCCCGTGCACCTTCGGGTGCAGCGTCTTGACGCGGCCGTCCATCATTTCCGGGAATCCCGTGACCTCGGCGACATCGCGCACGGCCAGGCCGGCGTCACGCAATGTCTTGGCGGTACCGCCCGTGGACAGCAGTTCCACGCCATGGCGCGCCAGCGCGTGGGCCAGGTCGAGCAGGCCGGTCTTGTCGGAAACGGACAGCAGCGCCCGTCGCACGGGCAGGAGATCGAGGGTCATGAGCGGGGCGGTGCGGAGCGGGGCGCGGATTATAACGCGCCGCAGCAACCGGTCCCGGGGAGCCTCAGGCCAGCCCGTAGTCCTTGAGCTTCTTGCGCAGCGTGGCGCGGTGGATGCCCAGCATGGCCGCGGCGCGGCTCTGGTTGCCGTCGCAGTGGTTCAGCACTTCCACGAACAGTGGGATCTCCATCTCGCGCAACACGATCTCGTAGACGTCATCGGCTTCGCAGCCGTCGAGATCGCGCAGGTAGCGGCGCACCGACTGGGCGACATGCTCGCGCAGCGGCGGACGCGCAGTGGCGCGTGGCGAGTCCTGGCGGGTGGAGGCAGCGTTCAATCGGATCCCCTGGCGCAACAGCAGCAGATGTCCGCCATGTGCTTGTGGGTATGCGGCGGGGGGAGGAGTCTAGCGCCTGATCGCGGTGCGCGCATCCGCTTTTTGATGAACCGGGGGCGTTAACGGAAGTCGAAGGAGAACGCGACGACGTTCGCGCTGGGTTCGCGGATGCGCACCGCCATCTGCGCGCTCTGCCCCGGGCCGATCGGGACCGGTCGCTCGTCCTGCGGCAGATAGTCGTCCGGTTGCAGCGCGCGCGCGCCCAGCGTGCGGCCGTCGGCATCCTTGAGCGTCAGCAGGATCACCGGCCAGGCCTGCGCCCAGCGCGCATCGTTGCGGAAGGTCGCCTGCGCCTGCAGCGTGCCGGGCTGGCCCAGGATCGGACGCACGTCGCGACTGAGCATGGTGAAGGCGGTCGGTTCGCGCCAGGTGGGCACGTCGCAGCGGAACGCGCCGCACAGCGCCATCACCAGGGGACGCCAGGTCGCCTGTGTCGCCAGTCGTGCACGATCGGCCAGCACGATCTGCACGCACAGCAGCAGGGTCAGCGCGACGACCGCCGCCCATTGCCGGCGTGCCTTTCGCGTCTGCACCGACGTGGTGCGCGCAGCGTGCAGGAAGCGGGGGGCGGTGGTCCTGCGCGCAGGACCGGGCGCCGGCTCGGGCGTGATGTCCGTCGTCGCGGCGTGGCGTGCACCGGCATGCACGCTGTCCTCGCCTGGCGCAGTGTCGTCGACCTCAGGTGCGGTTTCAGGGACATCCCGTGGCGCGACATCCGCATGCGCTGGTGGCGGGTCCGCCGGGCCGGATGCGTCATCCTGTCGCGTCGGTGGGGAGGTTGTCGCCGGGTGGAGGAAGATCGCCAGACTGGGCGACCCGCCACCCGCGGGGGCGTAGGCAGTCAGGGGGGCGCCACAGTGCGGGCACGGCGCGGGCGATGCATCGTGCTGGGGTTCCGGATCGACAGGGCGTTGGCACTGCGGGCAGGAGATCGGCATGGGCTTATTCAACCACGCGCGCACAGGGGCGTGTTGTGACCGTGGGCGTGGCGCGCCCGCAGCTCAGCGGCGAATGCCGTCGATGCGCATCCAGTCGCCGTCGCGGGTCGCGGACAGGGCATCGAACCAGGGCGCATAGCGCGCCAGCAGCTCGTCTTCCTGTCCCTTCAGGATGCCGGACAGGGCGATGCGGCCGCCGGGCGCGACGCGTGCGGCAAGCCGTTCCGCCAATGCATCGAGGGCCGAGGCCAGGATGTTCGCCACCACCACCGGATAGGTCGTTACCGGTTCGTCGTCGGGCAGATACACGCTGAAGTCCGCGTCCACCGCGTTGCGCTGCGCGTTGTCCGCGCTGGCCAGCAGGGCCTGCGGGTCGTTGTCCACGCCCACTGCCTTCGCAGCGCCCAGCTTGAGTGCGGCCAGCGCCAGGATGCCGGACCCGCAGCCGAAATCCAGCACGTGCCGGCCTTCCAGCAGGCCATCGGCGGCCAGTGCGTCCAGCCAGCGCAGGCACAGCGCGGTGGTCGGATGGGTGCCGGAACCGAATGCCAGTCCCGGGTCGAGCCGCACGATGGCCGCATCGTCGTCGGCATCGGACGGCACGTCGTGATTCCACGGCACGATGAAGGTGCGCGCCCCGAAGCGCATGGGCTGGAACTGGTCCAGCCAGGCGCGCTCCCAATCCTCGTCCTCGACCTTGCGGAAACCGACCTGCGTCCAGTCCAGTCCCGGGTCGAAGGCCTCCAGCGCGGCGAGCAGGGTCAAGGCATCGGCGTCGGCGTCGAACAGGGCGGTCAGTACCAGCGCTTTCCACAGCGGCGTCTCGCCCACGCCCGGCTCGAGGATGGCGCGCTCGTTGCCGGTGTCGGCATCGGCATCCAGCAGCGTGACCGACAGCGCGCCGATATCCTCCAGGGCGGTCTCGTAGCGCGGCTGCTCGACTTCGGTGCAGCGCAGGGAGAGTTCCAGATAGGGCATGCGGGGTACGAAGGGCGTGGACAGGCGGCGATTGTCTCATGCGCCTTCCGCACCCGGGGCGATGAAAGGCGGGATGGGGCGCGCAGGCGTGCGCGCGGCGCGTTGAAAGGCCTGGACGCTGCCCGGATAATGGCCGCGTGCCCCGGAAGCTGCTGATGCCGATGATGCTGGTGGGCCTGCTGGGCGCGCTGGCGTGGATTCCGCTGCGCCAGGCGGGCCTGTCGCCGTCGGTGTTCTCCACCGCGCCCGCTGCGGAGACCGCCGGTGGCGTTTCCGCCGATGCACCGCCCGCTTCCGAAGCGAGGCTACGCCCTGTCGCCCTGCGCGCGACGCCCGCGCTGTCCCCGCTGAGGCGCGCGTTCGAAGAAAGCGCCGACCTGTTCGCCTACTCCCGCGAGCTGATGGTGCTGGCCTCGGCCGGCGATGCCGATGCCATGTGGCTGCTCAGCCTGGTGCACGACTACTGTGCCGGCTATGCGGCAGACCCGGTCGGCTACGCGCAGGACACGCGCGTGATCGAGCGTCTCGGCCTGTCCGGTGGTGCGGCCATGCTGTCCGCGCGCCAGCGCGTGCAGCAGCGCTGCGCGCGTTTCGTGCCGCAGGACGGTTTCTCGTTGCCGATGATCGTCAACCAGCGTACGCAGGCGGCGCGCTCGGGCAGCTTGGCCGCCGAAGCCGCGCTGCTGGCAATGGAGCGTCCGCTGGAAGACGGCGACGACTACCGCCGCGACCTGGTGCAGCGCGTGCTCGATTCCGGCGATCCGTTCGCCTTCGTCGCCATCGCGCCCGCGATGGGCAGCGCGGGCGGTGCGCATCGCGACACGCTTGGCGAAGTCTCCGGCAGCGAGCTGAGCGAGATCGCGTGGCGCATCGCGTCGTGCAGGCTGGGCATGGACTGCAGCCCGGAGGGATCGATGATGACGAACTACTGCGTCAATGGCGGCATCTGCTCGCAAGACGAATCGCAGGATTTCAGCAGCTTCGCGCGGGACGCCGGCATTCCCCGCCAGGGCGAAGACAACGTGGAAGAGATGGTGGGGACCTTGCTGTCCCGCACGGGAGTCGAAGGATGAAATACAAGCGCACGCGACCGGGGAGCAATCTGCTGGTCTGGAGCCTGGTGGCGGTGGCCTACGCGGCGGCGGCGGCCACGCTCGTCATCGAGACGCGTGACCCCGAGTACCGCGATCTGTCGCGGATCGGGCACATGACGATCCACGCACCGGAAGACGCCCGCCGCCTGGGAGCCGCGCAGGTCGCCGCGCTGTACCGCGCGCGCAGCGGCACGCCGTTCTCCACGCTCTCCCCCGGCAGCACCATCAAGGTGGTATGGCCCGACGGTTCGGCCGAAACGGTGCGCATCACCGATCCGTCGTCGCCGCTGGGCGTGGAGCCGGTGCCGGGCACCCAGCAGGCGCCGCAGTAGCGCGACGCGCGTGGCGCGCAGGGTGGGCATGCGCAGGGGCCGGGAGGCGCACTCCCGGCCCTTGTCGTTTTCGACGGGATCGAGGGGTGTCAGCCGCCGATCAGGCCCTTCAGCAGGCTGCGCAACGGCTTCTTCTGTTCCTGTGGCTGCGCTTCGCTGCCGTCTTCCATCTCCTGCATCCGCGACAGGTCCATGCCCAGCATCGCGCTACCGGTGGATTTGGTGCGCACGCGCACGTTCCATTCGGGATTCCACGGTTGCTTGGGGTCCGACGGCCTGGGCGGCCAGGCGATGTGGCTCTCGGGACCGTAGGCGATGATGCTGAGCAGGCCGCCGCCGCCGCCGCGCCCCGCTTCGCCGGGGCCGGCGAAGATGCCCTTCGGTATCGCGCACTGGGTGGCGGTGCGGGGCAGCAGTACTTTTTCCTTCGTCCAGCGTTCGATCAGCGAGCCGGTCAGGTAGTCGAAGATGCCCTGTCCTGCATCGGGCACATCCGCGCTGCTCCACAGCACCACGTCCTTGCCCTGGGTGCCGACCGCATGGAGGAAATACGCCTGTGCGCGATCGACGGGCGTCCAGCGCCACGTCTGTCCGTCGGCGAGTGAGCCGGTGCTCTGCAGGTCGATCTTCGGCATGAAGTCGGCGACCTGCTTCAGCTCGAACGCCAGCGATTCGGGGATGCCCGGCCCGGTGATCCGGTGCGCGCCCTGCAGCGATGCGCCATCGGGCACGCGCTTGCCGGACTTCGGATTCGGCCACAGGGCGTAGGCGGGGTCGGCTTCGATGTCGCGATCCGGCGCATAGCGGCCCTGCATCGAGCCGCTGACCTCCACCTTGCCGCCACTGGCGCTGATGCTGATGATCTTCGGCTGTCCCGGGCGCACGGTGCTGCCGCACCCCCAGTAGACCAGCAGGCGGGCCTGGCCCTCGGGCGGTGCGTACTCGCCGCGGCGCTCGGGCGGTGCGGGCGTGCGCACCGGCGGCACCAACGGCAGCGATGCGCCCAGGCGCAACCCGGCGGGAATGCGCTGTTCGGCTTGCTTGCCGGGATTGGGGCGGTTGTACAACGCGATGTCGAGGTATTGCCCCGTCATCATCGGCATCCGCGTCTGCCCATAGTGCGCCTGCTGCGCTCCGCCACCCATCATGCGCGAGGCCATGCCGCCAAGCGGGCCGAGGTCGGGCATGCCGGCCATGTGATGGGTGGCCACGTCGATCCAGACCTGCGTGGGCGGGCCGGCGGAGGGGGCACTGGCGGCGGGGGCGGCCGCGATGACGGTGGCGAGGGCCAGGAACAGGGGGCGGGGCAGGGGACGCATCGTGCGTTCTCGTCGGGGGTCCGTTTCCTCCAACGCCGGAGCGGTGCCCCGCCGGACACGCGCCCCGCCCAGCTTTCGACACAGGCGGCCCCGCGGCGGACGCGGGGCCGTGGCGTATCAGACCAGCGAGATCGCCTTGTTCTTGCGTTCGGCCAGGCGCTTTTCCAGGTAGTGGATGTTCTGGCCGCCGGCCTGGAAGCCCTGGTCGCGCATGATGCGCTGCTGCAGCGGGATGTTGGTCTTGATGCCGTCGATGACCATTTCGCTGAGCGCCACGCGCATGCGCGCGATCGCCGTTTCGCGGTCGGGTCCGTGCACGATCAGCTTGGCGATCATCGAATCGTAGTTCGGCGGGACGCGGTAGCCTTCGTAGATGTGCGTGTCCACGCGCACGCCCGGACCGCCCGGCGGATGGAAATGCTGGATCAGGCCCGGGTGCGGCATGAAGGTATCCGGGTCTTCGGCGTTGATGCGGCACTCGATCGCGTGGCCGCGCAGCACGATGTCGGACTGCTTGATGCTCAGCTTGTGGCCGGCCGCGATGCGCAGCTGTTCGCAGACCAGATCGATGCCGGTGATGCGTTCGGTGACCGGATGCTCCACCTGGATGCGGGTGTTCATCTCGATGAAGTAGAAGCGTCCGTCCTCGAACAGGAACTCGAACGTGCCCGCGCCGCGGTAGCCGATGCGCAGGCAGGCCTCCACGCAGACCTTGCCGATCTCGTTGCGCAGCTCCTCGGTGATGCCGGGCGCCGGCGCTTCCTCCACCACCTTCTGGTGGCGGCGCTGCATCGAGCAGTCGCGTTCGCCCAGGTGGATGGCGTTGCCCTGGCCGTCGGCCAGCACCTGAATCTCCACGTGGCGCGGATTCTCCAGGAACTTCTCCATGTAGACCTCGCCGTTGCCGAAGGCCGCCTTGGCCTCGGACTTGGTGGTCTCGATGGCCGCCTTCAGCGCGCCCTCGACATGCACCACGCGCATGCCGCGACCGCCGCCGCCGCCCGCCGCCTTGATGATCACCGGGTAGCCGATCTCGCGCGCGATCTTGGTATTGGCGACGATGTCGTCGCCCAGCGGGCCGCCGCTGCCGGGCACGCACGGTACGCCGGCGGCCTGCATGGCGCGGATCGCTTCCACCTTGTCGCCCATCATGCGGATGGTGTCGGCCTTGGGGCCGATGAAGATGAAGCCGGACTGCTCCACGCGCTCGGCGAAGTCGGCGTTCTCCGACAGGAAGCCGTAGCCGGGATGGATGGCCTGGGCGTCGGTGACCTCGGCCGCGGCGATGATCGCCGGGATGTTGAGGTAGCTGTCCTTCGAGGCGGCGGGGCCGATGCAGACGGATTCGTCGGCCATGGCCACGTGCTTGAGATTGCGGTCGACGGTGGAGTGCACCGCGACCGTGCGGATGCCGAGGGTGTGGCAGGCGCGCAGGATGCGCAGCGCGATCTCACCCCGGTTGGCGATAACGACCTTGTCCAGCATGGTGCGGACCTCAGCCGATCACGAACAGCGGCTGATCGAACTCGATCGGCTGGCCGCTTTCAGCCAGGACCGACAGCACCGTGCCCGATACGTCGGCCTCGATGGGGTTGAACATCTTCATGGCTTCGATGATGGCCAGCGTCTCGCCGGCCTTCACCGCCTGGCCCACGCTGACGAACGCCGGCTTGTCCGGCGCCGGCGAGGCGTAGAACGTGCCGACCATTGGCGCGCGCACCACGTGGCCGTCGGGAAGGGCGTTGCCGGGCTTGGCGGTGCCGCCGGTGGAGGCTTCGGTGGGCGAGCTCATCGGCATCGGCGCGGCCGGGCGCGGCTCGGCGTAGGCGACCGGTGCCGCCGGCGCCGCATAGCCGCCCTTCGGCGTACGCGCCAGGCGCACGGACTCTTCGCCTTCCTTGATCTCGATTTCGGCCAGGTTCGACTCTTCCAGCAGGTCGATCAGTTTCTTGATTTTGCGGAGATCCATGGGAGCCTCGTGGTTGAACGATGTTCCGCGCGCGGAACAAGATAAATGAGGGGTCAGGCGGGCAGCCGTTGCAGGGCGGCGTCCAGTGCGTAGCGGTAGCTGTCGGCGCCGAAGCCGCAGACCACGCCGACCGCCTTGTCGCTGAAATAGCTGGTGTGGCGGAAGGGCTCGCGGCTGTGCGGGTTGGACAGGTGGATTTCGATGAAGGGCAGCGCCACGCCGGCCAGTGCGTCGCGGATGGCGACCGAGGTGTGGGTGAAGGCGGCCGGGTTGATCAGGATGAAGGCCGTGCCGTCGGTGCGGGCCGCCTGGATGCGGTCGACCAGGGCATGCTCGGCATTGGACTGGAAGCTGTCCAGCTGGTGGCCTACGGCCTGGGCCTGTGCCGCCAGGGACCGGTCGATGTCCGCCAGCGTCGCATGGCCATAGACCTCCGGCTCGCGGGTACCGAGCAGATTGAGGTTGGGGCCATGCAGGACCAGCAGCTTCGCCATTCGCGTCTCCAGCGGAAGGGCGGCAGTCTGCTTGAACCCGGTGATGCTGTCCAGTTCGCCGAAGTTTGCTTCGTTTTAAGCGACTGTTTGATTCTCGGGAATCTGCAGCCGTGGCGCGGACCGGTCGATCAGGGTGAGGGTGATCCGCACGGCGCGGGGTCGCGCGCTTGGCTACTCCACCCAGCCGCTGATCTCGCCGGGCTCGAAGGGGCCGATCTTCTGCCGCGCAATACGGCCATCGGCATCCACCAGCACGGTGTAGGGCAACACGCCCTTGGCATTGCCCAGCCAGACGCTCGCATCGGCGGGGCCGGGCGCATCCAGCAGGATCGGATAGCGCACCGGCACCCTGGCGATGAAATCACGTACGCCCTCCGGCGTATCCAGCGCAAGACCGATCACCTGCACGCCCTCGCGGCCCTGGGTCGCCGCGAAACGGTCCAGCTCGGGCATCTCCTCGATGCACGGTCCGCACCAGCTCGCCCACACGTTGATCAGCAGCCGCCTGCCCGCGTAGCGCGCGTGCAGGTCGACGATGGCGCCGTCCAGTCCCGGAAGCGCGATGGCCGGCATGGGGTCGCCGATGCCGGCGGGCGTGACGCCGGGCGGGGGCGCGGGCGCGGTGGCGTTCGTGGCCGCATGCAGGGCGCGCTCGCCCACCTGCGTGCGCCAGAACGGATTGCCGTTGAACCACAGGCTGGCCAGCAGGCCCAGGCCGCCGGCGGCCACCGCCACCAGCAGCACGCGCGAGGTCGTCGCCTTCATCGCGCGGCGCGCTCGAAGGCCCGGCGCATGCCGTCCTGCGTGAGGACGGTCGGCAGTACTTCCCCGGCGCCACCGCCCCGCGGGTACAGCACGTACAGCGGCACGCCGACCGCGCCGTGCGCCTCGAGGAAGGCGGTGATGGCCGGGTCCACGTTGGTCCAGTCGCCGGTCATCATCACCGCGTCATGGGTCGCCAGCAGTTCGCGGAAGGCCGGCGTATCGAGTACGGCCTTCTCGTTGGCCTTGCAGGTGACGCACCAGTCGGCGGTCATGTCGACGAACACGATGCGGCCCTCCGCGCGCAGGGCGGCCAGGCGTTCGGCCGAGTAGGCCGCGTGTCCTTCGGTCGTCGATGCCGCCGCTGTCTCCGTCGGCAGTCGATGCAGCATCGCCAGCGGTACCAGCGCGGAGACAGCGAGTGCCAGCGCCAGCACGCGCTGCCACGGCGCAACGCCAAAGCGCGCGCGCTGGAACCACCAAAGCCCCAGTGCCAGCAGCACCAGGCCCACCAGCGCCAACCCCACGGCGTCGATGCCGCGCTGCTTGCCCAGCACCCACAGCAGCCAGACCGCCGTCAGGTACATGGGGAAGGCCAGCACCTGCTTCAGCGTGCCCATCCACGCACCGGGACGCGGCAGGCGGCTCGCCAGCGCCGGCACGAAACCGATCAGCAGGAACGGCAGGGCGAGCCCCAGGCCGAGCACCGCGAACACCAGCAGCGCCAGCGGCGTGGGCGCGGTGAACGCATACGCCAGCGCCACACCCATGAAGGGCGCCGTGCACGGGCTGGCCACGACCACCGCCAGCACGCCGGTGAAGAAGTCGCCGACAGGGCCGCGACGCGACGCCAGCCCGTGACCGGTTCCCGCCAGCCTATGCCCGATCGCGAACACGCCCGACAGGCTCAAGCCCACCGCGAACATCACGTACGCGAGCAGTCCGACCACCCACGGCTGCTGCAGCTGGAAACCCCAGCCCAGCGCCTGGCCCGCCGCCCGCAGTGCGATGGCCAGCGCGCCCACGGCGACGAAACTGACCAGCACGCCGGCCGTGTACCAGAGCGCGCGCCGACGGGCATCGCCGCCCTCGCGCCCGCTTTCGGCCAGCGACAGCGCCTTCAGCGACAGGATCGGCAACACGCACGGCATCAGGTTGAGGATCAGGCCACCGGTCAGCGCGAGCGCCAGCGCGACGAGCAGCGAGGAAGTGCCGCGCGGGTTGCGGGCCAGCACTTCTTCGGGCGGGCGCGTGCGTTCGACATCGGTCGCGATGGAGGCTGCCGACGTGGTCGTATCCGGCGTGGCGACGGCGGCATCGACCGGACTCGTCGCGGTCGGCGGCGGCGCCACGGTGGCGGGTGCGGGCGTGTCAGGCGTACTGGCGGGCGTGACCGTCCCGGACGGGATCGCCAGCTTCACCCGCCGCGTCATCGGCGGATAGCAGATGCCATCGGTCTGGCAGCCCTGGAACGTCACCCGCAGCGTCGCGGTCACCGCGTCGGCGCGGTCGCGCTTCAGCGGCACCGGCACTTCGGCCTGGTCGAAGTAGACGGTGACGTCGCCGAAATGTTCATCGCGATGCGCGTTGCCCTTCGGCCAGCGCGGCGCCTGCAGCGATACGCCCTGCGCACCTTCCAGCGCCATCGAGGTACGGTCGCGATACACGTAGTAACCGCGCGCCGGGGTGAAGCGCAGCAGCAGTTCGTTGCCGTTGAAGGCGATCGTCTCGAAGGCGAACGCCTGCTCCTCCGGCAACGGCAATGCGTCCATGCCGGCCTGCGGCGTCTGGCCCAGCAGATTGCCGGCAAGCGCGCCACCGCGCAGCGGGACGAAGGCGTCGCCTGCCGTGGGCGGCAGCGCCACCTTCAGCGTGCGTGTCTGCGGCGGGTAGCAGATGCCGGCATCCGCGCACCCTTGGTACTTGATCTTCAGGCTGACGCTGTCGGTGCCCGATGCGGGTCGGCCGGGCAGGGTGGCGACCAGTTCGCCGCGATAGGTTTCCACATCGCCGAAGAACTCGTCGCGGTACGCCTTGCCCTTGGGCAGTTGCAGCGGCTGCGCGGCGAAGCCCGCGTCGGCCTCCACGCCGGTGCGGTGACGGTACAGGTAGTAGCCGTCGGTGATCTTCCAGCGGATCTCGATCCGGTCGCGGGCCGGTGCGGTGGCGGTCAGCACGAACGCCTCGTCCACCGGCAGCAGGTCGTCCTGGGTGATCGCGGCCGAGGCCGCGGGTGCCAGCAGCGAGGCCAGGAACAGCAGCAGGAGGGCGGGCAGGGTGCGGATCGGCGTCATCGGGTCACTCGGGTGAGGCGTCGGTGCGGGTTTCCGCGGTCACCCAGTCCAGGTAGGCGGGCAGGCCGGCGGCGGTTTCGACCGCCAGGATCTCCGGCAGTTCATACGGATGCAGTTCGGCCAGCCGGGCCATCAGGGCGTCGCGCCGGTCGGCCGGGGTCTTGGCCAGCAGTTGGACCTCGGCCGCCTGTTCCACCCGGCCCTGCCAGCGGTACGTCGACACCCCGCCGGGCAACAGGCTGACGCAGGCCGCCAGTCGTTCCTCCACCAGGATCCGCGCCAGCCGCTGGGCGGTGTCGGCGTCCGGGCAGGTGGACAGGATCAGGAAGACGGGCATGGGCCGGCGATTATCGCAGACCCGCCGGAGCCGGCCCCGGGCAAAAAATTTTCCTGGAGGGCCTTGAAAGCCGCCGGGCCCCGCCCAACATCGGACGGCATCCGGCGTTGCCGGGTTTTTGCGTCCGCGTCGTTGGCAGTCTCCGGTGGAGACTGCTAACATCGCCGCCCCTTTCCTAGTCCAATCAATCACTTAAGAGGATTGACATGAGCAACATCAAGCCGCTGTACGACCGCCTGGTGGTCAAGCCGATCGAAGCCGAAGAAACCTCGCTCGGCGGCATCATCATCCCCGACGCCGCCAAGGAAAAGCCCACCAAGGGTGAAGTCATCGCCGTCGGCGAGGGCAAGTTCATCGACGCCACCGGTGGCGTGCGCGCCCCGAAGGTGAAGGTGGGCGACAAGGTGATCTACGGTCAGTACTCCGGTTCGGCCTACAAGCAGGACGGCGTCGAGTACAAGATCATCAAGGAAGACGACGTCCTGGCGATCCTGGCCTAAGAGCCGGCATGGGGCGACGGGACCGGCAGCAGCGATGGCTGCATGCCCGATCCACCCGTCCCCGCCATCGCTTTCCGAATTCCCAAATCTCTAATCCCGAATCCCGGCCGCCGGCCTGGGATTCACGCCTACCGGAGTTATTCAAATGGCTGCAAAAGATATCCGTTTCGGTGAAGACGCCCGTACGCGCATGGTGCGCGGCGTGAACATCCTCGCCAATGCCGTCAAGGCCACCCTCGGCCCGAAGGGCCGCAACGTCGTGCTCGAGAAGAGCTTCGGCGCCCCGACCATCACCAAGGACGGCGTGTCCGTCGCCAAGGAAATCGAACTGGCCGACAAGTTCGAGAACATGGGCGCGCAGATGGTGAAGGAAGTCGCGTCCAAGACCTCCGACAACGCCGGTGACGGCACCACCACCGCCACCGTGCTGGCCCAGGCGTTCATCCGCGAAGGCTCCAAGGCCGTCGCCGCCGGCATGAACCCGATGGACCTCAAGCGCGGCATCGACCAGGCCGTGAAGGCCGCCGTCGAAGAGCTGAAGAAGCTCTCCAAGCCGACCGCCGACGACAAGGCGATCGCCCAGGTCGGCACCATCTCGGCCAACTCCGACAGCAACATCGGCGACATCATCGCCGAGGCCATGAAGAAGGTCGGCAAGGAAGGCGTGATCACCGTCGAGGAAGGCTCGGGCCTGGAGAACGAGCTGGACGTCGTCGAGGGCATGCAGTTCGACCGCGGCTACCTGTCGCCGTACTTCATCAACAACCAGCAGTCGCAGCAGGTCGAATTCGACGACCCCTTCATCCTGATCCACGACAAGAAGGTCTCCAACGTCCGCGAACTGCTGCCGGTGCTGGAAGGCGTCGCCAAGGCCGGCAAGCCGCTGCTGATCGTGGCCGAGGAAGTGGAAGGCGAAGCCCTGGCCACCCTGGTGGTCAACACCATCCGCGGCATCGTCAAGGTCGCCGCCGTCAAGGCGCCGGGCTTCGGTGACCGCCGCAAGGCCATCCTGGAAGACATCGCCACGCTGACCAACGGCACGGTGATCTCCGAGGAAGTCGGCCTGCAGCTGGAGAAGGCCACCATCAACGACCTGGGTCGTGCGAAGAAGGTCGTGGTCTCGAAGGAGAACACCACCATCATCGACGGCGCCGGCGATGCCGAGCGCATCCAGTCGCGCATCAAGCAGATCAAGGCGCAGATCGAGGAGACCTCCTCCGACTACGACCGCGAGAAGCTGCAGGAACGCGTGGCCAAGCTGGCCGGCGGCGTGGCCGTGATCAAGGTCGGTGCCTCGACCGAAATCGAAATGAAGGAAAAGAAGGCCCGCGTCGAAGACGCCCTGCACGCCACGCGTGCGGCCGTCGAGGAAGGCGTGGTCCCGGGCGGCGGCGTCGCGCTGATCCGTGCGCTGCAGAGCATCGGCACCCTGAAGGGCGCTAACGAAGACCAGAACCACGGCATCCAGATCGCCCTGCGCGCGATGGAAGCCCCGCTGCGCGAGATCGTCACCAACGCCGGCGAAGAGCCGTCGGTGATCGTCAACCGCGTCAAGGAAGGTTCGGGCAACTTCGGCTACAACGCCGCCAACGGCGAGTTCGGCGACATGATCGAGTTCGGCATCCTGGACCCGACCAAGGTCACGCGCTCCGCGCTGCAGAACGCCGCCTCGATCGCGGGCCTGATGATCACCACCGAAGCGATGGTGGCCGAGGCCCCGAAGAAGGACGAGCCGGCGATGCCGGCCGGCGGTGGCATGGGCGGCATGGGCGGCATGGACTTCTAAGTCCGCTTCCCGCGTCACCGTTCCACGAAGAGCCCCGCAGCGATGCGGGGCTTTTTGTTTTTCGCGATATGCGCATCGCGAAACCGCAACAAGCGCTCCCATAAAGGCGCGCGCGGGACACCTCTCCGCCGGACCCGCTCCGTAGCGTACGAACTTCGGTGCTTAACGCAGTTTTCACCGAGCACGTCCGCAGGACATCCATCGGGAGAGAGAAGTCAGATGAAACGACATGCATTGCGCGACGCGATCCGCGTCGCTCTGGTCGCGTGCGCGGCCACCGCGACGGCGGCCCACGCGCAGACGCCATCAGCGCCGGAAGGCGCGCCACCCACCACGTTGGACCGCATCGAAGTCACCGGATCGCGCATCCGCCAGGTCGACGTGGAGACTGCGGCGCCGGTCCTGGTGATCTCGCGCGAGGACATCCAGAAGCAGGGCTTCAATTCGGTCGCCGATATCCTGCAGAACATCACCAGCGCCGGCAGCCCGGCGGTCAGCCGCACGGCGCCCCTGGCCGCGGGTGAGGCGGTGGGCGGCGCGTACATCGACCTGCGCAACCTCGGCCCCAACCGCACGCTGGTGCTGGTCAACGGCAAGCGGTTGGGCATTACCACCAGCGGCCTGCAGGACATTTCGCAGATACCGGCGGCAATGATCGAACGCATCGAGGTACTGAAGGACGGCGCGTCGACGCTGTACGGCTCGGATGCGATCGCCGGCGTCATCAACCTGATCACCCGGCGCAACCTCGATGGCATGCAGGCGAGCGTCTACGGCGGCCAGTACTCGCAGGGCGATGGCCAGCGCACCGTGGTCGACCTGGTCGCAGGCTTCGGCACGGATCGCGGCTCGGTGACGGTGGGTGCGGAGTACACCGAAGAGGACCCCGTGTGGGCAATCGACCGCTGGTTCTCGGCGAACCGCTTCCCGATGGGCGAGGGCAGGACGCCGCGGCCGGGCGGTGAGAGCGCGACCACCCAATACGGCCGGCTGATCGTTCCCGGGCGCGGCAACTTCACCCTGCGGCGCGAGACGCCCGGTCTCGATCCGCGTCACCTGGACAGCTTCCGCGCGCTGGATGCGACGGATTTCTCGTTGCCGGTCCAGCAGTCCACGCTGCTGGCGGGCATCGAACGCAAGTCGGTGTTCGTCAACATCGATTACGCGCTGAGCGACCGTCTCCGCTTCGCCGGCGACATGCTGTACACCGATCGTGCGTCGTTCTCGCGCAATGCGGGCTATCCGTATTCGTCGCAGGCGTTCGACACACCGATGTCGATCGACAGCTACTACAACCCGGTCGGCAACCAGAGCGGTGATGCGGATCCCACCGAGGTGCACTTCACCCGGCGCGGTTGGGAGGTGCCGCGCGAGAACCGGCTGTCGCTGAGTACCTACCGCTTTAGTGGCGCGCTGTCGGGCTACTTCGAACTGGGCGGCCGCAGCTGGGACTGGGATGTCGGCTATCTGTACAACCAGAACAAGGGCGTGCAGGTCGGCACCGGCAACCTCAATCTCGCGGCGGTGCGCATGGCGGTGGGTCCCTCGTTCCTCAACAGCCAGGGTGTGGTCCAGTGCGGCACGCCGGACAATCCCATTCCGCTGGGCACCAGCCAGGGCGAGTGCACGCCGTGGAATCCGCTGTTGCCGCTCGGCTATGGCGGCCCGGGTGATGGCTCGGCGATGGATCCGGCGGTGCGGCAGTTCATCTTTCCGGTGGGCCAGGCGGTCTCGATGACGAAGACGCAGGAC
The DNA here is from genome assembly GCF_014397415.1 of Pseudoxanthomonas mexicana. Taxonomy (NCBI): domain Bacteria; kingdom Pseudomonadati; phylum Pseudomonadota; class Gammaproteobacteria; order Lysobacterales; family Lysobacteraceae; genus Pseudoxanthomonas; species Pseudoxanthomonas mexicana. Next base: position 257,092 of record NZ_CP060731.1, on the reverse strand, counting down.
TACTTCGCCAACCTCACCGGCACGCTGGCGACACTGCCGGCCGGCGACCTGGCGATCGCGGTGGGCGTGGAGCATCGCAAGGAGTACGGCGAGTTCTCGCCCGACGCGCTCGCCCAATCCGGCGGCTCGACCGATCTCGCCGCAGGGCCCACGTCGGGCGGCTACAGCCTGGACGAGGTGTATGCCGAAGTGCAGGTGCCGTTGCTCGCCGATGTGCCTTTCGCCGAGGAACTGACGCTGAGCGCGGCGACGCGGTACTCGAACTACGACACCTTCGGCGACACCACCAACAGCAAGCTTGGCCTGAAGTGGAAGCCGGTGGATTCGGTGCTGGTGCGCAGCACCTGGGCCGAAGGTTTCCGTGCGCCTGACGTCAGCAACCTGTATGGCGGCGCCTCGCAGACGTTCTCGTTCTACACCGATCCCTGCGACACCGAGTTCGGTGCGGCGCGGGGCAATGCGCGTTGCCTGCAGGACGTGCCCGTCGATTTCCGGCAGCCCGCCAACGACGCCGACGGCGTCGCCAACGGCCCCGGCACGCAGACGCCGATTCCGTTCGTCGCGGGCGCCAATCCCGACCTGACGCCGGAGACGTCCGAATCGGTGACGTTGGGCGTGGTGTTCAGCCCCTCGTTCGCACCGGGCCTCAACCTGTCGCTCGACTGGTGGACGATCCGCATCGAGAACACCATCGTCGCCGACACCGAAACGCAGGTGCTGGACGACTGCTACCTGCGCGGGATCGAAGCGCGCTGCCATGCGTCGACCGGCTCGCGGTTCGTGCGCGACGCCGACGGCCAGATCACCTCGTTCATCACGACGCCGATCAACGTCGGCCATGTCGAGACCGAGGGCTTCGACTTCGACGTCAACTACCGCCGGGCCACGGACTGGGGCACCTTCAGCGCCAGCTGGCTGAGTACGTACATCAGCAAGCTAGAACTCAAGACCGACGACCTGGAGGACAATCCGCCGCAGCAGTTGAATGGCCTGTCGGTGGGCACCGGCGCCAACTTCCGCGTGCGTTCCAACCTCAACCTGGGGTGGGAGCGCGGGAGCTGGGGCATCTCCTGGGGCATGCGGTACTACTCGGGCTTGAAGGAGCGCTGCAACTTCGACGACCTCTGCAGCCTGCCCGATTACAGCGCGCCGTGGACGGGTGGACAGCGCCTGCGATTGAATGAGCGCCCCTCGACGACGTTCCATGACGTGCAGGTGCGCTACCAGGCGCCGTGGAACGCCAGCATCTCGCTCGGCGCGAACAACGTGTTCGAACGCTACGGGCCGCCTATGTTCTCGCAACCCAACTCCGGCTACTCGTACTACGGCGGCTACGACATCGGCCGGTTCCTCTACCTGAAGTACCAGCAGAAGTTCTGATCCTCGGGTGGGAAGAACGAGGCCGCGTCCGCAAGGGCGCGGCCTTTTTGTCGCGCACAAAAAGACGCACCGGGGAGAGAGTGCCCCGATGCGCAGTGGGATGGGTGTTGTGCCGTCAGTGTCGTGTGCCACGGTCGGCGGGAGATGCCCTCGATCGCGGCGACGCCATCGTCGCGCTTTGGCGAGGGACGCCGACGGCTCAGCGGTGCGAGGCGCGGAAGCGGGTCGCGGTGATGCCGGTGGCCCGCTTGAACGAGCGGGAGAATGCGTGCCGGCTTTCGTAGCCCACCCTGGCGGCGATCTCGCAGATCGCCAGCTTGCCGTCCTGGATCAGCGCACAGGCGCGCAGCAGGCGGGTGTGGGTGAGCAGGTCGTGCGGCGTCATCCCGAAAACTTCGCGGAACGAGCGCAGGAAGTGCGAGGGCGAGTAGCGCGCGGCATCCGCCAGCGCGCGCAGGTCGTGCGTATCGAAGGGTGCGTTGAGGATGCGGTTGCGGGCCGTCAGCAAGCGGGCGACGACGGCGCGCCGATGGCGCTCGCTGCGTCCGTAGGCGCGTTCCACCCAGTCCACCGCATGCGTCTGTGCCTCGCGTGCGGCCAGCACCAAGCCCGCCAGCTCCCGGCCTGCCTCGCCGTCGCACGGGTGCGGCGCGAGGCGCAGCAGGGCCGAGACGCGATGCAGCATGCCGCGGTCCATCGGCAGCGCCGCGGGCAACAACAGTGGCGACGCTAGGCCACGCCGATCCGTGGGCGCGGTCAGCGCCTGCACCCAGCGCGAAGGCGCGTGCACGAGGATCCAGTCGGCACCGGGGCCGGCGAGGATCCGGCGCGGTACGTTGCCGGCAAGCGCGAGGAAGCGGCGCCCTCCGAGGTGGAACACGCCGTCGTCGGCCTCGACGTCGACGGTGCCGCGCAGCGCGATGACCAGCGTGCAGCCGCCGCGCGCCGCGGGCGCGTGCATGCCGCGCCCGCCACGCAGGCAGAGGCCGCTGGCATCGTCGCCGTCGTGGCCCGGGTTGCGTCGTGCGTGGCGGAAGCGGACGACGCATGCGGGCGCGGCGCCGTCCCGGTGGCGTGCCGACACCGGCTCAGGTGACGCCATACGGCAGGTTGGGCGAAGACACGACCTTGTCGCCGATCGCTTCGCCCTTGAGGAAGCGCAGGCAGTCGCGTAGCACCGTCGGATCGTTCAGGACGCCGTGGTGGCCGAGGTCCAGCGTGGTCAGCAGGCGTGCGGCGGTCAGGTGGCGGGCGAAGCGCTCGCCTTCGTCCCATGGCACTTCGTCGTCCAGCAGGTCGTGGACGACCAGCACCGGGATGCCGATGGCCGGCGCGATGCGGTGTGCCTGCAGCCCGTCCAGCCCCTGGCCGATGCGCGACTCGAGCAGCGCCAGCATGCGTGCGCCCACGCGCGGTCCCATCCCGGCGCGATCGACGAAACGATGCAGCGCGGCGCGCGGATCGGCCTGTGCGGAGACCAGGATCGCCTGCTTGGCCCGCAGGCCTTGGTGCAGCGCGAGCACGACCGACATGGCGCCGAGCGAGTGCCCGATCACCGCCGCCGCTTCGCCGCAGCGACGGCCGACTTCGAGCATGTCGCCCGCGGTCTCCAGTAGCGTCGATGTCTGCGTGGCCACCGTGCGGCCCTCGCGGGCGAAGGCGACCACGGCGAATCCCTGCGCGGTCAGCGCGCGTACCCAGGCTGCCATCGCATCGCGACCGGTCGCGTCCAGCGGCGGCAACAACACGTAGGGCTGCCGGCGCGGATCGCCCCAGGACACCATCTGTACGCGTCGGCCGCGCAGCGACAGCGTTTCCCGATGTTCGGGGCAGCCCTCGATGCCGCGAGGGCAACCGGCGAACGCGGACGCTTCATCGAGTTTCAGCAGGCCCTGGCGGGCCGCGTGGTGTGGAGCGAATACGCCGGCCAGGCGCTGCGCCACGCGTGCCCACAGGCGAGGCGGCGCGGCGGGCAGCGGGGTTTCGGGAACGTCGCCTTGGGCGGCGGAGACAGGGGGCGTGGAAGCGTCGGTCAGCGAATCGGGGGCGGGCGTAGCGTGGCGGGAGAGCAACATGGAAGTCCGGTCTCTGCGTGTGGGTCCATAGAGACAAGCGCTTTCCGGTGATGCTCACTGACACGCGCCAATCCGCGGTGGTTCAGGGGGCGTTGGCCATCGTGACGGTTGCGGGCGCTACCAATGCGCGGCGCGCGGGATGCGTCTTGGGGACCTCCAGGCGGTCAGCGAACGCAAGACCTTCGCTGCGTGTGCGCGCGGCGGCCGCAGGGTCGCCGGTGCGTTCGTACAGGTGCGCCAGCGTGGCGTACCACGCGATCAGGTCGTGCGGGAATGAGCGCGGGCGTGCGCTGATATGTAGCGCCTGCCGGATCATCGCGATGGCGCGTGCATCCTCGCCCTGCCGCGCATGCGCCAGCGCGCGTACGTACAGCGCAGTCGCCGACAGATACGGTTCCTTCAGGGCATCGGCCCGCCGCTGCAGATCGATGGCGTCCTCGCGCAGGTCGCGATGCAAGCCGGCCACCAGCTGCAGGCGCATGGCACGCAACTCGGCATCGAGCCGCTGTTCATGGGTGGGCGGCAGCACCTTGTCCAGTTGCGCGCGCGCCGCATCGGCCAGCGTGCGCGCGCCCGCCAGGTCGCCGCGCAGCTCCTGGATGCGGGACAGCTTCGCCAGCGAGAAGCCGATGCCGGGCGCGCGCTCGCGGCCGATCGCATGCTCGATGTCGATCGCTTCGCGGAGCAGCGGCTCCGCTTCGTCGAGACGGCCGAGCGCCAGGTAGACGCCGCCTAGGTTGTGTACGCGCGGGGCCACGTCCGCGTTCGGCCCGCGATAGATGCGGCGGGCGATGGCGACCGCCTCCTGCAGCGGCGCTTCGGCCTCGGACATCCGGCCCGCAGCCATCAGGGCGATGCCGTAGTTGCTGAGCCGCCGGGAGGTCTCGGGGTGCTCGTCGCCGTACGCGGCGCGCGTCAACGTCAGGGCATGCCGTTGCCAACGCACCGCCTGGCCGGGCTGGTGCGCGCGCGTGTAGGCGGTACCGAGCGCGCCGTAGCTGCGGATCAGGCGCGGATCGCGGGGGGCCAGCCGTGCCTGCTGGATCCGGATGGCGGTCAGGTGGTCGGCGATGGCGGCCTGATGCTCGTCGACTTCGCTGTGGACGATCGCGCGGCGATGGTAGGTCAGCGCCGCGGCAAGTCCCTGCGGATCGACGCCACGCTGGACCGTGAGTGCTTCGTTCAACAGCGCGAGTGCCGCCGGGTAGTCCTTCTCGCTGGAGGCGAGCTGTCCCTGCTGGCTGAGCGCCATCCCCAGCGCGGCATGGTCGCGCGCGGGCAGGGTACGCGCGGTAGCGACAGCGCTCGCCAGCAGCGGACGCGCGTCGTCGTAGCGGGACATCTCATCGTAGATGCGCGCGATGACCACCAGCATCTCCACCTGCAGGGCCGGCGTCGCGACCAGGTCGGTGCGTGCGCGCTCGGCACCACGCTGGAGCAGCGTGGCGGTATCCGGCAGCGTGCTGCGCGGCCCCTTCGGCACTTCGTTCTCGAACAGCTGCACCAACAGATCGCGCACGGCATTCGCACGCTGCGCTTCGTGGCGCGCACGCCAGGCCTGGTCCTGCGCCTCGGCGGCGGCCAGGCGTGCCGTATGCGCCTGCCACAACGCCGCCGACAGGCTGGCGAGCACGGCGACCATCAGCACGGCGGCCACCGCCACGCCGCCGCGATGACGACGGACAAACAGGCGCATGCGATGCAACGGCGAAGGCGTACGCGCGCGCACGGGTTCGTGGCGCAGTTGGTGTTCGAGATCGTCGGCCAGGTCACCGGCCGATACGTAACGTTGCGCGGGATCGGTCGCGATGGCTTTCGCGAGGATCGCTGCCAGGTCGCCCTTCAGCGTGGACGATGCAGGCGTGGCATCGCCGGGGCGTTCGCCGCTGAGCAACTCCTGCATCAACACGCCCAGCGCGTACACGTCCGTGGCTGTGGTCACGGCGGTGCCGGTGTACTGCTCGGGCGCCGCATAGCCGGGGGTAAGCCCGATGGCCGCCGCACCTTCGTTATCGCCCGCGGCGTCGAGCAGGCGGGCGACGCCGAAGTCCAGCAGACGGGGCGCGCCTTCGGCCGTGACCAGGATGTTGGACGGCTTGAGGTCGCAGTGGACCACCAGCTGCCGATGCGCCGCCTCCACTGCGCGGCAGACTTCGCACAGCAGCCGCAGGCGCGCGGTGACGTCCAGGGCGCGCACGTCCGCATGGCGCGTGATCGGCAGCCCATCCACGTGGTCCATGACGAGGTAGGGCACGCCGGCGTCGGTGACGCCGCCGTCGATCAGGCGCGCGATCGCCGGGTGCGCGAGCGCGGCCAGCGTCTGCCGTTCGCGCCGGAACAGCTGCTGCTGCAGTTCCGAATACGGGCCGCGCCGCAACAGTTTCACCGCCACGCGTTGATGGAAGTCGACGTCTTCGCGTTCGCCGAGGAACACGCTCGCCATGCCGCCCTGGCCGAGGGGCGCTATCAGCCGGAACGCGCCGATGCGCTCGCCGATCCATGCCTGCGTCGGGTGGGCGTCTTCGCCCTTCATCGCATGGATCACGGCCGCCACCGGGGTGTCCAGCAGCAGCGGTTCGGTGCGTGCGTGCGCGGCGAGCAGCGCCTCCAGGTGGTGGCGATCGGTCGGGTCGGAGCAGTGCCGGTCCATCCAGTCGCGCCGTGCCTCGGGGGGCAGGTCCACGACCGCATCGAACGACTGGCGCAGGGAAGGCATGGTGGGTACTTGCGGGAATGGGTCTGCCATCAAGCGCTTTTTGGGGCCGGACCCTGACATGGAGCCGCGTTCATGCGGCCAGCTGGGCCCCGAGGAAGGCGCGCGCGTACTGCCAGTCGCGGTGGACGGTGCGCACGCTCAGCTCGCAGAGCTCGGCGATACGCTCGAGCGGCAGCCCGGCGAAGTAGTGCAGTTCCACCACTTCGGCGGCGCGTGCATCGTCCAGCGCCAGGCGCCGCAGCGCCTGATCGAGTTCGAGCGCATGCTGCGGGTCGATCGTCACCTGGCCGGCAAGCGTGTCGCGATAGTCCGTGCGCCGCAGGTCGCCGCCATGCTTGATGCGCGCCCGCTCGCGCGCACGGTCGACCAGCATGTGCCGCATGGCGCGAGCCGCGTAGGCGTAGAACTGCCGCGTGTGGGTGAACTGCGGTTGCTGGTGGCTCATCTGCAGATACAGCTCATGCACCAGCGCGGTGGTGTCGAGGGTGGCGCCATCTCGCGGAAGGCGCTGCTTGTGCGCCAGCCGGCGCAATTCCTGGTAGACCTCGCCGAACATGTCGTCCAGCGGGCGGGGAGAAGCGTCGTTCGGGGGCATGACGATCCGGTGGGGCGAAGGAAACGGCAGGTCGCCTTGCAACGACCGGCATGGGGAACCAACGCGCAATCCTCGCGTCATGGGCCACCGTCTGGCGGATGCGGTGGTGTCGGCGTGTTCAGCTGGCAAGTGCACGCACCGCGCGCAGGGCCTCGTCGACTTCGGCGGGCGTGTTCACCAGGCTGGGCGCCAGCCGGGCGTAGCTGACGGCGTACGGACTGGTGCTGGCGACGATGCGTCGCGCGAGCAACTGTTTCACGATGTCGTTGGGTCCCACGCCATCGATCTCGAAGGCCACCAGTCCCGCCGACAACGCCGCCGCGCGGGGCGTGTGCATCTTCACCTTCGGCAGGCCGGCCAGGCCTTGCTTGAGCTGGTCGTTCATCGCGGTGATGCGGGCGGCGACGCGCGGACGCTGCATCTGCTTGTGCATGCGGAAGGCGGCCCCAATCGCCCATTGGTGTTCGAAGGCGTGGAAACCGCCGGGCATCATCCGCGCCGCGTTCGCGGGGCCGGCCGGCGGTCGGTCTTCGGTCCAGGCGTTGTAGCTCTCGATCTCGGTGAAGTTGGGCACCAGCGGCCGCAGGCGGCCCCAGTTCGCCGCGTTCGCCCACACCAGGCCGGTGCCGCGCGGCGCGAACATCCACTTGTGCGTGCCGGCGCAGAAATAGTCCGCGCCCATCGTGGCGACGGTGTCATCGGCGGCGCCGAGCCCGTGCACGCCGTCGACGACCAGCAGCGGCGGGTCGTGAAGGCCGCGCAGCATCGCGGCGATCTCGCGGATCGGCAGGCGGATGCCGGTGCTGGAGTGCACCCAGGTGATGCCGACCACCCGCGTGGCCGGCTGTATCGCCGCTTTCAGGTTGCCGACGATCTCGTCGACGCTGGCATCCGCGGACGAGGCGAACAGCGCGATCTTGCGCATCGTGGCGCCGGCGCGTGCAGTGGCCAGCCGGATCGATTCGTGGTGCGAGTAATGGTCGTGGACAGTGGTCAGCACTTCATCGCCGGCCTTCAGCGGCAGCCCGTAATAGACCAGCGCGAGGCCTTCGGTGGTGCTGCGGGTCAGGCAGACTTCGTTGGCGCGTCCACCCAGGTAGTCCGCTGCCTCGGTGCAGACCTGCAACGGCAGGTTGTGCGCGTCGTCCTCGAACATCGCCCGTTCGACCACCAGGAACGGGTTCGCATCCATCGCGCGTCGATAGCCCTCGAGCGCTTCGCGCACCGGCGTCGGGTGGCTGGCGATGAAGAACGAGGCGAAGTGCAGGTAGGCCGGATCAAGTGCGAACTGCGCGCGTACCGCCTCCCAGTCGGACAGGTCGGGCAGGGTGGGGGTTTGCGCGGCCACGGCAGCGAGCAGCGGGCCGGGCAGCAGGGCCGTGGTGGCGAGGGCGGCGGGCGCCGCGAGCAGGTGTCGGCGGGACAGGGCCATGGTGCACCGGAGCCGGTGACATCGCGGAATGCGACAACCTCGCCAACGGGAGGGTGCATCGCCCACGGCCACCGTCTGGCGGTTGCTTGCGCTGCTGCGCGCAAGCGACGTTTCATGGACGTGCATGCTGGATCCTGGATCGGCTGCTGCACGTTGCAGATGAAACATTCGCGCGCCTGGGAAAGGCGTGATATCACTACGCCCCAATGAATCCGACCCGCGCCCGCTTCTGGTTTTGGTATTACCGCGATCCCACGGCGGTGGCGGGGCTGCGTTCATTCTAGGTAGACACCAGAAGAATCCCCTTGAAGCCGCCAGCGAAACTGGCGGCTTTTTTATTGACTCCGGAGAACCCCCCGATGGCCCCCCACACCGACGACCTGCGCATCAGGAAGCTTGATGAACTGGTCACGCCTGCCGCGATCATTGGCGAACTGCCGTGTGACGATGCGATTTCGCAGACGGTGTCCGAAGCGCGCGCCGCGCTGCACGACATCCTGGAGGGGCGCGACGACCGCCTGGTGGTGGTGATCGGTCCGTGCTCGATCCACGATCCCGCATCCGCGATGGAGTACGCGCAGCGACTGAAGCCGTTGCGCGATGCGCTGGCCGATGAACTGGAGATCGTCATGCGCGTCTATTTCGAGAAGCCGCGCACGACGGTGGGATGGAAGGGCCTGATCAACGATCCCGCGCTGGACGGCAGTTTCGACATCAACCGCGGCCTGCGCACGGCACGCCGCCTGCTGCGCGACATCAATGCTGTGGGGCTGCCCGCGGGGTGCGAATACCTGGACACGATCTCGCCGCAGTACATCAGCGACCTGGTGGCGTGGGGTGCGATCGGCGCGCGCACCACCGAGAGCCAGGTGCACCGCGAGATGGCCAGCGGCCTGTCGTGCCCGGTGGGCTTCAAGAACGGCACCGACGGCAACGTGAAAATCGCCGTGGACGCGGTGGGTGCGGCCTCGCATCCGCATCATTTCCTGGCGGTGACGAAGGAGGGCCGCTCGGCGATCGCCGCCACGGCAGGCAACCCGGACTGCCACGTGATCCTGCGCGGCGGCAAGACGCCCAACTACGATGCGGCCAGCATCGAGGCGGCGAGCCAGGTGCTCGCGAAGGCCGGCCTGCCCGCGCGACTGATGGTCGATGCCAGCCATGCCAACAGCGGCAAGGATCCCGACAACCAGCCCGCGGTGATCGACGACATCGCGGCACAACTCGAGGCGGGGGAGCGTCGCATCGTCGGCGTGATGGTGGAAAGCCACCTGGTGGGCGGACGCCAGGATCTGGTCGACGGCCAGCCCCTTCGTTACGGTCAAAGCATCACCGATGGCTGCCTGGGATGGGAAGCGAGCGGTCAGGTGCTCGAGCGTTTGGCCGCGGCCGTGCGCATGCGGCGTGCGCGAGGAGCCGGGATGGAACAGGCGGCTTGAAGAACGAAGACTCACCGCGTTTTGCCCCACCGCGGCAATGCCAGCACCCCGGGCGCGATCGATGCTTGTGAAGCATGGCCCTTCAATGGTTAATATCTCCATTGCAAGCCTCTGATTAACGTGACTTTTCTCGCATTAAGAGGCTGCGCCTGACAGGAGATGGGCAATGCGGGGGGCATGGGAGCGGCTGCGCCGGTGCTGGACCTTGCCCGACGCCAGCGAGGATGTGCGCGCGTTGCTGCTGAACCGGCAGTTGCGCAATCTGTTCCGCGTCGTGCCCTGGTATGTCGCCTCCAACTGCTACACGGGTGGCGGCGTGCTGCTGGTCATGTGGCCCTTCCTCGACGCCACGCTCGCGTGGGCCTGGCTCGCATGCCTGGTGCTTGTCCACCTGGGGTGGGGGTGGCATGCGGTCCGCTGCGCGCGCAGACAGCAACGCCAAGGCGAACAGTCACTGCGACATGGCGACCTGTACGCTTCCATGTTCTGGTGCGCCCTGTGTGCCTTGGCCGCGGGTGCGGGCATCTACCTGGGTGCGCCACTTGCAGCCAGCGACGCCAGCCGCCTGCTGCTCAGCGCCTACACGCCCGGGCTGATCGCCACGGGCGTATTGGTCGGGATCACCACGCCGCTGGTGTCCTTCACCTGGCTGGCGATCCTGACGATATCGGCGTGCCTGATGGTGGCGAGGCTGGATTTCCTGGCCCAGGGCATGACGGTGACACTGCTGTGCTGTTACGCGGTGATGCTCTCTTCGGCCCTGCTGTTCGCCTCGCACCTGTTCGTCCGCCGCATCGAGGCCGAACTGGCAGCGGACCGGCAGCGCCAGATCGTCGGCCTGCTGTTGCGCGATTTCGAAAGCAAGGCCAACGACTGGCTGTGGGAAAGCGACTGCGGCGGGGTGCTGACCCGCCCGGCCAGCCGGCTCGCGCAGATGCTGGGACTGGACGCCGACCTGGTGGGCAAGCGACTGGACACGCTGTTCGCCCCGCACGCGCTGCTCGCCCTGGGCGGCGAAGCCGCGGTGGGGCCGGCCGCGTTGCGGAAGCGCCTGGGCGGCGGGCGGCCGTTCAGCGGCGTGGTGGTGGAAGCAATGGTGGACCAGCAGCCGCGCAGCTGGTCGCTCAGCGCCAAGCCGTTGCATGCGCCCACGGGTGAATGGATCGGGTGGCGTGGCGTGGGGTGCGAGGTCACCGATGCCCGGCTGCGGGAGGCGGAGGCGTTGGTGCGCGAACGCAAGCTGCACCACCTGGCCCACCACGATCCGCTGACGGGGCTGCCCAACCGAAGGGCCTTCCTCGACGCCATGGAGGTGGAAAGGGAGGGGCCGCATGCGGTCGCCATGATCGACCTGGACAACTTCAAGACGATCAACGACAGCCTGGGCCATGCCGTGGGCGACCAGGTGCTGTGCGCGGTCGCGCGGCGCCTGCAGCAGGGGTGTCGGCCGGGCGACCTGCTGGCACGGCTGGGCGGGGACGAGTTCGCGGTGCTGCTGCGTGGATTGCCGGCAACGGATGCCGACGCCGAAGCATGCGCCCGCCTGGAACACCTGCTGGACGTGCTGCGGATTCCGGAATGGGTCAATGACTATCGCGTCGATGTGCGTGCCAGCATCGGCGTATCGAGGGTGGTCGATTCGGCGGAAACCGGCGAGTTGATGCGGCAGGCGGACAATGCGCTGTACGCGGCGAAGAACGAGGGGCGCGACATGTTCCGCCAGTACTCGCCGCGGATGAGCGAACGCCTGCGCGAACGCTTGGCGCTGGTCAGCGATCTGGCGCTGGCAGCCCATGCCGGTCAGCTGGAGCTGGACTACATGCCGCTGCGTGCGGCCGACGACCTGCGCGTGCGCGGCTACGAGGCGCTGGTGCGCTGGCGGCATCCGGTGCATGGACGCATACCCCCGATGGACTTCATTCCGGTGGCCGAGGAATCGGGACTGATCGTGCCGATCGGCCTGTGGGTGCTGGAGCGGGCCTGCCGCGATGCGCTGGCCTGGGCGCCGGACACCCTCCTGGCCGTGAACGTCTCGCCGATACAGCTGGCATCGCCGTCCCTGGTGGACTCGGTGATGGACGTCCTGCAACGCGTCGGGCTGCCGGCGGACCGGCTGGAACTGGAGATCACCGAGTCCGTCCTGGCCCGCGACCCGGCCGCCGCACGCGCCATGCTGCAGCGCCTGCGCGCGGCGGGGGTGCGCATCGCGATCGACGATTTCGGCGTGGGTTACTCGTCGATGGCGCAGCTGCGCGAGTTGCCGTTCGACAGCCTCAAGCTGGACCAGTCGTTCGCGGCGGCGCTGCTGCAGGAAGGCGCGCGCGACATGACGCGGTCGATCATCGCCTCGGTGGTGCAGCTGGCGCGCTCGATGCAGCTGACCGTGGTCGCCGAAGGCGTGGAGGTCCAGGAGCAGCTGGAGATGCTGCGCGGGCTGGGATGCACGCTGCTGCAGGGCTATCTGTTCGGCAAGCCCCGGCCGATCGCCGCCCTCATGGGTGAGACGGCCGAGTCGGAGCGCGCCTGAGGTCCGGACCGATACGGGCGGACATCATCTCGATGTGGCGCGGCGCGTGCCGGTCTGCAGGGCGGGCGTGACAGTCGGGAGGTCGAAGGCCGTCGCCGTGCGTGGATCGCCGACTTGTGCGGATCGCCGGATGCGGCATCCTGTGTGGATGGCATGGACCTCCCTCCGCAATACGGGCGTGCGCTGGCTGCGACGGGGACTGATTGTCCTGGCTGCCACGTACGCGCTCTATCTGATGGCCGGCAACGCCTTCCTCAATACGGCGCTGGGTGCGCGTGCGTTGAATGCGAAGCCGGAGCGTTTCCAGATGCACTGGTCGTCGGGCCGCACCTGGTGGCCCGGGCGCGTGAGCCTGCGCGATGTCGTCCTGCGGGGCCAGTCACGGCGCCTTGTCTGGGAAACGAGGGCGATGCGGCTGGAAGGCCGTATCGCGCTGTGGCCGCTGCTGTCCCGGCGGCTGCACGTGTCCGATGTGCGGGCGGACGAGGTGCATGGCGGGGTGCGGCGTGTCGAGCGGGACCTGGTCGCGCCGCCGGCCCGCGCGGGCGGCTGGGAATTGCAGTTCGACCGCATCGCCAGCGCGTCGGTCCGGCGGGCCTATTTCGATGGCTTGGTGCTAGAAGGCGATGGCACCGTCCAGGTCGGGTTCTACAAGCAACTGCGGGGCGGGCCGATGGCGCTGATGCCGTCCGTCGTCCGCTTCCGCCAGGCCAGGCTCGCCTACGCGGGGGCGGAGGTGGTGCGCGAGGCCGATGCGCAGGTGCGCTTCGCCATGGACCGGCACCGGCGCGACGAAGCGGCCGGGATCGACAAGCTGTTGAAGACGGAACTGGCGGTGGCGCTGAAGGGCAAGACCTCCGGGGTGGATATCACCATCGGTCCCGACGGAAAGGGGGCGTTGAGGCTGGTGCCGGGTACCGGTACGGCCGATCTTGACGTGATGTTCGCGCGCGGACGGCTGGCACCGGGCAGCCGCGTGCGGTGGAGCATGCCGCTCGGAGGACACGACGCGACCGGCGCGTCGCGTCGTGATGCGCTGGGCCTGGCGCTGGCGGTCGATCGCGACATCGTGGTGAAGGCCACGATGCCGCGCCGGGACGATGGCCGGATGTCGCTGGACGCCGACCTCACCCTGCGCGGCAACGACGTGCCGTTGAAGCGATTCGCCAGCTTGCTGCCGCGCGCTTCGGGCCATGTCGTGGGCGACTGGCATTTCAGTTCGCTGCGCTGGCTCTCGGACATGGTGGCCCAGGCCGGGTGGTTGTCGTTCGATGGCGCGGGCGACGTGCACGCCGATGTGCGGGTCGCCGGGGGACGCTTGGCCGCGGGCAGCCGCATCGCCGTGCCGGGCGTGGATGCCGTCGCCGAGGTGATGGGCAACCGCGTGCGTGGGCGCGCGCGTGCGGAGCTGCAGCTGGATGCCGGTGCACAGGACCAATTGATACCGCGCCTGCAGGTGGTGATGGAGCACTTCCAGGTGGCGTCGTCGAAGGCGCCGGCCGCGGTCTACGTACAGGGGCGCGACCTGCGGCTGTCGGTGAATGCGGCGGGCGATCCCGCGCGGCTGCGCGACACGCTGGAAGCGCGCGTCACGTTCGCCGGGGCCCGCGTGCCCGACCTGCGCGTCTACAACGCCTTCCTGCCGAGCGCGCAGATGCGCTTCGATGGGGGTGCCGGGACGCTGAGCGGCGACCTGTCGCTGGACGCCGCCGGCGAGTTGGGCCACGGCACCCTGCGCGTGGCCGGTCGCGGTGCGCGCATGCACATGGCCGGCCTGCAGTTGCGTGGCGACATCGACCTGGACCTGAAACTGCGGCGTGCCGACCTGAGGCAGCGTGCGTTCGTTGCCGATGGCAGCACCCTCCGGCTGGGGAACATCGGCTTCACCGAGTCGGGCGGCGAGTCGCGTCGCGGCTGGTGGGCGCGGATCCGGTTGGACCGGGCCAGGCTGGATGTCGACTCGCCCGTCAGTGGCAGTGGCGGGGCCGAAGTGACCATGCGCGATGTCGGCTTCCTGCTGGCGCTGTTCTCGCGGCAGAAGGAGTATCCGGTCTGGGTATACAAGCTGGTCGATGCCGGCCAGGCGCAGGTGCGGGGCCGTGTCCACTGGCGGGGAGACGTGCTGGTGCTGGACCGGATGCGGGCTGTCAACGATCGCTATGAAGTCCTGGCCCGGCTGCGCCTGCAGGGCGCCCAGCGGCAAGGCGACCTGTACGCCCGCTGGCGCGCGCTGAGCCTGGGGGTGGAGATGCGAGGGGCGCAGCGCAGGTTCCATCCCGTGGGCGCGAAGACCTGGTACGACGGTAGGCCCCACTACCTGAGATAGCGGCCCGCACAGGACCTGGGCCATCCCTGTTCAGGTAAATGCGGTGAAGAACGTAATCAGCATTCTGACGAGCGGCACAGAAATTGGTCTGATATCGGTAACATGTTGGTGGGGCAAGGATTTCGCTCGCGTTCATGTTTGTGACATCACATCAGACTGCCTTGAATTCGCCGTTTTTGTTTTGCAGTGCAGCGTGCAACACCCGTAACGCACCCTTCACGATGGCCCCGCATCCCGACGTGGGGGAGGGAGCAAGCCCGCAAATGGCCCAGCCTTTGCGGGCTTTTTTATTCCTGCTGCGCAGGAATGAAAATCCAGGTTCTGCTGCGCAAACCTTGGGCCCCGAGCCGCGCCACCACCCCCCGCGGCTTCGCCGCGCCCCCCTTGACTCAGGGGACTCTGCCCCAGTCGCCTTCCCGTGCCCGGAGGCAGGTGCCGGCCAGAGGCGACCGGCGAAGCGTTAGAATTGGCCTATGGCCGACACCCCCGCACGCGTAATCCCCCTTGAGGTCGTCAGTTCCTCGCCCGCCCCGCTCGAGGCAGGCGCAAAACAGCTGGGGGGCGACAAGATCGCGCGATCGCCGGTCCAGTTCGCCGACGCGCCCGTGTTGCGCAAGCCGTCGTGGATCCGGGTGCGTATTCCCTCCGATGGCTCGGTGGCCAAGCTCAAGGCCAAGCTACGCGAGAACCGTCTGGTCACCGTGTGCGAAGAAGCCAGCTGCCCGAACATCCATGAATGTTTCGGCCACGGCACGGCCACCTTCATGATCCTGGGCGAGGTGTGCACGCGTCGCTGCTCGTTCTGCGACGTCGCCCATGGGCGCCCCAAGCCGCCGGACCCCTCCGAGCCCCTGAGCCTGGCCAACACCGTGGCCGACATGGGCCTGAAGTACGTCGTGGTGACCAGTGTGGACCGCGACGACCTGCGCGACGGCGGCGCCCAGCATTTCGTCGACTGCATCGCGGCCATCCGCGCGCATTCGCCGGCGACCCGCATCGAAATCCTGACCCCGGATTTCCGTGGCAAGGGCCGCATGGACCGCGCACTGGAGATCCTGGCGGTCAATCCGCCGGACGTCTTCAACCACAACATCGAGACCGTGCCGGACCTGTACCCGAACGTCCGCCCCGGCGCCGACTACCAGTGGTCGCTGACCCTGCTGCAGCGCTTCAAGCAGCAGCATCCGCACCTGCCGACCAAGAGCGGCATCATGCTGGGCTTGGGCGAGACCATGGAGCAGGTGCAGGGCACGCTGCGCGACCTGCGCGCGCATGACGTGGACATGGTCACCATCGGCCAGTACCTGCAGCCCACGGCGCACCATCACCCGGTGCTGCGCTATTGGACGCCAGAGGAGTTCAAGGCGCTGGAGGAGTACGGCATGGCGCTGGGCTTCAGCCATGTGGCGTCGGGTCCGCTGGTGCGCTCCTCCTACCACGCCGACCAGCAGGCGGCGCAGGCCGCCCACGCCGCACGCCAGGTGGGCTGACGCCTCGTTCCATGACGAACGCCCCCGGGGCGTACCGTCGGGCCGAGCGACCCGGTCGTGGCACGGCCAGGGTTCACCTTTTCCTACGTTCCGGCCATTAGGCTGCCGAAAGGCAGATGACAAGGCGCGCAACTTTGTGCACTGTCGGACTGTCGAATCCGCCATCCGTTCCAGCCTGACGGGCCCCCGGGCCACGAGTACGCAATGACACTGAAGAAAGCCCCCTTCCTGCTGCTGGCCCTGGCCCTGTCGACCCCGTTGGCGCTGCTGGCGCGCGGTGACGGCGACGCGGTTGCGGTGGCGCCCAACGCGGACCAGTCCAACACCTCGAAGCTGGTGTACGGCCTGCTGTCGGACAGCCGCTATGCCTACCGACCGCGTCCGCTGGACGACGCCCTGTCGCAGGAGGTCTTCAGGCGCTATTTCGAGGCGCTGGACGGCGGCAAGCAGTTCTTCACCGCCGCCGACGTGGCGCGGTTCGCCCCGTACAAGACGAAGATGGACGACGCGATCCGCAGCGGCGACCTGGCGCCGGCCTACGAGATCTTCGCCGTCTACAAGCAGCGCGTGGGCCAGCGCGTGGCCTATGCGCGCGCGCTGCTGAAGCAGGACTTCGACTTCACCGGCAGCCAGCGCTGGGAATACGACCGCGAGGATGCGCCGTGGGCGGCCGACGGCAAGGAACTGGATGCGATCTGGAAGAAGTCGGTGATGAACGACTGGCTGCGCCTGAAGCTGGCCGGCAAGAAGCCCGACGACATCCGCAAGACGCTGGACAAGCGCTACGCCAACCTGCAGCGCAGCATCAACGAACTCAAGACCGAGGATGTCTTCCAGACCTTCCTCAATGCCTATACCGGCGCGATCGACCCGCATACCGATTACTTCACCCCGCGCACCGCCGAGAACTTCAACCAGTCGATGTCGCTGTCGCTGGAAGGCATCGGTGCGGTGCTGCAGCGCCAGGACGACCTGGTGGCCGTCCGCGAGATCGTGCCCGGCGGCCCGGCCGACCTGAGCGGCAAGCTGAAGGTCGGTGACCGCATCGTTGCCGTTGGCCAGGGCAAGTCCGGGCCGATGACCGACGTGATCGGCTGGCGCATCGACGATGTGGTGGCGCAGATCCGCGGCAAGAAGGACACCCAGGTCCGCATCGAGTACATCCCGGTGGAAGCCGGCATCGACGGCAAGCACGCGCAGGTCACCATCACCCGGCAGAAGGTCAAGCTGGAAGAGCAGGCGGCCAAGGCCGAAACCATCACGCTGCCCGCCAGCGCGGGCGAACCCGCACGCCGCATCGGCGTGATCAAGCTGCCGGCGTTCTACCAGGACTTCGAGGGCCGTCGCCGCAATCCGAACGACTTCAACTCGGCCACCCGCGACATCGCCAAGCTGCTCGCGCAGTTCAAGGCGCAGGGCGTGGATGGCGTGGTGATGGACCTGCGCAATAACGGTGGCGGCTCGCTGGACGAGGCGGTGGAGCTGACCGGCCTGTTCATCGACAAGGGCCCGGTGGTGCAGGTGCGCGAATCCGGCGGCCGCGTCACCGTCAACAGCGACCGCAAGACCGGCGTGGCGTGGGACGGCCCGCTGGCCGTGCTGATCAACCGCGCGTCGGCATCGGCATCGGAGATCTTCGCCGGCGCCATCCAGGATTACGGACGCGGCCTGGTGATCGGCGAGACCAGCTTCGGCAAGGGCACCGTGCAGAACATGGTGGACCTGGACCGCTGGCCGGCCAACGAGGCGCCGCGCTTCGGCTCGGTGAAGCTGACCATCGCGCAGTTCTTCCGCGTGGCCGGCGGCAGTACGCAGCACAAGGGTGTGGTACCGGACATCGCGTTCCCGGTGAGTGTGGACGCCAGCGAGTACGGCGAAAGCACCTACGACAACGCCTTGCCGTGGACGCGCATCGCCGCCGTGCCGCACCTGCAGTACGGCAACTTCGCGCCGCTGCTGCCCCGGCTGGAAGCGCTGCACGCCGCGCGCTCGGCGAAGGACAAGGAGTTCCAGTGGTGGTCGGAAGACGTGGCCCAGTTCCGCGCCGAGGCCGCCAAGAAGTACGTTTCGCTCAACGAAGCCGAACGCCGTGCCGAGCGCGACCGCCAGGAGGCGCAGCGCAAGCAGCGGCAGGCCGAGCGCAAGGCGCTGGGACTGGCACTGGACCCGCTGGCCGAGGACCTGGCCGATGACGGCCTGGGTGCTTCCGAGCGCGACATCGTGAAGGACGCGCAGCGCGAGAAACTGGCCGACAAGCGTCCGGACCCGCTGCTGCGCGAGTCGGCGGCGATCCTGGGCGATGCCATCGAGATCCTCGGCCAGGACCGCAAGCTGTCCGCGCAGGTGCTGCCGGATTCGCCCGGCCCCGGTCGCTGGGCCGAATGAGGCAGTGGTGAGCGATGAGGAGTGAGGAGTGAGCGTCAGCATGCGCTCCTGCTCGCTCCTCACGCCTTCGCACTCACTCCTCGTTCCAAGCGCAAGATCCGGATAGTCCCACCGTCGCGCGCGCCCTAGTCTGGGCGCATGGACACCATGCCGCGCCGATCCTTGCCCACCCCGACCGCCATCGCTGCCGATCCGCTTGATCTGGCGCGCCGTCTGCTCGACGAGGGCGAGCCGTCATTGGCGAACCTGGCTTCGCACACCGGTCTCAGCGCCTCGCATCTGCAGCGCCGGTTTCGCGCGCGCTTCGGCCTGAGTCCTGCCGAGTACCTGGCCCGCAAGAAGCTGGGCACGTTGAAGGCGGCCCTGCGCGAAGGCCGTGACGTCACCACCGCGCTCTACGATGCCGGCTACGGTTCGCCGTCGCGGCTGTACGAGCAGGGAGCGGCGAAACTCGGCATGACACCGGCCACCTACCGTGCCGGTGGCCGCGGCGTGGCGATCCGCTGGACACTCGTCGACACCGTGCTCGGCCGCACGCTGGTGGCCGCCACCGAGCGCGGCATCTGCGCGATCGAACTGGGCGCGGACGACACCGCACTGGAACGGCGACTGCGCGATGAATTCCCGCATGCGCAGCTCGAACGCGTGGAAGCCGGCCGTGACGATTTCCTTGCTCCGCGCCTGCAGGCCGTCGCCGAGCGCCTTGCCGGTCGCGAGGCGGACGTGCCGGTCGACCTGCTGGGGACCGGCTTCCAGCAACGCGTGTGGGATGCGCTGATGAAAGTGCCCGAGGGCGAGACGGTGAGCTATGCCGGCCTGGCGCGGCAGCTGGGCGCCCCGCGCGCCGCGCGCGCGGTGGCCAGCGCCTGCGCGCATAACCGCATCGCCGTGGTGGTCCCCTGTCACCGCGTGATCCGTGGCGATGGCTCGCTCGGCGGCTACCGCTGGGGATTGCCGCGCAAGCAGCAGTTGCTTGCGCGGGAACGCGGCTGATCCGCCACCTTCGCGGCGGGAACGATGTCGGTCGTGATGGCGCAGGAGGTGGCAATGCGCGATGGAGAAGAACGGCACGCAGGCGGGAGCCTCCTTGCCGCGCCTGGCGCCACTCCCGTCAACCAAAGCACGTGCGGCAAAAGACTTGAATGCTGTTCAAGTCGGATGGGAAAGGTTTCAAACGGCCGAGGGCGGGTTCGACATGCCGCCGGTCCGCGTCTGGCCTAGAATTGCCTCACACCGCATTCCCCCACGGTTTCCCATGAACGCCTCCGTTTCCGCCGCCGCGCCCGCGCGTGGCGGCCTTGCCGTCGCTGCCGCCCTGGCCATCGTGTACGTGGTCTGGGGCTCGACCTATCTCGGCATCCGCTTCGCGCTGGAAGGCGGATTCCCGCCGTTGCTGATGGTGTCGGGCAGCCGTTTCGTCGCGGCGGGACTGGTGATGTTCCTGTTCCTGCGCTGGCGCGGCGTCGCGGCGCCCACGCCCGCGCAGTGGAAGAACCTGCTGGTGATGGGCGCATTGCTGCTGTTGATGGGCAACGGCATGGTGGTGCTGGCCGAGCAGACGGTGTCGTCGGGGCTCGCCGCGGTCGCGGTGGCGTCGATGCCGTTGTGGATGGGCCTGTTCGGCGCCATGCGCGGACAGCACCCGACGCGCGGCGAATGGCTGGGCATCATCGTCGGCTTCGCGGGTGTGGTCTGGCTCAATGCGGGCAGCTCGCTGACCGGTTCGCCGGTGGGACTGGTGCTGTTGCTGATCGCACCGATCGCCTGGGCCTACGGCTCGGTGTGGTCGCGTGGGCGCGACCTGCCGTCGCCCTTCATGACGGCCGCGGCGCAGATGCTGGCGGCGGGCGTGATGCTGGTCGGTGCGGGCCTGCTGCACGGCGAGCGCTTCCACGTGGCGGACTGGACGCTGGAAGGCGGGCTGGCGGTCGCCTACCTGGCGGTGTTCGGTTCCATCGTCGCGTTCACCGCCTACGTGTGGTTGCTCCACCACGCGCGCCCGGTGCTGGTCGGCAGCTATGCCTACGTCAACCCGGTCATCGCGGTGGCGCTGGGTGCTTTCATCGCCGGCGAAACCTTCACCGCGCACGACCTGGGCGCCATGGCGGTGATCCTGGCCGGTGTGGTGGTGATCACGCTGGCGCGCGCGCGGCAGTCGAAATGACCCACCCACCGCTCGACCGCAAAGGCTTGGCGATCACCGTCGGCACCTTCCTGATCTGGGGCGTGGTGCCGCTGTACTGGCACCTGCTCAAGGCGGTGCCGTCGTTCCACATCATCGCCCACCGCATCGTGTGGAGCGCGGTGCTGGTGCTCGGCTGGCTCCTGTTGAAGAACGGCCTCGCCTGGTGGCGACAGATCCGCGCGCAACCGCGCGCGGTGCCGCTGCTGGGTGTCAGCAGCCTGCTGATCGCGTTCAACTGGGGCCTGTACATCTGGGCGGTGAACGCCGGGCATGTGGTGGAAACCAGCCTGGGCTACTTCATCAATCCGCTCATCAATGTGGTGCTGGGCGTGCTGGTGCTGCGCGAACGCCTGTCGCCCGCGCAATGGATCGCGGTGGGGTTCGCGTTGGCCGGCGTGGCGTGGCTGACGGTACAGGCCGGGTCGCCGCCGTGGATCGCGCTGGGCCTGGCGTTCTCGTTCGGCCTGTACGGTCTGGTGCGCAAGACCGTGGCGGTGGATGCCGTCGCCGGACTGGGGGTGGAAAGCCTGTACCTGTTCCTGCCCGGCCTGGCCTACGTCGTGTGGGGCGAGTTCGGCCACGGCGGCGGTTTCATCGACGGCTACGGCTGGCGCGACGACCTGCTGCTGGTCCTCGGCGGCGTGGTCAGTGCGGTGCCGCTGATCGGCTTCGCCTACGGTGTGCGCCGCATCCCGCTGTCCGTGGTGGGCCTGCTGCAGTACGTCGCGCCCAGCCTGCAGTTGCTGATCGGCGTGCTGGTGTTCAAGGAAGCCTTCGATGCCACGCGCGCGGTCGGCTTTGCCGCCATCTGGGCCGGCCTGGTGATCTTCGCCAGCGACGGCCTGTGGCGCGCGCGTCGCCGCGACGCGCTGGTCGCGGCGTCCGCAGGCAAGTAAGGCTCAGCGCGCGGCGCCGCCCGTCGCGTTGGCGCCAGGCGAGGGGCAGGGGCCGCCCGCCTCCGCCCACGTCTTGAACGCCGCGACGAACCGGTCGTGCGGTACCGGCACCGGTGCGCGTTCGCCACCGGGGTTCCAGCCCCACAGCACCAGCTTGTCTTCGGCGACATGCTTGAGCAGCGCATCGAAGTCGCGGCCGCCGTTGCGGTCCTTGTCCTGGATCATCGCGCACAGCTGGTCCGCGGGCAGGCCGATCCACGCCATCTTCTGGTCGGGCGGCGGCAGCTGCCAGTGCGGTGCGCCCGGCGGTGCGTGCGGGCCGTAGCTGGCCGGCGAATTCTGTTCGCCATGGCAGGTGGAACAGGGCAGGCCGGGCGCGCCCTTGCCGTCCGGGCCACGCACCACGTTCATCGCATGCGGCGTCTGCGCATCGAACTGCAGCGGCGCGTCGCCCGGAATGTGGCAGTTGCTGCAGCGCGGATGCTGGAACACCTGCTCCACCGTGGCGAACGCGGTCAGCGCCTGGGCTTTCTGTTCCTCGCTGATGCGCGGCTTGCACGCCACCAGCAGGAGCACGGTCAGGGACATCATCAGGATGCGCATGGCGGGCCTCAGGCGGTCGGCATCGAAGAGGTGGACGTCGGCAGACGCAGCGGCAGTTCGCGCAGGCGCTGGCCGGTCAGGGCGAACACCGCGTTGGCCACCGCGGGCGCGATCGGCGGCGTGCCGGGTTCGCCCACGCCGCCCATGCGCTCGGTGCTGGGCACGATGTGCACCTCCACCTGGGGCATCTCGTTCATCCGCAACACCGGGTAGTCGTGGAAATTGGATTCCTGCACCTGGCCCTCGCGGAGCGTGAGCGTCGAATGCAGCGCGGCACTCAGGCCGAACACGATGCCGGACTCCATCTGCGCCTGTACGCCCGCCGGATTGACGGCCACGCCGCAATCGATGGCGCACACCACGCGGTGCACGCGGATCCTTCCCTCCTCGATCGACACTTCGGCGGCCTGCGCCACGTAGCTGCCGAACGATTCGTGCACGGCGATGCCGTGGCCGCGGCCCTGCGCGGGCGGCGTACCCCAGCCGAACTTCTCAGCGGCCAGGTTCAGCGCCGCGAGGTGGCGGGGGTGATCCTTCAGCAGTGTGCGCCGGTACTCCACCGGGTCCTGGCCCGCGGCGTGCGCCAGTTCGTCGACGACGCCTTCCATCACGAAGCCGTTGACGCTGTGGCCCACCGAGCGCCACCACAACACGGGGATGCCGGTCTTCGGCGAATGCAGGTCCACGCGGTGCGCCGGCGTGCCCAGCACGTACGGCGAATTGGCGACGCCTTCGGTCGAGGTGGCGTCGATGCCGTCCTTGACCATCATCGCTTCCATGAAGGTGCCGGCCATGATCGACTGGCCCACCATCACCTGGTGCCAGGCCATCGGCAGACCGTCCTCGCCCAGGCCGACCTTGATCTTCTCGACGAACGCCGAGCGGTAGTACCCGCCGCGGGTGTCGTCCTCGCGCGTCCATACCGTCTTGACCGGCGCCTTGGCGGCTTTTGCGACCTCGACTGCCTCGGAGACGACGTCCGACGTCGGCGTGGCGCGACGGCCGAAACCGCCGCCGAGGAACGGCGTGTGGATGCGGATCTTCTCCGGCGGAATGCCGAGGATGCGCGCGGCGCTGTTCTGGTCCAGGGTGGGGAACTGCGTGCCGCACCAGATGTCGCACTCGCCGTCGCCGATCTTCACCGTGCAGTTCAGCGGCTCCATCGCCGCGTGGGCGAGGTAGGGCACGGCGTACTCGGCTTCTACGGTCTTCGCGGCCTTGCCGAGGGCGGCCATCACGTCACCGGCACGCACCGCGGTCGGTCCTTCTTCGGTCGCCAGCTGCGAGAACTGCTGCCGCAGTGCGGTGCTGTCCAGTTGGGCGCCGTCGCCCGCCTCCCACACCACCTGCAGCGCGTCGCGCCCGAGCTTGGCGGCCCAGTAGTGGTCGGCGATCACCGCCACGCCGCTGGGCACCTGCACCACGTTGCGCACGCCGGCCACCGCGCGCGCCTTGGTGGCGTCGAAGGATTTGACCGTACCGCCGAACACCGGCGAACGCAGCACGACCGCGGTGAGCAGGCCTTCGAACTGCACGTCCATGCCGAACCTGGCCTTGCCGGTGATCTTCTCCGGCGTATCCAGGCGCCTGGTCGGCTTGCCGATCAGCTTCCAGTCCTTCGGGTCGCGCAGCCTCAGCGTATCGAGTGCTGGTGGGGTCTGCTGGCCGGCGTCGTTGGCGAGTTCGCCGTAGCGCAGGCGCGTGGTGCCGGACACCACCGCGCCGTTCTCGGTGCGCAGTTGATCGGCGGGAATCTTCAGTCGCGCGGCCGCCGCCTGCAGCAGCATGGTCCGCGCGGTCGCACCGGCCTGCCGGTAGCGGTCGAACTCGGACCAGGTGGTGGTCGAACCGCCGGTACCCTGCATGCCGAATACCGGACTGGTGTAGGCCTTGTCCGCCGCGCCGTGTTCGACGCGGATCTTCGACCAGTCGGCATCCAGTTCTTCGGCGATCAGCATCGGCAGCGTGGTCCAGATGCCCTGGCCCATCTCGGCATGCGCGAGCTGCACGGTGATGGTGTCGTCCGCCGCGATGCTGAGGAACGCGTTCGGCACGAAGGCCGTGGGCGCTGCCGCCGTGGCCTCCTGGGCCATGGCGAAGCGGCGCGCGCCGGGCACGAGGAAGCCGATCACCAGGCCGCCACCAGCCAGTGCGGTGGCGCGCAGGAAGTCGCGGCGCGGGGAAGAAGTTTCGAGGTTCACGGAACAGCCTCCGTCGAACGATGGGGAAGGCGGCGACCCGCGTCGCCGCACCGGATCACGCCTTGCCGATGTCGGCCGCGCGATGCACCGCGGCGCGGATGCGCTGGTACGTGCCGCAGCGGCACAGGTTGCCGGACAGCGCCTGGTCGATGTCGGTATCAGTGGGCGACGGCACCTTGGCGAGCAGGGCGGCGGCCGACATGATCTGGCCGGACTGGCAGTAGCCGCACTGGACGACGTCCAGTTCCGCCCAGGCTTTCTGCACCGGATGCGAGCCGTCGGCCGACAGGCCTTCGATGGTGGTGATCTTCCTGCCGGCGACGGCCGACGCGGGCGTGACGCAGGCGCGCAAGGGGGCGCCGTCGACATGCACCGTGCATGCGCCGCACTGCGCGATGCCGCAGCCGAACTTGGTGCCGGTCAGGCCCATCAGGTCGCGCAGGACCCAGAGCAGCGGCATGTCGTCCGGCGCGTCGACTTCGCGCTCGGCCCCGTTGACGTTCAACTTCATGGCGTCTCCTGGCGTCGGCGTGGGACCGGGCGACGATACTCCGCGCCCACGTTGCATGCCAGTGAAGGCATGGGTCGATGTTTGCACGATCCTGCGGGATGCTTGCCCGATGCCCCGACCGGCGCGCCGGGCGTTGCCTTCGCCCCGCGGCTTGCGCCATCGTGGTGCCATGACCGCAACCGCTCATGTGCTGCTCGCGTCCGCCCACGCCGGTGAGGACACCGATGGCCGTGCACTGGCCGTCGTCATGGCCACCGAAGGTTCGACGTATGTCCGTGCGGGGGCCATGGCGCTGTTCGGTCCGGACCAGACGCAGGTGGGTTGGCTGAGCGGCGGCTGCCTGGAGCCGGAGATCGCCAGGCGTGCGCGGCATGCCGCCGCCGTGGGTGCCGCGGGTGCGATGGAGATCGACACCCGTGACGATGAGGACCTGTTCGCCGGCTCCGCTGTCGGGTGTCGCGGCCGTCTGCGGCTGGTGCTGCTGCCGCTGGATCGCATGCCCGGCTGGGCAACGGCCGTGCAGGCGTGGTGGGCGGGCCACGGCGCGCTGACGTTGACCTTGTCGGCCGATGGCGACGTGCACGTGCGGGTGGGCGAGGTGAGCCTGCACTGGACGCTGGCGCGCCATGCCGAGGCGCCGACGGTCAGTCTGGCCGGCGATGTCAGCGTGCCACCTCCCGCGCGTGTGGCGATCTTCGGTGCGGGACCGGAAACCCCGTCGCTGCTGCAGGCGCTGCGTCCGCTCGGATGGCACGTCAGCGTGGTGGAGCGCCGCGCGCACTGGATTCCCGATACCGACATCGCCGACGCGTGGCTGATGCAGGCGCCGGACGACGCGCTGCGCGCACTGCAGCCCGCGCCCGATGCCGCGCTGGTCATGCACCACCACTTCGAACACGACCGCGAGGCCCTGGAGGCGCTGGCGCATACCCGCATCCCGTTCATCGGCCTGCTGGGGCCGGTGCGTCGCCGCGAAGACCTGTTGCGCGTACTACCCGACTCGACGCATGCGCTGCTGGTGCCGCGCCTGCGCTCGCCCGTGGGGCTCAGACTGGGCGGGCAAGGCCCCGAGGCCATCGCGTTGAGCATCGCCGCCCAGTTGCAGGCCTGGCGGCACGGCGAAACGCCATGACCGTGCCGCATGTCGCGGTGGTGCTGGCGGCGGGGGGCAGCACGCGCCTGGGCCGACCGAAGCAATTGCTGACGCGCGACGGCGAGACGCTGGTGCACCGTGCCGCGCGGCTGGCGCTGGCGTCGGGTGCCGCACGCGTGCGGGTGATCGTCGGTGCGCAGGCGGACGACGTCGTGGCTGCGGTGCGCGACCTGCCGGTCGAGTGCCTGGTCAACCCGCGATGGAACGAGGGCTTGGCCGGAAGCGTGCGGGTCGCCGTGGATGCGCTCGCTGCGCACGATCGCGCGACGCTGCTGCTGACCTGCGACCAGCCGGCGCTGGATCTCGTGCACGTGCAGGTGCTGCTGGCAGCAGCGCGTGCGGCGCCATCAGGCTCTGCCGCCACGCGTTTCGGCGACCGCGTGGGGGTGCCTGCTGTCGTGGCGCCGACGGTGTTGCGCGCCGCACGGGACTTACAGGGAGATCGCGGCCTGCGCGAGGTGCTGAATGCCGACGGGGCCGGCGTCATCGCCTGCGATGCGCCGGTTCTCGGTGTCGACATCGACACGCCGGAGGATGTCGCCGAGGCGGTGTCGCGAGGGTGGCTCGACGCGCCGACGTGAAGAAGTGCCGGCATGCGCCGGCACTTCCTCAACGTCCGTCAGATCGCGCGCAGGGCCTGGGTGATCGGCAGGCGCGCCGCACGCAGGGCCGGGAACAGCCCGCCCACCAGGCCGATGCCCAGGGCCCACTTCAATCCGCTCCACAACAGTCCGGGCGTGACCTTGAACTGGAACACCACCTGGCTGAAGTTGCTGCCCAGCGTGGCCACGCTGTAGCCGTTGAACACCACCCAGGCGATCAGGCCGCCCAGCAGGCCGCCCAGCAGGGCCAGCAGCATCGTCTCCAGCATCACCGCCATCACCACCGGCAGGCCGCGGAAGCCGATCGCACGCATGGTGGCGATCTCGCGCGCACGGCCGGCGACCGCGGCGTACATGGTGTTGAGCGCGCCGAACACCGCGCCGATCGCCATGATGGTGCCGATCACCGTGCCCAGCACCCTGATCAGCGTGGTCAGGCCGGTGCTCTGCTTGGTGTAGTAGTCGCGCGTGGTCAGCACGTCCAGCTTCAGGCGCGGGTCGTTCTCCATCGCCTTCTTGAACTGCTCGAAGCCCGGCTTGCCGGCCGTGCGCACGGTGACCGACTGGTACGCGCGGCGGTCGTAGGCCGACGACAGCGTATCGATGTCGGTCCACAGTTCCGAATCGTGCGCGTCGCCGGCGGCGAACACGCCGACCACCGTCCAGTCCTGGTTGCCCAGGCGCAGCGTCTTGCCGATCTCCAGCCCGCGGTACTGGCCCTTGGCGCCCTGGCCGACGACGATCTCGCGCACGCCGATGTTGAACTTGCGGCCTTCGATCAGCTTGATGTGCGGACGGATCGCCCACGCGGCCTCGCTGACGCCGCGGAACTGCGCATTGGCGTCTTCGCCACTGCCGGCGGTCGGCAGGTTGACGATCTGCGACAGTTCCGGCGAGAGCAGGGCGCGGCCGTCCTTGTCCTTGGCGATGCCGGCCAGCGTCGAGATCAGCGGCACCTGGTCGCGGGTGATGACCGAATTGGTCTCCGCCTGCGAACCGCCACGCAGCACGATGGCGGTGTCGTCGCTGCCGGTCTGCTTGAGCGTGGCCGAAAAGCCTTCGCCCATCGCCAGCATCGCCACCAGCACGCCGACCACGCCGGCGATGCCGACCACGATCACCGACGAGGCGCCCCAGCGCTGCGGCAGGCTGGCGATGCCGATCCTGGCCGCTTCCAGCGACAGCCGGCCGCTGCGGGTGAGGAACAGCCACAGCGCCAGCAGCACCGCCAGGCCGGCGACGACGAACCACGGCGACATGATCCAGGCCACCAGGCCCACGACCAGCAGCACCACGGAGATGAGATTGCCCAACCATTGCTTCTTCATGTCTGTCTCCTCTCAGCGGCCGGCCAGGGCGTCGACGATCTTCAGGCGCATCGCCCGTGTCGCCGGCAGCGCGCCGACGATCAGGCCGATGGCGACCATCAGCGACAGCCCCAGCGCCCAGGTCTGTGCGGGAATGCTGGGCAGGGCGATCATGCCGTTGCTGGCGCCGCTGACCACCGGAATCATCACCGACGCCAGGCCCATGCCCAGCACGCCGCCCAGCACGATCAGCAGCACCGATTCCACCAGCACCAGCACCAGCACGGTGCCGTTGGTGAAGCCCAGCGTCTTCAGTACCGCCAGTTCCGGGATGCGCTCGCGCACCGCCTGCGCCATGGTGTTGCCGGTCAGCAGCAGCAGGGTGAAGAACACCGCCGCCATGATCGCGGTGACGATCAGGCCGATGTCGGCGAACTGCTTGGCGAAGGACTGGTTGAACGCCTGCTCGGTCTGGGTCTTGGTCTCGTGCGCCGAATTCTCCGAGATCGCGTCGATGGCCTTCGCCACGCGGGTGGCGTGGTTCACGTTGTCCAGCTTCACCATGTACCAGCCGACCTGGCCGTTGACGTACTGGTTGGCTTCATCGAAGTACTTCCAGTGGAAGATCAACTGGTTCTCCTCGCCCTTGCGCTTGGAATCGGCCAGCCTGAACGTGCCGCGCAGCGTCAGCGGCCAGGCATTGCTGCCGTCCTTCTGCGGGAAGATCGTCGCCTGCAGCGGGATGGTGTCGCCGATCTTCCAGCCGAAGCGCTTGGCCAGGTTTTCGCCGACGATGGCGCCGGTGCGGTCGGCCTCCCACGCCTTCACCTGCGCGGGATCGACGATGTATTCCGGGTACATGTCCAGGTAGCCAGGGCCGACGGAGAAGTTGGGGAAGAAGTTCTTCGGGTCCTTGTAGATGCCGCCGAACCAGGCCGCGTACGTGGCCTTCTTCACGCCGGGCGTGGATTCGATGCGCGTCAGCAGGCTGTACGGCAGCATCTGCGTGATCGACAGGCGCGAGGCCACCACCAGGCGGTCCGCGCCGGCGACGCTGCCGCCGGAGTTGAACGCCACGCGCACCGAGTCCAGCAGGCCGAACAGCAGGAATGCCGCGACCACCGACAGCAGCGTCAGCAGCGTCCGCGTCTTGCTGCGGAACAGCGCCGACCAGATCAACGAGAAATATTTCATGTCCGCCTCCGGGTCAGTGCGCGGCGGCCGGGGCGTCGACCAGTTCGCCCTTGTCCAGGTGGATGGTGTGGGTGGCGTACTCGGCCGCCTTCGGGTCGTGCGTGACCATGATGATGGTCTTGCCGTGCTCGCGGTTGAGCATCTTCAGCAGGTTGAGGATGTCCTCGGCCGAATGGCGGTCCAGGTCGCCGGTGGGCTCGTCGCAGATCAGGAAGGTCGGGTCGGAGACGATGGCGCGGGCGATCGCCACGCGCTGCTGCTGGCCGCCGGACAGTTCGTTGGGACGGTGCGACTTGCGGTCGGCCAGGCCCACCAGCTGCAGCGCGATCTCCGCATTGCGCTTGCGCTGCGCCGCGCCCAGCTTGGTGAGCAGCAGCGGCAGCTCGACGTTGCGCTGCGCCGTCAGCGTAGGCATCAGGTTGTAGAACTGGAACACGAAGCCGACATTCGAGCTGCGCCAGTGCGCCAGCTGGCCGTCGTTCATGCGGTCGATGCGCTGGCCCTCGATCTCGATCTCGCCGCCGGTGGGGGTGTCCAGGCCGCCGATCAGGTTCAGCAGGGTGGTCTTGCCCGAACCGGACGGCCCCATCAGCGCGACGAAATCGCCGTGCGGAATGTCCAGGTCGATGCCATGCAGCACCTGCACCTTCTCGGGGCCGCGCTGGTAGGTCTTGGTGACGTTGCGGATGGAAACCAGGGAAGACATCGGCAGGATCCTTGTAGGAGACGGAAAGGCGAACGGCGATGCTGCGGTTCAAACAGGGCGGATCCCGTCCTCGAAGGACACGGGGCGCCCGTGGGACGACGGAGGGCGTCGCCCGGGATCGACAGGCGCCGGTGGAACGGCGCCCGGTATTTCGGTGGTTCGCCGCCGCGAGGACATCCTCACGCGGCGCCTTGCAGGCTTACTCGGTGTCTTCGGCCAGCACGACCTTGGCACCGTCCTTCAGTTCGGCGGGCGGGTCCAGGACGACGGTCTCGCCCGCGTCCAGTCCCTCGGTGACGTGCACGTCGTCGCCCAGCTTGCCGGCGACCTTCAGCGCGCGCTGCTGCACGGTGTCCTCGTCGCCCACGACGAAGGCCACCTGCGCGCCATCGCGCTCGACCACGGCGGCGCCCGGCGCGCGCACGCCCTTGGGCTGCGCGGCCTGCTGCGGCCTGGCCGCTTCCAGGAAGCTCACCCGCACGCCCATGTCCGGCACGATGCGCGGATCCTTCACCGCCAGCGCCACGCGCACCTTCACCGTGGCCTTGCTGCGGTCGGCGGTGGGGATGATGGCGATCACCTCGCCGGGGATCTGCCAGTCGGGATAGGCGTTCAGCGTGGCCTGGATCGGCATCTTCGGCTGCACGCGGCCGATGAAGGACTCGTTGACCTCCACTTCCACTTCCAGCGAGTCCATGTCGACGATGGTGCCGATGCCGGTGCGGGTGAAACCGCCGGTGGCCAGCGGCGAGACGATCTCGCCCGGCTGCGCGGCCTTGGCGATCACCACCCCGGCGAAGGGCGCGCGGACGATGGTGTTGTCCACGCCATTGTCGGAGATGGCCAGGCTGCGGCTGGCCACGGTGACGTTGCGCTGTGCGGCCTGCAGCTGCGCGCGCAGGGCGTCGCGCGCGGCGACCGCCTGGTCGTACTGCGAGCGGGCGACCAATTGCTGCTGCACCAGCGAGGACAGGCGTCGCGCATTCGCCTCGGCCTCGGTCAGCTGCGCCTGTACGTTCGCCACCTGCGAGCGCGCGGCCTCGACCTGCGCCTGCGACAGCGCACGGCTGGCGTCGGCATCCACCGGGTCGAGCGTGGCCATCACCTGGCCGGCGTCGACCTTCATGCCTTCCTCGATCAGCACCTCGCGCACCTTGCCGGTGATCTTGGCCGACACCGTGGCCATGCGCCGCGCGACCACGTAGCCGGAGGCGTCCAGCACCGAGGCGGCCGCGCCGCCGTTGCCCATCGCCACCGTCGGCGCGGTGCGCACTTCGATCGGCTTCTCGCGCCCGAACAACGCCCAGCCGGCCGCCGCCAGCGCCAGCAGCACGACGATCACGCCCAGCGTGATCCACAGGCCGCGGCGCGACGTGGGCTCCGGCGGCGGTGCCTTGCGGTCGATGCGGAGTTCCTTCAGCAGGTCGGCAGACGTGTTCATGCGTATCCAGACGGTGAATGCGGGGAAGTGTGACCAGCAAGGGTAACGGAAGCCTAGTTGCCGGAAGTCACTTCATGCAGGAACCGGCCGGTCCGGGACGGCAGCGGGGCCGGGATGGTGGGCATCATCGAGGCTCCGGCGCGCGCATCCCAGTGACACCTGTCACCTGATTCGCCTGAGGGGCGCCACTGATCACAGGCGGGGCGACGGCGCAGGCTGTGTCCATCTTCCGACAAGGCCCTGGCATGGACATGGCGACCCTCCCTTCCCCCGCACTGGCCCGGTTGCAGGGCGTGCGCCACCAGTATGGCCGTGTGCTGGCGCTCGATGGCCTGGATCTGGCGCTGCCTGCCGGCC
This sequence comes from Pseudoxanthomonas mexicana, assembly GCF_014397415.1. NCBI lineage: Bacteria > Pseudomonadati > Pseudomonadota > Gammaproteobacteria > Lysobacterales > Lysobacteraceae > Pseudoxanthomonas > Pseudoxanthomonas mexicana. Next base: position 225,571 of record NZ_CP060731.1, on the reverse strand, counting down.
AGGTGCTCGCCCTGCTTGGCCCCAACGGCGCCGGCAAGACCACCGCGATCGGCCTGCTGCTGGGCCTGCAGCGTCCGCAGGCGGGGCAGGCGGACCTGTTCGGCCTGCCGCCGCAGGACCTGGCCGCGCGCCGCCGCGTCGGGGTGATGCTGCAGACGGCGGCCGTGCCGGACACGCTGAAGGTGCGCGAGCTGATCGACCTGACCCGCAGCTACTACCCGCGCCCGCGCAGCGTCGCCGACTGCATGGCGTTGGCCGGGCTGGACGGGCTGATGGACCGCCGCTACGGCCAGCTGTCCGGCGGACAGCAGCGGCGCGTGCAGTTCGCGCTGGCCCTCTGCGGACGGCCCGAGTTGCTGTTCCTCGACGAACCCACCACCGGCCTGGACATCGATGCGCGGCAGACGCTGTGGAAGGCGATCCGCGAACTGGGTGCGCAGGGCTGCGCGGTGCTGTTGACCACGCATTACCTGGAAGAAGCCGAAGCGCTGGCCGACCGCGTCGTCGTGGTCAACCACGGGCGCGTCGTCGCCGAAGGCACGGTGGCGCAGATCCGCGCGCACGTGGCGCAGCGGCGCATCCGCTGCAGCACCACCTTGCCGGCCGCGCAAGTGCAGGGCTGGCCGGGCGTGCAGCGCGCACAACGCGAGGGCGAGCGCCTCGACATCGTCGTCGAGGTGGCCGAGCCGGTGGTCCGCCGCCTGCTGGATGAGGATCCCGCACTCACCGAACTGGAAGTGCAGCGCGCCGGCCTGGCGGATGCCTTCCTCGCCCTCACCCGCGATACGCAGAAGGAAGCCGCCTGATGGATACCGTCGCCACCGTTCCGTTTTCGTCCACGCGGGCCTACCTGCTGGAAGCGCGCTACGAATTCCTACGCCTGCTGCGCACGCCTTCGTTCTCGCTGCCATGCCTGCTGTTCCCGCCGGTGTTCTACCTGCTGTTCGGGGTACTGCTGGGCGGCAAGGGCGGACCGGTCGCGGCGCAGTACCTGCTGGCGGGCTATGGCGTGTTCGGCGTGATCGGCGTGGCGCTGTTCGGCTTCGGCGTGACGGTCGCGCTGGATCGCGAACAGGGCCTGCTGACGCTCAAGCGCGCGCAGCCGATGCCGCCGGGTGCGTACCTGGTCGCGAAGATGGCGATGGCACTGCTGTTCGCCGCGATCATCCTGCTGCTGCTCGCCGCGCTCGCGGCCGGCGTGGCGCACGTGCAGCTGTCGGCCGCACAGTGGGCCGCCTGGGCGGCGACGTGCCTGGTCGGCGTGTTGCCCTTCAGCGCGCTGGGCTTGTGGCTGGGCACGCTGGTCGGCGGCCGCGGCGCGCCGGCGCTGATCAACCTGGTCTACCTGCCGATGGCGTTCCTGTCGGGGCTGTGGGTGCCGCTGACGATGCTGCCGAAGCTCCTGCAGACGTTGGCGCCGGCATGGCCGGCGTATCATCTGGCGCAGGTCGCGCAGCAGGCCGTCGGTGTCGGCGCCGGGCGTCCGCTGGGGCTGCACCTGGCCGTGCTGGCCGCCATCACCGCGGTGTTCTTCGTGCTGGCGCGCCGCCGCCTGGTGCAGTGACCGGACCGCCGAGCAAGGAGCCCCCGATGAACCTGTCTTCCTCTCCGCTGCTGCGCCGGCTGACCCGCCTGCGCGACGCCCTGGTGCCGGAGGCGCTGGGTTTGGGCTGGATGCCCCTCTTCCTGCTGGGCTACCTGGTGTTCCTGTTCATGCCGGTGCTGGTGCCGTCCGGGAGCGACTGGGGCAGCAACCTGCAGTGGCGCCTGTGGCCCACGCTGGCCTCGATCGCAGCGTTCCTGCCGATGTATTTCCTGGCCTACCGCGGCAGCGCGATGACGCGGGTGCTGTGCACGCTGGGCATCGCCGCGCTCGGCTGCGGGCTGATGGCGTACAACGCTTTCTCCAACACCTACATCATCTACGCGGCGGCGTTCGTGGCGCTGCTGCCGGGCGCCCTGTGGGTGCGGTTGGCGGTGCTGGCGGCGCTGCTGGGGGCCTATCACGGCCTGTCGATGTGGCTGGGGTTCCCGGTGTTCGTGTCGGTGCTGACCGCGATCATCTCGGTGGCCGTATTCACCGGCAACTACTTCCAGTCGGAGACCGTGCGCAAGCGCGCCGAGCTGAAGCTCTCGCACGAGGAAGTGCGCCGGCTGGCCGCGCTGGCCGAACGCGAACGCATCGGCCGGGACCTGCACGACCTGCTCGGCCACACGCTGTCGCTGGTGGCGCTGAAGTCCGACCTGGCCGGGCGCCTGATCGACCGCGATCCGCAGGCCGCCCGCAACGAGATCAACGAAGTCAGCCGTGTGGCCCGCGATGCGCTGGCGCAGGTGCGGCGTGCGGTGACCGGCATCCGCGCGGCCGGACTGGCGGCCGAACTCGCCTCCGCGCGCCTGCTGCTGGAATCGGATGGCGTCACCCTGCGCTACGACGCGCAGGAAGTCGCGCTGCCCGCCGATCTGGAAACCGTGCTCGCCCTGAGTCTGCGCGAGGCGGTGACCAACATCCAGCGCCATGCGCGCGCCACGCTCGCCGAGGTCGCCTTGTCGTCCACGCCCGGCCACGTCGCCCTGCGCATCCGCGACAACGGCGTCGGCAGCGCGGCCGTGCCCGGCAACGGCCTGGGCGGCATGCGCGAGCGCGTCGAATCGCGCGGTGGCCGCCTGCGCATCGATTCCACCCTGCGGCAGGGCACCTGCGTGGAGATCATGCTGCCGTTGCCGTCGGGGTCCGATGTCGTGACGGCACCAGAGAAAGCCCCTGTAGGAGCGACGTAAGTCGCGACCGCATGGCCGGACGCATCCTCATCTCGACACACGTGCGCGGATGCGGGCTGCCTCGCTAGTTTCCAGGGCTGCGCCACCCGTACGGTCGCGACTTACCGGTGCAGACTTGCCTGCACCACTCCTGCAATGGGCAGTCCACTTCACGAGTGTGATTTACTAGCGTGACGTTCAATCTTTCTGCCACGACATCCCGATGATCCGCGTCCTGCTTGCCGAAGACCAGGCCATGGTGCGTGGCGCGCTCACCGCGCTGCTGGGCATGGAAAACGACATCGAGGTGATCGGCAGTGCGGCCGATGGCGAGACCGCCTGGCGCGAACTGCAGCGGCTCAAGCCCGACCTGTTGGTCACCGATATCGAGATGCCCGGCCTGAGCGGCCTGGAACTCGCGCAGCGCATCCAGCGGCACGAGCTGCCGTGCAAGGTGGTCATCGTCACTACGTTCGCGCGCAGCGGGTTCCTGCGCCGCGCGCTGGAGGCCGGCGTGTCCGGCTACCTGCTGAAGGACGCGCCGGCCGAGGATCTGGCCGAGGCGCTGCGCAAGGTGCACCGCGGCGGTCGCGCCATCGATCCGCAACTCGCACTGGAAGCCTGGTCCGACGCCGATCCACTCAACGACCGCGAGCGCCAGGTGCTGCGGCTGGCCGGCGAGGGCCAGTCCGCCGGCGACATCGCCCGGCAGCTCAACCTCTCGCAGGGCACCGTGCGCAACTACCTGTCCGAAGCCATCGGCAAGCTCGGCGTGGGCAACCGCATCGAAGCCTACCGGCTGGCGCGGCAGCGCGGGTGGTTGTAGGAAATGAAGTGCCTTCTGTAGGAGCGACGTCAGTCGCGACCGCACGCGTCCCGCGCTTCGATGGCTCGCGTTTTACTCAGGCATGGGCATGCGACGCTCGTCGCGTCTTTGACCGGTTCACGTGGCTTCGGGGACACGGTCGCGACTTACGTCGCTCCTACAGGGGGCAACGTCACGCGCCGTAGCGCGCCTTCAGCATCGCGTAGGCGCTGCGCAGGGCCAGGGCCTCGCCACCGGCGGGGCGGCCGGCACGGTCGCTGTCGTTCCACGCATACACGTCCAGGTGCGCCCACTTCATGCCGTCCGGCACGAAGCGCTCCAGGTACAGCGCGGCGGTGACCGCGCCGGCCATGCGCGAGCCGGCATTGGCCAGGTCGGCGATGCCGCTGGTCAGGTAGCGTAGGTACGGGCGCCACAGCGGCATGCGCCACACCGGGTCGCGCGTGCGTTCGCCGGCGGCGATCCAGTCGTTGGCCACCGCATCGTCGTTGGCGAACAGCGCCGGCAGGTCCGGACCCAGCGCGATGCGCGCTGCGCCCGTCAGCGTGGCGAAGTCCAGCAGGAGGTCGGGCGACTGCTCGCCCGCGTAGGCCAACGCATCGCACAGGATCACGCGGCCTTCGGCGTCGGTGTTGTCGATCTCCACGCTGACGCCCTTGCGGGTGGCGATCACTTCGCCCGGGCGGAAGGCGTTGGGACCGATGCTGTTCTCCACCGCCGGCACCAGCAGGGTCAGCCGCACGGGCAGTTGACGTGCCATCACCAGGCGGGCCAGCGCGATCGCATGCGCCGCGCCGCCCATGTCCTTCTTCATGTTGCGCATGCCGTCGGCCGGCTTGATGTCCAGGCCGCCGGTGTCGAAGCACACCCCCTTGCCGACCAGCGCCACGTGCGGCTGCGCCGCATCGCCCCAGCGCAGCGCGATCAGGCGTGGTGCGCGGTGGGAGGCGCGGCCTACCGCGTGGATGGCGGGGAAGTTCTGCGCCAGCAACGCGTCGCCGGCGACCACCTCCACCTGCGCGCCGTGCGTGGCGGCGAGTTCGCGTACCGCGACCTCCAGCTCGTCCGGCCCCATGTGCTCGGTGGGCGTGTTGACCAGGTCGCGCACCTGCAGGCTGGCCGCCAGCAGGTCGAGCGCTTCGGCGTCGGCCTGCGGCAGCACCAGGCGCGCGGGCTTGCGCGCCGGCTGCTTGTAGCGGTCGAACCTGTAGCTGCCCAGGCCCCAGCCCAGCTGCAGCGCGGTGCGTGCGTCGGCGGACAGGTCGCTGGCCAGCTGCCAGTCGCCGGCCGGCAGACCGAACGGTGCGTGTGCGTAGCTGTAGGGATCCAGCGGATCGCCGATGCCGATGACCGCGCCTGCCAGCCCGTCCTCGCCCGGCAGCAGCAGCAGCGAACCCGCGCCGGCCGCGAACCCCTGCGCGTCGATCCAGGCATTGACCGTGGCGGACTGGGTCGTGCGCCAGGCGGCCAGTTGCGTGCGGTCCAGCACGTGCAGCGCACGCGCGGTGGTGGAGGCATCGGTGTAGGCGAGGGCGGCGCTCATGCGGCGGCGTGTTCCGTGGCGAAGTCGGGGTGGGCGTCCAGCCAGTCGGCCAGCGCGGTGAGGGTATGGAATTCCAGGTCCGGGCGCAGGGTTTCGTGCGTCCAGGCGCGGGGTTGGCCGTTGTGGTCTTCCGGCCGGTTGATCCAGCAGCTGCGCAGGCCGGCGCGTGCGGCGCCCAGCACGTCCATCTCGATGTGGTCGCCCACGTGCAGCACCTCGGCCGGCGGCACGCCCAGCCGTTCGCAGGCGGCCAGGAAGATGCTGGCTTCCGGCTTGGCGGCGCCGTGTTCGCGCGAATGGATCTGGTGCACGAACAGGTGGCCCAGCCCGATCCGCTGCAGGTCGGCGTTGCCGTTGGTCACCGCGGCCACCGGCACGCGTGCGGCGATGCGCTCCAGCGCCGCCAGCGCGTCCGGGTAGTACTCGACCTGGTTGCGTGCGGCGTAGAAGGTGTCGTACGCGGGCTCGAGCAGGGCCATGTCGGCGCCGCTCTCGCGCAGGGCGTGTTCCAGCGTCATCCGGCGCAGGGTGCTGAGGTCGTGCTTGTGCTGCGGATGCGCGGCGAACACCTGCTCGCGCACGGCGCGCATGCGCTCGACGGGGAACATGGCGGCGGTGGCGGGGCTGTGCTGGCGCAGCCAGTCGTCGAGGACGCGCTCGATGCGTGCGCCGATGGGGGCGAACGGCCAGAGGGTGTCGTCGAGGTCGAGGGTGATGGCGCGGACGGGGAAGCTCATCGGGGCGATTTTACACCCGGCAGGCAGGGGCCCTTTCATCGGCCCCAGGAGGAGGCCCCTCTCCCTGCGGGAGAGGGGTTGGGGAGAGGGGCAACGAAGCCCCTGTCTCTAAGCTTCCCATGTTGTCGCCCCGTCCGCTTTATGGCCTTGCGGAATAGACCGCTTGGCCCACGCATGGCGCCGCTCGCCGCGGGGGCGTCCCTTTCTTTGCTCGTGCAAAGAAAGGAACCAAAGAAACACGCCCCAGGCGGCACGCCCTGCGCTTCGCTCCGGGTCCGCGGGCGGGCCGGGAATTTTCGTATGGCACATCCCTGTGCCATACGAAAACGCCGTCATCCATGACGGCGCCCTTCGGGTTTTACCCGGCCCACTCGCCGTGCCTCATGGGGGCCCCGAAAAGCAGGAGCAACAGCAACAGCAGATCGCGGACGCGTTTGCTTTTGCTCCCGGGGCCCCTTAGGTCCGGCAGTCCCGGCGGGTAAAACCCGCAGGGCGGCGCACAAGGATGTGCGCCGTTTTCGGCCGGGGCAGGATGCCCCGTCCGAAAATTCCCACCGGGACTGCGCACCCGCCGCGCAGCGGCGGGCGGACCGCCGGGGGGTGTTTCTTTTGCCTACTTTTCTTTGCACAAGCAAAGAAAAGTAGGGCCCCCGCGGCGAGCGGCACCATGCGTGAGCAAGAAGATCCATCCCGCAAGGCGCCATGAAACCAAAGCGTGATCGTGGATGTTGTGCCAGCAGAGCAGATCGAAGATGCGGTCTTCGTTGCCCCTCACCCCAACCCCTCTCTCCCACAGTGACTTCCTTCGGTCGCCGGTGGGAGAGGGGCTCAATACATCGAAGGCGCCGCGCTCACTCCAACAACCGCGCCCAGCCTTCCATCCCTTCCACCCGCGCCAGCACCAGCTTCACGCACACCAGCAGCGGCACCGCCAGCAACAATCCGATGATTCCCCACAACCACCCGAACAGCATCAGCGCCAGGATCAGCACCAGCGGCGACAGCGCCATCCGCCGGCCCAGGATGATCGGGGTGACGATCTGCCCCTCGATCGTGTGCAGCACCAGGTACGCCACCGCCGGCAGCATCGACTGGAACGGCTCCTCGAAGCTGATGAACCCCACCAGCAGCATCGCCACGATCCCGATCAGCGGCCCCACGTACGGCGCGAAATTCAGCAGCGCCGCCATCGTGCCCCACAACAGCGCCTCGGCCAGCGGCAGTCCCAGCAGGTACAGCACGCAGGCGAACACCAGGCCCACCACCGTGTTGATGATGCTGATGGTCAGCACGTAGCGCGACACCTCGCGTTCGATGGAGTGCAGGATCTCCACGGTGAACTTCTTCTGCTGCCGTCCGGGCAGCAGCGCGATGGCGTTGCGTTGCAGGTTCTCGCCGTACACCATGAAGAAGAACGTCAGCAGCACCACCGCCAGCAGCGAGGCCAGCACGCGCGGCGTGGCCAGCAGCTTGCCGTAGGGGTCGTCCGGCGTTGCCTGCACCACCTGCGGCTGCCGGCCCGTCTGGGTACCGGCGGCGGCGCGGGCGAAGTTCTCGGCGGCCTTGTTCGCGTCCTGCACCGGCTTGGTCAGCTCGCGCAGCTTGGGCGCCAGCTGGCGCATCTCGCGCGGCGCCTGCTGCGCCCATTCCATCGCCGACGGCAGCATCTTCTGCGCCAGCAGCCCGGTCACGGCCATGCCGCCGAGCAGCACGATCAGTGCGCCCAGGAAGCGGGGCACGTACAGCCGGCGCAGCACGCGGATGATCGGGTTGCCGACCAGGGCGAAGAACATCGCCAGCAGCACCGGCAGCAGCAGGTCCTGCGCGGCCCACAGCGTGTAGCCGACGGCGAGCGTGGCCAAGACCAGCACCGGGGCGGAGGCGCGCGGGCGTGGCGGCGGGGCGGGGACCGCAGGTGCGTCGGGTGGGGCAGGTGTGCTCATGGGCAGAGGGTCGCCTGAAGGATGCGCGATTGTGCAACGGCCCCTGTGGGAGCGACGTGAGTCGCGGGCGCGCGCCGATAGCGGCGCCGCATGCAAGAGGGTGAACGCGCCGCAGCGCGTACCGGAAAAGGAACGGCCGGCTTTCCCCCGATGGATGGCGTGCGGTCGCGACTGACGTCGCTCCTACAGCAGCCCTGGGCGCCTCAGCGCTCGGACAGCTCGGTCGCCGCTTCGGCCGGGCGCGGTGCGGTGACCACGATCTCGTCCTCGTCGAAGGCCTCGTCCACCAGCGGCTCCTCGTCGGCCTGCACGTCGGCCTGTTCCTGCGCTTCCTGTGCGGTATCGGCCGCCTGCTCGGCGGTCTCGGCGGCGGCCGCGGCCTGCGCCGTGGCCAGGAAGCTGGAGACCGCGGTGAACATCTGCATCCAGCGCGCGCCGTTCATGGCGCGCAGCGGTTCGGCGCGGCCGGCCAGGAAGCCGCTGACCAGCCCGGCGATGACGATGCGGCCCGGCGTCCAGCCCTCGCGCCAGGCCTGCTTCAGCGTGGCCCACTGCAGCTGCGCGTGGGTGGCACGCAGCTCGACCCGCTGCTCGGCGCGCTGTACGTGCTGCAGCAGCTTCTCGAAACGCATCACGCGCCTCCGTGGTCGGCGGCGCGCGGATCGTGCGCGGTGCCGGCAGGGGGCGGGTCGTCGTCGATGGCGGCGTCCTCGTCGAACAGGCCCAGCTTGGACAGCTGGCGCCGCGTGGCATGCATGCCGGTGTAGTCGAAGTAGCGCCCCACCTTCCAGGCCGCGAACGCGGTGACCGCCAGGCTCAGCAGGGCGGCCACCGACAGCGACTGGAACCACGAAAAACCGAAGCGCTGCATCAGTGCGATCAGCGCGCCCGTCACCAGCAGCCACGCCGAGGCGCCGAACACGATCGCCACGCATGCCCAGGCCAGTGCGCGGCCGAAGGCGCTGCGCGCCAGGGCGAAATCGGCGGATACCAGCCCGCGGAACGCGCGGCCGGCCCCCTTGGCCGAACCGAACGCCGCGCGGCCCGCCGCACCGACTTCCCTCAGGGTGTCGGCCAGGTCGGGCGGCGCGGGGGTGTCGGTATCGCGGGGCGCGTCGCTCACGCGGCGGGCTTACTTGTCGCCGCCGCTGCGTGCCAGCTTGGCGATGATCCAGCCGGCGGCGAAGGCCACGCCGAACGAGGCCAGCGGCCGCTCGCGGATCAGGTCCGCCGCGCTGTCGATCAGGTCGCGGCCCTTGTCCATCAGCGCGTCGACCTGCTCGCGCGCGGCGCCGCCGCCGGCTTCGGCCGCGGCGATGCCCGACAGCGCGCTGTCGGCCAGCTCGGATTTCACGTTCGCCTTGCCCAGGCGCAGTTCGTCGCCGGCGGCGCTGGCCGCGCCCTTGATCGCTTCGCCAGCGGCCGCGGCCGCCGAGGCCAGGTGCGAACCGGCTTCGCCGAGGTTGGACTTCAGGGCATCGGTGTTGGTGGGCATGCTCATGGGTGTCTCCTGCAGGCGGGGGATGGGACCACTCTAATGCACGGGAGTGAACGGGCTGTTAGGTGGAGCGGGGAATGGGGAACAGGGAACAGGGAATGTACGCATCAAGCGATCCGCAGGTTCACGAACTTCGGATGCAGAACACCTTAAGTCCCCGTTCCCCGTTCCCCGCACCCCTCACTGCATCAGCAGCCGGCCGGTGCCGCGTCCGCGCAGGATATTGAGGACCAGCTGCGCCGGCTTGCGCTCGAAGCTGGCGCGGAAACCCGGCAGGTCGCCGAACTCGCCGCTGCTGCTGGCCACGATGATGTCGCCCGGGCGCAGGCCGCTGTTCCAGGCGCGGCTGTCGCGCGCCACGTTGCCGACCTGCACGCCGCCCTGCGCGCCGCGGATCATGCCGCGCACGGCCTGCCGCGCCGACTCGTCCATCTCCTTCAGGGTGGCGCCGGCCAGACGCGGATCCAGGCTGGCGCCGTCGGCGCTGCGCGCGCCCTCCTTCAGCGCCACGTTGAGCTGCAGCGGCTTGCCGTCGCGGCGCACGTCCAGCGCCACGCGCGTGCCGACCGGCTGCAGGCCTTCGAAGTTGTGCAGCGCCGCGCGGTTGTCGATGCGCTGGCCGTTGGCCGCCAGCACCACGTCGCCGGGCTGCAGTCCGGCCTCGGCCGCAGCCGAGCCGGGATACACGCGTGTCACCAGTGCGCCCCGGGGCAGGTCCAGCCCCAGGCCGCGCGCCACGCGCTCGTCCACGTCCTGCGATTCCACCCCGAACGTGCCCCGGCGCACCACGCCGTCGTTGGCGATCAGCTGTTCCATGATGCCGCGAGCCATGTTGATGGGAATGGCGAAGCCCAGGCCGATGTTGCCGGCCATGCTGCCGCGCGGGTTGAAGCTGGCGGTGTTGATGCCGACCAGCCGGCCCTGCAGGTCGACCAGCGCGCCACCGGAGTTGCCCGGGTTGATCGAGGCGTCGGTCTGGATGAAGTTCTGGTAGCCCGCCACCGGGATGCCGCTGCGGCCCACCGCCGACACGATGCCCGAGGTGACCGTCTGGCCCAGGCCGTAGGGGTTGCCCATCGCCACCACGAAATCGCCGACCTGCAGCTGGTCGCTGTTGGCCATCGGCACGGCGGTCAGGTTCTGGGAGGGGATGCGGATCAGGGCCACGTCGGTGTCCGGGTCCGAGCCGATGAACTCGGCTTCCACCTGGCGGCCGTCGCTCAGCGTGACCGACACGCCGTCGGCGTTCTCCACCACGTGGTGGTTGGTCAGCACGTAGCCGCGCGCGGCATCCACGATCACGCCCGAGCCCAGCGCGCGTTCCACCCGCTCGCGCGGCATGTCGGGAATGCCCAGCAGGCGGCGGAAGATCGGGTCGTCGCCGAACGGTCCCAGCGGACTGGCCACGCGCACCGTCTGCCGGCTGTACACGCTGACCACCGCGGGGGTGACGCGCTTGAGCATGGGCGCCAGCGAAGGCAGCGCCTGCCCGTCCACCGCGGTGGGCAGGGCGGCAGCGGCCGGTACGGCGGCCGCGGCCGCAGGCGCGGCGTTGGCGGGCTTCTGCAGCAGGTCGTTCAGGCCGGTGGCGGCGAACCCGCCGAACGCGGCGGCGGCGGACAGGGCGATCAGGGTGGGGAACGGGCGCAGCGCTTTCTTCATGGTCGGTCGGCAGCTCGTTGCGTCGGAGGGAGCGGGCGCCAGGGGCGTCCCGCGGAACCTGAATGAGTCTGCGCACGGACCCCTAAACCGGCAATGAAGTTCACCCACCGCGCCGCCCTGGCCGGGTCCACCGCGCGCCGACGGACGGCGGGTTTAGGGCGATGCAATTGTCATGTCAATCCGGTTGACAGGGGGCACCCCCGGGCGTAGTTTGACGGCTTCGTGCGGACACAAGATGTTGCGGTCCAGCACGAAGCGGACCCAAGCACTGGTGTTTCACGTCGGGCTTTGCGCTTGGGAAATCGGGCGCCTTTGGGGATTGGCGCATGAGGTCGAGGGACGCAGTGGGCAGCACGGCAACGGCAGGGCCCACCACCACAATCCGGCCATCCGGGCAGCGCATCCTGTGCGGCGGCCCGCGCCGGCGTCCCCGTCGTCCGGGTCCGCGATGAGATACCGGGGCAGGCCCAGGCCCGCCCGCCACAGTCATTAGAGAAGTTCCAGTCGTTTTCAGGAGAACAACACAACCATGAGTACGGTGCGCCTCGAGGCGGTCAAGACGGAACAGCCCACCCTGATCCCCATGCAACCGGCGTCCCAGGACATCTGGGACAAGAAGTACCGGCTGAAGACCAAGCAGGGCGAGGCCCTGGACGCCGACATCGATGGCACCTACCAGCGCGTGGCCCGCGCCCTGGCCGACGCCGAAGCCACCCCCGAAAAGCGCGCCTACTGGTACGAGCGCTTCGTGTGGGCGCTGCGCCGCGGCGCCATCCCGGCCGGCCGCATCACCTCCAACGCCGGCGCCCAGCAGCACAAGCCGGCCACCAGCACCATCAACTGCACCGTGTCCGGCACCATCGAGGACTCGATGGACGGCATCCTGGAGAAGGTCCACGAAGCCGGCCTCACCCTGAAGGCCGGCTGCGGCATCGGCTACGAGTTCAGCACCCTGCGTCCGAAGGGCGCCTTCGTCGCCGGCGCCGGTGCCTACACCTCCGGCCCGATGTCCTTCATGGATATCTACGACAAGATGTGCTTCACCGTCTCCAGCGCCGGCGGCCGCCGTGGCGCGCAGATGGGTACGTTCGAGATCTCGCACCCGGACGTGAAGGACTTCATCCGCGCCAAGCGCGAAGACGGCCGCCTGCGCCAGTTCAACCTGTCGCTGCTGATCACCGACGGCTTCATGCAGGCCGTGGACCAGGACGCCGACTGGCCGCTGGTGTTCCCGGTGAACATCAAGGAGAAGGGCGACATCGACATCGAGGACGCCGCCCAGGTGGTCTGGCGCGAGTGGCCCACCCACAAGAACTACATCGTCCGCGACGACGGCCTGGTGGCCTGCAAGATCTACGGCCACATCCGTGCCCGTCATCTGTGGGACATGATCATGGTCTCGACGTACGACTACGCCGAGCCGGGCTTCATCCTGATCGATCGCGTCAACGAGATGAACAACAACTGGTGGTGCGAGACCATCCGCGCCACCAACCCGTGCGGTGAGCAGCCGCTGCCGCCCTACGGCGCCTGCCTGCTGGGCTCGGTCAACCTGACCACCTTCGTGCGTGATCCCTTCACCGACCAGGCCCGTTTCGACTGGGAGGAATACAAGGAAGTCGTGCGCGTGTTCACCCGCATGCTCGACAACGTGGTCGAAGTGAACGGCCTGCCGCTGCCGCAGCAGCAGGCGGAGATCCTGCGCAAGCGTCGCCACGGCATGGGCTTCCTGGGCCTGGGCAGCACGCTGACCATGCTCAAGCACAAGTACGGCAGCGCCGAATCCTGCGAGTTCACCGAAGCCATCGCCCGCGAGATGGCCGTGGCCGGCTGGGAAATGGGCCTGGCCCTGGCGAAGGAGAAGGGGCCGGCGCCGATCATGGACGAACTGTTCACCGTCACCGCCGCCATGCTGCGCCAGCGCCCGGAAATGGCGAAGGACGGCTGGAAGGCCGGCCAGGAGATCCCCGGCAAGGTGCTGCACGCCAAGTACAGCCGCTACATGCAGCGCGTGGCCGAAGTCGCGCCGGACCTGGTGGACGAGCTGGCCGAAGTCGGCAGCCGCTTCACCCACCACAGCTCCATCGCGCCCACCGGCACCATCAGCCTGTCGCTGGCCAACAACGCCAGCAACGGCATCGAGCCCTCGTTCGCGCACCACTACAGCCGCAACGTGATCCGCGAAGGCAAGAAGTCCAAGGAAAAGGTGGACGTCTACTCCTACGAGCTGCTGGCCTACCGCGAACTGGTCAATCCCAAGGCCATGCCGTTCTCGGACGACCCGGAAGCCAAGCTGCCCGACTACTTCATCGCCGCCGACGACATCTCCCCCAAGGAGCACGTGGACGTGCAGGCCGCCGCGCAGAAGTGGGTGGACAGCTCCATCTCCAAGACCGCCAACGTGCCCACGGACTACCCGTACGAGCAGTTCAAGGACATCTACCGCTACGCCCACCAGCAGGGCCTGAAGGGCTGCACCACGTTCCGTTTCAACCCGGCTGCCTTCCAGGGCGTGCTGGTCAAGGAAGCCGACCTGGAGAACACCACCTACCGCTTCGAGCTGGAAGACGGCAACGTCATCGAGGTCAAGGGCAACGAGCAGATCGAGTACGACGGCGAGATGCACACCGCCGCCAACCTGTTCGATGCGTTGAAGGAAGGCTATTACGGCAAGTTCTGAGGCACCGGCCTTACCCCTCTCCCCTGGTGGGAGAGGGTGCCCCGAAGGGGCGGGAGAGGGGAGCGAGCGCAGCGAGCTGCTTTTGCTCCATGCGAAAAGCGGCCCCTCATCCGCCTTCGGCACCTTCTCCCCGCTCGCGGGGAGAAGGTGAGGCAAGAACCTCTCCCCGCGTGCGGGGAGAAGGAGAGGCCACCATCCCCGCCCGCGGGGAGAGCGGCTCCAGAAAGTTGAACCAAAGATTCACCGGTTTCACCGTTCCACCCCGCGCCATCGGGTATAGCATCGGCAGCGTCACAACCTCGCCCACAAGGAGGGCAGCATGAGCAACGGTAATGGTGTCACGGCGACGCTTTCCGGCGCCGCCGAGAGCGTGAAGGAAACAGTGGCCGGCATCGGCGAAGCGGTGGCCTCCACCGCCAGCGAGACGGTCGCCAAGGCCAAGAAGGCGGCCAAGAAGGCGCGCAAGACGGTCACTGCCGACATCGCCAAGGCGAAGAAGGCCGTGGCCAAGCGCACCGACAAGGCCACCAAGGCGGTCAAGAAGACCGTCGCCAAGGCGAAGAAGACGCTGGCCGCGGCCAGTGCCAGCGCCAAGGCCGAAGCCGCCAGCCTGCAGAAGAAGGTGACCGGCAAGAAGGCCGCGAAGAAGGCGACCAAGAAGGCGGCCGCCAAGAAGGCCACCAAGAAGGCGGCCAGCAAGAAGGCCACGGCCAAGAAGGCGGTGAAGAAGACCGTCCGCAAGGCCGCGGCCAAGAAGGCGCCGGCCAGGAAGGCCGCCAAGAAGGCAGTGAAGAAGGTCGCCCGCAAGGCGCCCGTGAAGAAGGCGGCGAAGAAAGCCGCCCCGAAGAAAGCGGCCAAGAAGGCCGTCCGCAAGGCCCCGAAGAAAGCCGCGAAAAAAGCGGCCCGTAAGTAAGACCTGATGCTTCACCCCTCCTCCCCCGGGTCCGGGGGAGGGTTTGGGCGGTCGCCGGCCCGGAAGGCCAGGCCCCGCCCATCGACGACAACTTTCAGAACACGAACAGGATTCTCCCGTCATGGCCGTCAAGATCGACAAGAAAATCAAGGGCTACAGCGTGCTCACCCCGGAAGACAAGGCGCGCGAAGCCGCAGCGCCGGTCCCCACGGCGTCGGTGGCGCGCGAGACGGTGGAAAAGGAAACCCCGCAGGACAACATCATCCAGATGCACGAGCGCATCGAGCGCCCGGAAGTCCTGATCGGCAGCACCTACAAGATCAAGTCGCCGCTGGTGGAGCACGCCATGTACGTGACCATCAACGACATCGTGTTGAACGCCGGCACCGAGCACGAGCTGCGCCGTCCGTTCGAGATCTTCGTCAACAGCAAGTCCATGGAGCACTTCCAGTGGATCGTGGCGCTGACGCGCATCATGTCGGCGGTGTTCCGCAAGGGCGGCGACGTGACGTTCCTGGTGGACGAGATGAAGGCGGTGTTCGATCCGCGCGGTGGTTACTTCAAGGCCGGTGGCGTGTACATGCCGTCGCTGGTGGCGGAGCTGGGCGCCATCGTGGAAGAGCACATGAAGTCGATCGGCCTGATCCACGACCCGGAAATGAGCGCGCACCAGCGTGCCATCCTGGCCGAGAAGCGCAAGCAGTACGAAGACCGCGCAAAAAAAAACGCTGACGTAAGCGCGGCCCCGGCCGCCGCGCCCGCTGCACCGGCCGCGCCCGCCCTGGGCGCCGCCGAGGACATCGCCGTCACCGGCGATGGCGCCAGCTTCCCGCCCTCTGCGACCCTCTGCCACAAGTGCAGCACCAAGGCCCTCGTCATCATGGACGGGTGCGCGACGTGTTTGAACTGTGGTTATTCGAAGTGCGGGTGATGCATGGCAGAAGTCTCGGTAACCGCATACAAGTGTGTGGGTACCCATAAGCCGCTAGTTTGGTACACATAAGCGCCTAGTTTGGTACACATAAGCCGCTAGTGGTCTGCACGGATAGGCATAAGCTGCTAGTTGGAAAGGCATAGGCTGCTAGTGGCCTGTCGGCTAGTGATTAAGACTACAAAGGGCTCCCTCGCGGGAGCCCTTTTTTGCACGCGCCATTTGTTAGCAATCGCCCCAAAGTATGTCGACCATCGTGCTCAACGAAGATCGTCAGCGTACCGCTCCAAGAACAGCCCCACCGTCCTTGCACTCGTATAGCAAGCATAGGCCTGATGATCGTCACCTTTCAGGTTGTCGGCGAAATCGCAGACGCTCTTTGCCACGATCGCTGTCGGCCTAGGCTCGTTGGCCTCACTGATAGCATGAAGAAATCCATAGGATTCCATCTCGATCGCCCGAATCTTGCGGTTCTGCTTCTGAATCCAGCCGACGTAATCGCTGTTGGCAAGCACCGCAGATCCGCAGGCCATTGGCCCTCGTTTCACTTCATAAGGGTTCTTCGGCTTGTTTGGCCATTTATCCCAGATCCCCCGCAGACTAGCGGCGTCCTTGGCGAGCTGATCAATTCTCGCGATTACCTTAGCGTCGACTGATATCTGATGAGGGTCCTGGTGAAAGACCGTTCCTCCATCGTCATCGACCGCATGCTTACCACTCTGGTAGTCCCAAGAGCATTCGGCGAAGATCACATCGCCAATCTCTGCTCGTTCAGGCAGCCCCGCACAGATGCCGGGCATTACACAGATCTTCGGCGAGAGGATCGACACCAGCTTCGATGTCAGGACTGCAGCAGCGACCATGCCCATTCTTGAGGCATGCGCCGCCGCCACGGTGAACGTCTTGCCATTGGCCTCAAACTTGCCCCGGCTAATGAATACCGTGTCATCGGCAGGCTCCCATGCTCCCCAAGACCAGTCCAGAGACTTGATAGCATCGATCTCTGATGCCAGCGCTGCAACGATGAGGACATCGACGCTCTCTTCTTCCTGATCCCGTTGATGGCGCTCTCTCTTCAGATAGTTGGCGCACTTGACGATGGTGTCTGCCCAACTATCGGTGAAGTCGCTTGTAGGAAGCAGGGTCCAGGTAGATTCGCGAAACGTCTGCTTCGCCGCTTCAGCTGCATCGTCATAAGCGGTCATGCCCACAATCTTGCCGGGCATCAGCAGATCTTCGCCCGCATCAATCTCTGCGAGGAGCTGCAGTGAATGGGCTACATCGGCGTCTTCATCGATTCGCCCCGGAATCCTAAGATCCAGGAGCATCAGATCGAACTTCTCTTTGGCAAGGCACTGTCTTGCTTCTGAGGCGCTTCTTATACACACAAGATCGTCATAGGCCAGCGCTGAGCGCTCTACCAGATTCTTGACGATGGTTGCGACTCGTCGCCCGTTGTCGTCTACGATCAGAACGCGCATGTTCACTCCATTATTTTCCGAAGATGACTCTCTAGCCGGGCCTTCCATTCATCGTTGACGACGTTATAGCGAAGGCAGTCAATGAACGTATCTGGGTGCTCGTTCCTCAACACATTGGACAGCTCTTCTAAGTCGAACTTCTTGCCGTTGTTATCGAAGCCTTCGTACTGCGTGATCACGATCACTTTGGTCTTGAGTTCGTTTCCGTCGAAGTGTCTCAGGACCTCGGCGCCTCCGAAGCCCTGAGGCCGACCGCCGGACTCACCGAGTGCGATGTCGAATGTGGGCAAGGACATGTCTAGCAGGACGATGACTGGCTGGTGCTCGAGCGCTATATCGATCGTGGATCGCACGGACCTCGACACCAAGACTTCTGCTTCTGGCACTGCAACTGCCAACCAGTCAGTGATGCTATTCAGCTTTGGATCTTCATCTTCCGCGACAAGAATGCGCATGCTCATTGATCTCGGTGAACAGAGAGAGCGAGCTCGAGTACGAACTCGCACTTATCATTGACATCAAAATGGAGTTTTCCGTGCTCTGACTGAAACACCGTGCTAGCCAGTTTTGCGATTCCCGACTTGCCTTCGGTTCGCGCTCTGGCTAGATACGCTGGATCTCTTAGCTTGGATCTGGTGTCGCTCAACTTTGCACGCAGTAAAGCTATGTCACGATCTTCCGCAATCTGATTTGTGACGAAGAAGCTGAGCAGCTCCTGATTGGCATCGTATGAGGCTGTGATTGATACGCGGGGAGAAAGCATCGAGGAATGCTTCGCCACATTGCTCAGAACGTCGTATAGAACGTCTTGAACGACAGGCATTTGCTGCACCGTGAACTGAAGCCCAGTGTCGTCCTTGAATGTAAGCTCAGGCTCGAATCCTGGCGTGAACGAGCGCACAGACGTCAGTGCAATCTCATAGACCACGTCCAGTGCAAACTTCACGTCCTCGGTTTCAGTTGGAACAAACCAATTGGCTGCGGACTTCACAGCGGCCTGCGCATTGGCTGAGGCGTTGTTGAGAGCACCGATGAGATCGGCGCGATCATTGCCTGGTGGCAGCGAGTTATATACCGCTACGCGTAGCTGATTGAATAACTCGCCAATGTCACGCGATGCGTCTGTCCTGATCTGCGTATGCGCTGCCTGAAGCGACACATTGAGCAAGCCACGCAACGTGGCCAGCACAGTCTCTAAGAACATCTCTATAGTCGGATCTCGCGATGCAACGGCCCGAACCAGCCTGTACTGGAGTGGCGCAAACTTGATGTCGAACATCCCGATTGGGCGCTCTTCACTCCTGACGTGAAGGAGCACATCCTTTAAGCGCAGTAGGTACTGATCTAGCGATTTCGCGAAGCTGTTGAAGGCTCTGATCAGCTCTTCCGGATCTCGCGCTGTCGCTATCACGTGCCCCCACTTGACGTTGTCTTTGTAGGTTCCATCTATGTGTTGCTGAGTGATCATCCCTTCGGCTTCTACTGGAGCGCGCAGATGGCCGACGATCGAGCCGTGCCGCACGCGCTTGCTTAGATAGCTATCGAGGCCATGGGGGATGTTGAAAAGATAACTGTCCCGAGCCTGCCTCATCATCAGGATGAGAAGCACGTCTGATTCCCTATCGCTTGCTGCCAGTAGTTGCTTCACTAGAACTTCGGGCTTTGACATGTTTCTGATGACATCGTCGAAGCTTTCCGCTGGCCCCTCATCACGTACCAATTGAGCGTAACGACTATAGGTGTCTATCAGGTCACGCCGGAGAATCGACTTCAAGGCGCCGATGTCGACGTGAACCCGGCTTGCGTCAATGGTCTGCCGGCCCTGGCCGATTCTGATCTCTTTTGAGATGGTCAAGACCTGATAGCGGTACTCTTCAGCCAGAGCGGGGTTGAGCTCGACCAGCGCAGAATAGATCTCTCGTCTCTCTTCCAGAACGGCTCTCGAGCCTTTCAGTGGCCCGATCATGTCAAGGACGTCTGTCGAGCATGCTCGGTACAGAAAGTACGCATACTCGGCAGTCCTCTCTTTCCGAGCAATACTCCTGACTTTCGATGGTTTGTCGATCCCCAGCGTCCTAAGCACTTTCTGAAGCGCAAAGGTTCGGATCGTCCTGGTCTTGTCGGTAGGCTCGATGTCCGATAGAGCTGCGAACGCATTGGAGATGGCGATGTCGGCAGCGAATGGCTTCACGTCATCCCACTTCAGATCTGCCAATGCTGATCGGATCGGCAACGAGTCGGGCCTTCTTCCCTTCACCGCCAGCTCCGTGCTGATCAAGGCGGCTGCAGGTGCCAGATTTCCATTGGCACCGTAAGCGGATAGGGCGAGCGTCGTGGAGGCATTGGAGAGCAGTACTGATTGAGACTGCAGAGCAGGACCAATGAACGCTTCGACAGCATCATAGTTTCCTGCCAGGTGAGCGGCACAGGCCAGCGCATATGCCTTCGCGCCAGGTTCTATCTCATCCTGTTCATTGGACTGAGCGTGCTTCCCGAACAGATTGGCCAAGGCGCGCGTCTTGCCTGCAGGTATTGTGGCCAGGTATTTCTGCACGTCGTCTTTCTGATCTGCATTGATAGCCACGTCCATGAAGCTCACGTGGCCGAAATTGAGTATCGCTAGTTTCAGAAGAGAGAAGTGATCTGTCGCCGAGCTGGCATTAAGGGCAGCATGTAGGGCACGCGTTGCTGTGCCTGCAGGTATGCATGCGTACAGGTGCCCTAGCTTACGTGCGGCATCGATATCAACATCTGCTGCAAAGCGCAGAGGATCCGCCTGAGCGACTAGGGCTAGCGCAATTCTTGATTCAAGATCTGTGCTCTTGTGTGCCGGCAAGCGTGGCTGGCGCGCACTGGAGAGGATAAGGCTGCGCGTAAGTACAGTGAAACCGGATCTGGCCTCATCATTCCTCGCGCTCCTGACTGCACGATAGGCCGACGCCGCGGCACCCGTGATCAATAGGTCGCTTATGCCCGTTGGCGCAACAGGTGCCGAGTGCGGCCAGTCGGGGACCCCGAAGCTCTGAGCTAGCTTACAGAGCCTGAAATCATTGATCGTCTGCATCCGCTTGAGTGCTCCTGCAGCCAGGAGCCTCTGTGCTTTGGATGTAGCGCTGATAGCGAAGTGCTGCAGCGCAGAGACCAAGGTCTCGTACATGTCGAAGACGTGATGGCTCTGTTCTGTCCTTAGAATCGAAGCAACGGACTTGTCCGCCTTTGGCCACTCAGAGAGCAGCTTGTACGAAAGATAGGTGCGTACATCGCCCTCAGCTAGCGCACCAAGACGACGGGTGGCGTTGTCCAAGAACCAGCCGATGGGTACGGATCGCTCTGCGCGTTGAGACCAGTTTCTGGCAAGAAATTGAAGAATGCCCTTGGGATAATGTTTGCGGATATCTGCCGCGATCTGTTTCTGCCCCTCATCTCCCTGCAACTCCTGCGCAACTGCGATGCGCAGCGACGTCGACCACAATGAGACGCCTTCCCTGGTTTCTAGGTCACCAAGCCGTTCTGATGCTCGATCGAACTGGCCATTGAGGAGATCTTGCTCAATGACTGACCGCGATGCGAGAAACGCGTTCAGGCGTGCCGATGAGCTCGCCATTCTTTCAGCGAGCCAGTTTAGTTCGAACTTGAGTGACTTCTCGGGCGCATCGTGCATATGACTCAGATGCGCGAAACCTATCGGGACGTTGTCGAACCGGGCTGCATCGATCGCCAGTAAGCGCTCAACATCTTTAAAGAACGCCTCGACCTGAGACGTTGTCAATCTTCCTCGCGCCTCAAGCAGTGCTTTGTCCAAGCCCACCCTGAAGGCGAAGGCACGGAGAACGCTGTCAGGCTCAGCCCTCTTCCTTGTCGAGATGCGATCACTCTTTGACAAACGCTCATGACGGCCAAAGCGCGATTGCGCTATGACGCCGCTGATCAAAGAAATGGCCTTCTTCTTCTTTCCTTGCTTCAAGCTCCTGCTCCCCTTCTTAGCAGCCCCCGGATTGATCTGAGTCAGATCGTTTCCGCTATCCCCGCTGGCTTCCCGCAATTGCACTGGCCTCGCCGCCCGCGGGTCCGCTACCCCGTCTTCGTCCATTCTTGGATTCTAGTGAATCAAAAGCCGCTGGAACAGAATGATCGAAACGGGGCCAGCGGTCACTCGAAGCCCCCGGTCACCAGCACGAGCGACTCCAGGCGCTCGGACACTGCGGTCTGTTGCTCCGGCTCGACCACTTCCAACATGGCGCTAGCCTCTGCGGCGAAGGCCTCCTGTACATCTGACGGGTAGATCGTGGCGTACATTGCGGGAAGGCCGGCCTGAATGGCATCGACCAGGAAGTTGGCTTCGGTGGGCGTCAGATAGGTTGGCATGAGTCTTATTCTTGGCGGGGCGTGCTTAAGTCTCACCAATCATGCCCGCGCCATCCAGTGACACCGGTTTGTCGCTCCCAGTCATCAATAGCGACAAACGGGGCATGGATCGAGGAGCGGTGTTGGAGTGCCGGTGACTCCCAGCTGCAGAAAATGAAGCGACTGGCGACAAGTCGTTTGAAGGGAGCGCGCAGGCTGGCCATCCACTCGTGGTCGAGCAATAGATCAACCGCACTTTGAAAGTGCTCTTTATGGATGTTGAGCAGCGTCTCGTCACCGATGATGTGACTCTCGGCAATCAGGCCTGCCAGTACGCTTAACGATCTTGCGTCGACTTGCGTCGACAAGACCGTCAGTGACTCGGAATACCGGGTGGCGGCTTGGTCCAGGGGAAGGAAGGCAGGCTCACCCGTCATAGCCTCGCGCTGGAGCGGCGAGGGCGTTCGCAGTTTGAGAGACCACTTTAGGCGCGCTAGCTCCTCTCGCAGCTCATCCAGGGGCGGCAGCATAGGGTGGGTCAGGGTCCAGATCAGATGGCCCTTCATCCACTCTCCTGAGCCTGGATGTAGCTGCTCTGCGCATTCCACCAGGTCAACAGGGAACTCGAAATACTCCAGAGCCGTCCTGCTTTCATCTGCCGCGAGGGGTCCTGAGGGAAGTCGCTCTTTGGACCAGCTGTCACCGCCAGATAACGAGGTTAGGGCCTGCATGTCGGCCGCGGTAAGCGTCTCCGAGGGGATCCTGCGTACCCCTCGCGGATCTGTCCCTTTCTCCGCCACCGAGACCAAGGTCTGCGGCCGCTCCATGACTGATCTGCAGGCCTTGGCTATGGCGTTCTGGTCCAGGAGGGCTCGCTCCAACGCTGCCCAGCCTACATTGGCGGACTCTGGACCCCGGGTGTGATGGATGCGTAAGCGGCGAGCCCAGATCTTGCGCTGGAGACGGATCAGAGGACTGCGAGAGGGTCTGGACACTTTGGAAACCGGGTCGTTTCTAATGCTTGGCAGGGCGAATGTTAAGAGACAAGCTGGCACGAGAGCACGTGAACTCGCGGGAAATCGGCATGTCTGTCTCCAGAAGGGCCCCGGGATTCGACGAATCCAACTGGATCGCGGATCAGATTGATCGCTACGGACCGGTGCTGGGGGGCGAGCTTCTGCGTCAGTTCCTGGGCTTCCGCACCGCGGCAGCTTTCCAGCGAGCCAGGTCGTTAGGCGAGGTAGAGGTGTCCCTCTTCGCCTTACCGGGCCGCCAAGGCCTCTTTGCATTGACTCAAGAAGCGTGTGATTGGCTTATCAGCCAGCGCCGTATGGCCCAGCAGGTCGCGCCGGGGGGCAGCGCTATCAACCCCTCAGAGACGTAGCGGTGGTCAGCACGCGTACTTCTGGCCGATCCACTCGGAGGTGTCTGATGACCCGTTAGCAGCCGGCAGCGTCGACAACATAAGGGCTGGAAACAGCAACGGCCCGGGGTCGTAACCCGAGCCGTTGCGAGAAACGCTGAAATTGCCACCTCAGCGTCTCCCAGCTTACCAAGCAGATTTGCCGTGTCAACGGTGAAAGCGCTGGCGGCTGCCTGTCCGTCCACAGGCCCTGATCGTCCACCCGATCAAGTACGTGACCTGCGGCATACCCGGGTCACGGGAGACGAAATATCGTGAATTCACCAGCATTACAGATGCTGCAGCCTACGCGCAGCAGCATTGCGACATCACCGCATTCGCCAACAGCCCTGAGGCAGGCGTTGATGCGACTTATGTACGACGGCGCGAGCCATGGACTTCGGATCGAGCTGCCGCCCGCCGGCGCGCACAGAATACGTGATCTAGTGCACCGCGGCGCGCAACGCCCGGTATCAAAAATCACTTCCGTCAAGTTGGGCCGGGTCGTGCAGTGCGAGTCGGCATTGGAAGTCGATGCCATCCAGATACTGGATGCTCAAGGCGCCGTCGCGACCTTCAGCGAACAGGCGTTACGCATTCACTATCACTTGGATGGCCAAGCCCGTCACCACGTGCCGGACCTTGCTGTGCTCACACACCAAGGCCGCCTTTTGTTGTTTGAGGTCAAGTTTCAGTCGGATGTAGATGAGAATGTCCAAAAAAGGACCGCGCTTCTGCAGGGGGCGCTGCGTGCAACAGGCGTCCAGTACCAGTTGCTTACCGAGGATCAGATACGCGGTGGTGACAATCTGCAGCGCGCCATACGCGTGCTGCGCCGTGCCCGCCATGCAACATGCAAGGTGCAGTTGACCACCGTACTGGACAGGCTTGTCCGCTTGGGCTGCGCCGAATTGTCCACATTCGACTGGGACGTCCCCGGAAGTGTAGCGGCCTGCTCTATCGCATACCTGCTTGTGCAGGGGCGTGCTTCGCTGGATGCGAGTGTTCCGCTCACCGCACGTACGCGTGTGTGGGCTAACCAGGGGTCAACGCGGGAGGCCCTGACATGGTGATGGGTAGCTTCTGTGTATCCCAACGCTACCAGCTCAAGGATCAGCTCTGGCGAATCTGTCGAGATCTGGGCAAGGGAGCCTTGATCGTCGAGGAGCTCGGCACCGGACGTATGCAGGAGGTCAAGCTGGCCGACCTGCTGATGGCATGGAAGTCTGGTCATCTCACCCTTGGTGGCAAGCTGGTGGACGCAGCCACTTCGCAGCTCACCGGCGCCATTCAAATGGCGCGCGCCGATGCCTTCCGGCAGTCGTACTCGAAGGAGGCCCAGTTAGTCGCGAAGGTAAAGCTGACGTATGTTCAGGCGCTGAAGCAGCTACCAAGAACCGAACGGCTGATGGTGCCGGCTATCGAGGAAGTCTGGAAGAGGAACAAGAAGTCAGGGATCACGCTTCAGAAGAGGCCGCCCCATTTCACGACCGTTGCCCAATGGATTCGGGTCTACCAAGACGCTGGCGACGACATACGTGCCTTGGTGGATAGGGAGCAGGAGAAGGGAAACAGAGACAATCGCGTCAGGCCCGCGGTAGAGGAAATGGTCGATGACTTGATTCAGACTCGCTATCTCACACCAGAACGTCCTCCAGTCCAAGAAATAAGGAAAGAACTCAAAGGTCTGATCGCCACAGCTAACGCTGGCTTTATCCATAGTGAGCTGTTAACCGTTCCTTCCATTGGCTACATCAAGAGGAAGATTAGCGGGCTTTCAGCCTACGATGTTTGTCGTGCTCGTTATGGAAAGCGAGTGGCAGATCTGAAGTTCCGCACGTCGGGACGGGGTGTCGTGACCCTGCGTCCGCTGGAGCGGGCCGCCATGGATCACACCCGCATGGACGTGTTTGTCATCGATGAGCGCACCTGTTTGCCCTTGGGAAGGCCGTGGCTGACGCTCATCCTTGATGAGCATACTCGGTACGTCCTGGGCTTCTATCTATCGTTTGAAGAGCCCAGCAGCGTAAGTATGGCTCGCGCACTGCGCCATGCTTTGGCACCCAAGGACGGGATCGTAGATGTCAAAGCATCGTGGGACGCGTGGGGCGTCATGGAAACGCTGGTGGTGGACAACGGCATGGAGTTCCACAGCCACGCCTTGGAGAACGGTGCCGGACGCTTTGGTATCACGGTTCAGTTCTGTCCGCGGCGCAAGCCCTGGTACAAGGGCAAGATCGAGCGGTTCTTCGGCACATTGAACACCTCCCTTCTGATAGACATGAAGGGAAAAACATTCTCCAGTCTTGTACTCAAAGGGGACTACGATCCTGCAAAGCACGCGGTTATGACGCTAGAAACATTGAAGCGCGTGATCAACATCTGGATCGTTGACATCTACCATCAGACACCTCACTCGGTGCTGAAGATGACGCCCCAACAGGCGTGGGATGAAGGGATTGAGCGCGTTGATCGCTACCTTCCCCCATCTTCCATCGCGACCGAGGCCGCCTTCAGCGTCAGTCACACGCGTCGCTTGACGCACAAAGGTATCGAGTTCGACACGCTGCTTTACAACAGCCCCGAGCTGGGTGCGCTTCGCGCCGAACATGGGGATGGCATGACCGTTGAAGTCCGAACCAGTGATGATGACCTCGGCTCCATTGTGGTCATCGGTCCGGACGGCAAGACTCTGATCCACGTCCCGGCGCTGGATGTGGAGTATGCGAAGGGCCTGACGCGTTGGCAGCACAGTGTCTGCAAACGCTACAAGAATCGTCTCCAAGACGATCAAGCCGCTGAGATCTCCCTGCTCGATGCCAAGCTGCGGATTCGTGCCTTGATCCAGCAAGACATGGGTGGGAAGCGCAAGTCCACTCGCAACGCTCAGCAACGTTTCATGCAAAGTGAGCCGGCTGCCATGCCCCCTACGGTTGAGCCTGCAGCTAGCAATCCGCCGCCGGCGCCCAAAGTTCTCCCGGCGCCAAAGCCGTCCCGATCGACGACGGCCGCACCGGTCATGCCTGAGCTTGAGGATGCGGACGAGATTCCGGTGCTGGAAAGTCGTAAGCGCTCTGCGGGGGCTGCATCGTGACCCGTCGCCCTCCCAAGGATCTTCGTCAGTACTTGGACATCGTTTCGCGCATCCGGGTGGATCACGAGGACTATGTGGCCGTCCGAGATGAAATCATTGAGGCTTACGACGCCATAGGCTACACGGCGACACCGATTTTCCTCCTGATCATCGGTGAAAGTCGCACGGGCAAGTCCAGTGTGGTTCGCGAAGTGCTTGAAACGTATCACCCTCGCCAGGCCGATGAGCGGACAATTCGCACCGTGGTGTATGCGGTCGCACCAGCCAAAGCATCGGTAAAAGGGTTGCTGGAATCGCTGCTCAAGGGGTTGGGCGATCCGCTGTGGAGCAAAGGCACCATCTCGAGCATGACCATGCGCTTGCATACTTTGCTCCATGAAGTGGAGTGCAAGCTGGTCATCCTGGACGAGTTTCAACATCTGTGTGGCCGTGGCAAGGCAGCTTTGCTCGCGGACTGGCTGAAAGTGCTGCTGGAGAGTTCGAAGTTCGGCCTGATCGCCGTGGGTCTGCCGGAGTCGGCGTCTGTCGTGGCACAACACAAGCAGCTGAAACAGCGTTGTGACGAGCCACTGTGTATGCCTACCTTCGACTGGACCGACAAAGCTTCGGTCGCCCAGTTCCGGGCGGTGCTGATGCAGTTCCAGAAACAGCTTCATCCCTTTGAGCTGCCAAACCTGGCTAGCCGGGAGATGAGTTTGAGGGTCTTTCTGGCTACGGCCGGAAGGATCGGGCTGGTAGCCAAGCTGCTCGACCGCGCTGTTCGTATGGCAATTCGGCAAAAACGGCTGGAGATCAGACTGGAAGATCTGGCTAGCGCCTACAAGCGCGCCATCTGGGGTGCCTCGTCCTTTCCGATTCCAGGCGGCCCATTCTTGGCCGCGCTGGAGGATCTGGAAGGGCGGGGGGTGAGGGAGGCGGTGTTTGCAAATGCGGCCGCGGAACCGGTCGCCGACCAGAGCAGTGCCGTTGAGGTGCATAGGGCCGACCTGCCCCAAGAGCCGACAAAGAGAGGCGCACCCAAGGGAAGCTTACGTTCTAAGGGTTCCCGAGGGTCCGACAAATCGTCACGTAAAGCGTCGGGCGAATTGCGGGGTGTCCTGTGAAGCTGGTAGTCAGGCCCAAGCCATATCCCACCGAGTCCCTGACGGGATACTTGCTCAGAACGTCCGAGCGCAACGGCTATCCGAACGTGGCGTTCTTGCAGGAACTCTTGAGAGACGAGTCGTCGCCTCAGATGACATTGAAGCTCGACGCAAGCGCTTTGATGGATCTGGCCGATATCTCACCTGTCGATGCAGAGCGTCTGTCCCTGAAGCCGCAGAAGGGCAATCGGGCGTACATCCGGATATTCGGGCAAGAACTACCCGCCTACGAGATGGCATTGCGCGCTCCCAAAGTATGTCCGCAGTGCCTGGCTGAGCATGGCCACTGCGAAGCCTTCTGGGACCTCAGTCAGGCCAGGGCATGCCCGATTCATCGCACCCAGCTGATGTCGCGGTGCCCAGACTGTTCGAGCCCGCTGCGATGGTCTAGGAGCAAGCTGAAAAGGTGCCCATGTGGCTCAGACATCACGACCTGGCACGCTCAATCGGCGTCGGCCGCTTTGTGCGATCTGATGGGTGTGATGCGTTGTCAGGTGTATCGCGGCTACGTAGATCTTCAATGTCCGACGGCGCTGACTGTGCTGAAAAATCTAGACCTGAGACAGTTGTGCAAACTGACGTGGGTAATGAGCAGCACATTGCACTTCGCAGGGGAGGATAAGAAGCACAAGCCAAAATCGAGACTTCGCTACGAAGTCGAGGCGGAGCGCGTTGCGATGGCGCTAGCAAGCTGGCCGACCGGCTTCCAGTCCCTCCTGCAAGAAATGTATGGTCAGACACTGTCGACGGCCGAGTCCCAGCCTCCTTTCCACCGATGCTTTAGCTGGGTGTTCGACCGGCTGATCAAGAACGATCCGGACGGCGGGGAGGCCTACCGTTTCGTGGCCAACGAGGTATTCAAGTTTGGCGCGAACTACTGGACACAGCGCGCATTGTCACGGGCGGGGAGGGATGTGAACGCGCCTGCCTTGGATGCCATCAAGTGGGGAACTGTTAGTGAGGCCGCCGAGATCCTCGGACTGCATATGTTGACCATGCAAAAGCTAATCGGCGCTGGAGAAATTCCCGTGCGTCGAGTCTCGCCCACGGGCAGTCGACCGTTCATCGTCGACCTGGACTGGGCAAGGCGTCAGCGACTTACCCGGGAACCTGCGATCGGAATTCGTGACGCTGCGAAAGTCGTTGGCGTTTCCATTGAGACGCTTCGTGTGATGGTAAGCAAAGGCGTCTATGTGGCGGCACACCGTTCCGCCTTTCCGGGAAGCCTGTCCGGAGAAGACACGCGAGAGCTAGCTCAGCGGCTAGGCGAGCTATTAAAAGGAAAGAAGCATTGCCGCAATAGCGATGCTATCTCTTTGGACAGGCTCTTCTTTGAGGCCGCTGCTTCGCCAGAGCAAAAAGCCGACACATTTGCCTATCTTCTTGATAACCCCTCCCTAGTGATAGGAAAAGTTCCGGGTTCCGGCATGGGTGTGGCGCAGGTCCAGGCAGAAGCGCTGAAGACAGTACTCCCGCAATTGTATGACAAGCCTTCGCTCATCACTCTGTTCGAATCGGGACAGATACTGGGTTGCACCGCGGCAGTTGTGACGTCGCTTCGAAGGCTTGGCTATTTGAAGCAAACGAGTTATGCCGGTCGAGTGAGGATTCTTGAGGTCTCGGTGCGGCAGTTCGGCAGTGCTTATGAGTCTGTGGCCTCGATATGCCGTCGCCTTGGTGTGAGCACACTTAATTCATATAAGCGGAATGACTTTTCCAAGTTGAAGCACGTCAAGGCGCGCGCCCAAGGCCACAGCTATACGGTGTTCATTGGCCGGAGCAGCGTGACCGCGGCAGAAAAGATGCTGGCCAGAAAATGTTCCTAGCTTACGGGGGCTGAGATATGAAAAACGATGATGCTTCATCAATATTCGAGAAGGGCCTTTACATCGGTTATATGAACTACCTAGCGACAGGTGAAGGAGTTACTTCCTGCATCTGCGTGGCAGGTAGCTCGGAGCGGGCTGGGAAGATCCTCCGTGAGAAGTTGGATCCTTACTACCATCGAGGGATCATCACATCCTTGATTGCCTCAGGTGCGGATGAAGAGGCAAGGCGTATGGTTGCGCTAATTCCATCGAAGATCAGCACAATTCTCGCCGAGATACCAGTTGGCGCCGGAGAATACTATTCGGAGTTTCACTACAACCTAAGTTAGAGGGCTGCGGCGCCTCAGTTTGCGGCGCCGAGGCTCTGTCATCGAGCGTATGGCCGATGTCAGCTCCCGACCCAAAGCGGACATCGAAGCGATGTCCGCCAACGGTGCTCATCGGGCGTGCAGTCGGTCGAGTGGGCTGACGGTTGTCCGGATCGCCTGCTCCACATGGGTGTAGATCATGGTGGTCTTCAGGTTGCGATGCCCCAGGAGTAGTTGGATCGTCCGAATGTCTGTGCCTGCCGCCAGCAAGTGAGTGGCAAACGAATGCCGTAGCGTGTGGACTGACGCATGCCTAGCAATACCGGCTTGATGCAGTGCTGCCTTGAAGGCCACCTGTACGCCGGACTCGGAGGCATGCCAGCGAAGGCGGCGTCCGGTCTTTGGGCAGGTCCGTACGACGCGAGATGGGAACAGGTACTGCCAGGCCAAACTCTGGCTGGCGCTGGAATACTTGCGCTCCAAGGCCTTTGGCAGTGGAGCGAATCCTGCGCCTCGCGCGAGGTCCTGCTTGTGTAAGCCGGCAACCCTCAATAGTTGTCGCTGCAGCAGACGCTCCAGTTGGCGAGGCAGCAACGTGGTTCGGTCCTTGCCGCCTTTCCCCGCCCTGACGTGTATCAGGCCCGCGCCCATGTCTACATCCTTGACCCTGAGTGTCATGCACTCAGTCACCCGCAACCCAGACCCATAGAGCAGGTGTGCGATCAGGGCAGTTATGCCCTCCATCTGCGCGAGGATGGAGGCAACCTCATCCACGCTCAGCACGACCGGCAGGCGATCCTGGCGCTGAATCCGCCTGAGTCCGCTCAGGTGACCAGTGTCCACCTCAAGGACATCCCGGTAGAGGAACAGAAGCGCGTTGAGGGCTTGAGACTGAGTGGAGGCCGACACTGCCCCCACGCTGGCTAGGTGGTTGATGAAGGCGACGATGCCGGGTGGTCCCACGACACGTGGATGTTGGCGGCTATGGAAATGGATGTACCTGCGAATCCAGAACCGGTATGCCTGCTCGGTTCGGCGACTTAGATGCCGGCGGCGGCACACCACGGACACTTGGTCCATGAGCCGCAAAGGAGGTGGGGTGGTGCAGGTAAGTTCACCCCATGAGGGTCGCTCCGGTTGGGGGTCAAACGAGGGCAGAGTACCCTCGGCGAGGACTTCTGTGGGTCCGGTTATACGTCGGCTTGTTAGCCGGACCCAGCCGCCCTAAGATCGAGCCGTATCAAGGGGATAGCCCACCATACGGTGCGCTGTGGATAAGTCGTATAACCGGACCCAGGGATCCGGCTATTAGGTAGTTAGGCCGCATGAGAGCTTTCTCGCTATTGGTAGTCTTTCTGGCTGGATGCTCGACGTATGACTGGCAGGCCATGAATGCACGGCAAGAGCGCATCTGTCCCGCTAAAGGCGGAGAGATCATTCAACGCACGAACTTCCGTTTAGAGTGCGTCTGGCCGTCCTCGGACGGTGGCTCTCCTTGCAGTGACAGCTCGCAGTGTCAGGGGTATTGCACGGCTTCGGGTCACTGCTCAACTGACCAATCAGAGTTCAAGGTTCGCAACTGCGTTGATCATCTTGCTAACGTGGTCGCGGTCAGTGAGTGCGTTGACTGAGATGCGGCCTAACAATTCATTCAAGCCGACGCCGCTTCGCGGCGCGGCTTAATTCAGGCGTTAGGCATTGCATCAACTATGACCGCGAGCTTTGAAGAATGGAGAGCGGAGCTCCTGCACGTAGGTAACATCGTGCAGGATGGAGATGACTCGATTGAATGGGGCGAAAGACAAGCTCGCTACAATCGCTACGTTGAGATGCTCGATGCACTTAAGGGATCGGAAGGATTTGAGTATGTTCTCGCAGTGTTTGAATCGTTACAGGCAGAGAATGACTACGGTGCTTACCAAATAGCCGACCGAGCCGCGTGGCGGTTTGGTGAAGTTTCGTACTGCACGGCCCTCATCAACGAGCTTCCCCGACTAATCGAGGACCTGCCGGATCGGGCCGGAGATCTCGTTGGCTCAATCGCCAATGGGTACGGCACGAAAGATGAGTCAACAATCCGAGTCTTTAACCATCTTCTTTCAGAGGCTTCCCCCGCTGCCAAGCAAGATATCGATGGGTTCATTCGACGAGAAGAGTTACCTACCGGCTGGCTAAGCGATCGAGCTGGCATCCTAGGCAGCAATGCCTAACAAATCATTCAAGCCGAACCCGCTTCGCGGGTCGGCTTAATTCTGGTGTTATGCGTGGGTGGGTGTGTTGGTGTTGTTGGCTTCGGTGATGCTGCAACTTCTGCTCCCATACTGGCTTCGGCGTTGATCGGTCGCTGACACGTCGGATTCACTGACGTTTCCCGGCTTCGCTCCACTCGGCTTCGGATACATGGCATTCGCGCCGCTCGGCAAAGGATGGCTTCATGGCTTACAGATTTGCGGCGCTCCCGGCTTCGGTCCTTGCTGGCCTCGACCTGCTCCGTGCTGACGGGCCGTTTCTCCGTGTTCCCGGGTATCGCGTGACCGTTGCGGGCAGTCGACTTCGGGCTTACCTTGGCGCGCATAACAGTTCGTTCAAGCCGAACCCGCTTCGCGGGTCGGCTTAACTCAGGTGTTAGACCCGTGGAACAGCATCTCGACAAGCTGATCTTAAAGAGCATTCGAGCGGGGTACGTCGCTAGTGATGACATTGATGACCTATGTAGCTTGTCAGGGTTCAGTCGCGCGCAGGTCTACGACTTAGTCGCTACTTACATCGCCAGCGGGTTCGCCTCTGGCGGCCTTAGCTATGAGGACGCAGATGCCGTGGCCAACTTCTTGTGGGCTGAGTCTTCATTCGAACTCTCCGGCTTCGCAAAGGATGTGTTCTTGGCATTTGACGACGGAGAGTATGTCGCCGCTTCCGATCCACCTGATACCGATCCAGTAGCAAAGTACACTCGCCCACAAATAGCGGATCTTCTGGCTCGCAGGCCACAGATCTAACAATTCATTCAAGCCGAACCCGCTTCGCGGGTCGGCTTAATTCCGGTGTTAGCGCTCATGGCAAGAATTGCTGCGGTTTTGTGTGCTATTACTCTCGCCGGCTGCACTAGGCATGAGATCGAGACTGCGAAAAGCCTGCCTTGCGAGCCACTTTCGCAGTTGAGCCTTGAGTATGTATCCAGCGATGATCAACGGTCGTTGTTAGAAGCATCGGAAGATTTCTGCGCGGTTTTGGCCGGCAAACCAGCCATACATGCTCGGCTAGATGGAGGGTTTCAAACACCACCCAACGGATCAACAAAGCGTTACGTGGGTCGAGGCTACACGCTGCTCTCCATTCGTGACGCTCGATTAGTGGGCGGCGTCATGGTCGGCGTGGCCGGTCCTATACTTCAGTTGGATAGTCGCTTAGCACCCGGCCCGGGTAATCCCGTTAGTATCTCGCAGGTACGATTGGTTCGCCTGCCCACAATGCGTTAGTACGCGTGAGAGCGCTAACAATTCATTCAAGCCGAAGCCGCTTCGCGGCTCGGCTTAATTCAGGCATTAGCTGCCATGCCTAGCTTCATGTGTCCTCACTGCGGCAAGACCCCGAGCTCGGGGCTCTTCCGCTTCCTGCCGGGGTTTAGGCTGGTCCGCCATAAGTTCGTTTGTAGTTTGTGTTCTGGAGTTTCGGAGTTCTCCGGTAGGTCTCAGGCATGGTCCGTGGCAGCGATGGTCGCTAGCCTCGCCGTCGTTGGACTTGCTCTTAGAATTGCCATGACAATGTTGGGGACACAGCGCATCCCAATGGGCACGCTTGGTGCTGTCATAGCATTCGCCGCAATCGTAGGCATTGCCCAGGTCGCCTCCGCGCTCATGCTGCGACGCAAAGCGGTCCTCATTCCGGCAAGCAGCGATGGCAGCTAACAATTCATTCAAGCCGAACCCGCTTCGCGGGTCGGCTTAACTCAGGTGTTAGGCCTCAAGAGCGAGCATCATGGGATTCGTCGCTAGAGCAACTAGAGCAATTGGCTATGCGGCCTCCGCGCTCGGCCTAGGCATCGTCACCTTCGGCCTACTGGCCATTGCTGACCCTCAAGGCGCGCAACTCGCCAACGACTCCAGTCCCTTTGGCCCGCCGTCCTCACTCACCCAGCTTTTGCTTCATGTCTCTGCTGGTGCAGCTTTGCTGGCGCTCGGCGTCTGGCTTGTCGCGCGCAAGTCTGCGGTGTAGCTTGAGGCCTAACAGCTCATTCAAGCCGAACCCGCTTCGCGGGTCGGCTTAATTCTGGTGTTAGGCGGCTATGGAGAGTAGCGACGAGGCTAGTCTGAGAGACATTGCTGATAGGCTCTTGGCAAACGACTTCCATGCCTATATCAGACATGATGGCGCCACCCCTTTGCTCTTTGCGCTCGGTGCCAAGAAGTCTCATTCCGTTGACTTCCGACGCAGAGACAAGGCTTTAGTAATTGAGTACTGGTATGGATACCCGGACGATGACTTCATCTCAGAGCAGGTGGTACCCACATTTGAGGCGGCCTTTGGTCCCATCAGCGCATGGCTTGCCCGGGACGCCGCCTAACAATTCATTCAAGCCGAACCCGCTTCGCGGGTCGGCTTAATTCAGGTGTTAGGCCGCGGATGAGCGCATGAAGCGTCTGTTACAACTGATCTCAGGCAGAAGATCGACGCGGGCGTCGGTGCAAGTCTCGCTCTGCTCCCACCTGCCACAGGGTGCCAAGCGCGTTTATTGGCTCTCCGAGAAGCTAGATCACGATCCAGAGCAGCTTGCGCAAACTCACGCGCTGACTAAAGACCACTCCCGCCCCTACATGGGCTTGGCTGGCAAGTACGGCTTATTCGCAACCGCTTCTTGGTGGCAAGCTGTCAACTCAGGAAGGATGCCCACAAGGCGTGTTGCTGGCGTTATCTCCCGCGTCTATCGCGCCGGGCAAGACAACAGCGGCCCTGTGAATACCGTAACCGTCGAACGGCCGGATGGCTCAAGCGAAACCATTGGCATCTACATCAACGACCAGAAAGATCGTGGTTATTTTGTGCCCGGAAACTTCGTTGAGATCATCTACGCCCTCGATGATTGTAAACCACAGCCTGACGGGCGGGTAGAGCAAGCCGAGATCGCACTAGAGGTGGTCGTGGCCAGTAAAACGGCCGCGGCCTAACAATTCATTCAAGCCGAACCCGCTTCGCGGGTCGGCTTAATTCAGGTGTTAGGCGGCTATGGAGAATAGCGACGAGGCTAGTCTGAGAGACATTGCTGATAGGCTCTTGGCAAACGACTTCCATGCCTATATCAGACATGATGGCGCCACCCCTTTGCTCTTTGCGCTCGGTGCCAAGAAGTCTCATTCCGTTGACTTCCGACGCAGAGACAAGGCTTTAGTAATTGAGTACTGGTATGGATACCCGGACGATGACTTCATCTCAGAGCAGGTGGTACCCACATTTGAGGCGGCCTTTGGTCCCATCAGCGCATGGCTTGCCCGGGACGCCGCCTAACAATTCATTCAAGCCGAACCCGCTTCGCGGGTCGGCTTAATTCAGGTGTTAGGCCCCATGACCAAACTCAGCCACGAGATTGCAAAAGAGCGCACAGCATCGGGTTCCGAGTTCATCGGAGTGGACTTTGCTCCTGACGACCCTACGCGGCCATTCTGGGTTTGGTCCGGTGTTGGTTACCACACGCACGCTGCGCGCATATCTGCTGGTGAGCTTCTCGGCGATTGGCCCGAGCACTATGACTTAGTTAGGACATGGCTTGAGCCAATTCTCAGCCGCTTGGCCAGCGGTGCTCCACTCGATCCCGCAGACGTACTATTGGCATACTCTGCTTATCATGGCAAAGAGGCTCCGGTTGCACGTGCCGGGGCCTAACAATTCATTCAAGCCGAACCCGCTTCGCGGGTCGGCTTAATTCAGGCGTTAGCGCTCAACCAGGACCTCGCGGCATGAAGCCAAAACTGAATTGCTTGCGAATACGTACTCGTCAGGCCCTCGCACAATGGGCAGTCGCGACATTCGGCTTTGAACCTTCGTGGTCCGAGCTAAGGTTCGTCGCAGATCCAGAGTACTTCGATGCCCATGTCACTAGTCGCATTTACCACCTCGTGGGTCACTCCGGCGATTGCCGTACCATCGAGCTATCGCATCGCTGGGCCGCATCACGCACGGTTCGTGCAGTACTTCGCGCATGGCAGCGCGAGTTTGGGGCTGGACTTCCCAGAGATTACGGCGTTGCGATCAACTTTGAGCGCTAACAACTCATTCAAGCCGAACCCGCTTCGCGGGTCGGCTTAATTCTGGTGTTAGGCCCCAATGGCGACAGCAACGCAAACTGCAGCAGAAATCCAACGGCTCGTTTGGCTGTTCCTCCCTCTTTGCAATGACCGCCAGACCTTACTGGCTCTCGATACGATGGCTGCCGAGCCAAGTCAGTGGTCTGAGGGACACGAGTTGTTTCAAAGGATTCGTTCCAAGACTTTGGCCGCGGAGCGGGCCGGTGACCGCCTGAGCAATACCCAGTACTGCTTTGAGGAGGTTTGTGCCAAGACCCTCTACAACCTCAGCGGGTTCCCCGCGCCCTTTGACAAGGATTCTCCGGATTGGATTCGTCCCAATGCGTTAGCATTGGCCAAGGTCTTGAGCATCCCCGATCCTGATTCAGCGATCCGTCTTGGGGCCTAACAATTCATTCAAGCCGAACCCGCTTCGCGGGTCGGCTTAATTCTGGTGTTAGGCTGCACATGAGCAATCCGTACCAGCCTCCACAAGCGACGCCCTCAGGTGTCCCTCGAGCTTGGCGCTTCGGCCATTCGTTCACGGCGTTTGCTTCCGGACTAGTAGTGCCGCCTTTGATCCTCTACCTTACGGTTCGCCTTGTATTTCCCGACGTCCCGCTTGCCCGAGGCAATTCAACTTTCTGGGGAGCGGTCATCTTGGGGAGCATGCTGGCTGCGGTTGCGGTCTATCGGCATAAGCGCATTTCCCTGTGGCTCGCTGCGGCAGTCGGACCTACTATCGTTCTCGTGCTGGCCCTCGCGCCTGCGGTATGGTCAGAGGTGCTGGGTGCAGCCTAACAATTCATTCAAGCCGAACCCGCTTTGCGGGTCGGCTTAATTCTGGTGTTAGCGCCCTATGGTGATTGGTCGGAACCGAGCCATACTTTTCGGAATCGCCGCCATCCTCGGCGTCGTTGGCATTCAAGCGTTCAATAGCTTCGCTTGCTATGACCATGGCTTTCTCGCTTTCCTGGCGGTCTTGGGCGTCTTTCTGATGGTTCCACTGCTCCCAGCAATCATTTCACTTGCCACGGCAAATCCATTGAGAGCGATAGGGGCGTGCCTCCTGTTTGCACCGTGGCTTGTATTTGCCTATTACACTGATTGCGTCCGCCCATATGCCGGCGGTGGCGCATCAATGATCTATGTCGCGGTCCTTCTGTGGGGCACACCGTGTTCAATCATCGGAGCGCTAGTTACCGGCCCTGTCACTCGGATGTTCGGTGTTTCCGTTGGCGGGCGCTAACAGTTCATTCAAGCCGAACCCGCTTCGCGGGTCGGCTTAATTCAGGTGTTAGATGCCATAGGACGGTACCGAGGCCAATGGACGAAAAGCAAAGGCAAATCTGTGGCCATCTTCGTGAGTTGCAATCTTCGGAGGCGGCAGATTGGTTGATGGAGCACTACCCCATCAGTGACGTCCAATGGGGCGAGGCGCTGCTGGTCATTCCTCACAGATCCTGGGAAAAGCGGGATCAAATCCGGCTAGCCAAGTACTACTTCTCTAAGATTCCATTCGCGAGCGCCCGAGGGTATGAGGCGTTTGCGTCATTTATGTCTGTCACAAGCCTAATCAGTGTGATTCGCGACTTTGTACCGCCAAGCGCGGAGGACAGGCGGCTGATTGAGTACCATCTGGCACCGTTGCTACGTCGCAAGGCTGAGTCCGACAAGGACATGGCCGCAGTCCGTAGCTTTCTGGATGCACTTGCGTGATATGTGGGTGGCATCTAACAATTCATTCAAGCCGAACCCGCTTCGCGGGTCGGCTTAATTCCGGTGTTAGGCCACATTCGGACACATCCATGCAGTCAGAAGACTATCTAGACCGGCATTACATCGGCATCCGGAAGCAGTCCGAGACAGACCGGGCATGCTGCTATGAGTTCATCTGCACGGAATACCGGCGGATCGGCACCAAGCGTCTCGAACAGCTCGGACACGTCACCGGCACCTTTCAGATAGACAAGCAAACGGGCG
The DNA here is from genome assembly GCF_014397415.1 of Pseudoxanthomonas mexicana. Lineage (NCBI taxonomy): Bacteria > Pseudomonadati > Pseudomonadota > Gammaproteobacteria > Lysobacterales > Lysobacteraceae > Pseudoxanthomonas > Pseudoxanthomonas mexicana. The sequence goes on along the minus strand of NZ_CP060731.1, from coordinate 188,220 downwards.
CCACTGAGCTAGTGCACCCAATGCCTGGCGATGAGAGCCTCAGCGCTTTCAACCGTGCTAGCTACAAGATCCGCAAGTGCTGGCTGGGCGGCGAGCTCCCGAACACAGAGCAGTACTGTGCGGGCTAATGTGGCCTAACAATTCATTCAAGCCGAAGCCGCTTCGCGGCTCGGCTTAATTCAGGCGTTAGGCGTCACCCCAACACTCTCGCAGGTGATGAATGAGAGCAAGACAAAGAGAAGAGTTGCTTAGGCTTCTGCAATTGTTGACGCAGCCAGAAGAAAACGAACTATCGCGGGATGAGCTTGACAATATCCTGATTGATTTCTGCGCCGGATGCCCTGATCCACCGGGCGCACGTTGGCTTATCGTGGAGTGCCTTGATCCTCTTTCAGATGGCGAGCTAGTAGATAGGGCTTTAAGTATGCCGTTCCTTCCAATATCAGACGTCCCCACATCAATAGTTCCTTTCGATCATCCCGCAAGGGCCAAGGCTCACTGACGTGACGCCTAACAATTCATTCAAGCCGAACCCGCTTCGCGGGTCGGCTTAATTCAGGTGTTAGGCCTACTGTGAAAGTTCAGAAGCCACTGTCAGTTCTACTGCTACTTGGTCTGGTCGGCTGCGCGAGCGTGCAAGCGCCATCCTTCGGAGATAGCACCTGGGCAGGACATGAAAAGCAACGGCTTGACGCACAGCTTCGCCTTGCTTCAAGTCAGCTCCCTGAGGGATGGCTCTACAAGACGGAGCAAAGTGATGCCGCGGGCTCATTTGCCTATCGCAAGCGTTCTGGCTCCTATGACTACTCAGAGGCGGGACACTTTGTCGTAGACCCGCAGTGGCAAGAGGAGCGCTCATACATTGGGCTGCTCAAGCCTGGAGGCGTCTTCTGTGTCGCAAACCCGGAACAACAAAGCAGCGAAGAAGATGATGCTGGCGGGGATACAATCACCATCACGTACTGGACGGTCTACGACTACTGTGTCCAACTCCACAGCCAGTAGGCCTAACAATTCATTCAAGCCGAACCCGCTTCGCGGGTCGGCTTAATTCCGGTGTTAGGTGCCATGCAAGCTAATCGCGAGGTCATAAAAGCAACGGCTGCTTGCTTGGTCGCCACTCTCGCCGGCTGCTCCAACGGCGTTTCATCACGCGCGATCGAGCAGGCCAGTGTTTTCGGCTCCGAGGAGATGGCCGCATATGAGGGCTCAATCAATCGCCCGGCTCCAATTCCTCTCGTAACGTTGAGTCGCGGCGCTAATGTCAACGTTCTACACGATACTTATGGCAAAGACTATTGGGCATGCTACGTTCGCACAGCTAATGGAGTTGAAGGGTGGGTGCTTTGTACTTCGCTTGATTACAAGCGATCGACTGGCACCTAACAATTCATTCAAGCCGAACCCGCTTCGCGGGTCGGCTTAACTCAGGCGTTAGGTGCCGCATGAGCATGCCGCTGCCCATAGATGTTGTAGTGCTTGCCTCGTCAGAGGCTGGGCTGCATGGGGTAAGGAAGGTATCTGGACTCAAAAGACCCGGAGTTTCTCCGCGCTATTTGATGGCCACGATAGAAAGATCAGACAAGTTTTCTAGCTTCTCAAGCATTGATCCGTCTGGCATCGGATTCTGGATTGCGCTGGACCAGCCCTCCAAGCTCAAGTGCCAGGAGACGGTCGCTAGGCTCCAATCAGATACACAGTACAGCCGCGGATTCTATGACGTGCACTTGCCAGATCCTGTTGCTATCGCAACTGACGTGGCTGATCTTCAACGGATCGTTGACGATGTCTGGGAGGCGTTCTGTGCAACGTCGTGAGGCGGCACCTAACAATTCATTCAAGCCGAACCCGCTTCGCGGGTCGGCTTAATTCAGGTGTTAGGTGCCATGGAAGACTCCTCGTTCTCCATCAAGTCCACATCAAATGACAAGGAACTCCGGTTCTTTGGCATCGGCGAATACGTATTCTCAGTGGAGCTTCGAGGTGCTGGGATTTATGCAGTCCGAGAGATCTACTGTCCTCTCGGCTCATCCGAGTTCACTCAGTTCTTCTTGCGACTCGCTTCCTATGAGCGTCCTTGGCCTGACATCGAGCAATGCACGTCGCTTGAGGGCGATCTCTCCATTTCCGCCCGTTGCTCGGCTCTAGGGGTGGTGACATTCTCTATTTCAATCCACGGGCTATTTGGCGTTCCTGAAGAATGGCAGCTGTCGAGCGACCTCACCAGCGAGCTTGGTCAGCTCCCAAAGATTGCCGCAGCCTCTGGTCGTTTCTTCGGTGTCGTGGCTGGCACCTAACAATTCATTCAAGCCGAACCCGCTTCGCAGGTCGGCTTAATTCAGGCGTTAGGCCTCTCAAGATATGAACTCGTACCCGACAGAGATTGATCTCCTTGCGGCATTGGATCGCTCTGATCATCTTGTGCGTGAGTGCGCTGCAGGACACATGTCGTTTGCTGACTTCTGCGCTGAGTACGACAACTTCTATTGGTCGTTCGCCTTAGATGGCCACGAGTCGGATCAGGCAGGTCAGATCTTGCTGGCCAAGTACGCTGCGCGCGTCGCGCTCCATCAGACAGTGGCGGCGACCATTCTTGCCAAGGCCTGCTCGGACGCGGACGCGGCAAAAGAGAGCTATCGCGCGGCCGGCCGCTTCGGCTCCACAGAGGCGGTCTCAAGGCTTAAGCTTGTGGTGGCGGGCCTTCCCGGCGGAGAGGCCTAACAATTCATTCAAGCCGAACCCGCTTCGCGGGTCGGCTTAATTCTGGCGTTAGGGCCCAATCCTGTGTCCACACTCGTGAAAGTTGCTCCTGGCACATCCTGGCCTAGCGGTGATTACCGAGATGTGGCCGTACTTCCTCTAGACGATCTGGGTGTGACCGAGGTGTTCGGAGACCTTCTTGAGGGCACCGAGTGTGGACTTGGTGACTGGCTCGCAACTGGATTCCAGCTCTCTGATGGCAATTACGTTGAGCTCATCCGTTACAAAGCTAGTCCGCCGCCATTCGGCTATACCGTTCGGCTTGATAGCTCCGCTAGTATCGAGCCATCGCTATCAACTGTGCTTTTTCTCGTAGGCCTAAAGCGGTCAGCTCTTCCATGGGTCGCGGTTGGGCCCTAACAATTCATTCAAGCCGAACCCGCTTCGCGGGTCGGCTTAATTCTGGTGTTAGCTGCTAACAGACATGGCCGCGATCTTTGCATTCACCTGCTCATGCTGCGGAGAGCTGCATGAGGGCTCGCCCAGCTTCGGTTACAAGACCCCAATGCCCTTTGATCACTTGTCAGAGCATGACAAGCAATCAATCGCGCAGATCAACGACGACCTTTGCAAGATCGACCACCCCGAGGGCACTGACTACTTTGCGCGGGTTGTTTTGGAGCTTCCCATCCATGGAGCTGAGGAGCCGTTCCTATGGGGCGTCTGGGTTTCACTTAGCAAAGAGAGCTTTGACAAGTACACGTCAACCTGGGGTGAGCATGATGAATCAGACAGCTACTTTGGCTGGTTCAGCAATCGCCTTCCGTACTACCCTGACACAATCAATCTAAAGACAAATGTGCGGCCCAGGAATGGCAATGCGAGACCATATCTTGAGTTACAACCAAGCGACCATCCACTAGCCGTCCACTATCATCATGGCATGAGCGCTCAAGAAGCTCAGAAGATCGCAGAAGAGGCTATGCATGGACGCAGCTAACAATTCATTCAAGCCGAACCCGCTTCGCGGGTCGGCTTAACTCAGGTGTTAGGCCCCATGAAAGAGCACCAGATCTATCTAATCGGCGGCGGCGACGACGAATCCGGCATTCTTACGCCCGATCGTCGGGGTGACGAATGCTGTTTATCATTCTTATTCCGTGGCAAGCGCATTGATGCATCTGCTGATGATTTTTTTGATGCATTCTGCGGCATCCGACACCTGTTGGAGGCGGACTCGCTTATTCCCTTTTGCTACGGTGCAAGTCTCAACGTCTACCCCTCCCGCATGTCGCGGCAAATGGCTTCGGGCACAGTTGCGTACGTTTTGACTTTTGGTAGATCGGCGGAGACTCGTGTACACATCTTTGATTCTGGCCCGGACGTAACACCGGCCTCTGTGGCCAATCAAAAGAGCTTCTATGCTGATTGGGTCGCGTCGCTGGGGCCTAACAATTCATTCAAGCCGAGCCCACATCAGGGCGGCGCCTAAGTGCGCGCCTTCGGCTATATTTGCACTCAGTCGCCGCCCTGCTGTGGGCCGGCTTAATTCAGGTGTTAGGCACCAATGGAAGGTCATCTACCAAATCGGCAAATGCCCTTCGTTTGGGGCGACTTCAATGCCTGCGGCTGGGCCGCTGGTGGCGACGAGAGCATCTATGCCCTGGACAAAGATGCCCTCGCTGCAATACCGGCAAAAGATGGCATGGCGATCTTCGTTTGGTGTGAGGACGAGCCCGACACCATCCTTGGCTGCGTCGCAACGCTTGAGCACATCACGCTAGGCGCATTTACTGGCTGGCGCGCGGTGCCTGTTGGTAGCACCTTCTACCGTGGCCCAGTGCCCGCGCATCTGCTTGGCGGGCTTGGTGCCTAACAATTCATTCAAGCCGAACCCGCTTCGCGGGTCGGCTTAACTCTGGTGTTAGGCGTCGGAGGAAGCAGTGCAGCTATCTCAAGAAGAACAGCGCGTCGTCGCACTTTTCGCGGCGATGCCTCCAAGCTCCAAGGCTCGCTTCCCTACGTGGTTCGTAGAGCTGATCGTCCCGTTGGCGCTTGCTATTGGTGGCTGGGTCACGGGCCACCCCGTCTTTGTTGGTGCTGCTTTTGCTGGTCTTCTGGCGCTCCACGCTCACAGGCTCTTCCGGCAGTTCAAGTACGCCCGCGAGTTGCACTCCATTTTTACCAAGCTACAGGCGCACACGACCCAGTCCGGGCCGAGCGCCTAACAATTCATTCAAGCCGAACCCGCTTCGCGGGTCGGCTTAACTCAGGTGTTAGCCTTCCGAGACAGAGTATGCGCAAGCTTCTAGCCACCACGGCACTACTTCCGGCCTTTGCTGTGGCGTCTCCGCCGCCTGACAGCATCGGCGACCTTTTCGCCGGCACATGCATGAAGCACTTCTACGCACAAGATGCTCTGCGGAAGGCAATGAGCGACACAGGCGCTCCGGAGGCGCCTCCCGAGAAAGCGGAGTTCTTTCTTGGCGGCAACCCAGGCAAGGCGTGGTTCGTCATAGCGCCTTCTACCGCATATGTTGTCGCGCTCCGAGAGGACACGGTGTGCGCAGTTTTCGCTCAGCGCGCCAACGCTGATGAGGCTCATGTCGGTTTTTCGGCGTTAGTTGGTACGGCCCCGGAGCCGCTGGTGGCAGTGGCGCAGGACGCAGCCACACTTGGTCCTCAAGACCCGCACACCCGGACGGCGGCCTACTCATGGTCGCGGCCAGAAGACAAAGATGAGCTATTGTTTGTCCTTACTACCTCCGACAGCCCTGACGCCACCGCTCAGGCAATGGTCTCAATGTCACTGGTCGGCAAGGCTAACAACTCGTTCAAGGCGATGCCGCTTCGCGGCACGCCTTAACTCTGGCGTTAGGCCCCACACATGACTTCCGATCGCCGAAAAGAGCAATGGACCAATGAGCGGGTCGACCAATACCTGTTCGGGCAAGGTGTTGAGTTGCGTCAATACTTCATCAGCCGAGCGTCCGGTGCCTATTGCCTTTGCTATACAAGCCCCGAGGGTCGAGACTTCTATCTCCCAATTGACGATGACGCCCTGGCTGGGAGAGCCATTCAAAGGCTCCTTGCACTTGGCGTTCGCATTGAGGAGGACGGTTAGCCATGGGGCCGCGGGTGGACCCTAACAATTCATTCAAGCCGAAGCCGCTTCGCGGCTCGGCTTAATTCAGGTGTTAGCCCTCATGAAATATGACGATGCCTCATGGCACTACGGCGGCAATTTTCCATCTGATCTACCAGACTCGGCTGGTGCGACCCATACGGGCATATTCCTTGCTTGGGCGGTGCTAGTCGGACTGGGTGGTGAATTGTTCACGGTGGAGGAGCCTGAGCTAGTTAACGAGCTCTGCAATCGCACGACCACACCTGGGTCGTTCTTCCTCAAAGTTTGCGACGGCAAGCTCACAGACGAGGACCTTAGCGATCGTGGCAATAAGTTCGCCGTCGCCTACTACGAGGACGGGCAGTACCTAGCGGACTACGAGGAGATGCTGGGCAGCAGTCTAGCCTCCCCATATCATGTGCCGGATGTTTGGGCGAGCTTTGATACATTGCGGCCGCGTTTGGACGAGCGCCTTGCCCGCTGGTCAGCGAGTGAGGGCTAACAATTCATTCAAGCCGAACCCGCTTCGCGGGTCGGCTTAATTCAGGTGTTAGGCCCCGATGGACACAACCAAGTTGTCGGACACAAAGCTTGCAGCGCTTTCGGCCGCACACCCGACGCTCCCATCGGAGTACTTCGCTTACCTTCGTGATGTCGGCTGGGGCGAGGCTGTTAGTGGTCGTATGATCTACAGCGGCCCCGTTGCGCCCCAAGACGTTTACGGCGCCACCTTCAGCCGCACTGATATCGTTCTGCTGGGGGATGACCTTCAAGGCTACTGCTTCGGCTATGACCGCACCGCATCAGCTTACGGTGAGACCACACCGAGCGGCGATTGGCAGGCCTGGCCCGCTGACAAAGGTCTCCGGCACCATGTCGGGGCCTAACAATTCATTCAAGCCGAACCCGCTTCGCGGGTCGGCTTAATTCTGGTGTTAGGCGCCATGGATGAAGAACACTATTGTCGTGAAGTAAGAGCTGTTCTCGATTCGCGCATCGATCAGATCGCTAGTCGGCTCCAGATCACGCTACAGACTCTGCCCGCCAAGGCGAAAGAAGTGATCATTGGGGTCCACGTTGACCAAGACGGCGAGGGGTTCCTAACAGCACGTGTCCACCTCGCGGGCCCCGATCTGTATGTTCTCAATCGGTCAATTGCGGAAACAGCTGAGCTATTTGGTACTGTCATGACCGCTACCGGATTCGAGCCGCCGCTGCCTGTAATGTCTCCCGGGGAAGACGCCTTTTCGGTCTCCGACGCCTTGGCCGACTGTGCTATCCAGTGGTTTGAGTCGCGGTGGTCGTCCCTGGGCGTCGTGGAGGTTTCAGTGCCCGTCTCCGTCGCTTCAATGGATGGGTACGGGTCTATTGGGGCGGTCAGGCTTCCCAGCCATGGGGCCTAACAATTCGTCCAAGCCGACGCCGCTTCGCGGCGCGGCTTAACTCAGGTGTTAGACATGACCAATCAAATGACACTTCTTGATGTTGTTAACGGCGGTGCGGATGAGCCTGACGTCCAGAATTTCTTTGAGAAATTTCCAGAAGGACTGACTGGCTCGATTTACCTCCTTGGCAACGTAGTAATAAGGAAATTCAAGCTTGGCGCGGATTACATTCCTGACTTTGCTTATGTGCAGCCCATGTCCGGCCGGACCTACATGCACCTAGTAGAAATCGAATCACCTAAAAAAAATATTTTTACTCAGAATGATGAGTTCACGAAAGAGTTCAATCAAGCGCTGCAGCAAGTACGTGACTGGATGCAATGGGTGCATCAAAATTCACAAACTCTCATGCAGCAGATCGAGCCTTTGCGAGTTGGGAATTACGACACACTCTATAACCCTATCGCCCGCGGGACGCTCATATTTGGACGGCGGGGTGAGACTGAAGCGAATCAGCGCAGACGTGAGCGGTGGGCTGGCATCAAAGATCAATGCGCTAGCCAAGTCTCGATCTACAGCTACGATGGAATCGCAGAGGCGAATCAGAAAACACTACCCCCAAACCTGGGGTCTGGGCTCGTACATTGTGTTGCCTACCAAGGCCGCGATTTCGTTCGAATCGCACATGTCTAACAATTCATTCAAGCCGAAGCCGCTTCGCGGGTCGGCTAAACTCAAGGTGTTAGGTGCCATGCAGACAATTCCAGCGATCGACCCGAAAGACGTTCAGGCGCTATGGGCTTGCTTGGAAGCACTATTGCCGACCTCTTGGGCGTCCGCTCAAATCCACGGCAAGCTGGCAGATGACCATGGTACCGCCGATTTCTCGTACATGGATCGTTCGGGAGATGCCAAGGCGCTGGACCCAGGATTTGATATCTATGACGACGCCATGCAGATTCTCGTCAGGATGCGCTTAGCCGCAACGGATGCAGGACATCCATGGAGCCAGTTCTTCTTCAAGGTTTCCCCTGGCGGACAGTTCCATTTTAAGTACGGATACGGTCCCATCGATATCCTCTAGGTGGCACCTAACAAATCATTCAAGCCGAACCCGCTTCGCGGGTCGGCTTAACTCAGGTGTTAGGCGGCACAGCATGACCTTCCGCACTTCAGGACTTGAATCTCGACTGTTCAGACTGGCCCTCTTCAGTTCGCTGCTCACTGGCGGCTGCGCTCATCAATCAGCCAGACCTGAGCTGGAGCCAAGGAAGTTTTCTCGAGAGATTGGACTTGCCGGCTGTGAGGTTTCCGTCCGACTAAGCCGCGATGGGACACTGGACTTTGCCCGTAGGCTTGGCGCTCCTGATCTGGCAGCCTCACCCGAATGGACCGAGGCAATTGCACTCACTGGGCCGGGAGATCACGTGCGTCACGTCTATTGCCCCAGGAACGCCGCCAATTTTTTTGGCGTCTTCCGTGGTGAATCCATCGTGTTCAAGTTCGGGAGTTTTATCTATGACTAACACGCGAGTGCCGCCTAACAATTCATTCAAGCCGAACCCGCTTCGCGGGTCGGCTTAATTCAGGTGTTAGGCGGCAAGAGAGAACTATGGCGACTCAAGTTCAACTGTCAGACGACGAAGCTCTGGTGCTGTTTGAGCTGCTTTCGTCTGGAAAGCTCGAGCCAGTCATGGACACAGCGGAGAAGCATGCCTTGGGGGTGGTTCTCGCCAGCTTGGAGAAGCAACTGATCACTCCGTTCTCTTCTGACTACGGTGATCGACTGGTAGCAGCAAAATCCTCTCTGGTAGACCGCTATGGCGGCTAGGCTGCTGGCGGTGCCGCCTAACAATTCATTCAAGCCGAACCCGCTTCGCGGGTCGGCTTAATTCTGGTGTTGGGCGATGTCCGCTTCTGGCCGGAAGCGGACATCGCATCGATGCGCGGCGGTGAAAAGTGCCGCGGTGGTGGAGTAGGGCAGGCGGACACTTGTCCCCTAATGGATAGAAAGCGCCGCCTAATCTGTGCGGTCATCACAGTGTGGTGGCGCGAAATCAGGAGTAGATCTCGCGGCTGACGCGGCTACTCATCAGGCCACCTGAGCCTTGTGGAATGGCGTAAAGGAGCGAAGTCCAAGTCGCTCTCTTCGGTAAGAACCTGTTCCGGCGATGCCATTTGAATGCTGAGGACTGACTCTCTCAAGGACTCAGTTATCCAAGAGACATCCTCAATTGTCGGGAAATGTCTTGCGATCGTCACCGCTCGTCGCCTTAGTGGCAACGGTAGAGTTTCATCCTCGCTAAGATCGACAAGCAAGCTGCCAGCCCAAAGCAAAGCTCTGGTTCTTTCGGTTGGGGTTGTCATGGTAGTCCTGGAGCGGCGGTGCACATGAGGATTCCCCTTGCCGGTCGCACATGCTGCGACGAATCGGACCGTGTTCCGATCGGATGTCCACTTTCGCCACGTACTACTGGCTTACCGGAGCAGTGGCTCAGACGGGGAGCGGGGTATTTGGTCGGCTTCGCTCCCAGCAGGTAGCCGCAGAGGTCCCGCAGCATCGCGAGGCGTACGTCAGACCCTGCGCGCGGGTGACCTGCAGCCAGGTGCGCGACCTTGAGCGAAGATGGAACCTAGAGCAAGTCGGCCAGCATGCAAATCGTTGATTTTAATGCCTTAGCTAGGGCGCGCGACGGAACTAGCGCCATATGACTATTCGCGCTTCAGGAACTAGCGCCTTATGCCTGTCTTTCGCTAGACCGGCACGTCAACCATATCGGTCTAAAGCCTGAGCCACGGTGCTGATCACTAGCGCCTTTTGGCCTAACCCACAACAAGATTGCAGATTGCCGATTCTTTGACGAAGCAACTGGCGAAGAGTTTGGTGATGCGGCTGCAGTTATGGAGAATCTTCTCCAGTGGATCGGCAAGCTAGCTACGGTCGGAGAGTCGTGCACTTACGAGCCTAAGCCTGACGACCCATTTCTTCGAGCCTATTGCTTCGACGCTCGTCGGATACCAGGTGAGCAGGCTTATTTGCTAGCCATGTGGAATGAATCGGACTCAAAGGACGATTCGATCCAGCTGTTGAGTGTAGATTCCGCTATAGGCGAAGCGGATGTATCAAACGTAGACATAGATCCGCAAGCTAGTCCCGGATACCCGGCTTACTTTGTGGTGATGCCCGAGCGTGGGCTGATTCTCAATCTGCGATTCGAACATAGATTGAACGGCAGTCAGCCGTTTAGACGGTACATCCTCGGTTTTATGCAAGAGTCTTCCGACTTCTGTGTGTGGGACGAAGACGATGACACCAAGTTGCTTGGGTACTGCGAAGACATGGCGAAGTGGGATGCTGACTCGGCATTCTTGCCGCTCTTCCGGTATCAGCTGGTGCGACGGGGCGGTGATACAGATTGGCTTAGGCGCCAAGTCACCAACATAAGAAAGGTGATTAGGCGCGCGATCATCTATCCCAAGCTACCCGAGCACAGGCCCATGTACGAATCCGCGTACGGAATCCTCGGCCTCACCCCCAACAACCGTCAGAGTGCGGGGATTAATTTCGAGTATGACTTCAAGGTGCGGCTCACGCCCGAAAAGCTTGAGCAGATCATCGCCGAATGCGCGCCTGGCGAGGTTGATGATGCTTGGAGTGATGTTGGGTTCGTGATGGCAAAGCAAGCCAGTAAAATCCATTGGCTGAGCGGGAGCTACGCGAGAGAGAAGTCAGTCTTGGATGTCGCGCGCACGGAAGGGGGAATGGTCGATCCCGAGAGCCTTGCAAACATACTAGGCGCGGGTCACCTACAGCGACTACTGAATGAAGCGTTGTGAACGGTCGATGGCATTTCGTTGCATTTCGCTCTAGCGTTATGGCGATAGCGCTAGTTGGCGCTGCGTTAGCTCATTTGGCGCGCGGTGAGATTAAGGTTATTGAGGTGCTGGGCGGTTTGATTGGTGCGGCTGGAGTGGTCGTTACGGTCTTTGGGATATGGATCGCAATCATCTATCCCCGGTACGTAACCTCACTGGAATCAGGCGCGAAGCCCTCGAATATCGAGGATGCAGGGCGATACAAAGTCCTGATGACCTCCCTGTTTCGCTCGGCATTCACGTTGGTTCTAAGTCTTTTCTTGCTGATAGTGATTGGCGTGTTTGGTGTCGCATCACCTCTTCTGCCGGCTCCTTTTTTCTTCTTCTCAATGATGGCACTCGTGTCTATCGGTGAGTCGTTGATGGCGTCCATCGCCAGTGGCGATTCTTCTGCCGCAAAGTCGCTAGACGAAGGTGCTATGAAGGGAGCAAGAACGAGAAGAAGACACGGCTCCAAGCATGCGCGTAGAACGAGTTGAAAAGAGCGGGCGCTACCCGTCGAAACTACAAGGCAAGGGGATGCCATGGAACGTCAGGAGCCCAGTTCCGACAAGGACATGAAGGACGTCGAGTTCCGTCCACGCTCCTATCGTGGCCCGTCGCATCCGTCTCATTCCCGCAGCAATGAAGGCTTCGCCTGGAAGATCGGCGTGGCCGTTGGCGTCGGTGTGCTGGCCGCGCTGCTGATCTTCAATGCCTACGAGCGCCACCAGGCACAGCGCGATGCCGAAGAAGCCGTGCGCCTGATCCAGCAGGAAACCGCCAAGCTGGAACGCGAGATGCAGGCCGCCATCCGTACGGCCACCGTCCCTCCGCCCCGTCCCGCCCCCGTCATCCATCCCATCCCGCCCGGCTACCGCTGCACCGGCGGCACACTGCTGTACCGCGACGGCAACAGCTGGACCCAGATCACCGCGCGATCGAATCATGTCTATTGCCCTGGCACCTCGGTGGAGGATTGCTATCCCGTGACGCCGCGGTCTGTAGGGTGTGTGGCCCGATGATGCTGTTTGGTGACGAAGCAGAACGGGTCGAGAGCGCAATCGCTGAGCGGCTGGGGTTGCTCCTGTTCGCTTACTCTCGCCTCGACGTCAGCCTCGGCCTTCAGTTGGTATGGACCGATGGCGCAAAAGAGCTGCCTGGTCTCACTCATCGCTACAACAATCAGGGCGTGGGGCCGCGGATCGAGTTCCTGAGGAAGCGAGTCGCCACCGTATATGCACCCGGCTCGGAAGGCGCCAGGGAATATGCAGACTTTTTCGATGAGCTCGACGCACTTAGACAGATCAGGAACGACCTCGTGCACGGTCGATGGAGTCCCCCACTGGATGGAGAGCGCATGGCATGCGTGGCGGGTTTGCCAACGTCCGACGACCAGCGCGAAACCTATTACTCGCCCGCTTTACTGGATGAAGTAGTGCAGCGGCTGCATCGGGTGAGTACTTGGCATGACCGACTTCGCGACCGATGGCCACTCTAGCGTCGTGATAGCCGGGTCTAGGGTGGGCCTTCGGCGCTTACGGCCGGTCGCGCGAAGCGACTTTCAATGGTAGAGCCAGCCCGCTTGTCGGGCCGGGGCGACAAGCGTAAGGGGATGACATGCGCAGCGAAGAAACAATGGTGTCCGAAAGCAGTGGGAAGATCGCACGCGCACCGTGTCGGCACGGGCATCGCTTTGGCTTGTCGTCACCGCTGCTGCTGACCATGATGCTGCTGTCAGGATGTGTAGATGAGAGCCGTACGCGACATTCGAGCAATGATCCCCCCGATGGCGCGGCGTGCACGCATGCGCAAGAGGCGTCTTCGGCCAAGTGCAGTCATACAGAAGTCTCTCGTATCGGAACGTGTCCGTCCGCGGTCGCGCCGATCGCCAGCCCACACGGCAGATTTCCCTTCAGCGTGGATAGCGAGTTCCAGGCAAGGTTTGTCGTGGCATTCGTCATCCGTCGCGATGGGTCTGTCGAATCTCCCCGCATTGCTTCCACCGACTGGCGCCCGGGCCCCAACATCAAGGAAGGGCCCAAGCCCTACCAGGACGCCGTACTGGCATCGGTGAGCCGATGGAAGTACCCGCCACGTGATGCACCATGCCGCCATGAGCTGCCGTTCGAAGTGAGCATGGGCGATGCGGATCACGGGTCGCCCCTACCCGTGGATTAATGAGCTGGCGGGGACGCCCCCATGACCATCGAGAACACATTGAGCTTCACCGAACTGGACCGCCGGCTCAGGGAAATGCCCGACGGCCCTGCGGCTACCCTCAACACACCGCCACTCTTCCGTATCGCCAATGTCGTGGGCGCCGTCGCGGCCATGTTCACGCTGGTCCCGTTCGTGCTGGTCCACATCATGACCCCCGGCAAGTGGATGATCACGTGGGCGCAGATCGGCTTCGCGGTATTCCTGCTCGCACTGCTGCCCGGGATTGCCCGTTCATACGGCGTGCTGGGCTGGTCGCTCTGGCGGTGGCGTGCCGACCAGGTCAGCCAACTCGACCATGACATGCCGCTGTTCCGGACGATCATCGTGTGGCTGAGCGAACGTCCAACCGCCGCCCTGGAGGAACACCAGCGCATGGCGCGGCTGGCACTGGCGCAGATGTCCGCCAAGATCGGCATGTTCACCGGCGGACTTGAACGTCTCGGCGTACTGCCGGTGCTGGTGTCGGCATGGCTTTTCTTCCGCCACGGAGACGATCTGTTGGACATGCCCACTTGGCAATTCATCCTCGGCTTCGGATTGATCGTGTTCTACTTCGCCATGATGGTGGCCAACCTCATGCGTATCCGCCTGCAGCTCTACGAATCCTTGCTGTCCGAGGCGCTGACGGCGAAGGCGCAGTCGGGTGCGGTGGCGCAATGAGCGAGTTCCCCAATCCCTACCAGGCTTCGAATGCGCCGCTTCCAATGCTTGAGCACCCAGCTGTACCTCCGGCGCTCTTGGCAACACTCGCGTGCTACCTGGCGCACTACGCGCTGGAAGTGGCGTCGATGTGGCGAAGTGCGCTGGGAACGGTCGAGCTCTTCCTTCCCATCGCCCTGGTCAACGGGATCTATTGCCTCGCCATGTGCTTCGCACTGTGGCGTCGATGGCGGTGGGCGAGAGTCTGGTTGGTGATCACCACCGTGCTCTCCGCTTTCGTGTTGCTGATGTTCGTGCGCCGTGGCATGTGGACCACGGAGTGGCTTACCGGCCTGTCGTCCCTGCTGCGCATCGCCGTGGTGCCGATGCTCTTCCTGCCTTCGGTTCGCCGCTGGTTCGCACCCCGCCGCGCGTGATGTGCGCGGTGGGCCAGGGCCCGCGCTACGCGCTTCAGCCCCCCTCCCCATCAGCCGCCGCGCAATCCAAGCGGGTAGCCATGGCCAACCCCACGAGCCCTTATCTAGGAGCACCATGAAGTACATGTTCTTTGTTCTCTCCTTGCTTGCATGCACGGAAACGTTCGCGAAGAACACTTCGAAACGTAAGGTGACGATCGATCTCGCGGAAACAGCGTCGGGCGTGGAGGAGCGGAGCACTGTCGCGATGAAGTGCACGAGGATCGCCAGCGCGGCGGTCTATGCGCATGCGCGCGGCAAGCTCATGAGTGTTATGAACGAAGCCGCGAAAGTTCAAAATGTCGGCTCAAGCGACGACCCGTTCTTCAAGACCGTCATCGACATCTTCAAGATCGATGCGGAGGACGATGCGCTCTTCCCGGGGCTGATGCTTGCCCAGTTGGACATCATGTGGCTGGAGGAGCGCAGCCGGTACAAGGCAGAGGCGGAGCCCGTGTTTACGGCTTATGCCGCTGCCTCGTGCGCACGCGTCGCCAAGCTCCAGCCTTCCACGTAAAGGTCCGCGGGCGGGCTTCAGCCCGCCTCCCCATCCGTTGGAGTGAGGTGGACGAGCCCACCCTATGCCCGAGATGGCTCTCCAGGCCCTATCGCTCTCACACTGAGCCCCATCGATGGCACTCGGAAAGCCATCTGTCTCACATTGAGCCCCACACATCACACTCGGAATGCCATCGATGGCGCTCTGAGCCCCGCACATCACACAACGAGCCCGGGACATCACACTCAGAGCCCCATCGATGGCCTTCCGAAGGCCATCCGTCTCACATTGAGCCCGGCACATCGCATTCAGAGCCCCATCGATGGCACGCCGAGCGCCATCGCTCACACTCAGAGCCCCATCGATCACACCCAACACCCCGTCGCTCCCCGTTGGCGCGTGGCATATCGCGCCTCTCACACTGCGAATGTGAGAGGCAATCGCGCGCGGCGCGCGCTAGCCTGCCAGGGCCGGCCATCCCGGCCGGTATTCCCAACGTGGATCAAGGAGTGACCATGAGCCAGAACCGCATCGCCCTGCAGTTGGACGTCGACCGCCTGAATTCCCTCGACGCCATCATCACCGCACTGGAAGGCCAACTGACCGACCTCATCGGCCTGAGCCCCGACGAACGCCGCGAACTCACCAAGATGGGCGACAAGTCCGAAGCCTTCTGCCGCCAGGCCGTCACCGTGCTGGCCGATAACGCACAGGTGCTGCCGCGCAACTTCGACGTGGACGCCTACCGCGCCGACCTGGCGGCGCTGGATGCCCTGCGCCCACGCCTGGCGCGCGTGCAACGCCTGTACGAGCGCATGGCCGACAGCGAGATGGCCCTGGGCAGCGACCTGATGGTGGCCTCGCTGGAAGGCTACGCATTGCTGAAAGTCGCCGGCCGCGGCGAAGGCCTGGACGCCCTGCGGCAATCCCTGGGCGCCCGCTTCGACCGCAAGCGGCGCCGCGAACCCGAACCGACGGCGTAACCCGGCGCGCGATGCAGACGGAAGGCGGGCTTCGGCCCGCCTTTTTCGTGCGGCGTAGGGCGGGCTCAAGCCCGCCTTCCCATCACTCACAGTGCAAACCAGACGGTGGGCCAGGGCCCACCCTACGGCGCTATCGCTTGCCGTCGGACAGTAGTTCGAAGGCTTCCTCGGCGCCGGGACGCAGGTCCACGCCCAACGCGGGAAGCCCCCGCTGCCGCCTTGCGTGGTTGATCTGCTCGATGAGGCGGGCGGCGCGCAGGTCCGCCGCATAGTTCTGTTCCGGCGCAAGACGCGGAATTTCACGCAGGCCGACCAGCCAGTCCCCGCGCAGCAACGCGGCGCGATAGTAGCCCTCGGCCTTCACCGGATCGCGCTCGGACAACTGCGCGATGCGGGCCAGCGACTGCAGCGCATACGAAGACCCCGCTTCGCTCGCCCCCCGCAGCAGCGCCAACGCCCGCGCCTTCGAGACCGGATCGCTCATCGCCACACTCTCCGCCACCACCACATCCACCGGCGAACGCGCCCGCCCGTCCGCAGGCAACTGCGCCGCCTGTGCGCCATTGAAGGCGGCCAACTGGCCCGAGGTGGGAAAGCCGTGGCGGTTGAGCCAGGCGGCCTGCTCGGGCGTGGCGGCCTCCCACAACGCATCGCCGACCTCGATCCTTTCACGGTGCAGCGCCGGAAGCGCCGCGAGGCCGGCTGCCTCGGTCATGCCGCTCTGCGTGCTGGCCTGCTGCGCCGGATCGAGGGACGACGCAGATTCCGTCTTCGTCGTGGACATGAGGGAAGCGGTGCCTCTTCCCGTGGTCGGAACGACGTAGCGGTATGCCAGGCCACCCAGCACCACGCACACCAACGCGAAAGGCAGAAGACCGCGGCGCATCGAGAAGGAGGGGACAAGGAAAGAGCCCAGAGCATGCAGCGCACCCGGGGGTGCTGCAACCCGTCCGGGCAGCGGCGTCCACCACCCGCTTCACACCGCCAGGGTTACCCTGACACCTCTCCCACGAGGCATCGCCATGGAACACGCCATCCACCCCTTCTCCGAACTGTTCGCCCAACTGGGCCTGCCCGACGACCACGCCAGCATCCAGCAGTTCATCGCCACCCATTCCCCGCTGCCCGACGGCATGCGCCTGGAAGAAGCCCCGTTCTGGACGCCTGCCCAGGCCCAGCTGCTGCGCGAAGAGCGCCTCGACGACGCCGACTGGGCGATGGTGGTGGACCGCCTGAACGTGGCGCTGCACGGCCGTCCGGACTAGGCGCGTGACCGACACGGCCATCGAGGCCGCGTCGGCTTCAGCCGCATTTCTCCCGCGCGGCGGCCAGCGCCGCCGCCAGCACGTCCTCGCCGTAGATCTCGCGCACATGGTCGTGCCACTTTTCGCTGCGCAGGAAGCGCGCGTAGGGCATGTCGTTGCCGCCGAACGATTCGCGCGTGCCCGTGTCGCGGGTGAAGCGGATCCGGGTCTCGGCCAGCTCGAGGGTGTAGTGCTCGTTTGCGCGCGTGGCGCGGTACACGCGTTGCATGTCGTCGACGCCTGTGACGGAAGAGGAGAAGGGGCGCGCGTGCGGGGTCTTCACTGCGCCGGCAACACCTGCGCGGGACCGCCCGTGACCCGGCCGCGCGTCTTCGCGGTTTCGCCCAGGTAGGCCAGCGCGAACTGGGTGAACTTGACGCTGTGCTGCGCCGACTCGCCCATGGTGCCCAGCGTGTCGTACGGCGTGTGGATATAGGGGAAGCTGCCGCCCGGATCGCCGGCCTCGAACATCATCGCCGCCGGATAGCCGGCGTTCGTCCACGACGCATGGTCGGAGCAGGCGTAGCCGCAGGCGGTGTTGCTGCGCGTCAGCCCCATGGGCGCCAGGTAGGTGTCGAACAGGGTGACGAAGAAGTTCTTCAGGTCGGTGTTGGAGTAATCGCTGATCAGCTTCATGTCCGTGACCGCACCGGACTTGTAGTTGGTCATGTCCACCTGCAGCACGCTGACCACGTTGACGCCGCCGGCGCGGAACGACTGCGCGATGGCGTTGGAGCCGCGCAGGCCGACTTCCTCGGCCGCGTAGCCCATGAATTTCACCGTGCGCCGCGGCTGCCAGCCGTCGGCCAGCGCGATGCGCAGCGTTTCGGTCAGCGTGGCGATGCCGGAGGCGTCGTCGTCGGCGCCCGGTGCCAGCTGGTTGGGATCGTTGCGGGTGTTGCCGTTGATCGAATCCAGGTGCGCGCCCAGCACCACCACCTCATCGGGCAGGTCCCAGCCGCGGATGGTGAGGATCACCGACGGCTGCGTGCTGCAGGTGCTGCAGGCGGTGAACAGCTCGGTGGTGACATCGCTGCGGCCGGCGGCCAGCGACTGCCAGTGGTCGCGGATCCATTCGGCCGAGGTTCTGCCGTGGCTGCTGGCGTAGTAGCGGTTGCGGTAGCGGGAGAGGTGGTTGATGGTGTCGTAGAGGCGCTGTTCCTGCACCTGCGGCAGCCAGCGGCCGACGGTGGCCTGGTTGTCCAGCGCGTAGCGGGCGAGCGCCGATTTGGCCATGGCCAGCTTCGCCCGGTCGCCACGCACGAAGGCCTCGGCCTGCGCGCGGTCGGGAAAGGCGAAGTAGCCGCCGCAGCGGCGCTCGTTCTCGTGCACGTAGCGGCTGATGTCGCCCAGGCGATCGGCCCGGGTTTCGGCGATCACCAGCGGCATGCCGGTGCTGTCGCGCGGGGTGGCCACACCACGGGCCAGGCCGCGGATGCCCTGCCAGGTCGCGTCGGAAGTCACGATGTACACCGGCGCGAACGGGTCGTCCGGTGCGGCCGTCGGGGTGGGCGGACCGCGCCTGCCACCGGCGCGCGCGCGCGCCGTGCGCACGCCCTGGTGCGATGCGTCCACGACGGACGCCGGGGCGTCGGCAGGCGCGGCGGCGACGCGCGTGCGCACCGGCGTCGACGGCGTGTACGCGCGCAGCAGCGCCAGTCCGGCCAGCACGAAGAACCACCATGTCGGCCAACCCGGCAACAACGGTCTCATGGTGCATCCCCCCGGATGGCGGCCCGTGGCCTCAGGACGGCCACGCTACCACTTCCCCGGCCGTACCACGCGTGCCGGGGACCGCCTACGCGGTCGGTGCGACCGGTGGCCACGGCACCGGATCGAAGCGCTCGTCCGTGGCCATGCGCACGTTGCGCAGGTGCGCCGTGACGAGGTGGGCGGCATGGCGCGGCTCGGCGAAGAAGCCGAACAGGATGGAGCGGCGGCGCGCGCCGCTGGGATTGAGGCTGGCGCCATGCAGCAGGTCGGCGTCGAACACCAGGATGTCGCCGGCGTGGCCGGACAGCTGCACCGCACGTGCTTCGTCGGCCGGATCGAGCGCCGCATCGCGGGTCGCGGGGCGGTGGCTGCCCGGCACCAGGCGGGTGGCGCCGTTGTGCGGGCCGTAGTCGTCGAAGAAGGCCAGCGCATTGACGGTATCGCCGCAGCGCTCGGCCGACAGGTCGCGATGCAGGCCCTGGTGGCCGGCGCCCTCCAGTGGCTCACGGCCCTCCACCTGCGCCAGGAAGAAGCGCTCGCCGATCAGCGTACCGGCCGCGGCCAGCACCGCGGGCAGCCGGCACACCGCCTGTATCGTGGGGTCCAGGTCCACCAGCGCATGCCGCCACCCGGGCCCGCGCGGCACCGGCCAGGCATGCGAGGGCAGGACACCGTCGTCGAAGGTGGCGCGGAGCGTGTCCAGCCAGTCGGACGGAATGGCCCCGCGCAGCAGGACATAGCCATCACGAAGGAGTGCGTCGCGGCCGATCATGGGATTCCTGTAGGGGGCGTGGCGCGCTGCCGGAGCGCTCCCCGCCGCATGCCGCGGCGACGACTTGCGCGCGCCCCCAGCCATTGTCGCGCGCCAGCGCCAGCGCCGCGCGTTCGGCGGCCTCGCGCGTGGCGTGGCGGGTACGGGTGACCACGTCCACGCGCGCCTGGCCCGAGGCGGTGCGGAACATCGCCCGCGCCTGCCAGTACGTCGCGCCCAGCGCATCCACGCGCTCCAGCGTCTGTACCGTCAGCGGGCAGCCATGCTCGACGATCGTGCGCACACTCATGCCGCGACTCTACCGCCAAGCCGGCCGCTGTGACAGGACACGGCCCATGACCAGTGGCACTCCGGCGGCCTTCCGCGCTTTCGAAGAATGGAGGCTCTCTGCCAGGACCCTCCCATGCGCCAGCGTCTGCCTTCCCCATTCGATCCTGCACGTCGTCGTGGCCTGGCCGCGGTGGCGGTTGCGACCCTGTGCGTGCTGGGCGCAACCGCACAGGCGGCTCCCCCGTCCGTGGTGCCGCTCGATGTCGACGTCTCCGTGCCGCCCGCGGTCATCCGCAGCGGCGAGATGCGGCACTTCCTCTACGAGATGCGCCTGTCCAACTTCGCCAGCCGCGAGATCGCGCTGGCGCAGCTGGACGTCGTGGCGGACGACGGCCGCCTGCTGGCCCGCTTCGCGGCACCCGACCTGGCCGGCATGCTGGCGGTGCCGGGGCAGGCGGCCGGCACACCGAGCGGCAGGCTCGCGCCGGGGAGCTTCGGAACGCTGTTCATCGAAGTGCAGGTGCCGGTGGACGCCGCACCGCCGCGCGTACTCTCGCACCGCCTGAGCATCGCGGGCCCGCCGGACGCCGATCCAAGCCGCGTCCAGCTCGATGGGCCACGCGTGGCCGTCGCGCCGTCGAGCCAAGTCGTGGTACTGGGGCCGCCGCTGAAGGGCGGCGACTGGCTGGTGGCCAATGGCCTGTCGAACGACGCCGACCATCGCAGAACACAGGTGGTGCTGGACGGACAGGCACGGATCGCCCAGCGGTACGCCATCGACCTGGTCAAGCTGGACGCGGGTGGTCGCGCGTTCAAGGCCGATGCCACCCAGAACGCGGCGTGGGCCGGCTATGCGGAGCCCGTGCTGGCGGTGGCCGACGGTGCGGTGGTCAGCGTGCGCGAGCAACTGCCCGACAACACGCCCGGCCAGTTGCCGGAAGGCAGGATTTCGCTGGACACCATTGCCGGCAACGCGGTGATCCTGGATATCGGCCAGGGCCGGTACGTGACGTACGGCCACCTGATTCCCGGCAGCGTGACCGTCAGCCCGGGTCAGACGGTCACGAAGGGGCAGGTGATCGGCAAGTTGGGAAATTCGGGCCAGTCCGATGCGCCGCACCTGCACCTGCACGTGGCGGATGCACCGTCGCCGCTGGCGGCGGAGGGCCTGCCGTACACGTTCGAATGCCACCGGCCGCGCGGCACGGTGACGTCGCTGGAGGCGGTGATGGAAGGCAAGCCCGCATCGCGGTCCAGCAAGGACCACGCGCCGAGATCGGACCAGTTGCCGGTCGACAACGACGTGATCGCGTTCTGCGAGTGAGTGTTGGGTGGACGGTGGCGCCGGCACCGTGGCGCCTTTCCCGTCCGCCCTCTGAAACCGGCAGCGTGTCGCCGGCCGCTGGCATGAGCCACTGCGGCCGCTGCGGGAGGCGCGGCAGAGCGTGTGGCGCATGCCCGCCCCGGAGCGGTGGGATTGCCATCGTCTGAGCCGTCGTGCGCGAACTCTTACGGTGATGTGCGTCGCCGCGGATACCGGTAGGTCCCGATGCTGCACAAGCGGCCTATCTCCTTCGCGTTGCGTGGCCTCCCTCGTCGTGATGCAAAAGTGAGTCGACTGCTCCCCTGGTCGGCCCGCCTGCGTGCGAGTCCGCTGTCCTTTTTTTGACGCGCGTCACGAATTGAAAGGGTGTTGCCGCTGGGCACATGGCGCCTGTGGCGCGTAGTGCGAGGCGGCCGATGGCATGGGCGCGATGCCCGTGCTTCACCACCACCCAATCGAGGATCCCAAGCATGATGCTGTTTCGCAATGCGACGGCGGGCCTGTTGATGGCCGCTGCCGGACTGCTGGCCATGACCGATGCCCGTGCAGAAGGTGCATGCCAGTTCACCCAGGGCTACTGGCAGAACCGCGCGGAGAACGCCGGCGACCTGAGCACCGAGGTGTGGCTGTCCATTCGCGATCGGCCTTTCTACGCATCCGGCCTGAGCTATGGCCTGAACGGTGCCGGGTGCGCTGGCGGCAACGGCGATGGCCGCACCAACGTCTGAGGTGACGCTCGCGTGCCTTCGATGGGTTCGGAAGTGCTACGTCGCGCTACGGGCGCGGTAAGTGCGTGCGCATACGGGAACAGGTATGGCGCACCGCCTCCGTCATGCCACGCGTCCCGGCCTGATGCCTTCGCATCGGCGCGCCCGAACGGGTGGATCAACGACAAATGGATTTGCAGGAAATGAAGAAGCGATTCGATATGAATGTGCGATTCCTGGTGGTGTTCTGCCTGCTGATGCTGGCGCTGGTCTTGCCGGCGCAGGCCCAGCAGGCCTCGTTCGGCACCTGCGACGGGCGGATGTTCCTGGACCAGGTCGACACGGTAGCCACCGTGTCGACGCTGTACAACGTGGGCTATGCAGCGGTTCCTTTCACCTATACCAGCCTGGGCACCGGTTCGGCCCGCAACGGCATCGGCTTCAACCCACTCGACAACTACATCTATGGCATCGAATGGGTGGGATATAGCGGCAATGAACTGATACGCGTAGGGGCGGATGGCAGCAGCGTGAACCTTGGACCGATCGCCGGGCTGCCATTGAGCAACTACAACAATGGCGTGATCTCGCCGACGGGCGATTACTACGTCATGTCCGGTTTCGGCGGTACCACCCTGTACCGGATCGATATCGCCACGCGCACCGCAACTCCGATCACGCTCAGCACCTCGATCCAGGTGTCGGACTTCGCCTGGTACGACGGAATGTTGTACGGCGTGAGCGGCGGCCAGCTGGTCAGGGTGGACCCCGCCACCGGCGCCGTTGCGACGATCGGCTCCACGTCGCCCCTCTTCACCGCCATCGCGATGTGGGGTTTCAGCAATGGATTGTTCGCCACCAGCGGCGGTTCGATCTATGCCCTCGATCCCACCACCGGCACGGCCACGCTGATGAGCACGGCACCGTCGTCCAGCAACGCTGACGGCGCCAACTGCTCCGCCGCCCCGATCCTGTTCGACGCCGACCTGTCGGTGACCAAGACGAACACGCCGGCATCCGGCCCCAACGACCTGGCGGACGACACCTATGTGGCGGGCGTGCGGACGTACACCATCGTGGTGCGCAACACCAGCAGCTCGTTCGGTGCGCAGAACGTCATCGTCAGCGATCCGGTGCCGGCGGGCATCGATCCGGCCACCGTCAGCTGGACGTGCAGTGCCACCTCCGGCGGTGCGCGCTGCGGTGCCGCCAGCGGCACGGGCGCGCTGAACGACACCGGTCTGGACCTGCCGCCGGGAGCGGTCGCCACCTATCAGCTCACGATGACGGTGCCGGCTGGATACACCGGCGAGCTGACCAACACGGTGACCATCACCCCGCCCAGTGCCGTCGGCGACACCAACCTTGCGAACAACACCGCCACGGACGCGGACCAGTCCACGGCGCGGCTGACCATCCGCAAGATCAGCGTGGGCGGGGTGGACAGCTTCGGGTTCACCGGCACCAACGGCGTGCCCGCGCAGACGCTGACCACGATCACCGCCGGCACCCCGGTCGCGGGCGCCACCCAGCTCCTCACTGCGGCCGCAACCGCCACCACGGTGACGGAAAGCACCTCGCCCGCAACGTATCGGGTGAGCGACATCACCTGCACGGGCCTGGGTGCCGGCGGCACGGCGACGCCGGACCTGGCCAATCGTACGGTGGTGCTTGACGCGGCGGCCACGGCGGCAGGGGCCAACATCGAGTGCACGTTCACCAATACGCTGCAGCAGACAGACCTCCAGGTGGTGAAAACCGCCGATCCGGGCACTGTGATCAGTGGGGAAGTGGTGACCTACCGCATCGTGGTGAGCAACAACGGTCCGCTGGCCGCCACTAATGTCCTGCTGACCGACACGGCCGGTGCCGGTCAGGACTGCACCACGCCTTCCACGACGGCCACCTGCACCGCCACCGGCGGTGCGAGTTGTCCGTCGCCCACCGTGCCGGTGAGCAGCCTGCTGGGAAGCGGCATCACCATTCCTACCCTGCCGGTGGGGGGACAGGTGACGGTGGAGTTGCAGTGCACGGTGACCGCGAGCGGGTCGTAGCGGCCCATCCACGAACAGGAAGAGGACGACCGTGCCGCGCATCGTCCCGATCGAATGACTTCGGATTGGCCTGATGTCGCCCTGGACAGAGGGCCGCCCGGAGCAGGTCGATCCAGGCACGATCAGGGCGGGGCGCGAACTGACCCCGACGAATCCTCGCGCGGCACGGCTTCCATCGGGACTCAGGGCGCACGGATCGCATGCGGCGTCCTGATGACGGCGCCCGGAGCGATCATCGATCGCGCCCCGGTCCGGCGCAGGACCCCTATCAGGCCTGGTACTGCTTCTCTTCGATGAAGCGCGAACCGGCCAGGCGGTTGATGACGTTCTTCACCTGGATGCGCTCGCCGTTGTGGCGCGCCACCGAGCGCGCCAGTTCGACGAAGTCCGCGTCGAACACCTGCGCGGCTTCCTTCGCGCGCAGCGCGTCCTGCACGTCCCACATGCGCTCGTTGATTGCGCGCAGTGCGTCCTTCATGGCCGCCAGGTCGGCCTGCGCCGCCACCTGCGCGTCCCACAGCGTGCGCAGACCCTCCAGTTCCACCTGCACATGCGCGCGCTTGCCGGCATCGTCGATGCGCGCGGCCTTGATTTCCAGGATGGACAGCTTGTCGGCCAGTTCGCCGATGGAGACGGGGATCAGGATGGTGTTCATGTGCGCATTCTAGCGCCGCGCCCCGAGGCACCGGGACGTGCGGGCAGGGGCGCCGATTGCGCGACCCGACGGAGTGCGATGGAATAGGGCATGCGCGCCGGGGGGCGCCTCCAAGGGGAACATATGCGGAACGGGATGATGGGCCTGCTGCTGCAGGTGGGTGCGCTCGTATCCTTGTCGGCGCGGGAGCAGGCGGCGGCACCCGTGGCGGACATCGCGCGCGCGGAGTAGTGGCGATGAACGTGCTGAAGGTGGGCTTCTTCGCCGCTGTGGCGGCGCTGGCGGTGCTGGCCGCGCGCGAATACCTGCCGCGCGATGCGGTGAAGGCGGTGGCTGCGCGCGTCACCGGCGAGGCCGCGACGGAATCCGGCGCATCCAGCCGCCACGGGTTCGTCGACATCCCGCTGCCGGATGGACAGTCCGGCCATCACGTGGTGATCTTCGCGCCCGCCAACTGCCCGTCCGACGCGGCGCAGCGGGCGGAGGCGCTGGCGCGACGATTGGACGACGCCGGCATTCCGTACACGCGGTCGCAGAGCGCGAACTTCAGCACGCTGTCGTCGCAGGACGAGGCGAACCGGGTGATGTCGGTGATGAACGGGCCGATCCCGATCGTCTTCGTGCGCAAGCGCGCCCGCGCCAATCCCGACGCCGAGGCGGTGATGGCCGAGTACCGCGGCGGCTGAGGCCGCAGCGTTCCATCCGCAGGGTCGACCCTTACTGTTGCGCTGCAGCATAATGGCGGGATGGATGTCGCACCGCCCCTCGTTTCCTCTTCGTCCGTCGCCGAGGCGCTGACGCCCCGCCAGATCGACCTGATCCTGTTCGCGCTGACGTTGGGCGGTTTCGCCATCGGCACCAGCGAGTTCGCCAGCATGGGGCTGATGCCGAACATGGTGGCCTCGTTGCGCGTGACCGAGCCGCAGGTGGGTCACCTGATCAGCGCCTATGCGCTCGGCGTCGTCGTCGGTGCGCCGCTGCTGGCGATCCTGGGCGCGGGCTGGAAGCGCAAGACCCTGCTGCTGGCGCTGATGGGCTTCTACGCCCTCGGCAACCTGGCCAGCGCGCTCGGCCCCACCTACGAAAGCCTGCTGGTGTTCCGCTTCATCGCCGGCCTGCCGCACGGCGCCTATTTCGGCGTGGCCGCACTGACGGCGGTGGCGATCAGCCCGCCGAGCAAGCGTGGGCGCGCGATCAGCCTGGTGATGCTGGGGCTGACCCTGGCCATCCTGATCGGCAATCCGCTGGCGACCTGGCTGGGCCAGGTGATCGACTGGCGCTGGGTGTTCGCCTTCGTCGCGCTGATCGCGCTGGCGACCGCCACGCTGCTGACGATCTGGTTGCCCAGGGGGATCGATGGCGCCAAGGCGCATCCGCTGGACGAACTGCGGGCCTTCAACCGCCTGCCGGTCTGGCAGGCGCTGGGCATCGGCGCGATCGGCTTCGCCGGCATGTTCGCGGTCTTCAGCTATCTCGCGCCGACGATGCTGGAGGTGACGCGGGTGGCCCCGGCGTGGATACCGCTGGGCCTGGCCGGTTTCGGCGTGGGCGGGGTGATCGGCAACTTCGTCGGCGGCTGGCTGTTCGACCGCATGCAGCTGCGCGGCGCGTGGATCGTCCTGGTCTGGGCCATGGCGATGCTGTTGCTGTTCCCGCTGATGGCGCAGACGCTGCCGACGATCCTGCTGGCCACCGTGGGCATCGGCCTGATGGGCGCGCTGGGGCCGATCCTGCAGTCGCACCTGATGGACGTGGCCGGCGACGCGCAGACGCTGGCGGCAGCGTCGCACCACGCGGCCTTCAACACCGCCAACGCGCTGGGTCCGTGGCTGGGCGGCATGGCGATCACCGCCGGGCTCGGCTGGACCTCGACGGGCTACGTCGGCGCGGCGATGGCGGTCGCCGGCCTGCTGATCTACGTCGGGGCGCGGCAGACGCTGCGGGCCCGGTACGCCACGGTGGAAGCGGCCTGTCCGTCGCGCTGAGCGACTTCCCGATCCTGCCTGCAGGCCTACTCCGGCGAGGACGCCGCGGGAGGCGAACCGGAACGCCAGCGCCGCGTGGTGCGCTGGAAGAACTGGCTGTTGGGGATCTGCAGCACGGTGTCGCCGCGCAGTGCGTCTTCTTCCAGCAGGGTCGTATAGAGCAGGTTGATGTCGATGACACGGCCGCGCAGGCCGGGCTTGTCGCCGTTCTCCAGCACCTCGATGTGGTCGTGCACGCGGAAAGGTCGCGTGGTCAGGATCAGCACGCTGCAGAAGATGTTGGACAGCACGCTCCAGGCGGCGAAGAACGCGACGGCGGCCACCGCGGTGAAGCCGGTCAGGGCAGTCCACAGCACGCTGGCCGACACGCCCAGCCGCCCCAGCGCGACCATGAACGCCGAGACGTAGACCACGACGCCCAACAGCCGGCGCGCGCTGACCGCCACCTGCGCCGGCAGGTGGTAGTGCGCGCACAGGCGCTTCACCACGAGGCGGAGCACGCGCAACAGCAGCCAGGCGGCCAGCAGGACGGCCAGCGCCTGCGCGATCGGGATCGCCGCCTCGGTGCCTTCGCGTACCCAGCCGGCGAGTTCGGGCCCGCTCATCGCCCGGCCTCGAAGGAAGCCGCTGTGGAAAGGATCTCGACGCGCATGTTCATGCCGGAAGGGTGGCCGCGTGCATGCGAACGGTCAAGGTTCGAAGGGATGCGCCTTGCCGCACGCATAGACATGGTTGTAGTCGCTGGACATGCACTGGTAGAAATCCCGGCGCGCGCCGGTGGCGGCATGGCAGTCCTGCACGGTCAATACGGCCAGCAGTGCCTCCAGCGCCGGCGTGGCGGCGTCGTAGGCGGCCTGGCTCAGGTAGCCGCTGCGCAGGTTCTTCCCGCTCACCTCCAGCATGGTGTCCACGCCCCAGCGCGCGTTCTCCACGGCCTTGTCGCAGTCAAGCGCGGGTGCCGCCTCCTGCACGCTCGACAGGTGCTCCGCGATCGCGGCGACGTCGGCCTGCACCTGGGCGGGGAGCGTCCGGAGCGGTGCATCGGCCTGCGCGCCCGCAGCAGCGCTCGTCAACGACAAGACCGGCAATGCGAGGCGGACCAGCGTGCGGGGGATGCGTCGGGCAGAGGCCATGGTCGCCAAGTGTGATGTGGGCGCAGTCCGCATTGTAGGTCGACGCGCTTGTGGCGACACTCGCCCCTTGCAAGAATGCCGGGGCGCCGGAGCCGGCGCCGGTGCCGGCAGGAAGCGGTGCCCGTCGTACCGGATCGATCGACACTTCCACTCTGTGAGGACCACATGACCTACAAGCTACTTGCCGCCATCGCGCTCGCCCTGACGACCGTGGCGCCCGCCGCCTTCGCGGGTGAATGCGAGGACAACTTCAGCAAGTCCGGCAGCATATTCTCCGGTACCGACTTCTCCAGCCGCGTCACCGTGCCCGATCTGTCGGTCAAGGACGCGATGGGCCAGATGCGCGGCATCATGATCGCCGAGAAGATGGACGTGATCACCGAGGATGCCGAGACCGGCACGATGCTGGTCGAACAGCGCTCCACCAATACCACGCGCGCCATCCCCACGCTGATCGCCATCAGCGCCGAGGGCGGTGCCGCCACCGTGCAGATGACGGTGAAGACCGAAAAGGGCCAGATGGCCAAGCAGGACGCGATCCGTCCGTACATGTGCCAGCTGCTGGCCAAGGTGAAGGGCGGCAAGGAAGGCCGTGCGGCCGCCGCGCAGGGGGCGAAGACGCAGAACAACGCCGACGTGACGGTGAAGGATGTCTACGTGTTCTCGCGCGAGATCGCGCGCGAGGCCAAGGGCAATGCGGTGGCCGTGACGGCGCGCCACAAGGGCCGTCATTACGCCCTGCGCGGTCGAGTCGATTACGTGCAGGAGGATGGCCAGGACTACAACGTTTCCTTCGACATCCCCGAGCAGGGTTCCGGGCTGCTGCAGGTGCCGGGCGACAACGAGCCGCGCGTGGGCGTGGCCTGCCTGTTCAAGCCCAACCAGCTGGCCAACGTGCTGACCTTCCGCAAGGGCGACAAGGTGACGTTCAAGGGGCAGTTCCTGCGCTACGACGACTTCAAGCGCGTGCTGTGGCTGCAGAACTGCGTGCAGACCCGCTGAGCCGTATCCGCGCCTGAGGGTGGAACAAGCGAAGGGCGCCCGGAAAGGGCGCCCTTCGCCGTTGCGGCGTGCGGGACGTACAGGCTGCGGGTCAGTCCGCCTGGCGCCGGAACACCCCGACATTGGTGTAGCTGCGGCCGTCGCTCAGATGGCCGCGCATGCGGATCACCAGCGTATCCCCGTCGACCAGCTCGCGTTCCGACCACTGCACCTCGCGGCCATCGTGCCAGGTGGTGGAGTGCAGCAGCGTGGGCGAGACCGATTCGAAGCTCAGGGCGTCGGCATGCGGCGTGTCGTGGAACGGATAGGGCGCCCCGTCGGCGCGGCCGCCGAACGCGGCGCGATGCCGCTTGCCGTTCTTGCCGAACCATTCCGAGCTGATCGAGAGCATGCCGTCTTCCGTGCAGGCGAGGCGGTAGTGCCCGCTGCGCGGCGGGTGCCCCAGCTGGTAGTCGCATTGTTCGGGGAGCAGGTGCCAGGTGCCGGCGAAGGCGGCGGCGGCATGGGGGGGCATGGACACTCCTTGTACGGGACGGACGCGGTGGTGGCGGAGAGCCACCATGCTAGCGAGCCCCCGGGGTGGGGGAGTTGCTAACGCCGTCGCAGTTCCGCACGTCGATGCAGGGATGAACACGCATCGATGCGCGTGCGCGGGCGGCAATGTGAGCCGGAATGCGACGCACGCCACAGCACGCGGCGGCCCTTCGAGCTTGCCGCACCTCAGGAACGCGCGCGGCCGGTGAGCGCGTCCAGCAGGCCTTCGGTGGTCAGGATGGCGTGCGCGTACGTGGGGGCGTTGATCTCGTGCGCGGCATGCATCGCGGCCGCGCTGGCGGCGGCGGTGGCATCGCGGACGAGGGTCACGTGATAGCCCAATTCAGCCGCGGACCGGCCCGTGGCCTCGACGCAGGTGTTGGCGATCAGGCCCACCAGGATCACGTGACTGATGCGGTGCTGCTTGAGCAGGTAGTCCAGGTCGGTGTTGGCGAATCCGCTGCTGCCCCAGTGCTCGCTGACGATGATGTCACCGGGCTGCGGGGCGAAATCCGGATGCCACTGCCCGCCCCAGCTGTCGCGGGCAAAAGGTTGCATGCGCGCCGCCCCCAGCTGGTAGGGCGTGGGATGGTCCCAGCCCTTGAAGTCGTCGGGTTCGGAGCGGTGGTGCGGCACGATGAACACGGGCAGTCCCGCCTGCCGGATGCACGACAGCACGGCCTCGAGCCGGACGTGCAGATCCACGTGGCGCGCCACCTCCGCCACCAGCGGCCACAACTTGCCCTCTTCGGCGAGGAAGTCGTTGTAGGGATCGATCAGGAGCAGTGCGGTGCGCCCCGCAGGATAGGCCTGCATGGACATGGTGGCGTCCCGTGTGGCGCGAGTGGCGGCCCGCGTCGCCAGCATGATGCAGTGTGCGTGGATCGCCTTGCATCGGCGTGCGGGAACGCGCGGGTGGCCCGCCTGCTGCTACGTTGCGTCGGGCGAGGCTGGGGCAGCTGCCGGGGCCACTGGGCGAGGCCGCGGGGCCGGTCCGCCTTCCTGCAGCGCGTGCACCTGCCAGGGAGGAACATCCAGTGCATGATCCAGTGCGTCGGCCACCAGCAGCCGCACCAGCGCGTCATGCAATGGGCGGTCGCGCATCCTCAGGGCGGCCAGGGCGGCAGCCTGGTTTTCGTCGTGCATGTCCGAGTACGCATCGAACAGGCTCATCGCCCGCGAGAGCGATCCTGCGTCGGATTCATGTGCTGCCACCCGGGGCGGGTCGGCGGGCGTACCGTGTTCCGGCATGCGTGGCCGTGTCGGAGGAGGGGATTCGTATCGGTTCACACACCAGAGTTCGCCCTACGGGCGTGGATCAGGACGCCGTCGGTCGCACCGGTGTCCGTGGGCTACCACTGCTCGGGCAGCTCGCCTTCGCCAAGGTGGCTGAACAGGAAAGCGCGCGCCTTGCGCCAGTCGCGCCGTACCGTGCGTTCGGTGACCTTCAGCACGTCGGCGATCTCCAGTTCGCTGAGGCCACCGAAGTAGCGCATCTCCACCACCTGGGCCAGACGGGCGTCCAGCTTGCCCAAGTCCGTCAATGCCTGGTCGAGGATCAGCAACTGCTCCAGCCGCGAGGTCTGGACCGGCTCGGTGGTCTCGTCCAGAGGCAGCAGGTCCATGCCCTCGCCACGTTTTTCCGCCAGTGCACGCCGTACCTCATCAAGCAGCACGAACCGCATGGCCCTGGCCACCAGCGCCACCAGATGCGCGCGGTTCTCGACGCTGAAATCCGCGCTGGCCAGCTTCAGCCAGGTCTCGCTGATCAGCGACGTGGGCGAGCGTACGTGCGAGCGGCGCTGCTGGCGGATCTGCGCGCGCGCGATCTGATGCAGGTCGCGATAGAGCAGCGCATAGATCCGGTTCCACGCGTCGGGTTTCCCGCTGCCGGCATCACCCAGCAGGCGGGTCACGGATTCCTCATCCGGCATCGGCATGGCCGCGTCGCCTTGCGTCCACGGGTCCAGGCGGGTGCTTGCCGTAACGCTGCCTGGTTGCCGCCGCGCTGTCATGTCCGGACTGGGCCTGTCATCACGATTCCATCCCATAAATGACCCCGCGGGCGATTCGCACGCGAGCCGTAACACAGGTTCTGTGCGAGCGGTCCGTCGGGAGCGAAGGGAGTCGCGCTGGCCTGGGGAACGAACGGCATGGAGATTTCCACGTAGATGATCGGCAACGAGTATGTCATGCGCGGGTTTAACGAAGCCTGCAGTCGGATGGCGTCAGTCACGACGGAGGGATGGGGGGTGGCCATGGCCGGAGGTCGCCCGCATGGGGAATGACGGAATGATGGAGGGGCGGCACCCGCAGGACGAAGGCAGTGTGAGGAATGCCCACCACGACGCGGCCTCGCTACCCGCCAGAAACTGGCCCATTCCCCCGGGGTTGGGGCCGCGCGCCACGAGTCAGTGGCCGATCATGCAGCGCCTGACCGAAGACGAATGGAAGGTGCTGATGCAGGCCCTGCCGGGCCGGGTCGGCGCGCGTGCGCGTCAGGGTGGCAATGCGCGCCGTTTCATCGAGGCCGTGCTGTGGGTGGCGCAGACCGGTGCGTACTGGTCCGACCTGCCACGCGAATTCGGTTCGTGGCATGGCATCTACGTGCGCTTCATACGCTGGGCGCAGGACGGCAACTGGGAGGGCGTGCTGGCGTGTCTGGCTCCACAGGACCCGCGTGCGCTGGACCTGCATGCCCTGGTGCAGCGCTACCTGCATCGCAACAACACCAAGCATCTGAGTCGGGCGATGCGGGCGTCATGAAACATCGCCGGAAGCCTCGAGGGCCAGAGGATGCCGGCCAGGAAATCCAGAGGGGAGGACGGACCAGCCGTTGAACGTGTCTGCAGGCCGTCCATGACCCTCTAGGTCTATCTGCCGACGTCCCCTGTCTGGCAGTTAGAGGGCGCCTCCCCTCCCCAGGGGGGCGACCCTGTCGCCTGCCATGCCCGACACATGGCAGGCATCGCGCTTCGGCGCCAGAGGGGGAGGTGCAATGCCTCCCCCTCGCTTTTTTCTTCGCAATGCTCTGCAGGACTCAATGCGGTGGGGCGTATGTACACCCTCGATGCGCCGCGGGCCTGACCGCCCTCTTTCCACGGCCTGACCGACATTGCAGCGGTCCGCTCCGGACCTTCCACGCAGACGTCCTGTTGCATTGCAGCGCGCGACGCGACGCATATGTCGATGACCGATCGGCGAGCCGGTGCGCGCTCCTCGAGTGATGCCCGCTATCGCACTGATTTTCATGGCCAAGTCACGGGTCATCGCGTTTAAGTCACTCGATAATCACCGTTTTTCTTGCGATTGTATCGATCCAAATTTGACGCGATCGATGGCGCACGTCGAAGCTCCGGCCCGTCACGCTCCAGCGCTCACATGCGCAAGGGGTCCGACGACACGCACAGCCAATTCATCTCGACGCAAGGAGTTCACGATGTTCGATCGATTCCGCCGGATCCGGCGCACGAAGCGGTCTCTGCTGCTCGCTGTGATTCTCTGTCTTGTTTCGTTCCACGCTTCCGCCGACTCGGCCATCTATGGCGGCGGGCCCTTCTATCACGGAGGGCAGGCCGTCATGGATGACCTGCGCGCGTCGGGCTTCACTACGGTGATCCTGTTCGGCGTGCATGTGCAGACCAACGGCGATCTGCACTTCAATAACGATCCGATCATTTCCAACGGCACCTACATCGGCGACCCCGGCTGGCCTGCGCGCCTGGCGACGCTGAAGACCGCGCCGACCTCGGTTACCCGCATCGAGGCCTCGGTCGGCGGTTGGGGCACGGGCGATTTCCAGAACATCAAGAACCTGATCGCTGCGCAGGGCACCGGTCCGACCAGCGTTCTCTACAAGAACTTCCAGACACTGAAGCAGATCACCGGCGCCGATGCGATCGACTTCGATGACGAGAGCACCTACGACCTGGGCTCGTCGACTGCATTCGGCAACATGCTGTGGGGCCTGGGCTATTCGATCACGCTGGCGCCCTACACCAACATGACCTACTGGAAGAGCCTGGCGGACAATCTCGCCGGCAAGGTCGACGGCATCCACCTGCAGGTCTACGACGGAGGTGCCGGCAACAATCCGGCCACGTGGTCCACCACGCTGGGCATGGCGGTCGACCCGGGCGTCTGGTCGAAGCACGGCAGCGGATGTACGGCGGGAGACAGTCCTGCCACGGTCCAGAGCAAGATGACGAACTGGAAGAATTCCGCCGGGATCGTCGGTGGCTTCATCTGGCTGTACGACGATATCCAGGCATGCTGGTCGCAAGGCACCACGGCCCAGTACGCTGGCGCGATCAATGCGGTGTTTGGTGGCAATGCAGCGCCCGTCGCCAACTTCAGCTCCAGCGTCGCAGGGTCCACCGTGGCTTTCTCGGACGCATCCACCGACAGCGACGGGACCATCGTTGCGCGGCAGTGGACCTTCGGCGATGGCGCCACATCCACGGCAACCAACCCCAGCCACAGCTATGCCGCCAATGGCACCTACACCGTCACGCTGACAGTGACCGACGACGACGGCGCCACCGCGAGCCGCAGCAATGTGGTCACGGTCGGCGCCAACCTGGCGCTCAATCGGCCTGCGACGGGATCGATCGTGTGCAACGCCAATGAAAGCGCGGCGAAGGCGGTCAACGGCAGCGTTTCGGGCGGCACCACAGACAAGTTCTGCTCGCTCGCATCCTCGAAGTGGCTGCGCGTCGACCTGGGGTCGTCCCGCACGGTCCGTAGTTTCGTGATCAAGCATGCCGGAGCAGGCGGAGAAGCCACCGCGTGGAATACCAAGGCCTTCACGCTGCAGACCTCCACCGACGGCGCCACATGGACCACGGTGGCGACGGTGAGCGCCAGTAGCGCCAGCGTGACCACGCACGCAATCACTCCGCGCACGGCGCGCTACGTACGGCTCAACATCAGCACGCCGACCCAGAACGGCGATCCGGCCGCACGCATCTACGAACTCGAGGTGTATTGATTCACCATGGACGCGCCGTGCGTTCGCTCCATGCGCACGCACGGCGCCAGCGTCAGTAAACGGCAGCGGCGTGCAGGGGAGCGGGGTGCGTCCAGCCGGTGCGCGCACCCAGGAAACCCAGTTCGACCAGGACGGCCGTGCCCACGACCTGTGCGCCCTGCCGCTCGACCAGCACGAGAGCGGCTTTCAACGTGCCGCCCGTCGCCAGCACGTCGTCGACGACGATGACGCGCGCATCGGCCGGAAGCGCATCGGCATGGATCTCCAGACGGTCGCGTCCGTATTCCAGTCCGTAGTCCTGCGACAGCGTATGCCCGGGCAGCTTGCCGGGTTTGCGGACCGGCACAAACCCGACATCGAGTTCGCGCGCCAGCGCCGCCCCCAGGATGAAGCCGCGGGCCTCCACGCCGACGACGGCATCGAGCGCCACGCCACGCCACGGCTCGGCCATCGCGGCGATCGCGTCGGCGAACGCATCGCCATCGGCCAGTACCGGCGTGATGTCCTTGAACAGGATGCCGGGCTTGGGGAAGTCGGGGATATCGCGCAGCAGGTCGGTCCAGGCCATGGGCGGTGGAATTCCAGGTGGGCCGATGATGCTATCGCAGCCTGCGGGGTCTGGGATGCAGTCTCCCGCGCCGGGCGGCTAATCAGCGTGCCGCCGCAAGGCTATCCTCGCCTTCCACCTCTCCCGGACATGCCCCATGAGCAACGCCCTTTCGATGTACCAGGCTTCGGTCCCTGTTCTTCTCCGTGCGCTCGCGAACCTGCGCCACGTGCTGGCGAAAGGCGAGGCGCATGCGCGGGACAAGGGCTATGAGCCCACGATCCTGCTGCAGTCGCGGCTGGCGCCGGACATGTTTCCGCTGGTGCGCCAGGTACAGTTCGCCACGGATACGGCGAAGTTCGCCGTCGCCCGCCTCGCCGGCGTGGAATCGCCGCGCTTCGACGATGTGGAAACCACATTCGAGGAACTGTACGCGCGACTGGATGCGGTCAGCGCCTATCTGCGTACCTTCGACGAGGCTGCGCTGGAAGGCAGCGAGGACCGCAGCATCACGCTGACCACGCGCACGCGCGGTGAGCTGAAGTTCGACGGCCGCGGCTACCTGCTGGGCTTCGTCCTGCCCAACCTGTTCTTCCACGCCACCACCGCCTACGCGATCCTGCGCCACAACGGCGTACCGCTGGGCAAGCTGGACTATCTCGGTCCCCAGGCCTGAGCCGGCGCCGGGGCAGCCTGTCCGCTCCGGCCGCCCACCGGCGTTGGACAGGAAGAGCCGCGCGATCCCTGCCGCGCGGCGGCTTCCTCCGAGAAGCCGGTCGCCTGCGGCGACGGAGTGCTGCGTGTGTCACGGCATGCGACGTGACCCTCCGATACTGTCGTCCGGGCCTCCACGCCTTGCGACAACCGTCGCCTGCGCGGATGCCGGGACCACTCCAGCGAGGGAAGCAGCGATGGCGACCGCACTACGGATCCTCTGCGTACACGGCGTGGGCCAGCACCCGCCCGGCGGGGCGTGGCAGCAGGCCTGGGAGGCCGCGATCCACGAGGCGTGCCGGCAGGTCGATGCCGAACGCACGCTCGACATCCAGTACTGCCACTACGACGACATCTTCGCCCAGCACAAGGTGGGACTGGGCGACACGCTGGAAGCCCTCGCGCGCCTGCTGGCCAACGGCATCACCGCCCCGTTCCGACGCGCGCGCGGCGACGATTCGCGCCTGCGGCACACCGCGGGCATGGTGGTGAAGTGGGTCGAAAGTCCCGCCTTCCGCAAGCAGACGCGCGATCGCCTGGTCGAGCGCATCGAGGCGGTGAAGCCGCATGTCGTGCTCGGCCACAGCCTGGGCTCGCTGGTCTGCTACGACACCTTCACCCACGAGGAGTCGCGTGCCACCGCCAGCGGGCGCTACTTCGTCTCGCTGGGCTCGCAGATCGGCAATCCGTTCGTGCGCGGCGAGTACCAGGCCGGGCGCCTCAGCGCCATCGAGAAGGCGCGCTTCTGGTACCACCTGTACAACCGCTTCGACTCGGTGTTCACGGCGCGCGTCTCGATCGCGGCCGACAACTTCCGCCAGGTGGACACGCACTTCGACATTCCCGGCAATGCCGACCACGCGGCGGAGGAATACCTGCGCCATCCGCAGGCCGTCAGCACGTTCTGGTACGACGTGCTCAACGACGAGACCGCGCGCATCACCCGTGCGCTGCGCGAACAGCGCCCCGTGTCCGCGCGCGTGGCCACGCCGCGCAAGCGCGCGCTGCTGATCGGCATCAACGACTATCCCGATCCGGACCAGCGGCTGGCCGGCTGCGTCAACGACGTGTTCCTGATGAGCGCCATGCTGCAGGAACAGGGCTTCGACGCCGGCGACATCCGCGTGGTGCTGGACGAGCGGGCCACCGCCGACGGCATCCGTGAGCGCGTGGACTGGCTGCTGGACGGAGTGCGTTCCGGCGACCAGCGCATCCTGTACTACAGCGGCCACGGCGCGCAGCTGCCCACCTACGGGCTGGGCGACCGGGTGGACCGCATGGACGAGACGCTGGTGCCTTACGACTTCGACTGGACCGAGGACACCGCGCTCACCGACGACTGGCTGTTCGAGCGCTACGTGCAGCTGCCGTACGACGTGGACTTCAGCATCCTGCTGGACTGCTGCCATTCCGGCGGCATGGCCAAGGGCGGCCCCGCGCGCATGCGCGGCCTCAATCCGCCCGACGACATCCGCCATCGCGCGCTGAAGTGGGACGCCGCGCGCGAGATGTGGGTGCCGCGCGAACTGGAGGTCGCCGAGCGCAAGCAGCTGGCCGTGGACCAGGACACCATGCCGCTGGGCGACATGAGCGGGCGCCTGGGCTACGCGCTGCCGGTACGCACGCTGCCGCTGGGCGAAGCGCGCCAGCTGCGCAAGGCGCTGGGCCACAAGGGGCCGTACATGCCGCTGCTGGTCTATGCCTGCCAGGAGGGCGAGTTCGCCTACGAGTACGAACACGGCGCGATCCAGCATGGTGCCTTCACCTACGCGCTGGTGAAGAACTGGCGGCGGATGCTGCGCGGTGGCGCCGGCGACCGGCGCCGCCTGAAGGTCAGCGACCTGGTGAAGTACACCTCGCAGGAACTGCGCGAGCTGGAATACGACCAGACCGCGGCGCTCGCCGGGCCGGAAATCCGCCTGTCGCGCTGGATGTAGCGCGCCTCAGCCCGCCGCGGCGCATTCGCGCGCGCGCGCCAGCAGCAGGGCCTGCTCGCGCGCGTTTCGGGTCATCGCGGCGGCGCGCTCGAACTCGGCGCGCGCTTCGTCGTGCCGCGCCAGCTTGAACAGCAGGTCGCCGCGTACGCTGGGCAACAGGTGGTAGTGCTTCATCGCCGGATCGTCCTGCAGCCGGTCCACCAGAGGCAACGCGCTCGCCGGTCCGGTCGCCATCGACACCGCGACCGCACGGTTCAGTTCGACCACCGGCGACGGATTCACCTGGGCCAGTGCTGCGTACAGCGTGGCGATCCGCACCCAGTCGGTGGCGTCGGCCGTGCGCGCGCGGGCGTGGCATGCGGCGATCGCGGCCTGCAACGCATATGGGCCGAAGGCGCCGCCCAGTTGCTCCGCGCGCGCCAGCGCCTCCAGGCCGCGCCGGATCAGCAGCTGGTCCCAACGGCTGCGGTCCTGGTCGAGCAGCAGCACGGCTTCGCCGTCCTTGCCCACGCGCGCGTGCAGGCGCGAGGCCTGGATCTCCATCAGCGCCACCAGCCCGTGCACCTCGGGTTCGCGCGGCGTCAGCGCGGCCAGCATGCGGCCCAGTCGCAACGCTTCCTCGCACAGCGCCGGCCGCACCCAATCATCGCCGCTGGTGGCCGCATAGCCTTCGTTGAACACCAGGTAGACCACACCCAGCACGCTGGCCAGGCGTTCCTGCAACGCGTCGCCGCGGGGCACTTCGAACGCCACGTCGGCTTCGGCCAGCGTGCGCTTGGCGCGCACGATGCGCTGCGCTACCGTCGGCTCCGCCGCGAGGAACGCGCGTGCGATCTCGTCCGTGGTCAGGCCGCACAGCAGGCGCAGCGTCAGTGCGACCCGCGCGTCCATCGACAGCACCGGGTGGCACGAGACGAACACCAGCCGCAGCAGGTCGTCGTCGATGTCGTGGTCCAGCGCGTCCTCGTCGCGGCTGCGGCGTTCGTCCTGGATGTCTTCCAGTTCGCGCGCGAGTTCTTCGTGCTTGCGGTCGAGCAACTGCAGGCGGCGCAGGCGGTCGATCGCGCGGCGCTTGGCGGTGGTCATCAGCCACGCCCCCGGATTGTCCGGCACGCCGTCACGGGGCCAGGTCTCTAGCGCGGCGACCAGCGCGTCCTGCGCCAGCTCCTCGGCCAGGTCCAGGTCGCGCAGCATGCGGGCAAGACCGGCGATCACGCGCGCCGATTCGATGCGCCAGACGGCATCGATCGCGCGATGGGTGGACGATGTCGTGGACATGGCGTGCATCAGACCACGGCGCTACGGCCGGTGAAAGCCGCAGCGCAACGTAGGCAGTCAACATGGCGTCCACGCCGCGTCCGTACCGTCATCACGCATCTTTCTCGCAGTTGATCATCCACGGCACGCCGAACCTGTCCACCAGCATGCCGAAGCGCACCGCCCAGAACGTCTGTGCCAGTGGCATGGTCACCTGGCCGCCGTCGGACAGCGCGGCGAAGATGCGCTCGGCCTCCTTGATGCTGTCCACCGACAACGACACCGAGCACCCTTTCACGCCCTCGTAGGGTTGTGCCGGGTGGTTGTCCGATCCCATCAGCACGGTCTGCCCGAACATCACGTGCGTATGCATGATCTTCTGCCCGTATTCGGGCGGGATGTCGCCGCAGCCCTCCATGCCGTCGAACCGCATCATCGGCCCCAGTTCGCCGCCGGTCGCCTGCGCGTAGAAGGTGAAGGCGGCCTCGCAGTCGCCGTTGAGGATCAGGTACGGATTGACGTTCATGGTGGGCTCCTCGGGTGGTCGGGTGCAGGGCCGGCACGGCCTGCTCGTGTTCTCCGACGAACCGGCGGGGCCGGAATCGACAGCATCGGAGATGAAGATGCATCCGGCCTGCGCGCCCGTCAGCGGACGGCGTCGCCGGGATCCGCGGCGGCCCCGGCGATGGCCTCGCGCTGGCGCCGGCTCAGCTTCGTCAGGGCGTGGCGGTACGACCACGCCACCAGGTCCTTCAGGTAGGCGCCCGGCACCGAGGACACGTCCACCACGGTCACCCAGCGGTGTTTGCCCAGCCAGCGCGCGGGCTTGATGCCCGGCTGGTCGGTCAGCTCCAGGAAGCGCTCCGGCGCCACCTTGAAGCTGAAACGCCAGCGCTCGGGCTCGCTGGTCTTGAAGTAGGCGAAGCGCTTGCCGCCTACCTCGTACACCAGGATGTTCGAAGGCTCTCCATGCAGCGTTTCCACGCTGCCCGGCAGGGCGCGGCAATGGCGTTTTAGGGCGGCGACATCCATGCCGAGATGCTAGCGCTGCGAACGCGCGCGTGGCGTGCAGGCTCGGCGGGTCGAGGGCGGTGGCTGCCCTCGAAGCGGCATGAGGCCCGCCGCACGGCGTTCCGCGGCTCCGGCTACAGTGGCGCCACGTCGTTCACCCCTGATCCCGGAGCCGCCGATGAGCCGCCCATCCGCCTTCACCCGCCTGGCCAAGAAAGCCTCCACCTTCACCGGCCGTCCCGCCTGCTTCGCACTGGCGCTGGGCATCATCGTGGCCTGGGCGGTCACGGGGCCGCTGTTCGGCTACAGCGATACCTGGCAGCTGGTGATCAACACCGGGACCACGGTCATCACCTTCCTGA
Source organism: Pseudoxanthomonas mexicana (assembly GCF_014397415.1). Classification (NCBI taxonomy): domain Bacteria; kingdom Pseudomonadati; phylum Pseudomonadota; class Gammaproteobacteria; order Lysobacterales; family Lysobacteraceae; genus Pseudoxanthomonas; species Pseudoxanthomonas mexicana. Next base: position 148,062 of record NZ_CP060731.1, on the reverse strand, counting down.
TGGTGTTCCTGATCCAGAGCACCCAGAACCGCGACACCGAGGCCATGCAGATCAAGCTGGACGAACTGATCCGCGTCTCGCGCAGCGCCAACAACGCGCTGCTGGACCTGGAGGAGCTGGAGGAGAAGGAACTCGACGACCTGCGTGCGCATTACGAAGACATGGCGCGGCAGGCGCGGGAGATGCAGGCGCGAAAGATGCGATGATCCGGGGACGGCTTACGCATGGAGGTGGGGCATGAAGGGAATATTCGGTGTATTGCTCACGATCATGCTGTGTCCTGTCATGGCCCAGACGCCGGCCAGTGGCAAGGCCTTCCGCTTTTCTGACGGGGGCACGTCCACCGTATACGAAATCGTGCGGGGCGATCCGGCGGCGGTGGATACGCTGGTGTTCACCTATGGCGGATCGGGGTGCACTGATCTTGCGCGTTATTGGTTACCGACACTCGCGGATGGCATGGCTATCCCCGCTCGTTTTATGGCGCTCAACAAACGGCACGTGGCGTCGGGCCAGGCGCAGAGGGGCGGTAGCGACACCTGCTCGCGTGCATTCAGGGCATGGAACCTGCCGCGGCACTGGATGGCGGACTACATGGAATTCGTCTCGCGGACGCTGGCAGCGGAGCCTGGGCGCTGGAAGAACGTGGTGTTGGTGGGGGGATCCGAAGGCGGCGCGCTCGCTGCCCGGGTTGCACGCGCGCGTAGCGACATCACCCACCTGATCGTGGTCGGAGATGGCGGCTGGAGCATGCGCGACAACCTTTCTTCGCTGATGGGCGCGGATGTCGTGGAAGCGGCATGGAAGGACATCGCGCGGCATCCCGACAGCGCGGAGGCGCTATGGCGCGGTCATCCGTACCGTTACTGGTTCGATACCTTCGATCACGCGCCCCTGGTCGACTACCTCGCCCTAGGGATTCCGGTGATCATCGGATTCGGTGAGCGTGACAGCAGCGTACCGGCCGCGTCCGCGCACGAAGTCCTGCGTGCGGCCCGGGCGGCTGGCAAGCAGAACATCGGTCTGGTGGTGTACCCCGGCGCAGATCACAGCCTGCAAGCGGAAGGGCACGATCATCTGCGTGAGTTCCTGCGGGGAGCAGGACAGGGCATTGCGAGCGGTCGACTGGACTGAGTGCGGGTGTTCGCGATGCAGCGACGTGCGTGCGGAGGCGTCACCATCGCTTCTCCATCCGGTAGTTGTGGATGTCCACGCCGTCCAGCACCAGGTCGTTGCGGCCGAGCAGGGTGAAGTCGCGGCGTTCGAACAAGGGGCGGGCGAGTTCGCTGGCTTCGACGAAGATCCGGTGCAGGCCGCGGCGCCGTGCATGCGTTTCGAGCGCGGCATACAGTTGCGAGCCCACGTGCAGGCCTTCGGCTTCCGGCGCGACGTACAGCATGTCGAGATGACCGTCGGCCTCCAGGTCGGCGAACCCGAGGAGCCTGCCGGCCTCATCCTGCGCCACCACCACGTGGCGTCCATCGCCGCAGCGCGCCGCCGTGTGGGCGACATCCGCGGTCGCCGCCCACACCGCAACCTGCTCGGGTGTGTATGCCCGCGGCCCGTAATGGCGCACGGAGCGGACGTACAGCGCGGTCAGCGCGGCGGCATCGTTGGGATGGTAGGGACGGAGGGTGGGCATGACCCGCTCTTCTCACACTAAGGCTATCGCGAGACCGAAAAAGGTCCGCTCTTCTCTCACCAAGGGTGTCGCGAGGACCAAAAAGGTCCGTTCTTCTCTCACTAAGGGTGTCGCGAGGACCAAAAAGGTCCGCTCTTCTCTCACCAAGGGTGGCGCGAGAACGAAATAGGTCCGCTCTTCTCTCACTAAGGGTATCGCGAGGCCCAAAAAGGTCCGTTCTTCTCACACTAAGGATAGCGCGAGACCCAGAAAGGTCCGCTCTCCTCTCGCTGACGGTATCGCGAGGGCCCACAAGATCCATTGACGGCTGCCGGGGCGCATGACCCGGGGGCGATGTCACGGGCGCAGCAGGTCGTCCAGCGCCCTCTCCAGCGTGGGGAAGCGGAAGGCGAAGCCCTCCGCGAGCGCGTGCGCGGGCAGCACGCGTTGGCCGGTCAACAGCAACTCGGCCATTTCACCGAAGCCCAGGCGCAGGGCGAAGGCGGGGGTGGGGATGAGTGCGGGCCGGTTCAACGTCGCGCCCAAGGTGCGGGCGAAATCGCGGTTGGTCACCGGCGTAGGCGCGGTGCCGTTGTAGGCGCCGCCGGCCTGGTCGCGTTCCAGCAGCCACTGGATCATTCCCACCAGATCGTGGCGGTGGATCCAGCTCATCCACTGCCGGCCATCGCCCATCGGGCCGCCCGCGCCCAGCCGGAACGGCGGCAGCATCTTCGCCAGTGCGCCGCCGTCGGCACCCAGCACGATGCCCGTGCGCACGCGGCAGGTGCGCACGTCCAGGCCCTCGGCCTGCATCGCTTCGGTTTCCCAGTCGCGGCAGAGGTGGGCGGCGAAGTCGTTGCCGGGGGCGGCGGATTCGTCCAGCGCTTCGTCCCCGCGCGGGCCGTAATAGCCGATGGCCGAACCGGAGACCAGGACGCGCGGGCGGACCGATTGCCGCGCCATCCAGCCGATCAGCCCGCGCGTGGTGTCCAGCCGCGAGGCCCGGAAGGCCGCCTTGCGCGTGGTGTTCCAGCGTCCGGCCATCAACGGTTCGCCGGCCAGGTTGACCACCGCCTCCACATCGCGCGCCTCGTCCAGCGACGCCAGCACCCGCGCGGCGGGCGGCACCTGGGACCGCGCGCGGGCGGGATCGCGCGTCAGCACGCTGAGGGTATGGCCGGCCTGCAGCAGCGCGGCGCAGAGCGCCTGGCCGATGAAGCCGGTACCGCCGGTGATCAGGACATGCATGGGAAGGCTTCCGTAAACCCGGACAGCTTACGCAGCGGCGTGTGTTGCGGATGTGGAACGGACCGTCGGCGGTGGCCGCCGGTCGGCCGGCGGGGCCGCGCCTACACTATGCGGATGGCTTCCCTTCCCCTGGTCCTGCTGCCCGGCCTGCTGTGCGATGCGCGCCTGTGGCGCGACCCCGCGGCCGCGCTGGCCGACCTGACGCCGGTCCATCACGCCGACCTGACCCTGGACGACAGCGTGGCCGGCATGGCCGCGCGCGTGCTGGATGCTGCGCCCCCGGTGTTTGCGCTGGCCGGGCTGTCCATGGGCGGCTATGTCGCGTTCGAGATCCTGCGCCAGGCACCGGAGCGCGTGGCGCGTCTGGCTTTGCTGGACACCAGCGCGCGCACCGATCCGCCGAAGCGGCGGGCCGTGCGCAAGGCCGGCCTGGCGCTGGCCGAATCCGGACGCTTTGCCGGCGTCACCCGCAAGCTGCTGCCGCAGCTGGTGCATGAGAGTCGGGTGGAGAGCGAGGTGGGTGACGCGGTGATGGCGATGGCGCAGCGCGTCGGCCGCCATGCCTTCCTGCGGCAGCAGCGCGCCATCATCGACCGCCCCGATTCGCTGCCGCTGCTGCCCGCCATCGCCGTGCCCACGCTCATCGGCGTGGGCGAGGACGACCGCATGACCCTGCCGGAGGAATCGTGGCTGCTGCACGAACGCATCCCCGGCGCGCGCCTGCATGTGTTCGCGCGCTGCGGCCACCTGCCGCCGATGGAAGTGCCGCAGGAGACCACCGCGGTACTGCGCGACTGGCTGCAGGCGCCATGAGGCGTCGGGTACGCACATCGGTGCATGTCGTCGCCACGCCGCGCGGCGACAATGGCGCACCCCTTTCTTTTCGTTGAACGCACGGGAGTACATATGGAACTCGCGATGATCGGGCTGGGGCGCATGGGCGCCAACATGGCCGAACGGCTGGTACGCGGCGGACACACGGTACGCGGTTACGACCCCGGCGAGGCGGCGCGCCAGCAGGCCGAGGCGCGCGGGATCGTTCCGCACGCGAACCTGCAGAACGCGGTCGCCGCGCTGCCCACGCCGCGCGTCGTCTGGCTGATGGTGCCGGCCGGGCAGGTGGTGGACGACACGATCGCGCTACTGCGCCCGTTGCTGGCCGCCGACGACACGGTGATCGACGGCGGCAATTCCAACTACAAGGACACCCAGCGCCGCGGCGCGCAGCTGGCCGAGGCCGGCATCCACTACATCGACTGCGGCACCAGCGGTGGCGTGTGGGGCCTGGCGGAGGGCTACAGCCTGATGATCGGCGGCGATGCCGACGCGGTGGCGCGCCTGCAGCCGGTGTTCGCCACGCTGGCACCCACGCCGCAGACCGGCTGGGGCCACGTGGGGCCGAGCGGCGCCGGCCACTTCGCCAAGATGATCCACAACGGCATCGAGTACGGAATGATGCAGGCCTATGCCGAAGGCTTCGCCATCCTCAAGCACAAGCAGACGATGGACTTCGACCTGGGGGCGCTGGCGGAGATCTGGCGCCATGGCAGCGTGGTGAGGTCGTGGCTGCTGGACCTGACCGCCGATGCGCTGAAGAAGAATCCGCAGATGGACGGCATCGCGCCGTACGTGGCCGATTCCGGCGAAGGCCGCTGGACCGTCGCCGAGGCCATCGACCTGAACGTCTCCGCGCCGGTGATCACCCTGTCGCTGCTGGAACGCCTGCGCTCGCGCGACGACGATTCCTACGCCGACAAGCTGCTGGCGGCCATGCGCAACGAATTCGGCGGGCATGCGGTGAAGCAGGGCTGATCACCCGGTCTTATCGCCCGCAGTGCCAGTCTGCGGGCCTGCATTGGAGGACATTCCATGAAGATCCTGATGGTACTGACGTCGCACGACCGCCTGGGCGATACCGGGCACAAGACCGGCTTCTGGCTGGAGGAATTCGCCGCACCGTACTACGTGTTCAAGGATGCCGGCGCGCAGCTGGTGCTGGCCTCGCCCAAGGGCGGGCAACCGCCGCTGGACCCCAAGAGCGATGCGCCCGATGCGCAGACCGCGGCCACCGTGCGCTTCAACGAGGATGCCGAGGCGCTGTCGGCGTTGGCCAACACGCGCCGGCTGAAGGACGTGCTGGACGAGACGTTCGACGCCGTGTTCTATCCCGGCGGCCACGGCCCGCTGTGGGATCTGGCCGAGGACGCGGATTCGATCCGGCTGATCGAACAGGCCTTCTCCGCCGGCAAGCCCGTGGCCGCGGTCTGCCACGGCCCGGCGGTGTTCCGGCATACCCGTGGCGCCTTGGGCGAGCCGCTGGTGAAGGACAAGCGGGTCACCGCGTTTTCCGACGAGGAGGAGGAGGCCGTGGGCCTGGCCAGCGTGGTGCCGTTCTCGCTGGAGGATGCGCTGAAGAAGAACGGTGCGCACTACGAGCGGGGCCCGGTGTGGCAGTCGTACGTGGTCACCGACGGCAAGCTGGTGACGGGCCAGAACCCGGCCTCGTCCGAGGCGGCGGCCGAGGATGTCCTGCGCCTGCTGCGTTGAGGCTTCACGAGGGTTTACCGCGGCGCGCGTAGCGTGGCGCCCGCAAGGAGGTGGTCCATGAGCGCGGCACCCGAACATCTGTATACCCGGCAGGAGGACATCGCGCGGATGGAGGCGCTGGTATCGCAGTTGCCCGACGAGGCGGTAGTGGAACTGCACCTCACCGAGGGCGGATCGATCACCGGCGTGGTCACCACGCGCCCCAGCGTGCAGGTGTTCCGCGATGGCGACGGCCACGAGGGCTTCAATGCGGTGGTGCGCATCGACGACCACCGCCGACCCGATGTTACCCATTACCTGTGGCTGGACCGCATCGCGTCGGTGACGCCGCTGGGGTCGGCCTGATGCCGCACCTGCCGACCGCCGACATCGCCTGCCCGTACTGCGGTGAAACCATCACCCTGGTGGTGGACGATTCGGCCGGCGACCAGCGCTACATCGAGGACTGCCACGTCTGCTGCCGCCCGATCGAAGTGCGGGTGAGCGTGGACGACGACGGCATGGTCGCGGTGGATGCGTGGGGTCAGGATGAAGCTTGACGGCGTCGCGGGACCGTAACGCGCGTATCGCCACGGGCAGGGGTATGCTCGGCCCCGGTCCGACAACCAACCCTGGGGAGGGGAGATGAACACGACCACCACCGCGGCACCCAAGCGCCCGCTCGGCTTCTGGATCATCGGCCTGTTCGCGCTGGTCTGGAACCTGATCGGCGTGGCGATGTGGTACCTGCAGGTCAACATGTCCGCCGAACAGCTGGCGGCGATGACCGATGCGCAACGCCAGGTCTACGAGGCCACGCCCGGCTGGCTCAACATCGCCTTCGCTGTGGCGGTGTTCGCCGGCGTGCTGGGGGCGCTGGGCATGCTGCTGAAGAAGAAGTGGGCGGCGACGATGTTCCTGCTGTCGCTGATCGCCCTGCTGGTGCAGATGATCGGTGCCTACGTGGTGACCCCGGCGTGGTCGGCCTATGGTCCCGTGGGGCTGGTGATGCCGGCGGTGCTGCTGGCGATCGCGCTGTTCCTGCTGTGGTACGCGAACAAGGCGCAGGCGCGCAGCTGGCTATCCTGAGCTTCGCTCGATAAAGAGAAAGCCGCCGGGAAACCGGCGGCTTTTTCATGCCGAGACGAGCTTCGTAGGGTGGGCCTTGGCCCACCATCATCCACATGCCATCTGTCGCGAGCGATCCGGCACGGCGGCGGTGGGCCAAGGCCCACCCTATGTCCATCGTCCATCGTCATGCTTCCGCGTCTTCCAGATCCACGCCGATGAAACCACCGGACTGGCGGCGCCACAACGCGGCGTACAGGCCATCCTGCTGGAGCAGTTCCTCGTGGCTGCCGCTTTCGATCACGCGGCCGCCGTCCATCACCACCAGGCGGTCGAGCACGGCGATGGTGGACAAGCGGTGCGCGATGGCGATGACGGTCTTGCCTTCCATCAGGGCGTACAGCTGTTCCTGGATGGCGGCCTCGACCTCCGAGTCCAGCGCCGAGGTGGCTTCATCCAGCACCAGGATCGGTGCGTCCTTCAGCAGCACGCGCGCGATCGCCACGCGCTGGCGCTGGCCGCCGGACAGCTTCACCCCGCGCTCGCCGACCTGGGTGTCGTAGCCGCTGCGGCCCTTGGCATCGGTCAGCCCACGGATGAACTCATCCGCATGCGCGCGCCGTGATGCCTCCAGCAGTTCCTCCTCGCTCGCATCCGGCCGGCCATAGCGGATGTTGTCGCGGATCGAGCGGTGCAGCAGCGAAGTGTCCTGGGTAACCATGCCGATGTTCCGGCGCAGCGACTCCTGGGTGACGTGCGCCACGTCCTGGCCGTCGATGAGGATGCGACCGCCTTCCACGTCGTAGAAGCGCAGCAGCAGGTTCACCAGCGTCGACTTGCCGGCGCCCGAGCGGCCGACGATGCCGACCTTCTCGCCCGGCTTGATCACCAGCGACAGGTCGTCGATCACCTTGGCCTCGCGGCCGTAGTGGAACTTCACGTGGTCGAAGCGGATCTCGCCTTGCGCGACCACCAGGTCTTTCGCGTCCTTCGCATCGGCGATGGCCAGCGGCTGGGCCAGCGTGCCCATGCCGTCCTCGACGGTGCCGATGTTCTCGAACAGGCCGGCCACTTCCCACAGGATCCAGTCCGACATCGAGCGGATGCGCATCACCAGCGCGATGGCCACCGCGATGGCGCCCATCGAGATGGAGGCCTGCAGCCAGGCCCAGATCGCCACGCCGGCCACGCTGGCCAGCAGGAAGGCGTTGAGCGTATGCAGGGCGACGGTCAGCTGGGTGACCAGCCGCATCTGCGCGTGCACGGTGACCATGAACTCGTCCATCGCGCCGCGGGCGTAGTCCTGCTCGCGCATCGTGTGGGCGAACAGCTTGATGGTCTGGATGTTGGTGTAGCTGTCGACGATGCGGCCGGTCATCTGCGCGCGCGCGTCCGACTGCGCCATCGACACCTTCTGCAGGCGCGGCACGAAATGGAACACCAGCACCAGGTAGCTGGCCAGCCAGACGACCAGCGGCAGCACCAGCCACACGTCGGCCTGCGCCACCAGCACCACGGTGCCGACGAAGTAGACGACGACGTAGACGAACACGTCCATCAGCTTCATCACCGTCTCGCGGATCGACAATGCGGTCTGCATGACCTTCTGCGAGATGCGGCCGGCGAACTCGTCCTGGAAGAAGCCCACGCTCTGCCGCAGCAGGTAGCGGTGCGACAGCCAGCGGGCGATCATCGGGTAGTTGCCGAAGATGGTCTGGTGGATGATCAGCGATTGCACCAGCACCAGCAGCGGGTAGGCCACCACCACCAGCTGGCCCATCCACAGCAGCTTCTCCCCGTGCACCTGCAGGAAGCTGTCGCGGCCGGTGCTGCCCATCCAGTCGACCAGCTGGCCCATGTAGTCGAAGAAGGTGATCTCCAGCGCGGAGATCACGCCGGTCAGCACCGACATCGCCAGCAGCCACGGCAGCAGCGGACGCGAGTAGTGCAGCAGGAACGGCAGCAGCTTCCGCGGCGGCGTGGTCGGCTCGCCCTTCGGATACGGATTGATGCGGGTTTCGAAGAATCGGAACATCGGTCGGTCCATCGTGGGCGCGCATCGGCGCGCCGGGGAAAACGTACCGGCTCAGCCGGCGGGATAGGGCCAGGCCGTACGCGCCTGGCGGAGCGCGTGGCCGTACCAGGCCAGCTGGTCCAGCATGCGGCGGGCGGCGCGTGCGCTGGCGTCGCCGTCGCGCGGCCTGCCTCCGGTGTCGAAGCGGTCCCACGCCTGGGTGAAGTACACGCCATCGCGCACCGGCACCGCATGCAGGCCGGAGAACACCTGCCGCAACTGTTCCGCTGCGCGGATGCCGCCACTGTGGCCCCCATAGGCGACGAACGCGACCGGTTTGGCCTGCCAGTGGGCCTGGACCGAATCGATCACGAATTTCAGCGCAGCGGGGTAGCCGTGATTGTACTCCGGCACCACCACCACGAAGGTGTCCGCGCGCCAGATGCGTTGTTGCAGATTCACCAGGTCGGCACTCGGTGCGCCGCCGTGGCGGTGGGGCAGGTCGAGCAGGGCGGGATCGATGGCGTCGACGGTGAAGTCGCGCCGCAAGGCGAGCTGCGCACGCAGCCAGTCCGCGACGGTGTCGCAGAAGCGGCCCTCGCGCGTGCTGCCGTACAGCAGGGCCAGATGAAGCGGATCTTGCATGGGGATGGGTTGCCAGGAGGCGGGACGACAGGGTAGAACCTCAAGCATTCTTGAGGTCAATGCGCCATGCCGGGAAAACAGCATCCTCCCATCGAAACGGAACTCACCGTCGGCCAGGTGGCCGCGCGCGCGGGCGTCGCGGTCTCCACCCTGCATTTCTACGAGTCCAAAGGGCTGATCCACAGCTGGCGCAACGCCGGCAACCAGCGCCGCTACCCGCGCGAGGTGCTGCGTCGCGTGGCGGTGATCAAGGTGGCCCAGCGCACCGGCATTCCCCTGGCGGAAATCCAGGCGGCGCTGTCGTCGCTGCCGGAGAACCGCACGCCCACCGCCGCCGACTGGAAGAGACTTTCGGCACGCTGGCGGGATGCACTGGACGCCCGCATCAACAGCCTGATCCGTCTGCGCGACCAGCTCGATGGTTGCATCGGCTGCGGTTGCCTGTCGTTGAAGGCGTGCCCGCTGCGCAATCCCTGGGACGAGCTGGCCGACGAGGGGCCGGGGGCGCGGCTGCTGGAAGGCGACACCTAGCCCGCAGTCGGGATGCCGTATGCTGCGGCGGCGCCAAGGTCGGCGCGGTGAGGGAATACGCATGAAGAAGTGGATGCTGTGCCTGTTGTTCGTCGTGATCGCGCCTGCCACCGTGCACGCAGCGCCCGCCAGTGAGGCCTCCGTGCACGAACTGCTGGAGGTGACCCGGGCACGCCAGATGCTGGAGCAGGTGTACGGCCAGATGGAATCCATGTATGCCGGTTCGATGCAACAGGCGCTGGGCGACGACGTGACGCCGGAGACCCAGGCCCGGATGCAGCGCTTCAGTGCCCGCATGACCGCGCTGATGAAGCAGGAGATGGGTTGGGACGTGATGGCGCCGATGTACGTCGACATCTACAGCAAGTCGTTCAGTGAGGACGAGATCCATGGCATGCTGGCGTTCTACCGTACCCCGGCTGGCCAGGCCGTCATCGAGAAGATGCCGATGGTGATGCAGAACACCATGCACGCGGTGCAGGAGCGGATGGGTGCCATGATGCCTGCCATGCAGAAGATGATCGCCGAGGAAATGGAACACACGCCTGCCGCGTCCGAGTGAGCCCCCGCACGTGCCCGACCTGGCCCTGTTCGACTTCGACGGCACGCTGACCACGCGCGAGACGTTTCCGGCGTTCATGCGTTACGCGGTCGCACGGCCGCGTCTGCTCGCCGGCGGCGTGCTGCTGGCGCCGGTGGTGTTCGGCTACCGGCGTGGCTGGGTGGCGGGCAATCCCACCCGTGCCAGCATCGTGCAGATGGGTCTGCGTGGGGTGGATGCGGAACGTCTGCGGGCGCAGGGCTCTGCGTTTGCACGCGATGTGCTGCCCGGCGTGCTGCGGCAGGAGGCCATGGCGCGGCTGGCGTGGCATCGCCAGCGCGGCGACCGCGTCGTGGTGGTGTCCGGAGGGCTGGATGTCTATCTGGCGCCGTGGTGCGCTGGTCAGGGCGTCGAGCTGCTGTGCTCCGTTCTGGCGGAGCGCGGCGGACGCATCACCGGTTACGCGGGCCCGCAATGCGTCGGCGAGGAAAAGGTGCGCCGCGTGCACACGCTGTGCGATCCGCGGGCCTACGCCGCCATCCATGCTTATGGCGATACGCATGAAGACCAGGCCATGCTGGCGATGGCGCATCACCGGACCTATCGCGGGCACGTGGTGGCCTGAGTGCCCTGCTTTTTTGTAGGAGCGACGTCAGTCGCGACCGCAGAACCGGCACGTCGTTGCATTTCTCCATGCGACCCACCTGCGCATGCACCCTGATCATTCCATAGAGCGGATCGCGTGCGGTCGCGACTGACGTCGCTCCTACAGCAGCGAGGTCAGTCCACGGGAAGGCTGCGCTGTTCCTCGCTGCTCCGCACCCCCAGTTCGATCAGCCGCATGACGTCCAGCGCCTGCTGTGGCGTCACCGGCGGTGCGGTGCCCTGCAGGACGGCATCGCGGAGTGCGGCGTAGTAGCGGCGATAGTCACCGGCTTCTGCATGGGCGACTTCCGCCATGAGGCGTCCGTCGTGCTCACGCACGAGCTCGCCCGCGCGGGTATCCACGCCCCAGCCTGGCGCGCCCGGGACCACGCCGGCGCGCAGCTGGTCTTCCTGCACGTCCAGGCCGTGCTTGAGGTAGCTGCCGCGCGTGCCATGCACGGCGAAGCGCAGGCCGTTGCCCGCCACCAGCGTGCCCGCGTGCAGGTGCGCGCGATGGGTGGGATACCGCAGCGTCGCGTGCACGTAGTCCGGCGCCTGCGCGCCATCGCGCAGGCGTGCGATATCGACGCTGATCGCCTCGGGCAGGCCGAACAACTGCACAGCCTGGTCGATCAGGTGCGGTCCCAGGTCGTACCACAGGCCGCCGCCGGGCGCATCGTGCTCGCGCCAGCGGTCCTGCACGACGGGGCGGAAGCGGTCGAAGTGCGAATGGAATTCCGCCACGCGCCCGAGCGTGCCGTCACCGACCAGGCGCTGCACGGTGAGGAAATCCCCGTCCCAGCGCCGGTTCTGGAACACGCTGACCAGGCGGCCCACCCTGCGTGCCGCGTCGACGACATCGCGCGCTCCGGTCAGCGTCACCGTGAACGGTTTGTCGACCACGACATGCTTGCCCTGCGCGAGCGCGGCCATCGCCAGTGGCGCGTGCGAGTCGTTCGGCGAGGCGATCACCACCACGTCCACGGCAGGATCGGCGAAGGCCGCGTCGGGATCGCCCACGACCTGCACATCGGGCCAGTCCGCATGCACCTTGCCGGCATCGCGCGAGACGACGGTGTGCAGGACCAGGCCGGGGGTGGCCTGGATCAGCGGCGCATGGAACACCTTGCCGACGAAACCATAACCGACCAGGGCGACGCGGAGGGGAGCGTTCATGCGTGCATGCGGGCAGGGAGTGATGCGACCATCTTAGTGGATCGCACGTGTCGACCTGGCGTGCACCAGGATGAATCCCGTGCAACCGCTGGCTGAACATCTCGGCGCATTTCACATGCACTGTACGGAGGCGCCACGAGACTGGCGGCGCGACACCACAAGGAGGCATCTCCCATGAAGCACGCACGCACCCCTTCCCTGCTGGCGGCCACGTTCGCCACTGCACTGCTCTTTTCTGCCGGCCATGTGCTGGCAGACAACCCGCCGAACGAGCCCGAGGAAAACGCACAGAACGACTCCTCACAGCCCGTTACCGACACCTGGATCACCACCAAGGTGAAGGCCGACCTGCTGGCCACCGAGAACGTGTCGGGCCTGGACATCAAGGTCGAAACCGTCGATGGCGTCGTGACCCTCACGGGCGCCGTCACCAGTCAGGCGCAGAAGGACAAGGCCGTCGAGGTCGCCAAGCAGATCAAGGGCGTCAAGCGCGTCGAAGCCGGCGGCCTCAAGCTCGCCTCGAGGTAATCGCCGCCCGGGTTGTGGCACGAAGCGGGCGCATCCCAGCGTAGGATGCGCCCGCTTCTCTGTCGGGGCATGGCTTCCCACTTTTCCAGGAGTGAACTCCATGAGTCATCGCTTGACGGTGCGCGGCGTGATCGCCGCAGCGCTCGCCTTCTGTTCCGCTGCGGCAAGCGCTGCGCAACCGGTCGCTTCGGTGCCCGAGCTCGATCTGTCGCGCTACGCGGGGCAATGGCACGAGATCGCGCACCTGCCGATGTTCTTCCAGCGCCAGTGCGTGGGCGACATCACCGCCCGCTATTCGCTGGATGCGCCCGGCAAGATCGGCGTACTCAATGCCTGCAGGACGAAGGACGGCAGCATGGATCAGTCGCAGGGCGTCGCCCGGCCCGTGGAAGGCCATCCTGGCCGACTGGAGGTGCGTTTTGCGCCCGACTGGCTGTCGTGGCTGCCCGCGGTATGGGCCGATTACTGGGTGATCGCGCTGGACCCGGACTACCAGTGGGCGATGGTGGGTGAACCCGGCCGCGACTACCTGTGGATCCTGTCGCGCGAACCGTCGATGGATCGCGCGCTGTTCGAGCAGCTGAAGGCGAAGGCGGAAGGGATGGGGTACGACCTGGCGCCGCTGGTCATGGCCGCGCCGCTGAAATAGAGGATGCATGTTGCCGTGGTAGGAGCGACGTAAGTCGCGACCGCACGGTGTGATGGTCCTTGCAGCGCCAGTATCCGCGGCGCTTGCGGCGGGTTCCCTGGAGACTCAGTTCTCGCGGTCGCGACTCACGTCGCTCCTGCAGAAGCCGAAACGTCAAAGCCGGTGCGTATAGCGGAACTGCAGGAAGTTCTCCCCCGGGTTCGGATTCTTGATCCGGCCGTTGGAGAAATGCTGGAAGCGCAGCGACCACTCGTGCTGCTGGTCGGCGCCGAAGCGCTTGCCGATGGCGATGTGGTCGCCGAAGTTGAAGGTGGTGCTGAATTCCTTCTTCCGGGTGTCGTACTTGGGGAAGATGACGTTCACGCCGATGCCGCCCTCGACGAACCAACCGTTGTCCCAGCCGTTCGGGCGCCAGCGCAGCGCCGGGGTCACGCCCAGCTGCGTGCTGGTCCGGCTGTCGCTGTGCCAGCGCGCGACCTCGCCCTGCCACTGGCCGCTGATGTGGCCATAGCGGTACTGCTTCTCCCACTGCCAGTCGCGGCTCATGCCGACGGTCAGCGACTGCGCATCCTCGGCGACACCGCCCTGCACGTACCACGCGCTGCGCGGCTCCGCGGCGAAGGCCTGGGTCGCGGCTGCGGCCATGAGCAGCCCGAGCGCCAGGCGGGGCAGGGCATGGGGGCGAGAGGGGGAGGGAAGGCGGGCAGAACTTGGTGCGTTGCGGTGTGAAGCGGACACGGATGACACTCGGAGGGTTGAAGAAGGCCGCGCCCGCAGGCGCGGCATGTATCGAATCATCGGGGAAGCGGCCTGACGGCCCGCTCAGGGCTGCGCCGCCAGCGCGGGCGCGACATCCTGTTCGCCCCAGCCGCCCAGCGACTTGTAGATCGCCACCACGCCGACGTTGACCCCGGCCTCGGCCTGCGCGAGCGCATCGTCCGCCGCCAGCTGCGTGCGCTGGGCGTCCAGCAGGGTGAGGAAGTCCGACGAGCCGGCACGATACCGGACTTCGGCCAGTTCTGCTGCACGGCGCGCGGCAACGGATTGTTCCAGCCGGAATTTCAGCTGGGCCTGCTGCTTGGCATAGGACAGCAGTGCGTTTTCCGTATCTTCCAGTGCGCCCAGCACGGTCTTCTCGTACTGCGCGGCCACGCCGTCGGCCTGGGCTTCGCTCGCGCGCAGTCGTGCCCGCACGCTGCCCATGTCGAACGCGGCCCAGCTGATCGACGGTGTCACCTGCCACGCGCGGTTGTCGCCATTGAACAGGTTGCCCCAGCCGCCGGACAGGAAGCCGACGAAGCCACGCAAGCTCACCCGAGGGAACAGGTCGGCGGTGGCGACGCCCACGCGCGCGGTGGCCGCGGCCAGGCGACGTTCTGCGGCGCGCACATCGGGCCGCTGACGCAGCAGTTCGGTGGTGTCGCCGATCGGCAGGGCCTTGGCGAACGCCGGGGCCTCGCGCGGTGCGAGCAGGGCGTCCAGCTCGCCCGGACGCTTGCCGACCAGCACCGCGAGGCGATGGCGCGACTGACCTTCGGCGGTTTCCAGCAGCGGCACCTCGGCTTCGACCGCCTTCACGCGGGCGAGGCTGCTCTGCACTTCCAGCTGGCTGCCGGCACCGAGGTCGAAGCGCGACTCGGTCAGGCGCTGGGTTTCGCCCAGGCTGACCAGAATGCGCCGCGCCACGTCCAGCCGTTTCTGCGTGCCACGCAACTCGAAATAGTTGCGCGCCACTTCGGCGGCCACGGTCACCTGCATCGCCTGCAGGTCGTTGCGCTGCGCCTGCAGGTCCGCATGCGCGGCCTCGGCACTGCGGCGCACGCGACCGAACAGGTCCAGTTCCCAGGCCGCATCGAAGCCGGCCGAGTAGCTGTCGGTCTCCACGCGGCCCTGGTCTTCGACAGGCTGCTTGGTGCGGGTGCCTTCCACGCCGGCGGTCACGTGCGGCGCCAGGTCCCAGCGACGTTCGGAGAACACCGCACGCGCTTCGTCCACGCGCGAAACCGCGATGCGCACATCGGGGTTGGCGAGCAGCGATTCGCGCACCAGCTGGTCGAGCACCGGGTCGTCGAACTGGCTCCACCACGCGGCGACCGGATGGTCGGCCACGTAGTCGGCAGAAGCCGCGTGCTGCAGCGTGGCCGGTGCGGTCTGCGGCGCCACGTAGTCGGGGCCCACGGTGACGCAGCCGGCCAGCACCATCGACGCGACGGCGATGACGAGCGGACGGATCACCATGGCAGCACCTGGTCGAAGTAGTAGTAGCCCCCGGTCGGGCCGTCGTTGCCGATCAGCGCCAGCCGCACGCTGGTGCGCGCGCCTTCCGGCACGGAGAGCTCGCCGTTCTGCTGGTCGCCGGACTTGTTCATCTCGGTCTGCACGTAGCCCGGATGGATGGTGTTGACCTTGATGCCGGTGTCCTTCAGCTCGTGCGCCAGGTGCACCGTCCACGCGTTCACCGCGCTCTTGGAGACGTTGTAGGCCGGCACGCCCTTGAACTCGTAGATGAAGGAGGCCGGGTTCTGGTGTTCGGAGATCGAGCCCAGCAGGCTGGACACGTTGACGATGCGACCGGCATCGGACTTGCGCAGCAGCGGCAGGAACGCCTGCGTGGTTTCGATCAGGCCGAACACGTTGGTGTCGAACGTGGTGCGCCAGGTCTCGAGCGACTGGCCGGATACGCCCTTGCTGCCGTCGTCGACCAGGATGCCGGCGTTGTTGACCAGGATGTCGAGCCTGCCGTGGCGCTGCTCGACCTCTTTCACGGCGGCGGCGATGCTGGCGCTGTCGGTGACGTCCAGCGCGATCGCTTCGACCGGCAGGCCCTGCGACTGCAGGTCCAGCGCGGCTTCGACCGCCTTTTCGCGACTGCGGCCGGCGAGGAGCGTGTGCACGCCGGCTTCGGCGAGCTGGCGGACGGTTTCGCGGCCGATGCCGCGGGTGGCGCCGGTGACCAGTGCGATCTTGGATGCAGTATTCATGTGGGTTTCCTTTGTCGGGTGGGATGCCAGGGATCGCACGGAGCGACCCTGGCGGGATAGGTCATCCGTGCGTCACGGCGGGCGCGTGGGACACCAGCGGACGGTTGGCCAGCTTGCGCAGGGCCACGTAGAAGACGGGGGTCAGGAACAGGCCGAACAGGGTCACGCCCAGCATGCCGGCGAACACCGTGATGCCGGTGACCGAGCGGACTTCCGCACCGGCGCCGGACGACAGCACCAGCGGCACCGTGCCGGCGATGAACGCCACCGACGTCATGATGATCGGACGCAGGCGCAGGCGGCAGGCTTCCAGGGCGGATTCCACGATGCCCTTGCCCTGCAGTTCCAGTTCGCGGGCGAACTCGACGATCAGGATCGCGTTCTTGCACGCCAGACCCATCAGCACCACCAGGCCCACCTGCACGAACACGTTGTTGTCGCCGCCCATGACCCACACGCCGAACAGCGCCGACAGCAGCGTCATCGGGACGATCAGGATCACCGCCAGCGGCAGCGTCCAGCTTTCGTACAGCGCAGCCAGTACCAGGAAGGCCAGTAGCACGGCCAGCGGGAACACCACCAGTGCGGCCTTGCCCTGGGTGGCCTGCTGGTAGCTCAGGTCGCTCCAGTCGATGCCCATGCCGGGCGGCAGCACCTGCTGCGCCAGCTCGGTGACCTTGGCCATCGCCTCACCGGACGACAGCACGCGCGGGTCGGCCTCGCCCAGCAGGTCGGCGGCCGGATAGCCGTTGAAGCGGATCACCGGGTCGGGGCCGTAGGTCTGCTTGATGTTCACCATGCTGCCGATCGGCACCATCTCGCCGTTGGCGTTGCGGGTGCGCAGGTTGGCGATGTCCTCCACTTGGTCGCGGAAGCCGCCGTCCGCCTGCGCGATCACCTGCCAGGTGCGGCCGAACATGTTGAAGTCGTTGACGTAGGCCGAACCCAGGTAGGTCTGCAGCGTGTCGAACAGCTCGGTCAGCGGCACACCCTGCGCCTTGGCCTTCACCCGGTCGACCTCGGCGTCCAGCTGCGGGACGTTGGCCTGGTAGCTGCTGATCGGGAAGCCCAGGCCCGGCGTCTGCGACGCCGCGCCCTGGAAGGCCTGCACGGCGTTCTGCAGTTCGCCGTAGCCCAGGCGCGTGCGGTCCTCGATGAACAGCGACCAGCCCGAGCCGTTGCCCAGGCCCTGGATCGGCGGCGGCATGAAGGCGAAGGTGAAGCCTTCCTGGATGCCGGCGAACTTCTGGTTGAGCTCGGCGGTGATCTGCTCAGCGCTGTTCTTGCGCTCGCCGAACGGCTTGAGGTTGAAGAACACCACGCCGCTGTTGGGGGTGTTGGTGAACTGCAGCGGGTTCAGGCCGGGGAACGCGATCTCGTCCTGTACGCCCTCGACCTCCATCGCCAGCTTCGCCATCTTCTTCAGCACGGCGTCGGTGCGCTCGATCGAGGCGCCTTCCGGCATCTTCACGCCGGCGATCAGGTACAGCTTGTCCTGCACCGGAATGAAGCCGGCCGGCACGGCCTTGAACATCGCGCCCGCGCCGATCAGCAGTACCACATAGACCGCGAACACCGCACCGCGCTTGCCCAGCGCACGCGACACCGCGCCCTCGTAGCGCTGCGAGCTGCGGTTGAAAAAGCGGTTGAACGGACGGAACAGCCAGCCGAACAGGCGGTCGATCAGGCGCGAGGGTCCGTCCTTCGGTGCGTCGTGCGACTTCAGCAGCTTGGCGGCCAGCGCCGGGGACAGGGTCAGCGAATTGATCGCCGAGATCACCGTGGAGATGGCGATGGTGACCGCGAACTGCTTGTAGAACTGCCCGGTCACCCCGGTCAGGAACGCCATCGGCACGAACACCGCACACAGCACCAGTGCGATGGCGATGATCGGCCCTGAGACTTCCTTCATGGCCAGATGCGCGGCTTCGAGCGGGGTAGC
Organism: Pseudoxanthomonas mexicana; assembly: GCF_014397415.1. Taxonomy (NCBI): domain Bacteria; kingdom Pseudomonadati; phylum Pseudomonadota; class Gammaproteobacteria; order Lysobacterales; family Lysobacteraceae; genus Pseudoxanthomonas; species Pseudoxanthomonas mexicana. Next base: position 129,947 of record NZ_CP060731.1, on the reverse strand, counting down.
GCCATGTTCGATGTGGCGCTCCACGTTCTCCACCACCACGATGGCGTCGTCCACCACGATGCCGATGGCCAGGACCAGGCCGAACAGGGTCAGCGTGTTGATCGAATAGCCCAGCAGGTACAGCACCGCGAACGTACCGACCACCGACACCGGCACCGCCAGCAGCGGGATGATTGAGGCGCGCCAGGTCTGCAGGAACAGGATCACCACCAGCACCACCAGCAGGGTGGCTTCCAGCAGCGTGGAAACGACCGACTTGATCGAGTCGCGCACGAATACCGTGGTGTCGTACACCGAGGTGATCTCGACGCCCGGCGGCAGCGTCTTGCGGACCTCCTCCATCTTGGCGACCACCGCATCGCGGATCTGCAGCGCGTTCGCGCCCGGTGCCTGGAAGATGCCGATGGCCGCTGCGTTCTGGCCGTTGAGGCGTGCGCGCAACGTGTAGTCGCCGGCGGCCAGTTCGATGCGGGCCACGTCGGCCAAGCGCACGATTTCGCCATCGGCGCCGCTCTTCAGCACGATGTCGCCGAACTCTTCGACCGTCTCCAGGCGGCCCTTGGCGTTGATCGGCAGCAGGAAGTCGCTGCCGTTCGGCATCGGCTCGGCGCCCAGCTGGCCGGCCGAGACCTGCACGTTCTGCTCGCGCACCGCGCGCAGCACGTCGCTGGCGGTCATGCCGCGCGAGGCGACCTTGTCCGGGTCCAGCCACAGGCGCATGGCGTAGTCGCCGCCGCCGAACAGCTGGGCGTCGCCGACGCCGGCGATCTTGGCCAGTTCGTCCTTCACGTGCAGGCGCATGTAGTTGCGCAGGTATAGCGAGTCGTACTTGCCGTCCTTGGACACCAGGTGGACGACCATCAGGAAGACCGGCGACTGCTTCTGCGTGGTCACGCCCTGCCGGCGCACGTCCTCGGGCAGCCTTGCCTGCGCCTGCGCCACGCGGTTCTGCACGCGCACCGCCGCCTCGTCGGCATCGGTGCCCGGCTTGAAGGTGACGGTCAGCTGCAGCACGCCGTCGGAGCCGGCGACGGACTTGATGTACATCATGTCCTCGACGCCGTTGATCGCTTCCTCGAGCGGCGTGGCGACGGTTTCGGCGATCACCTTCGGGTTGGCGCCCGGGTACACCGTGCGCACGACCACCGAGGGCGGCACCACTTCGGGGTATTCGCCGATCGGCAGCAGCGGGATCGAGATCAGGCCGGCGGCGAAGATCACGATCGACAGCACGGCGGCGAAGATCGGCCGGTCGATGAAGAATCTTGAGAAGTCCATGGGTGGATTTCCTGGAAAGAAGAAAGAGCGTCCCCGCCGCCTGCCGCGGGAGCGGCAGGCGTGGGTTCCATCATTGCGGTGCGGGTGGCGTCAGTTCTTGGCGACGGCCTGGGTCGGCGCGGGCGCCTGTGCGCCCATCGCCACGGCCTTGGCGTCCACCGGCATGCCGGGGAAGAACACCTTCTGCACGCCGCTGACGATCACGCGGTCGCCGGCGGCCAGGCCCTGCTCGACGATGCGCAGGCCGTCGGCCATGCGGCCGATCCGCACGTCGCGGCGCTGCGCCTTGCCGTCCTTGTCGACCACGTAGACGTACTTGCGGTCCTGGTCGGTCAGCACGGCCTTGTCGTCCACCAGCGCGGCCTTGAACTCGCCGCTGCCCAGCAGGCGCACGCGGGCGTACAGGCCGGGGGTGAAGACGCGGTCGGCGTTGTCGAGTACGGCGCGGGCGCGGATGGTGCCCGTGCTTCGGTCGACCTGGTTGTCGAGGAAGTCGACCACACCCGCGTGCGGGAAGTCGCTCTCGTCGGCCAGCGCGACCTGCACCGGCACCTTGCCGTCGCGTTCGCTCGGGCGTTCGCCCTTGCGTGCCATTTCGGCGTAGCGCAGGAAGGCGCGTTCGTCCGCGTCGAAGTGCACGTGCACCTTGTCCAGCGACACCACCGTGGTCAGCACGCTGGCGGCGTCACCGGCGCTGACCAGGTTGCCGGCGGTGACCAGCGCACGGCCGGCGCGGCCGTCGATGGGCGCGCGCACCTGGGTCCATTCCAGGTTGAGGCGGGCGCTTTCCACTGCGGCCTGGGCGGCGGCGACGTTGGCCTGCGCCTGGTCGGCGTTGGCGCGGCGCTGTTCGTACTCTTCGGTGGACAGCGCCTGCAGGTCGGCCAGGCGCTTGGCGCGCGCGGCCTCGCTGCGGCCCAGTTCGGCCTGGGTGCGGGCGCGGGCCAGCTCGGCCTGTGCGCGCGCCAGTTCGGCACGGTAGCTGCGGGCGTCGATGGTGAAGAGCACGTCGCCCTTCTTCACTTCCTGCCCTTCGGTGTAGTTGACGCGGTCGATGTAGCCGGAGACGCGCGGGCGCAGGTCGACGTGTTCGATGGCTTCCACACGGCCGCTGAACTCGTCCCACTGGCTGACGGTCTTGACCGGCACCGCGGCCACGCTGACCTGGGGCGGCGGGGGCGCGCCCTGCTCGGCGGCCTGTCCGCTGCAGCCGGCCAGCACAGCCAGGGCGAGGATGCTGAAAGCGCCCAGCGCAAGCAGGCGTTGCGAGCGCGGGAGGGAGAAGAGATGCGTGTTCATGGTGGTGGTGGTCTCTTTGGGGGAGAGGAGAAAGCGGCAGGCGAGGATGCGACCTGAAGTCAGGTTGAGGTCAAGCGGAAGATCGAGGCGTTGCTGCGAGGACGGCGGAGCATGCGTTGGCGTGACAGTCAGGCCGAGGCGCGACCGTTGCGCCGGGCGCCGGCGACCGCCCACAGCGTCTCTTCGAAGTCGCAGGCGAGCGTCTGCTCCGGTGGCCTGGCGTCGCGTGCGGACCAGGGGACGATGGACTGCGAGGCGCGGTCGCCGCGGGTCAGCAAGGACACCGCACTGCGTCCGACGGCCAGTGCGTCCGGCCATTCGGCGCAGGCGTTGATGGCGTTCTCGGGCGTGCATACGGGCTTGTCGACCGACAACAGCTGCACGCGCACGCCCAGTGCATGCGCTTCTTCGTGCAGGACCTGCGCGAGCATGCGCATCGCCGCGCCCGTCACCGAGGCGTGTCCGTAGCCGGACCAGCCGCGCTCGGCGTACGGACCGCCGATCAGCACGTAGTTGGCCGCATGCTGGCCTTCGGCGAGCAGCGGCAACAGGTGGCGTGCGGCGGCCAGGTGGGGGATCAGGTCCGCTTCCAGGCGTTCCAGCAGGAAGCTCGCGGGGCGGTCCAGCAACCGACCGCTCTGCGGGGGCGTGCCCATGCTGGCGAACACCGCGCGCAACGGTCGGCCGCGTTCGCGGACCTGTTCGGCCAGGCGCGCGGCATCGCGGTCGTCGTGGATGCACGGCGCATGCAACAGGTCGAGCCCGGGTTCGTCGTCGAAGTGCTCGGCCAGCGCGCTCATGCGAGGACCTTCGCGACCCACCGCCAGCACGGGGCTGCCCGCTTCGAGCAATGCGCCGACCACGCCGAAGCCGACGTTGCCGCCTGCGCCGAGCACCAGCGCACCTGGGGTCAGGCTGTTGCGGCTGAGGCTCATAGCGGGCTCCGCTGGCGCAGCGGCATGACGCGCGCGCTGGCGCCCGTCGTCTTCACGCGCAAACGCGAACGCCCGCCATCGTTGAAGGCGCGCGGCGCGGTGAATTCGCGAAACCCCAACGCCTTGCCGGCGAAGAGTGCACGCGAAACCGGCCGACCCGTCGCGGGGGAGGAGGACGACGGGACGGCCGATGCGCGGAACACGCGGGCGACCAGGCGCACGCCGGCGTCGAGCCAGCGTCGCGCGGCGCGGAGAAAGGAACGAGGCATGCCGCGCAGTGTGGCGGCGCGCCGGACATGACCGATATCCGGATCCTGCGCTTCCGTTGCACGATCCTGCGCCGCCGCGGCGAACGGCTGACAACGGCCAAGGCGCAGGGACGCCGTCGCCTCGGACGGCGTGCCGCTCGTCGGATGGCGATGGGCGACTGTCCCGCTCATGGGACGAATACTCCCGCGACGGGGATAATCCCATCGGCCGGGGCCAGCCGGGCAAGACGCCGGCCAGCGCTGACGACCCCTCCCCGCTGCGAACGTGGCGCCACCACCGGCCCCGCGACTTCCTGCCGGATCAGGTGCTTGGAGCGACGAAACGCTTGATAGGACGGGACCTCCTGGGAGGCGGCCGGGTGGTCCAGAGTCTGGAAGAGGCGGGCGAGCAACATGGCGAGGGAACCCGTGCTGTGACGATGGATGTGACATTACGCCCCCAATGAGGACTTGATTAGTCCTGATTTAGGGGAATAATCATCCCGTCAGCGGGCCAATGCCCCTCCCCCCGGAGTCAAACGATGAGCCACGATCTCAACGACACCCTGATCTTCGTCAAGGTGGTGGAACAGGGCAGCTTCATCGCCGCCGCCAATGTGCTGCGCCTGCCCAAGACCACGGTGAGCCGCAAGGTGCAGGAGCTGGAGACGCGCCTGGGCGCGCAGCTGCTGCACCGGACCACGCGCAAGCTGGGTCTTACCGAAGCCGGCAATGTCTATTACGAGCACTGCCAGCGCATCGCCCGCGAACTGAGCGAAGCGGCGAGTGCGGTCAGCCAGTTGCATGCCGGTCCGCGCGGCTGGTTGCGGTTCACCGCGCCGTACTCGATCGGCATCGACAAGATCGCGCCGCTGCTGGGCGAATTCCACGCCCAGTATCCCGAGATCCGCGTGGAGATGGTCCTCGCCAACGACAACCTGGATCTGATCTCGGGTGAGATCGACGTGGCGCTGCGCATCGGCAGCCTGCCCGATTCCAACCTGGTGGCACGCCGCCTGAGCACGCTGCGCACGCAGGTGTACGCCAGTCCGAAATACCTGGCGCGCTATGGCGAGCCGCTCCACCCCGATGACCTGCAGCACCACCGCGTGCTGGCGATGCAGAAGCACCGTCGCGGAAGCGGCTGGGCGATGACGCTGCAGGGCACCGATGGCGAGCACGACTATCCGATCAATCCCATCCTGGTGGCCAACGATCCGGCCGCACTGAAGGGCGCACTGCTGTGCGGCGAAGGCCTGATGCTGGGCGCCGACGTGATGGTCAAGCCGTACCTGGAGCAGGGCCACCTGCAGCGCGTCCTCGCGGGGTGGACCGGACCGGAGTACGAGTTCAACGCGGTGTTCCCGCGCGGTCACGTGCAGTCGCCGAAGGTGCGCGCGTTCGTCGATTTCCTGGTCGAACGGATGAAGTTCGACGTCGACTACATGATGGAACACTGCCCGGTATACCTGAAGCAGCAGGCCGAAGCGCGCGCGGCTGCGGAGGCCGTGCCGGAAGGCGAGGAGGCCACGGTGGCGATGGGTCGCAAGGTGCTGGCCGAGGTGTTGAGCTGAGGCGAAGAGGCGGGCTGGGGCGGAGGAAGGCCCTCCATCCCGGCTTGCGCCGGGACCACGGCGCTCACTAACGATTCCCGAACGCAATCGCGCGCCGCGCTGGCTAGCATGGGGGGGCATTGCCGGCGTTGCGTTGTCGCCGGGGATGGCCTGCCGCACTGCGTCTCCACCTGACAGGAACCCGCACGATGAAGACATCGATGGCCGTATTCGCGGCCCTGTGGCTGGCGGCCTGTACGCCCGCTACGCCCGATACCCCCGCGTCGACCCGGGACGCCGCGCCGGCCGGTCGCTTCGCAGCGCCCCCTGCCGCCGCACCCGCACCCGCGATCGCCGATGACCCGTCCGCGGTCAACCAGGCCATCGACGAGGCGCTGGGCGACCATGTCCGGTACGAGGCGGTGATCCGTCAGCTCCAGCAGGCGGTGGCGGCGAACGACGCGGCCGCCGTGGCGGCCCTGGTCGACTACCCGTTCGCCACCGTGCGCGACGGCCAGCCGCTGAAGATCGCCGACGCCGAGGCCTTCGTGCGCGACTACGACCGGATCATGACGCCGCCGATTGCGGAGGCGATCAAGCGACAGAGATATTCCGAGTTGATGGTCAACTACAAGGGCGTGATGTTCGGCAATGGCGAGGCATGGGTGAACGGCATCTGCAGGGACGATGCCTGCAAGAACGTGGACGTACGCGTGGTGGCGCTGCAGCCGACGTCGTAATCCGTGATGGAATCACTGTAGGAGCGACGTAAGTCGCGACCGCACGGCCTCGCATGTCATGAAGCGTTGGAAAGGCGGGTACGCTGGAGGCCAGGCGCTTTCCTGCTCATCTAGGGGTGAGGCTTCCGTATGAGGATGGCGTGCGGTCGCGACTTGCGTCGCTCCTACAGAAACGCAAAAAGAAGGGCGGCCATTGGCCGCCCTTCTTCTGATGCATTGCGCGTACGCTTATTCCACCAGCACGTCCACACGCCTTGCTTCGTCGGCATCGCCGCTGCCAGTGGTCTGCGCCGGCTTGTCCAGCGTGATGCGCTCGGCCGCGACGCCATTGACCACCAGCCATTGCTGGATGGCTTCGGCGCGCTGTTTCGCCAGGGCTTCGTTCGCGGCGGCATCGCCGCTGGCATCGTGGAAGCCGGACACGCGGACGCGTGTGGCCGGATCGGCGCCCAGCGTGCCCAGCACGCCGGACAGGCGCGCACTGGTGTCGGCCGGCACCACGGCCGAACCGCTGTCGAATAGGATGCGCGCGCTGCGTCCATCCACCACGTCGGCGGCCGCCATGGGGGCCGCATGCGTGGACGCCTCCATCGAGGTGGCGCTGCCCAGCCAGCCATTCACCGGCAGCACCGGCACCAGCAGCAGCGCGACGATGTTGATGATCTTGATCAGCGGGTTGATCGCCGGGCCTGCCGTGTCCTTGTACGGATCGCCGACGGTGTCGCCGGTGACCGCGGCCTTGTGCGCCTCGCTGCCCTTGCCGCCGTGGTGGCCGTCCTCGATGTACTTCTTGGCGTTGTCCCATGCGCCGCCGCCGGTGGTCATCGAGATGGCCACGAACAGGCCGGTGACGATGGTGCCGATCAGCAGCCCGCCCAGCGCCTGCGGACCCAGCAGCAGGCCGACGATGATCGGCACGACCACCGGCAGCAGCGAAGGCACGACCATTTCCTTGATCGCCGACTTGGTCAGCATGTCGACGGCGCGGCTGTAATCCGGCTTGGCGGTACCCGCCATGATCCCCGGGATCTCGCGGAACTGCCGGCGCACTTCCTCCACCACGCTGCCCGCGGCGCGGCCGACAGCTTCCATCGCCATCGCACCGAACAGGTAGGGAATCAGGCCGCCGATCAGCAGGCCGACGATCACCAGGTGGTTGGACAGGTCGAAGGTGAATACCGTGCCGGGGTGTGCGGTCTGCAGGTTGTGCGTGTAGTCGGCGAACAGCACCAGCGCCGCCAGTGCGGCCGAGCCGATGGCGTACCCCTTGGTCACCGCCTTGGTGGTGTTGCCGACCGCATCCAGCGGATCGGTGATGTTGCGGATCTCCGGCGGCAGTTCCGCCATTTCCGCGATGCCGCCGGCGTTGTCGGTGATCGGGCCGTAGGCGTCGAGGGCCACGATCATGCCGGCCATCGACAGCATGGCTGTGGCGGCGATGGCGATACCGTACAGGCCGCCCAGCGCATACGCGCCCAGGATGGCCGCGCACACCGCCACCACCGGCCACGCCGTCGACCGCATCGACACGCCCAGGCCGGCGATGATGTTGGTGCCGTGGCCGGTCGTGGAGGCCGCGGCGACATGCTTGACCGGCGCGTACTGCGTGCCGGTGTAGTACTCGGTGATCCACACGATCACGCCGGTCAGCACCAGTCCCACCAGCGCGCAGAAGTACAGGTTCATCGCGCCGTAGCTGGAATCGGCCATCAGCTGCGTGGTGATCGGGTAGAACGCGATCGCCGCCAGCACGCCGGACACGATGACGCCCTTGTACAACGCGCCCATGATCGAGCCGCCCCCGCTCTTATCAGCGTTGCCCACTTTGACGAACATCGCGCCGATGATCGAGGCGATGATCGACACGCCGCCGAGCACCAGCGGATACAGCACGGCGTGCTCGCCGGCCTGCGCGACCATCAGGCTGCCCAGCAGCATCGTCGCGATGATGGTGACCGCATAGGTCTCGAACAGGTCCGCCGCCATGCCGGCGCAGTCGCCGACGTTGTCGCCCACGTTGTCGGCGATCACGGCGGGGTTGCGCGGGTCGTCCTCGGGGATGCCCGCTTCCACCTTGCCCACCAGGTCGGCGCCGACGTCCGCGCCCTTGGTGAAGATGCCACCGCCCAGGCGCGCGAAGATCGAGATCAGCGAGGAGCCGAACGCCAGGCCGACCAATGCATGCAGCGCCTCGGCGGTGCCGTAGCCCAAGTGCAGATGGAGGATGGCGTAGTAGCCGGCCACGCCCAGCAGGCCCAGGCCGACCACCAGCATGCCGGTGATGGCGCCGCCCTTGAACGCCACGTCCATCGCCGCGCTCATGCCCTTGCTGGCGGCTTCGGCCGTGCGCACGTTGGCGCGTACCGACACGTTCATGCCGATGTAACCGGCGGCGCCCGACAGCACCGCGCCGACCAGGAAGCCGATGGCGCTGGGCCATGAAAGGAAGAAGCCGATCAGTGCGAACAGCACGATGCCGGCGATGCCGATGGTCGTGTACTGGCGGTTGAGGTAGGCGCTGGCGCCTTCCTGCACGGCCGCCGCGATTTCCTGCATGCGGCTGTTGCCGGCGGGTTGTTTCAGGATCCAGCGCGCAGCCAGCACGCCGTAGATGATCGCCACGCCGGCGCAGATCAGCGCCAGCGTCAAACCGTGTTGTTCCAGCATGACCCCTCCCAAGGTTGATGGATGTCGTCCAGCAGAACGCATGAACACGCAACCCAATCCCGGTGGAGCCTGTTGAACGATTGAGCGCACTCGACCGCTGCGATGGGCTGCAGCACGAAACCCTTGTTCAGACATCCCTGGAGCTGGCCCGAGTATGACCGGATGCGCTGCATGCCGCCAGCGGTGACGGACCGGTTCAGGCTGCCCGTGCCAGCCTTGCGGCCTTGCTCAGGTTTCCGTATCCGTTTCAAGGAGTTGCCATGCGTCAGTCCGTCGCACTTCCGCTGCTTGCCGCATGCCTGCTGGTGGCGGCCCCGGTCCATGCGGCCGAGCCCGCGCCCGAGATCCAGCGGGCAGCCGCCGCGCCGCAGGCGGTGGGCGTCGTCCACAGCCTGCGCCAGATTCCGGAGGCCTGCGCGCGCCTGGAAGGCGCCTTCACTGGCGAAACGGCGCAGCCCTATCGCTATGCCCCCGTGCGCACCAGTCCGCAATGCCAGCCGCGCGCGCGCTTCGTCGATTTCGACAAGGCCAAGCCATCCACCGCAACCGGCTGGAAGCTCAACGACGTGATCCGCGTCCCGAGCGCCTCGTGCCCTTCGCAACAGGCCGTGGTCCGTGTGTGGCGCAAGCCCGGCAGCGCCGCGCTGCCGCCGGCGGACGGGCAGGGCCAGACGCGCATCTACCTGCAGGACGCGAAGCAACAGGCAGCGACCGCAGCGCGAGCGCCCTCGCTGACCCTGTTCGCGGCGAAGCTGGACGTGGAAGGCACCGCCTGCAAATGAAGACGGCGGCGGCCCCGCAAGGGAGCCGCCGCCGTGATGCATCGTGGCCCGGCGTTACTTCTTCGCGGGCTTGAGATCGTCCGCCATGGCGTTGAACGCGGCTTCGTCGGACGGCGAGAGATTCGGTCGGCCCGCCATGAAGCCCATGGTGATCGAGCCCTGCACGTAGTAGGTCTCGCCGGCTTCCACTTCCAGCGTCAGCACATCCTTGGCCTCGGAGTGCACGGTGTACTGGTGCGTGCCCGGCGCGACGGAGGCGACGAAGTAGGTGCCGCTGCCGAGCTTGCCCAGTTCGGTCTCGCCTTCGCGGACCTTGTACTTCACGGCGGCGCCGGTGAACTTCTTCTCGCGGAAGAACACGACCTGTCCCATTCCCTCCGCAGGCGCGCCGACCAGGCGGTTGCCGGAGGCCGACGCCGGTGCGCTGGCGGCTTCCGTCGCCGGTTCCGCGGTAGCGGATTCCGCAGGCGCGGGCGTGGCGGTGGCCGGATCCTGCGCCTGGACGGCGGCGATCGGCAGCAGCAGGGCGAGACAGAGCAGTGAACGGTTCAGCGGGTGGCGCATGCGGCTTACTCCTGATGGTCGGGTGGTGGGGTAGCGGAAGGGGAAGACAGATCCGGCGCCGCGGTTACCGATGTGGTTGGATCGGCCGCGAGTGGATCGGGTACGGACTCGGGCGTGTCGAGCGGGAAAGGTTCGGCCAACTTGGCGGTCGCAGCCGTCAATGCCGGAATCTCGATTTCCTTGCCGTGGATGAAGTGCGCGAACGGACCGATGCCCAGGGCGACACCGAGGGCGACGCCGCTGGTGTCGCGTCCCGCACCGCCGAGCTTGAAGCCGCGCAGTCGCAGGGTGCGGTCGCCCACCTGCAGGCGTCGCGCGGCCAGGATCAGTTCGCCCGGCTTCCCGCCGCCGCGCGACGGTTCCGCGTGGACGATCTCGCCCACGCCTTCGATACCGGCCGGCAGAACGGTCACGCCGTCGAACGTCACCGGCTCCTTCAGGCGGAGACGGAACATGTCGCCGCGCTTGACGCGTGCCGAGCTGATGGGGTCGAGGATCTCGAGCACCAGCGGCGTCCCGTCCGGGAGTACGCAGCAGGTTGTCGGCGGAGCCGGGCCGTCGGCGACGACGGGCGGCGGCGGTGCCGCATCCGTTGCCGGAGCTTCCTGTGCAGCGCTCGACCAGGCGCACAGAATGACCAGCAGGCCCGTGCCCGCGCACTTCCATGGTGTCCGCATATTCCCCCCTTGCCGCTCACGCTAGCGCAAGGTCCGCTCGCCGCCAAGCGGGGGAATCGGCCAATCTTTCGCGGAACGTCGGCGACTCGTGGCGGCGTGGCGACGATTCCATGCAGGCACCACCGCAGGCCCCGGACCGTTGCCCGAATTCACCCTGCGATGAGGTTGGCGCCGCGTTCGGCCAGCAGCGCGCGCAGCACCGAGCGGTGGCAGTGCGACTCGTCCTCGCAATAACAACCCACCGAGAAATCGCTGCCATGCGACAGCGCCGCCAACAGGTCCAGCGTTCGCGCGTTCTCGGGCGTGCCCATTTCGGCACGGTACTTCTTCGCGAAGGCGGCCCATGCCTTGAGCGTGGCGGCCTCCTGCGCCTCCTTCACCAGGTCGGCGCTCGGCGCCAGGTTGGGATACCAGACGTCGTACCAGTCCTGCGAGGCGAACTCGGATTTCGGCACGCCGCGCGGCGGCCTGCGCACGGTGCCGATGCGCAGGCCTTCTTCCCTGGCGCGCGGACTGCCGAGGCGGACGATCCGGATGGCCATCGCGCGGTCACCCCTCCCAGGCGGGCAGCTTCTTCTTCACCGCCACGTTCTTCAACGCCACGTACTTGGGCAGGCCATCGGTGCCGTAGGGCGGGTAGGCTTCGCCGCGGATCAGCGGCTGCAGGTAGGTGCGCGCCTTGTCGGTGATGCCGTAGCCGTCCTTGCGGATGAAACCGGGCGGGAATTTCTTCTCGTGGTTCGCCACCTTCGACAGCGGCGCGGCTTCGATCTTCCAGCGGAACGGTGCGTCGGAGGTGCGCACGATCACCGGCATCACCGCGTTCTGTCCCTTCAGCGCGAACTGCACCGCCGCCTTGCCGACCGCCTGCGCCTGTTCCCAGTCCGTCTTCGAGGCGATGTGGCGTGCCGAGCGCTGCAGGTAGTCGGGCAGGGTCCAGTGCACCTTCAGGCCCAGCTGGTCCTTCACCCGGCCGGCAAGATACGAGGCCACGCCACCCAGCTGGGTGTGGCCGAACGAATCCTTGCCGCCGCCGGCATCGGCGACGAAGCGGCCGTCGGCATGCTGGATGCCTTCGCTGGCCACCACCACGCACCAGCCCACGCGGTCGACGACCTTCTTCACCTGCGCGAGGAACTGGGTCTCGTCGTAGGCGCGCTCGGGGAACAGGATGATGTGCGGGGCGTCGTCCGGCGACTGCCCGGCCAGTCCGGCGGCTGCGGCCAGCCAGCCGGCATGCCGGCCCATGGCTTCGTAGACGAAGACCTTGGTGGAGGTTTCCGCCATCGCGGCCACGTCCAGCGCGGCCTCGCGCACGGAGACGGCCGTGTACTTCGCCGCCGAACCGAAGCCGGGGCAGGTGTCGGTGACGGCCAGGTCGTTGTCCACCGTTTTCGGCACCCCGATGCAGGTCAGCGGGTAGTCGAAGGCCTGCGCCAGCTGCGAGACCTTCCACGCCGTGTCTGCCGAATCGTTGCCGCCGTTGTAGAGGAAGTACCGCACGTCGTGCGCTTTCAGCACCGCCAGCAGGCGCTCGTACTTGGCCCGGTCGGCCTCCAGCGATTTCAGCTTGACCCGGCAGCTGCCGAAGGCGCCGCCCGGCGTATGGGCCAGGGCGCGGATGGCGGCGGCCGATTCCTTGCTGGTGTCGATCAGGTCCTCGCGCAGGGCGCCGAGGATGCCGTTGCGTGCGGCCAAGACCTTGATTTTCCGGGCCCGCGCTTCGGTAATGACGGCGGACGCAGAGGCGTTGATGACGGCGGTGACACCGCCGGACTGCGCATAAAGTAGGGTGCCAGAGGCCATGTGGGGTTCGTTCCGGGGTGCGGGGATGCGGTAAGCTTCACACAGATGACGCGGTGCAGCGCGGCGCCCGGCGCCTGGCGCGATTCACCGCCCGCAGGATTCCAGTTTGGGAGTGACAGCATGCGATTGGTTCTACTGGGCCCACCCGGGTCGGGCAAGGGCACCCAGGCAGCGCGCCTGAAGGACTACCTGCAGGTACCGCACATCTCCACCGGCGACCTGCTGCGCGCCGAAGTGGCCGCCGGCAGTCCGCTGGGCCTGCAGGCCAAGGAAGTGATGGCGCGCGGCGAGCTGGTCAGCGACGACATCCTGCTGGGCATGCTGGAGGACCGCTTCTCGCGCGACGACACGAAGGCCGGCTTCATCCTCGACGGCTACCCGCGCAATCTGGTGCAGGCCGCGGCGCTGGGCCAGCTGCTGTCCAGGCTGGGGCAGAAGTTCGATTTCGCCGTGCAGCTGGAAGTGCCCACCGAACTGCTGGTCGAGCGCATCGCCGGCCGCGCCCAGGCCGAGGGCCGTGCGGACGACAATCCGGAATCGGTCCGCAAGCGCCTGCAGGTCTATACCGACCAGACCGCGCCGGTGATCGATTTCTACCGTCAGCAGGGCGAACTGACCGTCGTGGACGGCGTGGGCTCGCTGGACGAAGTGTTCACCCGCATCACCGAGGCGCTGGCACCGGCCAAGGAAGTGGGCTGAGCCCGCGCGGCAGGTCCATCGTGCTCCGAAGCCCCGCACGCGCGGGGCTTCTTGTTTCTGGCATGCCACGACGCGTGCCGAAGCCCATCGGCTCGGCTAAAGTCTGCGCAGTCACTCCGGAATTCCCGTCTTGAAGATCCACATCCTCGGCATCGCCGGCACCTTCATGGGTGGCGTGGCCGCCCTGGCCCGCGAACTCGGTCACACGGTCGAAGGCAGCGATCAGGCCATCTATCCGCCCATGTCCACCCAACTGGAGACGCTGGGCATCGCGCTGGCGCAGGGCTACCAGCCGCAGAACATCGCACCGGACTGCGACGAGATCGTCATTGGCAACGCGCTGTCGCGCGGCAACCCGGCGGTCGAGGCTGTACTGGACCAGGGCCGGCGCTACATCTCCGGCGCGCAGTGGCTGTCCGAGCGCGTGCTGCCCGGACGCGACACGCTGGCCGTGGCCGGCACGCACGGCAAGACGACCACCACGACCATCCTGACCTACCTGCTGGAAGCCGCCGGCCGCTCGCCGGGTTTCCTGATCGGCGGCGTGGCCGAGGATTTCGGCGTATCCGCGCGCATCGGCGGCGGCCGCGAGTTCGTGGTCGAGGCCGACGAGTACGACACCGCCTTCTTCGACAAGCGCAGCAAGTTCGTCCATTACCGCCCGCTGGTCGCCATCCTCAACAATCTGGAATACGACCACGCCGACATCTTCCCGGACGTGGCCGCTATCCAGCGCCAGTTCCATCACCTAGTGCGCACCGTACCGCGCCGTGGCCGCCTGATCGTCAATGGCGAGGACGCCCGCCTGGCCGAAGTGCTCGCGATGGGTTGCTGGACGCCGGTGGAACGCTTCGGCTTCGATCCGTCGCTGGACTGGAGTGCGCGCCTGATCCGTGAGGACGGCAGCGCCTTCGCGGTGCGCCACCACGGCACCGAGATCGGCGAGGTGCACTGGCCGATGCTGGGCCGGCACAACGTACTCAACGGCCTGGCCGCGCTGGCCGCGTGCCATGCGGTCGGCGTGGACGTGGCCACCGTGTTGCCGGCGCTGGCGGCGTTCCGCAGCGTGAAGCGGCGGCTGGAAGTGATCGGTCAGCACGACGGCATCACCGTCTACGACGATTTCGCCCACCATCCCACCGCCATCCACACCACGCTGGAAGGCTTGCGTGCGCGCGTCGGCGAGGCGCGCATCCTGGTGGCGATGGAGCCGCGCAGCAATTCGATGCGCTCCGGCGCACATGCCGATGCGCTGGCGCCGTCGCTGGACATCGCGGACGTAGTCGTCTTCCTGCACCGACCGGAACTCGCATGGGATGCCGGCAGGATCGTCGCCGCCATCCGTGGCGACGCACGTACGGTGCCCGATGCGGATGCGTTGATCGCGGCGCTGAGGACGCAGGCGCGCCCCGGTGACCATGTGGTGTTCATGTCCAATGGCGGCTTCGACGGCGCGCCGCGGCGGTTCCTGGCGGCATTGCAAGGCTGAGTGGCCGGCGTGGCGCACGAATCCCTGCCGCTGTTCCCCCTGCACGAGGTGTTGCTGCCGGGGGCGGCGATGGATCTGCGCATCTTCGAGCGGCGCTACCTGGATCTGGTACGCGACTGCGGGCGTTCCGCGAGCGGGTTCGGTGTCTGCCTGATCCTGGAGGGCGACGAATCGGGGGCGCCCGCGACGCCGGCGGCCTACGGCGTCGAAGCGCGTATCGAGAACTTCGACATGGGCGAGGACGGGCTGTTGTCCCTGCGCGTGCGCGGCCATCGGCGTTTCCACGTGGTCCGCACGCGCGTGCGCGACAACGGGCTGGTGATGGCGGATGTCGAGTGGCGGTGCGCCGACGAGGACGGGGAAATCCGTCCCGAGCACGCACTGCTGGGTACGCTGCTGCAGACCATGATGGAGAAGGCGGGCACCGACCTGGCCAAACTGCCGCCGCGGATCTTCGAACATGCGGGCTGGGTGGGATGGCGCCTGGCGCAGGTACTGCCGATCACGCCCGAACAGCGCGTGTCCCTGCTGCAGGAAGACGATGTGCATGCCCGGCTGCAGCGCCTGCTGGAGTGGATCGACTGACGCCGTCCCTCCTGCGAAAACCTGCCTGACGAGTCAGGGCAGGGCAGGGCCGCCTGCAGTGCAGATCCGCAGCACCGGCAGCCCCGACTCGGGGTGAGGTGCGATCGCATGGTCGAGTCCGGCCGTGGCCCGCGTCACCGCATCCAGCGCGGTGCGCGCTTCGCGCAGGGGCCGCCACAGGCGCACCAGGTTGAAGGCACGCTGTTGTTGCAGGACCTGCGCGCTACCGATCCACAGCGGCACATCGCCGGGCAGCAGGCGCGTGTCGGCCGGCCACAGGCGCAACACGAACACTTCGCCCGGCTGGTCGCCCTTGCGCACCATCAGCAGGCTTTCGGCGCGGGTGTCGAGCGTGGCGGGGAGCACGGGCTGCTGATCGTCGGGCAGATCGCTGTCGAGCAGGTTGAGGGCCTCTTCCCAGCCGGCCTGCGGCTGTTCGCGCCATCCGTCGGCGGCCAGGCTTGCCTTCAAGGGCGCCAGCGGTCCGGCGATCTGCACGTCCAGTGGCCAGCGCTGCTCGTCGTCGAACTCGTTACGGCGTGCGGGCAGCGACTGCCAACCCTGCGTCCACCAGTCCTGCAGGGCGACGCTGCGCTCGGTCACCGGTGCCTGGAACTGCGCCAGCATGCGTTCCACATTGCGTGGCGCGTGCCACAGGCCCGCCAGCACGAAGCTGCCATAGAAGAGCCATGCGATCGGCTTGATCCAGAACGATCGCACCATGCGGCGGCGGTAGGCGATGCCCAGCACCAGCAGCCACACCAGCCCGAACAGCATGCCGCCGATGACGTCGCTGAGCCAGTGCGCGCCCAGGTAGAGCCGCGCGAAGCCGATCAACGCCACCACGATGCCGGAGACCAGGTAGGGCCACACCCGCGTGCGTCCTGGCAGTTCGCGTGCGATCAGCACCGCGAAGAAGCCGAAGATGATGGTGGACATGGTCACCGCGATCGACGGAAAGCCGAAGCCACTGCTCACCGACGGCGGCTTGGGGATGTCCACCGACGCGCCCAGCCACGCGGTCAGCGCAAGTCCGAACGCCAGCGCCGCCAGCCAGTGACCGGCCGCCATCCAGCGCTTGCGCCAGCACAGGTAGGCCAGCACCAGCAGTGAAACCGGCGCCAGCACCTGCTCGTCGCCCAGCGAGGCCAGGGCCGCCAGCGGTCGGTCGGCCAGCGGATTGCGCAGGGCGCGCATCAGTTCGTGCACCCACAGATCCATGGCCAGCGGTTCGCCATGGCCGACGACGATGATCAGGAAGGCGAACCACACCCACACGATGGCCAGCAGCAGGATCGCCAGCAGTGCCAGGGGCACCGATTCGCGCCGGGTCGGATCGAAGACCGCGGCGGTGTGGCGGCCCAGCACCGGGTGCGCATGGGACCATGCCAACGCGCGCGCGAGCAGCACATCGGCATGCGCGGCGAACCAGCGATAGGTGTACAGCACCAGCGCCCAGGCCAGGGCCAGCACCACCACCAGCAGGCCCAGCACCAGCGCCAGACGGCCTGCCACCGCGGCGACGGCGTCGTAGGCGTGGCCCAGCACCCAGCCCGGCAGCAGGAACGACACCGCCCACGCCAGACAGGCCGCGGCGCTGGCCGTGCCGTAGCGGCGCAACGGCATCCGCGAGATGCCGGCCACGGCCGGCACGAACGGCCGGATCGGTCCCACGAAACGAGCCACGAAGATGCTCTTCCATGCATTGCGGCGGAACAGCACCTCGCCCCGGTCCAGCAATTGCGGATAGCGGCGGAATGGCCACACCGTCCGCAGTTGCGGGCCCCAGCGGTGGCCCACCCAATAGCTGCTCGCGTCGCCTATCAGCGCACCCAGGGTCGCGCACACGACGGCGTACGGCCCGGAGATCTCGCCCAGCCCGATCAGCACACCCACGGCGAACAGCAGCGGAAGCGCGGGCACGATGGCGCCCAGGATGATCACGGCGTCGCAGAAGGCGATGGCGAAGATCACCAGCCCTGCGGCCACGGGATGCGCGCTGATCCAGGCCAGCAGGTTGTCGAACCAGGAGGATTCCATCGCGGGATTATAGGCGGCGCCTGCTGACCGGCGCCCCCCTTCCGCGGACGGTAGAATGACCAGGTGGACCTGCGCTCGCCTTCCGAAATCGCCGCACTCAAGGCCGACACCTTCGGCCGCATCTCGCTGATGCAGGGCCAGGGGGGGACGTTCGTACGCCGCGATCTGGCGCATGTGCCGCTGTGGTTGAGACTGCCGGCGTGGTGGCTGGCGCGGCGCGAAGCGCTGGCATTGCGCAAGGTCGCCGGAATGGCCGATGTGCCGCAGTTGCTGGCCTGGACCGGACGCCGGCTGGACCGCAGCTACATGGAGGGCGCGGCGATGTACCAACGGCCGCCGCGCGGGGACCTTCCCTATTTCCGTGCCGCGCACCGGTTGCTCAAGCAGCTGCATCGCCGCGGCATCGCCCACAACGATCTGGCTAAGGAAGCCAACTGGCTGGTCCTGGAAGACGGGCGCCCGGCGATCATCGATTTCCAGCTCGCCACCCGTGGCCATCCGCGTTCGCGCTGGATGCGCCTGCTGGCGCGGCAGGACCTGCGCCATCTGCTCAAGCACAAGCGTACATACTGCGCTGCGTCCCTCACCCCCACCGAGAAGCGCGTGCTCAGGCGCACGTCCTGGTTGCGCGATCTGTGGTTCCGTACCGGCAAGCCGGTGTACCGCTTCCTCACCCGGCGCGTACTGAAGTGGGAAGACAACGAGGGGCAGGGGCCGAAGCCGTGAGCATGTCCGCATCCACCCGAATTCCCTTCCGGAGCACGCCATGACGTCACTGGCCGGCAAGACCCTTTTCATCACCGGTGCCTCGCGCGGCATCGGCCTGGCCATCGCCCTGCGTGCGGCACGCGACGGTGCCAATGTGGCCATCGCCGCCAAGTCGTCGGTGCCCCATCCCAAGCTGCCCGGCACCATCCACACCGCTGCACAGGCGGTCAACGACGCAGGCGGCCGCGGCCTGGCGCTGAAGTGCGACATCCGCGAAGAGGACGAGGTGAAGGCGGCGATGGCCGCTACCGCGGACGCCTTCGGCGGCATCGATATCCTGGTCAACAACGCCAGCGCCATCTGGCTGGCGGGTGCGCTGGACACGCCGATGAAGCGCTTCGACCTGATGCAGCAGGTCAACGCGCGCGGCAGTTTCCTGTGCGCGCAGGCCTGCCTGCCCTACCTGAAGCAGGCCGCCAATCCGCATATCCTGACGCTGGCGCCACCGCCGTCGCTGGACCCCAAGTGGTGGGCGCCGCACACCGGCTACACGCTGGCCAAGATGGGCATGAGCTTCGTGACGCTGGGCCTGGCCGGTGAGTTCGGGCCGCAGGGCGTCGCGGTGAACGCACTGTGGCCGCGTACCATCATCGCCACCGATGCGCTGAACATGATTCCCGGCGTGGAGATCCCGCGCTGCCGCACGCCGCAGATCGTGGCCGATGCCGCGCACGCCGTGCTGGTGCGCGAGGCGCGCGGCTTCCACGGCCGGTTCCTCATCGACGAGGACGTGCTGCGCGAGACCGGCGTGGCCGACTTCTCCGGCTATGCCGTGGATCCCTCGCAGTCGCCGCTACCCGACCTGTTCCTGGACTGACCCCGAGCTCACCATGAAATACCTGCACGCCATGATCCGCGTCCACGATCTGGACGCCACGGGCCGCTTCCTCACCGACGGCCTGGGCCTGCGCGAAACCCGCCGCATGGAGAGCCCGCAGGGCCGGTTCACGCTGGTGTATTTCGGCGCACCGGTGAATCCCGAAGCGGAAATCGAGCTGACGTACAACTGGCCGCCGGAAGACGGCAGCCCGCCCGAGGACTACGGCAGCGCCCGCAACTTCGGCCATCTGGCCTTCGAAGTGGACGACATCTACGCGCTGTGCGCGCACCTGCAGTCGATGGGCATCACCATCAACCGGCCCCCGCGCGACGGCCGCATGGCCTTCGTCCGCACGCCGGACCTGATCTCCATCGAACTGCTGCAGAAAGGCGCTGCGCTGCCGCCGCAGGAGCCTTGGCTTTCGATGCCGAATACGGGAAGCTGGTGACACGCCCCCGCAAGGAGTTGTGCAGATGAATCTGGCCCTGCTCGTGATCGATGTGCAACGCGGCCTGTTCGAACCGCAGCCGCTGCCGGCCGATGCCGATGCGGTGGTCGAGCGCATCAACGCGCTGTCGGCGAAGGCGCGCGAGGCCGGCATGCCGGTGGTGTTCGTGCAGCATGAGCGCGCGGGCGACCTGGAAGCCGAGTCGCCTGGCTGGGCGCTGCATCCGGGCCTGCAGGTGGCCGAGGGCGACTACCGCGTCCGCAAGGCCACGCCGGATGCCTTCCTGCGCACCGGCCTGGACGAAGTGCTGTCGTTCTGCGGCGTGGAAGGCGTGGTGCTGTGCGGGTATGCCACCGAGTTCTGCGTGGATACCACCGCGCGCAGCGCGGCGGCGCATGGCTACCACGTGGTGCTGGCGGCGGACGCACATACCACGCACGACAAGGCGCACGCCGATGCCGCGCAGATCCGCGCCCACCACAACGCCACGCTGCCGGCCATCCGCAGCTTCGGCGTCAGCATCCGTGCGCTGCCTGCCGGCGAGATCGCGTTCGCTGCCTAGGCGGCGGATTCAGCCCATCGGGACGGGCAGGCGCGCACCGCAATGGCGGCAGTGCAGGGCGTCGGGGTCATGGCCCTCCAGGCCGCATTCGGGACAGCTGCGGCGATCGAGGTGGCCGCGTTCGTGCGAGGCTTCGCGCAGGCTGCTGGCCAGTTCGGCGGTGTAGATGCCGGTGGGCACGGCGATGATGCTGTAACCGATCAGGATCAGCACCGAGGTGATGGCCCTGCCGGCCGTGGTCTGCGGCGCGATATCGCCGAAGCCGACGGTCGCCATCGTGACGATGGCCCAGTACATGCTGGTGGGAATGCTGGTGAAGCCGTGTTCCGGGCCCTCCACCACGTACATCAGTGCGCCGAAGATGACGACCAGCGTCAGCACCGCGCAGACGAAGACGAAGATCTTGCGCCGGCTTCGCCAGAGCGCGCCCACCAGTTGCCCGCTCTCTTCGACGTACTGGGTCAGCTTCAGGATGCGGAACAGCCGCAGGATGCGCAGGATGCGTACCACCAGCAGGCTCTGCGCACCCGGGACAAGCACCGATACGTACGTGGGCAGTATCGACAGCAGGTCGATGATGCCCCAGATGCTGACCGCGTAACGCAGCGGGCGGCGGACCGTCGCCAGTCTCAGCACGTATTCCGCGGTGAACAACAGGGTGAAGGCCCACTCGAGCGCGTACAGGACGCCGGCATGGCGGGCGTGGAAGGCCTGCACGCTGTCCAGCATGATCACGATCACGCTGGCCAGGATCGCCAGCACCAGCGCCAGGTCGAAGTTGCGCGACGGCGGCGTGTCGTGGCGATAGATGATGTCGAACCAGCGCCTTCTCCAGCCCGTGTCGGTGGCGGGATTGAGCTGGGGATCGGAGAACAGGCGCGGCTGGAACTTCATGGGCGCGATGATGCACCAATGGCGACCGTGCGTCCTGCGGGACGGCGGCGCAGATTCCGCCGGTGGTGCCGGCATGCGTCACAATACGCCCTCCTTCCTGTTGCCCGTCCGCCCATGAGCGTCTCCACCACCGCCGACCTGCTGGCCCACGGCCAGCGCTATTACCTGCCGGTGTACCGCCCGCGCGAGGTGATCCTGGAGCGCGGCCAGGGCGCACGCGTGTGGGACAGCGAGGGCCGCGAATACCTGGATCTGTCCGCGGGCATCGCCGTATGCGGGCTGGGCCACAACGATCCGGATCTGGTGGCCGCACTCACCGAGCAGGCCGGCAAGCTCTGGCATACCAGCAACGTGTTCTACAGCGAACCGCCGCTGCGATTGGCCGAGGAGCTGGTCACTGCCTCGCGCTTCGCCGAACGCGTCTTCCTGTGCAACTCCGGCGCCGAGGCCAACGAGGCCGCGATCAAGCTGGTGCGCAAATGGGCGGCATCGCAGGGCCGCGCGCCGGACCAGCGCGTCATCGTGACCTTCCGCGGCAGCTTCCACGGCCGCACGCTGGCCGCGGTCACCGCCACCGCGCAACCCAAGTACCAGGAAGGCTACGAGCCCTTGCCCGGCGGCTTCCGCTACGTCGATTTCAACGATGTGACCCAGCTCGAGATCGCCATGTCCTGCGGCGATGTGGCCGCGGTGATGCTGGAACCGGTGCAGGGCGAGGGCGGGGTGATGCCGGCTGCGTCCGGCTTCCTGCGCGCGGTGCGCGAGCTGTGCGACCACCACGGCGCATTGCTGGTGCTGGACGAGATCCAGGCCGGCATGGGCCGCACCGGCACGCTGTTCGCGCACTGGCAGGATGGCGTGGTGCCCGACATCGTGACGCTGGCCAAGGCCCTGGGCGGCGGGTTCCCGATCGGTGCGATGCTGGCCGGCCCCAAGGTGGCGCAGGCGATGCAGTTCGGCGCGCATGGCACCACCTTCGGCGGCAACCCGCTGGCCGCGGCGGTGGCGCGCGTGGCGCTGCGCAAGCTTGCCTCGCCGCAGATCGCCAACAACGTGGCGCGTCAGTCGGCCGCGCTGCGCAAGGGGCTGGATGCGATGAACGCCGAACTCGGCCTGTTCTCGCAGGTGCGTGGTCGCGGCCTGATGCTGGGCGCCGTGCTCGACGCGAAATACGCCGGCCGTGCGGGCGAGGTACTGGACCTGGCCGCCGCGAAGGGCCTGCTGATGCTGCAAGCGGGCCCCGACGTGCTGCGCTTCGTGCCGTCGCTGAACATCACCGATGAGGAAGTCGGCGAGGGCCTCAGTCGCCTGCAAGCAGCGCTGAGGGCGTTCGCGAAGCCGGGCTGAGCCCCGCGCCCTTGCGGAGCGGGAGGTAGGCCACCGTGCCGTCTTCCTCCTGTTCGAAGCGCAGGTCGATGGCGTGCCGCTCGCACAGCCGGCGCACGATCGACAGGCCCAGCCCGAAGCCCGTGCTTTCTTCGCCTTTCGCGAAGGGCGCGAAATCGTGTTCGCCGACGGCGCCGCCTGGATTGGCGATGCGCAGCGCATCGCCGTCGCCCGTGATCGCGATGCGCCCCGCGCGGGTGTGCGCAAACGCGTTGCCGACCAGGTTGGCGAGCAGGACCTGCAGCACCGGTGCCGGCAGCGTGCTGCCGAGGTCGGTCGCGACGTTCACGCTCACCTCCACGGGCTTGCCTTCGAGCCATGGCGATTGCTCGACCACGACACGTTCCAGCAACGGCAGCACGATCGTGTCCGGCACCGCGGCCGGCGATTCCTGTTCACGCGCCAGCGCAAGCAGCAGGGTGATGGTCTGCTCGAGGTGCGCGGCCGACTGGCCGATGTGGTCGACACTGGCGCGTGCATCCGCACCCAGGCCGGGATCGGCGGAAAGCCGTTCGCTGGCGGCGCGGATCACGGTCAGGGGGGTGCGAAGTTCGTGGCTCGCATCGCGGGTGAACTCGCGTTCGCGCTCCACGAAGGCGCGGATGCGCGCGATCAGGTCGTCCAGGCGGCGGGCGAGCAGCCCGACCTCGTCGTCGGGGAAGCCGGTCGCGAAGTGGGGCGGCAGCCGTTCCGGGGTCGCGTCCCCGACGGCCGCCGCCAGTCGCGAGAGCGGTGCGGTGGTCCGTCGCGCCAGCCAGCCGCCGACCAGCAGCGCCAGCACCACGGCGATCGCGCCGGTCCAGGCCAGCAGCTGCAGCATCTCCGACCGCATCGGCCGGACCGCCAGCAGACCGCCGACCTCCGCGACCAGCCAGGCGCGCGGCGCGGGCGCGGGAGGATCCAGTGCGCGCAGGTGGTAATGGCGTCCCTGCGTGCCGGCGAACTCCCGTCGCGCCGGCTCCTCGCCAAGCACATCGCCGATGCCGTCGGGCAGCGCGTCGGTCCGCTCCACCACGTCCATGAAGCCGTTGCGCGGCGGCGACCAGCGTCCATGCGCGGCGTAGTGCGCCTGTTGCGCCGCGGCTTCGCGCTCGAGCAGCGTGTCGAACAGCCGGTCTTCGACGGTATAGACGAAGAGCAGCGCGTAAAGGCCGAACAGCATGGCCAGCAACAGCGTGAAGCCGGCGAACACCAGCATCAACCGGCTGCGCAACCGGCGACGCGGCAGGGGGCATGCGCTCATGCGTCGGCCTGCAGGCGGAAGCCTACGCCGTGCACGGTCTTCAGCATCGGCGTGGCGAACGGTTTGTCCAGCGCCTGGCGCAGCAGGTAGAGATGCGTGCGCAGCGGATCGGAGTCCGGCGGCGCATCGCCCCACAGGTGCTGGATCAGCTCGCTGCGCGTCAGCGTGCGCGGCCACGCTTCGGCCAGGGCGAGCAGGATCTGGTAGGCGGTCTGGTGCACGTCGAGCGGCCTGTCCTGGCGCGTCGCCTGGCCCTGCCGGCGGTCGATGCGCAGGGTGCCGATCCGCAGCACGTGCGTCTCGCCGCTGCGGTGGCGGACGGTCAGCGCCTGGCATCGCGCGAGCAGTTCCGCACCCGCGAAGGGCTTGACCAGGTAGTCGTCGGCGCCGGCGCGGAAGCCCTGCAGCTTGTCCTCCAGCGCATCGCGCGCGGTCAGCATCAGCACCGGGACATGCCGATCGGCGTGCGTACGCAGGCGCTCGCACAGGCGCAGGCCATCGAGTCCGGGCAGGCCCACGTCTAGCACCAGCACGTCGGGCGGCGCGTCGAGCGCCATCTGCAATCCGGCCAGGCCGTCCGAGGCGAACTCGACCGCCATGCCGACGTCGGCGAACAGCCGCTGCAGCTGCGCCCGCAGCAGCGCGTTGTCTTCGATCACCAGGATACGGGCCGCCGGTGCCGCCATCGTTCAGCCGTCGATGCGTTGCATGAGGGCCTTAGCTTCGGCCATGTCCGGCTTGCCCGCCAGCACCTGCCGCACCAGCGATCTCGCCTGCTCCCGTTCGCCCAGGCGCAGATGCGCTTCGGCGGCGCCGAGTTTCAACTCCGGCTGCGGCATGTACGGCAACGCCAGCTGCATCAGCTGCAGGGCGTGGCGCACGTCCTCGTCGCGGGTCGCGGCCTGCGCCTGGTAGTACCCGAGCATGCCGAGCAGGTCCACGTGGTAGCGCTTGCCATCGGTCGCGAGTGCGGTGGCGGCGGCACCCACGTCGCCAGCACGCACCTGCGCCGCGAGACCCATCGTCAGTTCGTCGCGCCACGGCGTCCGCGGCACCGGCGTGCGCCCCGTGGCACGGATGATGGCGTCCGCGACGCCGGGGGTGGAATACGGATTCTGCCCGGTGACCAGGCGGCCATCCACGACGACCTTCGCCATCATCAGCGGCGCTTCCTGCCACTGCGCGCCACGCGCGCGCATACGGTCCTCGAGCAGCCACGGAAACTCCTTCGCCCAGCGCTTGCCGAAGACCGCTTCTTCCTCGTTGGTGAATCCGGTCAACGCCTTGCCCTGCACCAGGGGTGTGCCATCGCGCAGGCGCACGTCGGCCAGGGCGGCCGGTCCGTGGCAGACCGCGCCAATCACCACGCCGCGTTCGTAGGCATCGCCCAGCAGCGTGGTCAGTGCGGTGTCGCGCGGCAGGTCGAACATCGCGCCCTTGCCGCCGACCACATAGATCGCCGCGTAGTCCTCGGCCTTCACCTGGTCCGTCCTGCGCGTGGCGGCCAGCATGCGCGTGGCCTCCGTGTCGGCGAGCAGGGCAGCGTTGAAGGGTTGTTGCGGGTCGTATCTGTCGGCCTCCACCGCGCCGCCCTGCGGGCTGGCGACATCGATGGCGAAGCCGTTGGCCTGGAAGATCAGCCACGCCTGCGAAAGCTCATCGAACTCGTAACCGGGGCGGGTCTTGCCCTGGTCGCGGCCCTCGCCGCTGACGACGATCAGGATCCTGTCCGCTTTCGCCGCGTGCAGCGGTGTGGCGGCCGTGGCCAGCAGGAGTGCGCAGGCCAGGTGGAACGTGCGTGACATGTAGCGCATGACGACGGTTCTCCGGTGGAGGGGCACCAGTGTCCGGCCGCCGGATCAATCAAGGTTCAAACCGGGCCGGTCACCAGCCGGTCTGGGGGCCGAAGACATAGCGCTTCAGTGCCTTGCCCAGCGTACGTCCGTCGGTGACGGTCTCTGCGTGCAGACCGGCCTCGCGCGCGCCCTGCACGTTGGTGAACTTGTCGTCGACGAACAGCGTGCTGGCGGCGTCCCAGCCGAGCAGCTCCAGCGCATGCGTAAAGGTGGCAGGTGCCGGCTTGCGACGCTGCAGGCCGCCGCTGGTCAGTACGCGGCCCTCGATCCGCGCTGCCAGCGGCGCGACGATGCGCGGGATGGCCCGCGTCATCATGGCCCCGTTGTTGGTCAGCACGCCCATCGCCACGTCCGGGTGCAGTGCGGTGACACGGGTCAGTACATCGTCCATGGCCATGCTGCCGGCCATCCGCGAGGCGATCCATGCATCCTCGTCGATGGCGACACCGATCCCTTCGCCGATCCGGCGCAGGTACGTCGCCGTGTCGACGCGGCCGCTGTCGTACTCGACTTCCAGCCCCGATACGAACAGCACCTCGCGCACGCGCTCGTGCGCGCAGCCGGCATGCGCCGCGAGGTGTGCGATCCGGACTTCGTGCCGGTAGTGCGCCAGGACGCCGTCGAAATCGAACAGCACCTGGTGGATCCGCGGCTTCATCCCGCGGCAACCACCTTGAAGGCCTCGCGGGCGGCGGAAATCGTCGCGTCGATGATGTCAGGCGTGTGCGCGCTGGACATGAAGCCGGCTTCGAACGCCGACGGTGCCAGGTACACGCCGCGCTCCAGCATCGCGTGGAAGAAACGGTTGAACGCCGCGGTGTCGCAGGCCACGGCCTGGGCGTAGGTATCGACCTGCTGGTCGGTGAAGAACAGCCCGAACATCGCGCCCACGCGCGTGGTGGTCAGCGGCACGCCGGCCTCGCGCGCGGCAGCCTCCATGCCTTCGCACAGCGCCGCCGTCGCGGCGGCGAGCCCGTCGTGGAAACCCGGCGCCTGGATCAGCTCCAGCATCGCCAGGCCCGCGGCCATCGCCACCGGATTGCCGCTCAGCGTGCCGGCCTGGTAGATCGGGCCGGCCGGCGCGATCTGCTGCATCAGCTCGCGACGCCCGCCATAGGCGCCCACCGGCATGCCGCCGCCGATGATCTTGCCGAAGGTGGTCAGGTCCGGCGTGATGCCGTAGTGCGCCTGCGCGCCGCCCAGCGCCACGCGGAAGCCGGTCATCACTTCGTCGAAGATCAGCAGCGCGCCATGCTGCGTGCACAGGGCGCGCAGATGCTGCAGGTAGCCTTCGCGCGGGGGCAGGCAGTTGGCGTTGCCGACGACGGGCTCGATGATCAGGCAGGCGATCTCGCTGCCGTACTGCTCGAACAGTGCGGTCGCGCCGGCGAAGTCGTTATAGCTCAGCGTCAGGGTCAATTCGCTCAGCCCCGCCGGCACGCCGGGCGAGGTCGGCACGCCCAGCGTCAGCATGCCGCTGCCGGCCTTCACCAGGAACGAGTCGCCGTGGCCGTGGTAGCAGCCTTCGAACTTGACGATGCGGTTGCGGCCGGTGGCCCCGCGCGCCAGCCGGATCGCCGACAGCGTGGCCTCAGTGCCCGAGTTGACCATGCGCACCATCTCGCACGACGGCACCAGGCGCGTGATCGTTTCCGCCATCGTCACCTCGGCCGGGCAGGGCGCGCCGTACGACAGGCCGTTCTGGATGGCCGCCTGCACCGCCTCGCGCACGGCCGGATGGTTGTGGCCGACGATCATCGGGCCCCAGGAGCCGACGTAGTCGATGTAGCGGTTGCCGTCCACGTCATGCAGGTACGCGCCGTCCGCGCGCTGCACGAAGAACGGCTCGCCTCCCACCGACTTGAACGCGCGCACCGGCGAATTGACTCCGCCGGGCAGCAACTGCTGGGCGCGGGCGAAGAGGGCGTGGGACTGGTCGTGGTTCATGGGCATTCCAGAAAGTAGGGGTCGTCGTGGGAGTGGTGCCGGCATGTCGGCACCACTCCCACAGGAACGTCACGCGCGGTCAAATCCTGATCGATAGGCCTGCGCAGCGGCCACGGGATCAGCCGCTTCGAACACGCCGCCGATCACGGCGACCAGGTCGGCGCCTGCGGCCACCAGCGGGCTCATATTGTCCGGCGTTATGCCGCCTATCGCCACCCGGGGGACGCCCAGCGTCGCAGCAGCGGCCAGCAAGCCCGGTGTCGCGCGGCGCGTGGTGACCTTGCTGGTGGTCGGGAAGAAGGCGCCGAACGCCACATAGCTGGCGCCTGCGGCGACGGCACGTTCGGCCCGCGCATGCGCGTCGTAGCAGGACGCTCCGATGATGGCCTGGGCACCGAGTTGCGTGCGTGCGGCGGCGATGTCGCCATCCTCTTCGCCCAGGTGCACGCCTGCGGCACCGATCGTCGCAGCCAGCGCCACGTCGTCGTTGATGATCAGTGGCACGCCCACCTCCCTGCACAAGGCCTGTAGCCCGGCGGCCTGGACGAGGCGGAGATCGGGACCGGCGCCCTTCTGCCGATACTGCAGCCAGGTCGCCTGCGGCAGCACCGCGGCCACGCGCGCCAGCAGGCGGGCGGTATCCGGCTCCTCCGGGGTGATCAGGTACAGCCCGCGGGCGGTGCGGACGGTGGGCGGCAGGGGTGTCATCGTCGAACTTCCGGTGCGTGGGCGGCGATGGGACAATGGCCGCTTCTCCAAGCCGGCATTATCCCCGTGACCGACGCCACCGCCACCCTCTACCGCAGCTGGATGTGCGTGGTCTGCGGCTTCATCTACAGCGAAGCCGACGGCCTGCCGGAAGAAGGCATCGCCCCGGGCACGCGCTGGGAAGACATCCCGGACGACTGGACCTGCCCCGACTGCGGCGTGGGCAAGGACGATTTCGAGATGGTGGAGCTGGATTGATTTTCCGGGGCACTGTAGGAGCGACGTGAGTCGCGACCGCATGGATCGGGCGTCCTTGCGGCGGCATGGGCCATGACGTGCTTCCATCAACGCGCTTCGGTGGTTTGACACGCGCGCGACCGCAGTTCGATGGAAGGGACTTTCCGCGGTCGCGACTTGCGTCGCTCCTACAACGGCGCCGGCAGGCGCTGCGCGTTCAATGCATCCGCGACGTGCGCGTCGCGTTGAGTTCGATCAGTTGTTCGCGCAGTTCCGCGGCGTCCTTCGCGTCCGGCGACAGGTGCAGATAGCGCGCCAGATCGTGTTGCGCGCCGGCGCGGTAATCCATCTTCAGGTACGCCAGCCCGCGGTCACGCAGGGCGTCGGGCTGGTCGGGCGTCAGCTTGAGCACGCGGTCGGCGCTGCGGGCGGCCCGGTCCCATTCCTCGCGTTCGGCGTAGACGCCGTGCAGGTTGCGCAGCGTGCGCACCAGGATGGCGCGGTGCGAGGCCGGGTTGAGGATGTGCAGCAGCGCGGCATCGTCGGGGATGTCGCCGCCCAGATGGGGCTTGGCGCGTTCGCGCAGCTCGTCCACGCCGAGCGGGCGGCCACCGTTGAAGGGGTCCATCACCAGCAGGCCGTCGTCGACCGGCAGGCGCACCAGGAAGTGGCCGGGGAACGACACGCCATCCAGCGGCACGCCCAGCCGCCGCGCGACTTCCATCTGCACCATCGCCAGCGACACCGGATTGCCCAGGCGGCGCTCGAACACCTCGTTGAGGTAGCTGTTGCGTGGGTCGTAGTACTCGTCGTGGTTGCCGGTGTAGCCCAGTTCGTCGAACAGATGGCGGTTGATGGCGGCCATCTTCAGCGGCCACGGTTCGATCGTGGCGATCTCGTGGCGCAGGTGCTCGGCGTGACTCTGGACCAGCGTGTCGTAGAGGTCGGGGTCCAAGTCGGGATACTCGTCGCGTGCGATCAGCAGCGCGGTTTCCAGCAGCGGCACCGTGTCATCGGGCTGGCTGGCCAACGCATTCCATTCCGGCAATGTCAGTCGATCCCCCATGCCGACAGACTGGGGCCAATCCCACCGCGAATCAAGCCTCAGCGGACGGGCGGAATGCCTTCGCCGAAGGTCAGCTCCGCGCCGTCCCGGAGCTTGAGGCGTTCGGCTTCGCCGGCGTTCAGTTCCAGCACGAAACGGGCCGGCTGGTCGCTGGGATACGCCGGGCATCGGTCGCCACCGGAACACGGCGGTACATTGCGCTGCTGGGTCACCAGCCTGCGTGCGTTGTCGAAGTACAGGATATCCAGCGGAATGCGGGTGTTCTTCATCCAGTAGGCCTGCGGTTGCTCGGCCTCGTGGATGAACAGCATGCCGGTGCCGTCCTCCAGGCGGTCGCGGAACATCAGTCCGCGGGCGCGCTCTGCATCGTCATCGGCGATCTCCACACGGAAACGCTCGCCACCGACCTCCACCCAAGGACCCCCGCTGGCGCAGCCGCTGAGCAGGAGGAGGGAGAAAGCAAGCACAGGCCAAGCTCGGGAGCGCATGTCGGAGTCCGGCATCCAGGGGAGAGGTTAGTGTAGCGCTGCATGTGGCAGGCGCTGGTCACTCCTCAGCAGTCGCGCGGCGATGCGTTCGGCGACCTGGCGATTGTCGCGGTAGTAAGCGGCGTTGTCGGCCAGGGCTTGCCAGCGTTGCTGGTCTTCAAGGTGATGGCGCAACTGGCGAGCCATGCCGGCCACCAGCCGTGAAGCGGTGGCCGGATCGGCACGCTGCGCCAGCGGCAGCAGGTCCAGTAGCAGCAGGATGCCTTGATGGCTCCGGTCCGCCTGCCGGCGCGCGGCCACGAACAGGCGGTCCAGGCCGGCCTGCGTCAGCCGGGCGAGGCCCGGATCGGCCAGGCTGTGGCCGGGGTCGGCTTGCAGCAGATGAAGTGCATCGTCGAGTGGGGCATGGAGGGGCGCGAGGGCGGCCCCGTCATGCGGGCCGGCAGGGCGGGGCGCATCGGGCGCGCGGGTCTCGAAGAGCATCATCGACAGTTCCTTGTGTCGGAGGGGAAACCCTGCGGTCGCCGGCTCCGGGTGGATCGAAGGGCTGGATTAGCAGGACGCCCCGACTGTATGAACTCGATAAGTGCGCGTCAATTAACTTAAGTGGTGAATAAGTGTGATTCGTCGCCGCTAACGTTTCCTCCATGGGCAACGAGCGCGAAAAATTCTCACAGCGATTGGCGCACGCCATGCAGCAGGCGGGATACGAGCCGCGCCCCACCGTCCTGTTCCACCTGTTCAACACGCACTATCGCGGACGCTCCGTCAGCGTGCAGACCACCTCGCGCTGGCTGGGCGCCCAGGCCATACCCGCGCAGGACAAGCTGCAGGTGCTGGCGGATCTGCTGGGGGTGGAGCCGCACACGCTGCGCTTCGGCACCCCGCCGCGATCACGCGTGGCGGAACCGCGCATCGCATGGCCCGCAGGCGTCGGCAGCCGCGAGCGGCAGACGATCGATGCCTATCTGCAACTGTCGCCGAAGAAGCGCGAGCTGGTCGGCGAGTTGGTCAAGGCGCTGTCCGACAGCGCCTGAGCCGGTCCCGGTTCCGCGCCCGCTCAGCGCAGGACGACCGGCGGCTCCCCGCCGACGATGACGATGTCGGCCGGGCGTCGGGCGAACAGGCCCACGCTGACCACGCCCGGAATCTGGTTGATCTCGCGCTCCATCGCCACCGGGTCGGTGATCGACAGGTTGTGGATGTCCAGGATCACGTTGCCGTTGTCGGTGACGGTGCCGTCGCGCCAGACCGGCTGGCCGCCGGTGAGCGCCAGGATCTCGCGCGCGACCAGGCTGCGCGCCATCGGGATGACTTCCACCGGCAGCGGGAACTTGCCCAGCACCGGCACCTGCTTGCTGGGGTCGACGATGCAGACGAACTGCTTGCTGGCTTCGGCGATGATCTTCTCGCGCGTCAGCGCCGCGCCCCCACCCTTGATCAGGCGCTTGTGCGGATCGCATTCGTCGGCGCCGTCCACGTACAGCGACAGCGTGCCGGTGTGGTTGAGATCGAGTACCTCGATGCCATGCTGCTTCAGTCGCGCGGTGCTCTGCTCGGAGCTGGACACCGCGCCCTTGATGCGGTCCTTGACCCGCCCCAGCGCATCGATGAAGTAGGCCACGGTGGACCCGGTGCCCACGCCGACGATCATGCCGTCCTCGACGAACTCGATGGCTTTTTCGCCGGCCAGGCGCTTTGCTTCGCTCATGGTGTCATCTCAACAGGGGAAAGGTCTGCAGGAGCGCCCTATGGGCGCGATGCTCTTGATGGGTCATGCCGGAACGCATCGCGCCCATGGGGCGCTCCTACGGCGAGGCGGGAAGATCATTCCAGCGCCAAGAGGAACTTCCATTGCGCGGCGGCGACCGGAAGCACGGACAGCCGGTTACCGCGCTGGATCAGCGCGAAGCCGTCGCCCAGTGCGTCGGAATGCTGCTTGATCTCGTCCAGCGTGATGGTGCGCGTGAGCTTGCGTTCGAACGTGACGTCGACCAGCGACCAGCGCGGATCTTCGCGCGTGCTCTTCGGGTCGTGGTAGTCGGACTTCGGATCGAACTGTGTTTCGTCCGGATACGCGACACTGGACACGGTCGCCGTACCGACGATGCCCGGTTCCTTGCAGTTGGAGTGGTAGAACAGCACGCCGTCGCCGACCTGCATGCTGCGCATGAAGTTGCGCGCCTGGTAATTGCGCACGCCGTTCCACGGTTCGGTGCCGACCTTTTCAAGATCGTCGATGGAGAAGGCATCAGGCTCCGACTTCATCAGCCAGTAGCGCTTGCGGGCGGTCATGGTGGGGCGTCCGGCAAAGAAGAGGAAGGAATCAGCGTATCGCGCTCGGTGCAGATGGCATCCAGCGGTACGTCCCAGGCCTGCGCGCCGACCGCGTCGATGCGCTGGGCCTCGAAGCCGACACCGACCAGCCAGGGCGGCGCGGGGCGTTGCAGGCGCGACGCCAGCGTGCGGTCGTACCATCCGCCGCCCATGCCGAGCCGGTGGCCCGCACCGTCGAAGCCGACCAACGGCACGACGATCAACGCCATGTCCGTGGCGGTCAGGCTGGCGCGAGGATCGACATCCGGTTCGGGAATGCCGTAGCGGTTGGTCACCAGTTCGTCGCCCGGTCGCCAGGGGGCGAAGCGGAGCGTCTCGTCGTCGGCCAGGACGGGCAGGCAGTAGACCAGGCCGGGTGGCAGGCGCAGCTGCCAGCTGTGCAGGCCGATTTCGCCATCCATCGCCCAATAGCCGGCGACGTAGCCCTTGGCCGGAAAGAACGGGAGTGCGAACAGGCGCGTGGCCAGTGCATCGGCGCCGGCAATGCGCGCGGCGGCGGGCAGGGCGCGGCGACGCGCACGCAGTTCACGGCGCAGGGCATTGCGCTCGGCGGCATGGGCGAAAGACAGGGAGTCGGGCATGCGCGAATTTTACGGCATGCGTACCGGCGTTGCCGGTGGGACCGCGGGAGCGGCGTCAGTCACGGCCCTGCGCGTCGGGTCCCTGGTGCAATCGGCTTCGTTTCGAAGTCTTCCCGCTCAAGGGCGGGTGCAACTGGACCGGCCGGGTCGCGGCTGATGCCGCTGCCGCGGGAAAAATACGTCCTCCGCCATGCACGATGTTCGCGAAACGACCTTGAACCCGGGGTTCAAGTGGGAAGGTTGGGTAACCATCGGGCTTTCCGCTGCGAGGCAGACTTGCACTCCCGGTAACCGTCACCTTCCCGTGGTCGTCATTAAGGGACAAGGCGAATGTTTGCGCGCACTGTCGAGAACAGCAGAGGACGCGTGGCCAGTATAGCCAATGCCGCGTTTTTGCCTAGCCCGTTCGTCGGCGGATTCAGTGGGCAGTCGGTGTGGTGCGCGCTGCGTTACGGCGTGCCCAGCGCGCTGTCCAGCTTGCGGTGCAGGTCCTGCAGCGTGCGCTCGACCTCGCGGTTGCGCGCCTGCTGCTCGTCGCGCAGCTGCTGCAATTCGTGTGCCAGATTGAGGGCGGCCAGCACGGCCACGCGGTCCACCGCCGCCATGCGGTTGCTGCCGCGCACCTCGCGCATGCGGCTGTCCAGCAGCTTGGCCGCCGCCATCAGGCTGGAACGTTCGTCGGGCGCGACGCCGACGGTGTACTCGCGGTCCAGGATATGGACGCTGACCGGTTCGGTGGCGCTCATGTGTGCTGCTCCAGCGACTTCAGGCGGCTGATCATCGCTTCCACGCGCGAGCGCGCCTGTTCGTTCTTGGCCAGCAGCTGCGAGCGTTCGCCGACCAGGTGCTCCTGTTGCTGGCGCAGGCTGCGGTTCTCGTCCGCCAGGCGCTGGCAACGGTCCGCCAGGTCCTGGATGCGCGTACCGAGCGTGCGGAGCTGGTCGAGAAGGTCGGCGTTATCCATGGTGGCACATTAGGCATGCGCCCGGCGGCCGGTCAAGCGGCGGCTGGCGATGCTCTGTAGGAGCGGGCCATGCCCGCGATGCTTTTCAATGAGACCACGCAAGAGCATCGCGGGCATGGCCCGCTCCTACAGGGTCAGGAGGCCACGCGCATGCCCGAGCCCGGGTAGTACTCGCGGATGAAACGCAGGCACTGGTCCGCGCCCAGCGCCTGCGAAACCCAGTGACCCTGCACCTCGTCGCAGCCGTGGTTGCGCAGGAACTCGTACTGGTCCCAGGTCTCCACGCCCTCGGCGACCACTTTCAGCGCCAGCGACTGCCCCATCGTGATGATGGTGCTGGTGATGGCCTCGTCGTCGGTGTCGTGGGTCAGGTCGCCGATGAACTCGCGGTCGATCTTGAGCGTGGTCAGTGGCAGGCGCTTCAGGTAGGCCAGCGACGAGTAGCCGGTGCCGAAGTCGTCGATGGCCAGCGAGATGCCCAGGCGGCGGCACGCGCGCAGGGTGTCGGCGTTCTGCTCGGGGTGGGTCATGATGACGCTCTCGGTGAGCTCCAGCTCCAGCCGGTTGGCGGGAATGCCGGTCTCCTGCAACGTACGCGCCACCACCGCCTGCAGGTCCCCGCGCTGCAGCTGGGTGGACGAGACGTTGACCGCCATCGACAGCTCCTCCAGCCCCTGCTCGTGCCATTCGCGCAGCGTGAGGCAGGCCTCGCGCAGCGCCCAGGCGCCCAGCTCGAGGATCATGCCGGATTCTTCCGCCAGCGGGATGAACTGCGCCGGCGAGACCATGCCGAATTCCTTGCTGTCCCAGCGCAGCAGGGCCTCCACGCCGGTGACGCGCTGGCGCGAGATCGACAGCCGCGGCTGGAACACCAGCGACAGCTCGTTGCGGTCGATCGCCCGCCGCAGCGCGCTGGCCAGGATGGCGCGATGGCGGTTCTTCTCGTCCATCGATTCCGAATACACCTGGTAGGTGTGCCGGCCCATCGCCTTGGCCTGGTACATCGCCGTGTCGGCATGCTTGAGCAGTTCGGTGGGGACCTGCGCGTGCTCGGGGTACAGGCTGATGCCGATCGAAGGAGATACCGCCAGCTCCAGCCGTTCGCCGAAATTCAGCGGCGCGTGGAATGCGTGGATGATCCGCTGCGCCACGTCCTCGGCATCGGGCATGCCGTTGATATCCTCCAGCACCACGGTGAACTCGTCGCCGCTCAGCCGTGCGACGGTGTGCTGCGTGCCCACGGTCTGCTGCACGCGCGCTGCGGCCGCGCGCAGGATGCGGTCGCCGGTGGCGTGGCCCAGCGAGTCGTTGATGTCCTTGAAGCGGTCCAGGTCGATGAACAGCACCGCCACGTGTCCGTGTTCGCGGCGGGCCCGCACGATGGCGCGCGACAGGCGCTCGGACAGCAGCGAGCGGTTGGGCAGGCTGGTCAGCGTGTCGTAGTTGGCCAGGTAGCGCAGTTCCTGTTCGGCGCGCTTCTGCTCTGTGATGTCGGTGAGCACCTGCACGTAGAGGGGGCGTTCGCCGCTGGCGTCGGGTACCACGTTGGTCTCGATCCGGCAGAGGATCTCCTCACCGTCCTTGCGTACCTTCCACACCTCGCCGGACCAGCGGCCGGTCAGGCGCAGTTCGCGGTTCATCCGCTCGAAGAAGGCGTCCTCGTGCTGGTCGCTGTCCAGCATCGTCATCGGCTGGCCGATGATCTCCTCTTCGGCATAGCCGGTGATGCGGGTGAAGGCCGGGTTGATGGTGATGAACTGGTGCGCCCAGTCCAGCACCGCCACCGCCTCGTTCATGCTGCGCATCACCTCGCCGGCGATGCGGTGCTCGTACTCGGCGTTGCGGCTGGCGGTGATGTCGCGCGCGGTGCCGGCGATGCGCACCGGCTGGCCGTCGGCGTCGCGTTCCACCACCCGGCCGCGGGCGCGCACCCATACCCACGTGCCGTTGCCCTGCATGTCCATGCGGTGCTCGGAGGTGAAGATGGGCGCCTTGCCCTGCAGGTGCAGGCGCAGGCGTTCCATCACCAGCGGCAGGTCTTCCTCGTGGATGGTGGGCACCTCGCCCTGGCGGGTGAGCACCGTGATGTCCGACGTCTGCACCGCAGTCTCGTCCGCCCGCATGCGGTACAGCCGACGCTGCACCAGGTCGTAGTCCCAGAACTGTTCGCCCGAGGCCCACAGGGCCAGCTTCAGGCGTTCGTCGCGGTTGCGCAGTGCATCGCTGCGCGGCGGCTCCTGCGGCGCCTGGCGGGCCGCCAGCCAGTCCTGCCACCAGCGCCGCGTGCCGATCGCCACCACGCCCAGCAGCACCGCGCCGGCGAGCAGCATGACCGGCGCTCGGGACGACAGCGGGGACGCCGTTGCGAGGACTGCAGCGACAGGAAGAGCGAGCATGGGGGTGGACGGGCTGTCCGGGCCGAGGCGATACCGGAGTGTAGGCATGCGTACGCATGCACAACAAGCCGGGATGCGGCTTTTCGTTGGTACACTTGCGCGGGTGTCCGAAACCTGTGGCGGATTGCGTTCTTCTATGCCCGAACTTCCCGATATCGCCGCCGTCGACGCGGCTTCCCGCCAGCTGGGACTGGCCATGGACGCCTCCGAACTGCACGGCGCGCTGTGCGGCTGGCTGGCCGGCGGCGGCGCCACCGACGGCACCTGGCTGGCGCGCGCGCTGGCCGACGATGCCCTGCCCGCACCGGCGCGCGGCAGCGTGCTGGACCAGCTGCGCGAAGCCGCCATCGTCCAGCTCGAGGATCGCGGCTTCTCGTTCGACCTGCTGTTGCCCGTCGCCGATCGCTCGCTGGACGAGCGCGCCGAAGCCCTGTTCTCCTGGTGCCGGGGTTTCCTGGGCGCGTTCGGGCTGGCGGCCGGCGCTGCGCCTCCGCTGTCGGAGGAGGGCAGTGAAGCGCTGCAGGACCTGGCACGCCTGGCCAAGGCCTCGGCCGAGAGCAGCGAGGACGAGGAAGATGAGGACGCGCTGGCCGAACTGGAAGAGTTCGTGCGCGTCGCGGCCCTGTTGCTGCATGGCGATTGCGTGCTGGGGCCCCGGCACCGCCGGAGCCTGAACTGATGAAGGCGCTGACCGGCATCGCCGCGGCGGAGTTCGCCCGCCGGCGCCGGCAGCTGATGCGGATGGCGGGCGAGGACGCCATCCTGGTGCTGCCGGCCGCGCCGGAGCGCGTGCGCAGCCACGACACCCACTACCCGTACCGCCAGGACTCGGATTTCTGGTACCTGAGCGGCTTCCCCGAACCGGACGCGGTGCTGGTGCTGGTGCCGGGCCGCAAGCATGGCGAGGCCATCCTGTTCTGCCGCGAGCGCGATCCCGAGAGGGAAGGCTGGGACGGCCCGCGCGCCGGCCAGGACGGCGCGGTGAACGACTACGGGATGGACGATGCCTATCCCATCGACGACCTGGACGAGATCCTGCCAGGGCTGCTGGAAGGGCGCTCGCGCGTCTACTACCACTTCGGGCGCGATGCCGACTTCGACCTCAAGCTGATCGGCTGGGTGCGCCACGTGCGTGCGCACGTGAAGCAGGGCGCGCAGCCGCCGCACGAATTCCTGGAACTGGGCCACCTGCTGCACGAGTTGCGCCTGTTCAAGTCGAAGGACGAGATCAAGCTGATGCGGCGCGCCGCCGACATCAGCGTGCATGCGCACCGGGCCGCGATGCGCGTCGCGCGCCCGGGCATCCGCGAGTACGAGCTGCAGGCCGACCTGGAGCGCGTGTTCCGTGCCCACGACGCCTGGCCGGCCTACAACAGCATCGTCGGCGCCGGCCGCAATGCATGCGTGCTGCATTACCGCGCCAACACGGCGCAGGCGCGCGACGGCGAGCTGGTGCTGATCGACGCCGGCGCCGAGTACCGCGGCTACGCCGCCGACATCACCCGCACGTTCCCGGTCAACGGGCGCTTCACGCCCGCGCAGCGCGCGCTGCACGACCTGGTCGGCGCCGCACAGCGCGCCGCATTGGACTGCGCGCGCGTCGGGGTGCCCTACGAGGCCGGCCACGTGGCCGCGGTCGAGACGCTGACCGAGGGGCTGCTCAAGCTGGGCCTGCTGAAGGGGAAGCTGGAGAAGAACCTCGCCGAAGGCACGTACCGCCGCTTCTACCGCCACAAGACCGGTCACTGGCTGGGGCTGGACGTGCACGACGTGGGCGACTACCGCATCGACGGGGAATCGCGCCTGCTGGAACCCGGCATGGTGTTCACCATCGAACCGGGCCTGTACGTGTCCCACGACGACACCACGGTGGATGCGAAGTGGCGCGGCATCGGCATCCGCACCGAGGACGATGTGCTGGTCACCGCCGAGGGGCCGGTCGTGCTGACCGATGCGCTGGCACGCAGCGCCGACGAGATCGAAGCGGAGATGACGGCGGCCTGATCGCCTTGCCGGCGCGTCGGTACCTTGCGGTGGATCAGTCGGTGGTCCACCGGACGTCGGCGATCCACAGCTCGCGCCAGCGCGCCGTCTTCTCGTCCGGTTCCAGCTTCTGCGGCGACGCCGGCACGACAGGCGCGAACCCGTCGCGCACTTCCAGGCAGCGCGCATTGACGGCGGCGTACGTACGGGCGCCATCCTCGAACACGACGGCCACCAGCACGCCGCAGTCGCCGCACAGCAGGAACTGTGCGGCCAGCGATCCCTGGCGGTAGCGGCGGACGCGGTCCGGTCGGTGCGCGCGGAGGACCAGCTGCGCCGCTGCATCCGAGACCCAGGCCGCGCCATGCGCGCGGCAGAAGCTGCAGTCGCAGGTACGCGGTGCCGTGTCCGACGGCACCCGCGCGGTCGAGAAGGCCAGGGTGATGGCACCGCAGTGGCAGCCGCCTTCGAGCATGGAGGGCGTGTCCGTGATGGGCGCCATCAGCCGTCGTTCGAGCGCCAGGCTGGCGGCGTTTCGTTCGTCACCTCGTCCGCCCGCGCGCGCGCGGCCTCCAGCGGCCGGATCTCCAGTTCCAGGCCGAAGGCCAGGCACGGGTTCTGTGAGGCGATGCGTGCGGCATCCTCCAGCGAGTCGGCGACGATGAACCAGTAACCGCCCACCAGTTCCTTCGCTTCGGCGAACGGTCCGTCGGTGATGCCGTCGCGGGTGACGCGCTTGCCCCGCATCTCCAGCCGGCTGCCGGGCTTCAATACGCCGTCGGCCAGGCCGCGTTCGTACCACGCGTAGAAGCGATCGATGGCCGCCTGCACATCCTGGGGCGATGCGGTTTCGTCCCACTGGCCGCGGGAGATCAACAGATAGTCGGACTGGGTCATTGCGGTTCGCCTTCAGGTTCGAAAGAAATCCAATCAGTGAGTAGCCGGGGCGAGGAACTTCATGTCACCGCCCCATTCGAAACACCAGGAAAAACAACGTGATCGCCGTGCCCCAGAACACCAGGCCGGTCATCATGGCGGCGGTTTCGCCGGGGTCGTGCTTCGGGCGCAGCAGTCGCAGGATCATCGCGCCCGTACCGCGCAGGATCACGTCCACGACGATCTCGAACACGATCCGTGCGATGAAGCGGAACGTACCGCTCATCGCTTCACCCGCGACATCACCCAGTGGCATGTGTGTTCCTACTGTCCCGCGGGCGGTTCCCACAGCTCGATCTTGTTGCCTTCCGGGTCCAGCACCCAGCCGAACTTGCCCTGTTCGGAGACCTGCGGATCGCCGACGACGTTGCAGCCTTCTTCGCGCAGTGCGGCCAACAGTGCATCCAGATCGGCCACGCGGAAGTTGATCATGAAGCTCGCGGTACTCGGCGCCATGTAGGTGGTGTCCTGCTTGAACGGGCTCCACAGGGTCATGCCCGCGGGGCTTCCTTCACCGCCCCACAGATCGCGCCGCCCCAGTCGGCCGTGTCCAGCCCCAGGTGGTCGCGGTACCAGGCGCTGAGCGCCTGGGGGTCCGCCGACTTGAAGAAGATGCCGCCGATGCCGGTGACGCGTTTCATGCTGGACCTCCGGGTGTCTTGACGGTGCGTCGCGTGCGCTGCAGGCGCGGAGTGTGTCAGCCCGTTGGCGGCATCGCCAGTGAGGCCGCGCCCAGCGCGGCGAAGACGCCCAGCAGGATCACCAGGCCGTAGCGCAGTCGGAAGGGGATGTCGGGTCGGCCGTACAAGCGCTCGGCTTCACGGGTGTCGAGCCGCCAGCCGTGGTGGCAGACCGGGCACGCGAGCTGATAGCGCCGGCCGTAGACGAAGCCGAACAGCAGGTCGACGCGGCCGTACTTGTACGCGAACTGCGGCTCGAAATCGCGCACCTGGTCGCAGCGCGGGCAGTGCTGCGGCTCGGGCGGACCGACCGCCACCACGTTCTCGCCCTGGCCGATCATGAACATCACGCATGCAGCCCGTCGTGCGTCGACTCAGGGCGCTTCCGCGAACGCCGGCCGCGTCAGGTTATCCGCATCGCCCTCGGTGCAGAGCACTTCATCCTCGATGCGGATGCCGCCGTAGGGGCGGAATGCATCGACGCGCGCCCAGTCGACGCTGGCGGCGTGGCCGTTCTTCTTCACCTCCTCCAGCAGCAGGTCGATGAAATACAGGCCGGGTTCGATGGTGACGACCATCCCCGGTTCCAGCACACGCGTCATGCGCAGGTAGGGATGGCCGGCCGGGCGTTCGATGCGGCCACCGCGGTCGCTGGCGGCGAAACCGGCCACGTCGTGCACCTGCAGGCCGATGGGATGGCCCAGGCCGTGCGGGAAGAACGCCGCGCTGACGCCGGTGGCGACCGCGGCCTCGGGCGACACGGTGATCACGCCGAAGTCCTTCAGGATGCCCATCAGCGTGTGGTGGGCGTCCACGTGCAGTCGCCTGTAGTCGACGCCGCTGCGCACGCCGGCGCACATCTTCTGCTGGGCGGCATCGACCGCATCGATCATCGCCTGGAACTCGCTGCCGGTGTCGTAGGCA
The DNA here is from genome assembly GCF_014397415.1 of Pseudoxanthomonas mexicana. Classification (NCBI taxonomy): domain Bacteria; kingdom Pseudomonadati; phylum Pseudomonadota; class Gammaproteobacteria; order Lysobacterales; family Lysobacteraceae; genus Pseudoxanthomonas; species Pseudoxanthomonas mexicana. The sequence continues at coordinate 89,361 of NZ_CP060731.1, read as the reverse complement.
TAGCTGCGGGTGATGTCGCTGGCATAGCCGTGGAAGCTGGCGCCGGCGTCGATCAGGAAGCTGCGCAGCGGGTCGGGCGCGACGCGCTGCAGCTCCATGTAGTGCAGCACCGCGGCGTGCTCGTTGAGGCCGATGATGTTGCCGTAGGGCAAGTCATTGGCGTCCTGGCCCACCGCCGTGCAGTAGGCCATGTGGATGCCGAACTCGCTTTCCCCCGCGCGGAAGGCTGCTTCGGCGGCGCGGTGGCCACGCACGGCCAGGCGCTGCGCCTGCCGCATCAGCGCGATCTCGTACGGCGTCTTGTACGAACGCTGGTACTCCAGGTACTGGATCACGGGCTCCGGGTTGTTCGGCGCATGGTCGCCGAGCGTGCTCTGTGGCTCGCCGAGGATGGCGCTGCGCGCGGCAGGCGGCAGCAGGGCGGCGGCTTCGTCGGGCGTGCGGATGATGTGGATGTCGCAGTGGTCCACCCACCAGCCGCTGGGCGCATCCGGCACGACGTGCCAGTAGTCGAACGGCTGGTAGTAGATCACCTTCGGCCGTTCGCCCGGCGTGTACACCAGCCAGCTGTAGGGCAGGCGCGTGAGCGGCAGCCAGGCCTTGAACTGCGGGTTGACGGCATACGGGTAGTCGCGGTCGTCGAAGACCTGCCAGTGCTGCGTGCCGCTGGGCACGACCAGGTGGTCGAAACCGCCCCGCGCCAACGCTTCGTCGGCACGCCGCTTCATCGTCGCCAGGTGATCGGCGTACAGCGGGACGAGGTCGGTGTCGAAGGAAGCGGGGGCGTTCATGGTGGCGACTCGTGCGGAAGAGTCGCCATTTTGCCGCATCCGGCCCGGACGGGCCGTGGTGTGGGTCCTATTCGGCTTCGGGCCCGGCGTTGACCCACTGGCGCAGCCGCTCCAGCGGCTCGCGGTCGATGGTCAGGAAGCGCAGGCCGGCGAACGCCTGCCCGGGCGTGTTCGCTGCTGCGGACCAGACCAGGTGCGCGCCCACGTCGATGGGGACGTCCTGGCCGCGCTCGTCGCGCAGGTGGAAGCGCAACTGGTACAGCGCATCGTCGACCACGGGTTCGGTGGCCACCAGCAGCATGCCGGATTCGGACAGGTTGCCCACGCGGCCGATCACCTGTTCGGTCATCAGGTCGAACACGGCCACCGGCTTGGGAACGTTGCGCCGGCGGGCGCGGCGGAATTCGCGCATCATGCGGCACCTCCGGCGGGTTCGGCTTCGCCGCGACGGCCGGTCAGGCTGCGCAGCGCATTGAGGGTGGCGTTCCAGGCGCGGTCGATCAGGCGGCCGCGGTCTTCGGTGACCACCTGCGCCTGGCCCTTGGCCATCAGGTGCGCCAGCGTGTCCAGCGAATGTTCGCCCACGCGCTGGCCGCGCTGGTTGACGAACAGCGCATTGCCGGTGACCGGGCTGAACCACGACAGCCGCTGCCGCTGCACGTCGCCCTGCTGGTTGCGGGTGAACTCGAACCACGTGCCGAATGGCAGCGTGCGCAGGTAGTCGTAGCATTCCTGCTCTTCAGGGGTGCGCGGCTGCGCCGGCTTCTTCTTGACCTCGCTCTGTCCACCCAGGCGCGCGCGCGCCTTGAGCCGGGCCGTCAGTTCGGTGCGCGAGGTGGTCTCGTCTTCCTCGGCGCTGGAGAGGCGGCGCGCGATCGCCGCCGCCTCGTCTTCGTGGTAGCCCACCTGGACCAGCGATTTCTCGACCTTGCCGGCCAGTTCCGCATTGGCTCCCTGCGCGGTGGTGGTGGCTGCCACGATTTCCAGGGTGGTCTGCAGCGCGTCGGCCCACTCACCGGATGTTTCGCCATTGCGCAGCTGGGTGAGCGTGAGCACGTCGGCCCAGGCCTGGCTGAGCAGGGCCTGCACGAACTTCTGCGGCTTGGCCTCGGCCATGGCCGATTCGATGGTCTCGGCGGCGCGCTGCTTGGCGATCTCCAGGCGGTCCTTGCCGCGGGCGGCCTCGACCTGCCGTCGTTCGGCCAGTTCGGCCTTGCGCGCGGCGGCCTGCAGGTGCTGCTGCACCTCGCGGCTGGCGTCCTCGAAGACGGTCTCGTCGCCTTCGTAGGTCTCCACCACGGTCTCGACCGCCTGGTGCAGTTTCTGCAGCAGCTGCGGGTCCACGTCCTCCTCGCCCAGCCAGGTGGCGCCCGACTCGGCCACGGTGTTGAGCAGGTCGCGTGCCGGATGCTGTGCGCGGAGGAAGAAGTTGCGGTCGCGCAGGGCGGCCTGCACCACCGGCACCTGCAGCCGCACCAGCATGTCGGCGGCGGGCGCATCGTGCTGCACCTCGCGTTCGATCTCGTTGTAGAGCAGGTCGAGCAGTTCGAAGGTGTCCGAATCCGCGCTGGCCAGCGTGGCATCGGGTCCATGCTGCGCGCGGGCGGCCGCCAGCATCGCCTGCTGCAGGTCCTGCACCGTGCGGCGCGGCTGCTCTGGCGCGCGCGCGGGCAGGGGCGCGGCCTGCATGGCCTGCAAGGTGTTCAATACATCGGGGGTGGGAAGCAGCCGCGGTGCGCCGGCGCCCGGCCCGGACGGAGTGCCAGCGCCGCCACGGTCGCCGGGCCCGGTCGGTCCTGCGGGGGGGCCGCCTGTGCCCTGCGCCAGCGTACCGTGTCCTCCCGGCTGGACGGCGGCATCGGCGAGCGCCTGTGCATCGGCCTGCAGGCCGCCGCGGCGGATCGCCAGCAGCTTCTGCAGCACTTCGAACGAGCCTGCTGCATCGCCCGGTGTTTCAGCGTTGTCCGCGGAGGTGCGTGGAGCCTCGCCCGCCTGAGCGACCGCCGCCGCCGCGCCCGCGCCGGATGCCGTGCTGCTGCCGGTCAGGGCGCCCGCCACCGCGTTCAGTTGCTCGGGCGTAAGCGTGGCCCAGTGCGAGGCCGCACCCTGCCAGCCGGTCAGGGGGCGGGCCGTGCCGTCGGCCGCGTCGCGCGGATGGCGGATGGCCTCCTGCACGCGGACACGCCGCGGCATGTAGACCAGTCCCGGCAGGATGCCTTCGCGCGACAGGAACTGGTTCACCGTCCCGGCCCATTCGCTGTAGTTCTGCATCACCTTGTGGTCGAAGGTGCGATACAGCACCAGCTGCGCATCCAGCGACAGCTGCAGACAGGTGGCGGCCTCCTTCAGCACCTGGCAGAGACGGTGGGGGCCCAGCGGCAGCGTATCCGCGTCGTAGGCGGGTGCCCGGGCCAGCACGCCGAAGCGCTGGCCCAGCATGAGGATCTGCGCATTGCCGCGCTGCTCGTGCCGGCGCGCGACTTCGCGCAGCACGATTTCCTGGTCCATCACCGCGTCTTCGACCAGCGTGAGCGTCTGGTAGTCCAGGCGCAGCGCCGATGCGGTCTCCGCTGCCGGGCGCGGCGTGCGGATGCCGGCCAGCTCGGCTTCCAGGCCGAACATGTAGTGCGGGACCAGCTCGGTCCGGTGCTTCTGCAGGGCACGCAGGTCGACGAAGACCTGGGCCTGCAGATGGTTGCTGCGTGCCTGCTCGGCCTGCTTGAACAACTGCTGCTCGAACTCCACCAGCATCGCGTTCAGCGCGGCGATGAAGTCGGTCGCGATATGGTCGTACAGGTTCTGCAGCACGCGGCGCACGCGCGGCGGCAAGGCCGACGACGCGATGGTGGTCGGCGTGGCAGCGGGCGAAGGCGGTCGTGTGCCGGTCATCGGTGCAGTGGGCTCCCCTGTAGCCGCATCATTATCACACCCGCCCTTGCCGGCGCATCCATCCGTCGCCCTGGCGGAGCGATGGGCGTCAACGGTCCAGGAACAGTTCGATCACGTCGTTGGTGAAGCGGCGCCCCAGCGCGGTGGGCATCACATGCGTCCCGGACAGCGCCAGCCAGCCGCGCTGACGGGCCTGTTCCAACGGCGTCGCGATGTGTTCCGCCGGCAGCCCGGTAGTGGCGGTGAAATCGGCCAGGGCGAAGCCGTCCTGCAGCCGCAGCGCGTTGAGCATGAATTCGAACGGGCGCCGTTCCGGCGTGATGTCGTCGTCCCCGCCGATCGCGTCCGGCGTGCCCGCTGCGGCGAGATAGGCGGTGGGATGCTTGACCTTCCAGCGCCGCAGGACCTGTTGCGTGGCGCCCACGGTGATCTTGCCGTGCGCGCCAGCGCCGATGCCGATGTAATCACCATAACGCCAGTAGTTGAGGTTGTGCGCGCAGCGGCGACCCGCGCGGGCATAGGCGCTGACCTCGTAGTGCTGGTAGCCGGCGTCGGCCAGCAGCGCCTGGCAATGCTCCTGCATGTCCCAGGCCAGGTCGTCGTCGGGAATGCCCTGTGGCGGCCGGGCGAAGAAGACCGTGTTGGGTTCCAGCGTGAGCTGGTAGTGCGAGACATGCGCAGGCTGCAGGGCGAACGCGCGCTGCAGGTCGTGCTCGGCCATCGCCAGCGTCTGGCCGGGCAGGGCGTACATCAGGTCCAGATTGAGGTTGTCGAAGCCGGCATCCTGCGCCAGCTTCACCGCATGTTCGGCCTCGAGGCTGTCGTGGATGCGCCCCAGCTTCTGCAGGCTGGCATCGTCGAAGCTCTGGATGCCGAAGCTGATGCGGTTCACGCCGGCGGCGCGGTAGTGCTCGAAGCGCCCGTGTTCGGCCGTGCCGGGATTGGTCTCCAGCGTCACTTCCAGTCCCGGCGCGAAGCGCAGCCGGCTGCTGGCGCCCTGCAGGAAGCGGTCTATCGTCTCCGGCGGGAACAGGCTCGGCGTGCCGCCGCCGAAGAACACGCTGTGCACGGTGCGGCCCCAGACCAGCGGCAGGTCGTGGTCCAGGTCGCGCAGCAGGGCGTCCACATACGCATCGAAAGGCAGCCCGCCCTTGCCCTGGTGCGAATTGAAATCGCAGTACGGGCATTTGCGCACGCACCATGGCAGGTGCACGTAGAGCGCCAGGGGCGGCGGGATCAGCATGGACTAGGCCAGTGCGAGCAGGCGCTGCTTCAGCGCCGCCAGCGCCTTGCCGCGGTGGCTGATGCGGTTCTTCTCGTCCAGCGGCATTTCCGCGGCGGACTGGCCGAACTGCGGGTCGAAGAACACCGGGTCGTAGCCGTGGCCGCCCGTGCCGCGGCGTTCGTGCAGGATGCGGCCCTGCCATTCGCCTTCGACGATCAGCGGCTGCGGGTCGTGCGCATGGCGCAGCAGCACCAGCACGCAGTAGAAGTGCGCGCCGCGCTGCTCGCCCGGCACCGCATGCAGCGCGTCCAGCAGTTTGTCGATGTTGCGCTGGGCGTCGCCGTGTCCGCCGGCGTAGCGGGCCGAATACAGCCCCGGCGCGCCGTTGAGCGCGTCCACGCAGATGCCCGAATCGTCGGCCAGCGCAGGCAGGCCGGTCTGCAGGCTGGCGTGGCGCGCCTTGATCAGGGCGTTCTCGACGAAGGTGGTGCCGGTTTCGTCGGCGTCCTCCACACCCAGGTCGGACTGCGCGACCAGTTCGATGCCGGTGTCGGCCAGCAGGCCGCGCAGTTCTTCCAGCTTGCCCTGGTTGGAGGAGGCGAGGACGAGTTTCATGCGGTCATCCTTTCGGTTGCAGCAGGTCCCAGCGGTTGCCGTAGGCATCGCGGAAGACGGCGACGGTGGCGTAGCTTTCTTCGCGCGGGGACTCGAGGAACTCGACGCCGGCTGCCGACATCCGCGCATGGTCGCGCCAGAAATCGTCCGTCTGCAGGAAGAAGCCCACGCGCCCGCCGGTCTGGTCGCCGATGCGCGCGCGCTGTGCGTCGGTGGTGGCCACGGCCAGCAGCAGGTCGGTGGTGCCGTCACCGGGCGGCGCGACGCGCACCCAGCGCTTGCCGCCGCCCAAGTCGGTATCCTCGCGCAGCGCGAAGCCCAGCGCGCCGCAGTAGTGCGCGATGGCGCGGTCGTAATCGTCGACCAGCAGGGTGACCAGGCTGAGGATCTGCATGAGGATTGCCGGATATCCGTAGGAGCGGAACTCAGCCCGCCAGCGCAGCCCGCTGCGCCGCGAACAGTTCGCCCATGCCCTTCTCGCCCAGGGCGAGCAGTGCATCCAGTTCGTCGCGGCGGAACGCATGGCCCTCGGCCGTGCCCTGCAGTTCGATGAAGCCGCCGCCGTCGTTCATCACCAGGTTCATGTCGGTGTCGCAGTCGCTGTCCTCGGCGTAGTCCAGGTCCAGCACCGGCGTGCCGCGATAGATGCCCACCGAGACCGCGGCCACCGCGCCATGGATCGGATCGCGCTTGATCTCCTTGCGCGACTTCAGCCAGTTCACCGCGTCCACCAGCGCCACGTAGGCGCCGGTGATGGCGGCGGTGCGGGTGCCGCCGTCGGCCTGCAGCACGTCGCAGTCCAGGGTGATGGTGCGTTCGCCCAGCGCGCCCCGGTCCACGCAGGCGCGCAGGGTGCGGCCGATCAGGCGCTGGATCTCCAGCGTGCGCCCGCCCTGCTTGCCGCGCGCGGCCTCGCGGTCGCTGCGGGTGTGGGTGGAACGGGGCAGCATGCCGTACTCGGCCGTCACCCAGCCCTCGCCCTTGCCGCGCAGGAAGCCCGGCACCTTGTTGTCGACGCTGGCGGTGCACAGCACCCGGGTGTGGCCGAAGCTGACCAGCACCGAGCCTTCCGCATGCCGGGTGTAGTTGCGCAGGATGCTGACGTCGCGCATCTGGTCGGGCTGGCGGCCGCTGGGGCGGGAAAAGGACATGGGGGCATCCGCGGTGAGGGGGGCGAAGTTTAGCAGTCCGTCCCCGGCACGCCGGGACGCCGGCGCCCGTGCTGCTAAGATGCGCCGCTCATTGTTCGCATGGGCTTCCGCATGATCCGCAGCATGACGGCGTTCGCCGCCGCCGAACGCGCCACCGAGGGTGGCACGCTGGCGGCCGAACTGCGGGCGGTCAACCACCGCTTCCTCGAACTGGGCGTGCGCCTGCCCGATGAGCTGCGCGTGCTGGAACCGGCATTGCGCGAGCGCATCGTCGCGCGGGTCTCGCGCGGCAAGCTGGACCTGACCCTGCGCCTGCGCGCGCCCGAGGGCACCGGCGCGCTGCAGCTCAACCCGCGCGTGGTGGCGCAGCTGTCGGAACTGGCGCTGGACCTGTCCTCGCGCATGCCGAACCTGCGCACCGGGCTGACCGACCTGCTGCAGTTCCCCGGCGTGCTGCAGAGCAAGGGCGTGGACATGGAGGCCCTGCAGGCCGAAGCGCTGGCGTTGCTCGACGCGGTGCTGGACCAGTTCGTCGCCGCGCGCGAGCGCGAGGGCGGCAAGCTGGTCGCGGCGATCCTGGAGCGGGTGGACGGCATCGCTGCCCTGGCGGCCGAGGTGCGTACCCTCATCCCGCAGATCCGTGCCGGCCAGCGGCAGAAGCTGGAGACCCGCCTGGCCGACGTGGCCCAGAACATGGAGCCGGGCAGGCTGGAGCAGGAACTGGTGTTGTGGCTGCAGAAGCTGGACGTGGACGAGGAACTGGACCGGCTGGACAGCCATGTGAAGGAGATTCGCCGCATCTTCACCCAGAAGGAGCCGCAGGGCCGGCGGCTGGACTTCCTGCTGCAGGAGTTCAACCGCGAGGCCAACACGCTGGGGTCCAAGTCCGTGGACATCCGCACCACCAACATCGCGGTCGAGTTGAAGGTGCTGATCGACCAGATCCGCGAACAGGCGCAGAACATCGAATGAAGCGCGGAACCCTCTATATCGTCGCGGCGCCGTCCGGGGCCGGCAAAAGCAGCATCGTCAACGCCGTGCTGGCCCGGGACGCCGAGATCGCCCTGTCCATCTCGTTCACCTCGCGCGGCGCGCGACCGGGCGAACGCCATGCGCAGCATTACCACTTCATCAGCGCCGAGGAGTTCGAGGCGATGATCCGCGCCGGCGATTTCTTCGAGTACGCCCGCGTGCACGGCGACTGGAAGGGCACCGCGCGCCAGTCGGTGGAACCGCAGCTGGCCGCCGGCAAGGATGTGTTGCTGGAGATCGACTGGCAGGGCGCGCGCCAGGTGCGCGAGAAGGTGCCGGATGCGGTCAGCGTGTTCATCCTGCCGCCGTCGCGCCAGGCGCTGGAGCAGCGCATGCGCGCCCGTGGACAGGACAGCGAGGAGGTCATCCAGCGACGCCTGGCGGCGGCCCGCGAGGAGATGTCGCATTACGGCGAATTCGACTACGTGATCGTCAATGACGTGTTCGAGGAGGCGGTGGCCCAGATGCATGCCATCTTCACCGCCAGCCGGCTGCGCCGTGAGGCCCAGGATGTCCGCCACGCCGGCCTGATTGCCGCCCTGCTGGCCGATTGAGGGCGGCGCAGCGCCGGTTTTCTCGGATAACCGGTTGATTTTAAAAGAAAGGCTTGCATTGCCGGGCCCCGCTGCCTACAATCGCCGCCCCTTTCCGTATTCACTGGGCGGCCAACGGTCGCCGGGAGCCCGCATGGCCCGCATCACCGTCGAAGATTGCCTGGAAGTCGTCAACAACCGTTTCGAGCTGGTCACCATGGCCGCCAAGCGCGCCCGCCAGCTGGCCAACGGCGTCGACGCCCAGATCGACAACACCGAAGCGCAGGACAAGCCGACCGTGCTGGCGCTGCGCGAGATCGCGGCGCGCAAGATCGACAACGACTTGATCGACCGCGTGGAGAAGGCCGAGCGCGAGCGCGCCGAGCGTGAGGCGCTGGAATGGGCCGCCGCCGAAGTGGTCGCCGACGACGACCTGTCCAAGGGCGACGACTGATCGCATCCGTCCATCGTTCCCATCGGAACGGACGATCGCTGGAAAGCCCGCGCAAGCGGGCTTTCCGCGTTTCCGGGCGCCGTGTGCGCGTTGCCGTGACGACCTGACTGGCATAGTCTGGCGGCATGAATCCAGGTCGTTCCGCCAAGGCCCTCCGCAGCCCGTCTTCGTCGCGCGACGACGGCGTGCCGGACTACGTGGCCCAGTTCGAGAAGACGGCGGCGTACCTCCCCAAGGAGCAGCTGCCGCTGCTGCGGCGGGCGTGGGAAGTCGGTGCCGCCGCGCATGCCGGCCAGACCCGCAAGTCGGGCGAACCGTACATCACCCATCCCGTGGCCGTGGCGGGCGTGCTGGCGGAACTGGGCATGGATGCCGAGACGCTGATCGCGGCCATCCTGCACGACACCATCGAGGACACGCCGCTCACCCGTGAGGAAATCGCCGGCGAGTTCGGCGAATCCGTCGCTGAACTGGTCGATGGCGTCACCAAACTGGACAAGCTGAAGTTCCGGGACCGCCAGGAAGCCGCGGCCGAAAGCTTCCGCAAGATGCTGCTGGCCATGTCGCGCGACCTGCGCGTGATCATGATCAAGCTGGCCGACCGCCTGCACAACATGCGCACCCTGGGCGCGCAGAGTGCCGAGGCCCGTGGGCGCATCGCCCGCGAGACGCTGGAGATCTACGCGCCCATCGCCCAGCGGCTGGGCATGAACCTGGTCAAGTCCGAACTGCAGGACCTCGGTTTCCGCGCCCTGCATCCGTGGCGGCATGCGGTCATCGACAAGCACATCCGCAGCCAGCCGGTGATGCGCCGCGAATCGATGGCGCAGATCGAAGCGCACCTGTCGCAGCGGCTGGCCAAGGAGGGCATCGAGCACCGCCTGGTCAGCCGGGTGAAGACGCCCTGGAGCATCTACAACAAGATGCGCAGCGAAGGAAAGAGCTTCGACCGGGTGATGGACGTGTTCGGCTTCCGCGTGGTCGTCGATTCGGTGCCGTCGTGCTATCACGCCCTGGGCGCCGTGCATGCGCAGTACAAGCCGCTGGACGGCCGCTTCCGCGATTTCATCGCCATTCCCAAGGCCAACGGCTACCAGTCGCTGCACACGGTGCTGTTCGGGCCGTACGGCTCGCCGATCGAGGTGCAGATCCGCACCACCGAGATGGACCTGATCGCCGAGCGCGGCATCGCCGCGCACTGGACCTACAAGTACGGCACCGACTCGCCCAACAGCGCGCAGAACCGCGCGCATGCGTGGATCGTCGAGCTGATCGACAACCAGCGCGCGGCCGGTTCGTCGCTGGAGTTCCTCGACAACGTGAAGGTGGACCTGTTCCCGGACGAGGTGTACCTGTTCACGCCGAAGGGCAAGATTCTGTCGCTGCCGCGCAATGCCACCGCGCTGGACTTCGCCTACGCGGTGCATACCGATGTCGGCAACCAGGCGGTGGCCTCGCGCGTGGACAAGAAGCTGGTGCCGCTGCGCACCAAGCTGGCCAGCGGGCAGAGCGTGGAGATCATCACCGCCAAGTCAGCCGCGCCCAAGCCGCAGTGGCTGGAGTTCGTGGTGACCAGCAAGGCGCGCACCGCGATCCGCCACCAGCTGAAGCAGCTCGAGCACGAGGACGCGGTGCAGCTGGGGCATCGCATGCTCGACCGCGCGCTGGAGGACCTGGACAGCTCGCTCGAGCGCCTGCCGCAGCAGCGCCTGGAGGCTTTCCTCAGCGAGCACAAGTATCCGCGCCTGGAGGCGTTCCTGGCCGACGTCGCCCTGGGCAACTGGATGCCCTCGCAGGCGGCGCAGGCGCTGACCGCGTTCGCCGAGCTGCGCGGTGGCGGCCATTCGAAGCATTCGCAGGAAAAGATCCTGATCACCGGCGGCGAACGCGGCGTGGTCAGTTTCGCGCAGTGCTGCCAGCCGATCCCGGGCGACGAGATCATGGGCTATCACACCGCCGGCAAGGGCATCGTGGTGCACCGCCTGGACTGCCCCAACGTCACCGAGTTCCGCAAGTCGCCGGAACGCTGGGTACCGATCGCCTGGGACGCCAAGGTCACCGGCGACTACGACGCCGCGCTGCTGATCGACGTGGAGAACCGTCCCGGCGTGCTGGCGCAGGTCGCCGCCGCGGTCGCCAAGAGCCAGTCCAACATCGAACGCGTGGAGTACCTGGAGCGCGACATCAACGTCGCCGTGCTGCGCTTCTCCATCCAGGTGCGCGACCGCAACCACCTGGCGGAAGTGATGCGCCGGCTGCGGCGGCTCAACGTCGTGCACGGCGTGCGTCGGCAGTAAGGAATCCACAAAGGTATGCGGCCTGCGCCCGAGATCGTCGGTTTCGAATTCGACTGGCTCGCGATCGATAAGGAAGGTCGTTTGGCGCTTTTTTCTACCGCAGGCTCAGGGATGGCACCAAAGTCTGCGATAGATGCCCGCGAATCGCTGGACGCCGTACTGTCGCTGATCGAGACGCCCAACTGGGGGACGGTGCACGTCTGGGATGACTATGCTTCTGTCGGTCTCTATGTGTACGACTGGGATCTTTCGAGTGGCGTTTATCGCCGTCTGAGAGTACCTGCAGGCTCGGCTAACCGCGCGCCGCTGGCATCGCTCAAGATCGTGGGTGGGGTACCACGTGTCGATTGCGACTTCGCGTTTCAGGACGACATACGACCCGAAATTCTGCGTTAGCACTGTCAAACTTTCTTCATACAGGACAACCCATGACCAAGCAGATCATCAACACCGACCACGCGCCCGCCGCCATCGGTCCCTATTCGCAGGCCGTGCGCGCCGGCAACACGGTGTACTTCTCCGGGCAGATCCCGCTGGATCCGGCCACGGGCAACCTCGTCGATGGCGACATCGCGGCGCAGGCGCGTCGCGCGTTCGACAACCTCAAGGCCGTCGCCGAGGCCGCAGGCGGTTCGCTGGACCGGATCGTGCGCCTGGGCCTGTACCTGACCGACCTGTCGCAGTTCGCGGCGGTCAATGCAGTGATGCAGGAATACTTTGCCGCGCCGTATCCCGCGCGCTCGACCATCGAAGTGTCGGGCCTGCCGAAGGGCGCGGCGTTCGAAGTCGATGCGGTGATGGTGCTCGACTGACCGGCTGATGCGCGGGGCGCCGGGCGCCGAACACCTTCGATCGGCGTTGCCCGGATGTGGAAACGCCGTGGCGCGGGCGCTGCCCTACGTCGGCGTGCCGCGCATCTCGCTGGGCGTGTGCCCGGTCCAGCGCTTGAACGCGCGGCGGAACTCGCGCACGTCGGTGAAGCCGATCTGGCTGCCGACCGCGGCGATGGTCAGTTCCAGGTCCTGCAGCAGTTCGAGCGCGCGTTCGGTGCGCACACGGTCGTGCACGGCGCTGAAGCTGGTGCTTTCCTCGGCCAGCTGCCGGCGCAGCGTGCGTTCGCTCAGGTGCAGCGCGGCGGCGACATCGGTCATCTGCGGGTTGTCGCGCAGGCGCGGGCGCAGCTGGCGTTCGACCGCCGCGGTGGTCTCGCCGCGCAGGGACATGGCGGCCAGCTGCGCCTGGCACAGCGCCAGTGCCTGCCGTGAGGTCACCGGGTTGTAGCTGGCGAACGGCAGTTCCAGCCAGCGGCGATCCACCACCATCGCGTGCTGCGTCTGGTTGAAGCGGATCTCGCAGCCGAACAGGTCGTCGTAACGCCTGGCATAACGCGGTGCGGGATAGCCCAGTTCCAGCCAGAGCGGGCGGAAGTCGGGGCCTGCCAGCTCGCGTGCCAGCATCAACGTGCTGGCGAACATTTCCTCGCACAGGAAGGGCAGCAGGTCGGCGGCCTCCTCCGGCGCCGTGGCGACGACGGCGAGCGCGCCATCTTCGCGATCCTGCACGTCCAGATCCATCAGCGGGCCGAGGTTGCGCTGGTACTCCAGGCCGATCTGCACGGCGTCGCCGAAGGTGGGCGCGGTCTTCATCGCCAGGCCGAGCAGGCCGAAGTTGCCGCCGTTCTGCTTCTCGCCCATGGCCAGGCCCACGCCGTCGATCGGCAGGGTCGGCAGGGCGCGACGGATGATCTCGCTTGCCTGGCGGTAGGACACCCGCGCCTGCGGGTCGTGGATTTCCTGCACGTTGAGGCGCATGCCGGCGAACCAGCTTTCGGCATTCACGCCGAATTCGCCGGCCAGCAGCACCAGGCCACACAGCATGTTGGTCGGCAGGTTGGCCACCAGCAGGCGGTTGCCGATTCCGGTTTTCCAGCGCATCGAAGCCCCTCCAGCTTGTCCGCTTTCCCCCCCTTAGTATGCCGCTCCCGCCCTCTGCGTGACGTGGGGCTGCGCACCAGACTGCCAGGCACTACGCAGCCGTATGGGGAGAGGCGATTCATGCAGCGCAGCATTTCCGTGGCAGTGGCCGGCGCCCTGGCGCTGCTGGCCGGGGGTTGCCAGCCCGACGCGCCTCCGGCGGCCGAGGTGCCCGCCGGCGACGCGGCCTTCGCCACCACCCTGCAGGAGCGCCTGCTGGATGCCAAGCCAGGCGACGTCATCGAGATCCCGGCCGGTCGCCACGCCTTCGACCGCAGCCTGACCCTGCGCGCGAGCGGGGTGACCATCCGCGGCGCGGGCATGGACAAGAGCGTGCTGAGCTTCAAGGGCCAGAAGGCCGGCGCCGAGGGGCTGTTGGTCAACGGCGACGACTTCACCATCGAGAACCTCACCATCGAGGACTCCAAGGGCGACGGCCTGAAGATCAGCGAGTCGTCCAACATCACCGTGCGCGGCGTGAAGGTGCAGTGGACTGGCGGCCCCAGCACCAAGAACGGCGCCTATGGCATCTATCCGGTGCTGACGAAGAACGTGTTGATCGAGGACACGGTGTCCATCGGCGCATCCGATGCCGGCATCTACGTGGGCCAGTCCGACGGCGTGATCGTGCGCCGCAGCCGCGCCGAGCAGAACGTGGCCGGCATCGAAATAGAGAACACCCTCAACGCCGACGTCTACGACAACGTGGCGACCGGCAACACCGGCGGCATCCTGGTGTTCAACATGCCGGGCCTGTCGCAGCAGGGCGGCAACATCCGCGTCTACGACAACAAGGTGATCGCCAACAACCACGAGAACTTCGGTGCCAAGGGCACGCCGGTGGCCAGCGTGCCGGCGGGGTCGGGCATCGTCATCAACTCCAACGACGACATCGAGATCTTCGGCAACGAGATCCGCGACAACGCGACGGCGAACATCATCGTCTCCAGCGTTTACTCCACCGGCTACAAGGACAGCAGCGCGTCGCCGAACTTCGATCCGTATCCGGAGCGCATCTACATCCATGGCAACACGCTGTCCGGCGGCGGCGATTCGCCCGACGGCTTCGACCTGAAGGCGCTGAAGGTGGCGACCTACGGGCTGCGCGGCCGTTTCCCCGACGTGCTGTGGGATGGCTACTTCAACAAGGAGCGGCTGGTCGACGGCAAGAAGATCGGGCCGCAGATCTGCCTGCGCGACGTCAGCGGGGTGGTCAACGCCGATGGTCCCGGCGGTTACGGCAACCCCAGCAAGGATGCGAAGGCCCACGACTGCGAGCTGCCCCGCCTGCCCGCGGTCGATCTGAAGCGCGGGTAAGGCATGCGCAAACCGTACTGGCACGGGCTCCTGCTCGTGATCGCCTCCCTGGGCCTGGTGCTCTCGGCGTGCCGTCCGTCGGCAGGCGTGCACTTCTTCGCCGAGGGGCAGCCGAAGACGCTGGATGAGTGGGGCGTGTTGCGCATCGAAGACGGGAAGCTCCGCCTCAACCAGGGCGTGGTGCCTTACGATCTCAACACGCCCTTGTTCAGCGACTACGCGCACAAGCTGCGCACGGTGTGGATGCCCGAGGGCACATCGGCGACGTACCAGCCGGAACAGAGTTTCGATTTTCCGGTGGGCACCATCCTCAGCAAGACCTTCTACTACCCGCTGCCGGCAGGTACGACGTGGGACGGGAAATCCGTCGCGCGCACGCCGCCGTCGCAGTCCTCACTCGAGGGTGAAGCCCTCGATCTCGCCAAGGTGCGCCTGATCGAGACCCGCCTGCTGGTGCATCGCGCGGAGGGATGGGTTGCGCTGCCTTATGTCTGGAACGAAGCACAGACGCAGGCCACGCTCAAGCGCACCGGCGAGCTGGTCACACTGGATCTGGTCGACGCCGCCGGCGCACGCGAGACGGCCGAGTACCAGGTGCCCGACCAGAACCAGTGCGGCGGCTGCCACATCACCGACAACAAGTCGCGCAAGCTGTTGCCGATCGGACCGAAGGCCCGCCACCTCAACCGCGACTTCGACTACGCGCTGGGCCGCGAGAACCAGCTCGCGCACCTCGTGCGCGTCGGCTACCTGGCCGGCGTCCCGGCCAACCCGCCGCAGCTGGTCGATGCGATGGAGGCCGCGGCGCCGCTGGACGCGCGGGCGCGTGCCTACCTGGACATCAACTGCGGCCATTGCCACAGCGCCACCGGTCCCGCGATCACCTCGGGCCTGTGGCTGGACGCGCAGACGCAGGACCGACTGAAACTGGGCTTCTGCAAGCAGCCGATCGCGGCGGGGAAGGGGACCGGCAACCGCCTGCACGACATCGAGCCGGGGAATGCCGCAGCCTCCATCTTCGAATTCCGCATGGACAGCGCCGATCCCGCGATCATGATGCCGGAGGTCGGCCGTTCGGTCGTGCACCGCGAGGGCGTGCAGCTGATCCGCGACTGGATCAACGCGCAGCCGGGGAATTGCGGGAGCGCTGCAGGGGAATCGTGAACATGCCGCCGGCACGTTGAGGCCGGCTTCCGCACCAACGCCTCTTGGGAGGGAGTGATGAAAGTGACGCAACGGAATCTGGTGGTCGGGCTGCGGCGCGCGCTGTTCGGCGGCTGCGTGGTGCTGGGGACGGGCGGTACGGCATGGGCCCAGTCGACGCCACAGGGCGAACAGGTCGCCACCAACCTGGACACCATCGTCGTCACCGCGCAAAGCCGGCAGCAGGAGCTGCAGGATGTGCCGATCGCGCTGCAGGTCGTGGACCAGCAGCTGCTCGACGACGTGGCGGCGGACAACCTGGGCGACATCGATGCGTTCGTGCCCGGCCTGGTGGTGGATGCGGCGCAGCCGACCCAACCTTCGTTCCGCCTGCGGGGCGTGGAAACCAGCGACTTCGGCATCGGCACCGATCCGGCGGTGGGCGTGTTCGTCGATGGCGTCTACGGCGGCCGCGGTGGTGGCGTGCTGCTGCCCTTCGTCGACATCGAGCGCATCGAGGTGCTGAAGGGCCCGCAGGGTACGCTGTTCGGCCGAAACACGGCTGCCGGCGCAATCTCGCTGGTGACCCGGCGACCTCAGGACGAGCTGGAGGCCCGCCTGCGCCTTCGCCTGGGCAACTATGGCAAGCAGTACGCCGATGCGATGTGGAACCTCCCGACCGGCGACAACTCGGCCCTGCGTTTCAACGCGCTGTTCAACCACAGCGACGGTTGGCTCCAGGACGGCGCCACCGGCAAGGATCTGGGCGGCGAGAACGTGTGGGCCACGCGCGCCGCCTGGCAGGTGGGACTGGGCGAGAACACCACCGCGCTGGTCAGCTGGGACCACGAGAGCCTGGACCAGAACGGCCGCGTGACCACCGGCATCGTGCCGCTGCCAGCCTATCCGCAGCGGCCGCCGGTCCCGGTGGATCCCGACGACTACCTCGACCCGCGCGACATCCCGACCTACAGCGACGCCACCAACGCCGAGTGGCGCACCTTCGACGGCGTCACCCTGATCGTGGACCACGCGCTGACCTGGGGGCACTTGACCTCGACCACGTCCTGGCGGCAGTACGACGCGCTGAACCAGACCGAGGAGGACGGCACCAACCGCGCCGACCTCTACATCGACTCGGTCAACACCGAGAGCAACGAGACGTTCTACCAGGAGTTCAAGTTCGCCGGCAGCAACGCGCGTCTGGACTGGGTGGCCGGCGCCAGCTTCTTCAAGGAGGACGCCGATCAGACCAGCGAGGTGAACACCAATACCGCCGCGGTCGACAACATCGTGCGCAATCTCGGCATCGCGCCAACCCCGGACGGCAGCCTGTTCGGGTTCACTTCGTTCCTGGCCCAGAGTGCCGGCATCCCTGTCTCGTTGGTCGGCGACCGCTGGAACGAGCGCTTCACCAACACGCTGTCGACGACCGCCTACGCGGCCTTCGGCGACGTGATCTGGCGCGCCTCCGACAAGCTCAACCTGACCTTCGGCCTGCGCTACACCCGCGACGAGAAGGACTTCACCTGGCTCAACACGCCCCGCAACGCGCCCGAGCTGGAAGCCAAGCTGGACCTGCTGGAATCGCTGGGCTTCTTCGATGCGCTGGCACAGATGGGCATCCCGATCACCCGCGAGCTGCTGACCTTCGACATGGCCTTCATCGATCCGCCGGCGATGGTCAACAAGGGTGTGCTGGTGCGCGACAAGCGCAGCTGGAGCGATTTCAGCCCGCGCTTCGTGGTCGACTACCACTTCAACGACAAGGCGATGGTGTTCGGTTCGCTGGCCAAGGGCTACAAGGCCGGTGGCTTCAATGCGCTGCAGATCGGCCCGGCGTTCGAGAACGAGGACGTGTGGAACGCGGAAGTGGGCATCAAGCACTCGTTCGGCCGCTTCTCCTACAACGCGTCGCTGTTCCATTACCGCTACGACAACCGTCAGTCGATCCGCCTGATCGACCCGGACCCGAACAATCCGGTCGACATCCCGCGTTTCGTGTTCGACACCGGCGATCTCGAAGCCACGGGCATCGACTTCGACATGCGCTGGAAGGTGACGGACACCTTCACCCTGGACGCGCAGGCGGAGTGGATCGATTCCAAGTACAAGGATTACGTGACGCCGGAAGGCGTGGATCTGGACGGCGAGCCGACCGGCGAGCCGCGTTTCACCGCCTCGGTCGGCGCAGCGTACCGGATGAGCCTGGGCGACAGCGGCGACCTGCGATTGTCCGCGCGCCATGCCTACCGCGGGCGCACGCGCTGCAATGCCGGCTCGGACCTGCAGGGCGACTGCGGTGTGAACGCCCTGCTGGACATCGGCGAGCCGCGCGAGCGCACCGATGTGCGGGTCGGCTGGACTTCGCCGCAAGGCACCTGGAGTTGGGCCGTCTACGGCAACAACATCTTCGACAACCAGTACGTGAAGGGCCTGAACACCTATGGCCGCGGTCCGCTGGGCGTCGTCGGCGCGACCATCAGCGAGCCGCGTACCTACGGGATGGAAGTGGCCGTGAAGTTCTGAGCCGCGCGGCGACGCGCTGGACGTGGGCTCCCCGGCACCTCACGGTGCCGGGGTTTTTGTTTGGCGCTTATCACGGCATGCTTGTGCGATGCCCGTGCGTCGCAACGTCCCCGTCGTCGATCTCTCCGCCGAACCCCTGAGCCGCCTGCCGGGCGTCGGGCCGCGCGTGGCGGAGAAACTGGCGGCGCGC
Organism: Pseudoxanthomonas mexicana; assembly: GCF_014397415.1. Classification (NCBI taxonomy): domain Bacteria; kingdom Pseudomonadati; phylum Pseudomonadota; class Gammaproteobacteria; order Lysobacterales; family Lysobacteraceae; genus Pseudoxanthomonas; species Pseudoxanthomonas mexicana. The sequence goes on along the minus strand of NZ_CP060731.1, from coordinate 71,222 downwards.
GGCCTGGCGACGATGCAGGACCTGTGGTTGCATCTGCCGCTGCGGTACGAAGACCGCACCACGCTCACGCCGATCCGGCTGCTGCAGCCGGGCGTGCCCGCGCAGGTGGAAGGCCGGGTGGAAGCCGTCGAGCGCGGCTTCCGCTATCGCCCCGTGCTGCGGGTGGCGATAGGCGACGAAGGGCATGGCACGTTGGTGCTGCGGTTCTTCCATTTCCGCGCGGCGCAGGTGGCGCAGTTCGCGGTGGGCACCCGCCTTCGCTGCTACGGCACACCCAAGCCCGGCCAGCACGGGCTGGAGATCATCCACCCCAGCTACCGGGTGCTGGGCGAAGCGGACGACGTCGCGCTGGGCGATGCGCTGGACCCGATCTACCCGGCCGTCGAAGGGCTGGGCCCGGCGACGCTGCGCAAACTGATCGGTCAGGCACTCGAGCGCCTGCCCGAGGCGGGTGCGCTGGAGTTGCTGCCCTCGCCGTTGCTCGAAGGCCTCGGATTGCCGTCGCTGCGCGACGCGCTGCTGACCATGCATCGTCCACCACGCGATGCGGACGTGGCCGCGCTGGCGCTGGGGACGCATCCGGCGCAGCGCCGGCTGGCGATCGAAGAGCTGCTCGCGCACCACCTGAGCCTGCGGCGCCAGCGGCTGGCCCTGCAGCAACACCGGGCGCCTGCGCTGAAGGGCCGGGGCACGCTGGTGAAAGCGCTGGTCAAGGCGTTGCCGTTCGCGCTGACCGGTGCCCAGAAGCGCGTCTTCCAACAGATCCGCGAGGACATCGCGCGCCCGTGGCCGATGCTGCGCCTGGTGCAGGGCGATGTGGGCAGCGGCAAGACCGTGGTCGCGGCGCTGGCCGGCATGCTGGCCGTGGAAGCCGGCAAGCAGGTCGCCCTGGCCGCGCCCACCGAGTTGCTGGCCGAACAGCACCTGGCCAATCTCAGGGCATGGCTGGAGCCGCTGGGCGTCCGCGTCGCCTGGCTGGCCGGCAAGGTGACCGGCAAGGCGCGCACGCAGGTGCTGGCCCAGGTGGCCTCGGGTGAGGCGCAGGTGGTGGTGGGCACGCATGCGCTGATGCAGGAGACGGTGGTCTTCCACGATCTGGGCCTGGCCATCGTCGACGAGCAGCACCGCTTCGGGGTGCACCAGCGGCTGGCGCTGCGCGACAAGGGCGCGGGCGTGGACCGCGTGCCGCACCAGCTGGTCATGACGGCCACGCCGATTCCGCGCACGCTAGCGATGGCGGCCTATGCCGATCTGGACGTATCCGCCATCGACGAACTGCCGCCGGGCCGAACGCCGGTGCAGACCGTGGCCCTGAGCGCGGAGCGCCGGCCAGAGCTGGTGGAGCGCATCCGCGCCGCCTGCGCCGAAGGGCGGCAGGCCTACTGGGTCTGCACGCTGATCGACGACAGCGACGAGGTCGTGGCGCAGGCCGCGCAGACCACCTACGAAGCCTTGTCCGCGTCGCTGCCAGAACTGCGCGTTGCCCTCGTCCACGGACGCATGAAAGCCGCCGACAAGCAGGCCACGATGCGCCGCTTCAAGGAGGGCGAGGCCGACCTGCTGGTGGCCACCACCGTCATCGAAGTCGGCGTCGACGTGCCCAACGCCTCGCTGATGATCATCGAGAACGCGGAGCGGCTGGGGCTGGCGCAGCTGCATCAGTTGCGCGGACGGGTGGGGCGCGGCGCCACCGCATCCAGCTGCGTGCTGATGTACCAGCCGCCGCTGTCGGCGATGGCCAGGCACCGCCTGGCGACGATGCGCGAAACCAACGATGGCTTCGTGATCGCCGAGAAGGACCTGGAGCTGCGCGGACCGGGCGAACTGCTGGGTACGCGGCAGACGGGCCTTGCGGCATTCCGCGTCGCCGATCTCGCCCGCGATGCGGGCCTGCTGCCGCAGGTGCACGCGCTGGCCGAGCGGCTGCTGGCCGAGGATCCGTCGATCGCCGATCGGGTGATCCATCGCTGGGTCGGTGGTGCGGCGCGCTACGCGTCGGCCTGATGCGGCGCGACTTCCGCTGGTCATTCATCGGTGCGAGACTCGACCCCCGATAGAAAAAGCGAAACCTGATGACCGACAAGATTCCCCTGCTGATCGACACCGACCCCGGCGTCGACGACGCCCTCGCGCTGTTGATGGCCTTCAACGATGCGCGCCACGAGATCGTCGGCCTGACCATCGCGGCCGGCAACGTGGGCCTGCAGTACACCGTGCGCAATGCGCTGAAGCTGTGCGAAGTGGCGGGGCGTGAAGACATTCCCGTGTTCGCCGGTGCGCCGGCGCCGCTGCTGCACCCGTCGCCGGACGCTGGCTACGTGCATGGACAGGATGGATTCGGCGACGTCGGCTTCGCGCCGGCCGTGCGCCAGGCCGAGGACGAACACGCGGCCCTGGCCATCCTGCGCCTGTCCCACCAACACGCGGGGAAGCTGGTGCTGGTTGCGCTGGGTCCGCTGACCAACATCGCGCTGGCGCTCAAGCTGGACCCCACGCTGCCGCAGCGTGTCGCCCGCTTCGTGGTGATGGGGGGTGCCGTCACCTGTCACGGCAACATCACCCCGGCCGCCGAGTTCAACTTCTACTTCGACCCCGAAGCGGCCCACATCACGCTGCAGGCGTTCGGACGCTACGATCTGGCCGACTGGGAAGCCACCATCGCCCACGGCCTGCCGCACCACGAGGTCGACGCATGGTTGGCCGCCGACAGCGAGCGGGCCCGGTTCTACGCCCGCATCTCCGAGAAGACCCGGCTGTGGTCGGCCGACCGCCGGGGCGACCACTGGTTCGCGGCCGACGCGCTGGCGATGGCCTTCGTGCTCACCCCGGAGGGTGCGCTGGAGCTGGCCGAGCGGCCACTGGCGATCGAACTGCAGGGCACACACGCCCGCGGCGCATCGGTGGTGGACTGGCGCCGCGAGGGCGGCGGGCCGGACCAGGCCAACATCCTGTTGCGCTACGACCAGGCCCGGTTTCAGGACCTGATCCGCGCCGCGCTGGCGGCCGGCTGACGGCCGGGTTGCGTCGGCAGGGAAGGGCGGGCTACAATGCCGCTCTTCCATTCCCGCTACACGGTGTGCCCGCCATGAAGGCCGACATCCATCCCGATTACCGCGAAGTCGTCTTCCACGACGTGACCTCCGATTTCAAGTTCCTGACCCGCTCCACGCTGGGCAGCAAGGAAACGACGAAGTGGGAAGACGGCAACGAGTACCCGCTGATCAAGGTCGAAATCTCCTCGGCCTCGCACCCGTTCTACACGGGCAAGCACAAGGTCATCGATACCAGCGGCCGCATCGACAAGTTCCAGAAGCGCTACGCGCGCTGATCGAACCTCGTCCGCTGTTCCCGTCCGGCCGCGCCTCGTGCGCGGCCGTTCGCGTTTGTGCGCGGCGCATCATGCGTGCTGCCGGAACGGAGGGTTGCGCCCGCGGCCTCATTCTTTGGTCTGACTTTGGTGCGGTATCGAGCGACGGCTCCAGACCCGCTGTGCGATAATTCGGGTCATCCAAGGTTCACTCCCTGGACTCCCGTCACGCGCCGAGCGGGCCTTCCCGCAGGCGTATCCCCACGAAGGAGCGCACACTGTGTCCGAACTCGACCAGGTCACGCTGAATGCGGGCGACAAGTCCGTCGTCCTGCCCGTCCTGAAACCCACGCTTGGCAACGACTGCATCGATGTGTCCAAGCTGACCAGGGAAACCGGTCTTTTCACCTACGACTCGGGTTTCACCGCCACCGCCAGCTGCAAGTCGGCCATCACCTACATCGATGGCGACAACGGCGTGCTGCTGTACCGCGGTTACCCCATTGAGCAGCTCGCGCAGCATTCCAGCTTCCTGGAAGTTTCGTACCTGCTGATGAACGGCGAGCTGCCGACCAAGGAGGAATTCGCCAGGTTCGAGCACGAGGTCACGCATCACACGATGATGCATGAGTCGCTGAAGAACTTCCTGCACGGCTTCCACTACGACGCCCACCCGATGGCCATGCTGTCCGGCACGGTCGCCTCGCTGTCGGCGTTCTACCACGACACGCTGGACCTGGAAGACCCCGAGCAGCGCCGCCTGGCCGCGATCCGCCTGCTGGCGAAAATGCCGACCCTGGCCGCCGCCGCCTACCGTTATTCGATCGGCTGGCCGATCCGCTATCCGCGCAACAACCTCGAATACGTCGACCGCTTCCTGCACATGATGTTCGAGGTGCCGAGCGAGCCGCTGGAACTCAATCCGGTGGTCGCCAAGGCGCTGGACCTGCTGTTCATCCTGCACGCCGATCACGAGCAGAATGCCTCGACCTCGACGGTGCGGCTGGTCGGTTCGACCGGCGCCAACCCCTACGCTTCGGTCGCCGCGGGCATCACCGCCCTGTGGGGGCCGGCCCATGGTGGCGCCAACGAAGCCGTGCTGAAGATGCTGGAAGAGATCGGTACGCCGGACAAGGTGGACAGCGCCGTGGCCAAGGCCAAGGACAAGGAATCCGGCTTCCGCCTGATGGGCTTCGGCCACCGCGTCTACAAGAACTTCGACCCGCGCGCGAAGATCATCCGCGAGATGACCCACAAGGTGCTCGGCGAGCTGGGCGTGGACGACCCGCTGCTGGAAGTGGCGATGAAGCTGGAAGAGGCCGCGCTGAAGGACGAATACTTCATCCAGCGCAAGCTCTACCCGAACGTCGACTTCTACAGCGGCATCATCTACAAGGCGCTGAAGATCCCCACCGAGATGTTCACCGTCATGTTCGCCATCGGCCGCACCGCCGGCTGGGTGTCGCACTGGCTGGAGCAGCAGGTCGATCCGGAAGCCAAGATCGGCCGTCCGCGCCAGATCTACACCGGCTACGCGCCGCGCGACTACGTGCCCACCGACAAGCGCTGAGCCCCTTTGGCGACACGATGAAAAAGGCCCCGGATGGGGCCTTTTTCTTTGCCGCATGGGTCAGGCGTCCGGTCGCACGGCGACACGGGTGGTCAGGGCGTGCAGGGCGAAACCATGGATCGTCCTGTCCGTGGTGGTCGTGCAGTCCGACAGCACGCTGACCTCGTAACGGTCCGCCGCCGGCGACAATGCGGTGAAGACCACGCAGTTCTGCGTCATCATCCCCGCGATGCGCAGGCGGGTGACGCCCAGGTCGGCCAGCACGCCGGAAAGGCGGGTCTGATGGAAGCTGTCCGCGTATTGCTTCACGATGACGGGCGCGTCGGGGGCAGCGGCCAGGATGCGCGCATGGATGCCGACGCCGGTTGTGCCGGCCTGGAACAGTGGGCTGTCCGTGGACGCGGCCACATGCTGGACCAGGACCACGGCTTCGCCGCGCGCGCGTGCGCGGTCGATGGCGTTGACGACGGCGTCGAGCGTGGCCTCGGCGTTCCATAGCGGGAGCGCGCCGCCGGGGAAATAGTCGTTCTGGACGTCGATGATGAGCAGGGCGGCGGTCATGCGTTACCTTGGAAGGGGCGGGTTGCGACATCGTAGTGATGGGTGCTGCGCGTGGTAATTGCAGATCACAAGAAGCCGCGCCGTTTTCATTGAGGATCGAAAGACATGCCCCTCGACAAGATGGATCGGGCCATCCTGGCGGCGCTGGCGCACGACGCCCGCATGACGTGGCAGGCCGTCGGCCGGCGCGTGCACCTGACGGGACAGGCGGTCGCCACGCGCGTGCAGCAAATGGTGGAGGGCGGCACGATCCGTGGCTTCACCGTGGCGCGAGGCGATCTGCGGCGCTACTTCATCACGGTGTTCATGGATACGCCGCAGTTCGATGCATTCGAAGCGTTCCTGCAGGCACATGCCGAGGTGGAGAGCGCCAGCAAGATCGCCGGCGAAGGCTGCTACCAGGTGACGCTGGCCTGCGAGAGCGACACGGGCCTGGATGACTTCACCCAGGCGTTGCTGCGCTATGGCCGCTACAAGGTCGCCAGCGAGATGCGGCGCGTGAAGCCCTGACGCATCGTTTCAGCGGCGCGCCGCATCCATCTCGTAGCGGGCGATGTCCTCTTCGGCAAGCAGCTGACGCAACCGGGTGGCGGACGCGCGCTTCATCGGCCTCTCGTCCACGCTGGAAAGCGGCGCCTGACGCAAGGCGTCGTGCGGCAGCACGGTCAGGTCGAAGCTGAGCTCCTCGGCGCTGAACACCCACACGGGCAGGTCGGCCACGCGTTCCCGGTCGATGCGCAGCCGGCGCTCGCGCGGCTCGGCGGGGATGCGGTGTTCTTCCAGGAACCGGGTGACGGCATCCGGGTCGTCGCTGTGCAGGTGGACGTGCACGGGCGTGTTGGCATCGGCGGTACCTTCAAGCACCGGGCCGACCAGCCGGGGCGCGAACGCGGACAGGAATTCCATCGCGCGCAACGCGGCCTCGCGCCGCCGCCGCAGGCCCGTCACATGCGCCTCGCCGACGAACAGGCGCTGGTACTCGCGCAGTGCGTCCTCGATTTCGCGGTTGCGGGGCAGGGAGGCATCGTCGTGGATGCCCAGCCGGCTGGCGGCCTTGAGTTTGGCCTGGTGGTAGTCGCGGATGCCGCCCTCGGCCATCAGCCGGGCGGCTTCGTGCGCCAGCCGCTGGCGGCGCTCGCGGGTGCGGGTTTCGGCGTGCTGACGGGCGTGGTGCATGACAGGCCTCCGCGTCGAAACAGACCCGAATGTACACCATGCTCCCGCGTTGTCGATGACGGCGCATGCGCGCCGTCAGGGCGCCTTCACGCCACCGCGTCAGAAGATGTCGAACGCCTCTTCATCCGGCACCGCGTCTTCCGGACCATACAGGTCGTAGTCCTGGATGCGGTCCATGTCCTCAACCTTCACCCATTCGGTGACGCCGTTGAGCGTGGCCTGCACCATGCCGTCCGGTGGATCGTTCAGCGCCACCGGCTTGTCCTTCAAGGCCACCCGCATGTAGTCGATCCAGATCGGCAGGGCCGCCTTGCCGCCGTATTCGCGGTAGCCCAGCGACTGGAAGTTGTCGCGCCCCACCCACACCACGGTGGCATACTGCGCGCCGAAGCCGCCGAACCAGGCGTCACGGTGGTCGTTGGTCGAGCCGGTCTTGCCGCCCACGTCCTCGCGGCCCAGCACCTTGGCCGCGGTGCCCGTGCCGCGCTGGACCACGTCGCGCATCATCGACACCAGCTGGTAGGCCGTACGCTCGTCGATCGCGCGCGGCGCGGTGACCGCGTTCGGATCGGCGGGCTTTTCCTCGGCCTTGGGCTTGGCCTCGGCCGGCTTGGCGGCGGACGTGGTCGCGGCCGGGCCGAAATTGAAGCCATCCACCACCTGGCTGGCCGGTGCGCCCCCGCCCTGCGCCCCCTGGCCGCAGCCGCGGCAGGCGACGGCCGGGTTCTCCTTGAACACCACGTTGCCTTCGCGGTCCTTCACCTCGTCGATGAACCAGGGCGTCACCCGCGACCCGCCATTGGCGAACACGGCGTAGCCACGCGCCACCGACAGCGGCGTCAGCGACGCGGTGCCCAGCGACATCGACAGGTTGGGCGGAAGTTCGGCCTCGTCGAAGCCGAACTGGCTGATGTAGGTGCGCGCGAACGGCACGCCGATGCCATCCAGCAGCCGCACGGACACTAGGTTGCGCGACTGCACCAGGGCTTCGCGCAGCCGCATCGGGCCGCGGAACCCGCCGCCGTCGTTCTGCGGCCGCCACATGTGGCCGCGGCGGTCGCGGAATACGACCGGAGCGTCCAGCACGATCGAGGCGGGGTTGAAGCCCTTCTCGAACGAGGCCGCGTACAGGAACGGCTTGAAGCTGGAGCCGGGCTGGCGCCGCGCCTGGGTGGCACGGTTGAACTTGTTGCCGGCGAAGCTGTAGCCGCCCACCAGCGCACGTACGGCGCCGTTGTTGGCGTCCAGCGAGACCAGCGCGGCCTGTGCGCGCGGGATCTGGTCGACCAGGAAGCTGCCGGGCTCCTTGCCTGCCTTGATGCGGGCCAGGTCGCCGCGCTTGAACAGCTTGGCCGGCGTGCGCCCGGTCCACTTGCTGGCGGCCGGGGGCAGGGTGGTTTCGCGGCCGTCGGCCGTGACCACCGTGGCGCTGCCATCGTCGTGGGTGCGCGCCACCACCGTGGGGATCAGGCCGTTCTGCGCAGGAATGCCGCGCAAGTGGCCGGCCAGGGCGGCGGCGTCGGCGTCGGCTGCGACATCGAAGTGCCGCTCGATGCCGTTCCAGCCATGACGGTGGTCGTAAAGGCCCAGGCCGTCGCGGACGGCGTCGTTGGCGGCCGCCTGCAGGGTGGCGTCCAGCGTGGTGGTGACGTGGTAGCCCTTGGTCAGCGCTTCCGGTCCGAAGCGCGCGATCATGTCCTGGCGCACCATCTCGGCGACGTACGGGGCGTACACCTCCACCGGCCGCTCATGCGGTTTGGCATGCATGGGCTCGGCCTTGGCCTGCGCGGCTTCGGCCGCGGTGACGTAACCGTCCTCGCGCATCCGCTCCACCACATAGGCGCTGCGCTGCTGGTTGCGGCCGGGGTTGCTGATCGGGTTGCCGCTGGAGGGAAACTTCAGCGCGCTCACCAGCGTGGCGGTCTCGGCCAGGGTCAGCTGGTCCAGGGTCTTGCCGTAGTAGTACTCGGCCGCGGCGGCCACACCGTAGGAGCGGTTGCCGAAGAAGCTCTTGTTGAGGTACAGCTCCAGAATCTCGTCCTTGGTCAGCATCTTCTCGATGCGGACGGCCAGCATCATCTCCACCAGCTTGCGGGTGTAGCTGTACTCCGAGCTCAGGAACCATTGCCGGGCCACCTGCTGGGTGATCGTGCTGCCGCCGGCCACGCGGCCCTCCTTCCGGCTGACGATCTGCCACACGGCCCGGGCGATGCCGGTGGGGTCGATGCCCTTGTGCTCGTAGAACTTGCTGTCCTCGGCGGCGATGAAGGCCTGTTTGACCCGGGCCGGAACCTGGTTGATCTGCACCGGATAACGCCGGATCTCCCCGTACAGGCCCATCAGCCGGCCGTCGCTGGCATAGATATAGAGGGGTTCCTGCAGCTCCACGTTCCGCAGGGCCTGGACGTCCGGGACCTTGGACGAGACCGTGTAGTACAGCACCCCCAGGCCGACGGCGCCGGCCAGGGCAAGTATCAGGAACGTGATGAGGGTCCAACGGAGAAGACGACGGAAACGGGACATCCAGTGCTTTCCGATTGCAGAATTCGTAACGGCAGAGTATAGATGACCGCCGGGATCGCCACGGGCGATCCCAAGGGGAACAGGGACTTGGGGAACAACCCTCGTGAAACGTGACAAGCCGCACAGCCACGTCAACGTCGGTTGCCAAGCGTAAAAACTTGGTTATTAATGTGGGCGCGCGTCGTGCGCCCTGTGCCCGTCGGAAGGGGAAAGACCGTGGGGCTAATCCCAAAAAGCCAGTCGCCGCTGATCGGCGTCGACATCAGTTCGACTGCGGTAAAGCTGCTGCAGCTGTCGCGCGTGGGCAACCGTTTCAGGGTTGAGCACTACGCCGTCGAGCCGCTGCCGCCCAATGCCGTGGTCGAGAAGAACATCGTCGAGGTCGAGGCCGTCGGCGAGGCCATCCGCCGCGCGGTGAACCGCGCCGGCACCAAGGCCAAGTACGCGGCGGCAGCCGTGGCCGGGTCCGCGGTGATCACAAAGATCATCCCCATGCCGGCCGACCTGGACGAGAACGACCTGGAAGCGCAGGTCGAACTGGAAGCCGTCAACTACATTCCCTATCCCATCGAGGAAGTGAACATCGACTTCGAGGTGCTGGGCCCCATGCCCAACAACCCGGAGATGGTGCAGGTGCTGCTGGCGGCGTCGCGTTCGGAGAACGTCGAACTGCGCCAGTCCGCCCTCGAACTGGGCGGCCTGACCGCGCGCGTCATGGACGTGGAAGCCTTCGCGGTGGAAAACGCCTTTGCCCTGATGGCCAGCGACCTGCCGGTGCCGCAGGACGGCGTGGTGGCGCTGGTCGACATCGGCGCGACGATGACCACGCTGAACGTGCTGCGCCGCGGGCGCAGCCTCTACAGCCGCGAACAGGTGTTCGGCGGCAAGCAGCTGACCGACGAGGTGATGCGCCGGTACGGCCTGACCTACGAGGAAGCGGGCCTGGCCAAGCGCCAGGGCGGGCTGCCCGAAAGCTATGAAGTCGAAGTGCTGGAGCCGTTCAAGGAAGCCACCGTCCAGCAGATCAGCCGCCTGCTGCAGTTCTTCTACGCCGGCAGCGAGTTCAACCGCGTCGACCAGATCGTCCTGGCGGGCGGTTGCGCGGCGTTGCCCGGCCTGCCGGAGATGGTGGAGGAGCAATTGGGCGTGCCCACCGTCGTCGCCAACCCGCTCGCGCAGATGACCCTGGGCCCGCGCGTGCAGGCGCATGCGCTGGCGCAGGACGCTCCCGCGCTGATGATCGCCACCGGCCTGGCTTTGAGGAGCTTCGACTGATGGCAAGAATCAACCTACTCCCGTGGCGCGCGGAGCGTCGCGTCCAGCGGCAGCGCGAGTTCTACGTCATGCTGGCCGCCGCCGCCGTCGCCGGCCTCCTGCTGTCGTTCCTGCTGTGGTTCCACTACGACCGCCAGGTGGCCGGCCAGACCGAGCGCAACGAGTTCCTCAAGGCGGAGATCGCCAAGGTCCAGGCGCAGAACAAGGAAATCGAGCGCCTCGATGAACAGAAGCGCCGCCTGCTGGCGCGCAAGGACGTGATCGAGAAGCTGCAGGCCAACCGCTCGCAGATGGTGCACCTGTTCGATTCGCTGGTGCGCACCATCCCCGACGGGGTGATGCTGGGCAACATCAAGCAGGATGGCGAAGTCCTGACCCTCGAGGGCCGGGCCCAGTCCAACGCGCGCGTCAGTACCTACATGCGCAACCTGGAAACCTCCGGCTGGATGACCAAGCCCGAGCTGTCGATCATCGAGTCCAAGCCGGAAGAGGTGAAGACGCTCACCAACACCGGTGCCAGCCGCGCGCTGCCCTACGTGTTCAAGCTGACGGTCCGCCTGGCGAACCCGACCGCCGAGCAGGAAGCGGAAACGGCCGCCGCCGGCACTGCCCCCGCCGGTACCGCGCCCGCGGCGCCGCTGGAGGGACAGCCGGCTGCACCCGCCACGCCCGCGCCTGCAACGCCGTCGACACCCGCCCCGTCGACACCGCCACCGGCCGCGCCGCCCGCTAACACTCCCCCGGCCACCGGGAGCGCCTCATGAGCCAGAAAAAGACGTCGCTCAAGAACCTGGACATCAACAACATCGGCGCGTGGCCGCAGAACGCGAAGATCGGCTTCTCGGTGATCCTTGCGCTGTTCATCCTGGCGTTCGCCTACTTCCTTTTCATCAAGGGGAAGACGGAGACGCTGGAATCGCTCGAAGGGGAAGAGGTGCGCCTGCGCCAGGACTTCGAGAAGGAGCAGGCCAAGGCCGCGAACCTCGAACCGCTGAAGCAGCAGCTGGCGCAGATGGAGCAGGTGCTGCAGCAGATGCTGCGCCAGCTGCCCAGCAAGACCGAGATGCCGGACCTGATCATCGACATCTCGCAGACCGCGCTGTCCAGCGGCCTGGCCAACGAGCTGTTCCAGCCCGAGCCGGAGACGCTGAAGGAGTTCTACGCCGAGAAGCCGATCCAGCTGCGCATGGTGGGCAACTACCACCAGTTCGGCGCCTTCGTCAGCGGCGTGGCCTCGCTGCCGCGCGTGGTCATCCTGACCATGCACGACATCTCGCTGAAGCCGAAGGAAGGCAAGGGCGGCGTGAATCGCGGCGCGCTGGAGCTGTCGGGCACGGTGAAGACCTATCGCTATCTGGATGAAAAGGAAGTCGCCGACCAGGAAGCCGCCGCTGCGGCCGCCAACGGTCAGGCGGCGCCGGCACCCGCCGCAGGGGGAGAACCATGATCCGCAGTGACGCCCGTTGGCTGATCCTGTGCGCGCTGGTGATGGCGGGCGGCTGCGCCCGCGGCATCACCAGCACGCCGGGCGATGCTCCCAACCTGGAAAGCTGGGTCGCGGACGTGAGGGCGCGCCCCGCGCCGCCGCTGGACCCGCTGCCCGTGATGCAGCAATTCGAGACCTTCGAGTACGCCGCGCAGACGCTGCGCGACCCGTTCAGCGATGCCTGGAACAATGCCGAGGGCGGTGGCCTGCGCCCCGACCCGGACCGGCGCAAGGAGACGCTTGAACAGTACCCGCTGGACAGCCTGGACATGGTCGGCACGATCGGCAAGGGCCCGGGGCTGGTGGCACTGGTGATGGGGCCCGACAAGGTCACCTACCGGGTACGTCCGGGGAACTACCTGGGGCAGAGCGATGGCCGGGTCACCTCGGTCCGCGAAGATGGCTTGGAACTTGTCGAACTAGTGCCGGATGGCGCGGGTGGCTGGCTGGAACGGCCGGCGTCGATCGCGCTTGAAGATCAATGATTGGGGGATACACGATGACCGCTTCGAACGCCTACCGCCTGCGGCCGTCCCGGCGCCTGGCCACCCTCCGGGTCTGCTCTCTGGGATTGGCCATCGGCCTGCTGGCGGCTGCCAGCGCCGCTGGCGCCACGTCCCCGGGCCAGCAGGCCTCCGCCACTCCGATCGCCGCCACGGCGGCCCAGGGAGTGTCGGTCTCCAACATCGACTTCCGGCGCGGTGAGGACGGCGCCGGCCGGCTGATCGTCCGGTTCGACGGCCAGGGCGCCACGCCCGATCTCCGCAACCAGGGCAATACCGTCGTCGTGGATGTGGGCAACGCCACGTTGCCGGCATCCCTGCAGCGGCCGCTGAATGTGGTCGACTTCGCCACGCCCGTACAGCGCGTCGAAGCGCAGTCCCGGGCCGGCGGCACGCAGCTGGTGCTCAGCACGCGCGGCGACTTCGAATCCCTGGCTTACCAGTCGGGCAACGAGTACGTCGTGGAGATCGTGCCCCGCGCCGGCCAGAAGGCCGTGGGCGGCGCGAGCGCCACGGCGGGCACCAGCTCGTCGGCCGTGGTGGCCGCCGCGCAGAAGATCGCCACCGAAGCCCGCCGCTACAGCGGCCGGCCGGTCACGTTCAACTTCCAGGACGTGCCCGTTCGCACCGTACTGCAGCTGATCGCCGAGGAATCCAACCTCAACATCGTCGCGTCCGACACGGTGCAGGGCAACGTCACGCTGCGCCTGGTCAACGTGCCGTGGGATCAGGCGCTGGACATCGTCCTGCGCGCCAAGGGTCTGGACAAGCGCCGCGATGGCGCGGTGATCTGGGTCGCGCCTCAGCCCGAACTCGCCAAGTTCGAGCAGGACAAGGAGGATGCACGCATCGCGATCGAGAACCGCGAGGACCTGGTCACCGACTACGTGCAGATCAACTACCACTCCGCGAGCGCCATCTTCAAGGCACTGACCGAGGCCAAGGGCGTCGGCAACAGCGGCGGCGGTGGTGGCACGGGCAACAACCAGAACGAGAACGGCTTCCTGTCGCAGCGTGGTCGCCTGGTGGCCGACGAGCGCACCAACACGCTGATGATCAGTGACATCCCGAAGAAGATCGCGCAGATGCGCGAGCTGATTAACGTCATCGATCGCCCCGTCGACCAGGTTCTGATCGAGGGTCGCATCGTCATTGCAACCGATACCTTCGCACGGGATCTCGGTGCCAAGTTCGGCATCATGGGCAAGCGCACGGGCGACCGTACGCAGGCCATCAGCGGAACCATTGGCGGCAACGTCACCATCGTCAACGACAATGTGTGGCCGGTGGACGTGGAAGGCGACACCGCCAGCGATGGCCTGAACGTCAATCTGCCCGCCGGCATCTTCACCACTAATCCCGCAAGCAGCATCGCCTACACGTTGCTGGGCCGGAACTTCAATCTTGATCTCGAGCTTTCGGCCCTGCAGGAAGAAGGCCGTGGCGAGGTGATCTCCAATCCGCGCCTGGTGACCACGAATCAGCGTGAAGCCGTCATCAAGCAGGGTCGCGAAGTGGGTTACCTGACCATCACCGGTTCCGGTGGCGGCGGCAATGCCGCGGTGCCGACGGTGCAGTTCAAGGAGGCGTTGCTTGAACTGAAGGTCATCCCGACCATCACCGACGACAACCGCGTCTTCCTGAACCTCAACGTGAAGAAGGACGAAGTGTTGCGCTTCATCAGCCTGGGCCAGTTCGGTCAGGTGCCCGAACTTGCCCGTCGCGAGATCAACACCGCCGTGCTGATCGAAGACGGCCAGACCGTGGTGATCGGCGGCGTGTACGAGTTCAGCGACCGCGCCAGCGTGGCCAAGGTGCCGTTCCTGGGCGACATCCCCTTCTTGGGCAACCTGTTCAAGAAGAAGGGTCGCAGCAAGGAGAAGGCCGAGCTGCTGATCTTCGTCACCCCGAAAGTGCTGCGTGTGGCCGAACGCCGCTGAGGCACGCGTGACTGTTGTCGAAAAAGGGCCCCCCGGGGCCCTTTTTCTTTGCGCCATGCGAAGCTGAATCCGGCATGCACGCGGCTACAAGGTGTGAACCTTCCCTGCCGAGGTAGGTCAGAATCCACCTTCCCGTCGATTCCGGCTGCATCCATGGATTCCATACCCACCGGCAACCCCGTGCCATCCGGCGACGCGCAGGCCCGCCTGCACGAGGCGTTCACGCGCCTGCGCGACGACCTGTCGCAGACCATCGTCGGCCAGGCCGCGCTGGTCGAACGCCTGCTGATCGCCCTGCTGGCGGATGGCCACCTGCTGGTTGAAGGAGCCCCCGGCCTGGCCAAGACCACCGCCATCCGCGCCCTGGCCTCACGGTTGCAGGCCGACTTCGCGCGCGTGCAGTTCACGCCGGATCTGTTGCCGGCCGATCTCACGGGCACCGAGGTCTGGCGGCCCCAGGAAGGACGGTTCGAGTTCCAGGCCGGGCCCATCTTCCACCCGCTGCTGTTGGCCGACGAGATCAACCGCGCGCCGGCCAAGGTACAGTCGGCGCTGCTCGAAGCGATGGGCGAGCGCCAGGTGACCGTGGGCCGGCACACGTATCCGTTGCCGGCGTTGTTCCTGGTGATGGCCACGCAGAATCCCATCGAACAGGAGGGCACGTTTCCGTTGCCGGAGGCCCAGCTCGACCGCTTCCTGATGCACGTGAAGATCGGCTATCCGGAGGCGGCCGCGGAAGCCGACATCCTGCGACTGGCGCGCGACCGTGCGCGCGAGCAGATGCAACCCCCCGCCATGGCGGTCGAACGCATGCCGCTGGAGGATGTCTTCCGCGCCCGCGCGCAGGTGCTGGACCTGCACCTGGCCCCGGCGCTGGAGCGTTACTTGATCGAACTGGTGCTCGCCTCGCGCGACGCGGCGCGTTACGACGCCACCCTCGCGCGGCGGATCGCCTGGGGCGCCAGTCCACGTGGGTCCATCGCGCTGGAGCGCTGCGCGCGCGCGCGCGCGTGGCTGGCCGGCCGCGACTACGTCACCCCGGACGATATCCGCGCCATCGCGCCGGACGTGCTCCGCCACCGCGTGCTGCCCAGCTACGAAGCCACGGCAGAAGGCTGGGACGGCGACCGCCTGGTGAAGGCGCTTCTGGACGTGGTGCCCCTGCCTTGAGTAGCCAGCCCACAGCCTGACCCTACGCGCATGAGCGACGGCATCCGTCCCAAGCTGCAGGAACTGATCGCGTTGCGCGCGAGCGCACAGCGGCGCCCGCCCGCGCGCCGCGGCCGGCATTCCGTCACCGGACCTTCGGCATCGCCGCTGCGCGGGCGCGGCATGGAATACGCCGAATCGCGCGAATACGTCGCCGGCGACGACGTGCGCCACATCGACTGGCGCCTGACCGCCCGCAGCGGACGTACGCATACCAAGCTGTTCCAGGCCGAACGCGAGCGGCTGACGCTGATCGTCGCCGACACGTCGCCGCTGCTGTACTTCGGCACCCGCGTGCGCTTCAAGTCGGTGCAGGCCGCACGCGCCGGTGCGGTGGCCGCATGGCAGGCCGTACGCGATGGCGACCGGCTGGCGATCCTGCGCGGCAGCGCCACGGAAGCGCCGATCCCGCCGGCATCGGGGACCCGCGGCGCGCTGCGCGTACTGGATGCGCTGGTGCGCTGGTACGCGAACCCCCCCGTGGACGATCTCGGTCTCGCATTCGCGCTCGATCATGCCGCGCGCCTGCTGCGCCCGGGTTCGCGCCTGCTGGTGCTGGCCGAGCCGCACAGCGTGGCAGGCATCCCGGATACCCGCTGGACCGCGCTGGCGGCCCACCACGACGTGGTGGTGCTGCTGCTGACGGACCCGCTGGAAACCGATCCGCCGTCGCGGCAGCTGCCCTTCGCGGCAGGCGACCGGCGCATCGAACTCGACCTTGCCAGTCCGGCGCAACGCGAGGCATGGCAGGGCGAATTCCAGGCGCCACTGGAACGCGCGCTGGACCGCCTGCCGTCGCGCGGTGTGCAGGTGCGCACGCTGTCCACCGATGCCGCCAGCGATGCCTGGCTGGTCGCGCTGGGCCGCGCGCAATCGCAGGTGGCCTGAGCATGGCGCCGGACACGCTGGTGTTGCGCGACGTGCATGTGCCGCCGGCGCCTTCGTGGTGGCCGCCGGCACCGGGATGGTGGCTGCTCGCGGGCGTCGTCGTGCTGGTGCTGCTGGGCATCGCTGCCTGGCGCTGGCATCGCCGTCGCCGCCTTCAACGGTGGCAGCGGTGGTTCGATGCCGTGCCGCAGGGGCGGGCGCCCGCGGAACAGGTGGCCGCCGCGTCGGACCTGTTGCGGCGCGCCGCGCGCCGCGTGTCACCCGGTGCCGACCGGCTGGAAGGCGAGGCCTGGCTGCGGTTCCTCGACGGCGAGCAGGGACGCGCCTTCAGCGAAGGGCCTGGGCGGCTGCTGCTGGATGGCGGCTATCGGCGTACCGTGGATGCGTCCGGACTGGAAGCGGCGCTCGCCGTGGCGCGCGCGCGTTTCCTCGAGCTGATGGCGGCAAAGCGATGAGCCTGTCGCTGCCTGCATTGCAGTGGCTGCAGGACGGCTACGCCGGATTCGCCTGGCCGTGGGCCTGGCTGGCGTTCCCGTTGCCGTGGCTGGTGCGATGGGCCTGGCCCCCGCGTGGCGCGCAGGCCGATGCGCTGAGAGTGCCCTACGGGCGTGCCGTGCAGGCGATCGCCGCGCAAGGTGGGCGTGGCCTGGCGGGGCGGGGCTCGGCACTGGCCTGGCTGGTGTGGTTCCTGCTGTGCGCCGCCGTGGCCCGGCCGCAGCAGTTCGGCGACGCCGTCACGCCGCCGGCGAGCGGGCGCGACCTGATGCTGGCCGTCGACCTGTCCGGCAGCATGACCGAGCCCGACATGGAACTGGGTGGCGCGGTCGTGGACCGGCTGACGGCGGCGAAGGCCGTGCTGGCCGACTTCCTCGATCGCCGCGAAGGCGACCGCGTCGGCCTGCTGGTGTTCGGCCAGCGCGCCTACGCGATGACCCCGCTGACGCGCGACCTGCAGACGGTGCGCGAGCAGTTGCGCGATGCGGTCGCCGGATTGGCCGGACGCGAGACCGCGATCGGCGACGCCATTGCACTGGCGGTGCGCCGGCTGCGTACCCAGCAGGAAGGCCAGCGTGTCCTGATCCTGTTGACCGATGGGGTGAACTCCGCGGGCGTGCTGACGCCGCAGAAGGCGGCGGAACTGGCCAAGGAGGAACGTGTGCGCATCCACACCATCGCCTTCGGCAGCGATGGCGGAGTGAGTCTGTTTGGGATTCCCCTGCCGATGCCGGCCAGTTCGCCGGAGGACATCGACGAAGCGACCCTGCGCGATGTCGCCGCACAGACCGGGGGACGCTTCTACCGCGCGCGCGACACGAACGAACTGGCCGGCATCTATGCCGAACTGGACCGCCTGGAGCCGGTGGAGCAGCCCGGCAAGGCCGTGCGTCCCCGCGTGGAGCGTTACGCCTGGCCCTTGGCCGCCGCATGGGCGGTTGCGCTGCTGGCATTCCTGCTGCCACGGAGGCGCGGATGAGCGCTTTCTGGCCGGCTTTCCATTTCCTGCGGCCCGAATGGTTGTGGGCACTGCTGGCCTTGCCGTTGCTGGGTGCGTGGTGGCGCGTGCGCCGCCGCCGCGACAATGCCTGGCGAGACCATGTGGACGCGCACCTGCTGCCGCACCTGCTGGTGCGTGGCGGCGCGCGGGCCCGCCCCGGCCTGGTCGCGGCCATCCTGGCGTACGTGCTGGCCGTCCTGGCATTGGCGGGCCCCAGCTGGCGACAGGCCGATCAGCCACTATGGCAGGCCCAGCGGCCGCTGGTGGTCGTGCTGGACCTGTCCAGCCGCATCACCACGCCGGACCTGCCGCCCTCGCGCCTGTTGCAGGCGCGGGCGAAGCTGGCGCGCCTGCTCGATGCGCGCGCGGGCAGTCCGGTGGCACTGGTCGTGTATGCGGACGATGCGTTCACGGTCGCGCCGCTGACCGACGATGCGGCCAACATCCGCCTGTATCTCGACGAGTTGTCGCCGGAGATCATGCCCGTGGATGGCCAGCGGGCCGATCGCGGCATCGCCTGGGCGGCGCGCCTGCTGTCGCAGGCGGACTTCCGCAACGGCGACATCCTCGTGTTCACCGATCGCGCGAACGGCGACGCATCCAGGGCGGCCTCGGATGCGCGCGCGAAAGGGTACGCCGTGTCCGTGCTCGGGGTCGGCACCTCGACCGGCGCGGCCTATCGCGGTAGCGATGGCACGATAGGCCATGCGGCGCTGGACGCGTCATCGCTGCGCGCGTTGGCCATGGCCGGCGGCGGACGTTACGCACCGGCTACGACCGACGACGCCGATCTCGCCGCGCTCGGCGTCGCATCGCCCGCGCTGGAGACGGTGGGCACGTCTACCACACCGGGCGGCGGCAAGGCATGGCGCGATGAAGGCTACTGGCTGCTGATCCCGCTGATGGCGCTCGCATTGCTGTGGTTCCGTCGCGGTGCGGCGCTGGTGCTGATGGGTGCCCTGTGGCTTCCGGTGACGTCGCCCGCGCGCGCCGCGGGCATCGACTGGTGGCAGCGCAGCGACCAGGCCACGCATGCGCGCCTTGAAGAGGGCGCGAAAGCCTATCGCCAGGGTGACTATCCGGCCGCCGAAAAGGCGTTCGCCGGCATCGACACCGCCGAGGGCCAGTACAACCTGGGCAATGCACTGGCGAAGCAGCAGCGCTACGACGATGCGGTGGCTGCCTACGACCGCGCGCTGCGCCTGCAGCCAGGGATGGCGGACGCCATCGCCAATCGCGCCACTGTCGACGCCGCGCGCAAGCGGCCACCTTCGCCGGGCGACGGACAGGGTAAACCCGGGCAGCAGGGTGGTGGCGACCAGGCGTCATCGGGTGCGAAGGCCGATCCATCCGACGGAAAGAACCCGAATCGTCAGCAGGATGACGCCGCATCGCAGCAACCATCGACGACGTCCTCGGGCGAGCCAGGCAAGGCGCAGGCGCCGATGAGCGCAGCGCCTCAGCGCACGCCGCCCGAGGCCTCGCCCGACCCCGCCGCACAGGCCGCCGCCGATGCTGCGCAGCGCGAACGCATGCGCGCCGCAATGGGCGAGCAGGACGGACAACGCGCCCGCAAGACGCCACCGGAGGGGGCTGCGGTACAGGCCGAAACCGCGGAACAGCGCGAGCGCCGGCAGGCCGTCGAAGCGTGGCTCAAACGCGTGCCGGACGAACCCGGCGCGCTGCTCAAGGCGAAGTTCCGGCTCGAACACGAACGCCGGCAGAAGGAAGGGCAATGAAGCACCGCATCTGCATCCTGTTGGCCGTACTGCTGCTCTGGCCCGTGTCGCTGCTCGCTGCGACGCGTGCTTGGCTGGAGCAGCCGCAGGTCACGCTCGGCCAGGCGGTCACGCTCAACGTGGAAACCGATGCGGTGTCCGCCACGCCGGACCTCACGCCGCTGATGCGCGACTTCGAAGTGGAAGGCCAGTCCGACAGCCGCAGCGTGCGGATGGTGAACGGACGCATGAGCGCCAGCACCACGTTCTCGCTGACCCTGCGTCCGCGGCGCGCAGGCACGCTGGCCATCCCCGCGCTGCAGGTGGGCAACGAGCGCACCGCGCCGCTGACCCTGGAGGTGAGCGCCACGGCGACCGCGCGCGCGGCATCCAACGGCCTGGTGTTCGTCGAAACCGAGGTGGACGATCCGAACCCTTATGTACAGCAGTCGGTCGGCGTCACCGTGCGTCTGTACTACGCGACACCGCTGGTATCGGGGCAGCTCGATCTGGATCCGCCCGACGGCGCGCTGCTGCAGCGCGTGGGCGAGATCGTGCAGTCCAGCCGCGAGATCGACGGACGGCGCTACAGCACGGCCGAGCGTCGCTTCCTGCTGGTGCCCGAGCGCAGCGGTGCACTGATCGTGCCGGGTGCACGCTTCGAAGGGCGGGGCGCCGGTGGCTGGATGGACGATCTGTTGGGCGGCAACAGTCGCCAGGTCAATATCACCGGTGCGCCGCGCACGTTGCAGGTGCGTCCGCAGCCGGCAGGTGCACCGCAGCCCTGGCTGCCGGTGCGCGACCTGCGGATGCGCTACACCGCTGTGCCGCAACAATTGCGTACCGGCGAAGCGGGTACGCTCACCATCGAGACCACGGTCGCCGGCGCGACGCAGGCGCAGTTGCCGGAACTGCCGACACCATCGATTCCCGGCGCGCAGGTCTTCGCCGAACCGCCGCAGTTCGACGAGCGCTTCGTGGGTGGCACGCCGCAGGTGACGCTGACGCACCGCTATTCGGTCGTGCCGTCGCAGGCGGGCACGCTGGTGGTCCCCGGTACGGCAATGGCGTGGTGGGACGTGCGCGCGGGGGCCGCGCGGCGCGCGACGTTGCCCGACCTGACCCTGCCGGTCGTCGTCGGAACCGGATCGCCGTCGTCCGTGCCCCTCGCGGGCGCAGCGCGCGGTGCCGCCACGCTGCCCGCGGGACCCGATGACGACATCCTGCTGGAAGGCGAACGGCGCGTCCCTTCCCATCTGTGGCCGTGGCTGGCCGCGGGCTTCGCGGTGCTGTGGCTGATCACGTTGCTGTGGGCACTGACGCGGCGTGCAGCCACCTCGTCGGGTCCTCGCGCCCGTGTGCACGCCCAGGCGGGCGCGCCGGTGACTGCACCCGCCACCCACACCGCGGCCGACCTCAAGCGTGCACTGGACGCGGGCGAGCTCGACGACATCGAGGACGTGCTGCGCGGCATGGCACGCCCGGCCGCGGTCGACCTCGACGATCTGCATCGCCGGCTCGCCACGGCGGCCCAGCGTGGCGCGGTGGAGCTGCTGCGCCGCGCGCGCTGGGCGGGCGGCGATGCCGCGCAGGCGCGGGCGGCGTTGCGCGAAGCCTTCCGCGGTGGCCCGCGATGGCGGACGGCCGACACGGGCGACGTGGAAGAACCCCTGCCGCCGCTGTACCCGCGATGAGGGAAACCGGACGGATGTTCGTCTTTCCCTTGGCCACGGTGGCGATGCCATCGCATCACGTCCGGCCAGGCCAGTCGCGTATCGACGGGGCGTCCTGCCCGGTTTGCTAAGCTCCGGACTTTGCCCTTGCAGGACCCGCCGATGACTGACGCCACGCCCGCCACTCGCGCCAGACTCCCGCTGCACTGGAAGATGGCCATCGGCTTCGGCGTCGGCCTGATCGTCGGGCTTATCGTGCATGCCACCGGCCAGGGCGACGCGGGCTGGGTGCAGGACGTCACCAAGTACGTCACCACGCCCTTCAGCAAGATCTTCCTCAACCTGATCTTCATGCTGATCGTGCCCCTGCTGTTCTCGGCGCTGGTCTGCGGCATCGCCGAGATGGGCGACATCCGCGCGCTCGGCCGCATCGGCTGGAAGACGCTGGCCTACACCGTGCTGTTGTCCGCCGTGGCGGTGCTGCTGGGCCTGCTGCTGGTCAACCTGTTGAAGCCGGGCGTGGGCGTGGATCCCGCGCTGGCGAAGCAGCTGATCGCCGAGAACGCCGAGCGTACGAAGGAAATCGTCGCCAGTGTCGGCAGCCAGCCGACAGGCATGGACATGCTGCTGTCCATCGTGCCGGACAACGTGATCGGTGCGGCGTCGAGCAACGCCGCTATCCTGTCGCTGATGTTCTTCGCGGTGATGTTCGGCATCGGCCTGGTGCTGACCCCCTCGGAGAACACCGGCATCCTGAAGCGCGGCATCGAGGGCGTGTTCGAGATCTCGATGACGCTGATCGGTCTGGTCATCCGCCTGGCGCCCTACGCCGTGGCCTGCTTCATGTTCAACCTGGCGGCGATCTTCGGCTTCGACCTGCTGCTGCGACTGGGCGCCTACGTGGGTGTGGTCGTGCTGGCGCTGGGCCTGCACCTGCTGGTCAGCTATTCGGTGGCGTTGAAGCTGGCCGGCTACTCGCCCCTGACGTTCTTCCGCGGCGCGCAGGAAGCGATGGTGATGGCGTTCTCCACCGCGTCCAGCAACGCCACCCTGCCCACCGCGCTGCGCGTGGCCGACGAGAAGCTGGGCCTGCCGCGCACGGTGTCGCGGTTCGTGCTGACCGTCGGTGCCACCGCCAACCAGAACGGCACCGCGCTGTTCGAGGGCGTGACGGTGATCTTCCTGGCCCAGTTCTTCGGCGTGGACCTGTCGCTGGGCCAGCAGTTCATGGTGATGCTGGTGTGCATCCTGGGCGGCATCGGCACGGCCGGCGTGCCGTCCGGTTCGCTGCCCGTCGTCGCGCTGATCTGCGCGATGGTCGGGGTGAACCCCATCGGCATCGGCCTGATCCTGGGCGTAAACCACTTCCTGGACATGTGCCGGACCACGCTGAACGTCACGGGCGACCTGACCCTGGCCTCGCTGGTGGCCAAGGGCGAACGGGGCGACGTGAAGCTGCCGGGCCAGCCGGGCTAACACCCCCGAAAGCACCCTGCAACCGCGACACGGCGGGCGGGGGGTGGGACAATGGGGGGCCCGCAGCCCGCCGGGCGCCGCCCCCTCCGCTCCGACTCCCATGACGACGCCCACCCGCCGCCAGCTCGCCAACGCCATCCGTTTCCTCGCCGCCGACGCGGTACAGGCCGCCAATTCCGGCCATCCCGGCATGCCCATGGGCATGGCCGACATCGCCGAAGTGCTGTGGAACGACTACTACCGCCACAGCCCGTCGAACCCGCACTGGTTCAACCGCGACCGTTTCATCCTCTCCAACGGCCACGGCTCGATGCTGCAGTACGCGCTGCTGCACCTGGCCGGCTACGACCTGCCGCTGCAGGAACTGAAGAACTTCCGCCAGCTGCACAGCAAGACCGCCGGCCATCCGGAGCGCCACGAGACCCCGGGCGTGGAAACCACCACCGGCCCGCTGGGCCAGGGCTTCGCGAATGCGGTCGGCTTCGCGCTGGCCGAGAAGCTGCTGGCGCAGCGCTTCAACCGCGACGGCCACGCCGTCATCGATCACCGCACCTTCGTCTTCATGGGCGACGGCTGCCTGATGGAAGGCGTCTCGCACGAGGCCGCCTCGCTCGCCGGCACCTGGGGACTGGGCAAGCTGGTCTGCTTCTGGGACGACAACAAGATCTCCATCGACGGCAACACCGACGGCTGGTTCACCGACGACACGCCCGCCCGCTTCGAGGCCTATGGCTGGCAGGTGGTGCGCAACGTCAACGGCCACGACCCGGCCGAGATCAAGACCGCCATCGACACTGCGCTGAAGACGGCCGACAAGCCCACGCTGATCTGCTGCCGTACCACGATCGGCTTCGGTTCGCCGAACAAGGCCGGCAAGGAATCCAGCCATGGCGCGCCGCTGGGCAAGGACGAGCTGGACGCCACGCGCGCTGCGCTGGAATGGCCCTACGGTCCGTTCGAGATCCCCGCCGACATCTATGCCGGCTGGAACAAGGTCGAAGCCGGCAAGGCGCTGGAAGCCGAGTGGAACGCGCTGTTCGATGCCTATGCCGCCCAGTATCCGGAGCAGGCCGCTGAGCTGAAGCGTCGCGCATCCGGCGAGCTGCCGGCCGATTTCGCCGCCCAGGCCGATGCCTACATCGCCAAGGTGCAGGCCGAGGGCCCGGTGATCGCCTCGCGCAAGGCCTCGCAGAACGCCATCGAAGCGTTCGCACCGCTGCTGCCGGAACTGGTGGGCGGCTCGGCCGACCTGGCGCATTCCAACCTCACCCTGTGGAAGGCGAGCAAATCGGTCTCCAGCACCGATCCGAACGCCAACTACGTCTACTACGGCGTGCGCGAGTTCGGCATGACCGCGATCGCGAACGGCCTGGCGCTGCACGGCGGCTTCGTGCCGTTCGACGCCACCTTCCTGGTGTTCAGCGACTACGCGCGCAACGGCGTGCGCATGAGCGCGCTGATCCCGGCGCACGCCATCCACGTGTACACGCACGACTCCATCGGCCTGGGCGAAGACGGTCCCACGCACCAGCCGGTCGAACACCTCGCGTCGCTGCGCTACATCCCGAACAACGACGTGTGGCGTCCCTGCGACGCAGTGGAATCGGCGGTGGCATGGAAGCAGGCCATCGTCCGCCAGGACGGCCCGAGCTGCCTGGTCTTCTCGCGCCAGAACCTGCCGCACCAGCCGCGCACCGACGCGCAGGTGGGCGAAATCGCGCGCGGCGGCTACGTGCTGGCCGATGCCGACGGCACGCCGGACGTCATCCTGATCGCCACCGGTTCGGAAGTGGGCCTGGCCACGCAGGCCAAAGCCACGCTGGATGCGCAGGGCATCAAGACGCGCGTGGTGTCGATGCCGTCCACCGACGTGTTCGACCGCCAGGACGCCGCCTACCGCGAGGCCGTGCTGCCCAAGGCCGTGCGCAAGCGTGTCGCCATCGAAGCGGCAACCGCCGACTTCTGGCGCAAGTACGTGGGCCTGGATGGCGCGGTGATCGGCATGACCACGTTCGGCGCGTCCGCGCCGGCCGACGCGCTGTACAAGCACTTCGGCATCACCGTCGACGCAGTGGTCGAGGCGGCGACGTCGCTCTGAGGCGGATTCGCTGGAAACAACGGGCGCGCCTCGGCGCGCCCGCTTCTTTTCTGGAGGATTTCCATCGGCGTCATCCCGGCTTTCGCCGGGATGACGAGGCTGTGGATCACGCTTGCAACGGTCAGAACCGCTAACGCGTTTCCCGTAATCCCAGCGCCAGCAGCTTCGCTTCGATGCGCTCGCCCAGATTGCCTGGCGCGGCGAGATCCATGCGCGCCATCGCCTCGGCATCGCCCGGTTGTGCGCCCAGCGCACGCAGCACGGTGCCGATCTTCTTCCAGGGCGTGGCGGTATTCGCCTTCAGCCATCCCAGTGCCTTGACGATGCGCCGCTCCACCTCGGTGAAATCGCTGCCCAGCGGGTAGTCGGGCAGGGTGCCGTCGTGGCGGAAGGCGCGCAGTCGCGCCGAGAGGTGCACCGGCGTGTTGTCGATCCAGTGACCGGGTGGATTGAAGCCGGCACGCAGCTTGCCCGCGCGCTGCGCCTGCTGCACCAGCGTCCCCTGGAAGCGCGCGTCGGTGATGCCGCCCATCGCGATGATGCAGTCCTCATCGTTCCTGCCGCGCAGGTCGGCGATGCCGTACTCGTTGACGTACAGGTCGCGGAGATGACGGGGAATGGTGGTGTGGCCGTAGTGCCAGCGCACGTTCGACTCGGCCGCGCCGGCGTCCTCGCGCACCGCGCGGAACATCAACACGCTGCGCGCAGCATCCAGCGCATTGGACATGTCCACGAAGTTGTACTGCCCACCCACACCCGACACCACGCGGCCGTCTTCCAGTCCATCGGAGACAGCGGCACCCAGCGCCGTCGCCATCATGCAGGAGTTGAAGAAGCGGGCCTCGTGGCGCTGCAGGCGGGCGAGCGATTCATGGCCGCGCTGCAGTTCGTTGATCAGGCTGATGCGGCGCATGCCGATGGCGCGGCGCTGGTCATCGGGCAGGTCGCGCAGCCACTGGTAGAACGCGGGCGACCCCAGGTAGAACGCGCCGTGCAGGTATTCGCCGTCGCGCTCCAGCCGGGCCTGGTCGCCGAGGTTGGCGGTGCCGTCGGCGATGCGCCGCATCAGGGCTTCGTCATCCACCACCTTGCGCCGGATCACCCCGGTTTCGACCAGCCGCTTGAATCCTTCGTTGACCATCTCGCTGCAGCCGTACAGGCCGATGGCGAAGGGGTCCAGTCCGCCGCTGGCGAGCACGGCGGGGTGCTGCTCCAGCTCCGGGTCCAGGGCCGCCAGCACGCGCCGGTAGGTGGCATTGTCGGTGTGGCGCAGCACGAGCGCGTGGCATAGCGCATCGGCCAGTGCCCCGATGCCGATCTGCAGCGTGCCGCCGTCGCGCACCAGCGTGCTGGCGTACAGGCCGATGGCGTAGTCGACGTCCGATACCGGCTGGCGCGGCAGTCCGAACAGCGGTGGATAAGGGCCCTGCGGGCTCACGATGATGTCGAAGTAGGTGTCCTCGACCGCTGCCGTGCCGCCGATCCAGGGCAGCTGCGGGTCGACTTCCGCCACCAGCAGCGGGCGCGCCAGGCCGCGTGCGAGGTGCGCATCGACCGTGTCCTGGGTGAGGTCGTTGTTGCACGAGAACGACAGGCGCGTGCCGCCGGGCTCGCGTGCGACCTTCTGCACGATGACGTTGAGCGCGCGGTCGGCGAGCGCCCGGGCGACGTGCGTGTAATTGAGGCTGGCGTACAGGCGCTGTGCGGTGGTCGAGCGCAGCAGGGCACCGCCCTGCATGTAGAACTCCTCCACCTCCATGTGCGCGGGCAGTGCGTCGCGCTTCATCGCCCGCACGTAGTCCAGGCGCGGGAAGTCGTCGCCGAAATGGCGCGTAGCGAAGGGCGTCACAAATCGTCCCTCCAGTCCCTTGCCACCCGCAGGCGGATCGAGCGAGAGGGCGGTGTAGAGCGACCAGGGGCGCGAAGGGTCCGCCGCGCCGCGTGCATACAGCGCATTGAGCAGGCGGTGCGGCTTGCCGATGCCCAGCGGCGCGCCGATGCGCAGCGGGCCGTAGGTGTGGGCCAGGATCAGGTCGACGGCTTCGTCGAGGTCGGTGAGGTGGCGTGGGCTCATGTGCGCCAGCGTAGCGAGCCCTGCGTTAATCGGCCATGGGTCACTGCTCCAGCATGTCCGGCCGGAACAGCCGGCGCCGGGAGACTTCGCGGCCGGCGACCATGAAGCGTCCGTCGCCGCGGTAATGCACCGTGCGCGGGATGCGCGGCGAGGGGGCGACATGCGCCGCCACCACGCGCCACACGAACAGCGGGTAGTCGGCGGTGATCCGCGTTTCGTGCAGGCGGCATTCGAACTGCGCGTGGCATTCGGCGATGCGCGGCGCGCCGACTTCGCGCGAGCGCAGCGGCATCAGGCCGAAGCGGTCGAACTTGTCCTGATCGGTACTCCTGCAGTTGCCGATCCGCACCACCGTGTCCAGCAGGTCCTCGGTCGGCAGATTGATCACGCATTCGCGGCTGGCCCGGGCCAGGGCATGGCTGCGGTTGGCCTGCCAGATGTACGTGCCGACCAGGTCGTAGCCCAGCATCATGTGCCAGCCCAGCGTCATGATCGCGCGCTCGCCGCGGTGTGCGGTGCTCAGCAGGACCACGGGTCCTGGCTCCAGGAAGCGGCGCGTCTGGTCGACGGGGAGGGACTTCCAGCGCGTGGGGTGCTTCATGCGGGGCGCTCCGGTGGCGTGACCGCAGGATAGGGCGGCGTCAGTCGAGGACGTGTGTGGAGTCGGCCACGCGGCGCACTTCGTCCGGGTGATGGCTGACGTAGACGATGGGCAGGCGGATTTCGTCGCGCACGCGCTGCAGGTAGGGGATCAGTTCCTCGCGACGCGCCTGGTCCAGCGCCGACAGGGGTTCGTCGAACAGCAGCATCGACGGTTGCGAGAGCAGGGCGCGGCCGATCGCCACGCGCTGGGCTTCCCCACCGGACAGGTTGCGCGTGCGCCGGGCCAGCAGGGGCGCGATGCCGAGCAGGTCCACCACGGCGTCGAATCCGAACCGCGGCGCGCCATGCCCGCCATGCCGCCCGTAGAGCAGGTTGCGGCGCACGTCCAGGTGCGGGAACAGGCGCGCATCCTGGAACACGTAGCCGACGCGGCGGCGGTGCACGGGGACGTCGATGCCGCGCGTGCTGTCGAACAGGCTGCGGCCGTCCACGTCGATGCGGCCGGCGACCGGCGTCACCAGTCCGGCGATGGCGTTGAGCACCGAAGTCTTGCCGGCGCCCGACGGGCCGACCAGCGCGATCACGCGCGCATCGTCCTTGATCCGCACGTGGCGTCGGAAAGTCCCGCGCCGCAGTTCGATGTCCAGTTCGAGCATCAGCCATCCTCGCCGTGACGGGTGGGATGGCGTCGCACCAGCCATTCGGAGAACAGCAGGGCCGCCAGCGAGATCGCCACGGCGACGGCGGCGAGGCGCCAGATGCCGGCCTCGCCGCCGGGGACCTGCATCAGTCCGTAGATCGCCGACGACAGGGTCTGGGTTTCGCCGGGGATGTTCGAGACGAAGGTGATGGTGGCGCCGAATTCGCCCAGCGCCTTGGCGAACGCCAGCACGCACCCGGCGACCAGCCCGGGCCAGGCCAGCGGGAGGGTGACGGTGAAGAAGACGCGCCACGGCCCGGCGCCCAGGGTGGACGCGGCCTGTTCCAGGCGACGGTCCGTGGCTTCCAGCGACAGGCGGATCGCACGCACCATCAGCGGAAATCCCATCACCGCGCACGCCAGCGCCGCGCCGGTCCAGCGGAACGCGAATACCAGACCGAGGTGTTCCTTCAGGAAAGCACCCACGGCACCCTGCGTGCCCAGCGTGACCAGCAGTGCGTAGCCCATCACCACCGGCGGCAGCACCAGCGGCAGGTGGACCAGCGCATCCAGCAATGCCTTGCCCGGGAAGCGGGTCCGCGCCAGCAGCCAGCCGACCAGCACGCCAAGCGGCAGGCTCGCCAGTGCCGCCACCGCAGCGACCTTCAGGCTGAGGCGGATCGCGGTGAGTTCGTCGGGCGTGAACGCATCGAACATCGGCTCAGTCCCGCACCGCGAATCCGCGCCGATGGAAGATCGCATCGGCGGCGGGCGAGGCCAGCCAGCGCACGAACGTCGAGGCCTGGGCCGATCGAGGCCCGCGCAGCGCGGCCACCGGATAGACGATGACGGGATGGCTGTCCTCGGGGAACGTCGCCACCACGCGCACCGCGGGCTCCGCCCTCGCATCGGACGCATACACGACGCCCAGCGGCGTCTCGCCGCGCGCCACCAGCATCAGCGCCGCACGCACGCTCTCGGACTCCGCCAGACGCGCCTTGACGCCGTCCCACAGCGACAGCGATTCCAACGAGGCCTTGGCGTATTTGCCGGCCGGCACGGTCTGCGTCTGCCCGATCGCCAGGCGGCCGTCGCCGAGCGCGGTCAGGAACGTCGCCGGACGCTTCAGGTCCACGCGCGCTTTGCTCGTCTTCGGCGCTACGAGCACCAGCTGGTTGCCCAGCAGTGGGCGGCGCGTGGCGACATCCAGCTTGCCGCGCTGCTGCAGGTAGTCCATCCAATCCATGTCGGCGGAAAAGAAGACATCGGCGGGCGCCCCCTGTTCGATCTGCCGCGCCAGCGCCGAACTGGCCGCATACGACACCCGCACCGGTGTGCCGGTCTGCTTCCGGTAAGCCGCGGCGGCGTCGTCCAGCGCTTCCTTCAGGCTGGCGGCGGCGAAGACGGTGAGGCCTGCATCGTCCTGCGCGCGCGCTGCCGTGGACGCAAGCGACACGGCGATCAGCAAGAGGGCCGAGAAGGAGCGGAGCAACGGGCAGAGCTTCATGCGGACGACTCCTCAGGGGGATGCCACACGCGTGTCGGGGGCGGCGAGGGTACGGTGGATGTCAGCGGCCACCCAGCGCTTTGTTCAGCACGGCTGCCAGCGCCACGCCACCGGCGCGCAACTGTCGTTCTGCTATCGGCAGATGCTTTTCGACATACGCCTGTTCGAGCTTCGCGCGGCGTGGATAGAAGTCCGGCCGTGTCACCACCCGGCACGACTGTTCTGCCCAGACGGCCGCCGGTGGTGGCAGGACCATGGCGGCGAGCGCGGGGCGCGGCAAGGTACGCAGGTGCACGAGATAGGCCTGCTCGGCGCGTCCGGTGGATACGAGCATGCGGCTGTCCCACAGCGTGTGCAGGTTCGTGCCCTGGCCGTCGAAATTGACCTGCACGTCGTTGCCGCCCTTGTCGTGAGCGTAGCCGGCATGCAGCGGCTGGTGCACGTCGCCGACGAAGTGCACGACGAACTTCAGCGCCTGCAGCCGCTCGGCATGGGTACGTTTCGGATCGGCCAAGACCGCGGCCTGCGTGCGGATCGCCTCGACGACGCAGTTGCCGCCGGGGCAGTCGCGGACCTGTTCGTAGGCGCAGTCGTGCTCGCCGATATTGACGAAGTGCCAGCGTGCGGACGTCCTGCCGAGCACGGGATCGTGCTTGCGCAGGTCGTCGGCCCAGCTGGCGATGCCGGCCAGGGTGGGATCCTGTTCGCCCCGCAGCAGGACTTCGACCTGGCGGCGCGCCTGCGGTGTCAGATCGTCCCATGCCAGCAGCGCCACCAACCGATGGCCCAGCGGGCCCCATGCATGCGCCGGGAGCGGCAGCAGCGCAAGCGCGACGGCCAGGAGGAATGCGGGAACGAAAAGAAGGGGACGGACCATGCCGGTACTTTAACCGACACGGGCCGTCCCCATTGCGCGTTGCGGGTGTTATGCGGTGCTCAGAACTTCACGACATAAGCCACGCCGTACACCAGCGGGTCGATGTTGGCGGTGCCCAGCTTGGCGCCGTCCACCTTGACGTCGGAGTCGATGTCGATCCAGCGCGCATCCACGCGCACCGCGCCACGCTCGCTGACCTTGATGTCCATGCCGACGTGCGCGGCCAGGCCCCAGGAGTCGTCCAGCTTCAGGTCGGTGCCTGCCAGCGCACCCTTGGTGTCTTCGCTGAAGAACGTGGTGTAGTTCAGGCCGGCGCCGAGGAACGGCGAGACCTTGCCCTTGCTGTTGAAGTGGTACTGCAGCGACACGGTCGGCGGCAGGTGCTTGGTGCTGCCCACGGTGCCGACGCCGTCGACGGCGATGTCGTGCTTGAACGGCAGCGCGGCCAGCACTTCCAGGCCCAGATTGTCGCGCAGGAAGTATTCGAAGGTGATGGTCGGCTTGACGTCGCTGTCGATGTCCAGCGGCAGGGTGCCGCCGGCCAGCGTGCCGTTGTCGGACTTGGGGTTCACCTGGTGCACGCCGACGCCCAGAGTCCAGTCGCCCTTGGACTGGGCGAAGGCGGGAGCGGCGGCGCCGAAGGCGAGGGCGATGGCAATCGGGATCAGGGTCTTCTTCATGGTGATGACGCTCGTTGGAGAGTGGGGCCAGTCTCCACCCGCGTACGGGGCGCCGCCTTGATCCTGATCAATGCCCGCCACGGCCTGTCGCCGGGGCGGGCTGTTAGAATGTGGGCCCCGTCAACCCCGCCGCGCCGCGCGCGGCCGCAGGAGTCCTGAGCAATGTCGATCAAGGTGGGTATCAACGGCTTCGGCCGCATCGGGCGCAACGTGCTGCGTTCCGCCGTGCAGAACTTCGGCAACGACATCCAGATCGTCGCCATCAACGATCTGCTGGAACCGGACTACCTGGCGTACATGCTGAAGTACGACTCCGTGCACGGTCGCTTCGACGGCGACGTGAAGGTCGAAGACGGCGCGCTGTTCGTCAACGGCAAGAAGATCCGCCTCACCCAGGAGCGCGATCCGGCCAACCTCAAGTGGGACGAAGTCGGCGCCGATGTCGTCATCGAATCCACCGGCCTGTTCCTCGACAAGGCCACCGCGCAGAAGCACCTGGATGCCGGCGCGAAGAAGGTCATCCTGTCGGCACCGTCGAAGGACGACACGCCGATGTTCGTCTACGGCGTGAACGACAAGACCTATAACGGCGAGGCGATCATCTCCAACGCGTCGTGCACGACCAACTGCCTGGCGCCGATCGCCAAGGTGCTGCATGACAAGTGGGGCATCAAGCGCGGCCTGATGACCACCGTGCACGCGGCCACCGCGACGCAGAAGACCGTGGACGGCCCGAGCAACAAGGACTGGCGCGGCGGTCGCGGCATCTTGGAGAACATCATCCCGTCCAGCACCGGCGCGGCGAAGGCCGTCGGCGTGGTGATCCCCTCGCTCAACAAGAAGCTGACCGGCATGTCGTTCCGCGTGCCGACCAGCGACGTGTCGGTGGTCGACCTGACCGCCGAGCTCGAGAACCCGGCCACGTACGAAGAGATCAAGGCCGAGATGAAGGCGCAGAGCCAGGGCGCGCTGAAGGGCATCCTGGGCTACACCGAGGACAAGGTGGTGGCCACCGACTTCCGCGGCGACACCCGCACCTCGATCTTCGACGCCGAGGCCGGCATCGCGCTGGACCCCACCTTCGTCAAGCTGGTGGCCTGGTACGACAACGAGTGGGGCTACTCCAACAAGTGCCTGGAAATGGTGCGCGTGGTCGCGGGCAAGTAAGCCGCCACGCCGGTCGATCCGGCCGGAGCATCCGTACGCGAGCGCCCTTCGGCGCTCGCGTCGTTTCCGGGTATCACGAGGCGATACCGGGTACGCTGTCCTCGGCCACCCGCGGATCGGAATCTTGCAAATCCACGGGCCATGCCCGAGGCTGCGGGCGCGGCTGCACGGACGGCCGGAGGGCGCGGCATGCCGCGTCCTTGCACCGGAAACACGCACAGGCGAGGTCGGGGAATGGATGACGTGGTCGGGTTGTTGGTCCTGGTGGGGCTGGCCGTATTGGCCATGCCCGTCCTGCTCATCGTCGCGCTGGTGTCGGTCAGCGGCCTGAAGCGCCGCGTCGCCACGCTGGAAGCACAGGTCACCCAGTTGCGCGCCGCACGCGTCGCCGAGCCGGCGCCAGCCCCTGCCAGCACGGTGAGCGCGCCTGCGGCACCCGCCGTGGACGAAGGCCCCACGCTGGCGGACCTGATGCGCGACGCCGCACCACCGCCGCCGCGCGCGACACCCGCGCCTGCACCGGCTGCACCGGAGCGCGCCGCTGGACCACCGCCGATCCCGTCGGCACCCCAAACGCCCACGCCAGCGCCGGCTGCGCCACCGATGCCGCCCCGGCCGCCGCGTCCCGTCGCGCCCTCGCGTCCGGACTTCGCCACCACCGCGGTCCGCGCGGTGCAGCGCTGGTTCACCGTCGGCAACGTGCCGGTGAAGATCGGCATGCTGGTGCTGTTCGCCGGTGTCGCGGCACTGCTCAAGTACGGCGCCGACCAGGGCTGGTTCACCCTGCCGCCGGAACTGCGCCTGGCCGGCGTAGCGGCCGCGGCGCTGGGTGCGCTGGTGTTCGCGTGGCGCAAGCGCGAGAGCAACCGCGTGTTCGCGCTCAGTCTGCAGGGTGGCGCCATCGGCGTGCTGCTGCTGGTGGTGTTCGCCGCCTTCAAGATCTTCGGCCTGATGCCGGTCGGCGCAGCCTTCGCGCTGAGCATCGCGCTGGTCGCCGGCGCCGGCATGCTGGCCGTGCTGCAGGATGCCAAGGCGCTGGCGGTGTTCGCGCTGCTGGCGGGCTTCCTCGCCCCGATCTGGCTGTCGACGGGCAGCGGCAACCACGTGGCGCTGTTCTCCTACTATGCCGTGCTCAACGCGGCCATCGTCGGCATCGCCTGGTACAAGTCGTGGCGCCTGCTGAACCTGCTCGGCTTCGTCTTCACCTTCGGTATCGGCACCGTGT
This sequence comes from Pseudoxanthomonas mexicana, assembly GCF_014397415.1. Classification (NCBI taxonomy): domain Bacteria; kingdom Pseudomonadati; phylum Pseudomonadota; class Gammaproteobacteria; order Lysobacterales; family Lysobacteraceae; genus Pseudoxanthomonas; species Pseudoxanthomonas mexicana. The sequence continues at coordinate 37,551 of NZ_CP060731.1, read as the reverse complement.
GGGGCCTGTTCGATTATGACCCCGCGAAGTACGGCACCACCCAGCCGTTCCTGGCCTTGTTCTTCGTGTTCTACCTGCTGATCCCGCTGCTGTTCGCGCGCCGTCAGCCAGCCAGCCGGCGCGACTTCATCGATGGGTGCCTGGTGTTCGGCATGCCATTGGTGGCGTTCTCGCTGCAGGCCGGGCTGATGCAGGGGGGTACGTTCGAAGACAGCCGCATGCCGCTGGCGTTCTGCGCGTTGGGGCTGGGCGTGCTGTACGCCGGGTTGTCGTGGCTGCTGCGCCGTCGCGAGAACTACGACGTGCTTGCGCAGTCGTATGCCCTGCTCGCGGTGGGTTTCGCCACGCTGGCGGTGCCGCTGGCGCTGTCGGCCCAGGCCACGGCGAGCGTGTTCGCGCTGGAGGGCGCGGCGCTGGTCTGGCTGGGGCTGCGGCAGTCGCGCCTGCTCCCGCAGCTGACCGGTGCGGGCCTGCAGATGGCGGCGGCGTTCGCATTCTTCATCGCGCGGGCTGACGCCTGGTCCGCCGGCGGATTCGACGCGACGGCCCATCCGATGTTCGCCAACGCCCCCTTCATGAGCGCGCTGCTGATCGCGCTGGCAGGCTTGGCCAGCGCCTGGAGCTATCGCGGCCGGCTGGGCGCCGTCGCGGGGCTGTACTACCTGTGGGGCCTGGCGTGGTGGCTGGGCAATGGCGTCATCGAGATCGAGCGCTATCTGGGCCGTCGGGACGAACCGGACGCGATGCTCGCCTTCGCGGCGCTGACGGGCTGGCTGGCGGCCGAAGCGCATCGCCGTCGCCCGTCGGGTGCGCTGGCGTGGACGACGCTGGCGGCCTTGGCTTCTGCGGTGCCGCTGGCGATCTGGCAGTCGGATGTGCACCAGCAGCCATTCGCGGGCCATGGCGTCTGGGCGTGGCTGGTCTATGCGGCACTCGGCATTCGCAGCCTGATGTGCCTGCGCGATAGCGAACATCGCCTCGCCGGTGCTGCGCAGTTCGTCTGGTGGCTGGTGTGGCCGATGGTGGCGAGCCTGCTGATGGCGTGGCTGCCCGACTGGCTGGAAGGCATGGGCCAGGGCTGGACGGCCGGCCTGATCGCGTTGCCGTGGCTGGTGGTCGTCGCGCTGGCGCTGTTCCGCTGGGGCTGGCTGTCGGCGCCGCTGGGCGAACGCTTCGACGGCTGGCGTACCCCGCTCTTGGGCGTGCTGTTCGCCGCGCTCGGCCTGTGGTGGGCAGGCTCGCTGTTCCTCGCCGGCGACGCCATGCCGCTGCCGTGGATTCCCGTGGTGAACCCGCTGGAACTCGCCCAGCTCGCGGTGCTCGTGCTGCTCCTGCGTTGGTGGATGCCGGAAGACCGCAGCATGCCGCCCATGCAGATCGTGCTGCTGTCGTCGGCCGCCTTTGTGTGGATCACTTCCGTGGTGCTGCACGCCGTCCATCACTGGGGTGGCGTGCCGTGGAGCGATGGACTCCTGTCGAGCAGCCTCGCGCAGACCAGCCTGACCATCGTGTGGAGCGTGCTGGGCGTGTTGGGCTGGGTGATCGGTTCGCGCCGCGACCAGCGCATGTTGTGGCTGGGGGGTGCTGTGCTGATGGGCGTGGTGCTGGTGAAGCTGGTGTCGGTGGACCGGCAGCACCTGGGCAACCTGCTGGGCATCGGTTCCTTCATCGCCTACGGCCTGCTGTGCACGGTGGTGGGTTATCTGGCACCGGCGCCGCCGCGCCGCATCGATACCGAGGAGGCGACCGCATGAGGACCCTGCTGCTCGCCCTGGCATTGCTGGCCGCGTCGTCCGCGACGCTGGCGCAGTCGCCGGCACAGGCCGCGTATGCGAAGCGGTGGCCGCTGGCCCTGTCCGCCGAACGCGCGGGCGCCTACCGCGTCGAGCTCGATCGCAGCGTCTACACCACCACCGCCTGGGCCGACCTGCGGGATGTGGACGTGCTGGATGCTAACGGCAAGCCGGTGGCGGCGGCATTGTTCGGGCCCGAACAGCCCACGGCGTTGCCGGCACGACGCATCGTGGTGCCGTGGTTTCCGTTGCCCGCGCCGGCGCAGGGTGCAGGCGAACCCGCGAGCGTGTCGGCGCAGTTCGGCGAACACGGGCGCATCGTCCGCATCGAGGCCGGCGGCGGCATGCCCTCGGAGGACACGGGGCGGGCCTTCCTGGTGGACCTCAGCGGGATCCGCGACAACCCCGAAGCGCTGGAGATCACCTGGGACCCGGGCGAGCCCCGCGAGGCCCGTTTCCGCGTGGAAGGCAGCCACGACCTTCAAACATGGGACGTGATGCAGTCGCGCGTGACACTGATGGAACTGCAGCGCGGCACCCAGCGGCTGCTGCACGACGAGGCGCCCATCCAGGCGGGATTCCGCTACGTGCGCTTCGTGCCGCTCGATGCCGCTGCGGCGCTGCCGATCCGCGAGATCCGCGTGCGCCTGGATGCCGCGCATCTGCAGCAGACGGTGGCGTGGTCGGAAATGCAGGGGCAGCGCATGCGGGAGCAGGGCGTGGACGGGTTCGTCTACCACAGCGACGGCCGCTATCCCATCGCCCTGGCCAACCTGGCGATGGATGATTTCGCCGTGGGCGAATGGACGCTGGAAAGCCGCGACGCCGATGACGCGCCATGGCGGCTGCGCGCCGGTCCGTGGGTGGCCTATCGCGTGGATGGCGAACGTCCCAGCGCATCGCCCGATCAGGCCTTGTCCAGTGGACCGGTGCGCGACCGCCAGTGGCGGCTGCGCAGCCGCGGCGCCTTGCCCGAGCGGGCGCCCACGCTGCGACTGGGCTACCGGCCCGAGGTGATGGTGTTCCTGGCGCAGGGCACGCCGCCGTACGCGCTGGTGGCCGGCAGCGCGAGCGCCCGTCGCGCCACGGTGCCCATGCCGGCGCTGGTCGACGCACTGCGGCGCGATCGCGGCGCCGAATGGCAACCGGCGCCCGCCTACCTCTCCACGGCCGCGGTGCTGGCCGGCGACGCCGCGCTCGTGGCGCCGCCAGAACCCCGCGACTGGAAGGCCTGGCTGCTGTGGGGCGTGCTGCTGCTGGGGGCGGGGCTGGTGGCCGCGTTCGCCTTCAGCCTGTTGCGCGGCCGCCCGCCGGCGTAGCCGCTCGTTTGCGGCAGGGGAGGGCAGGCGGGACAATGGCGGTCTTTCCCGCCGTCCAGGACCTCCCATGCCCATCGTCCGCATGACCGATCTCGACCTCACCGGCAAGCGCGTGCTGATCCGCCAGGATCTGAACGTGCCGATCGAGGGCGGCCGCATCACCTCCGAGCAGCGCATCACCGCCTCACTGCCCACGCTGAAGCTGGCCTTGCAGAAGGGCGCGGCCGTGATGGTCACCTCGCACCTCGGCCGTCCGAAGGAGGGCGTGTGGAGCGAGGCCGATTCGCTGGCGCCGGTCGCCGCACGCCTGTCCAAGCTGCTCGGCGTGGACGTGCCGCTGGTGAAGGACTGGGTGGATGGCGTGGCCGTGCAGCCGGGCCAGGTGGTGCTGCTCGAGAACTGCCGCATGAACGTCGGCGAGGGCAAGGATGACGAAGCCCTGTCGAAGAAGTACGCCGCGCTGTGCGATGTGTTCGTCATGGATGCATTCGGCACCGCCCACCGCGCGCAGGCCTCCACGCATGGCGTGATCCGCTTCGCCGCCGTGGCGGCCGGTGGCCCGCTGCTGATGGCCGAACTGGATGCGCTGGACAAGGCGCTGGCCAATCCGGCGCGCCCGCTGCTGGCCATCGTGGCCGGCAGCAAGGTCTCCACCAAGCTCGAACTGCTGACCAGCCTGGTGGGCAAGGTCGACCAGCTGATCGTCGGTGGCGGCATCGCCAATACCTTCATCGCTGCCGAAGGGCACGCCGTGGGCAAGTCGCTGTACGAGGCCGACCTGGTGGATACGGCGAAGAAGATCGATGCCGATGCCAGGGCGCGCGGCGCCGAGATCCCGCTGCCGACCGACGTCGTGGTCGCCACCGCGTTCGCCGCCGACGCCCCGGCGACGGTGAAGGCCGTCGATGCCGTCGCGGACGACGAGCTGATCCTCGACATCGGTCCGCAGACCGCAAAGCGCTATGCCGACCTGATCAGGTCGGCCGGCACGGTGGTGTGGAACGGGCCCGTGGGCGTGTTCGAGTTCGATGCCTTCGGCAAGGGCACCGAGACGCTGGCGCACGCCATCGCGCAGTCGAAGGCGTTCTCCATCGCCGGCGGCGGCGACACGCTGGCCGCGGTGGACAAGTACGGCATCGCCGGCGACGTCAGCTACATCTCCACCGGTGGCGGCGCGTTCCTGGAGTTCCTGGAAGGCAAGACGCTGCCGGCCGTCGCGGCACTGGAAGCCCGCGGCGCGTGAGTCGCGCCACGCTGTTCTTCGATCTGGACGGCACGCTGATCGATTCGGCCGTCGGCATCACCCGCTGCATCGCGCACGCGCTGACGCAGCTGGAACATCCGGTCCCGTCCGAGGAGGAACTGCGGGGCTGGATCGGCCCGTCGCTGCGCACCAGTTTCATGCCGCTGCTGGGCGATCCGGCCAGGGTCGAAGTCGCCGTCGAGCACTATCTGGAACGCTTCGAGTCCCACGGCTGGCTCGAGCACCAGGTCTACGCCGGCATCGGCGAGGCCATCGAGGCGATGCATGCGGACGGGTACCGGCTCGCGGTGGTCACGGCGAAGAACGAACCGCATGCCCGCAGGATCCTCGCGCACCTGCCGTTCGGCCACCGCTTCGAGGAGATCGTCGGCGCCACCGTCGACGGCCGCCTGAGCCACAAGGCGGATCTGATCGGCGAAGCGCTGCGCCGGCTTGGAGCGAGCCCGGATGCCTGCTGGATGATCGGCGACCGCCGCATGGACATAGAGGGCGCGCGCCATCACGGCATGCGCAACGTCGGGGTGCTGTGGGGTTTCGGCGGCGAGCAGGAACTGCGCGACGCGGGCGCGGATCATCTGGTCATGTCGCCTGCACGACTGGGGCCGCTGTTCGGCTGAATCGCGCGATCAAACGCGCGTTTCATCGGTTTCGTTTGCGCAGTCGGGTGTGCGCGCGCAGCATCCTGTCGTGATGCTCAGACCAAAAAAATACCAGTGGCGCGATATGGCCGTATCGCGAAAAATGGCTTCAAAACAAGCGTTTTCATCGCGCTTCGCACGCGGACGCAGCGGTGTCCCGGGACAGCATGCGCACAGCGCGATCATCGGCCATTGCGGTACCCGGTCGCTGTGGTAGCGTTTGCGCGATCACAGGGAATCCGCACCATGACAGAACGCCAGCGCCGCACCAAGATCCTCGCCACCCTCGGACCGGCGACGGACCCGCCCGGTGTGCTGGAGGAACTGTTCCGCGCAGGTGTCAACGTGGTGCGCCTCAATTTTTCCCATGGCGATCCTTCCGGCCAGGCCAAGCGCGCCGCCGCCGTACGCCTGGCCGCGCAGCGCGTGGGGGCGGAAGTCGGCATCCTCGCCGACCTGCCCGGCCCGAAGATCCGCATCGAGCGGTTTGCTGAAGGCAAGATCGTGCTGAAGAAGGGCGACCGCTTCGATCTGGTCGCGAGTGCGGACGCGCCGCCGGGCGACATCAATCAGGTCGGTGTCAGCTATCTTGGCCTGCCGGGCGATGTCGGCGCTGGCGACGTGCTGCTGCTGGACGACGGCCTGATGCAGCTGCAGGTGGTGCAGGTCGACGGCGAGCGCATCGTCTGCACGGTGCTCAACGATGGCGTGCTGTCCGATCGCAAGGGATTGAACAAGCAGGGCGGCGGCCTGTCATTGGGTGCGCTGACCGAGCGCGACCGCGAACTGATCGCCTACGTGGCCGAGAACATCGGCGTGGACTTCATCGCCGTGTCGTTCTGCCGCAACGCCGAAGACATGAACGAGGCGCGTCGCATCGCGCGTCAGCACGGCTGCGATGCCGCGCTGGTATCGAAGATCGAGCGCACCGAGGCCATCGAGAACCTGGCCGAGATCGTCGATGCCAGCGACGTGGTGATGGTGGCGCGTGGCGACCTGGGCGTGGAGATCGGCGATGCCGAGTTGCCGGGCCTGCAGAAGAAGATCATCCGCGAGTCGCTGGCGCGCAACAAGGTGGTCATCACCGCCACCCAGATGCTGCAGTCGATGGTGGACAGCCCCATCCCCACGCGCGCCGAGGTGCTGGACGTGGCGAACGCCGTCATCGACGGCACCGACGCCGTGATGTTGTCGGCCGAAACGGCGGCAGGCAGCTACCCGGTGCGTGCGGTGGAAGCGATGGCGCGCATCTGCCTGGGCGCCGAGAAGCAGTTCGAGATGGATACCGATTTCGAGAAGGCGCCGCGCAACCTCGAGCGCGCCGACCAGGCGATCGCGATGGCGACCATGTTCCTGTCCGAACACATCGGCGTGCGCGCGATCGTGGCGATGACCGAATCCGGCGGCACCGCGCGCTTCCTGTCGCGGTTCCGCTCAAGCGCGCCGATCTATGCGTTCTCGCGCCACGACGGCGCGCGCCGCAAGATGGCGATGATCCGCGACGTGTTCCCCATCGCGTTCGACAGCCGTGGCCTGGCGCCGCGCGAGGCCGCCCGCGATGCGATGCGCGTGCTGCACGATCGTGCGTTGCTGGCCGAGGGCGACCGCGTGATCTTCACCAGCGGCGACCATATGGAGAAGCACGGCGCGACCAACACGCTGCGCCTGCTGCAGATGGGCGAGCGCGGCAAGGCCGAGGGGTTGGGCGAGCTGTAACCGGTTTCCCGGCGCGCCCCCCCGCGTCCGTCGGGGGAGCGATGCGGTGCATCCATCGTCGCGACCGCCCGCTGTCGTCGCGGTGCGGGCTACAATTGGTATCTTTCCCGCCGCCTTTCCAGGAACTCCCCATGAGCATCGAACAGCTTGCCGAAACCGCCCAGGCCATGGTGGCCCCGGGCAAGGGCATCATCGCGATCGACGAGTCCACCACCACCATCGCCAAGCGGTTCCAGGGCGTGGGCATCGAGAACACGGAAGAGAACCGTCGCGCCTACCGCGAGCTGCTGCTCACCACGCCCAAGCTGTCCGATTACATCTCCGGCGCCATCCTGTTCGACGAGACCATCCGCCAGTCCACCAAGGATGGCGTGCCGTTCGCCAAGTACATGAGCGACCACGGCATCATCCCCGGCATCAAGGTGGACAAGGGCACGCATCCGCTGGCCGGCTGCCCGGGCGAAGTGGTCACCGAGGGTCTGGACGGCCTGCGCGAGCGCCTGAAGGAGTACTACAAGCTGGGTGCGCGCTTCGCCAAGTGGCGTGCGGTCATCACCATCGGCGAGGACATCCCGTCCGGCACCTGCATCGAGGCCAATGCGCATGCGCTGGCCCGCTATGCCGCGCTATGCCAGGAATGCGGCCTGGTCCCGATGGTGGAGCCGGAAGTGCTGATGGACGGCGACCACAACATCGAGGTCTGCTACGAAGTGACCGAGGCCGTGCTGCGTTCGCTGTTCGGCGCGCTGTACGAGCAGAACGTGCTGCTGGAAGGCACCATCCTGAAGGCTTCGATGGTCATCGCCGGCAAGGACTGCGAGGAGCAGGCCGACGTGGACGAGGTGGCCGAATCCACCGTCATGTGCCTGAAGAGCACCGTGCCGGCGATCCTGCCGGGCATCGTGTTCCTGTCCGGCGGCCAGACCGACGAGCAGTCCACCGCGCACCTCAATGCGATGAACCGCCTGGGCACCCTGCCGTGGCCGCTGAGCTTCTCCTATGGCCGCGCCATGCAGCAGGCCGCACTGAAGCTGTGGTCGCAGGACCTGGTGGGCAATTTCGCCAAGGCCCAGGCTGTGGTGTACGAGCGCGCCAAGGAGAACGGCCTGGCGGCGCTGGGCAAGTGGGAGGGGTAATCCTCCGCGCCCCGCGTGATCCCGACGCCGGCCTCGTGCCGGCGTCGTCGTTTCCGGTGGCCTGAATCCGGAATCCAGGGTGGCATCCGTTCCTGCACGCCGTCGTTGCCGCGCAGGCGGGCACCCGGATGCCTACGGATCCGGGGACGAGAGTCGCTGGGTCCTCGCGGTCGGCCCGTCCAACCTTACGGGCGGGGCCCTTGCCGAAAGCGCGGCTGAACAGGATTCCCTGCGTTAAACATTATTGCCTAAGCAGCTATATCATAGGCACCCATGAGCCATACAAACGGCAAGAGCACCATCGGTTACCTGATCGCGGACCTGAGCCGGCTGTTCGGTCGCGTGTTCGACCGGCGTGCCGCGCACCTGGGCCTGACCCGCGTGCAGTGGCGTGCGCTCAAGCGCATCCACCAGAGCGAGGGCATCACCCAGTCCGAGCTGGCCGACCTGCTCGACATGGAGCCCATCGCCGTGGGCCGCGTGCTGGACCGCCTGCAGAAGGCCGGCTTCATCGAGCGCCGCAGCGATCCGGACGACCGCCGCGTATGGCGCCTGCACCTGCTGCCGCAATCCGACGCGGTGATGCACGACATCGAAGCCGTCGCCGTCTCCGTGCGCGAGGACTGCCTGGCCGGCGTCGATGCCGAAGAGCTGGCGACGACCCTGAAGGTGCTCGGCCAGATCCGCGAAAACCTTTCCCGGCTCGACCGCGCCAGCCGCGCCGAGTCCTCCCTCCGCAAGAGCTGACCTCCACCATGACCAGCAAGATCAACGAAGCCGCGGAAAAGGCGGCACAGGTTCCCGTTCCCAAGCGCCGCCGGGTCCCCGTGTGGCTGTGGGTCGCCGGCCCGCTCGCCGTGGCCGGCTTGTTCGGCTGGGAATACATCGCCTCGCAGCGCGAAGTGAGCACCGACAATGCCTATATCAAGGCAGAGCGCATCCTGATCGCCCCGCAGGTCGGCGGGCGCGTGGTCGAAGTCGCCGTGCAGCAGAACCAGCCGGTGAAGAAGGGCGACCTGCTGTTCCGCATCGATGCCGATCCGCTGACGATCGCCGTCGCGCAGAACGAAGCGCTGGTCGCACGCATGGCGAACTCCGCCAGCGCCAGCCGCGCCAAGGTGGTCGGCACGGGTACCTCGATCCAGGCCGCACGCGAAACGCTGACGTGGGCGCAGCGCGACCTGCAGCGCATGCAGCAGCTCGCCGGCCAGCAGCTGGTCTCGCGCAAGATGCTGGACGACGCGCGTCATGCCGTCGCCGAAGCCCGCACCGACCTGGCCGACGCCATCGCCACGCAGTCCGAGGCCACCGCGTCGCTGAGCGGCAGTCCGGGCACGCCCACGCAGGACCTGCCGGAATACCGCGCCGCGGCCGCCATGCTCGCCAAGGCGAAGCTCGACCTGGCGCACGCCGAAGTGCGCGCGCCGGTGGACGGCATCGTCGGCCTGCACGACCTGCAGGTGGGTGAATACATCAACGTCGGCCAGACGGCGATGCCGCTGGTGGCCACCTCGCCGATCTGGGTGGAAGCCAACTTCAAGGAAACCGAGCTGGAGAAGATGAAGGTCGGTCAACCCGCGACGATCGAAGTGGACAGCTATCCGGGCGTGAAGTGGAAGGCGCACGTGGCCTCCATCGCGCCCGCTTCCGGTGCCGAGTTCAGCGTGCTGCCGCCGCAGAACGCCACCGGCAACTGGGTGAAGATCGTCCAGCGCATCCCGGTGCGCCTCGAGATCGACAGTGCTGCCGCCGATGCGCCGCAGCTGCGCGCCGGCATGAGCGCCGACGTGCACGTCGAGCTGCGCGACCGCGATACGGCCACCAGCCGCGCCACCGCGGCGCGCTGAGGCATTGGTTTCCATGTCATCCCGGGCGTGCGCGGATGCGGGCGAGGGCACTGTGGTGGGGCCCGGCCCCGCTGACGCCGCGCCCCGGGTGACCTCTGGATCGCCGCACGTCATGTGCGCCGATCCCTCCCGGACTTCTCCATGAGCACTTCCACCGCTGCCGCGGCTACCGCGCAGGACGACACCGGCAAGCGCACGCTGCTGGTCGGCTCGGTGATGCTGGCCACGCTGATGCAGGCGCTGGACACCACCATCGCCAACGTCGCGCTGCCGGACATGCAGGGCTCGCTGTCGGCCACCCAGGACCAGGTGTCGTGGGTGCTGACCAGCTACATCGTCGCCGCCGCGATCCTGACGCCGGTCACCGGCTGGCTGGCCGGCCGGCTCGGCCGCCGCCGCCTGCTGATCATCGCGGTCAGCGGTTTCACCGTGGCCTCGCTGCTGTGCGGCATCGCCACCGGCATCGGCGAGATGGTGCTGTTCCGCATCCTGCAGGGCGTGTTCGGCGCGTCGCTGGTGCCGATCTCGCAGTCGCTGCTGCTCGATGCCTTCCCGAAGGAGAAGCACGGCGCGGCGATGGCGATGTGGGGCATGGGCATCATGGTCGGGCCCATCCTCGGGCCGCCGCTGGGTGGCTTCCTGACCCAGAACTACAGCTGGCACTGGGTGTTCCTGATCAACCTGCCCATCGGCATCCTGGCGCTGGTCGGCATCATGGCCAGCGTGAAGAAGGACGTGCTGCAGGAACGGAAGCTGGATGGCATCGGCCTGGGCCTGTTGGCGCTGGGTATCGGGGCGTTGCAGCTGTTCCTCGATCGCGGGCAGGGCGAGGACTGGTTCGGCAGCGTCGAGATCCAGATCGAGGCCGCGCTCGCATTCCTGGCGCTGTACACCTACGGCCTGTGGTGGTGGCGCAAGCGCGACAGCGCGCTGCTCGACCTGGGCCTGCTGAAGAACGCGAACTTCGCGGTCGGCTGTGCACTGATCTTCGTCGTGGGCATCGTGCTGTTCGCCACGCTGGCGCTGCTGCCGCCGTACCTGAGCACGCTGATGAACTATCCGGTGCTGACCATCGGCCTGGTGCTGGCGCCGCGCGGCGTGGGCACGATGTTCAGCATGATGGTGGTCGGCCGCCTGCTGGGTCGCATCGACGCGCGCTGGCCGATCCTGGTCGGCATGGGGTTGATGGTGTTCTCGCTGCACGGCATGACCCAGTTCGGGCCGAATGCGTCGATGCACGCCATCATCTGGCTCGGTGTCATCCAGGGCATGGGCCTGGGCCTGGTGTTCGTACCGATCTCGACGGTCGCCTATGCCACGCTGGAGCCGCACCAGCGCACCGAGGCGGCGGGCCTTTTCAGCCTGGTGCGCAACATCGGTTCATCGGTGGGCATCTCGGTGGTGATGACAATGCTGTCGCGCGCCATGCAGGTGAACCATGCCGAGATCGGCGCGCGCATCCCGGCCTTCGGCGCGGAGACCACGCTGCTGCCGGCGGCGATGAATCCGTCCACCGCCACCGGCCTGGCCCTGCTCAACGCCGAGGTTAACCGGCAGGCGGCGGCCATCGGCTACCTCAACGACTTCAAGCTGATGATGCTGCTCACGCTGGTGTCGATGCCGCTGGTGCTGCTGATGCGGGGTGGCAAGGCGCCGTCCGGCGGCAACGCGGGCGCCGACGCCGCCGCGGCGCACTGACATGCGGATCGAGGGCCTGCACCACGTCGCGATCATCGCGTCGGACTATGCGCGGTCGAAACACTTCTACACCGAGGTGCTCGGCCTGCGTGTGGTCGCCGAGCACTATCGCGCGGAACGCGATTCCTGGAAGCTCGACCTCGCGTTGCCGGACGGCACGCAGGTCGAGCTGTTCTCGTTCCCGTCGCCGCCACCGCGCGTCTCGCGTCCCGAAGCCTGCGGCCTGCGCCACCTCGCCCTGCGCGTGGCCGACCTCGACGCCGTCGTCGCCCACCTGCACGCACAGAAGGTGGCTACGGAGCCGGTCCGCGTGGACGAGTACACCGGCCGGCGTTTCACCTTCTTCGCCGACCCGGACGACCTGCCGCTGGAGCTGTACGAGCAGTGATGTGCTCACTGTAGGAGCGACGTCAGTCGCGACCGCACGCCATCCATGTCGGGATCCCGCAGACAGCGCATCGTCCTGCCGCGCCCGCCTCGACCGAGGCTATGCGTGGCCGACGACATGCGGTCGCGACTGACGTCGCTCCTACAGGACTCCGTGCAGGCGTGGATTCGCCCGCTTCGGCCTGCTAACGTGCGGGCCATTCACCGGGGGATGTCGAAATGTTCTGCAAGCAATGCGGCCAGCAACTGGTCGACGAGGCGGTCGTGTGCCCGCACTGTGGCGTGGCGACGGGCCACTTTCCGCAGGTGGTCGCGCAGGGGAAGAGCCGCACCAGCTTCATCCTGTTCGGGGCACTGCTTGGTCTGATCGGCCTGCCGGGCATCCACAATTTCTATGCGGGCTACAACCAGAAGGGCCTGGTGCAGATCCTGGTCAGCGTGCTGTCGTGCTGGCTGTTGTGGATTCCCATGTACATCTGGACCATCGTGGAGATCTGCACGGTGACGGTCGACAGCGACGGCAAGCCGATGTACTGAGGCGTCACGTTGAGGAAGAAAATGTCATGAAGCCATCCGTCCCGTGCGTGGCCGGCCTGCTGCTGGCGCTCGCATCCGGCGTACATGCCGGAGAACTGGAGTGGCTGGCCGGCCATTGGTGTGGCCAGCGTGGCAAGACGTTCAGCGAGGAAACCTGGATGGCGCCGCGCGGCGGGCTGCTGGTCGGCATGCATCGCGATACGCGCGAGGGCAAGGCGATCGGTTTCGAGTTCATGCGCATCGCGCAACAGGAGGGGCGCTGGGTATTCCTGGCGCAACCCGGTGGCGGTGCGGTCACGGCGTTTCCCGCAGAGCACATGGCGCGGGGTCGCGTGGTGTTCGCCAATCCCGCGCACGATTTCCCGAAGCGGGTGATCTATTCCCGGCCCGACGCCGATACGCTGCACGCGCGCGTGGACGACGGACGTGACGACGGCAAGGCGATGGAATGGACCTGGCGGCGCGATTGCGTCGCGCCGCCGAGGGAGTGAGCGTTACGGCAGCGCGGCTTCGCCCAGCGAGGCCAGCCATTCGTCGTCCGAGCCTTCGTTGACGCCCTCGAACAGCGGCGTGGAGAAATAGCGCTCGCCGGTGTCCGGCAGCATCGCCAGCAGCACGTCGCCGGACTTGGCCTTCTGCGCGACCTGCAGCGCGGCCGCCACGGTGGCGCCGCCGGAAATGCCCACGAAGATGCCTTCCTCGGCCGCCAGGCGGCGCGCGGTGGCAATGGATTCCACGTCGGTGACCGGCAGGATCTCGTCGGCGACCTCGCGGTTCAGCACGTCCGGTACGAAGTCCGGCGTCCAGCCCTGGATCTTGTGGGGCTGCCATTCCTTGCCCTGCAGCAGCGACGCGCCGGCCGGTTCGGAGGCGGTGATGCGCACGTCGGGGCGCGCGACCTTGAGCACTTCGCCCACGCCGGTGAGCGTGCCGCCGGTGCCCCAGCCGGTAACGAAATGGTCGAGCCGGCGGCCGGCGAAATCGCGCAGGATCTCCGCCGCCGTCGTCTGCCGGTGGTAGGCCGGGTTGGCCGGGTTGGCGAACTGGCGGGCGAGGAACCAGCCGTGCTGCTTCGCCAGTTCCTCGGCGCGCCGCACCATGCCGCTGCCGCGCTCGGCGGCGGGCGTCAGGATGACCTTGGCACCATAGGCGCGCATCAGCTTGCGGCGTTCGATCGAGAAGGTCTCGACCATCGTGGCGACGAACTTGTAGCCGCGCGCCGCGGCCACCATCGCCAGCGCCACGCCGGTATTGCCCGAGGTCGCCTCGATGATGGTGTCGCCGGGTTTCAGCAGGCCCTTGGCTTCGGCATCCAGGACGATCGCCAGGGCCAGACGGTCCTTCACCGAGCCGCCGGGATTGAACGACTCCACCTTGGCGTAGAGGGTGACGTGCTCGGGCGCGATGCGTTGCAGTTTCACGACCGGCGTGTGGCCGATGGTGTCCAGGATGCTGTCGTAAACGGCCATGGGGTCTCCGGGTGGCGTGGATCAGGCGGCCTGCAGTGTGGGCGCCGGAAGGTTGCGGGAATGTGTGGGCGCGGTGGCGCCGACCGGCGGTGCGCCGAACCAGTGCAGCGTGCCGGCCAGGGCCGCCACTTCGCCCAGGATCAGCAGGGCGGGCGAGCGTACCTGGTGAGAACGCGCCGTTTCCGGCAGATCGGCCAGGGTGCCGTTCAGCACGCGTTGTTCGCGGCGGGAGCCGTTCTCCACCAGCGCGAACGGCGTCGACGCCGCGCGGCCGTGCGCGATGAGACGGTCGCGAAGGCCTTCGAGCCCGGCCACGCCCATGTACACGGCCAGCGTCTGCCGTTCCTGCGCCAGCGACTGCCAGTCGAGGGTGTCGAAGGAGTCCTTGCAGTGCGCGGTCACCAGCTTGACCGACTGCGCATGTTCGCGATGCGTCAACGGGATGCCCGCGTAGGCCGCGCACGCGACCGCCGCGGTGATCCCCGGCACCACTTCATAGGGAATGCCGTGCGTGCGCAGGAATTCCAGTTCCTCGCCCCCGCGGCCGAATACGAACGGGTCGCCGCCCTTCAGCCGCACCACGCGGTGGCCGGCGCGTGCGTGTTCCAGCATCAGGCGGTGGATGTCGTCCTGCCGCGTGCTGTGGCCGCTGGCCGACTTGCCGACTTCGATATAGGTCGCATCACGGCGTCCGAGTCGCAGCACGTCCTCGCTGACCAGGCGGTCGTGCAGCACCACATCGGCCTCGTTCATCGCCCGCAGCGCGTTGAGCGTCAGCAGGCCGGCGTCTCCCGGGCCGGCGCCCACCACCGCCACGGAACCGGTGCGGGGCTGGGGCGCGGCTTCATCCAGGCTGGCGAGGAAGTGGTGCTCGGCCTGCGCATGGAGCTGCTGGCGGAACAGGCGCGGCAACGGCCCGGCCAGTACTTTCTCGAAGAAGCGACGGCGTTCGGCGGGGCGCGGGAAGCGCTGGCGGATGCGCTGGCGCTGCCGGGTGAACAACTCGGCCAGCGAGGTCCACGAATCGTCCAGCAGGGTCTCCAGCTGTCGGCGCAGGTGGCGCGCCAGCATCGGCGCGCCGCCCCCGCTGGAAATGGCGACCTGCAACGGGCCGCGTTCGACGATCGCGGGCACCTGGAAGCTGGACAGGGCGGCGTCGTCCACCACATTGGCCAGCATCCGGCGCGCCTCCGCGGCGGTGGCCACCGCACGATTGACGGTGCGGTCGCCGGTGGCGGCGATCACCAGCCAGGCATCGTCCAACTGCCCGGGGGCGAACACGGCCTGCAGCCACTCGATCCGGCCCGCCGCCCGCAGGCCGGCCAGTGCAGGGGTCAGCGTGGGGGCCACGACCCGCACCCGCGCCCTGGTGTGGAGCAACGCCTCGGTCTTGCGCTCGGCGACGGCGCCACCGCCCACGATCAGTACCTGGCGGCCTTGCAGGTCGGCGAACAGGGGAAACAGCGGAGCGGTCACGGGCAAGGCGGGCAGGAGTGGGCTGATGACCGTACTGCCGGGTCATGCCTGTCGGAAATGACATCCCGACAACATCATATGCCTTGCGGTTATAAGCAGCGGGGGCTACGGTCCGGAGAAATCCACTACAGTCCAAGGCCCCTTCCGGTGGGCCGACGCGCGCCCTACGCCGATGACGCTGACCCAACTCCGCTACCTGGTGGCCATCGCCGACGCCGACCTGAACATCACGCTGGCAGCCGCGCGCGTGCATGCCACCCAGCCCGGCCTGTCCAAGCAGCTCAAGCAGCTGGAGGATGAACTGGGCTTCCTGCTGTTCGTGCGCAAGGGTCGCAGCCTGGAGAGCGTCACGCCGGCCGGCCAGGAAGTGATCGAACGGGCGCGGCTGGTGCTGGCCGAGGCCAACAACATCCGCACCTATGCCGCCAACCAGCGCCGCGAGAGCCAGGGCCAGCTGGTGCTGGTGACCACCCATACACAGGCGCGCTTCGTGCTGCCGCCGGCCATCGCGCAGATCAAGCGCGACTTCCCGCAGGTCAGCGTCCACCTGCAGCAGGCACCGGAAAGCACGGCACTCGACCTGCTCACCCAGGGCGACGCCGACATGGCGGTGGTGAGTACCGCCGGAGACCCGCCGCAGGCCGGCATCGCCGTGCCGCTCTATCGTTGGCGACGACTGGTGCTGGTGCCGCGTGGACATGCGCTGGAACAGCTCGGCCGCGTGCCGGGCATGGCCGACCTGGCCGCGCAGCCGCTGATCAGCTACGAGTCCTCGACGCGACCGGGATCGTCCCTGCAACGCGCGTTCGCCAAGGTCGGACTGGAACCGGACATCGCCCTGACCGCGCTCGATGCCGACCTGATCAAGACCTATGTCCGCGCCGGATTGGGCGTGGGCCTGCTGGCCGAGATGGCGGTCAGCGCGACCGACACCGACCTGCGTGCATGGGCCGCGCCGGCGGAGGTGAAGGAGTGCATCGCTTGGGCCGTGCTGCCGCGCGAACGTGTGCTGCGCGACTACGCCCTGGACCTGGTGCGCGCGCTGGCACCGCAGATCGATCGCCGCGACCTGCGCCGGGTGATCGACGGCAACCAGGATCCGGACTGGCCCACGCCGCCCACCTGGCAGGCGCTCACCCAGACCATCACCAGCTAGGCCCTGCGGTCCCCCGTTGGCGTGATTGACGCGCGCCGCCGCCCGCGCGACGCTGATGGCACTCTTCCGGGCATGTGTCGGCATCCCCATGAATCGTATTTCCAGGATGGTCGTGCGCATGTACGTGCCGGCGGCGGTGATCGCCGCCAGCGGGTTCGCCACGGCCGAAGCCGTCACCCGCACTGGGCGCAGTTTCGGCGACGTCACGCCACAGCGCCTGGCCTCGCTGGCGTTCCTGCTGGCCATCCTGCTGGGCACCGCCTGGGCCCTGCACTCCACCTGGCGGCTCTACCGCTGGGCGCGTGGCCGTGAACTGCGCTGCGCCTGCGGCGGCATGATGTCGCGGGTGCGCTACAACCGGCAGCGGCAGAAGTACCGCAAATGCCTGGCCTGCGGCGGCAAGACGCTGGAAGGCGCGCATTGCGGCGGCACGTGAGGTGGCGGTTCGACCGTGCCGCGGCGGTGTGGACGCTGGGCCTGTTCGTGCTGCTCGTGCTGTTGGCGACCCTCGGTGCGGGACTGGGGTGGATACGCAGTTTCGTGGGCGACGTGCTCGCCGTCCTCTGGCTGCATGGCCTGTTCGCCAGTGCCGTGTGGCTGCGTCCGCCCATGCGTCCCCTGCTGGCGCTCGCCGTTGGGCTGGCCATCGAGGCAGTGCAGTACGTCAACCAGCAGATGGGCTGGCAGGTGGCCTCGCCCGTGCTGCGCATCGTGCTGGGCAGCACGCCGGACTGGCTCGACGTGGTCGCCTACCTGATCGGTTTCGTGCTGGCGTGCCTGCTGGAGCGGCACATGGCGGGCAAGCCCGCCGTCTGATCGCTCACGAAGGGCAGCGTCCGTCGACCGCCTGTTGTGCCACGCATTCGCGGTAGCTGTCGGGCAGCCCCCGGATCTCATGCGTCTTGCCAGGCGCCAGCACGAAGTCCTCCAGTGTGGTGCGTTCGCAGGCAGCGGGATTTTCGCCCGGTGCCGGCGCCGGGCAGCGCTCCGTGTAGACGCGGTAGTGGCATTGCCCGCTCTCGCTGGCGAAGCACTCGAACGTGGCCACGCCTTCGCGCAAGGTGGTCTTGCTGAAGAGCGTGTCCACGCCGTTGGCGCTGCTGTGGTGGATGGTGGTGACGCTGGGCTTCTCGTTGCATCCTGCCAGGGCCAGCAGGCAGGACATCAGGGACGTGATGATGCGCATGGCGGTTCCTCAGGTTCCATTTGGCAAGGGCATGCCCACCACGGCGCGTGCGCGCCATGCCGGCGATGCCACGTTGGATGCCGCTCGGGGCGGCGGGGTTTACGTCGGCGCTACATGTTGCGGAACAGGGTCATGAAGGGCTGGCTGACGGTCAGCGTCTCCGGGCGGTTCTTCAGCTTCAGCCGGCCGCGGCCGGTGTCGTCGCGGCTGACCGAGGCCACGGCCTTCATGTTGACGATGGTGGAACGGTGGATCTGCTTGAAGGTGGCGGCGTCCAGCGAGTCCAGCAGTTCGCGCAGCGGCGTGCGCAGCAACGACTCGCCCTCGGCCGTCATCACCGTGGTGTACTTGTTGTCGGCCTGGAAGTAGGCCACGTCGTCCACCATGATCAGCTTGGTGTCCTTGCCCGCGCTGGCGGTGATCCACACCAGCGGCGGCTTGGACGCCGGCATCTCGCGCGCGGACAGGTGGCGCAGCAGCGCTTCCAGCGTGGCGCCGTCGGGGTGCCCGGCCGCCGCACGCGCCTGGATGCGCTGCACGGTGGCCAATAGCCGTTCGCGCGTGATCGGCTTCAGCAGGTAGTCGATCGCACCCTGTTCGAACGCGTCGATCGCGTACTGGTCGTAGGCGGTGACGAACACCACCTGCGTGCGCGGGCTGGCATCGGCCAGGCCGCGTGCCACTTCGATGCCGGTCAGGCCCGGCATGCGGATGTCGAGGAAGGCCACATCCGGCTGCAGTTCGGCGATGGACTCCAGCGCACTGGCGCCGTCCTCGCATTCGGCCACGATCTGCAGTTGCGGCCACGCTTCTTTCAGCAGCGAGGACAGCGCGGTGCGCAGCAGTTCCTCGTCTTCGGCAATCACGCCCCGGAAATTCATGCGGCACCGGCCTTGCCGTCCAGCGGCAGCGTCAGCGTGGCGGCGACGCCACTGGGGAAGTTGGACACGATGGCGAACGAGGCCTCGCTGCCGAAGGTCAGGCGCAGGCGTTCGCGCAGGTTCTTCAGGCCGATGCCGGTGCCGGTGCTCTGGCCGCCGAAGCCCTGGCCGTCGTCGGCGACGGTGAGCGTGGCGTGGTCGTCGTGCCTGCGGGCGAGGATCCAGATGGTGCCGCCGCCGGTCTTCGGCTCCAGACCGTGCTTGATGGCGTTCTCGACCAGCGTCTGCAGCATCATGGACGGCATCGGCACGGCCTTCAGCGCGTCCGGCACATCGACCTGCACGTTGAGGCGGTTGCCCATGCGGATCTTCAGGATCTCCAGATAGGCCTGGGTACGTTCCAGTTCTTCGCCCAGCGTGGACAGCGTGTCTTCCGTGCGCGGCAGCGAACTGCGCAGGTACTGGATCAGGTGGCCCAACATCACGTCGGCGCGCGGCGGGTCGGTGCGCGTCAGCACCTGCGCACTGGCCAGCGTGTTGTAGAGGAAATGCGGTTCCACCTGCGCGTTGAGCAGGTTGAGGCGCGCCACGGTCAGTTCCTTCTCGCTGACGGTCTTTTCCACGTCGGCCTGCTCCTGGCGGCGCTGGTCGGCGACGCGGCGGGTGATGGCGCGGGTGACGGCTTCGACGTTCTCGACGTTGACGCCGTCGTCCAGCACGAACAGGTCGAGCCAGGCGCTCGCATCCGGGCCGACCATCAGGGTGATGCTGCTGGTGCCGTTGCCGGGCGTGACCGTGGCCTGCACCAGGTCGCGCTTCACCGCGAAGCGCGCCATGATGTTGAAGCGCGAGGGCTGGCTGGGGCCGTCGAAGCTGTCGATCCGGCGCACCTTGACCCGCACCTGCAGGCTGTCGGGCGCGCTCTCGGGGTCTTCGGCGCGCGGCAGCTCACGCAGCGCGCCTTCGATCAGGGCAAAGGCCGCGGCGGTGTCCAGCGGCACTTCGATCTGCCGGCGTTGGCGGCTCGCCAGCGTGGTGCTGTCCAGTCGCCCGGTGATCAGCCAGATCCGGCGCAGGTGGCTGATCAGGCCGATCAGCACCGACAGCATCACCAGGGTCGAGGCGAGATTGAAGAGCCACTCGGCCGCGCCCGACAGCATGGTCCGTTCGAAGATGCCGTTCCAGATGAAGCCCGCCATGAGCACGGCGACGAACCAGGCGATCAGGATGCGGACGATCAGGAGCAGGCTGGGAAACACGTCGGACACCGCGGCTTCGGGAGTGCCGTGGAGGATAACGGGCCCGTCCCCGGAGGGAAGGGGGGCCGCGACGGAGCCGGCGATGCGGCGACGAAACGGGGCGGTTCCGGCGCGAATCCGTCAGCCGCCCGGGCGCGCCATCAGACTTCCACGTGGATGCCGCACTCGCGCTTGAGGCCGTTGAAGCGGGTGTCCTCCTCGCGCATGCCGGGCTCCCAGCGGCGCGTGGTGTGGAAATCGCCGATCGAAACGTAGCCCTGCTCCCACAGCGGGTGGTAGGGCAGGTCGTGCTGCTTCATGTACTGCCAGACGTCGCGGTCGGTCCAGTCGACGATGGGATTGACCTTCCAGCGGGCCTCGCGCTGCTGCAGCACCGGGGCGTTCGCCCGGCTGGTGGATTGCGTGCGGCGCAGGCCGGTGAACCAGGTGCCCACGCCCAGCTCCTTCAGCGCGCGCTTCATCGGCTCCACCTTGCGCAGGCTGTTGTACTGCTCGATGCCGACCAGCCCCTGTTCCCACAGGCGGCCGTGGCGGGCCTCCATCCAGGCGCGGCTGACCAGCGGACGGAACACCTGCAGGTTGAGCTTCAGTCGCTCGTTCAGTTCGTCGGCGAAGCGGTAGGTCTCCGGGAACAGGTAGCCGGTGTCGATCAGGATCACCGGCACATCCGGCTTCTGCTGCGACACCATGTGCAGCAGCACCGCGGCCTGGGCGCCGAAGCTGGAGGACATCGCGGCTTCCGCCGGGCCGTGCTTGAGCGCCCACGCGACGCGCTGCTCGGCCGTCTGCGTTTCCAGCCAGGCGTTGTGCTCGGCGATCTGGTCGGTGTCCAGGGAAAGGGCGGGGGCGCTCATGCGTAAAGGTCCGGTGCGATCTGTCGATGGGTGGGGTACGACGGCAGGGCGACCACGCCGCTGCGGTGGAGGAAGTCGCCGAAGCCTTCGCCGTCGGCGCGTTCGCCGGCGTAGCGCGCGAACAGGCCATCGAGGGTGTCGAGGATGGCGGCCTCGTCGATGTTCTCGCGGTACAGCGTGTTGAGTCGCTGGCCGCGGGCATCGCCGCCGAGCATCAGGTTGTAGCGGCCTGGCGCCTTGCCGACGAGAGCGATCTCGGCGAGGTAGGGGCGCGAGCAGCCGTTCGGGCAGCCGGAGATGCGCAGCAGGATGGGGGCATCGCGCAGGCCGTGCTTTTCCAGCAACGGTTGCAGGCGGTCGCTGAAGTCGGGCAGGTAGCGTTCGGCTTCGGCCATCGCCAGGCCGCAGGTCGGCAAGGCCACGCAGGCCACGGCCGCGCGCTGCAGGGCGGTACCCAGGCGCTCACCGGCATCCAGTCCATGCGCCTTCACCAGCGCATCGATGCGTTCGCGTTCACTGGCGGGCACGCCGGCGATCACCAGGTTCTGGTTCGCCGTCATGCGGAATTCGCCCCGATGCACGTTGGCGATCTCGCGCAGGCCGGTCAGGTGCGTGGCGTGCGCGGTATCGGCGATGCGGCCGGCGAACAGGTGCAGGGTCAGGTGCCAGCGGCCGTCTTCACCTTCCACCCAGCCATAGCGGTCGCCGTTGTGCTCGAAGCGGAACGCGCGTGCCGGTTGCAGCGTCACGCCGCTGCGGCGTTCGATCTCGCCGACGACCGTGTCCAGGCCATGGTCGTCGATGGTGTACTTGAAGCGCGCGCGCTTGCGCTGCTCGCGGTTGCCGAGGTCGCGCTGGGTGGTGACGACGGCCGTAGCCACATCGATCAGTTGGCCCGGGGTGATGAAGCCGACCACGTTGCCGACACGCGGGTAGGTTTCGGCGTCGCCGTGGGTCGCGCCCATGCCGCCGCCGATCGCCAGGTTGAAGCCGGCCAGCACGCCGTCTTCGAGGATGGCGATGAAGCCCAGGTCGTTGGCGAACACGTCCACGTCGTTGACCGGCGGGACCGCGAAGCCGATCTTGAACTTGCGCGGCAGGTAGGTGGCGCCGTAGATGGGCTCCTCCTCCTCGCCACTGCCGGCCACGCGCTCCTCGTCCAGCCAGATCTCGTAGTAGGCGCGGGTGTTGGGCAGCAGGTGTTCGGACAGCTTCGCGGCCCAGGCCTGCACCTCGGCGTGCGCGCGCGACTCCAGCGGATTGGCCGCGACCAGCACGTTGCGGTTGACGTCGCCGCAGGCCGCCAGCGTGTCGATCAGCGCGGCGTTGATGGCCTGCATCGTCGCCTTCAGTTCGCGCTTGATCACGCCATGGAACTGGAACGCCTGGCGCGTGGTGATGCGCAGCGAGTGGTTGGCGTACCGGGTGGCGATGGCGTCCAGCTTCAGCCACTGCGCCGGCGTCACCACGCCGCCGGGCGTGCGCGTGCGGATCATGAACTGGTACGCCGGCTCCAGCTTCTGCCGGCGGCGCTCGTCGCGCAGGTCGCGGTCGTCCTGCTGGTAGCTGCCGTGGTACTTGATCAGGGTCTGGTCCGATTCGCGCAGCGCGCCGGTGACCGGGTCGGCCAGGCTGTCGAGCAGGCTGCCGCGCAGGCGATGGCTTTCGGATTTGATGTCTTCGACGGAATGGTGGCTCATCGGTATTCCACTGTAGGAGCGACGTGAGTCGCGACCGGAAAGTTGCAGGTCGCGACTTACGTCGCTCCTACAACAGCAGGGTCGTCAGTACACGTCGCGCCCGTAGCGCCCCTCCGTCTGCAGGTTCACCAGGTAGTCGCGCGCGGCCTCTTCATCCAGGCCGCCGTGCTCGGCGACGATGGCTTGCAAGGCCGCGTGCACATCCTTGCCCATGCCGATGGCGCCGCAGACGTACAGGTGCGCGCCGTTCTGCAGCCAGTCGTATACCTCGCGGCCGCGCTCGCGCAGGCGGTCCTGCACGTAGATCTTGCGGGCCTGGTCGCGCGAGAACGCCAGGTCCAGGCGATGCAGTTCGCCGCTGCGCAGCGCGTCCTGCCATTCGCTCTGGTAGAAGAAGCCGTGGTTGAAGTGCGGGGCACCGAAGAACAGCCAGTTGCGGCCGCGCGCGCCGGTCTCGGCGCGCTCCTGCACGAAACCACGGAACGGCGCCACGCCGGTGCCGGGGCCGATCATCAGGATGTCGCGGCTGCCGTCGGCCGGCACCCGGAAGCGTTCGTTGGCCTCGATGTACACCGGCACCTGGTCGCCTTCCTCGCGTGCGGCAAGGAAGCCGCTGGCGGCACCGCCGTGCGCATGGCCGAAGGCGTCGTAGCCCAACACGTCCACGGTCAGGTGCGCTTCTTCGCCCACGCGCTTGCGGCTGGAGGCGATGGAGTACAGGCGCGGTGCGAGCGGGCGCAGCGCAGCGACCAGTTCCTGCGCGGACCAGCCGGCCGGCCAGCGGCGCAGCACGTCGATCAGCTGGTGCGTGTTGAACAGCTGTGCCAGCGCGGCATTCTGTGCCGGCGCGAGCAGGGCGTTCAGTTCATCGGCCTGCGCATGCGCCGCATGCGTGGCCAGGAACGGGCGCGACAGCCGGGTCAGCTCGCGGCGCGCGGCCAGCCACTCGCGCAGCGGCAGGGTGTCGCCGCCGTCGCTGACGGCGGTCTCGCCATCGAGTCTCAACGCCTCCAGCACGCCATCGACCAGTGCGGCCGGATTGCGGTGGCGCACGCCGAGCGCATCGCCGGGTTCGTACTGCAGGCCGCTGCCGTCCAGCGACAGCTCGATATGGCGCACGTCCTTGTCGGCAGTGCCGTGCTGGCCGAAGCGCGGCCCCTTGAAGTCGCGGCCGCTGATGCGCTGGTTGAGCAGCAGTTCGGCCGGGAAGGGGTGTTCGTGCGACCACGCGCCGGCATGGCCCGGACGCAGCGGGGTGACGGTCGCCAAGGTGGCCGGGGCCGCCGCCGGTGGTTTCAGCAGGTCGCGTGCGTGGGCCAGGGCCTGTTCGCGCCATGGCGTGGCGACGGTGTCGATGTCCAGGTCGGCCAGGCCCGCGGCGAACAGCCGGCTGCCGCCGAGTTCGGCCAGACGTGCATCCAGCCGCGACGCGATGCCGCAGAAGTCGGCATAGCTGGAATCGCCCAGGCCGAGCACGGCGTACTTCAGTTCCGGCAGCTTCGGCGCGCGCTTGCCACGCAGGAATTCGACCAGGCCGATGCTGTCGTCCGGCGGATCGCCTTCGCCCTGGGTGCTGATGACGATGTAGAGCAGGCGCTCGCTGGCCAGTTCGCGCTGCGGGTAGGCGTCGGCGCGGAGCAGGCGAACCGACAGGCCAGCGGCTTCGGCCTGCTGGGACAGCGCCTCGGCGACACGGCGGGCATTGCCGGTCTGACTGCCGTAGACGATGGTCAGGCGCTGCGCGGCCTGCGTGCTGGTGGCAGGGGCGATCGCTTTCGGCAACGTGGTGGCCGAGGCAGCCTGCGGTGCCAGCTGGGCCTGCGCCAGGCCGGCGGCGTAGCCGGAGACCCACCACAGGCTGGCGCCATCCAGGCCGGCCACCGCCTGGGCCAGCAGCGCCCGCCGTTCCTCCGCAAGGGGGATGGGGGCAAGGACAGGCTGGGTGGCGGACATCGGCAGGACCCACGGGCGCGACTGGGACGGTCGATGTTAGGAACCTGCTCCCGCGGGCAGAAAGGACGCCTGGTTATGGGCTTATGTCGCCCGCTTATTTCGCGGGCATGCGCCCCCGGCCGAATACTGGCGGCCCTGCCGGCCATCAAGCGAAGCCCTGTTAGGCTAGCGCGTCCGGATTCCACCCCTGCCGCGCCCTTCGATGACCGCCGTACACCGCCTGTCCCACCTCGACCGCCTGGAAGCGGAAAGCATCCACATCCTCAGGGAAGTCGCGGCCGAATTCCGCAACCCGGTGCTGCTGTATTCGGTGGGCAAGGACAGCTCGGTGCTGCTGCACCTGCTGCTGAAGGCGTTCGCGCCGGCCCGGCCGCCGATCCCGCTGCTGCACGTGGACACGCGCTGGAAGTTCCGCGAGATGATCGCCTTCCGCGACCGGCGCGCGGCCGAGACCGGCGTGGACCTGCGCGTGCACATCAACCCGGATGGCATCGCCCGCGACATCGGTCCGATCACCCACGGCGCCACCGTCCACACCGACGTGATGAAGACCCAGGGCCTGAAGCAGGCGCTAGACCACTACCGCTTCGATGCGGCGATCGGCGGCGCCCGTCGCGACGAGGAGAAGTCGCGCGCCAAGGAGCGCGTGTTCTCGTTCCGCAACGACAAGCACCGCTGGGACCCGAAGAGCCAGCGGCCGGAACTGTGGAACCTCTACAACGCGCGCATCAACACCGGCGAGAGCGTGCGCGTGTTCCCGCTGTCGAACTGGACCGAGCTGGACATCTGGCTCTACATCTACCGCGAGCACATCCCGGTGGTGCCGCTGTACTTCGCCGCCGAGCGGCCGGTGGTCGAACGCGACGGCGCGCTGCTGATGGTCGACGACGAACGCCTGCCGCTGCACGAGGGCGAAGTGCCGCAGCAGCGGCGCGTGCGTTTCCGCACGCTGGGCTGCTATCCGCTGACCGGTGCCATCGACTCCGACGCCGACTCGCTGGAGAAGATCATCGCCGAGATGCTGGTGACCACCAGCTCCGAGCGCCAGGGCCGGGTGATCGACCACGATCCGGGCGCGTCGATGGAGAAGAAGAAGCTGGAGGGGTATTTCTGATGACCATCCCTCTGCCGTCGTCCCAGCGCACGCTGGGGCCCATGTTGACGTTCGCGCGATCCATGTCTGGTGCGGAGAAGCAAAGCAACAGCAAGATGGATCCCAGCGTTCGCTGGGATGACGATACGGGTGTGGAATTGACGCGCATGAAGACGATGCCGGTGGCCGCCGCATGAATACCGCGAGCGATATCGCCACCTACCTCAAGCAGCACGAAGCCAAGCCCTTGCTGCGCTTCATCACCTGCGGCAGCGTGGACGACGGCAAGAGCACGCTGATCGGTCGCCTGCTGTACGACAGCAAGCGGCTGTTCGACGATCAGTTGGCCGCGCTGGAGAAGGACAGCCGCAGGCACGGCACCCAGGGGGAGCGCATCGATTACGCGCTGCTGCTGGATGGTCTGGCCGCCGAACGCGAGCAGGGCATCACCATCGACGTGGCCTACCGCTACTTCGACACGGACAAGCGCAAGTTCATCGTCGCCGACTGCCCGGGCCACGAGCAGTACACGCGCAACATGGCCACCGGCGCGTCCACCGCCGACCTGGCGGTGGTGCTGGTGGATGCGCGCAAGGGCCTGCTGACGCAGACGCACCGCCACAGCTACATCGTCTCGCTGCTCGGCATCCGCCAGGTGGTATTGGCGGTGAACAAGATGGACCTGGTCGATTTCGACGAAGCGGTGTTCGCGCGCATCGCCACCGACTATCGCGCACTGGCCCGGCGCTTGGGCATCGCCGAGGTCACCTGCATCCCGCTGTCGGCGCTGGAAGGCGACAACCTGTCCTCGCGCTCCACGCGCACGCCCTGGTACAACGGGCCCGCGCTGCTGGAGCACCTGGAACAGGTGCAGGTGGACGCGCAGGAGGGCGGCGGCAGCCTGCGCCTGCCCGTGCAGTGGGTGAACCGTCCGCACCAGAATTTCCGTGGCTATGCCGGCACCCTCGCGGCCGGCGAGGTGAAGCCCGGCGACGAGGTCATCGTGCTGCCGTCGGCGCGCCGTTCGCGCGTAAGCCGCGTGCTCGATGCCGAGGGCGACGTCGCATCCGCGACCGCAGGGCAGGCGGTGACGCTGACCTTGGCCGACGAGATCGACATCAGTCGCGGCGATGTGATCGCCGCAGCGGGCGATCCGCCCGAAGTGGCCGACCAGTTCGCCGCGCACCTGCTGTGGATGTCCGACGCGCCGCTGCTGCCGGGACGGCCCTACTGGCTGAAGATCGGCGCGCGTACCGTGTCCGCCACGGTTACCGAGATCAAGCACCGCATCGACGTGAACACCCAGGAGCACCTGGCCGCCAAGCGGCTGGAACTCAACGAAGTGGGCTACTGCAATCTCAGTCTGGATGAGCCCATTCCCTTCGAAGCCTACGCACGCAACCGCACGCTGGGCGGCTTCATCCTGATCGACCGCTACGACAACGGTACCGCCGCCGCGGGTACGCTGGACTTCGCCCTGCGGCGCGCGGGCAACGTGCACTGGCAGCATGTCGATGTCGACAAGGCCGCGCGTGCGCGCCAGAAGGGGCAGGTGCCCAAGGTCCTGTGGTTCACCGGCCTGTCCGGCGCAGGCAAGTCCACCATCGCCAACCTGGTCGACAAGCGCCTGCATGCGCTGGGCTACCACAGTTTCCTGCTCGACGGCGACAACGTGCGCCACGGGCTGAACCGCGACCTGGGCTTCACCGACGAGGATCGCGTGGAGAACATCCGCCGCGTCGCCGAAGTGGCCAAGCTGATGACCGACGCCGGCCTGATCGTGCTGGTGAGCTTCATCTCGCCGTTCCGCGCCGAGCGCCGGATGGCGCGCGCGCGGTTCGACGCGGGCGAGTTCGTCGAGGTGTTCGTCGACGTGCCGCTGGCCGTCGCCGAAGCCCGCGACGTGAAGGGCCTGTACAGGAAGGCGAGGGCGGGCCTGATTCCCAATTTCACCGGCATCGATTCCCCGTACGAAGCGCCGGAACATCCCGAACTGCACCTGGATGCCGGCGCGGGCGATCCCGAAGCGATGGCGCTGCAGGTGCTGGCTCATCTGGGACTGGACTGACCGCGCGGGCCCGCAAGGGTCATTGGTCATGCTCGGGCGTGTCCACCGCTCGCCCTTCGGCGCGTTTCCAGCACGAACCGCCGCATCCGCACCAGCGCGGGCTGCGTAGGCTCGCTAAACTGCGTGGATAACGAAGATTACGGGATGATGCATGCTCAGCCGATCCGGATTCCGCTGCTTCGCAGCCTGCCTGCCGTTCCTGTTGCTCGCCGCGTGCGGCGGGAAGGAGCCGCAGGCGAAGGCGAACGGCAATGCGGCCGAGCGCCCGATTCCGGTGACCACGCGCGTGGTGCAACCGTCGGCGTGGAACGACACGCTGCAGGCGTTGGGTACCGCGAAGGCGCGTGAATCCGTCACCCTGACCGCCAAGGTCAGCGAGATCGTGCAGGACGTGCACTTCGAAAGCGGCCAGCAGGTGCGGGCGGGCCAGGTACTGGTCACGCTGAAGGGCGATGCCGCACAGGCCGCGCTGGTGCAGGCCGAGGCGACCTATGCCGAAGCCGAGCGTCTGTACCGCCGGCAGAAGGAGCTGGCCGACCAGCAGCTGATCGCGCGCTCGCAGTTGGATACCCAGCTGGCGCTGCGCGACGCCGCCGCTGCGCGCGTGCGCCAGGCGCGCGCCGACATCGGCGACCGCAGCGTGCGCGCGCCCTTCGCCGGCGTGCTGGGCATCCGCCAGGTCAGCCCCGGCTCGCTGATCACCGCCAACAGCACCATCGCCACGCTGGACGATGTCTCGCGCATGTACGTGGATTTCCAGGTGCCGGAAGCGGCCCTCGCGTCCGTCGCCACCGGCAATGCCGTCACCGCCACGGCTACCGCCTACCCGGGCGAGACCTTCCAGGGCCGGGTCGAGACGATCGATGCGCGCATCGACCCTGCCACCCGCGCGGTGACCGTACGCGCGGTGTTCCCCAACGAAGATCGCAGGCTGCGCCCGGGCATGCTGATGGACGTGCGCCTGTTCCGTCCCGAGCGGCAGGCGCTGGTGATTCCGGAGATCGCGGTGGTGCAGGTCGGACGCGATTCGTTCGTGTACCGGGTGAAGGCCGACGGCAGCGTGGAACAGGCGCCGGTGACCGTGGGCGTGCGCCGCGATGGCCAGGCCGAGATCGTCGAGGGCATCGCCGCCGGTGAGCGCATCGTCATCGACGGCACCGGCAAGCTGCGGCCGGGCGTGAAGGTGGCCGATGCCGCGCCGTCGGCCCCGGCGAAG
The DNA here is from genome assembly GCF_014397415.1 of Pseudoxanthomonas mexicana. Classification (NCBI taxonomy): domain Bacteria; kingdom Pseudomonadati; phylum Pseudomonadota; class Gammaproteobacteria; order Lysobacterales; family Lysobacteraceae; genus Pseudoxanthomonas; species Pseudoxanthomonas mexicana. Next base: position 8,905 of record NZ_CP060731.1, on the reverse strand, counting down.
CCGGATGCCCCGGCCGCCGACGGCCAGGGCTGAGCGCCATGAAACTCTCCGACCTGTCGATCAAGCGGCCCGTCTTCGCGGCGGTGATCAGCCTGCTGCTGGTCGTGCTGGGCGTGATGTCGTTCCTGCGACTGACGCTGCGCGAACTGCCCAACATCGACCCGCCCATCGTGTCGGTGGAGGTCAACTACCCCGGCGCGTCCGCCGCCGTGGTGGAGACGCGCATCACCCAGATCCTCGAGGACGGCCTGTCCGGCATCGAGGGCATCAAGACCATCCAGTCGAGCAGCCGCAACGGCCGCTCCGACGTGACCATCGAGTTCAACCTCAGCCGCGACATCGAGGCTGCCGCCAACGACGTGCGCGACCGCGTCAGCCGGGTGATGGACCGCCTGCCCGACGAGGCCGACCCGCCCGAGATCTCCAAGGTCGAAGCCGACGCGGACGTGATCATCTGGCTGAACATGCGTTCCACCGTGATGGATACGATGGAGCTGACCGATTACGCCGACCGCTACGTGCTGGACCGCCTGTCCGCGCTGGACGGCGTGGCGCGCGTGCAGCTGGGCGGCGGCCAGCGCTATGCGATGCGCATCTGGCTGGACCGCGAGGCCATGGCCGCGCGCGGGGTGACCACCGGCGACGTGGAAGCCGCCCTGCGTGCGCAGAACGTGGAACTGCCGGCCGGCCGCATCGAATCCAGGACCCGCGACTTCACCCTGCGCGTGGAGCGCGGCTACCAGCGTCCGGAGCAGTTCGCGCAGCTGCCGTTGCGCAAGGGCACGGACGGGTACGTGGTGCGGCTGGGCGACGTGGCGCAGGTGGAACTGGGCCCGGAAGAACGCCGTTCCTACCTGCGCAGCAACGGCGTCCCCAACGTGGGGCTGGGCATCGTGCGCACGTCCACCGCCAATGCGCTGGATGTCGCCCGCGCGGCGCGCGCCGAGGCGGAGGTCATCCAGAAGACCCTGCCCGAAGGCACCGAGATCTTCATCGCCTACGACAGCACCACCTTCATCGAGGCCTCCATCGAGCGTGTGTACTGGACGCTGGGCGAGGCGATGGTGCTGGTGTTCCTGGTCATCTGGCTGTTCCTCGGCAGCCTGCGCGCGGCACTGATCCCGGCGGTGACCGTGCCGGTGTGCCTGGTGGCGGCCTTCATCGCGCTGTATGCGTTCGGCTTCTCGATCAACCTGCTGACGCTGCTGGCGCTGGTGCTGTGCATCGGTCTGGTGGTCGACGATGCCATCGTGGTGCTGGAGAACGTCCAGCGGCGCGCCGATCTGGGCGAGCCCTCGCTGGTCGCCGCGCGCCGCGGTACCGCGCAGGTGGCGTTCGCGGTGATCGCCACCACCGCGGTGCTGGTGGCGGTGTTCCTGCCGGTGGGCTTCATGGAAGGCAACACCGGTCGCCTGTTCCGCGAGCTGTCGGTGGCGTTGGCGGCGGCCGTGGCCATTTCGGCCTTCGTCGCCCTGACGCTCACCCCGATGATGTCGTCCAAGCTGGTGCGCCCGCATACCGAACCACGAGGGCTCAATGCGTGGACCAACCGCACCCTCAACCGCGTCAGCACCGGGTATGGCCGGCAGGTGGAGCGCCTGGTGGGCCTGAGCGGCAGGCGCATCCTCGGCATGGTGCTGCTGGCGATGGCGTTGTGCGGCGTAGCGATCGTCGCGCTGGGGCTGCGCGTGCCCAGCGAGCTGGCGCCGGCGGAGGATCGCGGCCGCTTCTTCGTGATGGTGGACGGCCCCGAAGGCGCCGGCTTCGACTACATGGTCGGGCAGATGCAGCAGGTCGAGAAGATCGTGCTGGCCCAGGTGGGCAAGGACAAGCCCGTCGACCGCGCCAACTCGCGTACGCCGCGCGGTTTCGGTGGCAGCGAGGACATGCACACCGGCCAGGTCATCGTGTTCCTGCACGACTGGCATGAGCGCGACGTCGCCACCGACGATGTGGTGAAACAGCTTCGCAGCGAATTCGCCAAGCTGCCCGGCGTGCAAGCCCGCGCCAACGTGCCGGGTGGTCTGGTCGGCAGCCGCGGCCAGCGCTACCAGCTGGTGCTGGGTGGACCGGACTACGCCGAGCTGGCGCAGTGGCGCGACCGCATCCTGCAGCGGATGGAATCCAATCCCGGCATCCAGGATCCGGATTCGGACTACAAGGAAACGCGCCCGCAGATGCGGGTGAACATCGATCGCGACCGTGCCGCCGACCTGGGCGTGTCGGTGCAGGAGATCGGCCGTACGCTGGAAACCATGATGGGTTCGCGCCAGGTGACCACCTACGTGGACAGCGGCGAGGAATACGATGTCATGCTGCAGGCCGGGCGTGAGCAGCGTGCCAACCCCGAGGACCTGGCGAACACCTATGTGCGCGGCCGCGACGATGCGCTCATCCCGCTGTCCAACCTGGTAACGCTCAGCGAGATCGCCGAGCCCGGCACCTTCAACCGCTTCAACCGGCTGCGCGCCATCACCATCAGCGCAGGCCTGGCCCCCGGCTATTCGATGGGCGAGGCGCTGGAGTGGACGCGACAGGTGGTGGACGAGGAACTGCCCGACTACGCGCAGATCGACTGGAAGGGCGAATCGCGCGAGTACCAGGAAGCCGGTGGCGCGATCCTGCTGACCTTCACCCTGGCGCTGCTGATCGTCTACCTGGTGCTGGCCGCCCAGTTCGAGAGCTTCATCCATCCGCTGGTGATCATGCTGACCGTGCCGCTGGCGGTGCTGGGTGCGCTGATCGGCCTGTGGGTGACGGGCGGCACGCTGAACCTCTTCAGCCAGATCGGCATCGTCATGCTGATCGGACTGGCGGCGAAGAACGGCATCCTGATCGTGGAATTCGCCAACCAGTTGCGCGACGACGGCGCCAGCGTGGCGCAGGCCATCGCCGAATCCGCCCGCGTGCGCCTGCGCCCGATCCTGATGACCTCGGTCGCCACCGTGGTCGGTGCGGTGCCGCTGGTGGTGGCCGGCGGACCAGGATCGGCCAGCCGTGCCACCATCGGCATCGTGGTGATCTTCGGCGTGACCTTCTCCACGCTGCTCTCGCTGTACGTGGTGCCGGCGTTCTACGCGCTGCTGGCTCCGTTCACGCGTTCGCCGGAAGCGGTGGCGCATGAACTGGGCAAGCTGGAGGCGGAAACGCCCTCCGTCGGTGGTCATGGCTGAGGCCGGTGCGCGCCCGCATGCGGACGTGCGCATCGCGGGCGACGGCTTCCTGCTGCGCGCATGGCGGCAGGAGGATCTGGCGGCCCTGCTGCGCCACGCCGACGATCCGCAGGTGCCGCGTGGCCTGAGCGACCGCTTCCCGCATCCCTACACGCGCGCCGACGGCGAGGCGTTCCTCGCCGGCCGTGTGGTCGACTTCCGTCACCCCGTGTTCGCCATCGAGATCGACGGCGAGGCCTGCGGCGGCATTGCGGTGCGCCCCCACGCGGGCGAGAGGGCGCACGGTGCGGAACTGGGCTACTGGCTGGGCCGCCAGCACTGGGGCCGGGGCCACATGACGCGCGTGGTCGCCGCTTACCTGGGCTGGGTGGTCCCCACGCTCCAGTTGGTCAGGGTCGAGGCCAATGTGCTGGACACCAACCCGGCGTCGGCGCGGGTGCTGGAAAAGAACGGCTTCGTCGAGGAAGGCTGCCGGCGGGCCGCGATCCGCAAGCCGGATGGCCTGCACGACGTCAGGCTGTTCGGACGGGTCTGGCCCGGCTGAGACGTGCGCGGGGGACTGCGCAGCGGCGCGTGTTGCGGTTATCTTGCAGGGACCCGGTGGCGCGTCTGCGCCACCTTCCCGTATCCCAGCGCACGCATGAACGACGGAGACGCATCCCCGTGGAAGCCCTTTTCAACTGGTTGAACGGCATCATCTGGAGCAATGCGCTGATCGCGCTGTGCCTGGGCGCCGGCCTGTGGTTCACCCTCCGCACCCGCGTGATGCAGGTGCGTGGTTTCGCCGAGATGTGCCGGTTGACCGTCACCGGGCAGAAGTCGGACGCCGGCGTGTCCTCCTTCCAGGCGCTGGCCATCTCGATGGCCGGCCGCATGGGCATCGGCAACATCGCCGGCGTCGCCACGGCGATCGCCTACGGTGGCCCCGGCGCGGTGTTCTGGATGTGGGTGATGGGCTTCCTGGGTGCGTCGACCTCGTACATCGAATGCACCCTGGCGCAGATCTACAAGGAAAAGGATGCCGAAGGGCGCTACCGCGGCGGTCCGGCCTACTACATCGAGAAGGCGATGGGCCTGAAGTGGTACGCGGTGACCTTCGCCGTGGCCACCGTCATCGCCACCGGCCTGCTGCTGCCCGGAGTGCAGGCCAACGCCATCGCCGACAGCGCCAGCAACGTACTGTGCGGCGCGGGCGCCTGCGAGGCGGTCGGCGGCGCCGGCGCGCTGAAGCTGTGGATCGGCCTGGGCGTGGCGGCGGTGCTGGCGCTGATCATCTTCGGCGGCATCAAGCGCATCGCCACCTTCGCCGAGGTCGTGGTGCCGTTCATGGCGCTGGCCTTCATCCTGATGGCGGTGATCGTGATGATCGCCAATGCCGGCAAGGTGCCGGCGATGTTCGCCGACATCTTCTCCAGCGCGTTCGGCGCGCATGCGGCCTTCGGTGCGATCATCGGCCAGGCCATCGCCTGGGGCGTGAAGCGCGGCATCTACGCCAACGAGGCCGGCCAGGGCACCGGTCCGCACGCCGCGGCGGCCGCCGAGGTCTCGCATCCGGCCAAGCAGGGTTACGTGCAGGCCTTCGCCATCTACTTCGACACCATGCTGGTGTGCACCTCGACGGCGTTCCTGCTGCTGTCCACGGGCATGTACAACACCTTCCGGACCGTCACCGAGAACGGCAAGGACACACTGGTCGAGATCTTCTCCGGCGTGCCCGGCCTGCAGCCGTCCGAGGGCGCGCAGTTCACCCAGGCGGCGGTGGAATCGGTGCTGCCGGGATGGGGTGCGGGCTTCGTGGCGCTGGCGCTGTTCTTCTTCGCCTTCACCACCATCATGGCCTACTACTACATGGCAGAAACCAACCTGACCTACCTGGCCGGCGTGAAGAAGACCCACCCGCTGGCGACCCTGCTGCTGCGCCTGGGCATCGTGGGCATGGTGGTGTTCGGCGCGTACCACAATGCCGCGATGGCCTGGACGCTGGGCGACATCGGCGTGGGCCTGATGGCCTGGTTGAACGTCATCGCCATCCTGATCCTGCAGAAGCCCGCGCTGATTGCACTGAGCGACTACGAGCGGCAGAAGAAGCTGGGCCTGGATCCGGTGTTCGATCCGGAGGCGCTGGGCATCCGCAATGCCCACTTCTGGAAGAAGCAGGCCTGACGTGAGCAATCCCTGGAACAACCGTCCGCCGCGACCGCCCGGTGCCCCGGACCGGCGGCGACCACCGCGCACGCAGGACGAGCGTTCCGTGCGCGAACCGCCGTCGCGGGACGAAGGCGTCGCCAGCGCCGCGCGCAGCGAGTTGCGCCTGTACGGCCTCAATGCCGTGCAGGCGGTGTTCTCGCGCCGCCCGGAGGCCATCCGCAAGGTCTACCTGACCGAATCGCGCATTCCGACGTTGAAGCCACTGTTGGCGTGGTGCGTCAAGCAGCGCGTCGGCTATCGCGTGGTGGAGGAGGGCGACCTGGACCGCCTGGCCGCCAGCACGCATCACGAAGGGGTGGTGGCGGACGTCCTGAAGGTCGAGCCGCTGCCGATGTCCGACTGGTTGCGTACGCTGCCCGAAGGCAAGCCCGTTGCAGCGCTATGGCTGGACGGCGTGGGCAATCCGCACAACTTCGGTGCGATCCTGCGCTCGGCCGCGCATTTCGGCGTGGCCGGCATCCTGCTGCCGCGCGAGTCGACGCTGGCGTTGTCCGGCGCGGCAGCACGCGTGGCCGAAGGCGGTGCAGAACAGGTGCCGCTGGTGCGCATGGGACAGGCCGACAATGCGGCCGCCCAGCTGCGCAATGCAGGGTTCTCGCTGGCTGCCACCGTCGTGCGCGGCGGCAGTGACCTGTTCGCAGCGAAGCTGCCGCCGCGGCTGGTCTATGTGATGGGGGCGGAGGGCGAGGGCATGGATGCGCGCCTGGCCGAGGCCTGCGACCTGCGCCTGTCGATTCCCGGCAGCGGTGCGGTCGAGAGCCTCAATGTTGCGGCGGCGACGGCGGTGTTCCTGGCGCAGTGGGCGCAGCGCAACCGCTGAGCCTGACCACCAGGGCCACTGTGGGAGCGACGTGAGTCGCGATCCGTGTCAGATCGAGGTGATCTTCCATCGCGACTTGCGTCGCTCTCACGCCGCATTCACTCTTTGAGCTGGCTGCCGAAATCGCCCTCGGCCTCCGCCGCCAGATACGCAAACACCGCATACGCCGCCACGTTCTGCGCCAACGCGGAGGGATCGATCTTGTCCAGCGTGTCGTCGGCGTTGTGGTGCAGGTCGAAATAGTCGCTGCCGTCCTGCGCCAGCCAGGCCCATGCCATGCCCTTGGCCGCGAACGGGCTGATGTCGGGGCCCGCGCTGCCCTTGCCGGGTGCGTACTCGATCCCCAGCGGCGCCAGTGCCTGCGCGATCTGCTCGGTGGCCTTGCGCGCGTGGTCGGGGGCGCCGGTATTGAAGGCGTAGATGCGGCCGGCGCCGAAGTCGCTCTCGGCGGCGATCTGGTGGCGCGCGATGTCGCCCAGGTGCTTCGCCGCATACGCCTTGCCGCCATGCAGGCCCTGCTCCTCGTTGGCGAAGGCGATCACGCGGAGGGTGCGCTTCGGCGCCTGCTTCAGCTGGCCGATCAGGTGGCCGGCGGCCATCGTGATGCCGATGCCGGCGCCATCGTCGATCGCACCGGTGCCCAGATCCCACGAATCCAGGTGCGCGCCGATCACCACGACTTCTTCCGGCTGGCTGCGCCCGGTGATCTCGCCGATCACGTTGTGCGAGGTGTACTCACCGTCCCAGCCGCAATCCAGCGCCAGCGACACGCGCACCGGGCCGCGCTGCAGCAGGCGGGCCAGCTGGTCGGCATCGGGGATGGTCAGCGACGCGGACGGTACCGGCGTCAGGCCTTCATCGAAGCGGGTGATGCCGGTATGCGCGACGCGGTGGTTGTCGGTGCCGGCCGAACGCATCAGGAAGGCGAGCGCACCCTTGCGGATCGCGGCCGACGGACCCTTCGAGCGGATCGCGCCGCCGTTACGGTAATCGCTGCCGTCGCGCGCGGAGGTCATCTGGTAGTCGACGAAGGCGACCTTCCCGGCCAGCGATCCCGCGGGCGCCGCTTCCAGCGCGGCCAGGTCGGCAAAGCGGACGATCTCCGCTTCCACCGTGCCCGCCGGACTGCCTCCGAGGGCGGTGACGGTCAACGGCTGTGCATGTTCGCCCAGCACGGCGGCACGCTCACTGCGGCGCACCCACTTCGGGAACGTCACCGGCTCTATCCACACCTTGTCGAAGCCGAGGGCCTTGAACTTCGCCTGCGCCCAGGCCACGGCCTTCGCATCCGCGTCGCTGCCGGCCAGGCGCGGCCCGATCTCGGTGGTCAGCGATTCGACGACGTTCCAGCCGGTCCGATCGGCGAGCGCGCGCTCGCGCAGCTGCGCGGCGGTGGCGAGGGCGGCATCGGGGATACGGGTTTCGCGGGAAGCGGCAAGGGCGGGCGCGGTGACGGCAAGAGCGAGCAGCAACGGAGCAAGACGCATGGAGAACCCCGGGAAAACGAAGGCCCCGAGCTTAGCAGCCCGGGGCCCGGTGTTTCCGTCGACCGCGTTGCCGATCCGGAACGCCGCGTTTCGTCACTTCTTCAGCGCATCGCGGATCTCGCGCAGCAGCAGCACGTCCTCGGGCGGCGCGGCCGGTGCGGCGTCGGGCTTGCGGTGCAGTCGGTTCACCGCCTTGACCAGCAGGAAGATCGCGAAGGCCACGATGACGAACTGGATGACCGTGTTGAGGAACTCTCCGATGCCGATCGCGACGGCCGGCACCTCCTTGCCGGCGGCGTCCACGGTGGCTTCCTTCAACGTCCATGCCCACTTGGAGAAATCCACGCCGCCAACCAGCAGTCCGATCGGCGGCATGATGATCTTGTCCACGAAGGCGGTGACGATCTTGCCGAACGCAGCGCCGATCACCACGCCGACGGCCAGATCGACCACGTTGCCGCGTGCGATGAATTCCTTGAACTCGCTGACCATGCCCATTGCGGGATCTCCATGAACGGCGCCGATTCGCCACTGGCGTGGACTATAACCGCGCGCGTCGACGAAGCAAGCTGCGGTCAGCCCGTGATGCGGCCGCCCAGTTCCACCACGCCATCCAGCGACGCGACGAAGCTGTCGCCCGGCACCAGCGCGGCGACGCCGGCCGGCGTGCCCATGAAGACCAGGTCGCCGGCTTTCAGCGCATAAAGCTTGGAGAGTTCGTGCAGGATGTCCGGCACGTCCCAGATCAGGTCGTGCAGCGCGCCGTGCTGGCGGATGGCGCCGTTCACGCGCAGGGTGAGCGTGCGCTCCTCCAGCCCGCCGACATCGGCCGCGAGGATCAGCTCACTGATCGGGGCCGAATGATCGAATCCCTTGCCGGTGTCCCACGGCAGGCCCTTCGCCTTGGCGGCGCCCTGCAGGTCGCGACGGGTCAGGTCCAGGCCCACGCCATACGCGATGGCCAGCGCCTGCGCGGCGTCGCGCGACAGCTCGCCGGCTGGCGCATCCGCGCCCAGCGCCACGACCAGTTCGACCTCATGGTGCAGGTCGTTCGTGCCGGGTGGATAGGGGACGTCCGCGCCGTCGGTGACGATGGCATCGGCCGGCTTGTGGAAGAACACGGGCGTGCCGCGTTCGGCTTTCGACGCCGGTGCGGCCGCCCCCATCTCGCGCGCGTGGTCGGCGAAATTGCGGCCCACGCAGAAGATGCGGCGCAC